>NZ_JBALDF010000012.1:0-70713 GCF_036917275.1 Nostoc sp.
TTATGAATCAGACGGTTTTGTTTTTGCCTGTGTAACTACTTTACACTGCTTTACAATTTTTAATTAACTATCTTGCTTTTGTAAAGCTGATAAAACCTATTAGTTTTTATTATATAAATTTATGCTGGTGTCAGCGCTGAAAAGATAAAATAGAAAGAAGCATTGTTGTTATCGACTCTGAATAGAGAGTTGATATGGATTACTACCTAAATTAGGAGGGCGTGTGAGATGACAATTACTCTAAATCACACCATAGTGCCTGCACATGACAAGGAAGCATCGGCAAGGTTCTTTGCAAAAATTTTTGGTTTAGAGGTCGATGTTCCCGTTGGTCGCTTTGCTGCTGTGCATATAAATGATGCACTGACGCTCGACTTTGCCGATGCTGAAGCGTTCGAGCAGCATCATTATGCGTTCCATGTGAGTGATGAAGAATTTGATACAATTTTTGCCCGCGTGAAAGAGGCAGGTATTGAATACAGTAGCGACCCCATGCATCAAAATAAAGGACAAATTAATCACTGGAATAAGGGTCGTGGGTTCTATTTCTATGACTCTAATGGTCACAATTTAGAATTGTTGACCCGTGCATAGATTTTTGACATCAAGTCAATGCATTACTTCTTTACTAAAAAATATGCTGTAGCATACTCCGGCAATTGCGTAATATGTTGCCCAAATTCTTTTTTATTCTTAAATATACCAGCCAAAAAATCGAGTTGATAAAGATTGGGTAAAAATGCTCCGCCTGTATCGGCAATGACTCCCATTTGCAGGTGTTTGCGACCATTTATAGTATGCTCAATCACAATCACTTTACCTAAACCGATATTCAAAACATCTCCAGCAAAAGTGACTCCAGGTTTAATAGAAATTTTTGCATCTATTTTGTATCCATAGCCTTTAATAGCATCAACTTCTCTAAAATACCAATAACGCTTTTGTGCTGTTGCCTTCAATCCGCGAATATAAGACATGCCATTATTTCTATCTACATTAAAAAATGCCTTATAACCATCTGTAAAATTAATCAGGATTGTTCCTTCCATAATTGCTTCTTCTAAGCCATTTCTGGTCAAATAAGCGAGATTTGTAACTTTTCCAAATTCTCTACCCCCTAGTTCATAAATGCCGGATAAAACATCTTGTTTTGTGTATCTAGTGTAAAACTTATCGTTATTAGAGTTTTCTTTTAAGCTATAAATGGGTGTATTAAAAGTAGAGGTTTTCTTACGAGAACCTGAGTGAGTAAAGACAGCATATTCGGTAATTCGTAACTGTTTTTGCTGTTTATTATTTGGGTTGTAGGCAGACCATTTAATGACTCGAAAATTAGTATTGATAAATTTAGGGTCTTGTAAACGAGTAGCTCGATTATTAGCAATATCCTCCTTTAAGACAACAATCATAAAATCTAAAGTTTTGAGAACATCTTGTACAGTAACCCCTTGAGTGGCAAGTATTCCTGTACGCAGAATATCTGGGTCTTCTGAAGAGTAGTCTTGAAAATATTTTCTAGTATTAACAAGAACGGTTAATAAATCTCCTTGAGCGAAATTAACCTTACTACTTGGTAGTTTTGCTGTAGTAACAACCTGGCTACCATTAATCCTAAATTTGTATTTTTTGAACTCATCGACAACTGGATAGGGTGCAGATGCTGATATTAAATTCTGCTGAAAGGAAAAAGCGTTTTGCTTGTCGATAATTTCACTAGATGTTTCTTGAGCGACAAAAGCATTTTTAAATTTTGAGGTGAGGTAAATTTGTGATTGAAGTGGGGCAAAATTTTTTTGCAGAGTAAAAGACTGATTTTGTTGAACTAGCTGTTTAGTTTTTAACTGAGTATATAGATGGCTACTGGCTAAACTGACAAGTAATAAAACACCACAACCTACTGGAAAGCGAAATTTTTGGTTGAATAGGATCTTCATAGCTGGGAAAATCAATTTCTAATGCTAAATAATCAATGTTATGTTTCTATCACCTCACGCACTAAATGCGCCAACTTTTCGGCACTATCGGGAACTGCGATCGCATGAGCTTTTTCCTTCATCTTTGCTAACTCTTGCGGTGACTGCAACAAATTTAATACATTACTTTGCAATACTTGTGCTGTCAATTCTGATTGCTTCAGTGTTAACGCTGCACCAGATGAAGTAAATACGTTTGCATTGTAAGATTGATGGTCTTCTGCGGCAAAGGGGTAAGGAATCAAAATCGCTGGCGTTCCACACACTGCCAATTCTGTCAAGCTACCTGCGCCAGAACGACTAATAGCAAGAGTTGCTCGTTGCAACAACGCCGCCATATTGTTGTAAAAAGGTAAGGCTATGTACTGTGGATGTTTGAGACTATCTGCTTCTGGATCGCGATCGCCAGTTAAGTGTACTACATAGACACCAGCATCAAACCAAGCATTTGCAGATTCGCGCACCAACTTATTAACCGCAACTGCACCTTGGCTACCACCAAAGACGACAATTAAAGGAACACCATCAGGAATGGGTAAATCCAGGGGTGCATGAATTGCCCCATCGAGGAATTGCGCCCTTACAGGAGTGCCAACACAGACATTTTTTGCACGGGGTAAATATTTAGCAGCTACTTCAAATCCCAAGGCTACCGCACTACACCAAGGGCCAAAAAAGCGAGTTACTTTACCAGGTATTGCGTTAGATTCGTGGAAAACCACGGGTAAACTGAGGGAACGCGCCGCAATGACTGCTGGCCCGGCAATGTAACCTCCTGTGGTAAACACCCCTTGAAAATTTCCCTGTTTAAGAATTCGTCTAACTTCCAGAATCGAAAGGGCGAGTTTACCCAAGGTGCGAACCGAGGAGAATCCAAACCCTTGCTGAAACCCTTCAACTGCAATAGTATTCAAGGGATACTGTTTGGGGACAAGTTGAGTTTCTAGCCGATTGGGGACTCCCAGCCATTCTATTTGATAATCTGGAAGTTTTTCTGCCAGTGCGATCGCTGGAAACAAGTGTCCACCAGTCCCACTGGCAGCTATTAATAATCGTGTCGGTGCGTTTGCCATCAAACCTCTACCGTTTAGCGTCTAGCTTAACTAAGATAAAACAATTTCCCTACTTTCTCTCATCAAATCAGTAAACTCTTACCAATGACTAACATTATTACCACCTTAGTGAGAAGCCAACTCAGATTTCCAGCAAATATCTGGCTGGTTTCCTTCCTGCTAACCCTTGGTTTAACAAGTGGTTGGGAACGCACTCAAGCGACGACACCACAGCAATTAGTCCAAACTACAGCCCAAAATGCACCAGCTGATCTGAAAAACCTGTTGACACAAGTTGATGCAGCCGCCAGCCGGGGCGATGTCAAAGGGGTGTTGCAATACTACAGCCCCAATTTCACTCATGGGGATGGATTAAACCGCCAAACTTTGGAAAAATCTTTGATTTCACTTTGGCAACGATATCCTAAATTACAATACAGCACGAAACTGCTATCTTCAAAATCTGAAGGCAATGGGATTATTGCTGAAACAGAAACGAAAATAACTGGCTTACCCTCCGGTAACAGCAATAATTTGGCTCTCAATGCCACGATTAAATCGCGTCAGCGCATTGTAGGTGGAAAAATCGTCCGCCAAGACATTTTGGCAGAACGCACCCTACTTACCTCTGGCAGCAAGCCGCCCCAAATTGATATTAAATTACCACAGCAGGTACTAGTTGGTCAGAAGTATAATTTTGATGCGATCATCCAAGAACCACTTGGTGATGATTTTCTACTAGGAACGGCCCTAGAAGAATCTATCCAACCAGAGAAATTTCTCAACCCCACACCCGTGGATTTGGAATTACTGACATCTGGCGGACTGTTTAAAACGGGACAAGCACCATCTATCCCTGGTAGCCAATGGGTTTCTGCTGTCATTCTGCGGGGTAGTGGGATGACAATGGTGACTCAGCGCCTGCAAGTGGTGAAGAAGTAGAGACGCGATTAATCGCGTCTGTACAGGAGTTAGAAGTTATAGACCAAAGTATCAACGGCGGGCTAGCCCCTAAATTCATTTATGGGGGTTAGCCGTTGGCGATTTTAATCGCCGTCAAGTTTCTTTTTGATTTTGGATGTACATCTTAACTGCCTCTAGTGGTGCGCCTCCCACCGTCGAAACAAAGTAAGAATTAGTCCACAAAGTAGGTAATCTACTTTTCAACTCTGGAAATTCTAATCGCAAATACCTAGAAGTCGCACCTTTAAATCTCTTCACAACACGGTGTATTCCAAATTGCGGGTCAACTTCTACCAATAAATGCACATGGTCTGGCATTATTTCCATCTCTATGATTTCAACTTTAATGTCAATTGCTATTTGAGCAAGTAACTCTTTCAGTCGAGAAGCGATTGTTTTCACAAGTACTGGTCTTCTGTACTTAGGGCAAAAAATAACATGATATTTACACGAATAAACAACATTGTTGTTTGATTTAAACTCTTGCATCTAACTTTGTTGACATTATATAGCTTATGGCTATATAGTATTTCAATTAAAGCTATATATCAAGGAGGTGGTTTGAGAGTGTTAGTAATGGAATACAAAGCAGTTGTCAAAAAAACGCAAGCAAAAGCTATAGATGAAGCTATCCGTACAAGTCAGTTTGTCAGAAACAAAGTACTTAGATATTGGATGGATAATCGTGGTGTTGGCAAAAAAGAACTGTACCAGTACAACACTCAATTAAGAGCGGAATATGAATTTGTAAAAAACTTAAGCAGTCATGCTTGTCAAGCATCGGTCGAAAATGTAGAACGTGCTATCAACAGATTTTTCGCTAACTGCAAAGCCAAAAAACAAGGGTTGAAAGGCTATCCAAGGTTTAAAAAACATAGTCGCTCTGTTGAATATAAACAACAGTCTTGGAAGCTGCATCCAACAAAACGACGAATAACATTCACTGATAAGAAAGGTATTGGCGAACTCAAATTATTGGGTAAATGGGATATTCATATTTATCCTGTTGAATTAATCAAAAGAGTCAGGATTGTTCGTCGTGCAGATGGATATTATGTGCAGTTCTGTGTGAAGTCTGCCACCGGGGAGTATCCCCGTGGCGAGCTTCACGTGAAAGTTGATAATAAGCAGGAAGCACCGTTAACTACTTATATTATCGGGATTGATGTAGGGTTAGAGTACTTCTACTCTGATAGTAACGGTAAGCATGAGGAAAACCCGCGATATTTGCGTAAAGCTGAAAAAGATATCAAACGGCTTGGGCGTAATATTTATAAAAAGAAAAAAGGGTCATCTCGTAGAAGGAAGGCGCGTGGTGTTTATGCTCGTAAACATTTAAAAGTAACAAGACAAAGGGATGAACACGCCAAGAGACTGGCTCGTAACTTAACCCTGGCTAACGCTAAGGTAGTCTTGGAAGATTTAAATATTAGCGGCTTGGTAAGAAACCACAAACTAGCCAAAAGCATAACAGATGCTTCTTGGTACAACTTCCGCCAGTGGCTCGAATACTTTGGAGAGAAATTTGGACGGGAAATAATCGCTGTTCCGCCTTATTTCACAAGCCAAGAATGCAGTAATTGTGGCGCTAGAGTTCATAAGTCACTTAGCACCAGAACTCATTCTTGTTCTCATTGCGGTCACGTTGAACAACGTGATGTGAATGCAGCCAAAGTAATTTTAAGTCGTGTAAACGCTAGGGGTGGGCAACCCCAAAGTAACGCCAGTCGAGATGTTCCCTCTACTTCTGTTGGACGCAAGTCCAGTAAAAGCAAGGAGCGTCAGTGACGCTGGAATCCCCTGCCTTTAGGCATGGGGAGTGTCAACGACTGATGATAAATTATGAACGATGAAACTTCTGCTAATTCATAATTCATAACTGTTAACTCCTCACTCCTAACTATCCTAATGACTTCTCTACAAAATCAAATCATTTTGATCACTGGTGCAAGTAGTGGTATTGGTACTGCTTGTGCCAAAATCTTTGCTAGTGCTGGTGCAAAATTAATCTTAGCGGCACGACGGTTAGAACGTTTGCAGCAGTTAGCAGATACTCTCAGTAAAGATTCTAGTACTGAAATCCATTTGTTACAGCTAAATGTGCGCGATCGCACCGCTGTCGAATCTGCCATTTATACTCTCCCTTCTGCCTGGTCTGACATTGACATTCTCATTAACAATGCTGGTCTAAGTCGTGGTTTAGACAAGTTGCACGAAGGCAGCTTTCAAGACTGGGAAGACATGATTGATACTAACGTTAAGGGTTTACTTTACCTTTCCCGTTATGTCGTTCCCGGAATGGTGAGTCGCGATCGCGGTCATGTGGTAAATTTAGGTTCCATCGCCGGACATCAAACCTATCCCGGAGGTAATGTCTACTGTGCTACCAAAGCAGCGGTGAGAGCAATTTCTGAAGGTTTAAAACAAGACCTGTTGGGAACGCGAGTCCGTGTAACTTCCGTTGATCCTGGGATGGTAGAAACGGAATTTAGCGAGGTGCGCTTTCACGGAGATACTGAACGCGCCAACAAAGTCTACCAGGGAGTTACACCCCTGACAGCAGATGATGTAGCTGATGTGATATTTTTCTGCGTGACGCGATCGCCCCATGTCAATATTAATGAAGTTGTGCTGATGCCTGTTGACCAAGCTAGCGCTACCCTAGTTAATCGGCGATAAAAATGACCTCCTTAAGGCGATCGCATTTCTTCAAATGGTTTTAAATTAGGCGATCTCTACGACGGCCTATGACGCTCGTGACGCTCGATGACTCGCTATCGGCGTCGCTATCACCCTTGGCGTCTCCCCTTGGGAGAAGACTCGCTATCGGCGTCGCTTCTCACTATTCTTCTGCACCTACACTTAACGAGGCAAAATATCATCTAAACGAAGTTGGAGACTAGGCAAAAGCAGTGAATTAATTGATTGGTTCAGCCGATATTTTTGTTGAGTATAAATGTCTTCAACCAGTTGACAAACAGTAAAGGTAGGTTGTTTGGGTTTACCAATAAATGCCACACCGCCTAATCCTCGGTAATCCACAATCCAATATTCAGGAATGCCTAAGAGGGCATATTCCTCAACCTTGCGAGCATAGTCAGTTTCCCAGTTGGTGCTAACAACTTCAACCACCAGTTTAATGGATCGCCCCAGTGTAATTACAGGTTCTCGTTCCCAAAGGGGTTCACGGTTGAGAACAGTTTCATCCAGAACTACGACATCAGGACGACGAGCTGTAGCTGCATCTGCAAAGGGGTAAATTAAACAAGTGCGAGGAATAAACCAGGGGAGTTGTTCTGCAACAAGGTAGATACCAATTTGGGTTGCAATACCACTCACCGTTTCGTGCGGGCCAGTGGGTTACATGTCAATTAGTTCTCCATCTGCCAGCTCATAGCGGGGATTATCTCGGTATTGAGAGAGAAAATCTTCAAAGGTAAGGGTTTTTGCAAAGATATATGTCATTGAGTCAATGCTCTCTTCAATCAGCCATGATAATTACCCCCCGACATGAACGCCAGGACGCCTGTGGGGATTCTTTTCAGCCCGACGGAGTACTTCACGGGTGACCACAGCAATATCACCCTCCCCAAACAAAATAAAACGCAGTAAGTATTGTATGGGGTTGCCCTCAACCCAACCGAAGTAGGCATGGGGAATCTTACCTGTTTGGTCACGAATATAAAGCAGTAAAGCCGCGATCGCATTAGGTACTGCTGCACTTTCAGCCCGGAGGATGTGGTAATCACCAACTTGCACCCCTTTTACTTTGATGACATCCGCAAATTCCGAAGCATCGGATACCTTAATTTCTAGAAACAGAATTGGATCGTTGGATGGAATATGGTTGTCCTCCCGTACCTCTTTCTCTTTCATAAAATACTCTAGGACATCGCCCTTATTCAACCGATTTGCAATCAGTCGGATTGCTCCCTGGCTTTCTTCGGCAAGGAATTGGCCAGCAAGTTCGTCAACTTCGATCCGCTCTGTTCGCAGTTCCGTTGAACGCCAAACACGAGAAACCAGCGAGGTAAAAATGATCGCGCCGATGAAAAACCCAGCTATCCTAATCCCTTCTGGTCTTTCGATGATATTGACAACAGTAGTATATATAAACAACAGTGTGATGATTGCAAACACGACTCTTGCCCGCTTCTCTCTGTGACGGTGGGCTGATAGAGTGACGGCAAAGGCAGCTGAGGTAATCAATACAAGCACACCAGTTGCGTAAGCCCCACCTTGGGCTTCTACATTTGCCCGGAAGATAATTGTGACCACAAAAGCGATCGCTGTGTAGACTAACACTAAAGGTCGCGTTACTCGGGCCCAATTGGGTGCCATGCCATAGCGTGGTAGGTAGCGAGGCACAATATTCAGCAGCCCTGCCATTGCAGATGCACCTGCAAACCACAAAATGGAAATAGTACTTAGATCGTAAATTGTGCCAAAGCCATTACCTAAATGCTGATGTGCTAAATAAGCAAGGGCGCGTCCGTTGGCTTTGCCCCCAGATGCAAATTGTGCGGCGGGAATCAGAAGAGTAGTTATAAAGCTGGTGGTGAGCAAAAAGAAGCTCATAATCACAGCAGCAGTGGTGAGCAGCTTGCGTGTATTCCGAAGCCGCCCTTTGGAATGCTCTTGAGTGTCAGTGCTGCTCCCTTTTACCAGGCCCATAACGGTCACGCCAGTCTCAAAGCCTGACAATCCCAGTGCTAGCTTGGGGAATATCAAAAGAGCGATACCAATTAGGATCAAAGGGTTGGAATGGCTGGCGAAAAGTGCAGTCTGCCAGTTAGCGATCGCTTCAGGGTGAGTTAGGATCTGATATAGACCAACGCTAACGACAATAAAGTTTAAAACCAAATAAACTCCCACCAAAACTACTGCAATACCAATTGCTTCTCGGAAACCTTTGAGGAAAACTGCACCTAGTAATGCAACTAATATCAGGGTGATTGTGATCGTCTGATTGTGAAGCCAATTTGGAGCCAGCGGATTTTCGATAATATGGGCTGTAGCATCAGCAGCCGACAAGGTAATGGTAATAATAAAGTCGGTTGCGACAAAGCCGAGTAGGCACAGCACAAGTAATTTGCCTTGCCACCAGGGGAGCAAACGCTCTAACATTGCGATCGACCCTTCACCATGAGGGCTTTCGGCAGCAATGCGCCGATAGATTGGCAATGCTCCAAAGAGCGTCAGCAAAACCAGAACCAGGGTAGCCACAGGAGAAAGAGCGCCAGCTGCCAGTGCTGCAATCCCAGGTTGATAGCCAAGAGTCGAGAAATAATCTACACCAGTCAAGCACATCACTTGCCACCAAGGGTGCTGGCGATGTATTTCTTGCTTGCGGTGAGGTCTTTCCTTCTCTCGTCGGTCTTCTTGAAGCAACCAGCGGATTAACTGTCTGCTGAGGCGTTTTGTTGAAACAATTGATTTAGCCATCAAATACGGTTGTGTTGCAAAAGTCGGCTTTGTGATATTTTTAAGCTTTCGTAGTTTATTAAAATTTGGAACTACAAATATATCGCACTATTATTGTATGTTAAGCATCCTGTCCAATTTACAAAATATATAATAGCTGCTAGTAATTGTCTGGCTGATCAAAATAAATAGTTGCTTATGGTATGGGAAGAATCAATCTTGGATCTGTATATTTTCGGATTAAAGCTTTCGCACCCTTAGCATCTTCAATCTACGTCAGTTCTAAAAAAAGCGCTGCTAAATAAGGCAAGTATGCAATTAACAAATCTGCCCTAAGCGGATGTTTGAAAAGTCTATACTATAAACCCCGCTTCCATTCCTCTTTTCCATAGGGACAGAGGCTTTGAAACCCCGATTCCCGCACATCATGCCGCTGCGCGAATGTAGGAAAGGTTTTGATGTTACCAAAAATACTTTTAAAACACCAAGACGAGTAGCAAAGCGAAACATCGGTATCAAGCTTCACCCAACTTTTTAGGTATGGGACAGAGCCATTGCTGTATTCGTCCCCTGCTTTCCCTCTCCCTATCTCTTAATTGATCTGTGCTTTCGCCACATCCTACTTACCAGAGCGATCGCGCCATTTACAAAAATGGATCAAGTCGATCTGATGAGGCTGTATGTTTACAAGACATATACTATGGTGCTTTATTCTATTCCTTCCTTGTAAATCGATATATTTTCATATAAGGCCAATCAGCCTCTTCTTCCAACTTATATAAATCACTCATTTCTCTTTTAAAAACATCTTTTAGTCCCCAATAAAATTCGCGATTAGTTATCACAAAAACTGAATCTGCATTTTTGGTTATTGTACTAACTTTTTCTGCAATATTTTTACCATTCATAGTTCTGAGAATATATTCTGATGCATATAAAGTCGATGAATCTCCATAATATTGGAGTAATCTAGGCTGTCCAAAGAACAATACAGATTTTGCTGATTTATCTCGATGTTGTAAAAGGTAGTGAACAGCCGAGCGGTAGTCGTCTTTCGCATAGGCTGGATTTGAATAGTATTGAAAATTTGAATACACATTCATAGCTACCAAAAAAACAGTAGCTAACTTGGCAAATTGAGGCAAGATATCAAGTTTATTCTGACGGTAAGAGTTATGTAAAAATGCTGATGGGATCAGAATAAAAGCTGGTATACATAGATAAAAAGAGTGACGCGGTAGCCAATTAATTTTTGTCACCAAAGCAAAGAGAAAAGCTATTAAAAATGATGTAACTAAAAGAGATGTAAATAAGTAATCAGCCTGTTGATATTTTTTTATCTTGTGCCCTTTCAATAAATTTGTTACTAAAGCTATAAAAATTATACTAATCACAATAATAAGGATTAGGAAATGGGGCCAGTAACTAAGTAAAACCTTTATCTTTTCCTCACCCCGTAATTGCTCCAGTGGCGGACCATAGGATGTGCCAACCAATATACCGTAGATTACAAAAAGAATGTTTTGAACTATCGGTAATCCAGTCCGAGTAACTACAGTAGCTGTCGGATCAGATACAGCAGGTGAAGACAAGTAGAACCAAATCATTGGAAAAGAAAAAACTACCGCAGGTATCCACCATTTGATCCATTCTTTGAAGTTTTTATAAACAATAGCATGAGATAAACTAAGGGAGAAACTAAAGATTATTGTCAAAATACTGCCAAAACTTCCTATGGCAGTAAAGATTCCAAAAAGCACTTGTGAAATAATTTTATTACTCTTATCTTCTTTAATTGAATGACTAAAAAAATATATTTGAAGTGTGGTTATAAATATTAATAATGCATAAGGTCTGGCATCTTGGCTGTAGAACACGCTGAAAGAACTAACAGCAAGGAGCATGGACGACCATAAGGCATGTTTTTTTCCATAAACACGTAAGCTAGTAAAGAATATGGCAATTACTGAGCCGACTCCTAGCAAAGCTGAGAGTGATCGAATGGCAAATTCACTATCTCCAAAAGCTGAACGCCAATAGAACAAGACCAAATAATAAAGCGGTTGGTATTTGTCACCAGCTTCTCGATTTATAATTACGGAGAGATTTTCATGAAAGGTTCTACCATCAGATAAAGCTAGACTCCAGCCTTCATCAAACCAAAGACTTTGATTTTGCAACAAACAGAAACGCAGAAAAATGCTAATTATGATAATAATAAAAACAAAAAAATAGTATTTTGACAGTTTCATATCAATTTCCAAAGCGCCAATACGCGAAATATGCAACTTTATAAGCATGAAAATCGCACTCTATAGTTGAGTGAGAGATTGTAATTCTTATATCTATAGTGGGGTGGAACGAATTTTATCTACAGAAGACTTTATCACAGGAAGGAGTATTTTGTTGCGTGGATGAGTTAGTCACTACAGCAAACCTTTAATATCATGTCCGCTTAAAGACTTATCATTTAGACTGACACCCTGAGTTGTCTGAGTGCCAGCTTCCGGCGTTGGCGCAGCCCGTCGTAGGCATCAGAACTTGGAGAAACGTAAAAACATTTTAATGAGAAATGATTTGCCAGACTAATATAAAATCTCTAGCAGATGAGTAGGTATATTGGCATGAGTGAAGCTACAGAAACGATTTTCAGCAAAATCATTCGTCGGGAAATTCCCGCTGATATTGTTTATGAGGATAATTTGGCCCTGGCATTCAAAGATATCCATCCCCAAGCACCCGTTCACATCCTCGTCATTCCCAAAAAACCCATTGCGACACTAGCTGATGCTCAATCTGAGGATCATGCTTTGTTGGGGCATCTTTTCCTAACCGCCAAACGTGTTGCCGAAGAAGCTGGACTGAAAAATGGTTATCGAGTTGTCATCAACACTGGTGATGAAGGCGGCCAAACAGTCCATCACTTACATGTGCATATTTTGGGAGGACGGCAGTTGAGCTGGCCCCCTGGTTGATAAAACCAGATGAATTGCGTCTCTAGACGCGGTTCATCACTAAAAAAATCACTGTCATAATCAATACTTATGTAATACTTATTTACAAATGTCAACCAATCAATCATTGATTCAGAAGGTCGAGTGATTGCGACTTGGGCAGATATAATCAACCGGGCTAACTTGGGTATGGAAGTAATGCACAAGCGCAATGCTCACAACTTCCCTTAAGATTTAGCTGCTGGTGATTTTGCTCCTGTGGTTCTTACTGCTCCTGCTATCAACGGTTAAATAGTAAAGATTAGCTAAATCAAAAAGCGCTCTCCTAAATTGGGAGGCGCTTTTTGATTTAAGTTAGCAACAGATGAGGTATTTACCAATATAGAGTTGGATAAGAACTCAGAGACGCTGTTGGATAAATACTAAAAAATAGCGAAAAATTATACAAGAGCAAAAACAAACTTTTGCAAGAACTCTAGGTAGAATACATAAGCCTCACCTTTTTCCTCAAAATCATGGGCAACACTTTTGGTCATCTATTTCGCATCAGTACTTTTGGCGAGTCTCACGGCGGCGGTGTGGGGGTTGTGATTGATGGTTGTCCTCCACAACTAGAAATTTCGGCAGAAGAAATTCAAGCAGAACTAGATAGAAGGCGTCCCGGACAAAGTAAAATTACGACCCCTCGCAAAGAAGCCGATATCTGCGAGATTTTATCGGGGGTATTTGAAGGCAAAACACTAGGAACACCTATAGCAATTTTAGTACGTAATCAAGATACTCGTCCCCAAGATTACGACGAGATGGCCGAGAAGTATCGGCCTTCTCACGCAGATGCAACTTATGATGCAAAATATGGCATTCGCAATTGGCAAGGTGGGGGTAGGTCGTCAGCGCGTGAGACAATTGGAAGAGTAGCAGCAGGTGCGATCGCTAAAAAAATTCTTTATCAAGTCGCCAATGTTGAAATTATCGCTTACGTTAAGCGCATCAAAGACTTGGAAGGTGTAGTTGATCCAAATACTGTCACCTTAGAACAAGTAGAAAGCAATATCGTCCGCTGTCCCGATTCGGAATGTAGCGATCGCATGATTGAATTAATTGAGCAAATAGGTAGACAAGGGGATTCTATTGGCGGTGTAGTAGAATGTGTGGCGCGAAATGTGCCCAAAGGTTTGGGCGAACCAGTATTTGATAAATTGGAAGCTGATATCGCTAAGGGTGTCATGTCTCTCCCTGCTAGCAAAGGCTTTGAAATTGGTTCCGGTTTTGGGGGAACGCTGTTAACAGGAATTGAGCATAACGACGAATTTTATATAGATCAAAATGGTGAAATCCGCACATTAACAAACCGTTCTGGTGGTATTCAAGGGGGGATTTCCAACGGGGAAAATATCATTTTGCGAGTTGCATTTAAGCCGACAGCAACAATTAGAAAAGAGCAGAAGACTGTAACTCGTGAGGGTGAAGAAACGCTATTAGCAGCGAAAGGACGCCATGATCCTTGTGTATTACCGCGTGCAGTTCCAATGGTTGAGGCAATGGTGGCGTTGGTGCTATGTGACCATTTGTTACGGCATCATGGGCAGTGTAAGGTTTTGTAGGTTTCAATGTGTATAAAGAAATATACATTTGAAATAAAAGTAGGGTGTGTTATGCCGTAGGCTAACGCACCTTAAGTTGTTGATGGTATCGTCCTCTCGGAGATAACGCACCCTACGTTTAAAATTATTAACATAGCTTGAAATATTGGCGCCACTTACTTAATCCAAAATGTTTTCCGCGATTACGATAGCGCTGCTGATGGGTACACTAACTCTAACAAAGTAACTGGGACAGCATTAACCCACTTTTGAGGAGTACCCAAACTATGCTCACGCTTTCCGGCTATCAAATTATTGACCAAATCTACGAAAGCAGCAACTCTCTGATATATCGAGGCTACCGGGAAGCCGATAACCAACCTGTAATTCTCAAAACCCTGCGAGATGCTTATCCCTCGCCAGACAGCTATCCTGGGGCTTTGGCATAAATTCTCACCAACTTAGTCATGAATTCTTTGAATCATGCCTATCAACCTCATGAATCAGGGCAGTTGCGTATTGAGGTGAAACAACAAGGCAATCGCGTTGTGATTCAATATAGCGACGATACTTGCGGCATTCCGCCAAAAAACTTAAACAAAATTTTTGAGCCTTTCTTTACCACCGCTAGACAGCAGGGAGGCAGTGGTTTAGGTCTGCATATTGTCTACAACTTGGTCACTCAAAAGCTACAAGGGACTATTGATGTTAACAGCGCAGTAGAAAAGGGAACCCTATTTATAGTGACACTACCTCTGTCTACGAACTATTAAGTTTTCTTGTTCTTTTTAACAAAGTTGGTTGACAATGCTTAACGATCCCCATATATCTCTCTCACTAACAGACGATGAAGTATTCGTGTTTGAAGATGATGAAGAACCGATAAGTAATAAAACTCAATTAACTCCGTTTGAGGTAGTCCCTCAGGCACAAGAGACTTCTGAAGGGTGGAAAATGATGATTGTGGACGATGATTTTGAAGTCCACCAGGCGACTAAGCTAGCTTTGAGAAGTTTTACCTTTGAAGACAAACCTTTAACTTTCCTCTCTGCTTTTTCGGGAACAGAAGCCAAAAAGCTGATTGCAGTCCACCCAGATACCGCATTTATTTTATTAGATGTGGTTATGGAAACCAATGATGCTGGGTTAAGGGTAATTCAGTACATTCGGGAGGAGTTGAAAAATCAGATTGTGCGGGTGATTTTACGCACAGGACAACCAGGAGATGCGCCAGAGGAATCGGTGATTTTGAACTATGACATCAATGATTATAAGTTGAAGGTAGAACTGACTCGCCAAAAGTTAATTACAAGTGCGATCGCTGCTTTAAGGTCATACCGCGATTTAATCACTATAGAACAACAAACAGCACAGTTAACTCAAGCATTGCATGACCTGCAACAGACACAATACAGTCTGATGCAAAATGAAAAAATGTCAGCACTGGGTAATCTCGTTACAGCTATTGCCCACGAGATTAATAACCCGATTAACTTTATTGCAGGCAATATGAAACCTGCTCAAGAATATATTCACGATTTGTTGGCACTAATCGACCTTTATCGGCAAACCTTTCCTGATCCAGGAGCAGAAATAGAGGAAGCGATCGCCACAATCGATTTAGACTATCTCCAAGAAGATTTACCTAAACTCATCTCTTCCCTGAAAGAAGGTAGCGATCGCATCCGTGGTATTAGCGCCAGTCTTCGCACCTTCTCCAGGGGAGACAGTGATCACAAAGTCCCTTTTAATATTCACGAAGGCATTGAAAGTACATTACTCATCCTGAAGCACCGATTAAAAGCCCATGAGCATTATCCTGCCATTGATATAGTCAAAGATTACGGGGAAATACCTCAATTAGAATGCTTTCCTGGACAACTCAACCAAGTGTTTATGAATCTGATCGCCAACGCCATTGATGCTTTGGAAGAATCTAACAAGGAGCGTAGTTTACAACAAATCACAGACAATCCCAATCGCATCACAATTGTTACCACATTATCTGAAGATCGGCATCATGTCTTGATCCGAATTCAAGACAATGGCATGGGAATGTCCGAAAATGTCAAGCAAAAACTGTTTGGTTACTTATTCACCACCAAGGGAGTAGGGAAAGGTACAGGTTTGGGATTAACGATTTCCCGTCAGATTGTGGAAGAAAAACATGGTGGACAACTCACAGTGACATCGGAATTAGGCAAAGGCACAGAATTAGCGATCGCCATTCCAGTAGAAAGTTAGGAGAGACGCGATTAATCGCCTCTGTACAGGAGTTTGGAGTTAGAAGTGCGAAGGGAATAACTAAAATGCCCTAATTCCAATCTTGCTCGTCCTTTTTACCGCGACTTTTGTAAATTCCCCCCAAATCGTGAATTTTGCGAGTTTTTTCAAAAAGCTCGGCTTCGGTCAAACCCCACTGCTGCAACACTTTATCTAGGTCTTTTTGGATATCTCTCGCCCCTGGAAACCCTTGATAACGCATTTGCAGTCTAGCTAATTCTGCTAAGTTATAGTCTGTGGCCTGTTGAGCGAGTAAGATATCAATAAGAGGGCGATCGCGGTTATAGAGAGGATGTTGTTGGTCTTTACCTCCGGTTGCTTCAGTCATCATGAGTCTTAAGTGTCGTTAGCGGATACCTACAGTTTAGCCCGTGCTAAACTCCTAAGTTTTTAGTTTAGCCCAGAGCAGAGGAGTATAGTAGGCAAAGGTAAATCACTAAACACAGAAAGTTTAATTGTTAAATATACGACTACTTACTTCCTAACTACTCTACTCAGCACGGGCTAAACGCCCCGCTATCGCTAACAGCACTCAAAACTGTTACAGACGGCAACTACACCTGAGGTCTTACGGCTCTCACCACTGCCACTCAACTTTAAATAAAGTTACATTAGTCCTTAAGAAAATACAAAAAACTTTAGATGAGGGTGAATTTTATCTCACCCAAAGTCCAAGCAGCGAGGGAGCAAGAACCCATTATGTTTGAACACTTCACTTCCGAAGCCATTAGAGTAATTATGTTAGCTCAGGAGGAAGCACGTCGCCTGGGACACAACTTCGTAGGAACTGAACAAATTCTCCTGGGTTTGATGGGAGAAGGAACTGGGGTTGCTGCTAAAGTGTTGGCCGAGTTAGGCGTTACCCTCAAAGATGCACGTCGCGAGGTAGAAAAAATTATTGGTAGGGGTTCTGGCTTTGTACCACCAGAAATTCCTTTTACCCCCAAGGTGAAAAGCCTGTTTGAGCAATCGTTTAAAGAAGCTCATAGTCTGGGACAGAATTACATTAATACTGAACACTTACTCTTAGGATTGACCGAAGCTGGTGAAGGTGTTGCCGCCAAAGTACTGCAAAATCTAGGAGTTGACTTCAAGAGTGTCCGCAGTGCCATAGTTCGCCGTTTGGGTGAAAATGCACCAGCTTTTGCTGGTAGTGGTAATCAAAAGCGCACCCAACCGCTAACGATGGAAGAGTTTGGTAGAAATTTGACCAAACTAGCGCAAGAAGGCAGACTCGACCCCGTAGTTGGTCGCGAGAAGGAAATTGAGCGGGCGATCCAAATTCTCGGTCGCCGCACTAAGAATAACCCAGTGTTGATTGGAGAACCAGGAGTTGGTAAAACTGCGATCGCAGAAGGTCTAGCTCAACGGATTATCAACCAGGATGTTCCCGAAAGTTTACAAGACAAGCAAGTTATCAGCCTCGATATGGGGTCATTGGTAGCTGGAACTCGCTTCCGTGGCGATTTTGAAGAACGCATCAAAAAAGTCGTGGAAGAAGTCCGCACTGTAGGCAATATCATCTTGGTGATTGACGAAATTCACACCTTGGTTGGCGCTGGTGGTACAGAAGGTGGTTTGGATGCAGCCAACATCCTCAAACCTGCCTTAGCACGGGGCGAACTCCAGTGCATCGGCGCAACTACCCTTGATGAGTATCGTAAGCATATCGAGCGCGATGCCGCCCTAGAGCGTCGTTTCCAACCGATTATGGTTGGGGAACCCTCAGTAGAGGAAACCATACAAATTCTCTACGGCTTGCGCGGCGCTTATGAACAGCACCACAAAGTCACAATTTTAGATGCGGCACTTGTCGCAGCAGCACAATTATCAGACCGCTATATTAGCGATCGCTTCTTGCCTGACAAGGCAATAGACTTAATTGATGAAGCTGGTTCTCGCGTTCGTCTGCGGAACTCTCAGAGTTCTCCGAATAAAGAACTTAAACGCGAACTCGCTGGCGTTACCAAAGCTAAAGAAGCAGCAGTCAGAGTCCAAGATTTTGACAAAGCTGGAAACCTGCGCGACCAAGAGTTAGAACTGGCAGAACAACTGCAAGCAACCTTTACACAAAACGATCAACCTGTCAACTCCACCGTCGTTGACGAAGAAGACATCGCCCAAATCGTTGCCTCTTGGACTGGCGTACCAGTCAACAAGCTTACTGAATCTGAGTCCGAGTTGCTGCTGCACCTAGAAGACACTCTGCATCAACGGCTCATCGGTCAAGAACAAGCAGTTTCGGCTGTATCTCGCGGTATCCGTCGCGCCCGTGTCGGCTTAAAAAATCCCAATCGTCCCATTGCTAGCTTTATCTTCTCTGGTCCTACTGGAGTCGGTAAAACAGAATTGGCGAAGGCACTAGCTGCCTACTTCTTCGGTTCGGAAGACTCGATGATTCGTCTAGATATGTCCGAATACATGGAAAGCCACACCGTAGCCAAGCTAATTGGTTCGCCTCCTGGTTATGTGGGATACGACGAAGGCGGACAACTAACAGAAGCCGTGCGGCGGAAACCTTACACAGTGTTGCTATTCGACGAAATCGAAAAAGCTCACCCCGATATATTCAATATGCTGCTGCAAATCTTGGATGACGGTCAACTTACTGATTCCAAAGGTCGGAAAGTTGATTTCAAGAACACGCTGATCATTTTGACTTCCAACATCGGTTCCAAGGTAATTGAAAAAGGTGGTAGTGGCTTAGGTTTTGACTTCGACACTCAAGCTGATGCTAGTTATAACCGCATTCGCACCCTGGTAAATGAGGAATTGAAAGCTTACTTCCGTCCTGAGTTCCTTAACCGTCTTGATGAAATTATCGTCTTCACTCAGCTTTCTAGGGATGAAGTTAAGCAAATCGCTGAGATTATGCTTCGTGAAGTTTCTAAGCGCTTGACGGAAAAGGGAATTATCTTAGAAGTTAGCGATCGCTTCAAAGACCTTGTAGTACAAGAAGGCTATAATCCCAGCTATGGCGCTAGGCCATTACGTCGGGCAATTATGCGCCTTTTAGAAGATTCTCTCGCCGAAGCACTGCTGTCTGGTCAAATTACAGATGGAGACACAGCGATTATCGATGTTGATGATGACTCTCAGGTGAGAGTGCAAAAATCAGAGAAACGAGAATTGCTCTTGGCAAATGTTGGCTAATTTTATACCTAATCACTTTTTGCTGTAATATTTGAGAAACACTTCAGCTTATCTAAGTAGAGGCGTAAGCAGGGGCATCTCCGACAAACATAAAGTGAAATGGTATTATATCTTTCACCCCTGGTATTTCTACCAGGGGCTTTTTTGTAGCTGCAATTATCTGCCTCGTTCAGACACATCCCTACATAAACTTATTGCGATATTGATTTCTCTACCAGCAATTCTGATGCTAATTCACTCTTAACTACATCCTCAGAATCACCAGATTTAGAAAAACCATCTGCTACATCTTTGATAAGACCAGCTACAGGTACCGCGATTAGCAAACCCAAAACTCCACCAACATTGGTTCCTACAAGCAAAGCAATTAACACCCATATTGGTCTAATACCAGTAAATTTTCCTAAAAGGCGTGGTGCGATCGCCTGATCAATTAACTGATCAATCACAACAGCTACCGCAGCAATCTTCACTGCTAGCCAAAAGTCGTGTGTGGCTATTATTAAATTTATTACAACAAGACTGAGGACATCACCAAAGGGAATTAAGCTCAAAACCCCAACTACCAAACCAAAGAGTAAACCAAACTGGACTTGAAAACTTAAAAACAATAATGTTATAGAAACTCCCATTAGCAAAGCCAAAGTTCCCTGACCAATCAAGTAATTTTGGAAGTTTTGCTGAATAGACTGGCTTATCTCGTGAGCAAAATTTCCAGGTAACTTCTTAAATATTACCTGCCAAATTCTTGGCCCATCTAACAACAGATAAAAAGTCACGACTACTGTGATTAATGACTCAGAAACACTATCAATAGTATCTATAATAATGCTTAAAAGTTTATCTGAAAAAAACTCTAACTCATTGGGCAATTTGTTGGTTATTTGTGTTAACAACTGACTTAAATTAACATTTATTTTATGCCTAAAAAACCAATCATTTACAATCTGAAGTTTTTCTTCGCTAGAATCAATCCATTGGGGAAGGACTTTAACCATCTCATTAAATTGATCTAAAACAATGGGAACCAAAGTGATACCCAGAGCAACGACAATTAACAATGCTAGTATAAAAACTAATGCTACTGCATAGCCGCGTTTAACTCCCCGCTGTTGGAGAACCGAAACAGGATAGTTTAAAACGAATGCAAGCAAAGTAGATAAGACAATAATTGTGACAACAGGTTGAAAACTCTTAACAAGTAAAAATGCTAGCCAACCATTGAGAAAGACTAGAGGAAATAGCAGTGTCAAAATTAACCATTTAACTAGTTGATTGAGTGAAAAATTCATCATCAATTTAAAAATCAAAATTATTCTAGTTACTAGATTGAAGCTGAAAATTAAATATGTTTAAGGGAAAATAGATGAAAAAAATCTTTCTATATTGCCAATTTTCGGTTATTTGAGGATTAAATTTCAGCAAAAGCTAAAAATTGCTCCTCATTTATCCGCCCTGCTTGATACAGAGTATTAGTAATTTCAGAAAGAGTTAAAACCGCATGACCACGATAACCATTTTGCTGTAACTTATCTTTCACCCCTTGTTCATGATCGATAAATACCACAATATCATTAACATTTAATCCTGCTGATTCTAACTTTTCTGCTCCTTCCATGACACTTTTGCCGCTAATGAGAATATCATCAACCACCACAACTGTTTCGCCAGGATGAAAGTTACCCTCGATTACTCTCCGAGTTCCGTGGGCTTTAACCTCTTTACGGGGGAAAATCATCGGACAATTAAGACGTAAAGATAAACCAGTAGCAGTAGGTAAAGAACCATAGGGAATACCTGCTAACCTATCAAAATTCAAGTTCTTCAAAATATTTTCATAGGCGGTGATAACTTGATTAAAAACTTGGGGATTGGAAATAATTTTGCGTAAGTCAATGTAATAAGGAAATATAGCTCCTGATGCTTGGACAAAGCTGCCAAACATAATACAGTCAATATCATAAAGTTGTAAAATCAAATCCTGTTGGGGATGCTGATTTAGCAAACAAACATCGGGGAACCAGACAGAACAAGTGGAATTTTCATAAATAATTTCAGTTTTTATTTGATTAATTTCTGCGCGTAAAGACTGGATTTCCTGAGATAATTTTTGTTTGCCCAACATATCTTGAGGAACAGGAATTAGCAAACCATCACCGTTAGTATTCAAACCCGCTTCTAAAATTTGCTTCAGATTTAGTCCCTCCGCCCAGATGCTACGCGCCATAATAATTCGTTCCGGCGCGATCGCTCGAATAAGTGCTAAAACTTCAGGTTTTGTAGTTCCCACTTCCAAACCCAATTGTTCTGGAGTTCCCCAGGTTTTTGATTCTTTTACCACCTGTAAATAAAGGGGCGATTCTTTTGTAGGATATTGCTGTATAGCTTCTGCGCTTGGATTAGAAGTACAGCATAAAATAAATACAGCTTTATCAGGATATACCAAAAAAGGTGCTACATGATCTTGTCCTGTATAGGGACTGAGAGTAATTGCATCCACCTGCCATTCTGTAAACACAGTTTTGGCAAAAATGGTACTGGTATTTAAGTCACTGTGTTTGGCATCTAAAATAACTGGGATGTGGGGAGGAATAGCGGCTAAAGTTTTGTGCAACAGTTCTAAACCAGGAATACCTAATGCTTCGTAAAAGCCAAGTGTCGGTTTATAGGCACAAACGAAATCAGAAGTTTCAGCAATAATGAATTGTAACCACTTCTGTAAACCAGCGATGAGTTCTTCAGATTCATAATCCACAGGCATCATCTCTGGATTTGGATCAAGTCCTACAAACAGTAAGCTTTGATTTTGCAAGATATTACGATTCAATTTATCAAAAAAGTTCATATTTTTTGTTTAAAAAAGAGTTATTAATTATTAGTCTTTGCGTCTCACTTACCATAGTTCCTTTACAAAAACATCGATTCTGTTAATTGAGTGCCTCCAGCCTTACGTCCTAATAGAGAGTGAATCACTCCAAATAGAATAACCATCGGTACTGAGCTAAAATGAACAATTCGCAATGCTTGCCAACTACCAAACAGATCCACAATCCAGGGAAATTGAGCAGGTTTATACATTCCTATTCCTGTAAATAACGCCAGCAGCAAGATAGGAATAATTGCTGTATAGGCAATACGATGCCAAGCATAAATTAGGCGCTGAGAATTTTTACTTTTTTGTAATGCTTTGAAGTCATTGGCACTTACAAACCGATGTCGCCAGCGTCGGGTAATTAAAACATAAATCCCATACCACAAGAGATTCAGCGAAAATAGCCACATTGCTGCAAAATGCCAGTGTCTACCTCCTGCAAGCCAACCTCCTAAAGTAAATATCGGAGGAATGTGCAAACCTGCACGTCCACCAAAAACAGGGTTGGCGTTGTAAATTTGTAGTCCACTGGTGAGCATGATAAACAGACTAATGATGTTACAGGAGTGGAAAATTTTGGCTCCTATTGCTTGAGTGGGTGGCTTTCGAGTTTGAGAAGAAACAGTCGAAGTCATAGATTTTGACCGATAAAATTTGGTGTTTATCTGTCTTGGTTGAATGGCCTAGCTAGTTTGGGGGTGGGCATTACTCACTTTTATTTTCCCATCCTATGATTCAGTATTTTGATATTGATGGTCTCCCATCTTCTGTTTTAAATGTCAGTTTTAGATATGGTTAGGGTTTTTCTAAGAGGATGTCTGAAAAAAGATATTTTATCCAGTGTATCCCTAACGGTGATCAACTAATTAAACTGATATGAAGGAAACTTAGTCATTATCTACGCTCACCAATGGCTGAAGCGTTTTTCGTCGGCTCAACCATTGCAGCAGTATACACTGGTAATTAGTGCGATGCCTACGGCGGGCTATGCGGTGATTATGGCAAAAAGGATACTGATGGCTTCTGCTGTAATTTAAGTATGAAAAAGACAATACCAAATTTATCGAACTCAGGTATTGTTATTGCATTGACTTGCATTATGAATACAACAGCCGCTTTGTTAATGCATCGGCTTGCAAAAATTAATACCTTGTGCCCAAGGTTAATTAGTTAAAAGCTGGCGTGTTTTCTAATCACGGCATAGTGTCTAGCTGTGGTATTCATCTCAATAACTAACTCTGTGCCTTGACCTAATTGAGAATTGCACTTAAGTTTACCTTGATGTTTTTCAACTATAATTTCCCGACTAATTGATAGTCCCAGTCCCTTCCCTTTACCGATTGGTTTGGTTGTGAAAAATGGTTCAAATATCTGTCTTTGAATATGGGGAAGTATGCCTTTTCCATTATCAGAAATACGAATAATAACTTTGTGTTTTTTCCCTAATATGTTGTCATGTCCCCAAAGTTCATTACTATTTACTAATGATAAATGACTACTAATAATTTCTGTATGAATAAAAAGAGTGGGAATAAAAGGATAATCATGTTTTATCCTTTCTTCTAAGGCATCAATGGCGTTAGTCAAGATGTTCATGAATACCTGATTTAAATCACCAGGGTAACACTCGATTAAGGGTAATTCTCCAAAGTTTTTAATGACTTCAATCCTTGGTCTATCAGGCTGTTCTTTCAGACGATGTTGCAAAATCCTCAGAACACTATCAAGTCCTTCGTGCAGGTCAACCTTTTTCATTTGACCTTCGTCAGAGGTTGAAAAATTCCGCAAGGCGAAAACAATTTCTTTGACGCGCTCAGATCCGGCTCGCATTGACCACAGCAATTTCAAAAAGTCTGTCTTCACAAAACCAAGGTCGAGGCGTTGCAAATGTAAGGCGATGACTGGGGTCGGTGTGGGATAATAATGTTGGTAAAGTTCAATGACTCTGATTAAGTCTTCAGCATATTGACTTGCAGGATGGAGATTGCCGTAGATGAAGCTAACGGGGTTGTTAATTTCGTTAGCCATATCCGCCACCAGTTGACCGAGGTTAGCCATTTTCTGGTTCTGCAATAACTGCTTTTGGGTATATTTGAGTTCTTCGAGAGTAGTTTCTAGCTGCTGTGATTTTTCTCTAACTTGGTCTTCGGTAGACTGGCGTTGGACAATTTCTCTTTGGAGTTGTTCAAATAGTTGATATTGTTGAGTAGCGATCGCCTTATCCTGACTAATATCCTTGTGCGTCCCCGCCATCCGCACTGGTTTACCGAATTCATCCCACTGAAATACTTTCCCACAAGCCAGAATCCACTTCCACTCGCCGGATTTAGTCAACATTCTGAATTCGACTTCAAATACGGGTGTACATCCTTGGAGATAATCGTGCAATACCTGATGAATTCTTGGTAAATCCTGTGGATGTACAAGTTGCTCAAAAGATTTATGGTCGTGATCGATTTCGTCTACTTCATACCCCACAATGCCCTTCCACCGGGGATCATAATAGGTTTTATTGGTAATCAGATTCCAATCCCACAATCCCAAGCCATTGGCTATTAATGCCATTTGTAAGGTGGCTTGTGAGCATTGACAAGGATCTAAATTTTCTTGAGATAAGTCTTTTTGCAGTGGCTGTGATTCTGGGAAACTCTGAGAATCTTGTACTGAAAGTGGAGCTTCCGGTTCATGGGTAGTGGGTTCTTCGATATGCATAGCTGCTGGTACGATGAGGAAGATATCCTGTAGCTCTCTCTACGCTGTCTTAACACCCTGACGATCCAATTATGGACAAATCGTCTACTTGGTTGATTAGGCTGTAACTTAGGTCAGAGATGTATCAGCCCAGATCATCAATTTGGATGAAATTTAAAAAAAGGTAAACAGACGAATGTAACCGCTGTTGCGATCGCCGTGGCCATTTTTTAGAAAAAATAGCTCCATTGTGTGCATCTACATTCTAAGATATGTCTAAAAAAAGTAGTTAAAATCACATATAATCACCTAAAAACTCGATAATTTTTGTAAAAAAAATTCTATGATTAAGTCACCTCAAATATTTGCGGATACAGAAAAATTCTCAAGCCTGGTTTGTAGATTTTTTGGTAATACCAATTACTTGTGAGGTTGCATATAACAATTTGCTCAAGGCTGATTTTGTGCATTTTTACAAATAATTGGTATAAAAACTAGCTGCTACCCACAGAAAGTAGGCTACATTGAGTTCCAAAAAATAATCCTGTGAGAATATGTCATGCTGTAGAGCCGATGAGTAATGACTATAGATGAAGTAGTACTGCTGCTAAAAGCCAGTCAAGCAACGGGTTTAACAACGCTCCAAGAGATTGTATTGCGTTCTTCCTGGGAAGGAAAAACCTATACCAATATAGCCAGTGAAACTCACTACGGCGAGGAACGTGTCAGGAAAGTTGCTGCTCATTTATGGCAAGTACTGAGTGATTTTTGTAAAGAACCGATAAATCAATCCAACTTCCGCCAGACTCTAGAAAATCACCATCTTAGCAAAGCCCATCAGCAGTTAGTTAAGGAATTCAACAAAGCAGCTACGGCTATATCCTTAGAATTTCCTAGTGGGCCAGTATCCCTTAATTCCCGATTCTACATCCCTCGTTTGCCAATTGAGGAACTCGCCTACGCAGAAATATCTGAACCTGGGAGTGTCATTTGCATCAAAGCACCTAAGAAGATGGGGAAAAGCTCTCTGATTTTGCGGTTGCTTGCACGTGCTGACAGTCAAGGTTTTCGCACCGTAACCTTGAACTTTCAGCAAGCAGATAAAGCAGTATTTGCCAGTTTAGATAAATTTTTGCGCTGGTTCTGTGCCAATGTCAGTCGGGAGTTACAGCTAGAACCAAAACTGAATGATTATTGGGATGAAGATATGGGTAGCAAAGTGAGTTGCTCTATCTATTTCCAACAGTATTTACTCTCGGCGCTCTCAAGTCCCCTTGTGTTGGTATTGAATGATCTGGATTGGGTGTTTGAATATCAAGAAATTACTGGAGAATTACTATCATTGATCAGAAGTTGGCATGAACAGGCCAAAGGCGTAGAAATTTGGCAAAAACTGCACCTGGTTTTGGTTTACTCAACTGAAATACTTGTTTCCATAAAACTGACTCAATCGCCATTTAATATCGGTTTGCGAATAAATTTACCTCCCTTTACGAAAGAGCAAGTGCAGGATTTAGCACAACGTCACGGCTTGAATTGGACAGATGGTAAAAACGTCGAGAGTTTGATGGTAATAGTGGGAGGATATCCTTATTTAGTGCGATTGGCTTTTTATCACCTTGTGGGTAAAGGGGGACTAGAAGGAGATTTAGAACAGCTATTGCAACAAGCGCCCACAGAAACAGGAATTTATCACGAGTATTTAAGGCAGTATGTGTTAGCACTACAAGATCAGCCAGAATTGGGAAATGCTTTTTATGAAGTAATTAACGCTACAAATTCTGTGAAATTAGAGCCAGCATTGGCATATAAATTACAGAGTATGGGGCTAATTAATTTAGAAGGCGATCGCAGTACACCTGCGTGTGAATTATATCGTTTATATTTCCGACAATATTTTAAAACAAGTACCCAGAATTCTGGTTGTAATTCAACAGCAACTTTTGACAGAAAGTTGAGAAGCGAAAAGGGATTTGATTTATTTGAGTAATGCTCATTTATAAATCAGGCGATCGCTTGTAGATTTACACTTATTTTCTAGAGCGATTGCAAGCTTTTGGCTCAATGATATACCAAAATGAATGCGTAAATTACTGAAATGAGTAAGCAAACTGGGGTTTGAGAAAGTAAAAGCTGCTTTTGCTTGCGGAAAACACCAAAATGAATGAGTAAAAGCAGCTTTTGTTTGTGGAAAACACTAAAATGTGAAATTAAAAGCTGCTTTTGAGGAAGTAAAAGCTGCTTTTGTTTGTGGAAAACACTAAAATGCGAAATTAAAAGCTGCTTTTGAAGAAGTAAAAGCTACTTTTGCTTGTGGAAAACACTAAAATGCGAAATTAAAAGCTGCTTTTGAGGAAGTAAAAGCTCATATTGAATAAGTAATCAGGCATTTTTGCTTATTCAATATGAATTTTAGTGTAAGCGATACCTTCGGTAAGCTTCGCTAACGCCCTTTTCAGTTTTATTCCGGTACGCTTTGCACAAAACCTATAAATTCGTATCCCCATGTAGTCTATTCTTGATTTAAGGGGGGGCGATCGCTTGTCGGTTTAAAATCAAAAATAGAGCGCTAGACTTTACAATATCATTGCACCTCAGAACGATAAAAAAGATTTTGGAGCGATCATTTGTGTTAGATCTGGAGAGAATTACATTTGACCCTAGCATTATGGCTGGACAAGCTTGCATTCGCGGGATGCGAATTCCAGTTTCTTTAGTGGTAAATTTGGTAGCTTATGGAAAGCCTATAGAAAAAATTTTAGAAGAATATCCTGATTTAGAAGCAGAAGATATTCGTCAATCTCTTCTTTATGCAGCGTGGTTAACTCAAGAACGGGTTTATACCTTCAAAAGTGCTTAATAAGTAATAATGAAGTTTTTGGCAGATATGGGAATTTAACTACGCACTGTAACTTGGTTGCGTGGTGCTGGTTATGATGTGGTGCATTTGCGCGATGAAGGTTTGCAAAGACTACCAGATAATGAGATTTTAATTAAAGCCCGTGCAGAAGGAAGAATTTTATTAACTATAGATTTAGATTTTGCCCAACTTTTAGCCGTGAGTGGGGATAGTTTACCCAGTGTGATTTTGTTTAGGTTGGGGAACGAAAATTATGATGCAATTAATGAACGGTTGACTCAAGTTTTGAGTGAATGCCAGGAAGATTTAGAGTTAGGGACAATTATTTCTGTAAGTAATGAAACTTTCCGAGTAAG
The DNA here is from genome assembly GCF_036917275.1 of Nostoc sp. Taxonomy (GTDB): domain Bacteria; phylum Cyanobacteriota; class Cyanobacteriia; order Cyanobacteriales; family Nostocaceae; genus Nostoc. Next base: position 28,165 of record NZ_JBALDF010000012.1, read on the forward strand.
GCGATTGCCTATATAACAATACGCTTGGGTTAAGGCTAAAAACTAAAACTGGCGTAGGTTGGGGAACTTCATTCTACCTCAGAGTTAAGAACAGGAAAGGCCGAATTAAAGCGATCGCTCCTTTAAGTTTTAGCATGGTACGCTTTGCACAAAATCTGTAAATTTGTATCCCCAGGTAGTCTATTCTGGATTTGAGGGGAGGCGATCACGCAAATATGCTAAATTTTTTCGCACAGTCACAGTATTAGGATGATCTGCACCTAACCGTCGCTCAAAAATATCTAAAGCTTGGATGTAAAGGGGTTCAGCTTCGCTGTATCTGCCTTGGGATTTGTAAAGTAATGCTAGATTGTTTATGCTTTTGGCGACATCAGGATGTTTTTCCCCCAGCATTTTGCGCCTGAGTGACCATACTTGGATGTACAAGGGTTCGGCTTCGCTGTATCTACTTTGAGAGTCGTAGAGTGCCGCAAGGTTATTGAGGCTAGAGATAAAAGAGGGATGTTCTTCTCCTAGCAGCTTGCGCTTGAGTACCAATGCTTGAATTAACAAGGGTTCGGCTTCGCTGTATTTACCTTGGGAGTAGTAGAGTGACGCGAGGTTGTTGAGGCTTTGTCCAACATCGGGATGTTCTTCTCCGAGTAGTTTGCGTCTGAGTTCCAAAGCTTCAATGAGAATGGGTTCAGCTTCGCTGTATCTGCTTTGGGAATAGTAGAGTACTGCTAGGTTATTGAGGCTAGAGGCAAAATCGGGATGTTCTTCCCCGAGCACCTTGTGCGTGAGTGCTAATCCTTGGATGAACAACGGTTCAGCTTCGCTGTATCTACTTTGAGAAATGTAGAGTGCTGCGAGATTGTTGAGGCTGGTAGCAACATTAGGATGTTCTTCTTCTAGAAGTTTACGCCAGAGAGCCAAAGCTTGTATGTACAAAGGTTCGGCTTCGCTGTATCTGCCTTGGGATTTGTAGAGATGCGCGAGGTTATTGAAGCTAGAGACGACATCGGGATGTTCTTCGCCTAGCAGCTTGAGCCTGAGTGCCAATGCTTGAATAAACATGGGTTCAGCTTCGCTGTATTTGCCTTGGGAATCATACAGTGCCGCGAGATTGTTGAGGCTGGTAGCGACATCAGGATGTTCTTCTCCCAAGCGCTCTTTAGTGATTTTTAAACACTCGTTATACCAATGTGCGGCTTTGTCATACAACCCTTGACCGTTGTAAAACAAAGCGTTGCCAACGAATACCCAAATTAAATCTTCATTGCTGACGTATTGAATCTGATTATTTACTACTTCTGTTATATGAGGTATGGCTTGGGAAACAGCCTTGATTTGCTCAAGTGTAAGGGTTTGAGGTATCTGCTTGGCAACTGTTACCATTACCCGACAAAGCGATCGCTTTAATTCCTCTGCCTGTTCTAAACCTGTAAGCTTATATTGGAAAAACTCCCTTAGCAGTGGATGCAATTGGTAAATTCCCTCACCTTTGCGCTGAAGTAAATGCAGTTTCAGCAAAGTATCATCTTTAATTTCCTCTAACTCTTCCTCGTCTTCCTCTGGTAAACACTGTTCCACCAACTTCCAAGATATAGGTGCAGCGGCAAATAAACTCAGCAAACAGCCAAGCTGCTTATCGCTGTCTTCTAATTCCTGCCAACTCAACTCAAAGGCAGCTAATACACCTTGTTGTGCTGTCATATCGGCTTCTGGTTTAATAAGGGCGGGTTGTTCTAGTCGCTTTTTCTCCAACCGCCGCAACATTTCTGTTAAAGATAAATCCTGTTTCCGTGCCAAATATCGCCCGACTAATTCCAAACCCAAAGGCAAATATCCCAACCATTCACACAACTGATTTGCAACAGCCAATTCTTGCTCAATTCGCTGTGGTGTTTCTTTAAAAAATGACTTTAATAACTCCAGCGCCGCTTCTGGTTGCAATACATCTAAAGATAATTCCTTTATAGATGCTCCTAAGTGTTGGCGCGTGGTAATCAACACTTTAAACCGGGAAGATGGCGAAGGTAGATAAGGCTTAACTTGTTGATATTCTCCAACATCGTCTAATACTAGCAGCACATTACCTTCGCGCCAAAGCCGAAAGCAGTATTGCACTTGCGCGGGTAAATCCAAATCCTCTGGTGGGTTTAAGTCAAGCTGCGTTCTGGCAAACTGCACAACTTGAATACCCACATCTCCAGCCTTTGCCAGCAACCAGCAAATTCCACCTTTGTAAATTTCACGATGAGCCTTTGCATATTGTAAGGCCAGTTCTGTTTTACCCAGTCCACCCATGCCAGCGATCGCAGCAATGGCTACTTGATTATTTTCCTGCAACATCTGATGAAGGGTTTGCAGTTCGTCTTTACGTCCAACAAACTTCACCACTCCACTCAGGGGTAAATTTTGCGGTGTTTCAGTAGAGGGATTTAACTTTACCTGTTCCTCAACAGGCGGGTACAGTCAGAAATTATTAGTACCAGTGAAAGTATTTCCCTGAAAGACGTTTTTAATAGAGTCAGCTAACTTTGTAGAATTGATAACGCCTGCTGGTTGCGAGTTTAGGTCATTTGCTAACGCCTGGACTTTCGGCGCTACTTGAGGATCAGCATTTGCTGCTGCTTCCACTTCTCGCACAGATTGAGCAATTTCGGTATCTGCGTCTGCTACTGCTTTCAACTCCAGCACTGCTTTGCCATAATCTAATGGCTGCTGTGGATTTTGCTCTGTTGCATCCGCTAGCAACGGTAACTTATTTTTATTATGTAGCTGTTCGATTAACTCATGACTTTTGTTTAATGCAGCTTCCCCAAGCTTTTCGCCAGTTTTTTCTAGAGCTTTAGTTAAAACTATAGTAGCGATCGCTGTTGCAACTGCTGTTAATGTTACAGGTTCCATAATTTAGTAATAAAATACAACATCGTACTGGGAAATACAAATGCAGTTCTGTCTATTTCGGAAATATATCACACACATTAAAGTCAACACACCAACTGATGCAATTTGATACCCAACTGCTACCACGGATTAATGCCACATCCAAGAGAGAAAATGGTAAACAATATTATGTAGATACCAAGGGAAATCGCTTTCCCAGCGTGACTACAATACTTAATGCCACAAAATCACAAGCAGACAGAGACAGATTATTAAACTGGAAAGCGCGTGTTGGTACAGAAGAAGCTACCCGCATTACGACATCTGCTAGTCGTCGGGGAACCCAAACACACAAACAAATTGAGCGCTACCTCCTTGGACAAAACCCTGTTTGTTCCGAAGCGAGTCGCCCTTATTGGGAGAGTATCAAGCCAGTTTTAGAAGAAATCGACACAGTTAGACTCGTGGAAGGCTCTGTTTTTCATCATGATTTGAGCTATTCTGGCAAAGTTGATTGTATTGCCAGCTATCAAGGTATTCCCTGTATTTGCGAGTGGAAAACAGCAGACAAACCTAAAGGCTCAATTGAGCATTTATATGAACATCCACTGCAACTTACGGCATACATAGGAGCAGCTAACGAATATTATCGAGATTATGGCATTCAGCTAAAGCACGCTCTCTTAGTAGTAGCGATTCCAGAGATGCCAGCAGAAGTCTTTTGGTTTGAATCAGCAGTTATCAAAGATTACTGGGAGCAGTGGGAAAAAAGAGTCGCCGAGTATTGGAAACGTAGAAGTGTTTAGAGTTAGTCAGTGGCATTGCAGAGAAGTTTTTAGCAGATATGGAAATTTCTCGATTTAAAGGTAGAGGCAATTATTAGTAATTAAAGTAAAGGAGTCAGCAATCGAGACACTCTCACAGCTAACTTGAACCAAAAAGGTTTTTTATCGTACTCATCAAGATCAACAGGAATACAGACAGCTACATCATCCTCTAACATCTTTTTCACACTTTGGACAAACCGAGGCTCGGTAACAAAACCCATAACTTCAAAGTTGAGGGAAAAAGAGCGACTATCTAAGTTAACAGTTCCTACCCCTGCGATATTCTCATCAATGACTATAATTTTCTGATGCATAAACCCATTTTTGTAACGATACAACTTGATACCGATTTTTTCCATTTCGGTGTAGTAAGAGAAGGAACATAAATAAACAAATAAATGATCGGGTCGATTTGGTAAAAGAATACGCACATCTACACCTCGCATTGCTGCCAGTTTTAAAGCTGACAATGTTGCTTCGTCCGGCACAAAATATGGACTAGCAATCCAGAGATGAGTTTGAGCTTGATTAATTAGTTCGACAAAAAAAAGCTTACAAGCTGGTAGTTGATCTGCGGGGCCTGTAGGAAGAATGAATGCAGTTTGATTAGTTTCTTGATTAATTTTTACCTGCCAATTAACTTCCAAAAGTTTTCGAGTCGCCCAATACCAATCTCGCACAAAGGAGTTTTGTAAACTTTGTACAGTTGGGCCTTCGAGCATCATGTGAGTGTCACGCCAGGGACTCAAGCGAGGATTTTTTCCTAAATATTCGTCACCAATATTCAGTCCACCGACAAATGCTATTTCTCCATCCACCACCAAGATTTTCCGATGATTGCGAAAATTATATTGCAGCCGATTACCCTGACCTTGGGTGGTGTTAAATGCACTTACTGCAATTCCATGCTGTTCTAAAGACTGGATATAAGAACGAGATAGTTTCTTGGAACCAATTTCATCGTAGAGAAAGTAGATGTTTATTCCTTGCTTGGCTTTAGCAATCAATGCTTCTTTAAACTCATTACCAGCTTGGTCATCGTTAACAGTATAAAATTGGAACAAAACATAATTTGTCGCTGATGCAATCTTTTTCAGCATCGCTTCAAAGGTTTGCTGACCATCAATTAGTAATTCAGCAGCATTACCTGATGTGAAAGGAATTTCTGTAAAAGCCTTCGCTAATGGTTGCAACTCGGCGAGATTATCTGGTGGCGCAACCTGAAATTTAATAATTTCACTATAAATCGGCTGAATAAGATTGTAGTGTTGTGCATAGACTGAGCGCAGTGTTTCAGCATATCCATGAAATTTAGTTCTTCCTAAAATCCAATACAACGGAATAGCTAGCCAGGGAAAGGTAATTAGAGAAATGCTCCAGGCGATCGCCCCTTGGGAAGAACGGACATTCATGACTGCATGGGCTGCATGTGCAACTCCCACGACATGAACAACAACTGTAGTTGTGCTAAAAATAGCTAAAACACCAGCATCTACAAGCATTTTAATTTTTTTGAGGATTTATATAAGTAAATTCTGCCAGCAATGGCTTATGATCGGATGAACAAATTTGGTCTAGCACCTTAGCACTAGATTTCTTCACATTGAGATTTCGATAAAAGATATGATCTAAAGGAGGTGATAACAGGAAGCGTTTAATTTTCTCTTTCTCATGAGGTGCGAAAATTACAGGCGTTAATCCTAATTGAGTTGTTACTTGATTGAGGATAACTGCTCTTTTTTGACTCCAAGTATTGAAATCTCCTGAAAATATTAGTGGACCACGATGTGTAGATAACGCTAGCTCTAATTCATTCAGTTGTATTTTAAATTTATTTAAATCTACAAAATTGATCAGATGACTATTTATTGTCAGGAGAGTTGTGCTTTTATCTGATAGCAAATACTCCGTAACTAAAGAAATTTTAGGAGTTTTAACAATAGGCTCATAATGTTTAGTAGTGAAAACTTTTTTTGTAACTGGACTGATTGTAGCTGCTGTGAAAATTCCCGAATAAATTTGATGATGAATATCTACAAAGTTCGGGGCAAAATTCCAATTCATTTTCAGCCAGGTTTCTAATTTATCTGCTTCTAGCTTTAGAGAAAACTCTTGTAAAAATATGAGGTTGGGTTGGTAAGTTTCAATTATAGTTGAAAAATCTTTTAACCAAGTTTGATTATAGTTTTGTTTAGCAATATTCCAACTGAGAACTTTAATTGAGTTACTATTAATTTCTGTTTGGAGGGAATAATTTTTATCAATTGTAAGTTCTTGTAAACGAATAAATCTATAAAATGGAACAAATTTCGTAACGAGACTGTTTACATATTCTGGAATATTAAGCATTACTATCAATCCATCACAGCTAACACAGCTTTCGGCAATAACTTATCTTTAAACCAAACAATTCTCGCGGGAACATCATTTAATTTTACTCCCGCCTTTTCTAAATTAAGTCGCTCGGAAATTGCCAAAATTAAATCGTCCCGTTCAGCCCGTCGCACCTGAGAAAACTTCTTTTGTAAATATTCTGGCCGCCAATAACCAACAATTTCTAATAAGAAGGTGCGTCCATCAGAATGCACCAAGCGAAAATCAGGAATCATCACACTACCAGGGATTGGGATCAAATCAACTTCTCGCTCTAACGCCCAACCGCTTTTCAATGCATCCCACTTATCAGCAAAAGATGCTTCGAGCATACTATCATATGGCTTACCTGGTGGATAATGGGATACCAAACCACATTCAGAATTAAGGGTGAAACGTCCAGTTTTCCAAGTATTTGTATAAGCGTCGCGGCTTTGGAGAATCGACGAAAGACTCCATTTGGTAACGTGAAGTAAAGCGGGAATAAGTTTAGCGATCGCTAACCCATACCGCGTACTAGGATTAAACAAACTCGTCGGACCATCAATGGTAATTGTAAACCCGTGGTCAGCATCGCCCTCAATATAAGCCATCAATTGAAACAACTTTAGATAGCGAAACAACAGCTTATATTCACCCGGAACATTGCGATGAGCATTTAACACCATTTGACTAGCTTTATAAAATACACCCTGCACTTGAGATAAGTTATAGCGATTCAACAAATCTGGCGCTGTTGGTGCATCAAAAACAGTCAAAATTTTATTTTCAGATAAATCAGCATATAGTCCATTCCGAACCTGTTCTAGTAAAACTTCCCGTTCAAGTTCTTGAGTTAACTCATCAGCAACTTTACCAAGAGTAACTTGTGTTGATTCTCGACTAGAAACAGACTTTGAAGCTAGTGAAAACACCCGTTCTCTTAACATTTGTGGTTCCAAAGGACTAATCACCTCAAAAGTGCAAAAACTGCTTTTGAGAATATAAGCTAATCCCCGCTTCACCCGATAATCTGTAGAATCTCCTTCAAAATCAGTCAGCTGTCGCTCAAGCACACCCTGAGTCTTCCCCACTGCTGATTGAAAATAATTAATCAACTCAATCGCCAACTCCGAAGTTTTCTGATCAATCTTCAGTCTCTTCGGAATAATCTCCTCCCCGTTTTGGCGATGCATCAGTAAATCTGTCGGTAACATCTGCTGAATTTTTGTTTTTAGATTTTGGACTTCCGGTTGAATAATTAATTTCTAACTGTTCCGCAGCCTTAAAACTCCTTTCCTTCCCACTCCCATACACAACCTGTAACTTCCCTTTCTCCTCCTCTGTGCGTCCTCCGCGTCTTGGCGGTTCGTTTTCTCTTTCCACACCTCTTCGCCTAGCCGAAGTCCCTTCCTCACTCGTATCCTCCGCCACCACCTCATATAAAATCGCCTGCTTATTCTCAATATTTCCCTTCCGTAAAATCCTCCCCAATCGCTGAGTATACTCCCTAGCCGAACCCGTTCCCGATAAAATAATCGCAACAGTTGCCGCCGGCACATCAACACCTTCATTCAACACATGAGAAGCAACCAAAGTATTATATTTACCCTCTCTAAACTTTGTTAATATCTCATGCCGTTCCTTCACAGGAGTTTGATGAGTAATTGCCGGAATTAGCAACTCTTGAGAAATGCGGTAAACCGTCGCATTATCAGCAGTGAAAATCAAAATTCGTGCCGGATAATGTTCTGCCAATAAATTAACCAAAATTCGCAATTTCCCATCAGTACCCAAAGCGATATCTTTTGCTTCCCGGTGCGCTAACATAGCTCTCCGTCCAGATTGCGATCTAGCACTCATTTGCACGAACATTTGCCAACCTTGCAGACTCCCCAAAGAAATTCGAGATTGCTTTAAAAAGTCATTGCGCGTTTGAATTAATTGGTTATATTTTTCCCGCTCAAGTTGCGATAACTTTACCTTAATTTGGACAATTTCATGTTCTGCTAACGCCTTCCCAGCCAAATCTTCAGCGCGTTTGCGATATACTTCTTCACCAATGAGGATATTTAAGTCAGCGTGTTTACCATCAGTGCGTTCTGGTGTAGCCGAGAGTCCCAGGCGATAGGGTGCGATCGCATATTCAGCAATCACCCGATTAAAATCTGTTGGTAAATGATGACATTCGTCAAAAACAATCAACGCATATTGATTCCCCAACGTTTCGGCGTGAATTGCTGCACTATCATAAGTTGCAACTAGAATAGCCGTTCTATCCCGTGAACCACCCCCCAGCAATCCCACCTCAGCATCAGGGAAAGCCGCTACCAAATGTGCATACCACTGATGCATTAAATCCAAAGTTGGCACTACAATCAGCGTCGTGCGTGGCGTTGACTGCATCGCCATTTGCGCCAAATAAGTCTTTCCCGCCGCCGTGGGAAGCACAACAACCCCTTGTCTACCCGCCAGTTTCCAAGCCGCTAGCGCCTCAGTCTGGTGAAGATAGGGTTCCATTTCCAGACTGGGAACCAAATCTACAGGATAAAATTTCTTCGCCTCATCAATAAAATTAACATCTTCCGCTTGTAGTGCTTCCACTAGCGATCGGTATCTAATTGCTGGAATGCGGAATTTTTGAACTCTATCATCCCATGTAGCATAGTCCATCCAACCTTTGCCACGTGGTGGTGGATGCAAAATTAATGTGCCACGATCAAAATTTAATGTAGGAGTGCGAGCCATTTATGGGGATTGGGGATTGGGAATTGGGGATTGGGATTGGGGATTGGGGATTGGGGATTAGAAAAACTCTTCCTTGTCTGCCTAGTACAGATCGGCGGAAATAAACCTACCATTTCATTACAGCTAAAAAGCCCAAAATTAAAACATGAGTGACTTTTGACTTTTGACTTCCGCCTTGCGGTACTAGTCCCTATTTCCTAATCCCCAATGCCCACTCTATTGATTACTAATAACGCAAAAAGGTATCGGCTCAATCAATAATTTAGGGCAAGCAGTTACTCCATCTGCCAATTTTGGATTTTGGACTTTCCTGCGGAACGCTACGCGTAGCTTCCTTCCACGTAGAGAAGTGGTACGGCTACGCTCAGTCGAACGATTTTGGATTTTGGATTGACCCCGGCAAGATTGAGTGTAGGGCAGCCGAATTTTGGATAATGGATGATGGAATTGTTCTGCCCATGCAACGTTGGGGCATGAACCGAAATAATTTTTAACACTTCGGCTGCGCTCAGTGTTAAAGCCGAGCGGACTTATACTGAGCCGCGTCGAAGTAGTCGAGGCTTTAATTCTTCAATTCTTTCTTCTATTATCTAAAATCTAAAATTGTTATGAATCGTGGCAACCAGGGACATAAAAGTATCCCAAGTCTTGGTTCCATCAGAAGTCTGAGTGCCATAACTAATGTATAGGCACTTTAAATACAAAAAAACCAGCCTCCCACAGCTGGTCTGAAAAATATTTTTTGTGTTGTCTTCTCAAGAGAGTTAAAACCCAATTGCGTGTTCCCAAAATGCAACAGGCAACTTTTCTTAACAATATTGTAACAGCCAACACAGATTTTTCCTGAATATTCATCAAAAAAAGATATAAACAAAGCTAAAAAGCCTCTATCTATCAGGATAATTCAGCAAACTGTAGTGTAGAGAAGTAGAAGATGGGGGAAGAGGTGAAGGGGGGCAGGAGGGAAATAACCAATGCCCTATGGCTTATGCCCAATGATGACCATTTGTGGTTTTCCCCAGAGGATGCTCTCCTGCTTGTAAATTGCAATTCCCGGTTTTGCTCCTTTGGGTTTGTAAACGTGTTTTAGCTGAGTGTAAACTACTGGCACTTGATCACTCTGACGGGCGCGACTGTAGTATGCAGCAAGATTAGCTACAAATTGCAAATCAGCTTCTTCTGCAACAGCACCCGGTTCTAAACGTAGTAGTACATGACTCCCTGGAATTTCTTGAGCGTGGAACCAGATGTCATAATCCCCAGCTACCCGAAAGGTTAATTGATCATTCTGGCGATTGTTGCGACCAATTAATACTTCAAAGCCGTTGGGGGTAAGATAACGATGAAAGTTGGTGCTGGGGACTTCATTGGCGCTGCGGCTGCGGTATTCTGGATCTTCTAGATACTTTTGTCCAATCAACTCTTCGCGGATTTCTTCTAAAGTTCGCAAATCTTCTGCTATTTGGTAGGTGTCTATCTGAGCGATCGCAGCTTCTACTTGTTCTAAATACTCAATTTCTGTCTGCACTGACAACAGTAGCGGTTCGACAGCAGAACGAGCGCGTTTGAGCTTTTGGTGCTGTTTGTAAAGACTTTGGGCATTTTGGACAGCATTTTTATCTGGTTGGAGAGCGATCGCTACTGGCAAATTTGTATCAAAATCAGCAAGGATAATTTCCTTCATCCCCGGTTCCCAGTTTTGCAGGTGAGCCATCAATAAATCAGCTTTTTGTCGATACTCATCGGCTTGATCTGATTGCTGCAAGCGCGTCTTAAAGGTTTGCGCTTTATTGCGTAATTTCGTCAGAATATTATTCAATTTCTGAGTCAACTGATGGCGCAATTGAGAAAATAACTGTTGATTGATCTGGTTACTGTAGTAGCGGTTAAGTAACTCCTGAATATCTTTGACGTTTTCAACTCCACCCCAACCCATTACGGTGTAGCCATCTTTTGTCCAAGCTGGTTGAAACTTACTGGAATCCAAGGCTTGCAGCCATTCTTGCCAGCGCTCAAATAGCCGTTGCCAATCGTCGGGGTTAAGGCTATCAGTGGATGTTTCTGGTGCAATATTTGCTTTTAACAGCATTAACTCTAGTAGTGCCGCACTCAAGCCACTATAACTTTTTAGCAATTGCCGCTTGATTGCTCCTGGCACTAAACTTACCCGTTCTTGCCAACGTTCTTGGGATTCGCTGAAACTGGGGACAGTTCCAGTCAGTTTCGGTGGTGTTTCATAAGGTTGTCCGGTTTGGATAGGACGGACACTAGATTGTTGCTGACTGACTTGATGGGCGGCGGTGATAATTATATTGCTGGCGTCGGTGAGAATGACGTTACTATACTTGCCCATGATTTCTGCATAGACATGATACAGGGCGCTTTCTCCGGGACGACGGGCAAATTGCAAATCAATAACCCGCTCCCAAGGGGCGATCGCTTCAATAGCCACCAATGCCAAACCACTCAATTGGTGTATTAGTTGTTGGCTAAAGGTAAAGGTATCTGGCGATCGCGGTGGTGGATCGCCGATACAAATATGTGCAGCTTGGGGATGCCAAGAAATCTGTAGCCAATCGCGCTGTTTCAGGGTGCGTAATGCTATGGCAATAGTGTAGCGATCGCGCTGGTAAACTTGTTCTAAGCGTGATGGTAGCCAGTTAGCGCGGATTTCGCTACAAGCAGCTGTGAGAGTGGTAAAGTCAACTGGTTGCAAAGCGATTAGTTGTTAACATTCAAATGGTAGCGATCGCTATGCTTTATATTTTCGTTTAGTTAAAGCATAGCAGACCTCAACTATCATAACGGTTACTTGGTTTGGTAGTACCTGCGAATAAAAAAACGCACAAATAAATCTATCAGTGAACCAATAGTACAAATCACTCACCCTAGAGGAAATATTTAGAATAAATTAGGACTTACGCACACTCTACGATTCTTGGCGTTCTTGGCACGGCAGTTGCTTCAAGTCGGCAGAGCCGCCCAACGCACTGCCTCGTCTTGGCGGTTCGATAAATTAAGCTTTTTGGCAATTTTTGCGTAAGTCCTATAAATGATTAAGTAATGGTGACTGAAGACTAGGAAAAGAAAATTATTGCTTACTTCCGAGTTATCCACTCACCATTATCTGTTAGGCAAAAGAATTATTTAGTAACAAAAACTGGCTGTTTTACTGTTGACTGCACTAATTCGGCAGTTGACTCTACTAGTTCTTTTGCTGTTGATTGCACTAATTCGGCAGTTGACTGCACTAATTCTTTTGCTGTTGACGCTACTGGTTGTGGCTGCAACAGTTGGGTGTAAAGTTCACTCAGTTGATTTGCTACGCCATCCCAGCTAAACTTAGTTTCAACGCGCTTTCTGCCAGCTTTACCCAATTCGTCTCGCCATTCTGGATTTAAGAGAATTCGGTCAATGGCAGACGCAAAAGCATCTACATCTTGTGGTGATGCCAATAAACCAGTTTCTTCATTAACTACAGTAAACTGAAGTCCGCCGACATCACTAGCGACAACTGGTGTACCGCTTGCCATCGCTTCGATCGCCACGAGTCCAAAGGGTTCGTAGTGACTGGGAACAACGCAAACATCGGCAGCTGCGTAATAAGTTGGCAAAATATCTTGACTCAGACGACCAGCAAAAGTGGTAAAGTCGCTCATCCCCAATTCGTTGATGATTTGCTCAATGCGATCGCGCTCAATCCCGTCGCTGTTACCTGGAGTACTACCACCACCAATAATTAGCTGAAGATTGTTGGAATCCCGTAGCCCAGACTCGTTTACTGCACGTACCAAGGTTTCTATCCCTTTGCGTGAGTCAAAACGTCCTACATATAATACAACTTTGGCTTCTTTCTCAATACCTAATTTATCTCTGGCTGCTTCTCGGGCAATTGAACCAAACCGCTGAATATCTGTACCGCAGGGAATGATGTCGATATTGCCTTTAGTGGAAACTAGCGATCGCATATGTTGTTGTTCTTGCGGACTTGTCGCCACAATTCGCTCTGCTATTTCCAAAACTTGTTTTTCCACTTCTAATCGCTTACTAGCAATCAGAGGAATATTTTCTATACTGTTATACTTGACTGCTCCTAAGGAGTGGTAGGTGTGAACCTGTTTACTATCTTGGATTTTATTTAACTCCATCCCCACCCAACTAGAGAGCCAGTAGTTAGTGTGAACTAACTGGTATTTAAAGTCATTTTTTACTTGGAATTTAAGGAAATTATCCACAAATTCTGGGAGAAAATCAAAAAGATCATCTCGTGGCACAAACTCAAGGGGACCAGCTTTTAAACGAATAGTTCGACAATTGTCGCTATGTTCAACAATTGAGTCTTGCTCCAGACTCACTTTGCGGGTAAACATATCAACTTGCCATCCTAGCCGCGCTAATGCTTCACCCACGTGGCGCACATAAACATTTTGTCCCCCAGCTTCTTCTTTCCCTATTTCAATCGCTGGATCTCCGTGGACGGAAATCAAGGCAATACGTTTTTCGGTGGTAAAGTTCATAGTTTGTGTTGTGCTGATTTTAACAAAGTTTTCGGCTATTCCAAGTCCGTGTATAGCACACTTTCCTGAATTGTTTAAGAACTTTGATTAATATTGATTTTAATTTACTATGTCTAATCTTTTTTTACATCTTCTACCAGAAATATACTCTTAGGGCAAATATAGGACTTACGCAATAACTATCTGAAACCTTATTCCTTTGTGTCCTTTGCGGTTCGTTTTTTCATAACTTTGCGTAAGTAAGTCCTGTATAAATATTTAATTTCTTTAGATAGAAGAAATTACTATAGTTATATCTAATACTTTTGATAGATGAAAATTATATTTTTTTCTGGCGCAGATAAATTCTATAGATAGATGCATTCAACGTGAGTTCGAGGAAGTTACAGTAGCAGTCAGGAGTAAAAAAGGTTTTTTATCAGGCTTGTAAACCAAAGCACTAGCTTACTAACTTGCAATCCGCTGTAAAAAGCAGTCACAGGCAGAGCAGGTAAACCTTTTAGGTCAATAGACCTCTTGCAAAAATCCTTGAATCACCCCTCCCCAACCCTCACGCCACTTGCTTCAAGTCGGGCATTGCCCGCCCAACGCAGTGGCTCCCCTTATGAAGGGGAGGGGGCAAGATTTAAAGTTTCCCCTCAATATATCGGGGAGCCACTGCGTTGCGGTGAGGCAGTTCCTCATGGGGGAAACCCCCATGAGGAACTGCTGAACCCGAAGGGAGGTTCCCTCCGTTGTAGCAAGTGGCGTGGGATTAAGGGGGGTCTATTCGACTTATGCAAGAGGTCAATATTTAAAGAAGGTTTATTTTTTTAATAAGCTGTGCCAGGAGTTTGCCTACCTTTAACTAGTTGCTCAGAGCCAAATCACTTATTGAGATATAAGAATGTTCTATTTTTTACTTGAAATATTATTAACATTCGCTGCATTATAGATCAACCGCGATTAATTCTTCTTAGCATTTGATAATCCGGTATAGTTTAAAACTAAAAAATGCCTACTTCTTACATTGAAATTCAAACCAGTTACCACAGTCAACTCACCGCGTTGAACTTACGTTGTATTAAGTAGTAAGAATAACTGTTAAATATTGATGCAAAATTGGGTACTTTGTGGAATTTGCTTCGGAAAGTTTCAGATTATATTTTCAATCATTAATAAATTTCAGGAGCAAATCAGGTGTTTACTTCAACCTTACTCGCTGCTGCAACTACACCTCTGCAATGGAGTCCGATAGTTGGACTGATTATCATTATTGCCAATATCATTGCCATTGTCATTGGCAAATCTACTATCAAGTATCCCAACGCAGAACCAAAACTACCCTCAGTCAATTTCCTGGGTAATTTTGGTTTACCAGCCCTTTTAGCAAGTACCGCCTTTGGTCATATTTTAGGAGTGGGCGCTGTCTTAGGGCTGCATAACCTGGGAAGAATTTAGGTTCTTACCCAAGTTAGCCTTTATTTGATGATTCATTTTGTCTCCAGCTTTGAGCCAGAAAGTTAGTTCTCTGGCTCTTTATTTATTGAATACTGAGTTTTAATGTCTTAAATAGTGAGTGCAATTATAAGATATGGCTTTATTGTAGAGATCAATAAAAAAGCAAGTTACAGATTTTTTTAGCTGGATCAAACTTATTATCCTGTAAAGCTTTCTGAGAGTGCTTGCTATTCCAGATATTAGCTAACTATTGCTATCCCTTTGAGAAGATGTTTTAAAAGTCGTAAAGTATACTGAAAACCCCACTTCAAAACCTCCTTTCCTTGACTCTAACTCTTAACAAATGTCCACTTTAGCACCTTGATAGGGGCTTTTTGTAGTGCTTGAGTTAATTCGGTGCTGCTCTCAAATTTTACCTGGGATATATCGCAGGCTTCGACGTTGACTGTGAATTTATCCTCCTGGAAAGGCCAGGGTTTGACAACTACCAAATTATCACTGCGCTGCATGATGTCATAACGCTGACCTTCAGGACCCTTACTAATTTCTAAAAACCGCTCATCAGCAGGTAGTTCCTCCTGACAGAGGATCAAAGAAAGGCGATCGCACCATTGCATAAATGCATAGGCTGCATCAACTTTCTCCTTTTTGATGCCCAGTTCTTTGTACCAACGCTGCTGGTTTTGAAGTTGCTCATCTAAAACTTTGTCTAGCTGTGAAGATTTACCCCGGCTTGGCTCATTTAGACGACTGATGTGCATGGAAATTAATAGAGCCACCCATCGTCCACGGTAAAGGGCATTCTTTGCTAGTTCAGCCAATTTCTCGACACCGGCATCTGCATCAGCATCAGAATTGAGGGTGAAATCCTTTGGTGCCCCTGCTTTAGTAAGAATATCTTCTTCCCACTCTTTTTCTAGGTCATCGTGATGGGAAATTGCAGCTAGCGTTTCATATAACCTTTCTGGAGCATTTTTACGTCGCCACTGTCCTGCCAGTTGAGCTGCTAACAAAGCATGGGCACGATGATAAATGACTTCCCAACCATTTTGCGTAGCCTTGACAATCACAAGTCAATCTCCTGATTCTGAGTTTTGGTTTGAATTTGAATTAATTTTTGAAGTCAGAAATGTTGATGTAGATATTGAAGGGCGATCGCTCTGACTTCTTTAGTGTGGCTTAGGATTAATATCTATAGCTATTCTTAATTGAGTGTTAAATAGTCTATTCTTCATGGCGCATATGTATCCACAGTAAATATTGCACCCAAATTAATATCAGCAAATACTGCTAGGTTTAGATTCCCGACTTCTCAGAGAAGCCGGGAATCTTGGTGTCCAAAAATGATTTAAGATTGCTATAGGTTGAATTTAGCTAAATTCAACCTAAAAAATCTTTTGTGTGGACAAACAACCCAATAATTGCAAAATAAAGTGGGCTATTTGCCCACCGGATGATTGAGAGTTTTCAACAATCTGTCAAAAACATTTGAGCCTCAAATCAACTTATACTTTAACCACTCTAACTACAACCTATGCAATTAAGAGTGACTTTGTAGCGGATCAGCAACGTATTTGAATGTTGGCTCAGAATTCCAAGGGCCACGCTCATCTTTACCATTACCGTTTGTAGATAAGTTGTAGTAAAGAGCAACAGTTTCATCTGGCTTAACATTACCAAAGAATGGATCTGTCAACTTACCCAGTGAATCTAGAGCTTTCATAAACATCTGAGTATGAGAAATTTCTCGTGTTAACAGATGGACTAAAGTCTCTTGGGTTCCTTGGTCGGTTGCCAACTTGATCAATGATTCGTAAGTCTGACGAGCACCAGCTTCTGCTGCAATGTTGGCTCTCAAATCACGCACTACATCTCCGCCTTCATTTAAGTAACTTGCAGTCCAAGTATTACCCTGGCTATCTAGAAAATGAGGCCCCACCCCTCGAACTGCAAATAGAGTACTCTTAAAAGCCTCTGTTTGATCCACATCTTTGGTATGAGCTTCGATGAGTTTACCAACCATTTCTAAATGGCCGAATTCCTCAAGCGCAATATCTTGGAGCATATCTCTAATTCCAGCATTTTCAACATGGAATGATTGAACCCAATATTGCAGGGCTGCACTAAGTTCTCCAGTAGCTCCACCAAACTGCTCTAGAAGCAATTGAGCATAACGAGGATTTGGTTCACTAATCTTTACTGTATGGATCGGGTCTTTTTTGTGAAAAAACATACTGTTATTCTTCCGAAAATAGTGTTCTTACAGAATGGATCGACTGAATTTTTTATCTGTGAGGATTTTTCAACTTTTTTCTAGCTAATTGGAGACTTTATATGTTTCTAAAGTTAGCTAGAAGACTGAGAAAACACAGTATTCGTTTAATGGTTGATAACTACCGATAAACAGTTAGGCATTGCTACTTTTTCTGATTAATCCCCATAGATAAATAGCAACAATTGCGCCGAGCACAGCCACTAAAATACCAGGAAGAGTTAAAGCAGTAGCAGCAGCCGCAGTATTTTGCAGAGTTCCTGCTTGTATCAAGGTAAATAGACTTCCACTGACGAAAGCACCAATGATACCCAAAACCATTGCGGAGACAATTCCACCACCTTGATAATCAGGATAAGTAGCCTTAGCGATCGCACCTGCCAAAAATCCTAAAACTACCCAAGCAATAATACTCATAACTGCCTCAACCATTTCACTTATATATAATTTATCAACTTTTATTCACAATTCTTTCTACCACATGGGATAAATGCTAAATCCAAAAGTTAGACAAAAAACTTTACATCCAGATTGGATATAAATCCTTACCATTAAAATGCTAAATAAAAGTTTTTTCTAGATTAAGTCATGAATTATTCAAAATATAATCTTGGATCTGATTAACTGAAAAAATAGACAACAACAATAAATTAATTTATCTACTTTTATACCTATCTTAAGAAAGAAACATTTTATCTAACTTTTTGGGGATGCGTAAAAAATATTTACTTGTAAATAAAATGGAGATTTTTTGTGATAATTCATTATTAGTTATATGTTATTGCACATAATAATCAACTAGGTTCTTTGGACAATTTTTATTTAATAACTTTATAAACTGACCAAAGAATAATTTTATTAATCACTTATGAAATTACACAGGACAATTTACTTACACTAATTATTGTGAATATTAGACCTGTTGCATAAGTCGAATAAACCCCCCTTTATCTTCCCTTATAAAGGGGGGAAACTTGAAATATTGCCCCCTCCCCAATACATCCAGGGAGGGGTGATTCAAGGATTTTTGCAAGAGGTCTATTGAATATATAGCAATCCTAAATCATTCGTGAAAAGTTAGATTCCTGACAACTTTTACAAAGTTGGGGATCTAGACGCCGCAAATTTAAACGAAATCAGATAGCATTGCTATATCATATTCCCTCAACCGTTATTTTGAAGGTAGATTGAGGAGATAATATGTAGCCATTTGCAGAAGTTATCTCAAATCGCACGAGAGAATTTTGTCTCTCGCGTTCTTGTGTGAGTATCAAATATGACGGCAATATTTCTAACTAGTAATCTACCAATATCTGTAATATGGATATGATTTTTTGATAAACTGACCAGGCTATCGGCTTCTAGTGGTTTTAACGCCTCTAGTTCATCAAAGAAATATTCATCAAAATTGATATGATATTTGTTTTCAATATCTTGCTTATGAAGCTGAAAGTGAGACATAATTCCCATGATGACATCCCGTCTGATAATGTCATCTTGAGTAAGTTTGATACCTTTACTAATAGGTAAAGCACCCGTTGCAAGTGTTTGATAATAATCCTTTAATTCCTTGTGGTTTTGAGCATAAGCATCTTCTAGCATACTGATGGATGTAGCACCAAAACCAAAAAGTTCTGTTTCAGCATGAGTAGTATAGCCCTGGAAGTTGCGCTTGAGAGTACCATTCCGTTGAGCGATCGCTAATTCATCATTAGTTTTAGCAAAATGATCCATCCCAATAAATAGATATTGGTTATTCGTTAATTCTTCAATGGTCATTTTCAGAATCTCTAACTTTTCCTCTGCTGGGGGTAGCGCCTCTTGAGGGATATTTTTTTGCGTCGGTTTTAGCCACGGTACATAGGCAAAGTTAAAGACAACAATTCGGTCAGGGTCTAACTCAATAGTCTTTTTCACCGTCTCCCGAAATGTCTCACGGGTTTGATAGGGTAAACCATAAATAAGGTCTACATTCACACTCTCAAACTTAGCTTCTTTGACCCAACTCATGACATCAAAAAGCATTTCTTCTGGCTGGACACGATTAACAGCTACTTGAACTTGGCGATTAAAATCCTGAATGCCAAAACTAATGCGGTTAAACCCAATCTGTCTGAGAAATAAAATATAGTTTCTATCGATATAGCGGGGGTTGATCTCAATTGAGATTTCTGCTTGTGGATCGATGTTGAAATAGCGATTGATATTTTTCCATAAATATTCTACTTGGTAACGATCCAAGTAATTAGGAGTACCGCCTCCCCAGTGGATTTGTAGCACTTTTCTATCTGGATCGATTAAAGCAGAGGTGTTTTTGATGTCTTGAATTAAAGACTCTAGGTAAGGTTTGGCAATATTTTTGTTGTTGGAAATTACCGTGTTACAGCCACAGAAGTAGCAAGCACTTTGGCAAAAGGGGATGTGGAAATATAAAGAAAGAGGGGTTTTGCGTTGATTCGAGGCTGCGATCGCGGCCTTAAAATCAGTTTCAGTGAATGTTTCGCTTAATTCTGTAGCGGGCGGGTAACTGGTGTATCTGGGGGCGCGAGTGTCGTACTTTTGGATCAGATCCAGATCAAATTTGACACTAGGTAGTACAAAAACCATTGAGTTGCTTTCCAATAAATGTGTGAGGGGAAGGGGGATGAGGGAGGCAAGAATAATTACTGACTCCTAACGATTAATCGCGTCTCCTAACTTAATTAGCCGCAGCTATTTCGGTGCTACCTGAATTCTGGGAACGAGTAAGGCTTCCTGAGCCATCTGTAAATTGAACCGAAAGGCATTATTAGCTTCTACAACAATCCGTTCTGCTGTTATATCATTAATGGATAATGCATTTAATGCCTGACGATACTTATCCTTAAATGCCTTTTTGTCAGGAATTTGCTCAAAATTGCAAAAAGACGTGCCTTCATAACCAGAATGCTTCAGGGCTGACTGAGCAACTTTTTGTAGCATTTGCTATTTCGGCGTTCGCATTTGTTGTTTCGGCGTTCGCATTTGTTGTTTCGGCGTTCGCATTTGTTGTTTCGGCGTTCGCATTTGCTATTTCGGGGTTCGCATTTGCTATTTCGGGGTTCGCATTTGTTATTTCGGGGTTCGCATTTGTTGTTTCGGCGTTCGCATTTGTTATTTCGGCGTTCGCATTTGTTGTTCCGGGGTTCGCATTTGTTATTTCGGCGAACTTACAGCGTTTTTCAGGTAAATGAGGTACACAGGTAGGGGCACAACATTGTTGTGCCCTTACTTGTGCAATTATATTTGAGGTTCTTGTAATAAAAGTTTTTAGCTTTAACAGTATTTACGCAAAAATTGCTAAAAAGCTTAATTTATCGAACCGCCAAGAGCGCCATCGCGCAGCGTCTCGTAGAGAAGAATTCGTAGAGTGTGCGTAAGTCCTATTTAATTCTGTAGAATCTGTGCGATCGCCTGAGAAATCGGTAAGCCAGGACAGCGTTCTAACCAGAAAAACTCGCCAACTGGGTTAACCTCAAGAAATACATGACGACCATCAGGAGTCAAAATAATATCAATAGCTCCGTAGTTCAAACGAAACTCTGCCATGAGTTTGAGCAGTTTTTCTTCGACATCTTCAGGCAGAGTGTATGACTCCCAAGCGTCGAGTAAGGCAATTCCCTGTTTGCGCCAATCGTAACGCGCCTGATCCAAAGCTTGAGAATCAACCGCAGCTGTCAACACACGCTTACCGACAATAATTGTCCGCAATTCTAATGCCTTGGGGATTTTTTCTTGAAATGTCATTGGGCAGAAACGTAATCCATCAAGGTTGTCCAGATCCTCAGATGAAATTGGATTTGTAAACACAACTTTTTCTAGTCCTTGTTCATCATAAATGGCAAAGGAAGAGAGCATTTTTGTAATCATTCCCTGCTTACACTCTTGGGCAAATTGCTTCACTGCCACTGAATTGTTTGTAGTCAGAGTGCGTGGCGTATCTAAACCGACCTCTCGTGCTATTTGTAATTGCAGTTGCTTGTTTTCGGCTCGACGAATATTTGGCAGAGGATCGAGATGGAAACCCTTAATACTAGCAATCATTCCCTCAATTGTGACGCGAGATTCTTTTAGTGAGGCTTGTCTAAGTTGCCTGTCCATCGAGTCGGGAATTTTTGATCCAATTGCAATACGCCGATACCAAACTGCTGAGACTTCACTCAAATCCAATGTTTGATCATCTACGAGCAGAGTAACTCGTTCACTTCCAGCATAGTAAACATCTAAGGTGATTTCTGTAGGAAATCGGTCTGTGTCAAAACGAAATGCTTTCCCTCCTTGGGCAACAATAGCCTGAATAACTAAAGGAATACTTTCGTTGTCTTGGCTGTGAGTAATGATTAAAACAGTCATTTAAAGGATGAATAATGAAGTACGGTATAGATAAATATAGGGGCTAGCAGTTGGTTTTTAATTTTTTAAGTAAGAGGATTATATTTAGGATTTGTTGAGAGTAGTGCATCTGCGATCGCAGATGCGATCGGGTATTCCAAATCTCTCTCCAGCATCCCCCACTCTCCTGTAGGATTAATTTCTAGAAAAACGTATTCCCCTGATGGCGTTTTGATAAAGTCAAATGCTCCAAAAATCAGTCCAAACCTTGCCATAAAAGCATCCAAGCAACGGATTAGTTTATCAGGTAATTGATAGGGTTGCCAGGTGAGAGCCTCTTTTGTCCCACGTCGCCAATCTTGGGTGGATGCTGCATACTCAGACGCATCCAGTGCCCCGACAAAGAGATTACCATTCACATACACTGCACGTAGTTCAAGCTGTTTGGGGATTTGTTCTTGAAACACAACTGGACAATAGCGGAGTGTTTCAGCATCAAGTAAGTCTTCTTCTTTAACGGCGCTAGTATACATGAAAAAAGAGGAGGCTTGCATCCCATAAGAAAGAGGTCTGAGTAGCTTGGCAACCATTTTTCCTTTAACTTCCCCAAAAAACTCTCGTGCTTGTTGAGGATTGTTGGTAACGATAGTCCGAGGTATGACAAGACCAACTTCCGATGCAATTCTCAGTTGGCGTAACTTGTTTTCAGCTGCACTGATGCGCTGTAAATCATCCACCCAGGTAGCTCCCCTCAGACTGTCCCAAAAGCCATCTAAGACTGCGAGTGATTCACTAGAGCAGGCTGCTTGGAATTGGGGAGCCAATTCTTTACCTAGATCAGGTTGCCAGATCCGCCGCATCCATACAGCTTGCACTTGCTCGGTGTTCAGGGAGCGATCGCCATATTCCAGTGTATGATTGCTACCAGAGTTACTGAAATTCGCCTCGATTTGTACTGTCATCGGAAACTTATCAGTATCAAGGCGAAATGGCTGTGCGCCTCGTTTTGATACAGCTTCTGCAACTCTATCTATTGTGAAGTAATCACCACTATGGGTGATTAATAAAACCACATCACGCTCAAGGTGCATAAAATATCTTCATTAGGTTTTTGTATTTTCCCTATGTCAGCTATTAAAAAAATAAAGCATTAAAAAAATGAACTTAGTTTTAATGGGAAGCCAACCCCTAGATGGAGTTGGCAAAGCTAACAGTCTTTTTATTCTAAAAATATTTTCAAAACCGCATCTCTGGAGTACTCAAAAGCCTGGCGGCAAAGTGTCATCGCCGTCTGAAGGGTACTTATTAGTAAAAGCCTCATCACTATCAGAGGGAGCCTTTTTCGTTACTACATCTTCTTGATCAGATGGATACTTGAGAGTTTGGGCAATTGTATCTTTATTCTTTTTATTCTTCTTGGTTACACCACAATTTCCACCGCTAATCTCTTCTGATTCTTGCTCAGATAGGTTTTCAAAGTTTTGCCCTTCTAAAAATCGGGCAAAGAAGGGTACTGCTTGTGAATTTAGTTCTTCTGGTTTGTTTTCAGACATAATTTTTTCCTCAAATTAAGTAATATAAATTTACACTGTTCTCAATGATGTTACATAGTATTTCATCTATTAAGCATTAATTTCATTTGAAATTATTTGTAACATTTGCGTAAAAATACTTTTGATTCTCCTGTGCAAATATTCAATAGCCCAATGGATGGCGGAAATCACCAACCACTTTGTCAAGTTCTTGAGCGATCGCTAGCAACTCCATCTCGCGCCATCGCTTTCCCACAATCTGCATTCCAATCGGTAAGCCATTATGAGTTTGCCCAATCGGAATCACCACCGCCGGATGACCACTGAGATTAAATGGTATGGTGTAAGCTCCGTTTGCCACCGCATGAGGATAGGATTTGCCCTCAATATCAATGGCGCTCCAAGCCGGACAATGGGTAAATGCAGGGGTTGCTGTCACAGGAGTGAGCCATACATCCCATGCTTCTAAGGCTTCATCAATTTGGGCAATGAAGCGATCGCGCTCGGTGAGTGTCTCGAAATATCCTCTTAAGCTGGGATTCAAAAGTTCTGGGAGAAAGCTGCTGAAATTTCCCAAGTTTCGGAGTTTTTTGTCACCTTGAGTTGCCGTGCGAAAGAGTAACTCTAAACTGCGTAGCACATTATAGCGATCCTTGGGTTGGGCGTAGTTGTTGATGTATGCTTCCATCCTCCCGTGGAGGTTCCACGCTGTCGATATATCAAAGTCTTTGGGAAGCCAGCGTTCAACATAAGTACCTGCTTGAGCAAGTTTTTGCACCACTGTCTGTATTGCGGCTCGAATTTGTGCAGCAACGGGAACCTCTACCCATTCATCAATCCAAGCAATTTTAAGATCCCGCAAAGATTTACCTGATGGAGTATCAAGGGGAATCGGTGGCACATCTGGGCGACGCACATCTGCACCAGCGATCAGTGAAAAACAAAGGCGAATATCTTCGAGCGATCGCCCAAAACAGCCAATAGTCAACATTTGTCGCAAACATAACGGCATTCCCGGTACTTCCGGGATACTTCCTGCGGTTGAAATCCGGCGATCTGTTGGCTTTAAACCATACACACCGCAGAAAGTTGCAGGCTGGCGCACGGAACCCGCAATATCGTTGCCTATATCTAATGCTGAAAGTCCGGCTGCAACAGCAGCAGCACTACCTCCAGAACTGCCACCTGCTGTATACTCAAGATTCCAGGGATTATTTACCCGGGGAAACAGAGAATTTGTACTTTGAAAATCACCAGCCAGTTCGGCCATGTTGGTTTTTCCCAGGATAACGGCTCCTGCTGCCCGTAGCCTTGCTACAACCGTGGCATCCTGTTGAGGAATGTAGTCCTTGAGAGGAATATAACCTGCTGTAGTCCTGAGTCCAACTGTTTCAAAAATGTCTTTGATTGTTACAGGGACACCGTGCAGAGCGCCCCAGTAATCTCCTCTAGCGAGGGCTTCATCCGCAAGCTTTGCTGTAGCACGAGCATTGTCTTCGTCTAAGGTGCAAATCGCATTCAGCTTTGAGTTATGTTTATAAATCTGCGCCAGGTAAGCATCGAACACTTCAACAGCAGAGACTTGGCGATCGCGAATCATCTGAGCAAGTTGATGAGCGGGTAGGAAAACTAAGTCACTCATAAGTCGATTTCACCTCATTCGTCAGATTCCAAAGCTTGATCAAGTTAATTATATTTACGTGAACTAGCCGCACTGACCAAGATAGCTGCGGCGGGCAAGCCCCTAAATTTATTTATGGGGGCTAGCCGCAGGCGAATTTATTCGCTGTCAAGTTTCTTTCTGATTTTGAATATACATTTTAATTGTGTCTAGAGTTGCACCACCTACTGTAGAGACAAAGTAAGAGTTGGTCCACAGCGATGGTAAACGACTTTTTAGCTCCGGGAATTCTAACCGCAAGTATCTAGATGTTGCACCTTTAAATCTCTTCACCGCTCTGTGTACTCCAAATTGAGGGTCAACATCTATCAACAAATGTACATGGTCGGGCATTATCTCTATTTCCAAGATTTCAACCTTAATCTCAATAGCAATACCTGCAAGTAATTCTTTGAGTCTAGATGCTATTGCGTCTACAAGAACTTTTCGCCTGTACTTGGGACAAAAAATAACATGATACTTGCAAGAGTAGACGATATTATTGTTTGATTTAAATTTTTCAGTCATCCCAAGAAAAGTAGTTTACTACATCCAATCTATATGATAGGATAGCTTAAGCTAATAGGCAAACCAAGGAGGTGATTCAGGAGTGTTGGTACTAGAATACAAAGCTGTCCTCAAGAAAGCTCAGTCAACGGCAATAGATGAGGCTATCCGTACAAGTCAATTTGTACGAAACAAGGTACTTAGATATTGGATAGATAATCGTGGCGTTGGCAAAAAAGAACTGTATCAGTACAACACTCAGTTACGTTCAGAATACAAATTTGTTAATGATTTAAACAGTCATGCTTGCCAAGCATCTGTAGAAAATGTAGAACGATCTATTAATAGATTCTTTGATAATTGCAAGAAGAACAAACCAGGGAAAAAGGGTTATCCCAGGTTCAAAAAACATTCCCGTTCTATTGAGTACAAAGTTTCCGGATGAAAGTTGCACCCAACAAAGCGCCGAATAACTTTCACTGATAAAAAAGCTATTGGCGAACTTAAATTATTGGGTAAATGGGATATTCATCAATACCCTGTTGGTCTAATTAAACGAGTTCGGATTGTTCGTCGTGCAGATGGTTGTTATGTACAATTTTGTGTCAAAGTGGACAACCAACAAGACGCACCATTAACTACGTCTGCTATCGGTATTGATGTTGGGTTGGAATATTTCTACTCTGATTCTTCTGGCAATCATGAAGAAAACCCACGATATTTGCGTAAAGCCGAGAAGGATATAAAACGGGTTCAACGCAATATTTACAAGAAGAAAAAAGGTTCGTCTGGTAGAATTCGGGCGCGTGGTGTTTATGCTCGGAAGCATTTAAGGGTAACAAGACAAAGGGATGAACACGCAAAAAGACTTGCGCGTAACTTGTGCCTAGCTAACGCTAAGGTAGTCCTGGAAGACTTGAATATTTCCGGCATGGTAAGAAATCACAAATTAGCCAAAAGTATAACAGATGCTTCTTGGTATAACTTCCGTCAGTGGCTCGAATACTTTGGAGAGAAATTTGGGAGAGAAATAATTGCAGTTCCTCCCCATTTCACAAGCCAGGAATGTAGTAATTGCGGTGCTAAAGTCCAGAAATCTCTTAGCACCCGCACTCATTCTTGCAACAAGTGCGGGTATCTCGAACAGCGTGATGTGAATGCAGCCAAAGTAATTTTAAGTCGTGTAAACGCTAGGGGTGGGCAACCCCAAAGTAACGCCAGTCGAGATGTTTCCTCTACTTCTATTGGTCGTAAGACCTGTAAAAGCAAGGAACGTCAGTGACGCTGGAATCCCCCGCATGACGGCGTGGGGAGTGTCAATTGGACGTGCCTTGTACAGAGTCGGCTTCCAACTTCACGCAGGAATGCCGCATCTTAGGCTTACGTCTGCAAGTTGCTACAACCAATATTTTTGTTTAGCATAGTAAATCAAAAGTTAGGGTGCGTTAGGCGCTCATTTTACTATTTTTGGTTACAACTTATACAGCATTTTGCATTTAAATGAAGTACATCCTTACCCCCCTTAATCCCACGCCACTTGCTACAACGGAGGGAACCTCCGCAACGCAGTGGCTCCCCGATGTATTGGGGGGAAATTCCCAATCTAGTTCCCTCACCTTTCTAAGGGGAGGGTTAGGGAGGGGTATTTTTGTACTTCATTAACTTGCAATCTGCTGTATCAAAATATGCACTTAACACACCCGACAATGATTTTATCTTTAGTTTATAAATAGTCTGTAACTTGATAGAAGCTACAACCAACGTTGTTTTTTAGCATAAACAATACTACCAATTACAATTGATGTCATCACACAGATCACAACAGGATAAGCCCAAGGTTGCTCTAATTCCGGCATATATTTAAAGTTCATACCATAGAAACCAGACATAAAAGTGATTGGTAAAAATATGGTCGAGAGGATAGTCAGGCGATTAATTCGTTCACCAGTTTTGCTAGCAATATTATCGCGTTGAATTTCCATTAATTCTGACATCCAGGCTCTCAGAGCTTGATATTCTTGCCAGAGTTTATCAACGTGATGAACCAATTCTTGATTGAATAGTTCTTTAACTGGCTGGGTGAGCCATTGAAAATCTTCGTGATCCATAATAGCCATAAGTAACTTGATGCTTTGAAAGTTACGGCGTCCGGAACGAGTAGATTGCCTCATCGTGGCAATTTTTTTGTACGTTGATTCATCACCGGAATTTTCTAAAACTTCGTCTTCTAAATCATCAAGTTTTCGAGAAATATATTCAAAGACAGTATCGTAATTATTCAAAATCTCTTTAAAAATAAGATAAAAAAGATAGTCTATTCCCCACTTTTGAATATCTAGAGTTCGCTTTTGCAGATTATTAGCTAGAATACTTAAAATTTTTAGTTCAGTGATTTCAAAGGTGATGATAAAATTATTTCCAACCACAATATTACCACGTGCAGCCTCCATCTCGTGATTTTTTATTTGGGGAGTTATAATTTCATAGCTGTCAAATAAACAATCTTCTACGTCTTCATCAATTCCTAGAGGGGAATGATTGAAAATCATATTAACACGAGATGGATTGAGTCCAAAGTGCTTGATAATTTTGGCTATTCCAGTCCGATCACGGAAGTGAATACAGCGCAACCAAATATTGTGAGAACCATCAATCTTTTTTAGTACCGGATCGACATCCCTACTGGTGAATAATTCCAGGTTATTTGGATGAAAAGTAAGGAGAATTAGCATATAGTAATCCTAATTGAGTCGTGAGAAAATATGGTGACTCATATTGAGCGATAATTTATTTGACTACAAATACACGTAAAATGTCAAAGCCTACGATTTCCGACGGTAACTGGACATATTGGGCTGAAAGAAGAGACATATACCCGGGTATTCACCACTGATATCATCTCTCCTAAAAGGGCTAGTACAACGGGCGCGTAAATCCAGCTATCATCTTTATTAACCAGACAACAAAGGGGTTAAGCCCCTTGTTCAAGCAGGGCTATTTTATTTTATAAAGGCAAGATTTTTGTCAATATCATTAGAGATAAATATTTGAGCAATTGTGATGAAAACCTGACCATTTTGACGGAATATATTGAGTGCGATCGCTACCCCACTATATTGAGTCATAGCTCAATTTTTTTCTCTTTCCCCAGATTTAGGGCGAGTAGTTGGTGCTGGTGCCGACTTATTTTGTATAATTGCAATTTCTCTCTGTGCATCTTGATAACTATTTTTTTCTCCTTGCTGTTGGAATAGTTTTGCAGCTTTTTTGAAATCTGCGATCGCTCCTTGTTTATTTTTCTGCTTGGTGCGAATCACACCCCGGTTATAGTAGGCTAAGGCATTGTTCCCATTAATGGCGATCGCTCGTGAATAATCCTGATTTGCAGCTTTTTTATTTCCCATATCGAGATAAGCATTACCACGGTTATTGTAAGCTGCTATATTATTAGGATCTAGTTTCAGGACTTCGGTGTAATCTTCAATAGCGCCTTTATAATCTCCAAAAGAAAAGCGGTGAATACCTCTGTGGATATAAGCTGCAATAAATTTAGGATCAATCTGTAAAATAGCGTTGTAATCTTCAGTAGCTTCGAGTTTATCTCCCAGATCACTGTAAACATCACCACGATTAAGATAAGCTTCTATATATTTAGGATTGATGCTAATTGCATCCGTGTAATCTTTAAGCGCTGCATATTTTTGTTTATTGAGAGATTGAGTTAAACCCCTTTGATAATAAGCTTTGGCATCACTAGGATTAATCTTAATTACTGTATCAAAATCTTGGATTGCTCCAAGTCTTTGTCTGAGGCGACGGTGGAGAATCCCTCGCTGCAAGTAGGCTTCGCTATACTGAGGCTTGAGAGCGATCGCTTTGCTGAAATCTCCAATTGCACCTTTATTATCCTTCATTTGGGCACGGGCTAACCCCCGGCCATAATAAGCATATCCATTGTCAGAATTTAACTTAATTGCTTGGGTATAGTCAGCGATCGCTTCTTTGTATTTGTTTAATTCAGACAAAGCAAATCCTCGGTCAAAATAGGCATTAGCATCTTGAGGATTGAGTAAAATGGCTTGGCTAGAGTCTGCTTGTGCTTGCTCATAGTCTCCTAATCGATAATAAGCATCGCCTCGCCGATTATAAGCCAAAGCGTTATGTGGATTTAATTCAATAACCTGATTGAAATCTTCAACTGCTCCTTCATAGTTTCCTGCATCATATTTATTTACTCCTTCTTGATATAATTGCTGTTGAGCATCACTTACAGGTTTTAGTGAATGCAAAAACCGTGCTCCAACACCAAGTGTGATACAGCCAGCTACCCCCGCTAGAATTAGTAATAATTTTTTATCATGCTGTTTTTGCTGATCGCGATCAACATTTGTTATATTTTTCAGATCGTCTAAAACTTCGGTTGCATACTGGTAGCGCTTACGATAGTCAAAACGCACCATTCTATTAAGAACTTTTGCTAATTTTCTGTTAATTTTTAGATTTTTGTGATGCCAAACTATTTCACCTGTCAGCTTATTTTTCTGACTTTGCAGTTGAGATATTTCCTTTGCTGGTAAACCTAGAAGTGCTGCGATCGCAACTATACCCAAAGCATATATATCGCTATTGTATTTAAGGTTGCCGTTAACTTGTTCTCTAGGCATATATTCGAGATTATCAACGGTCTTCGTAATGGCTTCGTTAACAATAGCAAAATCAACTAAAACTAACTTTTTATCTGATTCACGACGAATAATATTTGCTGGTTTAATATCCTGATGAATCATCCCATAACTATGTACAATCCTTAAAATTTCTAAGATCTCTGATAAAAGAGGAATAACTTGGTCTTCGCTCAGAGGTTGTCCCTGGATAATTTCATTAGTTAAAGGATTACCGGGGATAAATTCTTGGACTATATATAATTTTTCATTTTCTTCAAAATAAGCAATTAACTTTTGAATTTGGTCGTGTTCCTGTCCTAGTTTTTCTAAAGTTGCTGTCTTACTGGCAAACAAGCGACGTAGGATGGTTAAAGTTTGAGGATTGCTACTATGCGGATATAACTGCTTTACTACAAATGGGCTGCCAGGAAGATTAACATCTTCAACTAGATATGTTTTCCCCTTTTCACCATCATTGAGAACTTTTAGTATTCGATAACGTCCATCTAGAAAATGACTATCCATCAATATAAATATAGTTTTATAAATTGTTTGATTATAGCTTACGTGTTATTAATGTTAAAAATTAAAAATCAGATAAATGTGTAGACTGTTACGGCGTGTCTCTACAATCTGCTTACCAGAACAAAGTGAGTTCGACGAACCTCTCCCACCTAGCCTCTCTCTCCTTCTAGGCTACGGTGGACACACAAGTTCTAAAAACCGAGCTTAATCACGCTTCCCTCGTTCCCCTCGCCCCTTGTTCCCATGCTCTGCATGGGAATGCATTCATTGAGGCTCTGACTCAATAGACCTCTTGCAAAAATCCTTGAATCACCCCTCCCCAACCCTCCCCTTATGAAGGGGAGGGGGCAAGATTTAAAGTTTCCCCCCAATATATCGGGGAGCCACTGCGTTGCGGTGAGGCAGTCCGATCTTGGGGGTTTCCCCCATGAGGAACTGCTGAACCCGAAGGGAGGTTCCCTCCGTTGTAGCAAGTGGCGTGGGATTAAGGGGGGTCTATTCGACTTATGCAAGAGGTCTAATATCTAACTTGAGCCAGCAGCCCCTAATCAGCCATTCCTATACGGAGCATAGGAACGAGAGAAATCTCTCCCTGCTTTGGGGAGGGCGCAAAATTTCAAAAGTTTCCCCCCAATATATCGGGGGGATTAAGGGGGGTTTATTCGACTTATGCAAGAGAAGTCTATTGTAAGTCGATGCATTAGCAATGCAAGCAGAAAATAGTCTCTGTATGCACAACAAAGACGAGGTTAGAGTCAGATTTTACGCTGGCACGACAAATTTCTCACTACCAGCCAGTTCAAAGGCTGCATGAATGGCTTGCAAAGCTTTAACACCTTGCTCTTGCGCCACAACACAACTAATTTTTATTTCTGAAGTGGCAATCATTTGAATATTGATTTGTTGTTGGGCTAAAGCTTCAAACATTTTAGCGGCAACACCTGGTTGTCCTACCATACCTGCACCGACAATACTCACCTTAGCGATCGCACTATCTAAAACAACTTCACCCCATCCTAATTCTGCCGCTACTTGGGTGAGCATTTCTCTTGCATTTTCCCCATCCAGCCGCGAGACTGTAAAGGCAATATCCCGCCTGGGAACACCATTAATAACTCGACAGCGCTGAGATTGAATAATCATATCAACGCTGATATTATGTTGCGCCAATAGTCCAAACAGCTTCGCCGCCATCCCTGGACGATCTGGCAACTGGCGAATAGCAAGACGCGCTTGGTTCAAGTCTAAAGCAACGCCGCGAACGGGAGGAGTGGGGGAGGAGTGAGGAGTTAGGAGTGAGGAGTTAGGAGTTAGGAGTTCTCCCTTGCTCTTTGCTTCGATCTCAAAGGCGGTGCGGAGTGCGGTGACGGCGCGATCGCATTCGGCTGCATTTACTACGCAACTTACTTTGACTTCGCTGGTGGAAATCATTTGAATGTTCACGCCTGCTTCTGCTAAGGTGGCGAACATCTTCGCAGCTACACCAGGACGGCCAATCATTCCCGCGCCTGCGATGCTGACTTTGGCAATGTTATGTTCTACCATTACCTCGGCTTCGTCAAATTTGGGGTTAGATTGACTCCTCAGTGCTGGGGCGATCGCTGCTGTTACTGCTTCTGCCCGTTTTAATATTGGTGTGGTGACAGTAAAGGCGATGTCATTACTGTTACCTTCATGAATTGACTGAATAATCAAATCTACGTCTACTTTTTGCCGAGAAATTTCGCCAAATAACCTTGCTGCTACGCCTGGTTTATCAGGGACGCGCAACAAAGCAACCTTTGCTTGGTCAGTGTCAAATTCTACATGATCCACCGGACGAGCAATTTCTAGATTGATTAGCGATCGCCCTTGGGGTTTAGCTGATGTTACCCAAGTACCGGGGTCATCCGTCCAGCTAGACCTAACTACAAGGGGCACACCATAGTTACGAGCAATTTCCACAGCGCGGGGATGTAGCACTTTTGCGCCCAAGCTAGCGAGTTCCAACATTTCATTGCAGGTGATGGCATCCATCAACTGGGCTTCGGCAACTAAGCGGGGATCTGTAGTTAAAATCCCTGGAACATCTGTATAAATTTCACAAAAATTTGCTCGTAATGCAGCTGCGATCGCCACCGCCGAAGTGTCGGAACCACCACGACCCAAAGTCGTAATTTCCATCTCTCCAGCGCTGGAAGTACCTTGGAAGCCTGCTACTACAACTACTTTACCTTCATTTATGTGGCGAGTTAGGCGAGTAGTTTCAATATGCAAAATCCGAGCGCGGCTGTGTTCTGCTTCTGTAACAATTCCTACCTGAGCGCCAGTCATCGAGATTGCAGGTTGTCCGAGTTCCTGTAATGCCATACTGAGTAAGGCGATCGTTACTTGTTCGCCAGTAGAAAGCAGCATATCCATTTCCCGGCGGTTAGGATTTGGAGAAATTTCAGTAGCTAGTTTGACGAGTCCATCGGTGGTTTTGCCCATTGCCGAAACTACTACGACAATAGAGTTTCCAGCTTTAACAGTTTTATAAACACGCTGTGCAACAGCTTGAATCCGTTCGACTGAACCGACAGATGTACCACCGTATTTCTGAACTATGAGCGCCATAACTTTTTATTTAATCAATTGTGCCTGCTTTCTTCAACGCTTCCGCCTGGTAAGGAAGCCTTCAAGCCTTATCAGTTATATAGTTTACTAAATATCGCGGCGAATGCCCCATTGATTATTCAAAAACTATATCTTCGCAGAGTGTTACCATTGTTTCCTCAAAATCCACGCTGTTGAGTCGAAATGATTGATGTTCTGCTGTGTAGGATTGTAAAACCCACAACTTTTGCTCATTGCGTCGAAAACACTCAACTCGTTGACGCTTTGTATTAATTAAAACATATTCTTGCAGATTTTCCAGGGTTATTTTGCTTGCCGAAAACACTAAAATGTGAAACTAAAAGCTGCTTTTGCTTGCAGAAAACACTAAAATGTGAAACTAAAAGCTGCTTTTGCTTGCAGAAAACACCCAAATGTGAAACTAAAAGCTGCTTTTGAGAAAGGAAAAGCTGCTTTTGCTTGCGGAAAACACCCAAATGTGAAACTAAAAGCTGCTTTTGAAACAGGAAAAGCTGCTTTTGCTTGCGGAAAACACCAAAATGTGACACTAAAAGCTGCTTTTGAAACAGGAAAAGCAGCTTTTGAGTAAATAATCAGGCATTTTTACTTAATTCAATATGAATTTTAATTTAGGCGATCGCACTTTTGAGTTTGATCACGGTACGCTTTGCACAAAACTAGTTTATTCTGGATTTGAGGAGAGGCGATGCCTGCGGCGGGCTTCGCCTACGCGCAAATCTGCTAAATTTTTACGCACAGTAACAGTATTAGGATGATTTGCGCCTAACCGTCGCTCAAAAATATCTAATGCTTGCATATACAAAGGTTCAGCTTCGCTGTATCTGCCTTGGGAGTCGTAGAGTGACGCTAGGTTGTTGAGACTAACTGCGACATCTGGATGTTCTTCATCCAGCAGCTTGCGCCTGAGTGCTAGAGCTTGGATGTAAAGGGGTTCGGCTTCGCTGTATCTGCCTTGGGAGTAGTAGAGTAACGCTAGGTTGTTGAGGCTAGTGGCGACAGATGGATGTGATTCTCCCAGCAGCTTGCGGCTGAGTGCTAGAGCTTGGATGTAAAGGGGTTCGGCTTCGCTATATCTGCCTTGGGAACGGTAGAGTCCCGCTAGGTTGTTAAGGGTTTGCGCGACATCTGGATGTTCTTCTCCCAGCAGCTTGCGCCTGAGTGCCAAAGCTTGGATGTAAATGGGTTCGGCTTCGCTGTATCTGCCTTGGGAAAGGTAAAGTTCCGCTAGGTTGTTGAGACTTTGTGCGACAGATGGATGTTCTTCTCCCAGAAGCTTGCGCCTGAGTGCCAAAGCTTGGATGTAAATGGGTTTGGCTTCGCTGTATCTGCCTTGGGAACGGTAAAGTTCCGCTAAATTGTTGAGACTAAGTGCGACATCTGGATGTTCTTCTCCCAGCAGCTTGCGCGTGAGTGCCAAAGCTTGGATGTAAAGGGGTTCGGCTTCGCTGTATCTGCCTTGGGAGTAGTAGAGTAACGCTAAATTGTTGAGACTAAGTGCAACATGTGGATGTTCTTCTCCCAGCAGCTTGCGCCAGAGTGCCAAAGCTTGGATGAAAATGGGTTCGGCTTCGCTGTATCTGCCTTGGGAGTAGTAGAGTAACGCTAGGTTGTTGAGACTAAGTGCGACATCTGGATGTTCTTCTCCCAGCAGCTTGCGCCAGAGTGTCAAAGCTTGGATGAAAATGGGTTCGGCTTCGCTGTATCTGCCTTGGGAACGGTAAAGTTCCGCTAGGTTGTTGAGGCAACCTGCGAAATCTGAATGTTCTTCTCCCAACAGCTTGCGGTAGCGTGCTAGAGCTTGGATGTAAAGGGGTTCGGCTTCACTATATCTGCCTTGGGAGTAGTAGAGTTGCGCTAGGTTGTTGAAGCTACCTGCGACTTCTGGATGTTCTTCACCCAAGCGCTTTTTAGTAACTTCTAGACAATGCTTATACCAAGGTGCTGCCTTGTCATACAATCCTTGACCATTGTAAAATTGAGCGTTGCCGAGGAATGCCCAAATTAAATCTTCATCATTGACGTATTGAATGTGATTCTTAGCTACTTCTGCTATGTGAGGGATGTTGGGGGTAACATCGGTGATTTGTTTAAAGGTAGGGTCTTGAGGAATCTCCTTTGCGACTGCTATCATTACCTTGCAAAACCAACGCTTGAAATCCTCTGCCCGATCTAAACCCGTAAACTTGTATTGAAAAAACTCCCGCAGCAGTGGATGTAGTTGGTAGATTCCCTTACCTTTGTGTTGTAGCAAATGCAGATTCAACAAGCTATCGTCTCTAATTTCCTCTAAATATTCTGTATCATCATCTTTTAGACACTGTTCCACCAAGTTCCAAGAAATGGGTGCGGCAGCAAATAAACTCAATAAATAGCCCAATAGCTTATCTTCATCCTTTAATTCCTGCCAACTCAACTCAAAGGCTGCTAACACACCTCGTTGTGCTGTCATGTCGGCTTCCGACTTAGATTTAGAGAGGGAACGCTCATCTAATCGCTTGTTCTGCAACCGCCGCAACATTTCTGTTAGAGACAAATCCTGTTTCCGCGCCAGATAGCGCCCCACTAATTCCACACCCAAAGGTAAATATCCCAGCCAATCACACAACTGATTTGCTATAACTAATTCTCGCTCAATTCGCTCTGGTGTTTCCTTGAGTAAAGACCTCAACAACTCCAGCGCCGCCTCTGGTTGCAGCACATCCAAAGATAACTGTGAGATGCGTCCCAAGTTCTGGCGCGTAGTCATCAACACTTTAAACCGAGAAGATGACGACGGTAGATAAGGCTTAACTTGTTCGTAGTCGGTGACATCATCCAACACCAGCAGCACATCGCCCTCACGCCAACGCCGCCAACAGTATTGCACTTGCGCGAATATATCAAAATCTTCTGGTGGGTTTAAATCAAGCTGCGTTTTCGCAAACTGTACAACTTGAATGCCCACATCCCCAGTTTTTGCCAGCAACCAGCAAAGCCCACCGCTATATGTTTCGCGTTGCTGGATGGCATATTGTAAGGCGAGTTCTGTTTTACCAACTCCACCCATCCCAGCGATCGCAGTGATCGCAACTTGTTTATTATCCTGCAAAAGTTGGTGAAGATTTTGCAATTCTTCTTCACGCCCGACAAATTCCACCACCCCACTCAAGGGCAAATTTTGCGGTATTTCAGTAGAGGGATTTGACTTTGCCCGTTCCCCTTCAGGCGACTGTGGTCAATCAGGGGGATGATTATTGTAATTGATAGTAATTGGACTATTGTCTACGCCTTGAAAGGTGGGAGCTTTACTATCATTGCTTTGAAAACCTTGGCCACCGTAAACATTCTGGACATTTTTACCTTGAACTTTACCAATATTAATTTCCTGGTTAATTTCTTGAGCAAGGCTTTGAACTTC
This sequence comes from Nostoc sp., assembly GCF_036917275.1. GTDB lineage: Bacteria > Cyanobacteriota > Cyanobacteriia > Cyanobacteriales > Nostocaceae > Nostoc. The sequence goes on from NZ_JBALDF010000012.1 coordinate 64,443, forward strand.
TTTACAAAATTGGGTGTCGGTGTCCATTTCAACCTGTAAGTAGGCAGCAACAAAGTTTAAATCTTCCTTAGAACCTTGTTCGGCCTTTATTAAGGCTTGTTGTACTTTCGGCTTACCCTGGAACTTATCCCAAATTTTTTGACGCAGCAGTTTTACCTTGTCCAGTGTACTTTCTGTTATCTTCTCTACAGTTTTTTCTATAGCTTTGGTGATTACCAAGGTTGCGATCGCAGCTGCTGTCAGCGATACTGGCTCCATAAGTTTCCCAAAATACACGAGATTTTACTTATGGTTCTCAGTCTAACAGACTCTAAACGGACTTTATCGTTGATTCATTTTCGGAAGTTTTCGGTTCTAAATCTAATTTCATAAAGTCCTAGCAAACCCGCTGCTATTAGCAAAGGTAAGAAATAGTAGACTCCCCGATAAGCCAGCAATGAACCCAAAATTGCTGCACCAGAAACTTTTGAGGAGAGAATCAGCAAAATTATAGTTTCAAACACTCCCAAGCCACCGGGGACATTACTAATAACACCTGCAAACATCGCTAGTAAGTAGATTCCCAAAAAATCCAGATAGGACAAAGATATATTATTAGGAAGCACAACATAAAGAACCGCCGCAGCAAGAATCCAGTCAAAGCTTGAAATTGCTATCTGTGCAAGGGATATTTTAAAAGAAGGAAATCGAAATTCTTGTCCACGAATTATTAACGGTTGTTGAATAAGAATACTTCCTAGCAAATAGATAGCTACCAATAGCAGAAAAATCACGCCGATGGGACGCACAGTGGCAAAAGGTAAATGTAGTTGAGTGGGAATTTTCAAGGGGTTCACAAGGAATAAGAAACCTGCCACGGCAAACATCCCCAACCAAAAAGTAAAATTGGCAAAAGCAATTACTTGAGCGATCGCTATTGCTGATACTCCCCAACTTGCATAAAATCGATAACGGATAGCACTGCCAGTCAGCAGGGCAAAACCGATGGTATTAGTAAACGCAGAGCTAATAAAGTTGGTTAAAGCAATTTTATTCCAACTTAGGGAACGATTAATATAGCTAAAACCTAAGATGTCATACCCAATCATCACTAGATAGCCCAAGGCTGTCAGCCAAATTGCCCAGCTTAAGCGATTTTTGGGAATAGCAGTTAGAGAACTGAGAATATCACGATAATTATACTGATGTAATTCATTAGCGATCGCCCACACGGAAAGCACCAGCAGCAATAAGCCAAACAATGTGCTGAAATTGTGTTGCAACTTTTTAAGCATCGTGAAAAAACTTATTCTAACTTTTGACTTTTAATTTACAACCAGTCGTAAAGTTTCCATCCTGTTGACACAGCATTGACAAATTACTTGCGTAAACTTGATGATTGCCAGCATTAACTGCCAAATGCCCCATACCCTTCAAAAATGAACTACAAACAATCTAAAATTCTCTTGCTAGTTTCAGTATTAACTTTAGTTGGCTGTAATTACCGTCAAACTGTAGCAGCAAAAATACCTCAACAACAAGATTTACAAACAACGCCTTCTGTCGCACCAACCCAACCTAATGCTAGCGACGTAGCTACTCCCCTAAGTTACAAAATTGAAACTTACGATAGTCAAGTAATGGGTGCAAGTCGTACCTACGGCGTTTCTTTACCCCCTGGCTATGGGCAAAACCCAAAACAAAGGTATCCTGTAATTTTTCTCCTCCACGGTGGACATGGTTACCCCACTGATTGGTTTATTCAAAACAAGGGACAAGCTCTCAAGACTGTGGAACAACTTTATACTACAGGTAAGTTGCCACCCAGCATCATCATCACACCAGATGGCAACGACAAACGTGGCTCTAGTCGCTACTGGGATCCTGAATATATTGATGGCCCTAACGGTAAAGTCTCCACAGCCGTGGGGGATGAGTTAGTAAAAGTTGTGCAAAACCGTTATCAGACATTAACCAATCCAGATTTTTGGGCAATAGGTGGTTTATCTTCTGGTGGTTGGGGAGCAATCAATGTAGGATTACATAACCCGGCTCATTTCTCGATTTTATTTAGTCATAGTGGTTATTTTCAGGATAAAAGCGGCCCAATTAATAGTCCAATAACTTATATTAAAACCATTCCTCCACAAGCTAAAAAAAGGCTGCGGATATACTTAGATTCAGGTAAATCAGATATTGAAGAAATCGACCAAGCCGAACAATTTGCTAAAGTCCTAAACGAACTAAAAATTTATAATCTATTTCGTGAGTTCCCTGGCAGTCATACCTGGAAATACTGGCGGAAACATTTAGCCGATTCTTTGACATTTGTGGGCGAACAATTTAGATTGTCTGATTTAGCACATAAATCTGAAAAATTAGATTTTCCTGCTAAAAATACTCAAAAATAATCTAATCTTATCAAAATGTGAATATTGAAAACTCTGCTGTAAAATTGTAGCAGATTAACTATAAGTAAGTTTGAATAGAGGTAACTTTTTTTACCAACTAAAAGAAGATGAAAATTTCTAAATTTTTAATTAGTTTGGCAGGAGCGATCGCTATCCTTACCATTAGTGGTTATTATTATGTATTTATCTTAGGTGCGCCGCAACTAGACCCACCCCAAAAACAAGCAAATACTGGGCTAAAGTTTCAATTAGCAACCTTCAACTCCCAAGCGATGGGTACAGTCCGTAACTACGGCGTGATTTTGCCCCCTGGTTATAACAAAAATCAGCAAAAACGCTACCCCGTAATATTCTTACTGCACGGTGGTCATGATGATGCTCGTGCTTACGCTGATAAATATGCAATCTTAGACATACTGCATAAGCTTTATCAAAATGGAAAATTACCACTATCGATTGTGATTACACCTGATGGTAATGATAATCGCGGTTCTAGTCCTTTGTATGATCCTGATTACTTTGATGGGCCGAATGGCAAAATAGGGACTTTGATTGGTTTAGAATTAGTACAAGTTGTCAAGTCGCGCTACCGCACTCTAGAAAAACCTCAGTTTTGGGCATTGGGAGGTTTGTCTTCTGGGGGATGGGGGGCTTTTAATATAGGGTTACGCTATTTGAACAACTTTCAGATTCTGTTTAGCCATAGCGGTTACTTTACTGATAATAGCGGTTCACAAAATAGTCCCCAACAAATCGTACAACAGCTATCACCTGAAGACAGGAAGCGATTGCGTGTTTACCTGGATGCGGGTCTGAACGATACTAATTTACTGGCTTCTACCAAAGCCTTCAACGAAACCTTAAACAAATTAGGCATTGCTCACGTATTTTATGCGTTTCCAGGAGGTCATGGTTTGTCTGGCGCTGATGTAGGCTGGAACTACTTCCACAAGCATCTTAAAGATTCGCTCTCGTATGTGGGGGAGCAATTTAAAAAAGTTAACAGTTAAGAGTTAAAATTTGAAAACTCTAACTTCTATATTAATACTTTTAGACTAATGACCAATAATTTAAAAACTCAGATTGGACTTTGGAGTGCAGCTTTCCTTACAGGTTTAGTCGGAGTAGTAAATTTGTTGTCAGCGGTGACACCTAACCTATATGGGCGAAATCATTGGTTGAAAGAATTTTTACCATTTGATATCCGGGCTGGTGGTCATATATTTGCAGCGCTGACTGGGTTTGTTTTACTCACACTTGCTACTAACTTATTACGGCGAAAAAAAATAGCCTGGTTACTTACCATTGGTTTACTAGTGATTTCCATTTTCAGTCACTTGCTGAAGGGATTGGATTATGAAGAAAGTCTCCTCTCTGGAGTTTTGCTGCTGCAATTAATTTTGATGCGCCATTTTTTCACAGCAAAATCAGACCGTCCTTCAATCGCACAGGGAGTTCGAGTGCTAATAGGCGCTTTATTATTTACCCTGGCATACGGTACTGTTGGATTTTACTTGTTAGATGGGAAATTTTCAGAGAATTTTAATTGGCGTGAAGCGATAGTTCAGACTTTAGCGATGTTCTTCACCGAGGATAATTGGGGACTGCAACCAAAGGGTCGATTTGGAAAGTTTTTTGCTAATTCTATCTATATTATTGCCGCAGTTACTATTACATATGCAATATTAATGCTGTTGCAACCTGTGTTTTGGCGGAATTTAGCAACCCCAAAGGAACAGCAAAAGGCAAAAGAAATTGTCGAGCAATACGGGCGTTCTTCTTTAGCAGCGTTGACCCTATTAAATGATAAAAGTTATTATTTTAGTCCTTCGGGTAACAGTGTAATTGCTTATGTTCCCAAAGGACGGGGTGCGATCGCCTTAGGAGATCCCATAGGCCCGATTGAAGACCGCAAAGAGACAATTATTGCTTTCTGGCAGTTTTGCCAGCGCAACGATTGGTATCCTGGCTTTTACCAAACTTTGCCTGATGATATTCAACTTTACAAGTCGTTGGGGTTTAAGGTACTCAAGATTGGAGAAGAAGCGATCGTTGATCTGAAAACTTTTACCTTACAAGGTAAAGCCGGTAAAAACTTTAGACCATCAATCAATCGTTTAACTAAGCTAGGATACCAAATCGACTTTTACCAACCACCCATCGCCAATGATTTATTGCACCGACTCAAACCTGTGAGTGATGAATGGCTGAAGATGGTACAAGGTTCAGAAAAACACTTTTCTTTAGGTTGGTTTGAGGAAGCTTACCTGCGAGAGTGCGAGATTGCTGTAATGCATAATCCCGAAGGTCAGATTAGCGCCTTTGCTAACATTGTCCGGGAGTACCAACTCAACGAAGCGACCATTGACATGATGCGACACCGCCCGTCCATCGAAAATGGGACAATGGACTTTCTATTTATTTCCCTACTCCAGCATTTTAAAGAGTGTGGCTACGACAGCTTTAATTTCGGTCTTTCTGCCTTTGCCGGAGTTGGAGACAACCCAGAATCGCGCCGCTTGGAGAAAGTATTCCACTATCTTTACCAACATTTGAGTCGCTTTTACAATTTCAAAGGACTGCACTCCTACAAAGACAAGTTCCGCCCTGCTTGGGAACCACGTTATTTAGTTTACCCCAGTTTAGCCACCTTGCCCGATGTAGTTGTGGCATTGATTCGCGCAGATTCAGGCGATCGCCTCTTTGATTATTTCAAACCCGGTGCGTAGAAAGCGAAGCTTACCTGTGGAAGTTATCCTCAATCAGGTGAAAACAGCTTATGCAAATCAACCAGGCGTAACAATCGATCGGATTTATATGTCTGCAAAGCCAAATGCTCCCGCGATCGTTGTTCCCAGAAAACAGGAAAGCGATTTGGCTGAACTCTACATAAATCCTTACACTGGGGTGGTGATTGGAAACAGTCAGGAAATTTTTTCGGAAAAATTTTTCTCCGTTGTCTACGAACTCCACTACGCTTTGTTATTAGGTAAAACTGGATATGCGATCGCTGGGATTGCTGCCTTATTGATGTGTATCCTCAGTATTACAGGCATCCTCCTCTGGCCCGGTTGGAGAAAGCTGCTCAACGGCTTCAAAATCAAGCTTGATGCTCATCCAAAAGGGGTTAACTTTGATATTCACAAAGTCGCAGGCATTGTTACAGCTATATTTATTGCCCTCACTGGCTTCACTGGTTTCTGCTAGAATTTCACTGATTTCACTAAACCGATCATGTATGCAGTGACATTTACCCGCAAGCTAGCATCAGAACCCGTCTCTATAGCTGTTCCTGGCAAAACTCCACTGGAACTGACACACCAATTAAAAACTGCTCGTGCTAAGTTTCCAAATGCAATGCTGGGGAGGATTTCTTGGGAGTTTTGAGTTCACGACTTATACCTAGACATCATACATTAAAGGGATGCTCCCGCTATGCACCTTTTCAATGGCGGCTCAGGACAAAGCGGCAGTCTTAAGTTTTGACTGTACCAATGATTAGAGCGATCGCCTTTAGTTTCAAGCAAGAAGCTGTGTAAAGTATTTAAAATTTGTCTTTTTATAAGGCAAATAGGCGATCGCACTGTTTCTAAAATATTGATACAAATAGGTAGCAGGGGAAGCAGGGGAGGAAAGAGGGTCATTGTTCAGTAATTCTTGTCTCAAGAACAGCTTCTCTTCTCCCCCTGATCCCCCTGCCTGCCTCAACAAAGAAATTCCTTAACCGAACGGTATTGGGAGTTGGCCGAATTCAATCAACGACTGCCCGAATTCAATAAACGACTACCCGAATTCAATAAACGACTACCCGAATTCAATAAACGACTACCCGAATTCAATAAACGACTACCCGAATTCAATAAACGACTACCCGAATTCAA
>NZ_JBALDF010000013.1:0-43866 GCF_036917275.1 Nostoc sp.
GGTCTCCCTCGTGACGGGAGCGGTCTCCCTCGTGACGGGAGCGGTCTCCCTCGTGACGGGAGCGGTCTCCCTCGTGACGGGAGCGGTCTCCCTCGCGACGGGAGCGGTCTCCCTCGTGATTTACAGGTAAAACAAAGTACCCTGCATGTCCCACAGGCGTTTTACCCCCCTTAATCCCCCCTTGTCAAGGGGGGAGACCGGAAATCTAGTTCCCTCACGCCACATGCTTCAAGTCGGGCATTGCCCGCCCAACGCTGTGGCTCCCCTTGACAAGGGGAGGGTTAGGGTGGGGTAAAAAATATTTGATACATCAATCATGACTTTTCAAACATCCTCTTACGGGTGTACCTCACGTAAACCAGAACTGGTATATAGCAATCCTATCTGAGTTGTGAAAAATGTAGATAATGAAACGAACCGCCAAGGACGAGCCAGTGCGTTGGGCGGCTGTGCCGACTTGAAGCAACTGGCGTGCCAAGGACGCAAAGGGAAGAAAGAAGAAAGAGACATATAATTTTCACAAATGATTTAGGACTGCTATATGAAGAATAAACTGTATGAACAAGATTTTAATCTGTGGCGAGAAAGCATTATTGAGCAGATTAAAGAACATCGTTTTAATAATATAGATTGGGAGCATTTGCTTTTAGAATTAGAACACATGGGGAAAGTCAGAAAAACGGTCATTTCTGAGTGATTTAACAATCTTGATTGCTCATTTACTCAAGTTAACCGTTCAATCTGATGCTCCTGAGATGATGAAAACAAGCTGGTATAGTTCTGTCACAGAACATCGTTTTCGAGTGAACAAGGATTTAGCAGAAAATCCTTCTTTTAAAAACTATATTACTGAAGTTATTTCCCAAGCCTATGCCGATGCACGTAAACTGGTAATCAAAGAAAGTAAAAAAGCTAATTTAGGAGTGAGAAAACCAACGGACGCAGAATATCCTCTCGATTGTCCTTTTCTGATAGAACAGTTATTAGATGAAGATTTTTATGGAGACACTGATTAACAGTTATCAGTTGTGTTCCATAGTTAAGTTACACAAAAAATATTGTAATAATGGGAACATTGTATTATGGAAAACATGGTGCTGCTGAGACACGGTGAGAGGATGTGATAATTTCTTAGCCCGATCGCGTCTTATTTCACTTTTTGCGTCTCACCCACTTCCCCAATCGACCTTTGCCAAATTGGCGTGAGATTATTGTATGTTTATTACTACAATTACTATTGATGCTAGATAATGGGAAGGCTTTGACATTTTCTTGCCAATCTAGCCCAGACAAACAGAACTAACACTTATGCGAACTCACTATTGCGGCGAACTCCGAAAAGAACATATTGGAGAAACAGTTACCTTTTACGGATGGGTAGACCGTCGCCGCGATCACGGTGGTGTGATATTTTTAGATTTACGCGATCGCTCTGGAATTGTCCAAATCGTCAGCGATCCGCAACGCACCCCAGACTCATACGAACAGGCGAACGCCCTACGAAATGAATATGTTGTCGAAATCACTGGTAGGGTAACGCACCGTCCCGAAGAATCTTTGAATCCCCGCCTACCAACAGGCGAAGTGGAAATCTACGCCGATAAAATTCAACTCCTCAACGCTGTTCGCAAACAGTTACCTTTTCAAGTTTCCGTAGCTGACACCGAGACAGTGCGGGAAGACTTGCGGCTGAAATATCGTTATTTGGATTTGCGACGCGAACGGATGGCGCAAAATTTGCAACTGCGTCATCAAATTGTTAAAGCCATGCGTCGTTATCTGGAAGATTTGGAAGGTTTTATCGAAGTCGAAACCCCAATACTTACCCGTTCTACCCCAGAAGGGGCGCGGGATTATGTTTTACCCAGTCGCGTCAATCCTGGTGAGTGGTATGCTTTGCCGCAATCACCCCAGCTATTTAAACAATTGCTGATGGTATCCGGCTTAGATAGATATTATCAGATTGCGCGTTGCTTTCGTGACGAAGATTTACGCGCCGACAGACAACCGGAATTCACTCAGTTGGACATGGAAATGAGCTTCATGTCCCAAGAAGAAATTATCGAACTAAATGAGAAGTTAGTTTGCCATATCTTCAAAACGGTTAAAGGAATTGAGTTACAGCGCCCTTTCCCCCGTCTCACTTACGCCGAAGGAATGGAACGCTACGGTAGTGATAAACCAGATACCCGCTATGGTTTGGAATTAGTTGACGTTTCAGATATTGTGAAAGACTCTAGTTTCAAAGTCTTTCGGGACACTGTTAACAATGGTGGTATCGTCAAAATTCTCCCCATTCCCAACGGTAACGATGTAATTTCTAATGTCCGCATTAAACCAGGCGGCGATTTATTTAAAGAAGCCAGCGAAGCTGGTGCGAAAGGTTTAGCTTATATCCGCGTCAGGGAGGATGGCGAAATTGACACCATTGGGGCGATAAAAGACAACCTCAGCGTTGAACAAAAACAAGAAATTTTACGCCGTACAGATGCTAAAGCTGGACATTTGCTATTGTTTGGGGCAGGGGAAGCTGCTACAGTTAATAAGACATTAGATAGATTACGGCAAGGGATCGCTAGAGAATTTGAGTTAATTGATCCAGAAAAAATCAACTTGCTGTGGATTACAGATTTCCCGATGTTCGAGTGGAATGCTGACGAAAAACGTCTAGAAGCACTGCACCACCCGTTTACAGCACCACATCCTGATGATTTAAGCGATTTAAAAACTGCCCGCGCCCAAGCTTACGACTTGGTACTCAACGGCGTGGAAGTTGGCGGCGGAAGTCTGCGGATTTATCAGCGAGAAATTCAACAGCAAGTCTTTGAAGCGATTGGTTTATCTCCTGAAGAAGCACAAAGTAAATTTGGCTTTCTCTTAGAAGCATTTGAATATGGTACACCGCCGCATGGTGGCATCGCCTACGGTTTAGATCGTTTGGTAATGTTGCTAGCTAAAGAAGAATCTATTCGAGATGTAATTGCTTTTCCGAAGACACAACAAGCACGTTGTTTGTTAACAGATGCACCTTCGAGTGTAGATGCTAAACAGTTGAAAGAATTGCATGTTGCTTCGACTTATAAACCAAAGTCTTAGTTAACTAAGGAATTGCCTAAGTAAGGTGGGCAATGCCCACCAATTACATAATATACGTCTTTGCCCACAGCCATAATTTGTTTCAAAATTTATAGATGACAACAAACAAACTCAAAGCCTTAGAGGATGTTTGAAAAGTCCATAATGATGTATAAAATATTTTTTACCTCTCCTTAACCCTCCCCGATATATTGGGGAGGGAACCGGATTTTTCTTGTTTCCCCCCAATATATCGGGGGGACTAAGGGGGGTAACAACGCAATTAAAATCACAGTTAACCACTTTTCAAACAACCTCTTAGAGCTTTTTGCTGGTATCGGTGGGTTTCACCTGGGTATGGCAAATGCAAATATTCAAACAGTATGGGCAAATGATATCAATAAACTTTGCTGTAAAATGTATGAAAATAATTTTGGCAAAGACTCTATAATAAGCAACCGCCGATTGTGCCTAATGTATTTTTGAGCTTGGATGTACAAGTAGCTGATAACTGGTGGGAAAGACGGCATCGCTCTTATTTATGGGTGTTGAGCCATAAGTATGAGGGTGGGGAATAGGGAATAGGGAGTGCGGTAATTCAATTAATCGAAAAGGCTGTAATACCAATTCTGTATGAAGATGCACAGAATATTAAACGAACCGCCAAGTACGCCAAGAGCGCCAAGAATAGAGAGTTACTCATTTAGTGCAGCTTCACATTAAATTGGTATAAGAGCGAAATTACCAGAAAACTCCCTAAAAACAAAAAAAACCCGCCGTAGCGGGTTACACAACAAACTAAGAACATTGAAAATTTGATTTAGCCCGAATACCTCATCTCAGCTTCCAGTTGACGAATCAGTTGTTCGTCGCCTTTTGCTCTGGCAACTTGCAAGCGATGCTCTAGGCTTCTTTGAATATTGGCTCTGTGAGCTTCTCGTGCTTTCCTGGCACTTTGTAGTCTACTTTGATTCATAGTGATTACCTTCTTTATTTTTTCGCTTTATATCTTGTATTCTTAACATAACACAAATTTTGTAGCTGTTGCTACAGAAAGTTCTATTTTAATATACATTCTATCAAAAATATGTCTAAGAACCAGATAGGTGAACAACCACTCCTAACTTTTCTGAGCGATTTTGGCGATCGCGATGTTTATGTAGGCATAATCAAGGGAGTTATCGCTGAACTTAACCCCAGACTGACGGTGGTAGACTTAACGCACCAAATTCCGCCGCAAGATATCGCCGCAGCCAGGTTTAGCCTGATGAATGCTTATCCCTATTTCCCCGTTGGAACAGTGCATCTGGCAGTTGTAGATCCGGGTGTGGGAAGCAAGCGACGAGCGATCGCAGTAGAATTTGCTCAAGGGTTTCTGGTAGGCCCAGATAATGGTATCTTCAGTGGGGTACTTAGTCAAAGTCCAGCGATCGCAGCCGTCGAACTTACAAATCTTAACTATTGGCGAACTCCCCAACCAAGCAAGACTTTTCACGGTAGAGATATCTTTGCACCAGTGGCAGCTAATCTTGCTAGTGGTGTTTCCCTCAAACAGTTAGGACAAGAAATTGATCCAGCAAGTTTGGTAAAGCTAGATATAGGCGAGTGCAAGCAGACAACCACTGGCATAGTGGGTTGCATTCAATATATTGACAATTTTGGCAACTTAGTGAGTAACATTGCAGGCAGTTATGTACAAGGTAAAACTTGGTATGTGCAAGCCGCCCTTTTGAGAATACCAGGCTGTGAAACTTACAGTGATGTCAACGTAGGAGAGATAATAGCTTTAGTTGGCAGTCACGGCTGGGTAGAAATTGCCATTAACAGCGGCAATGCTCATTCACAGTTACAGTTAGATTTGCAAGAAACGCTTCAAGTTGTGTTAAGTTAAATACCGCACCTCGCGTAATTATAGCAACAGCCAAGGTGGTTAGGACATTAACAGATGATAAAACTTATACACAAAAAGCCTTTTCACCCAGTCCCTAGTCCCCAGTCCCTTGCTATAATACTAAATTGATTTTAAATCACATCCACCCTGCAACTTCCGCGTCAGTTAAAGATTTCTCTAACTTGGTATATTCTGCCTGAGCAGCCCGCAACACATGTTTCATCTGCACTGGTTCCCCAGCATCGGCAGCTATAAAAGCTGCATTTAAGGCTATGTTACGGATATTACCCCCAGCGACATTTAGCCGTGCCAGTTGCAGAGCATCTAAGTCTGCGGTTGGGGTGTCGGCTGGAAAGACGCGTCGCCAAATCTCGGCTCGTTGCGTTGTATCTGGGAAGGGGAACTGCACTACGAAGCGAATCCGCCGCAGGAAGGCTGTATCAATTGAACTCTTCAGGTTAGTAGTCAAGACTGCTAAACCTGGATAGCTTTCCATGCGTTGCAATAGATAGCTGACTTCGATGTTTGCATAGCGATCGCGGGCATCTTTAACTTCACTGCGTTTGCCAAATAAGGCATCAGCTTCATCAAATAACAAAATCACGCCGCCTTGTTCTGCGGCATCAAACACCCGGCGCAAATTCTTCTCTGTCTCCCCAATATATTTGCTGACTACCGATGATAAGTCAATACGATAAAGGTCGAGGCGCAATTTCTGGGCCAGCACTTCTGCCCCCAAGGTTTTACCTGTGCCGCTAGCACCTGCAAATAGAGCGCTGATTCCCAACCCCCGCCCGTTCTTTGCACCAAAACCCCAATTGTTATATACAGTACTTCGTTGACGGACATGAGCCGCAATGTCCCGGAGAACTTGTTTCTGTGCCTCTGGTAATACTAAGTCCTCCCAATCACCAGATGGCTCAATTCGCTGGGCGAGTTCATCCAAGCGGGGACGTGCTTGCACCCGGCAGGCATCCCATAAAATGCTAGTGATATCGTTTTCTGGTGTTTGTGCTAATTGTCCTGCGGCTTCTGCACAAGCAGCGCGAATAGTTGCGGCACTTAGGTTAAACTGATCAACTAGGGTTTTAACTTGCCCGTTCATTTGCGGTGCAATCGCACCTAGTGCATCTTGCCAAACTGCACCTTGTTCTTTGATAGTTGGTTGATGCACGTCAAAGTTTACTAGCAAGCGTTGTGATAAGCCTATCCGTTCCCGACTCGTAACGATTAAAAAGCCTTTTGTGCATTCCATGAAACGAGCGATCGCATTCAGCCGCGCCGGCTCATTGGTGTCCAGTTTGTTGCAGTCTATAAGTAAGGCACTGTTACTTAAAATCGTCTCGCGAGTCCACAGGCGGATGAGATTATCCAACTCCTTAGATGCTAATGGAATGACTTGTGCAGGCATTACCCACAGGCTTAAGCCCTGTAGTTGACAAATTGTGGCGGCAATGGCGCGTTTGCTATCAGTTTCTTTACTACATAATTGGATAATTGGCAAGCTATTAACTTTGTAAGCTTGTGACCAAACTGCTGCTACTCGCTCTGCTAAATCTTGGTGCGAGGGGACTAAATCACTAACCTCTTGTAATGGTTCAATGATGCCAGCTAGCCGTTCGTCAAGATATTGAATGCCCGTGAGATAATGTAAAATCCGCTCCTCAATTCTTAGGGGACTGAGGGTAAGGGAATGACCGTCACCAATTTGAATTAACCGCCAATGACGTAAGGGAGCATTTGGAGCGATCGCATCCCAGTGGACGTCAGGTAAGGCTGCCAGAGCTAAACTCAAGGTTGGGTAAGCTCGTTGTGAATCGCCGTTCATTGTACCACACAATTTCACAAAATCTCCATTCAATTCCATCCCTGCACACAATAGCAACAAATCACGTTCAAAGGATGAGAGGCGAAACATTTTGCATACTCTCTCCAATGCCGATGGTGCAGGCATAGCAGCAGCTGCTTCCTGTAGCGCTTGCTGTAAATACTCTTGGTTTTTCTCCTCTGGTTGATTTTGCTCCCTTGCCGCGTGATTTTCTAAAATACCACACACCAACGCTAGGGCTGCTGATAGATAGCGGTAGTTTGCCTCATTCCAATTATGATTAATTGTTATAGTATTCATAGAATTGTCACCTGTGGCAAATCATATTCTCCAGACTGATTCTTGTGCAGTGGACTTTGTGCCCCATCTACCTGCACCCGGACAATATAAGTTCTTGGCTTGACATTTTTAACAGGAATCGTGATTGCATCAGTATCTTCGGTGCGTGATGCAACCAAGAAAGAGTAAGCCACCGGACTATCACCTGACACTTCATTGAGTAACAAAACTACTCGCTGTGCCTTACCAACTTTAGGCTGGAATTTAACGGTAATTTCTGCTGCGCGTAAATTGTCGCCGCTATTTTCCACTTGAGTGACGAATGCTGTAATTGTTGGATGGAGGACAAAAGCCGCAACGTTTGATTCAACTAGATGATCCGTTTGCCCTGCATTGCCCATTGTTAGATGTACAACTTGGACACTCTGCACACTTGCGTATAAATCTGGCGGGACTAACAAGGTAATCTGTGTTTCCTTGACTTCTTGAGGTACTATTAATGTCTCCGTATTCCCCAAACGAACTTGTGTGATCTTACCGCGTAACCGCTTACCACGAATTACTAATGTTGTGCCTGCAACAATTATTTGATCAGTCTTTGCCGGAGCCATAACTTGCTCTATATTCGGTTGAGACAAGGGCATCATGTAGAAGCTTTCAGACTTGTCATTATTACTCTCAATCACTACCATTGACGCCAGATAGGTAGCTGAAGGTCGATAGTGCGTTTGGAAAGCAGACCATAACTTAGAAGTTTCTTCCATGTTAAAAAACTCTGGAGTCAGTTTTATCTGCCCAATTTCTTCAGCTAAATCAGATACAGATGCACCTGCCATAGCTTGTGAAAAAGCACTTGAGGTATTGGTTGTAGATGCATTTATCAGAGTATTCTTAATAATATCAGATGTAATAACTGATGTTTTGTGTAATAAATGCATTGCATAGCCAAGTAAAAGCTCCGTCTGAAAATCCTTGGCTCCGTAAGCTGTTATTAAGTAATGCAGATCAAGAGCTAGTGGTGGAGTCAAAGAGCGCGGTTTTCCATTAATCTGTGAGTGCCTGCTCCGAAATTCTTGAGATACCCAATCGACATTGCGATTCTGCGTCACTTGATAAAGAAAAAGGTTGAGTTGAGCACGTGCGTCAGCTTCAACTGAAATTCGATCAGGCGGTAGAGCAGTTACAATTACATCACCAACACTAGCAGTGATCGGATCACTGACTAAACCATTTTCCAGCAAGACTTTTAGTACTGCTGTCACGGCGGCTATAGAGAGCACGTTACTCATTCTCATTCCTCATGGCAATAGCACGTATCAATCATGTATGTCAGAGCAAATTGACAAAATATATTTTGCAAAACTTGAAATATTCTGTAATGGAGACTATCTGCACGGCATACAAAAGCACATTAATAATTTCTAGTCTGTCAAGCTTGACTTACTAGGTTCGTAGTTTGCGTTTTAGTGATAAACTGCAAACTACGAACAATCCCACCTCTCAATTACTTCTTGATCCACTACTACTTATTAGCAGATAAAAGTAACTTAATTCGATGAGTAAAGTCTGCCATAGCTCAAAATGAGTAAAAAATAGTCACGCTGACGACCCTCGTCGAATTTGCGTTAAGTTAACATCAGGAACAAAATTCAACTGTCATCGGTCTTAATTTTAAACATTTTATCAAATTGCTAGGATTACTTTTATGTTAATCTAAGTATAATTAAAAATATTAGTAGTATAAATTACGAGTATTTATTTAGTTTACGAAGCAAGCACTCATATTTGTAATACTAGTACTATCTCTGACTAAAGCTAACACTTTAAAGTAACTAGGATGGGTTGCCCAGATGAAATCCCCACCTTCTTCAAATTCTTGGATTGGTCGTTTCGTAGGTGATAATCAGCGATACCTTTTAGACAGACGGTTAGGCGGGGGTGGCATGGGAGAAGTCTTCCTAGCAACAGACACCCGTGTAGGTCAGCAGGTAGCGTTGAAGTTGCTCAAAGATACGCTGGTGGCATCGCAAGAAATGAGAAAGCGTTTTGAGCGTGAGGTGGCAGTTTGTGCTGCTTTGCAAAGTGACCACATTGTTAAGATTAGTGACTGTGGAGTTACCCCGGAAGGTTTTCCATTTTACGTAATGGAATATTTGCAGGGGCAAACGCTTGGACAACTACTGCTGCGCGAAAAACGGCTATCCGTTGAGCGGACGGTGAAGATTATGGCGCAAGTTTGCAAGGGTCTACAGCTTGCTCATCAAGGAGTTACTCTCCGACGGGATGGCGGAAAAACCACTGAACATATTCAGGTAGTTCATCGTGACCTGAAACCAGATAATATATTTTTAGTGCCTACAGATTTGGGAGAGTGGGTAAAGGTTTTGGATTTTGGTGTTGCCAAAATTCGGAGTGAATCTTTAGAAAATTCCAACATTACAAATATAACTAGTACATTTATCGGGACATTTCGTTACGCACCTCCTGAACAAATCCAAAGCGATAAAAACTTAGACGCTAGAGGTGATATTTACAGCTTAGGGATTATCCTTTATGAAATGCTGAGTGCAGCCGACCCATTTGGAATCAGCATTAAGGGTAGTCATATCAGTGAAGCTTCTTGGGTATTAGCTCATGCTTATGAGCCACCGAAACCACTGCGATCGCAACCAGGGTGTGAGAATTTACCCGTACAAATAGAAGCGGTGGTGATGAAATGCCTCCACAAAAACCCAGCTAACCGATTTGCAACAGTAGAAGAACTGAATCAGGCTTTGCAAGCTGCTGCCAAATTTGTCACAGGGACTACTGTACCGGAACAGATTACTGGGCAATCGCAACCTCCCTACAATCAAGGTTCAAATCACGAAACTGTTCCGAGACAATCGAACGACGACACCATTATTCGTCCTCCATCTGCATCCAATCAAGGTTCAAATCACGAAACTGTTCCAAGACAATCGAACGACGACACCATTATTCGTCCTCCATCTGCATCCAATCAAGGTTCAAATCAGGAAACTGTTCCGAGACAATCGAACGACGACACCATTATTCGCCCTCCATCTCCGTATAATCAAGATTCAAATCACGAAACTGTTCCGAAACAATCGAACGACGACACTATCATTCGCCCCCAATCTGCATCCAATCAAGATTCAAATAACGAAACCGTTCCGAGACAGTTTGACCCGATTGAGCAAAACCAATCTGAGTCAAGCGTTCCTCCCCTTCAGGCAGGGCACAATCAAGGTTCAAATAACGAAACTATTCCGAGACAGTTTAACCCAGTTGAGCAAAATCAACAGAGTCCTGTGAATAATCCGAACGCTAGCAAACCGGATGTAACGTTGTATCAACCGCGACCTGCGTCTAATCAAGGTGGGCCACAAGTGTCACCAGATAAGACGTTGTTTCAACCGCGACCTGCATCTAATCAAGGTGGGCAACAAGTGCCACCAGATAGGACGTTGTTTCAACCGCGACCTGCATCTAATCAAAGCAGACCACAAGTGCCGCCAGATAAGACGTTGTTTCAACCGCGACCTGCATCTAATCAAGGCAGACCACAAGTGCCGCCAGATGTGACATTGTTTCAACCGCGGCCTGCATCTAATCAAGGCAGACCACAAGTGCGAACGGATGACACTATTTACCAGCCAAAGCTAAACGAGCAGCTAGCTAGGAGAATTACTCCCAATTTTTTGCGAATCCTGGGAGTGGTCTTAGCCATTGGGCTGACTTTAGGATTAGTAACCTATATATATACTCAATCTCAATCTCGGAAACAGCCAAGCAATCAGCAAGGTTTACCTAATAACGAACAGACTCAGAACTGAATGGCACTAAGATAAGTCCAAAGTCTTGTTTTGTCTCGTTAAGAGCCTCCAGGCTGGGAAACTATTTTGGGAGGCTTCGCCTCCTCTTTCTTGACCAGAGGCAGAGCCTCTTGAAACTCGTTCCCAGTCTTCAGACTGGGAACGAGGTTACACAAGCCTTTCGGCTTTTCTTAGTGCCATTCGACTCAGAACTAATTAGCTAATTAGGATTCAAGTGAAAAGAGCGGTTAGAAACTGCACACCAGTTGCTTTTCCTGTTTAAAGACGCTTGTCTACGAGAGGCTTTGCCAATGCGAACTGTTTAAGTCCCACGAATGAGAGGCTCTGCCTCAAGACTAGCGCCAAAGCCGCAATTCAAGAGCATTTCCAGCCAGAGGCTGGAAACGAGGTTTTAAAAGGGTTTAGGGGGTAAAAGAATGTTGCAAACGACATTTATTAACTATATTCATCCCAAGCCACGGGAAAAGAATAATCTGAAAACGCCGATAAATTCTGATTGTTGCTGCGGGTTTCTTCATCCAGAACTTTGATAACTTTGTTATAAATGTCTTGTGCCTGCTGCGGGGAATCACCGATGCTGGTTAATCCCAACTTGCCAAACTGCGAAAGACAACCTATAAGATGAAACACTGTGCCTGTTTCACTACAGCTGTCAAAGTGCAATCTGTGTTCAGCGATGATATCCATCAAATTATTCGGTAACAATCCCTGATAGCGCTCTTTTTGCAGATTATCAGTGGCGATGTAGTATTTTGGACGACCTTCCTGAGTATAAAATAAACCCGTGGAAAGGTCATAGCGACCGTTTGTTAATAATTTCAGGGTCATGAATGGATGAGTTGTGCCGCCTTTACGCAGGTTAATTTCGATCGCTTGAATATCCCACTCTCCGTTACCCTTGTCAACAGCGATAAAATCTAATCCAAATCGTTCTAAAGTACCTTTGTCTGCTAGTTTTCTGCCAACTTGTAATCCCAATTGCTGTAATTGCAACCGATAGCTTTCATCAGCTGGGAAGCGACAACCAAGATAAATCTGACTGTCTGGGCCTCCGAGAATTTGGTCGTGGGTTGAAAGGATTTCCACTTCGCCATTGGGTGTGATCCTTCCTTGGACGCTGGGCGATCGCTTAATTTCCCCTTCCACAAATGCTTCAGCGAGTGCCCCTAACTCAGGGATTCTTCCGCAAAAATGATCCCAAGTCTCTTGTTTTGCTTGAAAGCGCATTGTTGAGAAGCGATCGCTAATTGCTGCTACCCTTTCGGCCCGAGTCCCTTTTCCTGGTGCGACATTCTCAATTGGTCTAAAGTCTAGCAGCGCATTCCCTTCTCCAGAAATGCCTTCGTTAAGTTTCACCACTACCCGTTTTAATGTCGGTTGGCGTTCCCACAAATCACTAGTAGCTTCTGCCAAATCTGTGTGGTTCCAAACTTTTTCGGTGCCATCTGGATAAGGTATTCCACTTTCAGCAAAGATTTGCCGACTGCCACTTTTTGTCCCCCAAATCTGTAAATCTGGTGCAGCAGCATACAGTGGTACACCTAATTTTACAGACAATTCACCTTCCCATTGTGTTGAGTTGTAGCAGATCATAAACGATTTGTCTAGCCTCAAAGCTTGATGAATCCGCTCTAGCAAGCGGGGGCGTTCTAAAATTTTTTGGCTCAGAGGCTTAAGGGAAGAATCGTAAGTAGAAAGTAGCAGCAAGCGATTGCGAGCATGAGAAAAGGGAATTCCTGGCAAAAGTTGCAAGTAATAATCAATGATACTAGGATGCAGTGGTACTGATGTCACATAGATCAGCCGAGTTCGGGGATTCTGCAACCGGATCAAAGAAAATAGTAATCTTTCTTCATAATGCTCGCAGCCTTCGATCTTTTGGAGTTCGCCCTGGTCGATACTCAGAGAGGGAATAATTAAAATATCTGCTTCACTATTGTCAAATAGCTCGCTCGTTTTCCAGCGATCGCGTAGAGTTAATTGTAAGTTGCGAAACTTTTCAACTTGTTCTAACTCAGAAATATTTTCTATTGCCATAACCCCAGCCCTCAAATGATTTCAATGTAGCGCACCATGCAGGCTTTTGGATTATTAGTTTCAGGACTAGTCGTCAGATACTTTTGTAATGAGTTTAGTCTGCAAGAAGATAGCTATGCAGATATCAGCCAAAATAAATATTAAAATTAACTAAAATCGATGGCATGATTGTAAGTATTTTTGCAAACACGAAGTCAGAAAGTATAAATCTTTATTTTTATTTATCGAAAATGGCATGATTATTGAGCCAATAGAGATGATTATAGACTAATTAAGTAACTATCATTTAATTAATTGATTCTCAGTCTTAAGGTTGAGTAAAATTCAGTTTTTTTACCTCTAAGGAGCGATAAAGTAGAGCAATATAATAGTTAAGTTGAAAGCAGGTAAAAACGAGAAATCCTTCATCAGATGAGAGTTACGTACTTGTTTTTCGTTATCAGCTTCATAGCGTGGATGAACTGTGAAGATAAATGCTCTAAGCCGCGTCTAGTTGCGAGGAATAAGTACATTTGGCAACTATTAAGGTGTATAAACGCCTAAAATTGCAAATCGCATGTGGGAGCTAAAGCAAAAAACAAACCTTGGAGCGAAAATTCTATCCGAGGTTTAGTTTTGGAATGAGAATTGCTGGGATGAAGGAAACAAGGAGAAGACGGGGAATAACCAATAGTTTGACACCGCTCAGTACAAGTGCCCCATCCCCAATTCAATATTCAATATTCAATTACTAAGACAAAACCTATGCCTAAATCAAAAGAGAAAAAGTTACAACCGCCACAGGAACAGCAAACACCAGGTGTTGAATCAGAAATGACACCAAAACCCAAAGCAGATGATGCCCAGTATCGGGGTAATGGCAAGTTACAAGATAAAGTAGCATTAATTACGGGTGCAGATAGTGGTATTGGTCGTGCTGTAGCGATCGCATTTGCTAAAGAAGGTGCAGATGTGGCGATCCTTTACTTAAATGAACACGACGATGCCAAAGAAACAAAACATTTGGTAGAAAAACAAGGGCGTCGTGCAGTAACTATCGCAGGCGATATTGGCGATGAAACTTTCTGTCAGCAAGCTATACAACAAACAGTTGGTGAGTTTGGTAAACTCGATATTCTGATAAACAACGCCGCAGAACAACATCCTCAAGAAAGTATTGAGGAAATCACCAAAGAGCAACTAGAGCGCACTTTCCGCACTAATATATTCTCAATGTTTTTCATGACTAAAGCTGCACTCAAGCATTTACAAGCAGGTAGTTCTATTATTAACACTACATCGGTAACAGCTTATAAAGGTAACCCACAACTACTGGATTATTCTTCCACAAAAGGTGCGATCGTTGCCTTTACTCGTTCTTTATCACAAAATTTGATGTCAAAGAATATTCGCGTTAATGCTGTTGCACCGGGCCCAATTTGGACACCTTTAATTCCCTCAACTTTCCCCAAAGATAAAGTTGAAACTTTTGGGAAACAAGTACCAATGGAACGAGCCGGACAACCAGAAGAAGTTGCTCCTAGCTACGTATTTTTAGCCTCTGATGACGCTTCTTATATGTCTGGACAAGTTTTACATGTCAATGGTGGAGAAGTTGTCAATGGCTAAGTAAAATAGTTAGGAGTCATTCAATTTGGGATTTTAAGTTTTTCCTTCAATTGCAAATTCCAAAAACCGAGTTGGCATTTGAAGTTTGGAATGATAAATTTTCAACTTTTAACTCCTAACTCTACCGAATTTACAATGTTTAAATTTTGGATAATGGAATTGTTGGCGGAGCCTCTGGTAAAGAAGATTGTTGAGTTCCATTATTTAATGCATGTTTGTCCCTTGCGCGTCTGATAGAGTTGCCCCCGAATTGAAACGCGAGTATAATTCTATTATCCAAAGTCCTTGTATTTAATTGACTGACCTTTAACTTGATTGCCAGGGTCAATCCAAAATCTAAAATCGTTCGACTGAGCGACTTGTATCGAGCGCAGCCGAAGTAAGTCGAGATAAGCCGAAGTCTAAAATCAAAAATTGATTGACCCCAATTGTCTTCCATTGGAGGGATGAGTCAATGTGTAAATATTGATAATCTATCTAGCAGTAAACATTTAAGAAATATATAACTACGTTTATGGCATCTCCTACACCCCTGCATGGCACGGAATTGGTAGATTGTGCTAGAGCAAATGCCAAGGAAGGAATTGAAACTGCTGCTTATCAATGTGGCTATGGTCAAGACCTTAACAAATTTGCCCGAGAACTGAGACAAGCTTGTGAAGAAATGAATTTGCAAGTGAAGGAACTCAGCGGATTGATTACTGAGCAGGACGCAATGTTACAATTGGGTACTGGCGAAATTGTTGCTCCAGATACCGAATCAGAATTGTAAAAGTTAGGAGTGAGCAGTGAGGAGTTTTGAATAAAAAAAATATTTAACTCATAATTCATAATTTTAAAATTACCCGCGCCAAATTGAAGTAAATCAAAACGCCAACAACATCAACTGCTGTGGTCATAAATGGTAGTGACATTAATGCCGGATATAAACGAAGGTAGGTTTCCTGTTGCAAAGTATCAATCACATCATCCACGGTAACAATATTTACTATACGCTGTTCCCGATCTACCACAGGCACAGCCAGAAAGTCATATCTTTGGATTAATCTTGCAACTTCTTCCTAGTCTGTATCAGTGTGGACAAACACCACATCACGGGTCATAATTTCGCCAATAATTTGCTCAGGCTCAGACGTGACCAACTCTCGTAATGAGACAATTCCCGTTAAGCGCCTTTCTGCATCAGTGACATAAAGATAATAAATCTAGGACTTACGCACACTCTACGAATTCTCGGCGCTCTTGGCACGGCAGTTGCTTCAAGTCGGCAGAGCCGCCCAACGCACTGCCTCGTCTTGGCGGTTCGATAAATTAAGCGAAGTTGGCAATTTTTGCGTAAGTCCTATAAATCATCTCACTGGCATTAGCAAAGTTGCGAATTCGTTCTAGGGCTTGAGATATTGTAAAGTTTTCTTTTAGCGAGATTAACTCTAACGTCATGATTCGCCCAGCAGTATCAGCTTCATAACCCAATAGTTGGGCTGTAGCTTGACGTTCTGCTGGACTCAGTTGTTCTAGCAAGCGATTGACGACTTTTGCTGGTAATTCATCAAATAACCTAGCTCGGTCATCTGGCGACATTTGATCGACAATATCGCGGACTTCCTGGCTTTTAAGTTCGTCGATTAACTGTTCTTGAACACTGTAGTCGAGTTATTCATAAAGTTCGATCGCCTCATCCTTAAAAAGCAAGTGAAAAGCCAAAGCGTGCATTGCTTCTGACAAACCCTCAATCGCCTCGGCACCGCAGGCTGCACTGGTACGAAAATAGCTTTTGCTCCCTGCAAGTCTCCCGCTTCTAGGAGCATTTGCAGCTGAGTCCGCACTAAATCTCGCAATTCCCTGCGTGAGACATTCTGGATGGTAGAGCTTAAATGCACGATTGGTGAGGCTTTTGCAAAACTTTTCGCTCCAGTGACTTTAGGTTAGTACTATATCTCTGCTGGTTCTTATAACAAAGATATGAATTTACAGTCAATATCAAGTGGAGATAAATAATACTTCTTCAAATCTTTAAATATAAAAAAGTTTTCTTTATACAAGTTTTATATAATTTTTATTTATCTGGATAAAAAATATGGGATCATTCGGTAGGTTGACAAGTTTATTTAAAGATCATCAAAAATTTGATATTCCTTTAAAAAGGTATATATCAATGTGGATTTTTAAATAAAGTTTCACACAAAAGATAGACATAACATTGTGCTCTAGTGTCAAATGTGTAGTTGATTAATCCAAGAACAATACTTAAACTAAAATATGTAAAGTTATCATTTTCGACTACTTAAGTATGTACATGCCCTGATTGGGTGTTGCTTCACTCAAACTTAATGCACCTGCATATCAGTAAGATTAGAAGCTTTCAATAATGGTGATTTATAATTTTTGTTTGATAAAATTCACCAAATTGAATTTATATATATCAAAAATTCAGAAATTTGTCGAAAGAAAACAAAGATTCATAAGGACTAATACACCCTTCAAGTAATCTCTAGTATTTCTGGTCATACACATTTTTCTATATATCTGCTTTCCGAGAATATATAGAAAAATATATCACGTCATGCTCTTTTGTTATGTTGATACAAATACACAGCACAATAGTAAAGCAGAGGAGGGAAGGAGGATATATCAAAGGAATAATT
Source organism: Nostoc sp. (assembly GCF_036917275.1). Taxonomy (GTDB): domain Bacteria; phylum Cyanobacteriota; class Cyanobacteriia; order Cyanobacteriales; family Nostocaceae; genus Nostoc. The sequence continues at coordinate 17,203 of NZ_JBALDF010000013.1, forward strand.
TGTATCGGCAATTAAGTAAAATCGGATCAGGATTCATTAATAAATATATTAATAGGCTAATAAAAATTAGCTTATCAATATGTTTAAACCTAGCATTATTACGCATTTAAACCTTGAAAATATTAAATATAAAACTAATCCTAAAGCATTGATTATGGCATTAGTTTTAGTAGCTCTATTGTGAGGCATATATCTCAATGAATTCACAGAATAAACAGTTGTCAACATCTGTAAGTCCAACAATTGCTGCTCCATCATCTGGTCTAGATCAGGCACAACTCAGTATTTCCGGGTCTAGCAGCAGCTTGCTCTCTCAAGGAGATGGACTCCGAGCCGAGTACTACGACAACAAAGACTTCACCAACCTGAAGGTAACTCGCACAGATCCGACGGTAAACTTTAACTGGGGCCAAGGTTCTCCAAATCCATCCATAGATGCTGATACCTTCTCAGCACGTTGGACAGGTCAGGTGCAAGCCAAGTACAGCGAGACTTACAAGTTCTACACCACTGCTGATGATGGTGTACGACTGTGGGTCAATGGTCAGCAAATCATCAATCAGTTTGTCGATCAATCCGCCACAGAATCAAGTGGCTCAATCGCACTGGTTGCAGGTCAGAAGTACGATATTAAACTTGAGTACTACGAAAATACCAACTATGCCGTTTCCAAACTGGCTTGGTCAAGTTCCTCTCAGACCAAGGAAATCATTCCCCAGTCCCAACTGTATAGTAATGTCAACACACCTGCTAATGGCAACGGACTTCAAGCCGAGTACTACGACAACAAAGACTTCACCAACCTGAAGGTAACTCGCACAGATCCGACGGTGAACTTTAACTGGGGCCAAGGTTCTCCAGATTCATCCATAGGTGCTGATACCTTCTCAGCGCGTTGGACAGGTCAGGTGCAAGCCAAGTACAGCGAAACTTACAAGTTCTACACCACTGCTGATGATGGTGTGCGACTGTGGGTCAATGGTCAGCAAATCATCAATCAGTTTGTCGATCAATCTGCCACAGAATCAAGTGGCTCGATCGCACTGGTTGCAGGTCAGAAGTACGATATTAAACTTGAGTACTACGAAAATACCAACTATGCCGTTTCCAAACTGGCTTGGTCAAGTTCCTCTCAGGCAAAGGAAATCATTCCTAAATCCCAACTATATTCACCAGTCCTTCAGTCCACTATCACCTTAGGATCATCTTCTACGACTGTGAACGAAGGCAGTGGTAGTGTTACCATAAATTTGCTGAGAACTGGTGATTTAAGCAGCACTTCTTCAATTAAATATGCAACCATAGCTGGTACTGCCACAGCAGGAATTGACTACGGAAGTGAAGGCACCGAAAGCGCTGGAACACTTATTTTTGCGGCGGGACAAAGCAGCAGACAGATATCCATTCCGATCAATGACGATTCATTAGCAGAACCAGATGAAACTTTTAATTTTGTGATTGATCAGCCAGGGGGGGCAACATTAGGACTCCAAAGAACTATTGGAATTACGATTCAAGATAATGATCGCTCTAGCCTCGATTTTACTCAGCCAGTAGTTAATGAGGATGCGGGTACTGCTACAGTGACAGTTACACGGGGTAACACCTTGGGGACTGCTAGTCTGGACTACATAACTGTGGATGGGACTGCTAAAGCTGGATCTGACTACAAGGCTGTATCTGGAACCTTAGCCTTTGCAGCAGGACAAGCTAGTAAGAATATTCTTATCCCTATTATTAATGACACCGTTGGGGAGCAAAATGAAGCGTTTACTTTGAAGTTCAGTAAGGCAGTTGGAGTGCAACTAAATACTCAACAGACAACTGTCACTATTATCGATAATGACTTTGGTAACTTTGCTTTCGATACGGTAGCTTCTGGTTTGACTCAACCCACAGCTTTTGACTGGACATCTGACGGTAAGCGCATGTTCATTGCCCAGAAAGATGGGGTAGTGAGAGTTTTGGACAACGGCACTTTATTATCAACACCATTTATTGATATTTCTGGACAAGTTAATGATACGCGCGATCGCGGTTTGTTAAGCATTGCCGTACATCCAGATTTTGGCAAAAATCCAAACGGCAACAACTATGTTTACCTCTTGTATACTTACGATCCACCAGAAACCAATCCAAACAATTCTAAGAACAATCCCAATAGCACATTGGACAATCCCGATCAAAATGGGAATCGGACTGCACAGCTAATTCGGGTGACAGCTGACCCCAAGACTAATTACACTACTGCCATTGCTGGCAGCCAAGTTGTGCTGCTGGGTACTAATGCCACTTGGGATAATATCAGCCACCCAGATGGAAATAGTACAAATGTCTCACTTGGCTACGCACCATCAGGAATTATCAACAAAGATACTGGTAAGCGGTTTACTAGTTTGCAGGATTATCTGAATAATCTCGATAAAGTCGAAAATGTCCAGAATTTTATAGCCAACGATAGTGAATCTCACTCAGTTGGTTCTGTGCGCTTTGGTACTGATGGTTCTCTGTTTGTGAGCGTAGGAGATGGCACTTCCTACAATGGGGTAGATCCCCGAGCAATTCGCGTTCAGGATGTCAATAGTCTGTCTGGCAAGATCCTGCACATTGATGCGATTACTGGTAAAGGCTTATCAAGTAATCCTTTCTACAACGGTGACCCCAATAGCAATCGTTCCAAAGTTTATGACTTAGGTTTGCGTAACCCCTTCCGTTTTACAATTGATAAAAAGACTAATACCCCTGTTATTGGTGATGTTGGCTACTATCTTTACGAAGAGGTCAATGTCGGAAAACCAGGAGCTAACTTTGGCTGGCCGTTCTATGAAGGTGGTCTTGATGCGAATAACAATATCGTCAGCCTGAAACAACCAAACTATGATGACCTAGATGCAGCGAAAGCCTTCTATAGTAGTGGCAAAACTGTTACAGCACCAGTTTACACCTACAAGCATTTTAGTTCCAATTCGATTGTCTTGGGTGACTTTTACACAGGCAATACTTTCCCCTCAATCTATCGAGGTGCCTTATTCGTTGGTGATTTCAGTCAAGGAACTATCGATGCTTTGACATTTGATAGTCAGGGCAAATTTGTCTCAGTTAAGCGGTTTGCTACCCTGACAGAAAAACAAGGAGTGGCTGTACAAATCACTACTGGACAGGATGGCAATCTGTATTACGCAGACATCGCCAACGGCAACATTGATCGCTTCCGACCTGTTTAGAGATGACATAACAGTGAACAGTCAGATGACTGTTCACTAGACCTCCTGCAAAAGTCCTTAATACCCCACCCCCAACCCCTCCCCTTGCTAAGGGGAGGGGAGACAAAGCGTAGCTTTGGCGGGGTGGGGTTCTTATTTTTGATTTATGCAACAATCCGCGCCGCTGCATCAGCAGCATGGGTAAACTTCCAGTTCATGCAAATATCACCAGCTGCATAAATTTTGGGATTGGTCGTCTGGAGATAATCGTTTACCTTCACACCTTGGCGCTGATCATATTTTACCCCCACTGCTTCTAAATTCAGACCTTCCACATTTGGCGATCGCCCCGCACATACTAAAATTTCATCTACTGTTACCGAATCTCGATGACCATTGGAGGAAAAGTAAAGCCGTTTCCCCTGAGTAACTGTTACCACTTCTTCCAACTTGGAATTTAGTACCACGCGAATTCCTTCGCTAATCAAAACCTTTTGGAGAATTTCAGCAGCTTCAACGTCTTCTTTATTGAGAAGATGAGAACCGCTATAGAAAAGTACCACCTCAGAACCCAAACGACGGAATGCACCCTATAGAAACCCCCAGCTTCTACCATTGCTGTAAAACTGAAACCGTCCAAAGCCGAGAAATTGTCCGTGGGAATTTTCACCCACTGGGAACGCTGTCACACCTAGTAAATAGACACCAGAAAAGCTCGGATTCTTCACAGGGCGGAGGGCGATTGTGACTGTCTGGCCTGGAGTCACAGGTGGATCAAAGTTCACAGTAACTGTTCGTGTCTTGCGTTCGCTGGTGACTGCGCCTAGTGTAAGTCGCGTTTCTTTGCGATTGCTTTTTCCGACAAAGGCGTAGGTATCATTAAGATCGTAGCGGATGTTTTCTGATCCCTCCCTCTGGGCGATCGTTACCTTCTGGAGGGATTCTCCAGCATTATCGGGCAGGTTAATGGTAAAATAATAAGTTGCGCCCCAAACATTCACATCTTTGTAAGTAGTTGTCGCGTTAACAAGTTTCGGCGGTTGGACAAAGTAGACTATGCCATCTCTAAGCTGCACAGCTTGAGTCACCGGAATGGCAACTCCTGCAATGCTTATTCCTAACGAGAGTGTTATCCCAAACAAAGTTGCAACACGCATGATTCAGATATAAAAAACGCACTCATTTCAATTTTAGTTCTTTGGGAATGAGTGACTTAGGAATGATAGAAGCTTGTTTTTCCGAATTAGAAGATTTCGTGTACCACCAAGCCCAAGCAATTAAAACTGCTTGGAAGGGAAGCCTGATTACATGTACCCAAGGTGAATTTGGTATATGTTCTAACTTAATATGATTAACCGCCATGTTGATATTGGCAGGGTAAACCGCAATAAAAAGAGCAATAAGTCCCCAAGCAGCAGCTTGACTTACAGGCGGGACTAATAAGCCGATACCACCCAAAATTTCATAAAAGCCACTGAGATAAACTAACCCTAAAGGGTAAGGAAGTTGCGGTGGCATAATTTTGACATAAGGTTCTGGAATAATAAAGTGTGTCGCTCCAACCACAATGATGCATATAGCAAGGACGACACGTAATATTTCCTTATACTTATTCATCGGTTTTGCCTGATTATATACTTGTCCCTATTACTTCAGTTTGGTTTATGAATGTTAATCTGTCTTGAGTCAATAGGAGTAAAAATCGGCAAAATTTTCTAAGAAACCACTTAGTCCAGAGATTCATCTAATTGCCCATCACATCTTACAGCTATGTGAGCGATTCTTTAATGCTCACATAGCTAACAATTATTCATAAAAAATATGAGCGATGCCTTTAGCCGACTTGCACCTTTCATCCAAGAATATATTTATCATCACCAGTGGACTGAATTGCGTCCAGTTCAAATTGCCGCTTGCCAAGTTATATTTGACACTGATGCTCATTTGCTAATTACTGCTGCAACCGCTGCGGGTAAAACAGAAGCAGCCTTTCTGCCAGTTTTGACTTTATTACATGCCAACCCGGCTGCAACTATAGGAGTATTATATATTAGTCCAATTAAAGCTTTGATTAATGATCAATTTGAGCGTCTCAACGACTTACTGAAAGAAGCAGATATTCCAGTTTGGCGCTGGCATGGTGATGTTTCTCAAAATCGAAAAAATAAGCTTTTAAAGAATCCTCAAGGCATTCTCCAAATTACACCAGAATCTCTAGAAAGTTTGTTAATCAACAAAAATAACGATTTACTTCACTTATTTGGTGATTTAAGATTTGTGATCATTGATGAAATTCATGCCTTTATGGGTTCAGAACGCGGTTGTCAAATTATTTCCCAATTACAACGTTTAACACAGTTGACACAAAAACAACCGCGCCGTATTGGTTTATCGGCGACTCTGGGTGATTATTCAACAGCTGAAACTTGGTTATGTTCTGGAACAGAGAAGTCAGTAATTACACCGCAAATTGACGGGATAAAACGCCAAATCAAATTAGCTGTAGAACATTTTTATATTACTGATGAAGTAGATGAATCAGAAACAACAGCTTATGAACAATATATTTTCAACCTCAGCAAATCTCGCAAATGCCTGATATTTGCTAATAATCGCACACAGACCGAATCTGTAATCGCATCTTTGCGACAAATTGCCACAGAACAAAAACTACCAGATATATATCATGTGCATCATGGGAGTATATCTGCTAGCTTGCGACAAGCAGCTGAAAATGCGATGCGTGAACCCAACAATCCAGCTGTTACTGCCGCCACACTGACTTTAGAATTAGGCATAGATATCGGTTATTTAGAGCGAATTATTCAGTTAGAATCACCCTTGTCTGTAGCTAGCTTTTTACAGCGCTTAGGACGTAGTGGCAGAAGAGGTGAAGCTGCCGATATGCGCTTTATCTGTGCTGAAGATAAACCATTATCAGAAGCATCTCTACCAGAGCAAATCCCCTGGCAACTTTTGCAGTCTATCGCTATTATTCAACTTTATTTAGAGGAACAATGGATTGAACCAATTAGACCGATTAAATACCCTTTGAGTTTGCTTTATCACCAAACAATGAGTATTTTAACAGCAACGGGGGAAATTTCACCTAATGCCCTAGCTAAACAAATTTTTAATCTGTCAAGCTTTGCTGCTATTTCCAAAGAAAACTTCCAATTATTGCTCCGCTATTTAATTGACATTGGTCATATTCAGCATACTGAACAAGGTAAATTAATCCTGGGTTTGGCAGGAGAAAAGGTTGTGAGAAAATTTCAGTTTTATGCTGTCTTTGCTGAACAGCAAGAATATATTGTTAAGCAAGGTACAACGGAAATTGGTAGTATCGTCACGCCGCCTGCTGTTGGCAATCAATTTGCTTTAGCTGGGAGAACTTGGGAAGTCGTAGAAGTTGACTTTAAAAAGAAGGCTATTTTTGTTAAACAAGCCGAGGGGAAAGCTAGTATTTATTGGCGTGGTAGTGGTGGCACTATTCATAGCAAAGTTCTGCAACGAATGCAGCAAGTTTTATTTGAAAATGTCGAGTATAGTTACTTGCAAAAAAATGCTTTGCAACGTTTACGTCAAGTTCGCCAATTGGTGCAGCAGGTTGGATTAGATAAACAAAATATATTACAATTGGAAAAAGGTAAATGCTGCATTTTTCCGTGGATGGGTACGGTTGCTTATCGCACCTTAGAAAGATTACTCAACTCCCACTGTCGAGAATCGTTGGAAATTACAAGTATTGGCGGAGTAAATCCCTATTATTTAATAATTAAGTTAGGCAAGGATAAATTTAAATATCTTTATCATGAAATTGCTTCCTTATGTGAACAAAGAATTAGCTCAGAAGATTTAGTCAATAGTTCAGAAGCACCGGAAATTCAAAAGTATGATCAATTTATTCCTCATCCACTTTTACGGAAAGCTTTTGCTAGCGATTATTTAGATATCAGAGAACTCAAACAGCAAGTGGCACTCTGGAGAGAATGAACAAGAGCACAAATTCCTCTGGATGAAACACATGGTAGAGGCACAGCAATGCTCATTGGTGTTAAATTAACGTAAAAGCGAGTATAGAAAGAGCTTTTAGAGATTGTCTCGTTTGTTTCGTTCCCAGTCTCTGACTGGGAATGCCTATGAGAGGCTCCGCCTCAAGACTTGCGGCAGAGCCGCAATTGAAGAGCATTTCCAGCCAGAGGTTAGAAACGAGGTTCTACTTCCCAACGAGTCATGATATTCTCTAGCTAATAATTCTGCCGGGAATTTTTCAATATCTAACAAGCGAGTAATCAATCGGTATGTGATTTGTTCACTAGGGTTTTCTGGATGCTCAAGAGTATATTCAATAACCCTTACTATGAGCGGTTGACAACCCTTTTTTCGTAATCTTCCCGATGGGTAAATCCACGATAGATAAAAGCCGCTTTGCAGAGGTTACGCTATAGGATTGCTATATAATTCCTAAAAACCATAAGTAGGTAATCCAGTAACATCAGTTTGGAGAGCAAACAAATCACCAGAGGAGAAGCTTTTTTCGATCTCTGCTTGGCTGAGTCCAACTGAAGCAGTGGTAATGTAAAGTGTTTGCAAATCTTCGCCCCCAAAAGTACAGCTAGTTGGCAATTGCACAGGTAGCTTTATCCGCAATATCTCTTCACCTTTGGGATTGAAACGAATCACACACCATCCATCCCACATAGCTGACCAAATATTTCCTTTACTGTCTATTGTCAAACCATCCGGGTAGAAGGATTCATTAGTTAAATCAACACAAATACGGCGATTACTAATATTTCCTGTTACTGAATTAAAGTCGTAAGCGTATATTTTTTTATGGGGAGAATCTGTCAAGTAAAACGTCTTTTCGTCAGGACTCCACCCCAAACCGTTAGAGACAGTCAATCCCGTTTCCATCACATGCAATGAACCATCATTGTCATAGCGATAGAGGCTAGCATGAGGTTTTTCCAAAGAAGACATTGAGCCAAACCAAAAGCGGCCTTGAGAGTCGCATTTGCCATCATTAAAGCGATTATTTGGCAGATTTGATTCAATTTCCAAGATGGGGGTAACTACACCTGTCTGAGTATTGAGGAATACCAGGTGATCACGCAGCGCCATAATTAATCTATCTGCACCTGCTGTTGCGATCGCACCGACGACATCTCCAACATCAAAAAAGCTGTTTTTCCCCGTGGCAGGATGAAACTGATGCACCCGATGGTTATAAACATCGACCCAGTACAGGAGGTTTTGGGTAGAGTCCCAGATGGGGCCTTCACCTAAGCGGGCACGGGCTTCTAGAACATTGTGGAGGGGATATTGCAACTCGTTCATCTTATCACCTAATAACACCATTTATAGAAAATAATTTCAGTGAAATTGATGCAATCCGTTAACCTCTGCCTTACCAATACACAACAGTAAAAATTTTCCTTCCTATTCAAGGAAAAACTAAAGACGTGAGGAATTGCATCTTTCTAAAGTAAAATAAAAGATTCTATCTTTTGACTAAGGCTCAGATTCCCGACTTTTTAGAGAAGTCAGGAATCTTGTTGTTAAACAGCTTGTAAAATCTCCTCATCTACAGAAAAATCTACTTCGGCTTTGTCTTTTGCATTAGCCAAATAATCATTTTCCAGAGAGTCTTGTAACCCAGAAATCAAATCATATTCAGGTTGCCAGTTTAATTCTGTTTGCGCTTTGTTCACCGAAGCAAAGAAATGCTGCACTCGCATCGGAAAAGCTTTGCGCTTGCCGAAATCAAACTTTTTCGGGTCGTAATGGACGATTTTTACAGCATCAGGTGATTTACCAGCAGCTACAGCACTAGCATGGGCTAGACCATCAAAAGTGACAAAGCGATCGCCAGAGATGTTATAAATCTGTTTTATTGCTTGTTCATTACCCAAAACCTGAGTCATTGCCTTTGCTAAGTCTTTTACATGACCTAGCTGTGTGATATGCAAGCCATTTCCGGGGATAGGAATGGGGCGATCGCGCACAATTCTATCAAAAAACCAACCTTCCAACTCATTATAATTACTAGGACCGTAAATATAAGTAGGACGAATAGAGGTAAAGGGCAATCCCAATTGAGTCAGGTAAGCTTCTGTTTCATGTTTACCCTTGTGGCGACTTTTAGGATCTACTGGATCACCTTCTACATGGGGCAATTGGTCAGATTTGAGATACACGCCCGCAGAACTCATATACACAAAATGTTGCACCCGGTCTTGAAAAATCTCTGCTAATGGTTGAGTATCAGTAAGTTCCCGTCCGTTATTGTCAAAAATGACATCAAAATTTTCTTGTGATAACTTTGCTTTTAATTGGGTAACATCCGTGCGATCGCCTATAATTTGTCCTACTCTCTGTAAAGAAGGTGCTGGCCGATTCCCACGATTGAACAGCACCACCTCGTGTCCTTGTTCTACTAGTAGTTGAGTCAAATAGACACCAATGAACCGAGTACCACCGATAATTAGAATTCGCATAAATTCCCCATTCCTATGTCAGTTGTCGTCAAAGGATTGGGAATTGGGACTGGGGAAAAGGCAGAAGGGCAAAAGAAGAATAAAAATGCCCAATCCCCAATCCCCAATGCCCAATCCCCAATTTGAGGTTATCAGGTTGCAGCATCCATCTGGAACCTCTGAGGGAAAGATTCGTCTTATGTGCTAATCTGCGGCGCTTCCCGTTAATTAATCGGGGAAACTTTTCAGTTAACCTCATCAAGTTGACCTTTGTATTTTCCATTTATTCAAGTTAGCTGTGCCCTTGAAATATGCTCTGGTTCATGAGTGGCTGACACCCAAAGCCACCGGTGGTTCAGAACTCGTTGTCCGAGAAATTTTGAATCATATTGATGCTGATTTGTATGCCCTCATCGATTTTGAATCCAGCAATAGAGAAAGTTATTTATATAAGCGTCAGATTGGCAAGACGTTTCTCCAGAACTTTCCCTATGCTCGCAACGGTATACAAAAATACTTGCCAATGTGGCCTTTGGCAATTGAACAACTTGATTTGCGGCATTATGACATAATTTTGTCTTCATCCCACGCTGTTGCCAAAGGAATCCTTACCACTCCCGAACAGATGCATATTTGTTACTGTCACAGCCCTATGCGCTATGCCTGGGACTTGACCTTTGATTATCTGCGCCACAGCAAAATCGGTAGTGGCTTACCTGGGTGGGTGACGCGATATTTATTACATCGTTTGCGCCAGTGGGATGTATTAAGTGCCAATCGAGTTGATTACTTCATTGCCAACTCGCAACATACAGCTCGGCGGATTTGGCGTTGCTATCGGCGAGAAGCAACAGTCATTTATCCACCAGTGAATATTGCGGAATTTCCATTTCTGTCTGAGAAAGAGGACTTTTACCTGACAGTTTCTCGATTAGTGAGTTATAAGCAAGTATCGTTGATTGTCAAGGCTTTTAATCAACTAAAACGACCATTAGTAGTCATTGGTACAGGAGATGAAATGAAAAAGATTCGCGATATGGCAAACTCCAATATCCAAATACTAGGATGGCAACCCGATAATGTGGTAAAAAAATATATGTCTAGGGCTAAGGCGTTTGTGTATGCAGCTTGTGAAGATTTTGGTATTGCCCTAGTGGAAGCACAGGCCTGTGGCACGCCGGTGATTGCCTACGGTGCAGGAGGTGCTCTAGAAACAGTGCGAGATATTCGCTCTTGTGGGGATACAGGGACAGGTATATTTTTCAAGACGCAAACAGAGGCGGCTTTGGTGGAGGCAGTAGAAAAGTTTGAAATGTATGAAGGTTCGTTCAGTTCCGAGTATATGCGATCGCACGCCGCGCAGTTCTCACCGCAAATCTTTGCAGATCGTTATCTAGATTTTGTAAACAAGTGCAACGAAAAAAGACCGTTTTTGGAATGATGATGTTGGTTAATGTCTTATTTTTTTAGGCTTTTGGCAATTTCCCCCCAGAAGAACCTCATTTTGGCTTTAATATTGGGACTATGTGTGGTGTGGATTATTAAGGAGTATGATGACTGCCCAGAGCTCACTCCTCTCCGGCAAGCGAGGCGTACGGCAAGACACTAGAGCGTCTACGCGTACTTTCTTAAAACGCGGTCAAAAAACAAAGACGCCAAAAGTTAAACCTAAAGGTTTATCTTTTCAGGGTTTAAACGGAGAGTTTGTCAAACGACTGTTCGATATAGTGTTTTCGCTGTCAGTGTTAATTTTGTTCTTCCCCGTCTACTTAATCTTGGCTTTGCTGATTGCCCTCAGTTCTGAAGGTCCAATTTTTTATGTCCAGGAACGGGTAGGGAAAAATTACAAGGCGTTTAATTGTATTAAATTCCGAACAATGGTGAGCAATGCAGACGAAATCCTCATGCAAATGATGGAAACATCGCCCCAGTTGCGACAAGAATTTGAAAGCAGTTTTAAGCTGAAACAAGACCCCAGGATTACCAAAATTGGTCGATTTTTGCGAATTACTAGCTTAGACGAATTTCCCCAGTTCTGGAACGTTTTAAAAGGGGACATGAGTGTAGTCGGTCCCCGACCTTTAGTAGCAGAAGAACTGCCAAAATACGGTTGTCACATTGATCAGATTTTAACAATCCGTCCAGGAATTACTGGTTTGTGGCAGGTGTCTGGGCGTAATGACATTCCCTATCCTCGGCGAGTCCAAATAGACCTGCATTATGTCAAATTTAGGAATTTATGGCTTGATTTATGGATTATCTTGAAAACTGTTGATGTAGTCATTCTGCCCAAAAATAACGGGGCATATTGAGTAAGTACTTAGGGTCGATTCTGTGGCACAGTTAATGCCCCTAAGTACCAATTATCACCGTAAAACTAAACCAATATTTATCTTTGTTTATATAGTTATTTATCTATATTTATGCCGTTCTACCTAACTCAGACTTCTCTGAGTGTGCATCTGTGGCTCGTTTTGCTTTTATTCAGATTTTTGCCAAAAGTTTAATTTAAAATATTTATTTTATTCAGTCTTCACAAAACTAGAGATATATGAAGTTTTGACAAAAAACAATGTATATACTACAGAATTTTCATCTATCTGGTAAAAGAAAAAATATACATAATTAAACAATCTTCATTTATCTAAGGTTGATATAACGTGTTAAATTAATTTTTATTAAGTATATTTATTTATGGAAAAAGTCTTCTAATAACAAGAAATCGTATGTTTCCCATTAGGCAATTCAGCAATTAGCTGCTAGGTTGTATAAGATTGACTGTAACTTTTTAATCAAAGACAATAGGGGATAATTGAGGATGACGCAACAGAAACGAGCGTTGATTACTGGTATTACTGGTCAAGATGGTTCATATCTGAGTGAGTTTTTACTGGAACAAGGTTATGAGGTTCATGGCATTATTCGCCGGACTTCTACCTTCAATACAGACCGCATCGATCACATTTACGAAGACCCCCACAAAGACGGAGTGCGGTTGTTTCTTCATTATGGTGACTTGACAGATGGTACGACGTTGCGGCGTATTTTAGAAGACGTCAAGCCAGTAGAAATTTACAACCTGGGCGCTCAATCCCATGTCAGAGTCAGCTTTGATTCACCAGAATACACAGTAGATGCTGTAGGAATGGGGACACTGCGTCTGTTAGAAGCAATTCGGGACTACCAACAGCGTACCGGAATTCAGGTGCGATTTTACCAGGCGGGTTCTTCTGAAATGTACGGTTTAGTACAAGCAGTACCTCAAACTGAGACAACACCCTTTTATCCCCGCAGTCCCTATGCCTGTGCGAAAGTTTATGCCCACTGGCAAACTGTAAATTATCGTGAGTCCTATGGTTTGTTTGCTTGTAATGGCATACTTTTTAACCATGAGTCACCAAGACGGGGTGAAACCTTTGTAACCCGCAAAATTACTAGAGCTGTGGCTGGTATCGTTGCTGGGAAGCAGAAAAAAATTTACATGGGTAATCTAGATGCCAAGCGAGATTGGGGCTATGCCAAAGATTACGTCAAAGCAATGTGGTTGATGGTGCAGAAAGACCAGCCAGACGATTACGTAATTTCTACTGGTGAAACCCACTCGGTGCGAGAGTTTTTGGAACTGGCATTTAGTTACGTAAATCTCAATTGGCAAGATTATGTAGAGTTTGATGAGCGTTACCTGCGTCCATCTGAGGTAGAGTTATTGATTGGCGATTCTACCAAAGCACGGCAGAAGTTGGGCTGGACACCATCAGTAACCTTTGAAGAATTAGTTTCCCTAATGGTGGAAGCAGACTTACAAGCATTGGGTCATACTTCACCTAATGGAAATGGTTCGCAATTTCAACATGATATTGCAACTATTCGTCAACAACTGGGCGCTTTGCACTTCTGATTCACACCACAGAGGATAAAAATATGACCGCCTTAGAATTAAAAAATAAACGCATTCTCGTCACTGGTGGGTCAGGGTTTCTAGGTCGTCAGGTGATAGATAAACTGGGTAAAGCAGGGGCTGATCGTGAGAAGATTACAATAGTGCGATCGCGCGATTGTGATCTGCGTGTCTGGGAAAATAGCCAACGTGCAGTTGACCAACAAGACATAATTATCCACTTAGCAGCTCATGTCGGTGGCATCGGTCTGAACCGCGAAAAACCCGCAGAGTTGTTCTACGATAACTTGATCATGGGAACCCAGCTAATTCACGCTGCCTATCAAGCCGGAGTAGAAAAATTTGTTTGTGTTGGCACAATCTGTGCATATCCTAAATTCACTCCAGTGCCATTCAAAGAAGATGATCTTTGGAATGGCTACCCAGAAGAAACCAACGCCCCCTACGGAATTGCTAAAAAAGCACTTTTAGTCCAATTGCAATCTTATCGCCAGCAGTACGGTTTTAATGGAATTTACCTACTGCCAGTGAATTTATATGGCCCAGAAGATAACTTTGACACTGGAAGTTCCCACGTCATTCCAGCATTAGTTCGCAAAGTTCACGAAGCCCAAATTAAGGGAGAAAAGCAACTTCCAGTTTGGGGTGATGGTAGTCCCACCCGTGAGTTTCTGTATTCAGAAGATGCAGCGCGGGGGATTGTTATGGGGACTGAATTTTATAACGAATCGGAACCAGTTAACTTGGGAACAGGTGATGAAATCTCCATCCTTAATTTAGTAACTCTAATCTGCGAATTGATGGAGTTTAAGGGTGAAATTGTCTGGCAAACTGATAAGCCTAATGGTCAACCTCGCCGCCGTTTAGATACTGAACGGGCAAAGCTTGCCTTTAATTTCACAGCTCAGGTGGGCTTTGAAGAAGGGTTAAAGAATACGATTGAGTGGTATCGTCAACACGCTGCATAACGATGTACTGGTGAATGTAGGGTGGTATAAGCTGGGCAATGCCCAGCTTATTTGTTTGACACTATAAATTTTCATGGACATAGTTAATCATCAACTAAATAAAGCAGAACTACGCCGCACTCTACTCAAAACACGTCAATCAATGTGCGTTCAAGAGTGGAGAAAAAAAAGCGATGGCATTTGCTCTCATTTACAAAACTCTACTTTGTTCAGCCAAGCAAAAACAATACTCGCTTATTTCAGCTTTCGCCAAGAGCCTGATCTCAGTCCACTATTTACAGACAGCAAATACCGTTGGGGATTTCCTCGCTGCGTTGATAAATCCCTACGTTGGCATATTTGGCAGCCTAACAATTCTATCCAAAGCGGCGCTTATGGCATTCCTGAACCGCACCCCGACGCTCCAATATTAGATGCTGCTGAAGTAGATTTGATTCTCGTCCCCAGTGTAGCTTGCGACTATCAAGGATATCGTTTGGGTTATGGCGGCGGATATTACGATCGCTTGCTCAGTTTACCGCAGTGGCAGACAAAGCCGACTATTGGAATTGTCTTTGATTTTGCCTATTTGTCCCAAATACCTATTGAGCCTTGGGATAAACCACTACAAGCTGTTTATACGGAGCTTGTGGTGAGACATAATTTAATTTTCAGAAAAGATAATTTCCCTTATTAATCAAATGCTGAACTGGAAAAAATCACGATCGCAAATTCTGCTAATGTATGCGCTATTGGGAGCGATCGCACTGGTGATGCTCTTCCCGTTACTATGGCTAATTAGCACAGCTTTGAAATCGCCTACGGAAAATATTTTTCAGTCGCCGCCACAGTTGTTGCCTACCTCACCAACACTAAATAACTTCTTTAGTGTCTGGAACTCTCTACCTTTTGGACAATACTTATATAACAGTACTTTGGTGTCAGTGCTGACTGTCGGCTTAAATCTGCTGTTTTGCGCTTTAGCTGCCTATCCGTTGGCAAGATTGTCGTTTGTCGGGCGAGACTGGATTTTTGTGGCGATAATCTCCACGATTATGATTCCCTTCCAAATCGTGATGATTCCCCTTTATATTTTGACAGTCCAGTTGGGTTTGATAAATACTTATTTAGGGATGATTTTTCCGAGTTTAGCTTCTGCCTTTGGCATTTTTCTGTTGCGCCAAGCTTTCATGAGTGTCCCCAAAGAAATAGAAGAAGCCGCCCGAATGGATGGCAGTTCGGAGTTAGGTTTATGGTGGCATGTGATGTTACCAGCAGTTCGCCCAGCACTGGTAACTTTAGCTATTTTTGTATTCATTGGAGCTTGGAGTGACTTTTTGTGGCCTCTAATTGTCATTCAAGACGAAAATTTATACACTCTTCCCTTGGGAGTTGCAAAGCTAGTCGGTACATTTTCCCTTGACTGGCGGTTAGTAGCTGCTGGTTCAGTGATTGCGATCGCCCCAGTATTATTACTATTTTTGTTTTTACAACGTTACATTGTACCTACGGAAACTGGTAGCGGGGTCAAGGGTTAAACGGGTGCAAGTAGCAGCAAATTAATAAGCACCAGTCTTTTTTAATACTACCCAGATAGTTTTAACAATCAGACTCAAGTCGTAAGTTACAGACCACTTCTGTTGATAATCTATATCCATCTTGACAATGGTTTCAAAGTCTTTGATGCTCGAACGACCATTAGCCTGCCATTCTCCGGTAATACCTGGTTTGACTCGCAATCTATCCCAGTGATGTGGATCGTAATGCGTGACTTCATCAGGAGTCGGTGGACGAGTACCAACTAAACTCATGTCCCCTACTAGAACATTCCAAAATTGGGGAAATTCGTCCAAGCTAGTACGCCGCAAAAATTTACCCACAGGAGTAATCCGAGGATCGTCAACAGATTTAAAGATGTGACCTTTGGCTTGATTTTCGACCAAATGCTTGAATTGATCGGCATCGACGATCATAGAACGGAATTTCCACATCCGAAAAGTTTTTCCGTTCAAACCGCAGCGCATTTGGGAATAAAATATTGGACTTGGTTGATGAATGACGGTAGCAATTGCTACGATAATTGTTATTAAAAATGTAATCATCAGCCCCACAATGGCTCCGATAATGTCAATTAATCGTTTAGCCACACTTACAGTTGAGGGATGCAAGGGCTGTTGTGAGCAATTGACTGAATAAAGATAAAGTTCATTCACAAGGGCTAACTTATCTACAACAGGACTTTTTGTATCAGTAGTGTAGACATGGACATAATTTTGTTGATCCGATTTTTACTGCTTTGACCATTTCTACTGAGTGTTAACATACACAAAAATCAGACCAAAAAAAAACCGAAAACTCAAAATTTACAGAATCTTTCAATTAAGATGATAAATTATAAATTTCCAGTATTTTTCCATAAAGAATACTGATATGGTTCACAACCAATAACTTCTAGGTAAACAGTAGTTTTCCTCAGAAAATTACGCATTGTAGCTGGGAAATTTTTAGAAAGCAGGTTGTCCTGAAGTAATAATACCGCTTTGTAGAATTCAAAATTAAAAATGCTTACCTCACAAGCATTTTTAATTTTGAGTAGTATCGTTATTTACACTGTGATCAACTAGTCTCAATGATCAACCTCTAAAGCGAAATTCACCGTATATGGTTCCTCCAATGATTGCTGATTACTAGCCTTAATTGCATCTAAGTAGCGACGCAAAGACAACAGTTGTTGGGAATTGGGACGATAAGTGAGACTCCCTTGTTTTTCAAAAAGTGGGGCTGTAGCGATCGCCTGATAGTCAGGATTTTCTTGTGAACCCTGAGTGAGCCAGGTTGATTCTGTAACTGAAGGTATCAAACCCGAAGGCAGTTCACCTTCCAAAAAAGCCAGCAGCCGTTGCTGACAAGTGCGAGTATTGATCCCACGACCCTCAAATAACTGGATAACTTCACCAAAAGATAAGGGTCGATCTGGTAGCAGCCGCAGCAATTCTGTAAACAGGAAATAATCAGTGTATTGTTGCCTGGGTACATCTAATATTTGGGGATGCAGAGGCAGCATCGCCAATCCATAAGCAACCCGACTACAATTGGGAGCGCCGTTTTCGCCAAGATATAAATCTTGAATAATCTTAGCGTTGGGGAGTTTTTGCCGTAACCAGCGGTTTACCGTTCCGATACAAGCCACTCCACCAGTCAGGATCGCTTGATTAATTGCTTCTGTAGGGATGCCACGAGCTACCAATAACTTGTTAAGTTCTCGGTTCAGGCGGCGCACAAACGGGATAAATACCTGACTTTCTAAGTCTCGTCGCTGCAAAATCCACTGATGATCGGCCAATTCCAGGGTAAAAGAGTCTTGGTGTTGCAAAATCAATTTTAGGGCAAGTGCGGCATCCAATACTGCCTGTCCCAGCAGAGAACTTTCTAGACGCTGTTGGAGGCGAATCCGAGCGGTGATATCTGGTTCCCCGACTCTAGGTAGTTCTAATTCTTCCAACCCTAAACTCTGCCAACGCATTTGGTCTAAACCGGGAATTGATGGTTGCCATTGCCAAGGATTACTAGTAATAGTTTTGCGCTCGCTTTGTGTTTGAGAGCGTGATTGCCGAGATTTGGGTGGCAATAGCAGCTGGCAGATAATATCTTGTTCAATTCCCTTGCCAGCATAGGCAAAACTGTGGAGCATGAAATCATTGTATGTCAATTGCAGCAATGTTTCTGGTATATCTACCAGCAACATTTCTGTGGCAGTTGTCCCAATGTTAATCACCAGGGTGTTGCCAACAATGGGATGTTCGCTGGTTTTCGCCGGATGAGAACCCTGATGTTGGCTTAATTTTATTTGCTCACCATTAGCAGCATCGAGTTCCGGGAGTAGACTAGCGATCGCTTCTTCCACAAAAAAGACTTGCTGCGGATGTTGGATGAGTTTGCTGGTGAGCAAAGCTTCCCGCACATTAAAGCGGTATTGTTCCGACCAGGTAGATGGGCAGGTGCAAATCACACCAGCAATATTATTGATAATCTGCGGAAAATTTTGTTCGCTGATCCCAACAGCAGCAGCCCTTAAACTAGGGGTGGTACTAGTCTGATCGGATTTGAGGGTTAATAGTAGCTTAGAGAGCGATCGCACAACCCAAATCAAAGGCCCTGCCGAAAATTCATTTAATTGCAAAACAGGTTCCCATTTTTGCCGTTCACTCTTGTAGGGAATGGCTACTTGTAAATAGGGCTTCAACTGCGCCGAGTAAAGATTATTTTTCGTCGGATCTGCTGTTGATCTAGGTGTTGCCGGAGTGGTAGCTGAGTGGTCAGGCACTTTATCTTGAGCAACAGCCGCAGGCGCTATCTGCTCATGTGTTTCGATACTTTCATTTTCACTGTGGGGTACAGAAGCTGTAGGCAGATAGACCTCTGTTGGTAAACGAAATGATTGCTGAAAGGAACTTGTTCCTGGCTGATTTTCTGCTGACCAGTAGATAGGATGTACAACAAAAGTCGAGCGATTTAATAATGCGGCAGAAATTCCTGTTGTACCTAAATCAATTCCTAAATACCAAACTGATTCTAGAACATTAAGCGAAACTTCTGGATTGGTGATGGAGTCGGAAATTGAAGGTAAAGAACTGTCTTGAACAGGAGTTGTGACTTCCTTTTTTTTTTCAGTTTCTACCTGGGGAACTACCAAACTGGAGAAAGCAACAGTTGAGGTGTTTTCTGCTGTTTGGATATTTTCTGTTTGCGGTTCAGGGGAAGTTGTGGGGATTGGGTCTTGAGTTTTAGCAATTAGTTCGGAGAAAATATCCAAGTTTATAGCTGGCTCCGACTCAGAATTTAGCTGCTGATCAAAATTAGCCAAATCCCGATCTAATTGTTGCAACTGTTCTTCATCTAAGGAAATATCAGGTAAGATTTGAGCCTGGTTTGACTCTAAAGAAAGTAAGTTTTCTTGCGGTGAAGCAGCAATGTAGTTATCTAAAAACGGTTCTGGCTGCTCATCGTTATTTAATACTTCCGATGTGGCGATACCTTCTATAGCCTTTGCCAACGGAATTTCTGCTACTTCTGGAGTAACTGGTGCTGTAGCTGTCGCATTATCCACAGAAGATGATACTTCCGGCAGTTGCTGATCACTACCTGCATCAGCCAATAGCTCAGTTAGGGTATTAATTGTATCAACACTATCTGGCTGAGTGTCGAGTTGTAACAAGGAACTGTCTGTTTGTGGCACAGAGTTGCGAAGAGGCGAGTCTAGCTCAGTATCCTCTTCAAAAAGTGGTTCTGACTGTGGTTCTGATGAATTTGTGGTTTCTACTGGAGTCTGTTGAGTTGTTTGTGGGTGAGTGTTGCTCAGATCCAACAAATCCATTTCTGGTGTCATAACCGCAGAATCCGCGGTTGCAGGCACAGGTGGACTCTCAGCGATGTTCAACGTTGATGGGGAGGCTGGGGAAGCAAATAAGTCATTTGTGACAACCTCAAGACTTGGGTTATTAACATCACCAGTACTAAACAAACTGGCGTAAAGCTGGTCTACTTCATCACCAATTAATGCAGAAATATCTTGCGGTAATTCGGTCGGGGTTTCAGAAGATTGAGACGAGTCTAAGCCAAGCTGCAACAGCACTGCATCTAAATCCTCTGTGAGGGTAGTATCCTGTTGCTCAAAATTAATTGTGGGTGAAGATGAAGTTTCTGGCTGGATCGGCTCCAAGGGTTGGGGCGCAACTTCAGTACTGATCTCGGCTGGGTTTGCCAATGATGGTGGTGTCTCAGATTCTCCCCCAAGGAAAGATGGCTGGGAACTAGGGGATTGTTGCTGCAAATGCTGGGTGAAATTGTTGAGAAAACTAGTCATCAACTGTTCGCCTTGCATTCCCTTGCTATGCATTCTTGCCAGTGCTTGCGACAGCGACTCGTCATAAGTATTAATGTTGCGCTGTAGTGCCTCAAAGACTACATTCACCGTTCCATCTAGCGATAATAAACGTTGATCCAACTCTCTGGCCAGCTGGGTTAACTGCTGCACGCGGTCTGGAGATTCTAATAAAGGTTGAGTTCCAGAGGTTGCGTGATTAATTCCTCCTAAAGAACTGGTGGAATTTTCCCCCGTCTGTGCTGTCAGTGGCGTTAAAGTTGGCACAAGGCGACTCATGAGTACCTGTAAAAACTCGGTAATTATTTGCTCCTGATTTGTCAACTGCTGCGCTAGAGAGTAGTTTTGCAAACGCTTTTGTTCTAGCTGGCGAATTTCCTGGATGAGACTGGCTCGCTCTTGCAAGAGCAATTCTAATTCCGATCGCAATGGCTCTATCAAGCTCGAAAATTCACTTTTTAATTGTCCTACCTCAACACTACTCTCTTCCTGACTGAATTCGAGCGGCGGTAGTGCATACTGGTTATAACCATGATCAATAAATTTTGTTAATAAAGGCGATGGCGGTTCTTCAGAAGACTGATTTGGGATGCCGCTCT
Organism: Nostoc sp.; assembly: GCF_036917275.1. GTDB lineage: Bacteria > Cyanobacteriota > Cyanobacteriia > Cyanobacteriales > Nostocaceae > Nostoc. The sequence continues at coordinate 38,213 of NZ_JBALDF010000013.1, forward strand.
CTAATGCTTCTTTTTCTTGTAGCCTTACCAAGAAGTTGCGAATTCGCTCTAGAACCTCTTTAGGCTCTTGCGTCTGACCAGGCAGAAATCTAGACAGGCGCTTACCAGCGCTGGCAAGTAAGTTGTCAATGTCTGCGATCAGTTTTTGAATTTCATCTGCACTGGAAGTCACTTTTATCACCTTACCTAAAAACGTATGTTAACTAATGTAACAATTCCTTTCCAATCACCGTACCCTTACTCCTGTGGGGATCTTGCTACACGTAGCATCGACCATAGGAGAAGTTTTGAGTGGCAAAAGCCGCTGCTTGGATTTGTGACTTTCATTATGTTATGGATTACTGGGAGTCGTGGCAATCTTCAGTCAGCATTTGTTTAAGAAGCTTAGTTTTGCAGGTCATTGGTTGCCTATTTTTGAAAATTGCTAAAATACCTGAGCAATAATTTACTCCCTTTAGTATCATTAATGTTGTTTGCCTATATTCTTAACTAATCAAGTTTGCAGTGCAGCTAGCCCCTAAGCAATACAACCGCCGGCTATAAACTACTTTTTGCAAAACTTTTACCCCATTTAAACTTATAGGTAAAGATTATTTATAAAAACGTTCTTGTCGCTTTCTTATGTAGCATAGTTAGTTTTCCCTTTGAAAGGGGGCTGTGCAATGATAGCTTAGGATATAAAATGGCGCTCTTGTTTGTTGTGTGTACATAGCAGCTTGAATAAAGATGTCGTAATGGAAGACCGATATAGCTTGCAAGCACAGGCTCATCCCTGGATGATCACATCGGCTCCCTTTTTTCAAGGGTTGCCAAAAACTGCTGTGGAATCAGCCCTCATTCATCTTGTCACCCGCACTCACCCAGCCAATCAGGTGATTCTCCTGGAAAATGACTGGGGTGGTTCTGTGTATTTTATTATGGACGGATGGGTAAAAATTCGCACCTACAATCTGGAAGGAAAAGAGGTAACGCTGAATATTCTTGGCAAAGGGGAATTGTTTGGTGAAATGGCGGCGCTAGATGAAGTACCTCGATCGACAGATGTGATTACCTTAGCCCCGACAATAATTGGCAGTATGCCTGCTCAGGATTTTATCAAGTTACTTCAGATAGAACCCTTGGCGGGAGTTCGATTAGCGCAACTAATGGCACGACGTTTGCGGCAAGTAAATCGCCGATTGCGGTTGCGGGAATCTGATAGCCAGTCACGAGTGGCAGATACGTTGCTATTTTTGGCAGAAGGACAGGGAAAAAAAGGGCAAACAGGAACCGAAATCCCCAATTTACCTCATCGGGAATTGAGTAGTTTGAGCGGACTGGCGCGGGAAACTGTCACACGAGTATTGACAAGGCTAGAAAAAAAAGGGTTGATTAAACGGGATCAAGACAATATTTGTATTCCCGATTTGTCAGCCTTGGAAAGAATGATCGTGTAAAGTACCAGATATGAGTATTTTAGATTCTCTGCCAGATGAGCCGCAGGAAGATCCATCCCCTGAATCTCCAACTCCCCGCAATCATTGGTTAGATAAAGAACAGCAATTAACGCCTCCTCAACTCAAGGCTGATGCGCCCTTGAGAATGGTGGAAACGGCATTTTTAGCCAGTACCGCTAGCTTGATTTGGTTTATTAATTTCTATTTTCCCTTGGGGCCAGTTTTACGGATATTTTTTCCGGTGCCGATCGCTCTAGTTTATCTGCGTTGGGGCAAGCGGGCGGCATGGATGGCAGCACTCACCTCCGGGTTACTGCTGACGGTACTGATGGGACCAGCCCGCAGTTTGCTGTTTGTCATGCCCTACGGGTTCATGGGCGTGCTTTTGGGGGCGACGTGGTATCGTCGTGTTCCCTGGATTGTTTCTATCACGTTGGGTACACTTTTGGGTACTTTGGGAGTCTTTTTTCGGCTGTGGTTGCTGTCTGTTTTGTCAGGTGAAGACCTGTGGATTTATGTGATTACCCAGGTGACTGAATTCATTGAGTGGGTATTTTTGAAGCTGAGTTTATTGGCGAGTCCCAGTGTATTTTTGATTCAAGTGGGAGCGATCGCTCTAATTGTACTCAACAACTTTATCTATCTTTTTGTGGTACACCTGGCAGCATCGTTTCTTTTTGACCGCCTGGGCAATTCCATTCCCCGTCCACCACGCTGGGTGCAAGTCCTCATGGATTATGAAGGATAGTGACCAATTGCGAGTTAGGAGTTATGAGTTAAACTCCTAACTCACAACTCCTAACTCCTAACTTTTTAAATGATTAGTATTTATACCCAAGAAGAACAGGGTGAAGAATGGCTACGACGGTATCGTGGTTGTCTACCCGTATTTGCCTGTGTTTTAGGATTTACTGAAACTGGTTTAATTCCAGGAATTTCAGCGGCTGGTCGGACTCCAGAGGATCGAAAATATACTGCTTGTGCCGATGCCGAGTTTTTGTATTACGGCCCAGAACATAAGCCGCAATATCCCCTACCACCATTAACGGCTGGGGCTTCACCTGTATTGATTTCTCGCGCTGTTTTGGAGTCACTAAAGATACCAGTTCATTTGTTTAATGCTGGTTTACCTCAGCCTCCTGCTGTGCCAGTGATTGATTTAGGTGGCGCTCCTGCTAGATGTTTAAGTGGAGGTGCTGCTATGGAAATCACAACGGTACATTATTTGTTTGAACAAGGGTTACTTTGGGGAGAACGTCTTGCTACCAATATCAAACAGGGGTATCTGATTGTCGGTGAATGCGTGGTTGGAGGCACTACAACTGCCCTGGCAATTTTAACTGGTTTGGGTATAGAAGCTGCCGGAAAAGTTAACAGTAGCCACCCTGTTTGTAACCACGCGCAAAAGTGGGCACTAGTGCAAACTGGGCTGGAGCAGGGAGAGATAAACTTCCAATCTCCAATCCAAAATCCAAGTTGCGCTGTCAGCGCACCTTTGGTGCAACCTAAAATCAAAAATTCTATAGATCCTCTAAAACTCGTTGCTGCTGTGGGTGATCCCATGCAGGTGGTGGTAGCTGGGATGGCGATCGCTGCTAGTCGTAGTTGTGGTGTAATGCTTGCTGGTGGGACGCAAATGCTGGCGGTTTATGCGCTGATAAGTGCGATCGCTCAAACTTACGCTTTATCATGGCAACCAGAAGCAGTAGTTGTAGGCACAACCCGCTGGGTGGCAGAAGATCCTACTGGGGCTACGGTTGACTTAGCTCTCAACTTAGGAAAAGGCAGCTTAACTCAGAGTGGAGGAATCCCTCCCCTACTAGCAACTCATCTGAGCTTTGCTGATTCTCGTTATCCCCAACTGAGAGCTTATGAGCAAGGCTTTGTAAAAGAAGGTATGGGTGCTGGAGCCGCTTGTATAGCCGCCCATCTTAGCCAAGATTGGCAGCAAAGCCAACTTTTGGCAGCGATTGAAGCCCAACTTGAACGGCTAAGTACAGCATTTGATTAATTCGTAGCGAATTAAATTTGGCAGGACTCTGCGCCCCTACCAAAGTTATAAGTGGAGGTTTTCTAGGATCATACTTCTCTGTGCGTTTAAAAACGCTACCATTTTATGCAAAGCTGTACTGAACCCAATCAACTCAGAGTTTTCAAAGGAAGTAATTTTATAACTACCTTTTGGCAATATACCTTTAGGTAGAGTTGTAGGGTTGTCAGAGATACCTTGCGTTGGTACATCCAACTCTTCATCAGTAGCGATATCTACGCCAAATGCTTGCCAACGCTACTGAGGAAGGATGCTTGAAATTAGCCTGAAACTAGTTGTTTTTCTGATCCACACCCTCAGAAATTTGGACAGTGCTTAAAACGGAGATAGGCCGAGATAGTTGGATAAATACTACTTGCAGGCAAATAAAAAGGAGAATCGTCATTAGACCTCTTGCATAAGTCGAATAGACCCCCCTTAATCCCCCCTTATAAAGGGGGGAAACTTGAAATCTTGCCCCCTCCCCTTCCCTTCATAAGGGGAGGGTTGGGGAGGGGTGATTCAAGGATTTTTGCAAGAGGTCTATTAAAAATTCGTAATCCTCAAGAACGATATCCTCATCGGTGGCAACGGTAATAATAGCCTCTATGGAGGAACTGGTACTGATACCTTTGTTTTTAATAATATTTTCAATTATGGAAGCGTTCATAAGATTTATGACTTTAACGCGACTAATGAACTGATTCAGATATCGGCTACTGGTTTTGGTGGCGGGTTATCAATAGGTTCACTTCAGAAAAATCAGTTTACTCTCGAAACATCTGCAACCACTAGCGAAGACCGATTTATCTACAATAGCACTACAGGTTCATTATACTTTGACCGAGATGGTAGTGCAGGTACGTTTACTCAGGTACAATTTGCACAACTGTCTGCTGGGTTGTCATTAACCAACAATAATTTTATGGTTGTTTAATCACGATTAGCGCTCTATCAACGGTCAGTTCGCTGATTTCCAAAAAAAGATAAGGAATTAAGTTGCTACAAAGCTGAAGTAGTAAGCTTTTGGGGACTTCCAAAAGTAACTGTTCAGGGGCGTAGGAGAACGATCGCATCGCAAACAATGGCAATCAAAATATGATAATCGGAGAACATGACTGAGCGCTGCATCTAGGGCTTTTACGCTTCCAGGGAAGAAAAAATTGGCGACTTCTAATCATCAAGAAATTGATGCAGCTACATATCAAACAAATACCAACTATTGAACACACTATTACATAGATATATGTAAGAGTATGTTTCACTTTTTTATCAATTTGATAGCTGGATTAGTTGCTTATACTTAGGACTTACGCAAAAATTGCCAAAAAGCTTAATTTATCGAACCGCCAAGACGCCAAAAGCGCCGAGAATTCGTAGAGTGTCCGTAAGTCCTAATACTTAATATATGCCCACAAAGCCATCACTCGACATTGAACCTAAAGGCTTGTGTTTCCTACCTCCAGCCATTTTTTTTATTCGTTAAACTTAGGTTAAATTTAATGAATTCTCTCTCTAAGTAATTGTTCTTCTAAAGCAGCAATGCGATTGTATGCTGCTGTTAATTGTGCTGTCAGTCGTTGTATTTGAATTTCTGGTGTTATGTTATCTCCGCATTGACGATGCATGTCTAGATAAATGCCATCTGTCAATACATCCTTGTGTTCCATTTCTGGATTTAAGCTGATACGTCCTTTGAACTGGTAGGCTCCAGCCACGTGATTTTCCTGATAATTATCCTTTGCTTGTGTATTTGCTAAAGAACACTCTGAGAAAGCTTGAGTGACTTTACCATCAAGCTGCTCAATTACTTGGCATAGGGCATCCAGTTTTTTGCTTAAAGTTAGGATCTGCTGCTGTAATAGCTCCATTTAATACCTTTATCCGTACATTTTCTATATGTTATTCAATTTACTCCCAATCTTAACAATACTTATGAATTATTTAAGTATTGATAATTTTTGGGGAAAATGTGACATTTAAATCAATACTTCTAAATATAAGTAAATATTTACTACAAGCAGCACTAAGGAAATTTATTGGGAAAAATTAATGCTTAGGCAGTTATTCGCCGAAAAACTCGCTAATTTGAGTTATAGCAATCGCCAGTATTGTTAGGACGAAAGTTGTAGAACATGCTCTATGGCGTCCCGTAAACAATCAAAGGCATCCAGACATTTGCGGATGCG
>NZ_JBALDF010000014.1:0-41380 GCF_036917275.1 Nostoc sp.
TTCATAGTACTCCTAGCAGATTATTGATAAATTTTTTAATATTATTTTATATCTATTCTTAATAATTTGGCATAACAAGTACTGAAGAACCATAAAAATAAAGATTGCGTTGAGAAACCTAGTGCATGTTCGACGGGTAACATAAGTTCGGCACCAGAAGAGGGTGCTGATGGTGAGGTACAAAGTCAATCATCAAGTAATATACCAAAATCACAACCACGTCAAAAAGCTGTTTCCAGAGATAATGGTTCCCAGCTGCATCCACAAGGTAGGGGTAAAGTGGTTAGCTCTAAAACTAAACTACAGAAGGCAAAAGCTAGAACTTTGGCCCCAGAAGCACCAGCAACTCATTTAGATTTGGAAACCCAGGCTAAAGCGGCTAACCGTGGGATTCTAGTACAGAAAGCTGAAGCCACAGAACAAGCCTTAAAAGCACAAGTACAGCTATATGCGACCAATGCTGAGACAGCACGGTTGACCTCTATAGGAATCACCTTTGCATTACCTCAGCAGAAAACAACTAAGATAATGCTGTCTTGCAACGACAGCAAAAGGCGATCGCTACCAGTATGGCGAGTAGCTTCTTGGCTCAAGGGGCTTTGCAAGTGCAGAAGGTGACAGCACTAGGGCAAGAAATTCTGGCACAGATTCAGGAAGCCTCAAAAAGTTCTATAGCCTCCGTTAGGGGGACAATTGAGCAACAAAAGGCTGGTGTTGCTACCCAAATGACGGGACAGCGTGACCAAGCTCAAAGCGATGCACAGGAAACAATCGCCCACATTCATACGCGTTATCAGGTAGCAAGAGCCGCAATTCCCCAAAAAACTATCATTGGTCGCCAACATACAGAAACAGAATACGCAAAAGTTCTCTTTACAATAGATGAGCGCGAAGGCAAACAACTCGATGATATTAACGAATCTTATGTTGAGGTTTGCGGTCAATTCCAGAATGTTGGTCAAACGATTGGCGATGAAGCGTTGGCCCTTGGGGAGCAGAGAGCAAAGGAATGGGAGTCTCAAAAGATACATCGAGAAGATAATTTTTGGGACGGATACCTCACAGACAAGCGACTCGAGGCTAGGGCTGATGCAGCTAGAAAAGTAGCAAAACAATACAAGTGTGAGTTAATTAACGAAGCCAACGCTCAAGCTGATGAGATCCAAAAACAGAAGCCAAAAGATATTCAAACTGCTCATACCATTGCCGAGCAGTATCGCCAACAGGCGCAAATTCTGCAACAACACAGTCTCGAAAATTTGAATGTTGTCGAGGAGCAAGCTCTCTCTCAAGTAGCAGAAGCACAAATGCAGCTAACTCAGGCAGCTAAACAAACCCTGCAATCTACGTTACAGTCTTTGAACCAACAAGAAGCTGTGCAATTGCAATTGCTGGAGGGTTACGGTAAACGCCAAATATTGGCAATTGAACGGGATGCCCAAAATGCGATCGCCTCCCTACAAAATGGAGTTAATCAAGTTGCGACATCTTTGCAAAATGCTTTGGAAAATAGCATTGCCCAGTTTCAGGGTTTAGAAGCTCCTAAACCTGAGGAGTTGAGTGTCACTTTAGCAGAAATTCTGAGGCACTTTGACAGTGCTATTGCTATGGTACGGGGGCAAACACAAAAGGGTATTGCGACTTCAATCAAAGGAATTACCCAGGGAGGAAAGCAAGCAATTGGTGCTGTAACTGGAATTGCTGAAAGTGGAATTAAGGAGTCTGCAACTGTTGTTGAAGAAACGAAAACGACCCTAGCTCATTTGAAGAAAGGCGCTACACACACCTTCAATGAAATTCGGCGAGCTTATACAAAAAGATTTACAGAAGCTACTCAAACCGTTGTTAAAGGTTTTAGTCAAATAACAGAAGGGATTGAAACCACCTTCAAGCAGAATTTCGACCGGAGTCGCTTCCAACAAAGCGTCAACGACTTGGAAGAAGGGCTACGAGGATCGATTCACGGATATACTCAGCAGAGTGAAGAATGTGCTATTAAGTATGCTGCTGACAAAGCAGCAGATCAAGTACAACCACGCTGGAAAGAAGTCCTCAAGTGGTTTGTGATAATTTTTATCGCTGTTGTAACGATAGTTGTAACAATATTTTTTGCTCCAGCAGGGGCACTACTTGCTGTCGCTTTTGGGGTATTAATTGGTGTTGTCTCAAGTATCATCACCACCATCATCATCAACGCGATCGATGGCAAGAAGTGGTCGGATGATATCGGATATGCAGCCCTTGCTGGTGCAATTGGTGGTGTGCTTGGTGGTGCTGGCGGGGCGCTTGGTCAATTTGTGAAAATCGGCGTGAAAGCGGGCAAAGAAGTACTCAAAAAATCGTTGGAATTTGCTGCTAGGTTTGGAATCGATCAGGTTTTCAATGCCCTTGGTAGCCTTTTTGGCGATTTAGCCGTTACAGCAATGAAGGGTGAGCCGATTGATTGGAAAGCAATTGGGGAAAATATTGGCATAGGGGCTGCTATGGGTGTAGGCGGTCATTTTGTCGGTAGTGGAGTTAACCGCAAGCTGGGTGGAATTGCGAAACGAGCTAAAGTTGCTGAATTTGCTAAAAAGCATCAAAGTGAAATTGGTAAACTTGATAACCTAGACCCTAAGAATAAAGAGACGTTTGATGAGGGAGTAAATAAAGTTGCTGAACAAACTGGAGTAGACCCTAAATTTATTGCTCAACTTGCAAAACTCAAACCCGATCAATTAAAGAAACGGGTTGAACACGCGACTAGGTTAACCGAAAAACTTGATAAATCTGGTTTCGGTAGATTTATTAAGCAACGTGCTATTACGATCGCGGATATGCATTAGCAACCCTTACGGGAAGAAAATGCAACGGGCGAAAAAGCACTTGAGACAACTACACTCAGTGAAACTAGCGATCGCAATACCTCAACAGTTAGTCGTGCTGATACAGATGTGACAGGTGTTAAACGTCCTGAAACTGAAGAAAAAGCACCTGATACAACTACATCCAGCACAAAAGGAAATAAAGAAGCAGAACCTTATCAGGTTTTGATGAAAACTCTAGACGGCAAAACAAAGATATTGCGTATCACGGCAGAAACAAAGATAAGCGAGTTAAAAAAAGATTTGGGTTATGAATCTATAGATGGGTATCTAATCAGCGGCGGTAAAGTGCTTCGAGACGAATTAACTGTAGCTGACTACCCGAATATACAGGAATTAAGCACGATCGAATTTAGGGGACGATTACGGGGTGGGATGGAAGCCGAACAAAGCAGGTCTGAGTCGCAGACACGACTTTTAACAGAAGATACAGAAGTAAGGCTTAAATCTACAGACAACTTAATTAATCAGCTAAAAGAAGCAGTCGAATTTGTCCATAATAACTCGCAAACGGAAGTTAAGGACATTCTGAATAACTTAAAAGCAGATGAGCCAACGAGTCTTAAAGAATTAGAGACTGTTTCCCAGGCTACAAATGAAATATATAAAACTTTTGACTTTGCAAAAGCAAATGAATCAGTAGATTTCCAATTAAAGTTAGGAAGTTGGACACAAAAAACGCAGGAACATATCTACCAGCTGCGGGATAATATGCTTATTCAAAAACCAAGTGAACTTGCAAGATTTAGTCTGAGTGAGCAATACAAAAAACAATTCAATCAAGAAGCTCCTGAAGAACTATCGACCATTGATGAGACCCTTGGTACAGTAATCTTTAGCAAAGATGTACAAAACGATTGCGGAAGGTTTGCAAATAGATTATTCGAGCAACGAATGAGAAGTATCCTTAAAGATTTCCTTAGTGATAAACCAAACACAGTCACGCGCGAGGAATTTAATCAGCTACTAGACAGCCCTCAAGTAAAAGCCACTCGACGTTTGCAACTCGTCTACAAAGAGAATCCCAGTTCTCCATATCCTCATCATTGGAAAACATCAGTGGCAGAAGTCAACAATCAAATATACACATTGGAAGCCAATACAGATAAACCTTTTCTATTAGCCCCTGAACTTTATAGTTATAAGTCTAAAGAAACATTCAAGGAAATGAATGATCAAGACATAGAAACTAGAAAGGAGACGGAACTCAGCACAAAAATGGGGGAAGGAGTCAGTTCTGATGCACAAGAGAAACTTTTGTACAGTCAGCTCCAAAATTTGAGGGGAATCAAAGATCTTCTCAATCAACCTTTTGGTAAAAAGCCAAGTAGTTTTGTAGAGCAAACTTTGACCCAAGCCCTACCCCCCAAACTCCAGGGCAAAGTTATTGTAAAAGTTGACCCTGACCTACCTGGTAACACTGTTCGCGTCGATTACAAGGTTGCTACTTTGACTGGACAAGTCAGGAAGATTCGTATGCGGGTTGGACTAGATGCAACTGCCGTTGATATCAAGTTGCACGTCAAAACTGTCGAGTTGATGCAGCGCTACTCCGGCTTATTGGGGGTAATACGCATACTCAAACAGCAGATTCAATCTTGGATTCGTAAAAATGGTAAACCACCAGTTGGTTCGCGTGCTTGGGAAGCCAAACTGGAAATTGAGAAATTACCTCGGATAATTAATGAGCGGTTGGAACGGCTTTCTAAAGCTGATTTAGATGCAGATACTGAAGCTTCTCTGCGAGCAGATATTGAGAATTTAAAACAGCAGTTAGCCCAACATCAGCAAACCTTGGATGTGATGGATACAAATCCTGGTGCGGGGTTTGTAGCAATGAATTCGGATAATACTAAGGCTCCAGCGACAAGAAAGCGAAAAAGTACTCAGATGCTAGGAGAAAGTTCCGCCGTACCTATGAGGTCACGAACACAACGAAGGAACACCAGGATGTCAGCAGAAAGTTCCGGCATACCTACGAGGTCACGAACACAAGATACGGTAGAAGAAGCTCCAGTTAGTAGCGCTGGTCTCAGTAGTAGCGAACGCGCCGAGCAGGCAGTACCTTCGCGGCGACCACCACTAACAGAAGAACAATCAGCAAAAGTCTCAGAAATTCTGGGTGTCTCTAAAATGGACGAGGAAATCTTAAATGCCCAGATGGAGATAAATAGCGAAACTAAAAACAATATTATAAAAGCAATAACTCGACAGGCAGACAAGGACTTGCAGGGGAATGCCGATAATCCCAACTATGATGAACCTCGGTATCAGGAAGAATTAGATAAAGCTAAGAACATTGTCACTAGCAAATTTGGAAGTGAGATTGAGGAAATTTCACAAACAAAACTAGATGAAGCACAAGTGCGTCATGCGAAATCTCGCTATGCCGCAACTTCAGAGGAAGAACGTCAGGAACAAGGTCTCGCAGCACTAAATTGGTACATGAGTAGCATAAAAGATGTAGGAAATATTATTAAAAGAGTAGCGCAGACTTCTGGTTCCAGCGAAGCGACTGTACGCGCTGCGTATGAACAAACTATTGCTCCCGACCCTCAAGCCCAAGATCTCCTTGAAAATGTGGCTCATGTACGGTTAAATTGGGGACCAATAACCGTGGGAACTGACGTTTATATGGAAATGGCTGAAGGAACTTTCAAGAAGGATCAAAAAGGAAAATGGCTAAACGAAACCTTGGTGCATGAAGCGATACATGCGGCAGAACACCCTGAGTTTACGCAATTTCTCGATTCGCATATCCCAGAGTATATGCGATCTGACATCAGGGAAGGTATAACAGAATATCTTGCGATGGATGCATTAGGGAAGAGGGGCAAAAAAGCCAAAGTATACAAAGATCAAAAAGCCAAAATTGACAAGATAGTGAATGCTTTGGATCATGGGCATGAGCGGCTTCTTGATGCGTACTGGCATGGAAATGCAGAAGCATTTTTTGGAAAGAGTCTGCTGGAAACTGAGGTGAATATGCCAAGGGAACCCAGCACTAACTCCGACACTGTTGGACTGACAAAGGAGGAGATGGAGATTCTATCACAAACTGCTTCTAAGGGTAGCCAAGATTTGACACACGAGGAAATTAATGCAGAATTTAAAGTGGCAATGAGGTTCAAGCCTGAAGAAATCAGTGATGGAGACTATATAGCAGTCATTAAACTGTCCAACGATCATGAGTGGAAGTTGTATCGGGACAACAAGTGGTGTCGCTTCTCTGAAACCGGCTTATGTCTGAGACAGGCGTTTGGAACAGATATACCAAAGAAGACAACAGAAGAAAGAACTGTTGAGAGAACTAATGAGGAGAAGGTGAATATCTTGAAGGACGCTTTGCAGGCGGGGTACAGACTGTTCGATACTGCTGAGATTTACGATAGTGCTCAATTTTTAGAACAAGCGGCTGAAGCAGCAGAGGTGCATGTTAAAGAACTTCAGATAGTGTACAAGATAAAACCGGAAGTAGACGAAGCAGCGCCACCCCAAGAATTGGGAAAAATACAGGTATTCAAACAACGCTTAAACAAGCAGATGGAGGTGATTCCCGAACAGGCAGAAAAAGTGCTGATGTTGCATGAGTTGCCCAGTGATCCTGAAGAAGCAGAACTGTACCTTAAAGCGCTCTCTGAGGCAATAGATGAATCTGAGATACAGAACGTTAAGAGCATTGGCTTAAGCAACGTAGATGACCAGACATTAAAAAATTTATATAAGTACATGGAAAAATCCGATCTACAAATTGGGTTCGTTCAGAATCGCTTCTCCCCCTATGAGCAAGATGCAGAAGTGCGAGATTTCTGCAAGGAACAAAATATCACATATATGGGTTTCGGACTGTATGGTGGTTCCAGTCTGGGGGTTTGCCATGAGGGATTTGCCATGCCCCAACGTAATCTGCAAGCGCTACAAGATCCGAGGCTGATAAAACTAGCGGAAGAACTGGAATTCATCCCCAGTGTGCTGCTGCTGGCATGGGCACATCAGAAAGGAGTGACAACTGTAATTTACTCCGGAAATCATGCAAAAGAGAACTTTTATGCGCTAGAAATCCAACTTAGCGAAAACACAATGGCTCAGCTTGACTCATTCTTTCAAAACACCAAAAGAGAAAGCGGTAACGAGGAAAAACTAGAGGAACTGTACAAAGCAGTGAAGGACTCTACAGCATGGTACATCTTAGACATCTTAGTAGAGAATTCAAAAACGCAGACGCTACTGAAAAAGACAGTAGAAAAAATAGACAAAGAGAAAAAAGGAAACCCGGAAAAGGTAAGAGAAGCAAAAGCAAACTTTGTATACAAACTAATGCGGTTGGTAACTCACCTACAAACCCTCTCAAAGAAGGTAAACAATGGAGAAAATTGGAAAGATATGATGCAAAAACAATTTGGGACCATAGCGAACGTACAGGATAAAGGAGAAGTGTTGACACGTTTCTATGAATGGGGACAGCAGCCTTACAGCGAAGTAGGTGGTGCAAACAATGTTGAAATGCAACTATTCCACATATTACAAGGAGCGGAGCCAGAAGAAAAAACATTCGATTAAAAGGCTAAGGAACTATATGAGAATGCCCCGAAAGATGAACAAGGCTCATTAAATGAGCAAGATTTTAAGAATTATGCTCTTGAACAAGGATTAACTGAGGAAAAGATAAAGGAATTTTGGCAGAAATTTTTGGAATGGAATATCGTTTAGTTTCTTATGAACATTAAAGATAAACTTTCCCTCTGGGCTGATTCCACCCGCTCTCGCTACTTTCTCATTCCCGAAAACCAACAACTACCCAGTAGAGACTTCATCCTCCACACGCTAACTGGCGAAAAAAAGAAAGTCACACAAACTACATTTACTTCCTTTGAAATCACAGAATCAGAAGCAAAAGCGTACCTTAAAGCTGAGATAAACCGAGCGATAGAACAAGCAAAAACCGCCTTCTCCAACGTCATGACTTCCCCAACGCAGACATCACAACCAGATCCATCACCCGACCAAACCGAAACAGCCCAAACCCTCATCTTCACACTCTTAGGTTTCACTCCCGAAGAACTGCAAAACAATCCAGAAGCCGCCCAAGCCGCTTTTCTCAATCTCTACACTGGATTGAAAGAATTTGTTAGTGACTTCACCTCTAAAAAACCTGCCAAAGTTAAAGCCGCCCGTGCGCGTTTGCGTTCCCTACGCAAAACTTTGCAAGCACAGGGAATTGAAATGAGGGAAGAGATAGAAAAGGAACTCCCCAAAAAGCTGCAAGAGTTATTCTCCTACTCAAAAATCGAGCAGTACCTCCAAGAACTTGTCAGCCAACTACAGGAATTGGCCGACCAAATCGACCAGTCCCCTGAGTCAGTTGGACAAAAAATTGATGAATTCATCACATCCTTAGACAAAGACTTGTTTATTGAAGAAAAGAAACGCATAGAAGAACAGCAAAACCAAGAATATAGCCAAATGGCACGAAATGCGATCGCTCAATCCTTCAAATCTCGTGGTCTTCGCTCATTTGCTGGTGGCGATCTTGGATCAAAAACACAAACACCGCTCGAAGATGAACAACAATAAACCCTCAAAAGTTGCATCGTGTGCTCTGCCTAAATATTTGTAGGCTGCTTGACGGAATTCTTCTAATCTGGCACGTTTCATATTGGCAGCTGAGTAATGGTAGTTCGTTTCTCAGCTTCTGCCTTCATGGGGGCCTGTATTCAATCAGACACCCCTTTTCTCTGCAAACATACTACACAATAATTGTTCAAGGTCGCGGATGCTTTGAGGCTGACAAGATAATATTTTTAACCTCTAATTCCATTTGGTTTGCGTTCTCTCATATCGCTTTTAGTCTAAACTCCAGTTAGAAGATAAGCTGCAATATATTCTCCATAAGTATCACGCAATATTTGTTCTCGGAATTTGAATCCTAATGTTTTCCCTCGACAAGATAGAGATCCGCACAAGCACCCAAGCACAGCAATTGATTCATACTCAGTGGTTTCGTAGTCCCAGGTAATCTCCTCACCTACTTCGATATTTTCTAAAGCAATGAAGTCATATCCTCCAAATTGATTGTTTCTGACCCCAGTATTTGGATCGCAAGAATGGTTAATGACCACAGCAGGCTCATCTAGGTTTACATGCAAATTAAAATCCATCTGAAAGGAATAAATTGTTCGTTCTGGAACTTCTTCAATTGGGATACCCAGGACAACGGTTTCCCCTTGAACAAATTTTTTTGTAGAAAATACTCCTCGTCCTTTTGTTGTTTGCTGAATAGTGACATGAGAATTGAGCTTTGCAGTTGAAATAGGGAAACCAAGGGGGTGTAACAAATAGTTTGCCATACTATGAATGCTAGGGTACGTGAATAAATCCACAATCTTCAGGGAAGGATAATCTTCAGACAACAAGTGATGAACCTGCACTACTAAAAGTGAATGACCGCCAACTTCAAAAAAGTTATCGTGGATGCTGAATTTTTCACGATTTAAAACCTGTCGCCAAGCAGCGGCAATTTTTTCTTCTGCTTGATTGCAGGGAGGGGCATATACGGCAGATGAGAGAATCGTGGGGACGGGTAATGCTTTTCGATCAACCTTGCCATTGGGGGTTTGTGGAAATTGTTCTAAGGTGACAAAAGCACTGGGAATCATATACCCCGGAAGTCTTTGTTTTAAGTAGTTACGCAAATCCCAGATTTGACAATCGGCAAATTGGGGTGTCAAGTAGGCGACCAATCCGGAGCTACCATTCTCTTCTGTCCGTGCTACCACCATGACGTTCTGGACATTGGGATATTGACCTAGCATTGATTCAATTTCTCCCAACTCAATGCGGAAGCCACGAATTTTGACCTGATAATCAAGGCGTCCTAATAACTCAATATTGCCATCGCTCAAGTAGCGAGCCAGATCCCCTGTTTTGTAAAGACGGGTGCTTAATTCATTGCTGAGACTAAAATGATTACGGATGAATCTCTGCTCGGTCAACTCTGGTTGATTGAGATATCCGCGAGCCAGACCCATACCACTAATATAGAGTTCGCCTGGAACACCGATAGGAACTGGCTGGAGATTTCGGTCTAAAATGTAAATTTTTGTATTAGCAAACGGTCGTCCAATCGGTACTAGTCCATCAACAGATAAATTAATTGAAGTATTTTCAAAATATGAACTGTCAATGGTAGCTTCAGTTACCCCATAACCATGAATCAAACGAGTCTGGGCACCTAAAAAATGTTGAAATTGGCGATACTCTTGTACATACCAACTATCTGAACCTACGATCAACAACTTCATGAAGCTCAGGTTCTGCTGTGTTTTCTCTAGGTACTGAATTAAATTCCGCAAAACAGGTGGTACAAACTCTGCACAATCAATCTTCTGTTTTTGCATCAATGCATATAGCTTTTCCGGTTCTAAAAGCCACTCTCGCGGGCAAATGACTAGTTTTGCTCCAGAACAAAGCGCCCGAACCATATCCCCAGAGAAAACATCAAAAGAGAAACTTGCCATTTGTAAATGACTGCTACACAGGGAGCGAAGTTGATAGGCATCTTCCCAAGCCATATATGCATTAACCAAATTTCGATGAGTTACCATCACTCCCTTGGGCTTACCAGTAGAACCCGAAGTGTAGATGACATAAGCTAAGTTCTCGGCTACTGCCTCACTTACCGGATTTTGCTCACTTTCGTGAGAAATTTTTTCCCAATCTGTGTCTAAGCAGATTACATAAGCTCTATGTTCGGGCAATTGATTCACTAACTTATTTTGAGTCAACATTACTGACACTTGTGAATCAATCAACATAAAGCTCAAGCGTTCTTTGGGATAGTCCGGGTCTAACGGTACATAAGCCCCACCTGCCTTGAGAATACCAAGTAGTCCTACCACCATCTCTAAAGAACGTTCAACACACACCCCAACCAGTACATCAGCTCCTACACCTAGAGAGCGCAAATAATGCGCTAACTGATTAGCTTGAGTGTTCAATTGCTGATAAGTCAGTTTTGCAAAGCCAAACACCACAGCCACCTCGTCGGGTGTGCGCTTCACTTGCATCTCAAACAACTGATGCAGACATTTATTCTGGGGATACTCGCTTTGAGTACAATTCCACTGCACCAGTATTTGATTTTCTTCAGCTGGTGTTAACAATGGCAAGTCTGACAAACGCTTGTCCGGGCTAGCAATAATACCTTTTAACAAAACCTGAAAATGTCCTGCCATCCGCTCAATGGTGCTAGCATCAAACAAGTCTGTGTTGTATTCAAAGCTGCCAGTAATGCCGCTTGCTATTTCCTCCAAACTCAGCGTTAAATCAAACATTGCCGTTTCGGTTTCTACTGGCATTAATTCCAACTTTAATCCTGGTAGTTCCAGCGCCGCAGTTGTGGCATTTTCTATAGCGAACATCACCTGAAACAGTGGGTTGCGGCTGGTGTCGCGTTGCGATCGCACTTCCTCCACTAGTTTCTCAAAAGGCAAATCTTGATGGGCATAAGCAGATATTGCCACTTCGCGCACTCGTTGCAGTAGTTCGCTAAAACTGGGATTGCCACCTAAATCAGTACGCAGCACGAGGGTATTGACAAACATACCAATTAATGGATCTAATGCTTGATGGTTGCGGTTAGCACTGGGAGAACCAATAATAATATCATCTTGCTGGCTGTAGCGATGCAACAGTACTTGGAACGCCGCCAGTAGCGTCATAAACAGCGTCACACTTTCACGCTGCGCCAGTGCCTTCAGTTCGTCAAGCAAAAATTTGGGAAATTCCAACGCCTCTTTTTTGCCGTTAAATGTCTGTATTACCGGACGCAGATAGTCAGTTGGCAAATTTAAAACCGAACTATCAGCTAGTTGCTGCTTCCAATAGTTTAACTGTTCTTCCAGTACCTCTTTTTGCAACCATTGACGCTGCCAAACTGCAAAATCTGCATACTGAATTGATAAATCAGTTAGAGGAGAAGGCCGATCCTGGCTGAAGGCAGAGTAGAGAGCTGTTAATTCTTTTAGTAAGATGTTGAGCGACCAACCATCGGCAGCAATGTGGTGGATGGTAAGCAGGAGGATGTGATGGGTTTGTGAGGGATTGAGGCGATCGCAACCTGTAGCAGAGTCAACACAGAAGGAAGATTGACCGAGATGCAGCAAAGTGGCTCGCAGCATCGGGTCTTGGCTGAGGTCAAACGGACAGTTTGCTTCAGCAACAACCAGACGCTTCACTTCCAGCCTAATTTCTTCTGGTTCCCAGGAACTCAAGTCAACCACAGGCAGAGCGATCGCCATTTGGGAGTGAATCATCTGATAGGGACTACCGTCATCTGCGCTAAATGTAGTCCGCAGACTCTCATGGCGATCGACAATTTCCTGTAATGTTTGGTGTAGTGCTGTGACCTTGAGCGCACCAGTAAACACTAAAGCCATCGGCAGATTGTAGGCAACACTGCTGCCAAATTGATCTAGAAACCAGAGTTGTTGCTGGGCAAAAGACAGGGGAAGCTTATTTTCTCTTCCTACAGGCTCAATTTTGAGCGATGTTATGCCAAGCTCCTGTTGCAAGCAAACCGCGATCACCTCTGCCAGCGCTGCAATGGTTGGATGTTGAAAGATAGGCAGAATCGGTAACTCTGCACCGAACGCTGTATTTACACGGGAAATTACCTGGGTTGCTAGCAGAGAATGTCCCCCCAGTCCAAAGAAATTGTCATAAATACTAATCTGCTCTCGCCTCAATACGTCTGACCAAATCTGTGCTAGCTTCTGCTCAATGGGTGTGCGGGGAGCAACGAATGGTTTGGTAGATTCCCTTGAAAGTGCCAATAACGATAATTGCTGCTCGTCCGTCACCAACGGCGGCAAATCTGAGAGTTGCTGATCGGGATTCTCAACCAGATTTGCTAATAACTCTTGAAAATCTTCTAATAATTTTGCAATTGCCGAGGGCGTAAATAGCTCGGTTTTATATTCTAAATATCCTGTAAGTTTATCGACAGGTTTCTCTAAGGAAACGAGGGATAAAAATAAGTCAAAATTAGCGGTGCAATTTGAGAGAAACTGCGACTCAATCCGTACTTCTGGAAGGATCAGAAGTTCATTAGGCGTATTTTCCAACCCCAACATAACCTGATACAGCCGCTTATGGGCAAGATATGAAGTGTCTGCCAACAGTTGTAGCGGCATATCCTGGTGTTGGAATCCATCTAAAACAACCTGATGGATTCTGTCCACTAAATCTAAAAAGCTCGGATTCCCAGACAAATCGGTTCGTACTGGAACAACTGTATTGAAAAACCCAATCAATCCCTGAACTTTACTTAGATTACGGCCCGCTTGGGTAGAACAAACAATAATATCCTCTTGTTGCGTATATTGATATAGCAGTACATTCAATGCCGCTAACAGAACCACAAACAACGTCACCCCTTGACGATCGCCTAGTTGTTTCAGGGCTACTGTGAGTTCGGGGGAGAACTCTACAAGCTGACGCTCACCCTTGTACTTCGTGCTGAATGCTTGCACAACTTGAGGTAGCTCAAACGGCAGGTGCAGGGTCGGTAAGTCGCCCGCTAGCTGCTGTTGCCAATAGGATCTCTGGGATTGCAAAATTTCGCCTGTTAGCCATTGCCGTTGCCAGTGAGCAAAGTCAGCATACTGGATTGGCAAATCGGGTAATGAGGGTGGCTGACCGCTAGAAAAGTCTTTATAAAGAATTGAGAGTTCTTTGGTAAACACACTTTGAGACCATCCATCATAGATAATGTGATGAATGGTCATCAGTAGCACGTATTTCTCTTCGGAAAACTGGAGTAATTGAAACCGGCACAGCGGCCCTTGGGCTAAATCAAACGGCTTGCTAATTTCATCTTGGCTAATGCACTGATACCGCGCTTCTTGCTCTGCTGGAGGTAGCTGTCGTAAATCAGTCACTGGTAACCTCAGATCGCTCTTTGGGGAAATGACTGGGACAGCTTGTGCGCCGACTGACAAAAAAGTAGTTCTGAGAATGTCGTGACGACGAACAATTTCCTGTATACTTTTCTCCAGTGCATACAGATCCAGAGAGCCATTTATCCAAAAGGCAAACGGCATATTATAAACCGTATTATCCCCACCGAACTGGTTAAGCAACCACAGCCGCTCCTGACCAAACGAAAGCGATAGGTTTTCCGATCGAGCGATCGCTTGCAACGGCGAACCCTTGCGATAGGTCGTCAAAAGGGCTTGAACGGCTTTCCAGCGTGCCTTTTTATTATGTTCAGAGCGATCTACCACGGAAACCTCCAGTCATGCTCATAAATCCATTGATCACACGATTGATTTACCTCTACAGTTGACGTTGTAGCAATGCTTTTTGACGAGTTTTCAAATTCCCCAAATATCCCTGCACTCTACCTAGAGATATGCCAGGAAAACAAATTGCCGCACGGGCTTTGCCTTGAAAAATAAAAATAGGCGTATAAATTAATGGATTAGTCACTAGCCAAAGCACCTTTGACAATGGAAACTTGCATTTTCTCATCAAGAATCCAGCACCACGACCGTGGTTATACTCTCTGCGAATTGATTGAGAAATAGAATAAAGTTTAGTCGGCGTAGGATGTCGAATAATGATCGCTGGATCGAAGTAAGTCTTGGCTCCGGCATCAAGACAGCTATATAAGTAATCAACATCCTCGGCTCCTGCCCAAGGCGTACCAGGCCCCATTTCTTCGTCAAATTGAACCTTGGCAAATTCGCTTCGATAAAATAAGGCAGCAGTCATGCCAACGATCCATCCCTTGTCATAATCAACCACTCCAGCACTTTCAGGACTATGGAGCATCGCCTCTTTATCTGACTCTAAATCCAGAACGTTAATGATTAATCCGCCCCAAGCTGAATCACGATTAAAAAACTCGGACACCTTTGCCAAAAAATCAGGAGGGTAAATACAGTCATCGTCAGGGAAGCCAAATAACTCACCCTTGACATACTGCAAGCCTTGATTCCGGGCGCGAGATAGTCCAGGTGATAATTGTTTTATGTGAATAATTGGAAATTTCTGACTGTAGAACTTTACGAGTTCTGCCAATCGGTCATCGGCATTTTGGTCAATTAGGATTAACTCAAAATCAGCGCAGGTTTGGGCTGCAAGTGATTCGAGAAAACGCTTTAACTCTTGTACTCTATATTTTGTTGATAAGACGAGAGAAAACCGCATCTTTAAATTTCCTAATTATGCTAAAGACAAGAGTTCAGGATGTTTCTCAATGGCATCAATGACTTGCCCAACATCGCCACATTTTTTGCAAGAATTATCTACTCCTAATATGGCGGGCAACTCACAGCGATCGCAGAACGATTTACGTAAATTTTCAACGTGATTATCTGCGATCGCATAAGCACAGCTACGGCAGATAAAATCTGCTGGCGCTTCTTCTTCTCCGCTAACCCAACGTCGCCATTGCTGGATAGGATTTCCTTGATAAATCTCGCTCACACTGGCATCACTGATGTTGCCCATTTTATATTTAGAGAAGTAATCGTGGCAGCATAAAATAGCTTCACCGTTAGCATCAAAATGTAGCCACTCTTTGTCACGATGCCACAGGCAACCTTGTAATTTTTGATGATTGGGTCTAATGGGTAATAATCCCTGGTTTGCTTTTCCAGCAAATTCAACCATCGGAATAATTAAAATACTAGAAACCGCTGTATTTGCAAATCTGTCTTGAATCATTTGAAAGCTTGCAGCATGTTGCCGATCCAAAGCCCCAACTACGACCAAATCTACTTTCACCTTTCGCGCTTGAACAGGTGCTTGAGCTAACAGATAGTCAAGATTAGATAAAACTTTGGGTAAATCTCGCGAGCCGCGAGTTTGCTGGTACTGGGCTTCATCCAACGTTGAGAGGTTAAATGTAAAACTGCTTACTTCTAAATTGAGCAGTTGGTCGGTTAATTCTGGCTTCAGCCCCGATCCATTGCTGTAAACCGAAACTTGATAACCTGCATTCCGAATAACAGTAATCTTCTCAACTAGCTCTTTATCATAGGTTGCTTCCATAAAACCGCTGAGAGCGATCGCCTCAATCGGATAGTCATGAAGTCCCTGAATAATTTTCTCTATTTTCTCCAGAGATAGCGTACTTTTTTCTCGTTTATCCATAGATACAGGACAGAAAAAGCAGCGATGATTACAAACACTAGTTGTTTCAATTTGAACGTATTTTAAACTCATAAAAATTTCCTCTGATTAAATTTTTGTACGCCCTCCCAATATCCGAGTACCCTACCTAATCCTATGCCTGGACAAGGCAATGCATAGCGGAAGTTACCAGTTGCTATATATTTTCCTATCAAGATAATAGGTTCAACTAGTTGATAAAGAACAATTGATAAAGAAATATTTCGTTTTTTTAATAAATATCCAAACCCTCGACCATAAGTAAATTCCCGCCATGCTAGCTGACGACTCGTATAAATTGCATAAGGTTGAGGATGTCTAACAAATAGCTCAAAATCATAGTAAATCGCAGCATCGCGATCGAGACAGTGCAGCAAATAATCCGTATCTTCTCCGCCAACCCATGTTGCTCCAGGCCCCATTTGTTCATCAAAGATAACTTTTTTTGCCAGATCCGCTCGGAAAAACATTGACGGGCCTATTCCCAAGCTCCATGCTGTAAGATGGTCAACTTTCCCTGATTTTTGCAAACAATAATCAAATGCATCTTTGTCACTATCTAAATCCATGACTCTGACAGTTAAGCCATCCCAGGTTGTATTAGTCTGAAAAAAGTGGGCTACTTTAGCAAGAATATCAGGAGGATAAAGACAGTCATCATCGGGATAAGCGATAATGTCACCCTTGGCAAGTAAAAGCCCTTGATTCCGAGCGCGGGATGTACCAGGATTAGCCTTTTGTATATGTGTAATAGTGAATGTCTGAATATAAGAATTGACTATATTCATCAAGCGATCGTCCGAATTTTGATCGACAATTATCACCTCGAAGTTGCTATAGCTTTGAGTCATTAGCGATCGCAAAAAGCGATCAACCTCATTGACTCTATTTTTAGTGGCTACGATCAGTGAGAATTTCATGATATCGAACCCACTGTTGATTTTTGCATGGTCTGAATACTTTTGGGTTGTTTTACACTATCCCAATACCCTAACGACATCCCAATAATTGCCGCAGCAACATATACAGAATAATCGAACCGACCTTTGAACATATATGTAATTACATAGGGGAAATTGGGCAAAATCTCAGCCCTGACAAAGGAAGTAGGAAAATTATTACCCATTAAATATCCATTTCCCCGACCATAGCTATATTCACGCCACACTAGTTGACGGAAATTATAGATTTTAAACGGATTTGGATGCCGCACAATCAGTTTGGCATTGTAATAAATTTTGTATCCCGCCCTAATACATTTGAACAAATAATCCATATCTTCTCCGCATCCCCAGGGTGTACCTGAACCTGGGCCAATAGTTTCGTCAAAAGCAATTTCTTTGACGATATGGGCATGAAAGAACATCAAAAATGTGATTCCAATCCGAAATGCTTTTTCTAAATCGACTATACCTGAGTTATCATCGCCACAATATAAAAATGCGTTTTTATCTTCATCTATATCCAAAGCTCTAGCGATGACACCTTCTGTCTGACTATCTCTAAAAAAACGTACAACTTGGGCTAACAATTCAGGTGGATATAAGCAGTCATCATCTGGAAAAGCAACCAAATCACCTTTGATGTGCGATCGCCCCAGATTTCTGGCACGCGACAATCCAGATTCTAGTTGTTTCAAGTGCAAGATAAAAAACTTTTGACTATAGAATTCGATTAATTCGACTAGGCGATCGTCTCGATTTTGATCGACAATAATCACTTCAAAATCTGTATGACTTTGAGTTGCGAGCGATCGCAGAAAACGCTCAACTTCTGTGACTCTGTTTTTAGTTGCTAAAACAAGAGAAAATCGCATAATACACCCCTATCTCTCCTAAATTGGTTGGCTGCTCGATAGATGAATTATTTGGCATTTCTTCATTCCCTGAGAATATCCAATCGAGGTTCCCAAACCATAGGCAAAGAAATAGGCAGCACGTTTTAGGTTCCCTTTAGTAACTTCCAAAATTGTATGTTGGTACGATGAATTTGTAGCAGAATGAATTAATGGCTCAGGTAATTTATGCTTACCTAGCAAATAGCCATTACCCAATCCATAGGAATATTCTCGTTGAATTTGTTGGCGAAAGTTATTTTTATTAAGTGGAGTTGGATGTCTAACTTTTAACTTAGAATCATAGTAGAACCGATAGCCTGCATCAAGACATTGAAATAAATAATCAACATCTTCACCTGCGCCCCAGGGTGTCCCTGAACCCACACCCATCGCTTCATCAAAATCCAGAGATTTTACGACAGAAGCACGAAAGAACATGGCATGGGATATACCGACTGTATATCCTTTCCAGTAATCAACACATCCTGATTTATCGTCGCCCCCACAAAACTCAAAGGCATTTTTATCATCATTCAAGTCAAAGATTCTGGCAATTACCCCATCCCAAGCAGCTTCATTTTCCAAAAAATCAGCCACTTGGGATAATACTGTTGGCGGATACACACTGTCATCATCAGGAAAAGCGATGATGTCGCCTTTGAGATGTAACTTTCCCAGATTTCTAGCACGGGATAAACCCCGTTTTGTCTGCTTCAGATGCAAGATGGAAAACTCTTGACTGTAAGAAGTCACCAACTTTTCCAATCGATTATCCAAATTCTGGTCAACAACAATCACCTCAAAATCATTGTGATCCTGGGTGGCAAGAGACTGAAACAGCCGCTCTAACTCGTTGACTCTATTAATAGTAGGCACAATTAGAGAGAACCGCATGACTTACCTCAGATGGATAGACAGAAACTAAATATATCTAGGCACGAGCGGCGATTTCCGTGCCAGTAGTTTCAGGCTTCGTGAGGTAAAAGTCCTCAATTACTAAAGTTTGGACATCCTCTTTAGTAGAGTAAATATCCAATACCTCCTCTGGCTTGTGAACAAGGGGTTGACCAGCCACGTTCAGAGACGTATTACAGACTATAGGAATACCTGTCTTTTGATAAAAGCGATCAATTAAAGACCAATAAATCCCATCTTGCTCTTTTTCCACTAGATGAGAGCGGGTGGTAAAATCAACGTGGACAACAGCCGGAATTTTAGTTCGCCATTCTGGTCGGATGGTGGCTGTACCTAACATATAGCGATGTAGCCCCGAATCTAGTGAACCTTCCAGTACTATCTCTGCCTTTTCGCTCAGAACGCTGGGAGCCAAAGGTCGCCACATTTCCCTACCTTTTATTTTATTGAGCCGTCCTAGAGTTTCTCTGTGTGAAGGATTAGCTAGAAAGCTGCGTCGTCCCAAGGCACGAGGGCCAAATTCGTCTTGACCTCTAAACCAAGCCACAATTTTGTCGGCGGCTAAATCCTCAGCTACACGCTCAATCAGCGCTTCTGAAGACAGTTTTTCAGGGATAAAGCCGTAGTCTTTAATCGCCGCGATGATTGCCTCGCTGGTGTACGTAGTTCCAAAAGCGGGACTGGGTAATCTCTCCAACGGTGAAGTTGGTGGATTAAATAGATGAGATACTGCTAGTGCTGCACCAATGCTGCACCCGGCATCGTTGGCAGCAGGAAAGACGTAAATGCGATCAAAAATCTTCTGCTGACTTAACGCCTCGTTCATCGTACAGTTCAATGCACAACCACCACTGAGAACTAGATTCTTCTCTCCTGTTAATTTCTTGAGACGGATCGCCAAATTATGACCAATGATTTCTAGGGTATGCTGAACGGATGCAGCAAAGTCGGCATAATGAGCGATATGGTAAGCCTTGACCAATTCCCAACTCGGTGTCCACGTCTGCTGATAAGGATAGTGATATTTCTCGAAATAGTCAAGCCAAAACGTGCCGATGTCATTCGCTGTTGTGGGTGTTGGTGAGTCATTAATCGCTTTTTGGATGAATGCAGGCAGCGTGAAACGTCCGGTGTCTGGGTCGAAATGAAAATCAATTGACTCCCTAACTTGACCAAAGGGCGCTAGCCCCATCAGCTTACCAGGGCCAGAGTGCCAACCCAGACCAGCGCGGGCCCCTGCTGCTCCGTAGAACATTCCCAGTGAGGTATCTACGGGATAAGTTTCAATTAACTCAATGGTGTTGCCCTTAGCGTGAAACAGAGAAACCGAAACCCCCTCTCCTTGTCCATCCATCACCAGGACGGCGGCGCTGTCGAAACCACTAGTAAAAAATGTGACGGCAGCATGAGCATAGTGGTGCTTAACAAAATGAATATCAGGCGGCTCGGTGTATCCAAACAGTTCCGGCGGCAAGAGTATTGGTGTAAGTTCATTAGACGCAACCACGTAGTCTGAAACTTGAGTACCCGACTTGAGGTCTTCAAGCCAGCCATAGGCAATGTAGTCTATGTCTTTTAAATGAAGACCAGCACTGTCTAAACAAGCTTTTGTAGCATCAAAACAGCCTTGACCTTCGGCATATCGTGTACGGGTCAAGCGTTCTTGCTCAAGAGCGAACTTAATTTTATTATTGATGATTAAGCTAGCAGCACCGTCATGGGCTAGGGGAATATCTGAACGCCCAATGAACCCTAAAATTTTCATTAATGTACTCCGGTAATCAGAACTTAGCGGCTAAATATTGTTTTAGAGTCCGTGTCGATACAGAAGCACACATTTAGAACAAATCGGGGTTAACCCGCCGTGGATAGTTTCCCGCACTCTTTTAAAGACATCACTTTGCCAAATCTCTAAAACACCTTGTTCATAAAGGTTGCCAATATTAAATTCGGGGAATAGTTTACACGAGCTAACGCTGCCATCAGCGAGAACATCCATTCTGTTTGAAATCGATAGACATCGGGTGCGTCTCTGTCCTGGTTCATCACTACCCCCCACAAAAGCAGAGAACTCATCGGCTTCTAGAGCTGGCTGATACCTGATGCGTATATTCCAGGTGCGAGTATTGACTTTCTCAACTTGCTGACGCAGTTGTTCCACCTTCTCGCTATCAACGTGATATGTGTAAGAGTGCCAACTGGCTTTGGACTGCTCTGGTAATGTGTTTAGCCAATCAAAGTTAGTCTTAAAATACTCGTCCATTTTGTTGGCAATAGTTTCTGGAATATACCAAGGGTAGACAAGGTACAGACTGTCAATTTCAAGGCTCTCGCAGTATGCAACAAAATCATAAAGTCGAGGTGCGAGTTCACCATTCAACACAGCGCTGATTGAGATTTTGCCCTTAAACTCACCCTTTTTCTGTAGGGAGCGAATGATGTCAATGTTATGTAGGACACGGTTAAAAGTTCCTTTACCCCGGATTGCGTCGTTGTCTTCCTGAAATCCATCAACACTAACCAAAAGGACAAGATTTGAGGAAATAGGTAGCAGCGAATCTAGCTCTTTCTCAATTAGAAGACCATTGGTGCAAATGACAGTCCACCGGGGGTCTTTCTCCAGCATTCGACAAATTTCAGGCCAGTCATGGTGAACTAGTGGCTCACCACCCCATAGGTATAAGTTTGACTTGGCAGACTCAGTTTCATAGAGGATCTTCTCAAAAATAGAAGCGTCCAATTCACCCTTCAACTGAGCCTTATTCAGATGATGGAAAAAACCTTGATCGTTCCATTGAAAACACGTTTCGCATCTTAAATTGCATCGATAGGTAAGCTGAACACCAATCTCTTGTGGAATTTCAGTGGCAAAGCTTGGAGAATTCTGTCTGCCTCGATTTGTCTTAGATAAAAGTTCGATATCTCGCTTCATTCTGTTGAACGTCTCTTGATCGAACTTAACCGCAGTTTTAGGATACATTTTGGTAGCTGCTTTATTATCGTGTGTAAGTTATAAATTATACTTTTTGGTTGGAAGTAGTGCGGAAAAAGCATCTCCGACTACAATAAATTAAGCCGAGATGAGAGCAAATTTTTGCTCACTTCTAAGTTCCACGCTTCAACTTAGAATACATGAACTTTTGCTTGATACTATCATGTTTCTTGCATTATTAATAAAAGTTTTCATTGGTGAAAAATAAAAACCAAATTACTCATAGCTAGGTCAATTTGAACACATATATGAATATAACTATTTCCTGAGTTTATCGACTTATCTACGACACGTAAATGCAGACTGACAGTGGGTTTAATAGATTAAAATTGAATAGGCAATTGCAATTTTAGTCTACGATTAAATAAGTATTTTCCGGCGTTTAGGGACAAAAAATCACAGATTAGGGTGAAAAATATAAAAGTTTAAAATTCCTCGTCCACAAGAGGACGAGGAATTTTGTAATAGATAATAATTATTTACTACCGAAGCCGTTTACGATGAAATCAATTCAAAGATGAAAGATTAATATACAGCTTAATCAACCGGATAATCAAGTGTTGATACAGAACATCCTACTTTTCCTACTTTTCTTACTTTTTCTAATAAGTAGTAAAGCGATCACTAGATAATAATCTTTACCCAGATAAAATATTTTATACAAATAATTATGTATTAATACTTAAAATCTTTCGCAAGACTTACATCGTGCGATGTCTCACGACAAGCCGCAAAGCGTCTACGCAGTTATTTTCCCACAAATAGACTGATAAGCTGTAGTGTTACTCAAAGAATTCTAAAAATAGTGTGTATTGAAAATACTCTTTCAACTTATCATAGTTGCAAACTTGCTCTCTAGGCTTTTTCTGTGCCTGCTTTTGCAGGAGCATTGGTGCGTGGTATGGTGACACTGATAGGAAATCATGGATTTGATTCATTGTCTCTTGCGATCGCAAAATAGAGTACAGGATATTGACTACAAAATGATTACATTTTCTTACCCAAAGCAATCATACATAGTCGAACCTTCGGGAAGATTTTTAAACAAGTACCAAATTTAAATATTAATGTGTCATGTACATAAATCTTTAGATTGTTTTATAAAATTCCAAGATTGCTCCTACTTTTTTAATAAAAGTTTATATACATCTCTGTTTTTGAGAAAATATAATTATTGAAAAGGCTTGACAAGTGAATCGTATTTTTACTAATGTTCTGTAATAGCAATCCTATTTGATTTGTGAAATTCTCTGTGTATCTCTTTCCTTGACTAGCTTACTGTCTCTCCTACGGTAAGCTACTTTACGTCTGGTACGATTCGTTCTAAAAAGAACTTTCAAAAATCAAATCAGATTTTTATAGTTAATCAACATAGCAAATAAAAATTCAAAATTGAAGACGTTAGTATCTGTCATACTACCTACGTTCAATATGGGTATGTATATCAGCCGAGCAATAGACAGCATTTTGTCTCAAACACTTGAAGACTTTGAGTTAATTGTTCTTAACGATGGGTCTACCGATCAAACTGCTGATATCCTAGCCGCATATGCACAGCAAGACCAACGGATTGTCGTTGTACATAACCCGAAAAATATAGGATTGACTCAGACACTTAATAAAGGGTTAAACGTTGCCCAAGGAACCTATGTCGCACGTCAGGATGCGGATAATTATAGTACCCCAACTCGACTAGCCGAGCAAGTTTGCTATTTGGAGCAGCACCCGCATATTGGTTTGGTCGGCACGCGTGTTTTTGTGATTGACAACCACGAGCAGACGGCCAGCAACGACATCTATCCCTATTTTGTTTTAACACCCGCGTTAATTCCTTGGGAGTTACTCTTTTATCCATACTTTTCGCATGACACAATTATGGTTCGCCGCGATTTATTATTGCAGGTAGGTGGTTATCGGGTTGATAGAATTGCCGAAGATTATGATTTGTGGTGTCGATTGAGCCGAATTACACAACTAGCCATCCTGCCAGACGTGCGAGGGTGTTTGTATAGAAATCCAGAAGGTTTTTCACAAAAGTTTGCAGATGCACAAAATCAATCATGCAAGCAAATTATTCGTGATGCAATGTCTGAACTATTAACCGAATCTGTCTCTTTGGCAGATGCCCATATTATGTTTCAAATCGCCAGAACGGCGGTGTTATCAACAGCAGATGAAATGCACCGTTGTGAGATATTGTTGAGCCAACTACATACAGCTTATTTAAACAAATTTGCATTGACAGAACAAGAGAAAGCATTTTTGGAGGCTAATTTAACAAACAAATTATCTATAGGAAAGATGTTGTTTCATGCAACACAATTATCTTTTTAAGTGTAGGATAAATCAGTCTAAGATTCTATTCCGATGAGACAGAGTGACTTACTAGTAAAAATTAATAGAGTTTAAAATTGACAAATTAACGAAAGGAAACGAATTCATGCAAGAAACAATTAAGAAAATTCTCAGTGAAGTTAAGGACACTCCTGTAGCAGTGATGACCTTATCGGATGATACGGATATCATCAATGATATTGGTCTGGACTCTCTGCAAATGGTTACGTTTATGTTAAAGCTTGAAGAGGAGTTGAATATTCAGATTGATTTTAATAACCTCGACTTTTCTAACTTGATGTCCGTTGGTAGCTTGTGTGATTTTCTCTCAAAGCAAAAATAGCTTGAGCAAAGAGGCTTAAATGCGAATTGATAGCCCTTGTTTATATTTAGGAAGCTTTAATGCAGAGCAATTCTGGAGAGAGGCAGACATTTCGCAGTTGCCGGCGATCGCAGATCCGCAAGCTGATGAAATCGTCAGCGTCATGGACGAGCTACAATTTGTGTTCTGTGATTCGACTGATGACGTGCTGATTACACGCCTGCCTATGGATAGTTCCTATAAAGATTATTTATGGGAACTAGGCTTTTGTTTTTCTCACAATCAGTTTCCTTTAATCGAAAAAACGTTAGGGGAAGAGAAGCGATCGCATAAAGGTATTTGTGAGCTGCTTCTTAACACTGGTAACGATGGTTACTACCAAGACTTACTAACTCCCCTATCAACGCTTTCGCCTTACTCAATAGAACCCTTTACTAAAAAACTGTGTCAGCACTATGGTCTTCAATGTCCAGGCTTAGATATTGAAATTGTCAAGAAGGTCAATTCCAAGTTATTCTCCCATCAGCTAGCGAAACACCTGTTTCCAGATACTGTGGGAGAGATTGTCTATTGTGCCAGTGATTTAGATGCAGTCGGTCAGCGTTTTCTTGAGTCCTCTCCATTCCTGATTAAAGATGAATTTGGAGTCTCTGGAAAGGGAAATCTGCTAATTTCTTCAAAGCAAATTTTGAAGCGAATTGTGACATATATCTCAAAACAGGAGTGTGAGGGGAAACACACAAGATTTTTGTTAGAACCGTTGCTGAATAAGCAGACCGATTTTTCTTGTCAACTTGAGATACATACCACAGGTGAAACCAAAATTTTATCTATTCAAAAGATGCAAAATTCTGGCTTTGCCTTTTCTGGTATCCAAACAGCTGAGTCGTCGTTTCAAGAGTTCCTGGACACATCAGGATATTTTGAACAAGTTGAGGCGATCGCTGCCCAGTTGCATCGAGTGGGATATTTGGGTTCTGTCTGTCTTGATTCAATGCTTCTGGAATCAGGAAAAATCGTGCCGATCGTGGAAATTAATGCTAGGAAGTCAATGGGGTTGATCAACCATCATATCGATCGTTTCCTTGCCCAATTTTCTACTCAGGGTAAGCTGATGTTCTTTTCGCTCGGTCTTTCACGTCATGTAGCGTTTTCCGAAATTCTTCAACGAATGGAGCAAGC
Source organism: Nostoc sp. (assembly GCF_036917275.1). Taxonomy (GTDB): domain Bacteria; phylum Cyanobacteriota; class Cyanobacteriia; order Cyanobacteriales; family Nostocaceae; genus Nostoc. The sequence goes on from NZ_JBALDF010000014.1 coordinate 25,626, forward strand.
CGAAATTCTATTTCTCAAAGATAAACCAAGCGGTGTTCTACCGCTTGCATCAAACACCTTGAATGTGAACTGGCAGCTATACAAAGCTAGTGCTAACCAGAGAAAAACCTATAAGGGTAGACTTTATGGGTCTGTTGTATCTAATAATGACGAGGATAAAGGACGAATTCTCAACAGCATGGACAATATTTTTGCCGAGCTTGATATTCAAAGATTGAATTAATCACATTTTAATATCAACCGATGTCGAGAGAAATGAGACAAGAAACCGTAACAATACTATGCTCAGGGGCTTCATTAGGGGCATACATTCCTGCATTAATTGCTAGTCGTCAACTCAGCAAAAGAGGGATTGCTTCTGATGTCGTTGTGCTGGAAAATATTCTACTTGAGAACAAGAGAAATAACGTACCTGAAACGAAGTTCGCCTTTCATCGGAATTTTTCGCTTGCCTTGATGGCTCAAAAACTAGCCAAGGACATTACACCCAGCCTCAATTTCGATCTAATGTCTAATCTATTGGCCACCTGGAAGCACCAAAGATGCAAACAATTTATGATTTTTTCGGGATTTTGGCTGCCGATTGCCAACCGATATCTTCAGGAAACTGATTGTCAAGACATCGCCATCGATCTTTGTCACATGGATGCATCTGTTTCTACCTCGTGGAAAATGTACGATGCAACGCATTCGGCATTTCGCCATGTTTGGTTCTTTAACTGGGAGGACAAGTGCTTATCGTACAATTTCTGTGTTTCAGACGATGAACCCATACCCTACAATCAGCGTTCTGACCGCTTTCTGATTCACGGTGGAGGGTGGGGAGTCGGGACATATAAAACTAAGGTTCCAGAATTAGTGCATAAGGGAATCAAGCTGGATGTGATTGCTTATGAACAGCAAGATATAGAAAAAACAGAGCATAGCCGATACTTTCTCATCGATCCAACATGGAAACCGTGGGAGAAAGATGCACAAGGATATCACCAGTTTCCACCGTTTGGTGAAGTTAAGGATAATGGCAAAATTGCATTTCAAAACAGTCAGCCATATCCTGAAGTTTACAACTTGATTCGGCAAAGTCGAGGAATTATTAGCAAACCCGGTGGTGGGACTCTTATTGACTCCCTTTCTGCGGCAACTCCACTAGTGTGGCTTGCCCCTTATGGTGACTATGAAAACAACAATGGGCTTTTGTGGGAATATCTTGGATTTGGCATTTCCTATGAAAAATGGGCTGATTCTGGTTATTCATTTGACATTCTTGAGAAATTGCACCTAAACATTAGGCAGGCTGGAGCTAGTTTGCCCACCTATATCAATAGCTATGTAGAAACGTACTGCCCTGAGATGATTACAGAACCGCTAAAGCATGACCGTAGCCGAGTCCAATAAGAACAAAACGTATCGGCTCAATAAATTGGGGTAGCACAGAAAAATTAAAAGGTTTGTGAGGTACACGCAGCGTCATAAAATATGACATATGACGCAAAAGCCATCAAATGACCAGTTAGGATTGGAGTTGCTGCAAACCATTGAAAATTTAATTACAACAGCTGGATGCTTCCTTGTTTACTTACCTCCCTATTCACCTGACTTAAACAAAATTGAAAAATGTTGGTCATGGCTCAAGAGTCGAATTCGCTTTTCAGATAAAAAACTTCGATAGTCTACGAACTACGATAGAGGATGTCTTGCGTTTAGCGTCCTAATCTATCTAGCTACTGCTATATTTTGAAGCTGGAGGAGCGATTGCCAGAGAATTTGCCACTACCAGTCAATAGCAATCAAACTATGTTCAAGGTTGCAGTTGATGTTGCTAGACGCGGCAATTTAACTGGACGCGAGTTAATTAAGGCTTTAGGTGGTGGTGGACAGTGTTTTCACTGCCTTACTATGTAGCTCGCGATCAGGGCTACTTTGCTGACGAAGGGCTGGAGATCGAGTTTGTCAAAAGGAATTATAGCGATCGCTCACCCAATCTCACACTGATTGAGAATCACCGTCTGGTGAGTTCTTTCGGCGCTTCCTCTCTTTTCGAGCAAGGCCAAAGCACCCTTTACCGCGCTTGCGAGTGGGGACAAGTACGTTGCACATACCATAGTAGCCGTGGTAGGTGATAGCTAAACGGGCTGCCATTGCTAGCCAAGCCATCATTGTGCGTCCAGACTCACCCTACAACATCTCCCAAGACTTAGCTAATGTGCCAGTTGGTGTGAACTTTCACCACGGCTCTCACTACATCGCCATCCAAACTCTTGAAGGTTTTCTCCCTTCAGAAGAGATTAAAAGCGCAAGTTAAGAACATCGAGAGCCGGATGCACGGAAACGCGCACGTCCGGTTTTAACAGAGAGGGACCGGGAATAATATCCTCTCTCGACTCTACTAGCCTCTTCACCTGTTCGGACAGCCGGGTATATTATCTCCAAGGAGCAACCGTGCTAGGCTAGGTAATGCTTCACCATAGGTGGGATGGATATGAACCGATCGCTCTAACAATTGCCAGGTTGCTCCTGCCTCCATCAAATCTAGAAAAACATGCACTACTTCAGCCGTTTCATACCCTACCAGGGTGGCTCCCAAGATTTTGTCAGTATCGCTATCGATCACCATGCGGTAAAACCCCAAATCATGTCCCCACTCGATCGCACGAGCAATTTGGCTCATGGGTAACGTAACAGCACGCGCGTTGAAGCCTTCCTTGTGAGCCTGTTCTAACGTCATCCCCACTCGCCCAACCTGAGGTTCTGTGTAGATAGCATAGCCAAGGACGCGATCGCTCCGCGTCCGGTTTTCTCCACATAAAATTGCCTTCAAGCGGCGATAGTCCTCCCAGGACACATGTGTAAAGGCAGGCTGTTTGGCAGCATCTCCGATCGCATAGACTCCAGAACAGGTTGTGTCGAAGTGGTCGTTAATTTTGATAAACCCCTGATCATCTAGCTCAATGCCACTCTTGGCTGCATTTAATGCATCTGTATTTGGTTTGCGTCCAATCACAACCAGCAACGCCTCTGCCTGGAATTGCTCACCACTGCTCAATGTCAGGCTAAACACATCATTCTCGTGTGCAACCTGATTTACATTTACTCCAAAGTGAAGCCCAATCCCATCCTGCTTTAATGCTTCTGCTAAGACCTTGCTGACATCAGCCTCTTCCCGATCGAGGACGCGATCGCCCCGCACAATTAAGTCGGTCTGACTGCCCAAACGCGCCAGTCCCTGCCCCAGTTCTAATCCAATATAGCCAGCCCCAATTACCAGTAACCGGGGTGGTAATGCTTTTAAGTCAAAGAAGTTACGGTTAGTCAGGTAGGGAGTCCCTGTAAGACCAGGAATATCAGGAATCAGCGATGATGTGCCAGTGTTGACAATCACCAAAGGAGCCTGAACGGTGATATCACCCCCTTTAACAGTACGTTCACCAACAAAGGAAGCTTCAGCGCAAACGATTTTGACACCTGCATTGTCCAATCGTTTGTGAATACCCTGGTTAAAGCTGTTACGGATTCCCCGGACTCGCTCCATGACGGCGGGAAAATCAACCTCAACTTCTGTATGAATGCCTAATTTCTTTGCCTGACGAGCACGCCCTGCTGCATGAGCTGCTGCCAAAAATGCTTTGGAAGGAGTGCAGCCATAATTGATGCAACTGCCGCCTAAAGCATCTCGCTCAAACAAGACTACCTTGCGACCCGATGAAGCAAAATCAGCTGCCAGTGGAATGCCTCCTTGACCGCTCCCAATCAGAATGACGTCTGCTGTTTCCATCAGTGCTGGACTCCTTGAAGATAGTTTGTTTTCATAACATTCTCACACTCCAAGTTAAAGATTTTTCGGGCTACGCCTACGCAGTTTTTCTGCTTCTTCTGTACTCAAGTTTACAGTATACTTTTTTGCCATAAGGATGTACGCAGAAAAATGGTTGTTTGTTACCTTTTGGTTGAATGGGATACGGCATTTCTACTAAAGAAAAGCTGAGAAGTCGGGGATATAACTTTTTACGAATGATTTAGGATTGCCATAGTTAGTTGTCATCATATCACTGGTTTGGGGCCTCAATAGTCGTAAAGTTTAGTCATGATCAGGATTAAGTTAATACTGACGAGTCTATCTTAGGGTTCATACCCTGTTACTTAGAAATTCCCTAATCTAAATGTAGAGTTGAGTCTAAAAATAGGGAAAAGATTTGTATGACAACCGATGCCCCTAAAAATATTAACAAGGATTTTAATGGGTCACTGATAACTGGTGTTCTCCTGAGTATTTTGGGAGTTATTGCGATCGCAGTGCCTAGTCTCTCGACCATATTCGCTGAGACTTGGACTGCGCTGATTTTAATTTCCGTAGGATTTACAAAATTAGTTTATGCCACTCAAACCCGCCACAGAGGAGGTTTTATTTGGAAACTTTTATTGAGCGGACTCTATATTGCAACCGGCATAATGCTGTTTGTTTATCCTTATACGGGTGTTCTCACACTGACTCTGTTGCTTGGCACCTTTTTGCTGACTGAAGGCACATTCGAGTTAATTCTGGCATTCCGGTTACGTCCGCAAGAAAACTGGACGTGGGTACTAGGTAATGGCATTATTACCCTGGTCTTAGGCGCAATTATTTGGTTCCAGTGGCCCTTCGATGCACCCTGGCTTCTTGGGACACTAGTTGGTGTCAGCATTATTTTCACTGGCATTTCACGCGTGATGCTATCGTTGAATGCGCGTTCTAACTTGAATCCTCCTGACCAAACTGCAAAAGCCACTTAGTACAGCATTTGATTAATTCGTAGCGAATTAAATTTGGCAATCCGTTGCAATGTTAATGCAGCCCGATACAATTAGGACTTACGCAAAAATTGCCAACTTCGCTTAATTTATCGAACCGCCAAGACGAGGCAGTGCGTTGGGCGGCTCTGCCGACTTGAAGCAACTGCCGTGCCAAGAGCGCCGAGAATTCGTAGAGTGTGCGTAAGTCCTAACAATGTTAATGCGTTTCGATACAATGCTAATGCGTCGGCTGCATTGTTAATGCGTTTCGATACAATGCTAATGCGTCGGCTGCATTGTTAATGCGTCCCGATACAATGCCAATGCGTCGGCTGCATTGTTAATGCGTCCCGATACAATGCCAATGTATCTCGATACAATGTTAATGCGTCGGCTGCATTGTTAATGCGTTCCCGTGCATTAAAAACGTTACGATTTTACGCAAAACTGTAGTTAGCAGATGGGGAATGGGGAATAGGGAATAGCAATTACCAGTACCCCATGCCCAATCTTCAATAGTCAAAGTTTATAAGACATTGACAGCAGCGATCGCTCTGATATTGCTAAATTAACTAAGGAAATCAAAATCCAGGCCAGCTAGTTGCAATCAACAATGGTATCTATTACTACTCCCTTCTCGGATATTCAAAACCATTGGGCACGCTTATTTATTACAGCCTTAGCCCAACGTGGTATTGTCAGTGGGTCACCTAATGGCACATATCGCCCCGATAACTCACTCACTCGTGCTGAATTTGCCGCCATCATCGCTAAGGCATTTCCCACAGTTACCAAGAAGCGGCAGTATATCCCCTTTGTTGATGTACCTACTAATTATTGGGCAGCAGCCGCCATTCAAGCAGCTTACGAAAAAGCATTTCTTAGCGGGTTTGCTGATAAAAGTTTCCGTTTTGCTAACCGAATTACGAGAGTAGAAGTCTTAGTTTCCTTGGTAGTAGGCTTAGAAATTGCCAGCAAGGTGAAACCTGACCTCCTCTCAGCACTCCCAGAAATTTATCAAGATTCTGTTCAGATTCCTGAGTATGGTAGAAATCACATAGCTATTGCCACCAGCGCTGGATTGGTGGTTAGTTTCCCAAATGTGAAATTACTCAATCCCAATCTCGCAGCTACCCGTGCAGATGTAGCAGTAATTATTTATCAAGCTTTGGTGTATTTAGGTGAGATAGAAAAAATTCCCTCTAGCTATATTGTGAAGCCGCCAATACCGATACCAATACCGATACCAATACCAACGCCAACGCCAACGCCAACACCAACGCCAATACCAACGCCAACGCCAACACCTGTCGGTAGCGTTAGGATAAATCATAGTCGAGAATTCCGGGGGGCGTGGGTAGTATCTGTATGGAATGGTGATTGGCCATCCATTGCGGGACTTTCTGTTGCCCAACAAAAAGCTGAACTCAGCGAGATTATTAGTAAATTACAAGCGCTAAACTTTAATGCCCTGATCTTTCAGGTGCGACCAGAGGGAGACGCCTTATATGAATCTAAATTAGAGCCTTGGAGTGCTTGGATTACAGGAACTCAGGGTAAAGCACCAGAACCATTTTATGATCCTTTAGCGTTTGCGATCGCAGAATGTCATAAGCGCAATATTGAACTTCATGCTTGGTTTAACCCCTACCGCGCTAGCACTTCCACCGACCCAGCCAAAACAGTTCGTCCTCACATAGCAGTTACCAATCCAGAAAGCGTTTATTTGTGGAAAACTCAACGCTGGATGGACCCAGGACTGAAAGTAGTTCAGGACAGAGCTTACAACGTAATTATCGACGTAGTGAAGCGCTACGATGTTGATGGCATTCACTTAGATGATTATTTCTATCCATATCCCATCGAAGGGCAATCTTTCCCTGATAACAAAACCTACGCTGCATATAAAGCAGCAGGTGGTACATTCAGCCTTGGCGACTGGCGACGGGACAACGTTAACAAAATGGTACAACGCCTCTGGCTGGGAATTAAAGCAACTAAACCCGACGTTAAATTTGGTATTAGTCCCTTTGGAATTTATCGCCCCGGACAACCTGCTGGGATTACTGGGTTGGATGCTTACAACGTGCTGTATGCTGACTCGAAGAAATGGTTAGAAGAAGGGTGGATTGATTATATTGCGCCTCAACTTTATTGGCGCACAGACCAACCACAACAAAGTTATTTTGCGTTGCTAAAGTGGTGGACACAGGTAAATACAAAGCAAAGACACGTTTACGCTGGTAATAATTTGACAGAACCAAGCAACAAGAGTCGGGAGAGTGATGAGATTGAAAAGCAGGTAAAAATTAGCCGTAGCCAAGCTGGACAGTTGTCACTGGGGAATATCTTCTTTAATCTCGCTGTTTTGAGGGAAAATAGTCAGGGCATTGCAGATAAATTCCAAAGTCTGCTTTATAACAAACCTGCGCTACCTCCAACTTTGTCTTGGCAGGATACAACACCACCCCCTCCACCGATTGGATTACAAGTGAATAACCGTAAACTGAGTTGGCAGCCTGGTGATAATCAGCCAGTTCGTTCTTGGACACTTTATCGGCAAACTGGCGATACTTGGACAATTCAACGAATTTTGTCTGCTGGCACAACCTTTGCTACTGTCCAACTAGCGGGAACCTATGCCGTGTGTGCGGTGGATAGATTGGCGAATGAGAGTGTGGGAATAGTTATTACAGTTAGTTGAACAAAAGTGCTACCCATGAGTGCCATGCCTGCGGTGGGCAACGCGATCGCACTTATGCTGTTGTGTACTATGAGTACGTTGGCGTAACCCGTCGTACCCTTCTCTAGGAGAGGGCACGCCAACGGGAAACAAGCTACGCGTAGCATCTGGCAGAGAAGACATAGCATCTTTAAATACTGGTGCAAAGTAATCAACCTGAGCCAGTTAAGGCCGATTGGATAGTCAGCCTTTTAGCGCTCTTCTATAACTCTCACGAGATAAAAATCAGAAACCTTTGTTGTCATTAGTTTTTATAAATCTAGGAGTAGGTTGGGTTGAGGAACGAAACCCAACATCAAAAATCCTTGATTTTGTTGGATAACACGAATGTTCAACCCAACCTACAATATCAGGCGATGGCGTAGCCCAGAGCAGGCATCGCACTTCTGATCTCAATGTCTGAGCCGTCCCCCCTTACCAAGGCTATCGTACACAAGTCGAATTACCCCCCTTAATCCCCCCTTATAAAGGGGGGAAATAAGAGATTCTCGTTCCCTCCCCTTTATAAGGGGAGGGCTAGGGTGGGGTAAAACCTTGGTTAATGAGCGAATGGCACTAAGAAAAGCCGAAAAGCTTGTGTAACCTTGTTCCCAGTCTGAAGACTGGGAACGAGTTCCAAAAGGGGGGAAATAAGAGATTCTCGTTCCCTCCCCTTTATAAGGGGAGGGCTAGGGTGGGGTAAAACCTTGGTTAATGAGCTATTTCAGACTTGTACACCGTAGCTTACCAAGGGGGGACTACAGGGGGGTTAAAACGATCTCAAATTCTCACGAATGATTTAGGACTGCTATGTAAGCAATAGATACCTCGAAGTCGTATTGAGGTACTTAAAAGTCGTATTGAGGTACTTAAAAGTCGTATTGAGGTACTTAAAAGTCGTGTTGAGGTACTGCATCTGGGTTTACTCAGATAAAATTTGCACAATTATCAGCTGGATTGTCACTAACCCAAACAATTTTGTAGTTGTTTAATCGTCATTAACGTTTGACCATTACTAAGCGATATGTATTGTGAGGTGCTTAAAATAGCACTTCGCATTCTATTAATCCAAGTTATTTTGATTAGTGATGGTCTGTGGAAAATTAGGAATTCACCTTTTGATAGATTTAGACAGAATTATCAAAACTGTATATTTGGATGGGGGAACACATAATTTGCCACAAAACCTCATGCTAAATCAGTAATTTCAATATCAACAGATGCAATTTTGATTGAATTATAGTTAATTTGTTCCTTAAGTTCCTCATTAGCCATGACACCCCCTGACCCTCAAAATGATTTTGGAGACAAACCTCCACAAACCCCATTTGAGCCACCTTCTGGACAACGGCGGTGGCTTTGGTTATTTTTACCTGCATTACTATTATTAGGGGGCGGAACAGCTATAGTTTGGCGTTTGCTCACTCCGCAAAATTCAGCACCTTCAACTGCTAATGCTCAACCTCAAGGGGTAAGAGTCAAAATATCGACAGTACAAAGCGGCATAATTGAGGAAAGTTCAGATTTTATTGCTAGCCTAAAATCCCAGCGCTCAGTCACGCTTCAGCCGAGGATTCAGGGCCAAGTTACTCAGATATTTGTCAAATCGGGAGATCCAGTCGCCCAAGGAGCGGCAATTATCCAAGTAGATCCTACGCCACAAGCAGGTGTCAATGGGAACAATGCTGTGCCTCAAGGATTTTTAGTGCAACTGGAAAATGCCCGCGCTACACTCAAATCTCTGGAAGCACAACGACCATCCTACGTTGCGAATCTGCAATTGTACCAGCAGAACTACGAAAAGTTTGTCACCCTAGCTCAAGAAGGAGCCGTGTCTCGACAGACTCGCAATCAGTTTGCTGATCGGCTCACGACTGCTAAGACTAGTCTTGATGCAATTGATTCCAGGATTCAAGTACAACGCTCCAACATATTGCAGGCTGAAAAAGCCTTGCAGCAAGCTAATGTAAATATTCCAAACCAACAACTCCCGCTCCAGTTCGACAAAATTAGCGCTCCCTTTGGCGGCACAGTTGGCAACATCGCCGTGAAAGTAGGTGATTTAGTTAACACTTCCACACAATTAGTTAATATCACTCAAAATCAACCTTTAGAAGTTAATATCTCTGTGCCACTACAGCAAGGGGGCCAATTGCGTAAGGGAATGCCAGTGGAGGTCATGAATACACAAGGTGAGAAGCTTGGTAGAAGTAGGGTATTTTTTATTGCACCTAATGCCAGTAATCAAACACAAGGGATACTGATCAAAGCACTTTTTAACAACCCTAACGGTCAGCTACGTGCAGATCAATTGGTAAGGGCTAGAGTGTTCTGGAATCAGCGCCCCGGAGTTTTAATTCCCACAACAGCAATGACTCGTATCGCTGGGGACACTTTTGTTTATGTAGTTGAAACCGAAAAATCTCCCCAAGGTGTATCCCAACAAGTAGCTCGGCAAAGGCGAGTGAAACTAGGCGAGATCAGAGATAATAATTACCAAGTTATTGAAGGATTACAGCCAGAAGATCAAGTTATTATCTCAGGATTGCTCAATCTCAGGGATGGTGTTGCAATCGTTCCAGAATCTTAATTACATCAGTTGTTCATGTATTTGAACCACATCTGTCGTAAGGGCACAGCATTGCTGTGCCCCTACCTTGTGGGCTATTTACCTAAAAATACCTGTAAAGCGATTGAGAGCTTTCTGAACAGCTTTGTAACCAGGAGCCTGCTTGCCTAATTTAAGATTCAATTATTAGGCGATCGCTAAATTTAACCTCGATACAGTACTTCAACAGCAGATAATCACTTTGGTGAACCAAAATAAAATCAGATTAATCTATGGCATCTTTAGCTGGAAAAGTCGCAATTATCACTGGTGCATCGCGGGGAATTGGACGAGCGAGCGCACTAAAATTAGCAGGTAACGGCGCATCTGTTGTCGTTAACTATGCGCGTAATGCAGGTAAAGCACAGGAAGTTGTTGCGGAAATTGAAAAGTTGGGAGTAGAAGCGATCGCTATCCAAGCTGATGTTAGCAAAGTACCCGACATCCAACAGTTATTTGAGCAAACACTTGAACGTTTTGGTAAAGTCGATATTTTGGTCAATAATGCCGGAATCATCTTTTATAAACCAATTACTCAGGTGACAGAAGAAGATTTCGACAAAATTTTTGCCACTAATGTCAAAGGCACTTTTTTTGCTTGCCAACAAGCCGCGCAACATATGGCAGAAGGGGGACGGATTATCAACTTTTCCTCATCAACCACGGCGATGATGCTGCCAACTTATAGTGCCTATGTAGGAACCAAGGGTGCTGTTGAACAAATCACGCGGGTACTAGCTAAAGAATTGGGTGCAAAGGCGATCGCAGTTAATGTTATTTCTCCTGGCGCTACCGATACAGAACTATTCCGAGAAGGCAAAACACAAGAGCATATAGACGGTGTAGCCCAAATGGCTGCTTTTGGCAAACTGGGAGAAGTGCAAGAAATCGCCGACGTAGTAGCATTTCTCGCTAGCGACGAAGCCAGGTGGATCACTGGGCAAAACATCCGTGTAAATGGTGGAGCCGCGTAAGATGATCAAACTTAAGGGCAAATCCCATGCGCCCCTCAATACTTCTCGGTTAAACGGCAATACAGTTTAGTAGGTTGGGTTGAGGAACGAAACCCAACATTATCAACCGTTCGTTGGGTTTCGCCACCGCTCAACCCAACCTACCATTCTTATCAGAAAAGTATTGGTGCGCCCCTACTAACTAAACATGATCTGAAAAAGTTTGTATAAACTATACCTGAATTCAGAAACGCCGCTAAATACTACAGATTAGGGCGATCGCACTTACTCAACTTTATATTTTAACTCAGCAACGCCGTATATTTTATGGTAATAATACGTTCGCTTTCAGATTTCATTGACTGCAATGCTATCAGCAACTCATCTCCTAGTTATTACTATGAAGGGCATTGTCTCCAAAGTGGCGTAGGCGTAGCCCGTCGTAGACATCGCTTAAAACTACCCCGTACCTCAATGGCTGAAGCGATCGCCCAGGGACTAATGCAACAGCTTGCCAACAATGATTGTTATTCTCGTGAAGGCAAGATGTATGGAATACTATTGGTTGAACTGCCTAATGGCGAACAACGGGTACTCAAAGCCTTTTCCGGTCTTTTGAATGGTTGCAGTATGGTTGAGGATTGGGTGCCACCAATTCCAGGAAGAGACGAAGTTGCTTTAGAGGAAGCCCGCACTTTGGCACAGTTGGACGCGATTAAGCAAGAAATTCTTACCTTGAAGCAACTGACCGAACGCCAGCAGTACCAAACCCTATTTGATGAATTTGAGCAGCAATTGCAAGCAATGAGCGATGGCCATCGCCATTGCAAACATCAACGACAGGAAAAACGTCAGCAAATCTGCGATCCACTTACTCTTGAACAACTCGACGAAGAGAGTCGTCAGCAGGGAATTGAGCGACGACAACTTAAACGCCAGCAAAATGCAGTATTACAGCCTCTTCAACAGTTAATTGCAGTGACAGATGCGCGAATTAGCGAACTGAAACAACAGCGTAAAGCGCTGTCCCGTCAACTCCAAGCTCAGATGCACGCTACATACAGCCTGACTAATTTTTCCGGGCGATCGCGATCATTAGAAGAATTGATGCCAGGAGGTTTACCCACTGGCACAGGAGACTGTTGTGCCCCAAAGCTGCTCCATTATGCCGCAACACATAATCTCAAACCACTGGCAATGGCGGAATTTTGGTGGGGTGCGTCTTCTGTAAATCAGGATAAAATTCAGGGAGAATTTTATGGAGCATGTGCCGAGCGATGTCAGCCAATAATGGGGTTTTTGCTCTCAGGGTTGAAACCTATTTCAATCCCAAACAGGGATGTATACACAATTAGCCTACTTTCCCCTACCAAAGGAGAGATGCCGATTATTTATGAAGACGAATGGCTGATTGCTGTAAACAAACCTGCTGGGCTGCTTTCAGTACCTGGTCGTTATCGCGATCGCCAAGATAGTGTTTTGAGTCGCTTACGTCATCTATTACCGGATGGCATAACCCTTGCATCTGTGCATCGCCTAGATCAGGAAACTTCTGGTATTTTGTTGTTGGCACGCGATCGTCAAACCCATCGGCAACTCAGCCAGCAGTTTCAGCAACGCCAGGTTCACAAGGTTTATGAAGCCCTACTTTCCGGTGCTGTGACAGTTGAACAAGGTACAATTGACTTGCCACTGTGGGGAGATCCTGAAAATCGCCCTAATCAAAAAGTTGATTGGCAGCACGGTAAACCTAGCTTGACACATTTCCAGGTAATGGCGAGACAAGGAGACTACACCCGCGTAGAATTTACGCCGCTAACTGGACGCACTCATCAATTGAGGGTTCATGCAGCTGATGTGCGAGGACTTGGGGTAACTATTTTAGGCGATCGCCTTTATGGATGCTGTGTAGTTACCAGTCGGTTACATCTGCACGCTAGAGAACTTCGCTTCGAGCATCCGCAGTTAGAAAAAAGCCTACATTTACAAGTAATTACGCCCTTTTGATAAAATATTTCATCGGCGATGACTAATTATTTTGCCAAACGTCTAAAAAAATACTTTAAGCTAAGTTTAAGGGTACATAAGTGTGAATACTAGGTTCTATGTCGTTAACACTTTTAGGATTAGTGGTATTAGTAGCTGGACTGATTGCTGCATTAGTACAAGCATTAATTGCAGAGTCTCAGGTGAGGAAGAAGTTACGTAGGTATGATACATTAGCTGACAAAGAGGGGTATCAACAGCAGTTAAAATCAAATATTCATTTACTTGAAAATCAACAGGAATCTCTTAATACCAAAATCATAAATCTTCAGCAGCAATTTTCTGAACTTGATGCAAAAGTCTATCTTCAATCTATAGATTATTATGAGTCAAAGTATGAGTTTATCAGTTCTGAAGACTACATACATAGGTTGAAGAAGATCAAGCTACAACAGGAAAATATGGTAAAAAATAACCAAGCCTATATTTTTGATACTCAATGGACTGTTGGTGATAGTAAAAGAAAAGGCGATGAAATGATAAACGATATTCTCAAATTGGTTGAGCTTGCGTTTGAAGAACGATGTAAGTATGCGGTAAAAGAAGTTAGATATAACAATGTTGATTCTTTAAAAAAGAAAATAAATAATACATTTAATAAATACAATAAATGTTTAAAAACTTTAAATTTTAAAATATCAGAAGAATATTTACAATTGAAATTAATTGAGTTAAATTTACAGTACGAGCTAGAAGAGAAAAAACAGCAAGAGCGCGAGAGAGAGCTAGAAGATAAAAAGCAAAACAAAGAACGTGAATCAATTGACAAGGCAAGACAGAAAGTTGAAGAAGCTGAAGAAAGAGAAATACTTCACCAACAAGAGCTTGACAAAGTTAGACAAGAAGTAGAACTGACTGAAGGCGAAAAGCGACAACAACTATATTTTAAAATTCAGGAACTAGAACGACAAGTTGCTGAAGATCGCAGTGATAAAGAAAATGCTCTTTCTGAATCTAGAAGACTCAAATCGGGATACATTTATATAATTTCTAATATAGGCTCTCTTGAACGGGATGTATACCGAATATGTAGAACCATTCGTAATAAAGAAGATGAATATATTAGGGATATGAACCCCGCAGTTCCATTTCAATTTGATGTTCACTTCAAAATATTCTCTGAAGATGCTTTTGATACATTGCAGCGCTTGCATCAACGTTTTGATGATAAAAAGGTGAATACAGTTAACCCAAAGAGAGATTTCTTCAAAGTTTCAATGGATGAGATTGAGCAAGCTGTTAAAGAAATTGAGAAAGCAACTGGCGTTTTAAGGATTGATATATTTGAACCAGCGCCTCAAGCATACGAATATCGCCAAACTCTTGCAGCACGCAAAAAGCATCAACACCTTACCATCGACAATTCATCTCTAGAGGAGGATAAAATAGCATAAATTATGAATAAATCAGATAAAAATTTACAATACATCAGTCTAAAGACAGCAAATAGTTCTAAAACCAACATGGTTGGACATCTCACTCGCATTTTTTTGTAAGCGGGAACTTGATCGGCACAGGTGCGGGTCGTTGCGCCATGATCCACCACGCATTACACGAGTTTGATTATCACTGCGCCCCCACCAAGTATCTCCATTATTCGGTGCATTATAATAATTTTCATGCCAATGGTCTAAACACCACTCCCAAACGTTACCGTGCATATCAAATAGTCCAAAGAAATTAGCAACCTGCAAACTACCCACGGGAGTAGTTATTTCACGATAAATTCCTTTTCTTTCTAACCCATAAGAGTAACTACCATCATAATTAGCTAGGTCGGAGGTAATAGTTTCCCCAAAATGAAAAGGAGTTGTAGTTCCAGCACGACAAGCGTATTCCCATTCTGCTTCGCTAGCAAGACGATACTGTTTACCTATTTTTTCAGATAAGCGATCGCAAAACTCAACAGCATCAAACCAAGAAACTTGGGTAATAGGATGACTTTTGCCTCCGTCGCGTAACGGACGAAGTTTTAAGTTTTGACGAACTTCTTGCAAAGTAGCAACTTCTCTCCATTGTGCTTGTGTAATCGCGTACTTGCTTATCAAAAATGGCTTAACTGTTACTTTATGTTGAGGTCTTTCATTAGAGTATCGCTTTCCTTCCGATTCTGGTGAACCCATCCAAAATTCTCCACCTGGAATATAGACCATTTCTAAAGTTACCCCGTTACCAAGGTCTTGAGTTAAGTAATAGTTTTGCCTTCGACTACGTTTAATCTCTTGACCTTGGACATCTACTATCACAACTGTAAATTTAAAAGGCTGAGTTCCCAGAATAGGTGGAACAAGCAACTTTGTATGTTCTTCTTGCTCTAAGCTTTCCCCACGTTGGCTGGGAGTAGGAACAATACTAATTGCTTGAGTACTTTTACGCTCAATAAATTCGCTATTCTGTTGTTGAAATTCTAAAGTGGAAATCTCTGCAATAATAGCATTGAGTTTTTGCCTAGTTTCCAAACCACTAAATTCACTATCTGCAAGCATCCTGACAAATGTCAAGAATTGCTCTTGTCCTTCAGAGAATACAAGTTCAATCAATTCTGTAAAAAAGACAATATTACTTGGTTCTTCAGTACTTGTTATGCCAAACTAATAATAAAAATGCCAATTTAATAAGCATCTTACTCTAAAATTATTAAAGTTTCTAAACCCATAAG
>NZ_JBALDF010000015.1:0-191377 GCF_036917275.1 Nostoc sp.
ACACACAAGTCTGAAGTAGTTTACGAATCTGGTTTTTACCCCACCCTAACCCTCCCCGATATATTGGGGAGGGAACCAGATTTCCGGCTTCCCCCTAATACATCCTACGGTGTACACACAAGTCTGAAGTAGTTTACGAATCTGGTTTTTACCCCACCCTAACCCTCCCCGATATATTGGGGAGGGAACCAGATTTCCGGCTTCCCCCCTTTATAAGGGGGGATTGAGGGGGGTAATTTAACTTGTGTATAAACAGTAGCCTTAAAAAGGGGAGCAAGAACAAGCTTAATTATTAGCAGAACAATTGCGTAAACGCGCAACGGTTTGTCGTTAAACATCGCTTGGCATAGATCCTGATTCTCTCATTTAAATTGCTATCAAAATTCATTAATAAAATAAAGATGTATTCATAACTGAGGAACGGGAAATCAATCATGCTAAATTACGATCCATTAGCTTGTTTGCCCTCATCTGAGGAGCTACCAGACTCTGATGATACCCCCGTAGATAATGAATTACAAGATTTGATTCCGGGTTTACTTAAAGCGCTTCTAGCAATGGCATGGCCAGAACGCATGGATTGGTTTTTTGGCGTAGATATGGGTATTTATTATGACCCAGATTTACCGCCAATCGTGCCAGATGGGTTTTTGAGTTTGGGGGTAGAGCGATTTTATGATGAAAACCTCCGCCCCAGTTATGTGCTTTGGGAAGAGAGGAGAGTACCAATATTAGCGTTGGAAGTGGTATCTCAAAACTACCGTGGCGAATACTCAACTAAAAAAGCCGAGTATGCAAAACTAGGGATTTTGTATTATGTAGTCTATAATCCATTTCGTCGCCGAAAGCCACGGTTGGAAGTATATAAATTAATTGATGGTGGTTACACTGCACTAGAAGATGGTAGTCCCGTTTGGCTACCAGAGATTGGTTTAGGAATTGGTATGGAACGGGGAACTTATCTAGGCATTCCCCGCGAGTGGTTGTATTGGTACGATCCGCAAGGACAAAGGCTTTTAACACCACAAGAACAGGCTCAACAAGCTGAAAGACGCGCCCAATTATTTGCAGAACGATTAAGATCGCTCGGTGTAGATCCTGATTCTCTCACCTAAATTGCTGTAAAGACTCGTCCACGAGTATAAAAGACTCATCCACGAGTATAAAAGACTCATCCACGAGTATAAAAGACTCGTCCACGAGTATCAAAGACTCGTCCACGAGTATAAAAGACTCGTCCACGAGTATCAAAGACTCGTCCACGAGTATAAAAGACTCATCCACGAGTATCAAAGACTCGTCCACGAGTATAAAAGACTCGTCCACGAGTATCAAAGACTCGTCCACGAGTATCAAAGACTCATCCACGAGTATCAAAGACTCATCCACGAGTATCAAAGACTCATTCACGAGTATCAAAGACTCATTACAGCAGTTTTCATTTACTTAAACCGCACTCTTGCATTCTTGTCTGTGCCTCTGCATGAGACAAAAAATCTTTCGGTATTCTTTCAACACCAAGCTGTAATTATGAATTACGAATTAGTTGCAATAACCGCCTCAGAATTTATTCTGAGGCTAATAGTTAAAGTCGTCTAAAGACGACTGGTAAAAAATTACAGTCCACTTGAGTGGACTTAGGCTATTAGCCTAGAAATTTATTTCTGGGCGGGCGATGGTGCTAATCGAGAATCGTGCAAGATATAAGCTAATCTTCTTCACTCTGTAGTTTATGCTGCACTCTGGCAAAACTTGCACTCACACTTTCAGCATCCGGTGACTCCAATCGCTGCAAAATCTCTAAAGCTGGTTGCAAATAGGATATCGCTTTAGTGTATTCACCCTGTTGTTCTGCCAAATGTCCTAAACACCACAGAGTCATTGCTTTACCTTGGACATTACCAATGCCTTCTTCTATTTCCAAAGACTGATTATAGAGTGCGATCACTTCATCCACTTCCCCTTTGTTGGCGTAGATACGTCCCAGTTTGTGCAACGTCGCCGCTTCGCCTTGGATATTACCAATACGTTCAAATATTTCTAAAGACTGATTGAAAAGTGTGATCGCTTCATCCACTTCCCCTTTGTTGGCGTAGATACGTCCCAGTTCGTGCAACGTCGCCGCTTTGGTTTGGACATCCCCAATGCGTTCAGTTATTTCCAAAGACTGATTGAAAAGTGCGAACGCTTCATCCACATCCCCTTTGTTGGCGTAGATACGTGCCACTTGGTGCAACGTCGCCGCTTTGGTTTGGACATCACCAATGCGTTCAGTTATTTCCAAAGACTGATTGTAGAGTGTGATCGCTTGATCCACTTCCCCTTTATTGGCGTAGATACGTCCCAGTTCATGCAACGTCGCTGCTTTGCCTTGGACATTTCCAATGCATTCATTTATTGACAAAGACTGATTGAAAAGTGCGATCGCTTGATCCACTTCCCCTTTCGTGGCGTAGATATATCCCAGATTGTTCAGCGTTGCCGCTTTGCCTTGGACATCTCCAATGCGTTCTTTTATTTCCAAAGACTGATTGTAGAGTGCGATCGCTTCATCCACTTCCCCTTTGTTGACGTAGAGAATTCCCAGATTGTTCAGCGTTGCCGCTTTGGCTTGGACATTACCAATGCGTTCATTTATTGACAAAGACTGTTTGTAAAGTGCGATCGCTTGATCCACTTCCCCTTTATTGGCGTAGATAAGTCCCAATTGGTGCAACGTCCCCGCTTTGGTTTGGACATCTCCAATGCGTTCAGTTATTTCCAAAGACTGATTGTAGAGTGCGATCGCTTGATCCACTTCCCCTTTATTGGCTTTCAGTATCCCAAGATGATGATAAATTGACGCTAATTCTGCTTCGTCTTCTGCGGAACAAAGATTTAAAGCTTGTTGATAATAGTTTAATGCTTGCTCAACCTCACCCATTTGGTGTTCACAACAAGCAATTTCTCTGAGAACCCTATGGTTTTTAGTAATTTTTAAGGTTGATTTACACAGATGTATTGCTTCCCGAAATCGACTTTTATTCCGCAAGCGGTTCGCCAATGGACTAGCTATTTTCCCAGCAATTTCTTCATCCTTCCCCAACAACGCCAAGCGATGAATTTCTAATCCTTGCCCTTCCGTAGCAATTCTCGCCTCCCACCACAGACGATACAAAATTTGTGCAGCTTGTTTATACAACTCTTCACCCTTGGGGTTTTCTGGAAACTCTAGCAACGGTGACAAAATCCGGGGAACACGATACAACCTCTCTGTGTTGTTGGTGAGGGTAACTTCCAACAAACCCAAAATTTCAGCGCGTTGAATATGACTTTCCCAACTTGAGATATCCTCACAAATCGGGGAAATCGCAGCTAGAGGAACAGGTAACTCATACACCAACAACTTCCCCAGCATTTGACGCAAAGCTGGAGTTTGCTGCTTCAGCAATTCCTGTGCCAAAATATCCTCACGAAATTCCTTTTCCTTATCTGCCATCTTTTGCAGAATCATCTCAACTCCCTTCTCCGCTTCCAGCGACTTGGGGGAATTTTGCAAAATCTTATCTAACCATTCCAACAGCCGAGGATTTCCATCAGCTGCTTGTTTGGCACGTTCCGGCAAATCTGGCTGAAATTGCCAACTGCCATTAAACGAATGCAGACGATTATACTTTTTAATTAAATCTGCCCCACCCAAAGCCCCCAGAGGTTCGCGGTACAGACGATGATTCAGTTCCGACAATGTGAAATTGTAGCGACAGGTAATAATTACCTTGTGGGGAAGTTGGGAATTTTGAATCGCCTTCAGCAACGCCAGCAGTACATCCACAACTTGTGGTTGCAAGACATAAACCCCATTTCGTAATTCCAAATTAGCCTCAAAATCATCCAGCACAAAGGCAAAGCGCTGTTCTTTGGTATTCAGTCCTTCAGTGAAAAACTTGGTGAGGCGCTGCATCAAGGGTAACTTGCCATTGAGAATTTCATGCCCCCATTCCGAGGTACATTGTTCAGCAAGAGTTTTGAGCAGTTTGTCCTCATCCAGTTGCCGAAAGTTCACCAGCCTGTGATAGCCAACCATCCTTTCTAATAGTCGCGCCGTCACAGTACTCTTACCCACACCCCCCAATCCGTGAATTAGTACCCCTAATGAAGTGCGAATTGCTTTTAGACAACGTTGCAAAGTCCGCCGTCTGCCAACAAACTCAGAGGGTTTCGCCACCCGCACCTGTTGGGTATCGGGATCTAAAAACTGTTGATATGCAGGTTCCGGCGCAGAGAGTGGCAAATCTCGCAACACTTCCACCAACGCACCTGGACATTCTCCCTGGACATATAACCGTAACAAATGCCAGTCACGCACATTCTGTTTAAACAACTGCTGATAAGTGCTAGCGAGTGCTTGGACTAATTGATATCCGGCTGCCAATTTGCCGTAGAGGTGGGCGGCGGCGGCTGTAGCTGTCCGATCTTCCACAGGCCGTCCCCAACTTAAAACCGCCCTAGCGCCTTGGGCAATCAGTGCCTCAGCCATTGAAGGCACAGCCCCTTTATCTGGTGCTTGTCCAGTCCGACACCCAGATAAAAACACCAACTTGGGAAAGCGAAACCGGAAGACTTCCGCCAGTTCTGCGGCTGTGGTTTCGTGGCGATCGCCAATTTCCGTCTCGGTGATAAAGTAAGGCGTGTAAGGTGCTTCATCTTTAATTGAGGCGTGTCCTGTGAGGTGAAACACATCAAAGTCATCAAGATAACGACTCCACACCTTACCCAACTCGCTCACGCAACCGCTTTCTTCCACCCGCAAATCTACAGCAAAATCTCGCGTATCAGCCAGAATTCTCGCTTCTTCCTGTTCAAACTCTAACTTTGGTTGCACATCTTCCGGGTCGGTTGCCATAAACAATACTCGCAATTGTCGTGCTTCCACAGAAAACGGTTCCGTTTCTTTCTCAATCCAGCGCAGAGGTAACACCACTGGATTAACCCGCTTGACCAAAAAATCCTCACCATCATGCAACACTTCCCAAGGTAGATGTGCCAGTTTTTTATCAGTATCAATGGCAATTACCAACCCCTCACCGCGACAGTCAGCAATACCTCGACTCAACCAGCGTCCATCGCCATCCAACCAAAAAAATAACTGCTGCCCGATTCTTGGTAAATAGGGCAGCAGATTATAGTAATCTCGTTCACCTTGTTTAAGGAAATTAGCGATTTCTGCCAATTTCAGGCGACGTGATTCATAGTGATTATTTTCAGGTAGCCAATATCTGAGTTCAACTGTTTCCTGCGTACTTTCCCGAAGTTGAATGCGGATAGTTTGCACTTATTTGCTGATAGATTTGAGGATTTCCGTGATTTCCTCTATAGTAGCTTCTTCGAGTAAAATCCTGTTTCCAGTCTCAGGGTCAAGAATTACCACATCAAATTGCTTTCCTAGATGGGATTTATGCCATTCTTGATACCATTTGCGGATTTGTTCAGCTAAAGCAGCAGCACCACCCACAATCCCGACAATGGTAGCAACAGCTGCTAGAGTCGCCTCTTTTTGGCTAGGAACTTCGTAGCTTCCCGATATTCCGGGAATTTCTAGCAAAGCCTCGGCTGCTGCTGGTGCGTTTTCGCCTTCAATACCAACTTGAATTTCAGCCATTAAATTACCTACGAATTTATCCAAGATTCCGTATATTATCCATTGAATTGGGGATAAGATTCACGCACAGACGCAGAGAGGATTAAAATTAACTGTTAAACAAGTTATAGCTGCAAGTCAAATCCAAAAACTATGAGAAATTCTAAAAATGGTGTGGACTTCCCTACATGCAAAAATACATCGCACCATCCGATCGCGCCACTTATTTGAGCGCAACCAGCGCCTATTAATCGCTGTATCCGGCGGACAAGATTCTCTGTGTTTAATAAAATTACTTTTAGATTTACAATCCAAATGGGGATGGTATTTGGGTATTGCTCACTGTGATCATCGCTGGCGTTCTGACTCCCAAGCTAATGCTAATCACGTCGAAAATTTAGCTAAAACTTGGGGTATATCCTTTTATTTAGAAACAGCGAGCAAACCTATAAATAGTGAAGCTACTGCACGCGATTGGCGCTATCAAGCTTTAAGTGCGATCGCTCAAGCAAACAATTATCAGTATATAGTTACAGGACACACCGCCAGCGATCGCGCCGAAACTCTCCTCTACAACTTAATTCGCGGTACTGGTGCTGATGGCTTACAAGCCCTAACTTGGCAACGCCCTTTAACTACGGGCATTATGCTAGTACGTCCATTTTTAGAAATCACGCGTACACAAACAGAGCAATTTTGTCAAGAGTTTAAATTACCAATTTGGGAAGATTCCACCAATCAAGATTTGCAATATGCCCGCAACCGCATTCGCCAAGAGTTACTACCATATTTACGGGATAATTTCAACCCTCAAGTAGAATCAGCCTTAGCCCAAACAGCAGAACTTCTCCAAGCAGAAGTAGAATATCTCGAAGAAGTTGCGGAGCAGTTGCGGAAAAAGGCTATGGGTATTGAGGATGAGGAAGATTCTCTTACTCCTCATCTTCCCTTACGCTTAAATCGTCGGATATTGCAAAAAGCACCATTGGCAGTGCAACGTCGGGTGATGCGTCAGGTATTGCAGCAAATACTGACTGATGCAGCGAGTTTTGAACACATCGAAAAATTAACGGCTTTAATTATAGCGCCCAACCGATCGCAAACTGATCCATTTCCTGGTGGTGCGATCGCTCAAGTAGAAGGCGACTGGATCTGTTTTAAATGTTAAGACGCTAATAATTCTGGCTGAGATATTAAACTCTCAAGAGTATGACGCAATTGGGCGATCGCTTGAAGTTGATAATCACCAATTTCCTGAAATTGATTCAAAGATTCTCCAATTTCTTGCAGCTTTTGCCGTAAGCCATCTAGAGAATCCTGAATTGGTTGTAGTGCTTCTTGATACAAATTCACCCGACCCCAGTACTCAGCAGTTGTTCTTTGCAGGGACAGCAAGTTTTCCTCGATCGCTTTGAGTTCTTGGCGCTTTTCATCCAAATCGTGAGTTTGATTGTCAATCATTCCCTGATTTAGCTCAATACCAGAACGAATCTGCTCAATTTCCCGTTCCAATTTTGGGATTTCCTGTAAATATTGTTGCCGCTGGTTTTCAATTTGTAACAGAATCGGTTCTAAATTAATTTTATTGTTACTTTCTGCTTCGTTAGTAAGAGTATGTCCTTGCCGCCGTAGCAGTACAGTTTGGTGTTGCTTGAGAAACTTCTGATGCTGTAGCATATTGCGGCGTTGTCCCACCAAACTGGAGTTTAGCATCTGGTAAAGGTCTTTTTCATCCGTTAATTCCAGTTCCAAATTGATGTGGTCATGGTCAGATGCGTGATTTATTTTAGTTTGGAGTTCTTCTATAGCTTCTTGTTTATATGTAAGTTCTTGTTCTTGATCATGAACAAAGCTAGCGTCTATTTGCACCTTATATTGCAAGTCTTGCACTATTTTTTGTAGTTCTTCTAAAGGCATTTTTTCCAAAGCTTTCACATCAGCTTGCTGGCCAAGAACTACATCACCAGATGTTGCTGCTAAAGAGTGAATCTGTTGATATAACTCTTCGGCGTTTCGTAATTGCTCTTTGATTATCCGAGCATACT
The DNA here is from genome assembly GCF_036917275.1 of Nostoc sp. GTDB lineage: Bacteria > Cyanobacteriota > Cyanobacteriia > Cyanobacteriales > Nostocaceae > Nostoc. The sequence goes on from NZ_JBALDF010000015.1 coordinate 7,663, forward strand.
CTTGCTTGCTAGTAAGGTCTACTGTATTTATCTGTAATTGGGCTGTTTGCTGAACTAGAGAATTTTGTGCTTGAAGACATGCATTTTGGCGATCGCTAAAAGTTTGTGACAAACGCTCAACTTCTTCTTGCTGTTGAGCGATCGCAGTTTTTTGCTCCTCCAGTTTTTGCCAGTGGGGGGTGAGAGTAGCTTGCTGCTTTTGAACCAATTCAAAAGCCAGATGCAGGTGTTCTCTGACTGTTTCCGTCGGAGCAACACGACTAGATAAGCGATCGAGTAACTCACTCATTACCCGACTTTGCTCCTCATCTAAAACTGTCCCCTGTTGGAAATCCGCTTGATGCTCCTCCAGGCGACGCTGCTCACCATGCAAATGCTCCCAAGCGCCTTCCAATTCATGGCGGTTGCGCTCAACTTCTGTTTGTAACCGTTCAATTTCTTGGCGGGATGTGTCAACTTTCTGTTTTTGCTCCTCAAGTTGTTGCAACTCATCCTCCAATTGTTGCAACTGTTCTGAGCGTACTTCCATGTCCATTTCACGGCGATTCAACTCTTGCGCCTGAAACGTTAGCGACTGCTTCCACTGATCAATCTCATCTTCCTTGAGCTTAAATTTCTCCAATTGCCGAGAAAAATTCTGCAAAATGTTGACCAGTGGACGCCCTGCTTCTTGAATCCGCTGCACTTGACGATTCGGATTTAGTTCAACTAGTACCAAAGCACCATCATTTAATTTGCTTGCGTCCTCAGCAGCAATCACTTCTTCCGACACAGTACTCCAATTCTGGTCAGTTCGCTGACAAGCTAGCAGTTTCAGTTCGGTTTTGGCACCGCCACCAAGTAAACCACCTTTCTGTTTTTGTACTTCTGCTAAATACAGCACACCGTTAGTCCTTATTGATGCACTTAAAGTTCATGTTTTGGGATATACCTTAAATAATTCTGTTAACTTGTCTCACTGAACTGAAGTTTAGGAGAACAAGACAGACAAAACTATAGACGCGAAATGTTACGTCTTGATACTTATAAAAGCGAATTGGTCGCGCCTTTATATTTTGTACTGATGACAGTGATGATGACTTCCGTGTTAACACTAGCTTTGTCGAAGTGGATTACGAAAAATTAAGGTTTATGGCTTAATGTATTCTCGGATGAGAATAAAGATACAGAGTAAAAATCTTTTCAATACTCCATAATCAATACTTAAAGAAGAAGTCAAAATTCACAATTCAAAATTCAAAATTCAGCAATACTTAAGGAGCACTTTTTAGCTAAATGCAGGGAAATTTAAATGAAATTGATATTTGCAGTATCCTACAATTGATTGAGTTGGGACAGCGAACTGGGCAACTATGGGTGGAAGCTCATAGCTCTCACCATAACAACAGACTGGGTGGAGATGGAGCAAGCATTTATCGTCTCCAACAACAGTCTTGGTTCGTGTTTTTCCTCAATGGTGAAATCATCTATTGTCAAGAAGGTGAGAGTAGTTTATCTAGAATTAGCGATTATTTACGTCATTACCGAGTAGAGATGCGACTTACCGACAAACAAATTGCCTCCCTACCATCAACCGACGCCCCAGAGTATGCGTATCTTTGGGCACTCTTGGAGCGGAATATCATCAACCCAAAGATAGCTGGTAGTATTATTCACGGCTTGGTGCATGAAACTCTCTTTGACCTGCTGAGTTTACACCAAGGTAACTTCATTTTCCATCAGGGTGCGGCACTTGCCCCGCAATTAAACACTTTCGAGATTGCTCCATTTGTTACAAAAATTACGAAGCAAGTGCAAGAGTGGAAGCAACTATATCCACACATTCAGTCTCCAGAACAATTGCCAGTGCTATCTGACAAAGTTCAGCTACAATCCTCGCTACCAGAAGCAACCGTAAATAAGCTGCAACATTGGGCTGATGGTAAAACATCCCTGCGTCAACTGGCTCGCTATCTTAACCGAGACATTTTGACAGTCGCTAAGGCAATATATCCATATGTGCAACAGAGTTGGCTACAACTAGTATATTTAGAGACGACTAAACCAGATACCCACACGGATAGCTGGGAATTGAAGGCAAAACAAAAGGGGCGGATAGTATGTATTGACGATGCGATCGCCATCGGTGAGACTGTAAATTCCATCTTACAACCACAAGGTTATGAAGCGATCGCTCTCACCAATCCTTTAGAGGCACTGAGTCTGGTGTTTCAACTCAAGCCGGATTTAATTTTATGTGACATTGCCATGTCGGAATTGGAGGGGTACGAGGTTTGCGCCATGCTGCGACATTCAACAGCATTTCGGCTCATACCGATTATTATGCTTACTGGTAAAGATGGATTTATTGATCGAGTCAAAGCTAGTATGGTCGGGGCAACAGATTATTTAACAAAACCGTTTACAGATACTGAGTTGCTTATGCTCGTCCAGAAATATATCAACAACCAATGAAAATTGGGCATGGGGGAGCTACTGCGTTGTCCGGGTTCCCCCGCTTAAGGCAAGTGGCGTCATGGGGCAGAAGAATTTTAGATTCTGGATTTTGGAAAATGGAATTGAACAATCTATAGCAATCGCATTAATCCAAAATTGAGAGCGCATGGGCACATGAACAGATCGAAGATTTGTTGATCTACTAAAAGATGAGTTAAAAGATGTTATCACAGAGTCAGCCAACTCAGTGAAACGTCAATATCCGGGAAAATAGTGAAAAATAGAATTAATTTATACAGTTAATCCTTGCGGAGGAATCAGGGAATGTTCCAAGTAGGAACGTCTACATCAGGAGGTAAATAGACACTTATGAGTACAGTTCTGATTGTGGAAGACAGTATCGCGCAAAGGGAGATGATTACAGACCTCCTGAAAGCAACTGGCTTAACAGTGACCCATGCCAGTGACGGATTAGAAGCATTGGAGGCAATTCAAATAGCACCTCCCGATTTAGTGGTATTGGATATTGTCATGCCCCGGATGAACGGCTACGAAGTTTGTCGGCGGTTAAAATCCGATCCAAAAACCCAAAATGTCCCTGTGGTTATGTGTTCTTCCAAAGGCGAAGAATTTGATCGCTACTGGGGCATGAAGCAGGGTGCAGATGCCTACATAGCCAAACCGTTTCAACCAACCGAGTTGGTAGGAACAGTCAAACAACTGCTGCGAGGATAAGGATAAAAGCAATATGGTCAGCAAACCGGACTTTTTAAGTGGCAGTGGTCAAGACCATTTCCGACCTGAATTACAAGTAGAAAGTCCTGAAGGTGAGTTACATTTGAGGTTTTACATTCCCTCGCATCAGGAGTTTGCACTACAAGCAACTGGTATTCGGGAGGTAATTGAACTAAGTCCTGATAGAATCACCCCGATTCCTAATGCTTCTCCTTTACTTTTGGGTACTCTAAATTTACGAGGTCGAGTTATTTGGGTGGCTGATTTGGGTCAATTTCTTGGGGAAGCAAGTGCATTAAACACGGATAGAGCTGAAATTTCGGTGATTGCCATTGAAGAGCAAGACACGATAGTGGGTTTAGCAGTCGAGGAAATTGGTGGTATGGACTGGTTGGATGTCCAGAATCTCATGCCATCAATTAGTGTTCCAGATACTATGGCTCCCTTTTTACGTGGAGAGTGGTTACTAAGTGCTAAAAACAAACAGTGTCTGCGACTGCTCGATCAAATGGCAATTTTACGAAGTGCGCGGTGGGCAGGATGAAATTGGAGGAGGAAATGGCAGCAAGTATTGATAATTACGAGCCAACATATCAACAGGCGATGACCGCCTATGTTCAAAGGAATTATGAGGTTGCCGCCACTTTAGTTGACCAAGTGGTGCAAAATTTACCAAATGACCCCAATTCCCATTTATTAAGGGGTCACATTTACTATGTTTTGCAGCAGTATGATGTAGCAAAAGAAGAATATCAACAGGTATTACGTTTGACTAATAATCAAGAAATTATTGGTTTTGCCAATAATGGAATTGAGAATATCAATCAATACCTCCAGTCATTTAGTGGAGAGATTGATCCATCAGGAAGTGAAGAGCAAATAAATTCCTCAAACATATCTGATGCACTGGCATATAACGAACAAAAATTAGAAGATTTGGGCGCTAGTGAGGAGTTTGACAGCAAGAGCCTTGATTTGAACTTTTTTGGTGAGCATGAAGAAAGTGTGAATGGCGTTGAGGAGCTATCTTCAAATAGTCCATTTGACATTCCCACAGAAGATAGTATTGAAAAGAGAAAAATATCAGATTCATCTACAGCTTTTGGTGATGATCCTTTTGCCTTGGATGAAGAATCGGAGGAACAAGAGTCAAATAGCAACTGGGAGGAGAAAACAGAATTAGAGTTGCCTGCTTTCTGGCAGGAAGATATGTCTGAAGAATCATTAGTAAATAGTCAGTTTTCAGATAATAGGATAAATTCTGATCACGGAAGTTCAGGTATTGACAATAATAACTCTTCATTTTCTAATTCACAAACTGGTCATAGCGAGAAGAATTTGCCTGATTTATTGAGTGATCCAAAATCTCCAGAGCTTCGGATTGGAAATTTAGAATATAAAAAATCTGATTTTGAAGATGAAACTTTACTAATTGTTGAGGAAGAACTTAGAAACAGTTCGTCAACAAAGAACTTGGAATACAAAAATCAAGATAATTTGCCTGAAACCGAAGCAGATGATTGGGTGAAATCAAAAAACTTGGGAAATAATAAAGATTTATTGCCAAATTTATCTGATAATTCTTCATCTGTTAGCCGCAATCTACCTCTCGAAGAAAAGCAGTTTAAATCAGGTGAAATCAGCGGTAAAAATAGCTTTGATGACGATGAACATTTTGATATGGAAGCATTTGAGTCTGCCTTTGGCTCAGAGGGTTTAACCTCTTATGAAGACTCAAACAATATAGGAGAAAATTCTAAGAGTAATATCGAGTTTTTAGATGACTTTGAGGAATTTGACGATTTAGGCAACATTCCAGGGTTTGACCTGATCGAAAGAGATTCTAACATCGGTGATGCAGCAATGCATTCTGCTCCAGCAGAAACTAGTGGTAGTGGACGCCCTCAAAGCGCGGAGGCTTTTTTAAGTGATGTAGCTAGCGATCGCGAAGAGGAACTATTCTCGATGACTGGTTCGCATGAAGCAGTTCCAGTCTTTAGCCAAACAGATGTCTCGAAACTAGAACCCACCGTTAGCGTCGAGCAAGGCTGGTTAGCACCATTAGAAAATGCCTCCATAGAAAGGAAACAATGGTTAATTGCTGGAAGTGTGGGCATTGTCTCAGCACTGGTTGTAGCCACAGTTAGCTTTGTCGCCACCACATTTTCTCCACCCCAACAACGAGAATCAGTACGAAACACAGGTTGGGCAATGTCACTAGCCGCTGGGATTGCAGGTTTTGCTACCGCAGGCTTCATGGGAAATCTTGCACTCAAACAAATTCGCCGCACAACCAATGATCTGCAAGCTCAGTTTGAGGCTGTACGCCAAGGAAACTTGAATGCTCAAGCCACAGTGTTTTCTGAAGATGAATTGGGGCACTTAGCCACTGGCTTTAATGAAATGGCGCGGGTAGTTTTCACGACTACAAGTGAAGCCCAGCGGAAAGCCGATGAACAAGAGGAAGCTAAAGAAAACCTGCAACGTCAGGTGATTCGCCTGTTGGATGATGTAGAAGGAGCTGCTAGAGGAGATTTAACAGTCCAAGCTGAAGTGACAGCCGACGTACTGGGGGCTGTAGCTGACGCCTTTAACCTGACAATTCAAAACCTGCGGGATATCGTTCAACAAGTAAAAGTGGCAGCGAAGGATGTGACAAAAGGTGCAACCAACTCTGAAACCTTTGCTAGAGCCTTATCTGGTGATGCTTTGCGCCAAGCAGAAGAGTTGGCAGTGACGCTGAATTCTGTACAGGTAATGACCGATTCGATTCAGCGGGTAGCAGAGGCGGCGCGGGAAGCCGAAACCGTCGCCCGTGATGCTAGTACGATCGCTCTTAAAGGTGGGGAAGCAGTAGAAAATACTGTGGCGGGGATTTTGGAAATTCGAGAAACCGTTGCCGAAACCACTCGCAAAGTGAAACGGTTGGCGGAATCTTCCCAAGAAATTTCTAAAATTGTGGCGTTGATTTCCCAGATTGCTTCGAGAACAAACTTGTTAGCACTCAATGCTAGTATTGAGGCGGCAAGAGCGGGAGAAGCTGGACGCGGGTTTGCGATCGTCGCAGACGAAGTGCGCCAACTAGCAGATAAATCTGCCAAATCCCTCAAGGAAATTGAACAAATTGTGATGCAAATCCAAAGCGAAACAGGCTCGGTGATGACCGCGATGGAAGAAGGCACACAACAAGTAATTAAAGGGACAAAATTGGCAGAAGAAGCCAAGCGATCGCTCGAAAACATTATTCAAGTGGCGAATCGCATCGATATTCTTGTGCGCTCAATTACTAGCGACACTGTGGAACAAACTGAAACCTCCCGCGCCGTCGCTCATGTAATGCAATCAGTAGAACTCACCGCGCAAGAAACTTCCCAGGAAGCCCAGCGAGTTTCCGGTGCCCTACAACACTTAGTAGGTGTATCCCGTGACTTGATTGCCTCCGTTGAACGTTTCCGAGTAGAAACTATGGAAACCAGGTAACAAAGTTAGGAGTTAGGAGTGAGGAGTTAGAAATAAAAATCAAAACTCACAACAAAGTTATGAGTTAAGAATGAGAAGTTAAAAATAAAAATTACAACTCATAATTCATAACTCATAATTCATAACTCATAACTCATAACTCATAACTCACAACTCATAACTCACAACTCATAACTTTTGCTATGCTGCCGGAACAACAACAGCGGATTTTGGGTTACTTTATCGAAGAAGCCAGGGATCACCTGAATACTATTGAGCAGGGGTTGCTGAATTTAGAGGGGACTTTGAACGACCCGGAAATAATTAGCGAAGTCTTCCGGGCGGCTCACTCCATCAAAGGAGGAGCAGCGATGCTTGGATTGACTAGCATCCAGCATACCTCCCATCGTCTAGAAGATTGTTTCAAACTCCTCATAGAGCATCCGGTTCAGGTTGACCAAAAGTTAGAGTCTTTATTTCTCGGTGTATCTGATACCTTAAAAGCGCTGTTAGAGCATTTGAGCGGGCCATTTGGTCTTTCTGAAGATGCAGCTAATACTTTGATGTTAGAAACTGAGCCAGTCTTTCAATGGCTGAATCAGCATTTGGAATTACTTGTAGAACAAGGGAACAGTGGAGTAGCCACCAGTCCTTCGGCAACAGAATTACACACAACCTCTGTAGAGAACGTCTCCACACTTACTGAACTTTTTCTGCGGCAAGATATTCCCAGTTTGGCAGAAGACACCGATCAGGAATCTTCAGAAATATCCTTCTCTGTAGCACCCCAGGAGATGCCAGACGTTCACAGAGTCGTTAACGCTGCGCTATCGCCAGTTATCGCCAAAGAAAATAATAATTGGGGCAAGTTCCAAGCCCAGGTATTGCAAACACTGCGGGAAATGTTGCAACTGTTTAAGCAAACAACAACACCCTCAACTCGACAAAACCTTCAGCAATGTTGTTACCAGTTAGTCAAACTTGGTGAGACTTGGAATTTGTCCAAGTGGTGTGGTTTGTGTCAAGCAGCAGCCAGTGCGATCGGCAATCCCGAAAACACTTATCTGACTCTAGCTAAAATTGTCATTACTGAAATCAAGCAAGCTCTAGAATTAGTCCTGCAAGGTAAGCAAGCCGAAATTGCAATTAGTCAGCAACTAGAAGCACTTTTGAGCTTTGCAGAAATTGAGTTGTTAGAAATTACCCCCAATTTGTTTGATGAACAGCCTACGGCTTTGACAGAACCATCAACTGCGCCAAAGCTAATTTTATCCGTCAACACTCCAAAAACTGCGAAAACTGAGCAGTTAATCATAACTAACCTATCTGAGCCAATTGAGGAATTTAATCTAGACGAGGATAGTAGCGAACGCCCTGATCTTCAGTTACAAGGGATACCATTAAACGCTGCAACTCACAATAGTTTTTCTTTCACCATACATGACGAAGCACATCCAATCAGTAGCAATCTTGACCCCAATGGTCCAGAGGTTGGAATAGCTGAGTTAAATACCCTTGCCGATCTATTTGAAGGCGAAACTCCCGAACTCGATGAAACCTGGCATCAAGAAGAAACCTTAGATATTGTCCCCACCGATGACTTTGGAATTGATTTCAGCAGCACTGACGCTGAGGCTGCTGATGGCGACTTATCCGATTTACTCTCCTTTGATGAAGACACAAGCAACGAGCAGCACCCAGTAATCACAGCCACGACAGAAGACTTATCTTTGTTATTTGGTGACAACTTCATAGAAAAAGAGAATTCAGAACCGCAAAATCAACAAACATCCGCTACGACTGTAGAGTTGAGCGATATTAACGTAATTAATCTAAATTTAGACTCTTACCCTGACAAAAATTTACAAGAATTTACTGAGATTACTAGTGATCCGAAGCAGCCACCTGGAGAGATTGTCCAAAATAGTGTCAACAAAAACGATGTGGTTGAAGATTTATTGACACTGGCACTAGATGATGATATTGAACTATTGCCTACAGGCGAAGTGACTCAACCAGAAACTGAGGCGTTTGCCAGTGTAGAACTATCTACCAGCCAACAAAACAGTTTTGATAACTTATTCTTAGAAACTAAAAAGGCAAATTGGGTAGAAGAAATTATCCCTAGTGACTACGTAGAATTACCTCAGCAAACAGGCTTGTCTTCGGACAACCTGTTTACTGAAATGGAAGAACATCCATTATTGTCTACAAGTGAACCAGAAGTTGGTGATTTATTTGATATATCTCCAGCAGTAGTACCTAAGTTTTCTCAATCAGAAAATGATCTAAGCAACTTCTGGAATCAGGAAACAATAGAGGAACAGGATGAATTTGATTCCTTAATTGAGCAGAATGTGGAAAGCGGATTAGAGGAGAGTTTGTTTGCTGACGAGGCTGATGACATTTTTGCCGACAGTCAGCAGCCCATACCTTCTCCTATAGCCAGTTTTGACATAGAAGAAGATTTTGATATCAATTTCCAGCACCAAGAGCAGCTAGATTTGGTATTCTCATCAGATTCTGGAGATGATTTATTTGATGAGTTAGCACCGAGTAACTCAACTATTTCCCCGACAATCAGCGATCGCATCCAACCATCCCCGCCAGAAACGCCATTGTTCGCCCAGCATCCAGGGGAAGAAATTCTCAGGCGATCGCAACAACCAGAAGCCTTAGATTTTGTTCCAGAATTTACTAATCAGCCCCCAGAGATATCTGCCGTTGATCTGGAACTTAATTCATTCAGCTCTTTCGATGAAAATCCCCAACTGCTGTCTGAGGGTGGAGCTACAAATGACTCTACCTATATTCAGATAGAAACCACAGATAATACTGTGGATAAACAACAAACTACAGAAACTTCTTTAAATATCAATTTTGGTGAAACTTCAGATTCAGCCCCAGTACAGCCAAATGATTTGTTCGACTCTTTCGATGAAAATCTGCAACTGCTGTTTGAAGATGTAGCTATAGATGACTCCACCTATATTCAGATGGAAACCACAGATAATACTGTGGATCAACTATCGCCTACAGAAACTTTTTTAGATATCAATTTTGGTGAAACTTCAGATTCACCCCCAGGACAACCAGGTGATTTGTTCGGCTCTTTCGATGAAAATCCGCAACTGCTGTTTGAGGATGGAGCTATAGATGACTCCACCTATATTCAGATGGAAACCACAGATAATACTGTGGATGAACCATTGGTTACAGAAACTTCTTTAGATATAAGTTTTGGGGAAACTTCAGATTTAGTCCAGACAAGCCCAGAAGTTTTAGGTACTGAGCCGAACAATAATTTACAAACGACCTTTGAGTTCACAGACAACACAGATTTTGAGGGTACTGAGCCTAGTTTTGCAAATGATTTATTGTTTACAGAAACTGCTATATCAGAAGCAACAAACCAGGAACAATTAGAAGAAAACACGGCAATAATTGACTCACAAGTTGTTAATGACTTCACAGAAACGTTTATTCAGGAAAATGTAGAAACTGATTTATGGGATCAAGGAGAGACATTTGAAACTGCACCAGTGTTAGAGGAAGAAAATGCTATTGTTACCTCAACTGAAGAATTAGTAACGACAGAAACCATTGAAGTAGTTGCTCTAGAAGATGAATTTGCATACTTGGAAGCATTACTACAAGAGGAAGTAGCACTTAACCCCAAAGCTACCTCAATACCAGAAGTAGATTTTGCAGCCCTAGAAGAATTGCTAGGTACAGATAACGACAGTGATGCCTACGACGGGCTACCCCAACGCCAGCCCTTCGATACTCAGCCAGTCTTGGCTAATAATCCCATTCCATCGCCAGCCATAAAAGATGAATTTGGTGATTTGGAGAAGTTGCTGGCAGAAGCAGATCAAACAATATCCCATTCACCATTACTAAAATCTAACACCAGCAAAACTCCCCGCCCCTCTACTCGTCGGGCTACGAGATTTGAAGAAACGATGAAGGTTCCAGTTAAGCAACTGGACGATATGAGTAATTTAGTTGGGGAGTTGGTGGTAAATCGCAATACCTTAGAGCAGGATCATGAACGGCTGCGGCAGTCATTAGATAACTTGCTGATTCAGGTACAACAACTCTCGGATGTGGGCGCAAGGATGCAAGAGTTGTACGAGCGATCGCTCCTGGAAGCTTCTCTGTTAGCTGGACGCAAAAAGAAAGACTCCGGCTTTCAAGCGCCAGATTCCAATGCCGATAGGGGTTTTAGCGAGTTAGAAATGGATCGTTTTACTCCTTTCCATACACTCTCACAGCAGATGATTGAGCGGATTGTGCGAGTGCGTGAGTCGGCAAGTGACATTGATTTTGTCACCGAAGAAACTGAGCGAGTCGCAAGGCAGTTCCGCCAAGTAACCACCCAGCTACAAGAGGGATTAACAAGAGCGCGAATGGTGCATTTTGCCCAAACTATCGATCGCTGGCGGCGAGGAGTGCGCGACAACGCCATTAAGTGTGGCAAACAAGTTGAGTTGGTGATCGAAGGTGGCGATACCTTAATTGACAAGATGATTTTGGATCATCTGACCGATCCGTTAACTCATATGCTGAATAATGCGATCGCTCACGGTATTGAAACGCCAGAAGAACGACAAGCTGCTGGTAAACCACCGGTGGGAATCATTACTATCCGTGCCTTTCACCAAGGCAACCAAACGATCATTTCTGTAGGCGATGATGGCGCAGGTATAGATTCAGCAAGGGTTAAAGCTAAGGCGGTAAAGATTGGCATGATTACGGAAGCGCAGGCAAAAGCCATGTCTCGCCTGGAAGTCTACGATCTGCTGTTCCAGTCTGGTTTTACGATCAAAGACCAAGCAGATGAAATTTCTGGTCGTGGTGTGGGTATGGATGTAGTGCGTTCCGAAATTAGCGAAATTCGGGGGACAGTGAACACCGATTCTGCGATCGGTAAGGGAACCACTTTCACCATTCGTCTACCACTGACTCTGAGTATTTGTAAAGCTCTCTGCTGTGTCTCTGATCGAGCTAGAATCGCTTTCCCGATGGACGGTGTAGAAGATACGTTGGATATACCAGTCAAAAATATCCAGCACGATGGCAATGGGCAATCGTTTATTTCCTGGCGTGATACGGTACTGCCATTCCGACCTCTGAAGGAACTTTTAACCTTCAATCGCCAAATCAGTCGTGGCAATGTCTATGGCGGTACCAGAGATGATGATATGGTTTCTGTGGTGGTAGTGCGATCGGCAAATACCTTAATTGCTCTACAGATTGACCTGGTGTTGAGCGAACAAGAAATTGTAATTAAGCAATTTGAAGGACCAGCACCTAAACCCATTGGTGTAGCTGGAGCTACAGTCCTGGGTGATGGCCGCATTATGCCTATTGCTGACGTGCTGGAAATAATTGACATTTTCCAAGGACGGATTTCTACACAAATTGGTGGCAATTCTTGGCAACAGAAAACTACTCCCCCAGACACCTCTCCTGCAAAAATTGATCCAACAGTGCTGATAGTCGATGACTCAATTACAGTCCGAGAATTGCTATCCTTGACATTTAACAAAGCAGGTTATCGCGTAGAACAGGCGCGTGACGGCCAGGAAGCTTGGGATAAACTCCGCTCCGGTCTGCCTTGTGATATTGTATTTTGCGACATCGAAATGCCCCGCTGTGATGGTCTGGAGTTACTCTCTCGCATCCAGAAAGACTCTAACCTCAACCACCTACCGATCGCTATGCTCACCTCACGGGGTGCAGACAAGCACAGACAAATTGCAGCTCAACTCGGTGCTAGTGGCTACTTTACCAAGCCCTATCTCGAAGAAGCTCTCCTTGAAGCTGCGGCGCGGATGTTGAAAGGGGAAAAACTTGTTAGCACTACAAGTAATGTTTCGTGACACTAATATAAAACGTTGAGTGAACAGCATTGTTGGCAAAATACAAGAAAAATAGCTTGTCTGTTGACTTGGTTTTTGCTTGTTTGAGTAATGCGATCGCTGTTTGTGTTCAGTAATCGGTAGTGAGAAAATTCTTAGGATAACGATTAACTGAAATAGGTTTATTGTCTTCGTAGAGAATATAGAGTGTTTGGGGATGTTTCAATCTATCTTAGGACTTACGCACACTCTACGAATTCTTGGCGTTCTTGGCACGGCAGTTGCTTCAAGTCGGCAGAGCCGCCCAACGCACTGCCTCGTCTTGGCGGTTCGATAAATTAAGCGAAGTTAGCAATTTTTGCGTAAGTCCTGTATCTAAGAAGCCAAAGAAATGTTCAACCCCGTTGTAACGGCCAGGAATTGAATGAAGCCCTGGCAGTGCGATGGCGTAACCGCCCGTTGTAGGCGATCGCAAGTCTGAATTAAATGCCACTTACCTGTCACTAGGGTAGAATAGCCATTGCTAGGTAAAATTTCTGTGCTTTGGTTGGTACAACTTTTTGAGCCAAAATAGCTGAAAATATTGCCTAAATGGCAACATTGCTCTGCTGAGTTTAGGTATTGTCAGTGTTGAGTTGATCCATTGTGGATTTTACACTTAGACTTATCTATTAATTAGATGAGGTAAACTCTGTATAAAGGACTATACTTAATCTAGTTTTAGTACTGGATCTAAAATTTGCACTCTCATCTGCTCAACTTTATACACGGGAGGAACGAATTTGGTATACTAATCATTTATCAATATAAAGTCTACGTTAAAAAAGGAACAGAGCAAATAATCTAAAAAAGACACTATAACAATGTAAAACTACGTTTTAGCCTCTAATAACAGTAAATTTGGCTGTCCGTCGCTTCTAAAAACGAAATATGTAGCATTTCCGTACTTGACTAGTGCGAGATTTAAGTTACTCTAAAAGCGGATCGCTTCTTGTAAGAATCTACGCTGGCAGAAATGTATAAAGATATAGTTAAATTCAGCAATTCTGTCCGATATTTTGAATTTGCAAACTGAATAGTTTGATACGGCGCTCAAAATCCCGATCCACTACCCTAAACAAGGTAGTCAATTAACGACTCAATATCATTTGTCTGGTAATTGTAATGAATAGTCTACAATACCAGTGGATGAGAAAATCTAAAGAAAATATAAAAGAGACTCAAATTACTGTGGTGTCTGGAGGACAAAAGTGTTTCTGAGACTAGCACATCAACATCGACAATTCGTCCAAGACTTGGTAATGAACCTGCAAGCTTTGGCGACTGTACTAGAGCGGCGTGGGTATCTTGCGTCCTGCTATACCTGTGGCGACCAAATGAATAGTGCATCGTTTATGGTTGGCTTGGGTGATAATCATCTAATTCGGTTTTTAGTGTCTGATTACGGGATTACTTGGACGGAAATGCGGGATGACCGCGAATTAATGAAGTTAGAAGGTGCGGAGGCAATTAGCCAATTAGATGAACTGGCTAATCTTGTCAAGCAATCTATGCAAACTGATACAGGCTCTAAAACTCTTGCCAAGAAGTATTAAGGTTCCAAAGGTCGATCGCTTTCTTAGAAATTAATTATCGCTAATTGGTAATGGTGGCTTAGTTGGCGATCGCTCTTACCTATTCTCCATTATCATTAAGTGATTGGCTCGTGGCTGGCCCATCGCATATTTTTTTGTATCTGCCAAAACCTTACGAGCCGGATTTTGAGCCTTTAGCTGGAAGGTGTTAAAAGACACCAAAGTTAGAGGTTGGGTAGTTGGGCGCTCCCCTTTGCCCAAAATATCATCAAAACCTGATCGCAGTTTTTGTTAGGGCTATGTAAAAGGATTCAGTAATGGAATATCGCAGCTATCGAAATCGCAGGTGTTGCGTGTTACTAAGGTCAGCTGGTGAATCTAGGCAGTAGCAACTATCATTATATTTGCTTGACTGTGTGTTTTCCCTAATTATGAATTTTTATTTCTATTGCCCATTACCAATCAAAATAAAAGGTGCCCAATAGTACGGGTGACTAAAGTCATTAACTGCTGCTGCGGGTAGATTATGACTCATTGCCTTCCAGTCTCCGGTAATTAATGAGACTTGAGCTTGTCCTAAAGCTTCAGTTTTAGTCAACTTCTCAGTAGATATTATACCATAAAAAGCACTCATAAGTGCTTGTGTACCACCATCATCCACTGACCACAGCGAGGCGATCGCGGCTCTGGCGCCGGTCTGTTGCATCTGATATCCAAAGCCCAAAATTTCCTCACCGTTACCCAACTTGCCTCCCAAGCCGGTTTCACACGCGCTCAACACTACCAAATCTACATGGGGGAGTGACCAAGTGGCGACATTTCTAAAATTAACGCGATCGCCATTCCCGAATAAAATAAACGAATCTTCTGGTTTTCCCACCACAAAGGCTGCATGAGTCGCTAAATGGACAATTGTATAATCATCCATTTGGGGTACAGCAACTTTGGGGCTAAAGGCATCGTCTAAAAGTGTCGTAGTTTCAGGAACTGTAGCGGCTAAACTTTCCGCTTCCCGCGTTGCAAAGGGCAAACCAGCAAAAGCAACCTGTCGATTCCCAATTTTAATTTGATAATTACCTTTAGTAAAAGCACCGACTAAAACCCGCAAAGTAGATTGTTGTGGAGTATTTAAGTTAGTCAGGCTGGCAGATGTAATGTGATTAACATTGAAACGCTGCACTAGCCATTGTTTGCCATCATATAAAGCAGTTAAAGGAATATAGCGTAACTGCTCATCTGGAGCGTAAATCAGAGTTTGTGTACCTGATAGCTTCAGGTCTTTTTCTATCGGTTTAATTAGCCAGTCATACAATTGGCGTGCAGGTGCTTTGATATTTCGACTGGGATTGATTAAAGCTTGGCGGAAAGCAGCAATTGTCTGATGGAGGGTTTCGCGTTTTACACCAACGGTGCGATGAATTGGTGGAGAATCAGGAGTTACTAATACCAATTCCAAGCTATCTTTTAAAATCAGTGGGTAGAGGAGTGCCGATTTTTGAGGCAATCGCGCCAAATTATCTCGAAGTTCGTTGAGACTCTGCAAATCCAAATTTTGCCGCCTAGCTGTGCGGCTAATTTGCTCTACCTGTGCTTTCACTGAAGGACTATTGATAAATTCGTTAAATTTATCCAAAAGTTGCTGTTGATTTGAGACTAATTGCTCAATCCGTTGTTTCTGTTCGAGCGATCGCTCTTTGGGGGAAATTTTCCGCAGTGTTGTCAGTTCTTTACCTAGCACAACAGCATTATCTAAGGTTTGCTCTAACTTTTGTTTAATTGGTTTTTCTGTTGCCGCTATATTAATACCTTTGACAGTACGTTGATTACCTGGCACACTCTGGAGATATTCCTCTAGTTCTTCAACTTTGAGTAAATCTATTGTTCTTTGTGCTTCAGGAACACGTTCTTGTTTGAGTAATCGTTCACCCAAAATGCGATATGTCTGGCTAACAGTTATGCTATAAGCATCTGGTTGTAGCGCACTCAGTGCTGATGGATTCAAGCGAGCTTTCTCACGATTAATCAAGCAATGTTTGTAGAAAAAAATTGCTAACTCTGGTTTATTTTGGATATCGAATAAGTAACCTATGTTACTGTATGTTTTGCCAAGTCGAACGAGACCCCCAAGTTCCTTGTTAATTAATAGGGCTTGCTGATAAGATTGAAGTGCTTCAGGATACTTTCTTTGACTTTGGTAAATTCTACCGAGATTGTTGAGTGTTACGGCTTCCCAAGAGCGTTCTCCAAGTTCTCTGCTGATGGCTAATGCTTTTTGTAATCTCTGCAACGCTTCTTTGGATTGCTCTTGCCGAGATTCTTTGATAGCCTCTTCGTTGAGCCTTTCAATTTCTGAGAACTGATTATTCTTGGGTAAAGCTTGAGCTTTTTCTCCGAAATCATACCTCAACTTTGCATTTGTACTTACCTGTTTATTTTCTGGGTAAGCCATCCCAAAACCTAGTAAACTAAGTAGAGTCAAAGTAACAACACTAACGTACTGAAAATTAGGCTGCATAACAAAACACTCCCTATACTCGGAAGTGTAAATATTAAATCAAGAAGTCCGGCAACGCAATTAATTTTTATGCTATTTCAGATATGGACAATTTATAGATACTTAGAAATTTGAAAATGTCAGAAGAAAAACCCACTCAACCGAAACTACCACCAACCAGCGCCCTTGACAATCCATTAAGTCATGAATTTGGGAATTGGTTTGAATATCCTGTCAGAGTGCAACCCCACCACACTGACTATGCCGGTCTTGTCTGGCACGGTTCCTATATAGCTTGGATGGAAGAAGCGCGGATTGAATGCTTGCGATCTATAGGGATTGAATTTGTTGATTTAGTCGCTATAGGCTGCGATTTACTAGTTGTAGAACTATCGGTGCGCTATCATCGTTCGATTCAATTGGGTATGGCAGTGGTGGTAAAAACACGCATGGCTGAGGTAACTGGTGTCCGAATCAATTGGGATTATGCTATTGTCTCAACTGATGGACAACAATTGTACGTCACAGCCAAAGTGACTTTAGTAGCTTTAGATCGCGAAAGAGGCAAGATTATGCGTCAGTTACCGCCGAGTTTTAAGGATGCCTTGGCTAAGGTTTCAGCATTAAATAATAATTGACCAAGAAAGGTTGTAAACACCATAGAAACTTTGATGCAACTGCCGTCAAAGTTAAAAGTTTTGTCATTTCATATTTTATACTTCACCTTTCATTAGCAAAAGTGAAGTATCGATTTTTACTTGCCATTTTGGATCTGTGACAGATTTTGAGCAAACTGCGTTACGTAATGCCAAATATCTTGTGGAGTAATGCCAAAACCAATATTTAATAAAACAAGAATTGCCGCAATAGTCAATGCATTGCTCACGGTTGCTTTCACCAGCTTCCACAATATTATGAAGACTATCCAAGCTACAATCAGCGTAGCAATCATATATTAATTCCTTAATAATTGCCCTTATCTGAGAGTGGGTTTCTTCAAAAGGGTAAGTTTTTGTTTTGGTAACAATCATTGGTAGAAAAGATACTGAACCCAATTTTTAATATCTACTATGATGGGGTTTTTTATAATAATTAGCCTGGAAATATTTTACCTAAAAATGAGAGAATTGTTGATGTAAAATGCCGTTTTTTTTGCAAAGTTTCTGTAAAGATTTTTAATTTTGTTTGGAGATAAATTATAAATATACATAAAACTGATGGCTGATCCGGAAGCCACCGACTATGTTCAATTTGTTCACTTTTTGTATGGTGACTATGTTTTTGCCATAATGTGAAATGATTTCCACATTAATTGGATTAGAGGCTAGGGATTAAAAATTGGGGACTAGTACCGCAAGGCGGAAGTCAAAAGTCAAAAGAATTGTATTCTGGGCTTTTGCACCATTTGAAATGGTATGTTTATTTACGCCGTGCTGTACTAAGCATCAATTTCTGATCCCCAGTCCAATCTGAACTAAAAAATTTTATCGCAGAGAAATTATCCGCGAGTCAGTTTTTAACTTTTCAGTTGCAGTTAAAACTTCTTGTCTTGCCCATTTATCTGCTGCCAAAATATCATCTAAAGAGGGATTAGCACAGTTATCATTTTGATGGCGATCGCACACCGATTCGATACACCGGGGAATATCTAAAAACCGAATTTTTTCTGATAAAAATAAAGCCACAGCTTGCTCATTTGCGGCATTTAACACAGCTGGCATCGAACCACCAGCCTTACCCACAGCATAAGCTAACTGCATACAAGGATACTTCTGGTGATCTGGTTCACTGAAGGTTAAATTTCCAGCTTTGACCAAATCTAGTGGTTTCCAGTTGGTATAGATGCGATCGGGCCAAGATAGAGCATACAGTAAGGGTAAGCGCATATCTGGCCAACCGAGTTGGGCTAAAACTGAAGTATCTTGCAGTTCAATCAGCGAGTGAATAATGCTCTGGGGATGAATGACAATTTCGATATTGTCATAATCTAACCCAAACAGAAAGTGAGCCTCAATTACTTCCAGTCCTTTATTCATCAAAGTAGCAGAGTCTACTGTGATTTTCCGCCCCATCGACCAATTAGGATGCTTGATGGCGTCAGCAACGGTTACATCTGCTAACTTTTCTACATCCCATTCCCGGAAAGCCCCACCAGATGCAGTAAGCAAAATTTTCCGTAAGCCTCCCTTTGGCACACCTTGGAGGCATTGAAAGATTGCGGAATGTTCGGAATCGGCTGGGAGTAATTTTACACCGTGTTTTTCAACTAGGGGTAGAACCACAGGGGCCCCAGCAATCAGGGTTTCTTTGTTTGCTAAGGCAATATCTTTACCAGCTTCAATAGCTGCGATCGTGGGTAACAAACCAGCACAACCAACGATACCAGTGACAACGGTTTGGGCATCGCCGTAGCGAGCGACTTCTATCACTCCGGCATCACCTGCCAGTAAAATCGGTTGGGGATCGAGGTCAATAAGAGCTTCTTTGAGCGCTGGTAATTTATCTTCTGAGCAGATTGCTGCTATTTTCGGTCGAAACTGCCGAATTTGAGCAGCTAACATCTCTACATTGTTCCCAGCTGCCAATCCCACAATCCGAAACTGATCTGGGTACTGAGTAACAATATCTAAAGTCTGAGTACCAATAGAACCAGTGGAACCAACGAGAGTAATCGCTTTCACAATTGCTTAAGGATTTACAAACAACTCTCACTATAAATTGCTTGGGACTCTTTAATAACAGCAATCGCTATAATCGATACACTGACGCAAAGAAGGGGAGACGCAAAGAAAGAAAATATCCCCCTGTCTTTTATCCTCCTCGAAAGTGGCGATTATCATTTTTATTATCAGTTTTTTAAGTATTTAAACTGATTGACAAAATCACTTTATCTTATTCACGGATACTGGTGGACTGTCCGTTTACCAAACAATGGCGGCTGGATCAACATCAACTTTAAGCAATCATCTGAGTATTTTTGAAATTACGTTTGGTTCACGGATATTTTACGCAAACCACTCTTTTTTGTCCAAAATTCAATAGTCGGTAACATTTATTATTTCTTCTCTCCGACCAAAATTAAAAATTTATTTGCAAGTTAAGATCGATTCAATATCATTTCATCAATCATATCTAATATATCCGGGTCTATAGTCATATCAAACTTCCTGGCAAATAATTTTTCTGAGTCTCTAATTTTATCAAAATCATTTTTTTCTAAAATTTTGGGGTGAAGCGAATTAACGTTAGACCACTCTAAATATGTCAAGCGAGTGTTAATAATTTTATCCTTAAAAGGTGAATTTACAATTATGATCTGGTAAAACAATTCATCTGGACAATAAGTATAATTAAAACGATTAATAAACTTAGGGTTTTGCTTTACAAAATCATTTATCCATTTTATAGATTCTCCTGTTAAGCACCAAAATGCTGAACCTCCATAAAGAGCAAAGCCTTCAGGAAATTTATGTCTTTTCGGTAAAAGCAAAATCAACAATGAATATAAAAAAGAGTTAATGCGAGATTTAAACTCACGCTTTTTTGCGATAAAAAAATCCTTATCTTTCCAACGAATATACCAAGATTCTAATCTAGTTAAACCTCCTTCGTACCATTTATCACAAGGTAGTGGAAAATACTCTAAAAATTCTCTACCTTTATTTTCTTGGAGAAACTTCTTAATTTGTTCATTTGACTTAATCAAATAGTCTTGACCCGATAAGTATATAACATAATCGAAGTAAGTACCTGTTTCAACTATTGATTCTATTCCTTTAAGACTAGCTCTGACAATATCAAAACTTCCCCATGCTAAATCGTATCTCTTTATGAAAGAGACATTTGGAAAATCCTTGAGTTGAGTCAGTACCTGATGATAAATCTTATAATCAGCTTTTTTATCTATATGTATAAAAAATGAAACATCATCTGTGTTTAGTTTATAAATAAGACGTACTAATTGTTGCGGATATTTATGTGCCAAAATTATATATGCTATTTTCATAAAAACTGCCTTATTAGATAAATCAAGGTTCTTTGTTTACAATCTGTTTTTGTGTCACCTCTAATTTAGCCAGGTTCAAAGCATTGCCTGTTCAATTACTCGCCGATTTAATTCCATAAACTCAAAGCCTTGGCTAAACTGTTGTCAATAAGTCTTCTCCAAGATTTGACTGTAGCAACTTAGATTTATGAAGTTCACTTTTCCCAATATAATCATAACCATAGTAACTAAAATCACTAAGTATCTATGATCAGGTTTGCTAAATTACCCATTTGGGCGAGTATCGTTTCTACCGTATTCATAGTTTATCTAGCAGTATGCTTTTTTTTAACTATTTGCAGCCTACAACAATAAGTGGCTTTTTTATGCATTGGGGCGAAAACTGTCCGGAGTATTGTTAAATTAAGCGAAAAGGCTGACGGAGGCGTCACAATTGTTTTGCAGATTCGTAGTAAAATCGAATTTAGGAAAAAATTATGTTGATGGTGTATACTCTAACCTTTGCTCTAAATACAGTATAAAGGGATAACGAAATGCAAAATATGCAAAATTTCAGTAATGATTTGTGGAAAAAAACATCATTTTCTACATGCTCATATATTAAGTCGTTACGCAATTACCGCTCAGTGATTGTTGGTCGTGCTATACAAAGCTGGGCTAAATTACTAGAGCTTCCGTTTGCTGAAAAAATATTCTTAGATGATAGTAGCCCTGATTTCAATGCGATGAAAGTACTTCAATCATCCAATCAAATCAATCATTTTGATAGCGTAAGATATAATACTAGGAGCCATCCTCCTCATTGTAATTTTGGACAAGTAATTAGTCTGAATCTTTGTAAATCTGATTATATTTTCCATCTAGATGACGATATTCAAATAGTTGGTTCGCATCAAGACTGCATTAATCTCTTGGAACATGGTCTTACTATCCTTAATGAAGATAAAAATATTATGGGAATAAATTTAATGCATGTAGATAGAAGTGCTGGGGGAAAGTGGCGTCCAAATAAAGATTATTTTGGCAGTGATGTTTTTTCTCATCCCTTTCAATTTTTTGGAAATTCAGGATGTTTAATTAGAAGGGAACTTTTAGAAGTTGTCAGTTTAGAGGAAATTTTTAATTGGGGCAAAAAACAGCCAGCTGGTTGGGAAGAGTTAATTTCAAATTCAGATAATACTTCTTCGTTTCTTGTAGCTAAGGTTGCAACTCCCTTCACAGTTGATAATGATGCATGGTTATTCAAAAGTACATCTCGTGTGTCTACCGGGGAAACATATAAATATTTATTACTTCAGAAATTAGGTTTAGGCACGCTAGCATCCCAACTTTATAAGAAGATAAAAGAAAGGGAATATAATTCGCAATTGTAACTTACAAATTAAAGTGGAAGACCATAAAATAGCAAAAACTTTGGTAAAGATTTAAATATTTCTTACCATCTAAAAACGGTATAAGCTGTCGCGCATTTTATTTGCACAACTAGGGCTGACTTTTCGGCCCACCCTACAAGAGATTTATTTTTTGGAGGATGCAAATTAAAACATTTTTAGCTTACTACTAAAAAGTAACTTTTCACTCTCACCCCATTGAGTGGAATAAAATTCAGTCAGCTAGAACGTTTGTTGACGGGGGAGTTAATATACTTTAATCAAGCTAATAAATATAAAGAACTCGCTAAAAACGCACCTAATCTTTATCAATGGGTTCTCAGTAACTTTTATAATATTCTTGTTCCCATAAGTTTAACTTTAAGTATATCTGCAATATTTTTATTGTCATATATTGTTTATAAAAGTAGACGAAAAATTATTCAGAACAGATTCACATACTTAGCTAGTATATCAGTTTTATTTATGCCATATATCCTGCCCAAAATGCACGACGGATATATCTACCCTGCTGATATATTTTTTCTGATCTTTGCCTTTTACTTCTCCCAATATTTTTTGGTGGCTATCTTTGTGCAAATGTCCTTGTTTTGTGGCTATTTAGATACTCCTATATATCCAATTGTTTTCTATAACTTTAGGCTTTACACTCTGGTTTGTTGTACGAAATGGTGAGATTATTTATCCAAAATTAAAAACTGAATTTTGCTAAAATATCAATCAAAAGTTAATTTATCTATCTGCAAAGATGAATATCAGAAAAAAAATTTTGGCTAATGGCTTATTTTTTGTCATGACAATGTGGCTGTTTAGTAGGCTTCTAATAGCCATCACTATGTTACTGATTGCCCCATTGTTTCCAACTTCATCACCTGGCGTTGCTGCCACCTTTAGTTGGGACGTTTTCTATGCTTGGGACAGTTTTTGGTATGAGAGAATTGTGACTTCTGGTTACGATTTCTCTAGTCAAGTAAAAGAAATGCACGCAGTTGCATTTTTCCCTTTATTTCCATTGTTAAGCCGGATAATTATGTTCATCGGCTTGCCTTTTAAAGTGGCAGCTATATTAGTTAATAATGGGGCTTTTTTAGCTGCCTTGATCATACTTTATTTTTGGGTACAGGAGCTTTATGGTACAACCACAGCACGATGGGCAACAGCTACTTTAGCATGGTGTCCTTATTCCCTTTATGGAACCGTAATTTACACTGAAGGTCTGTTTTTGTTATGTACCACATCTGCCTTACGAGCTTTTGATAAAAAGCAATATATTTGGGCAGCATTCTGGGGAGCATTATCTACAGCGACGCGACTACCTGGAGTTGCTCTTATCCCCGCTTTTCTGTTTGTTTCTTGGAAAGAACGTAGAGGTATAAAAGCCTACATTGCTAGTTTAGCTGTTGGTTTGGGTATATCTTTGTACAGTCTTTATTGTCAAATTCAATTTGGTGACGCTTTGGCTTTCATCCATGCACAAAAAGCATGGCGTGGTGATGCAACAGGATTTGCTTGGCAGGGTTGGTGGCAGATGCTAATGGAAATTACGATAGGTTTCACTAATTGGAAATCTGGTTATATTAAAGACTTTTTACATCCATTATTCTTTCTAATAATTATTGTTAGTGGCTGTTTGTTATGGCGCTTTCAGGTACATCTGGGGATGATTAAATTCCGCTATGGATTATATTTTTTATGGCTATCGTTGTGGGTATTAGCAAAAGATGAACTAGTTAAAATTGCACTAGTTTTTGGTGGGATATATTTACTATGGTTATCACGGGCTAAAATTCCCCTTGTTACTGTTGCCTATGGGTTTTCTTCCTTCGCTTTAATTTTAAACACTGGGATTACAGCCTCATCGGAACGCTACGCTTACGGTATTATATCGCTGTCAATGGCATTTGGGTTATTACTTTCCCATTATCCTCGTTGGGGATACCCAATTATGTACTTTTTTGGAATACTAATGTTCACATTTTCTATTCGATTTGCCCACGATCTTTGGGTAGCTTAGGTTGATTAATATCATTCATTGATCGTTTACCGATAAATAAGAGGCCTGACTTTGTGAAAGTTGTCGGGTATCTTAGGTAATCTCCTATCCAATATTCGTTGGTATAATTAATTTTTTGTAATCAGTGTAAATCCGTTAGCTTCTCCTATAATTTTACTCCCAGTTAAATTGATTTGCTGTAAAGCCACATTGTCTAACAGTAAATAAGATTTATTAGATAACATTTTTTGTAAAAGTGGCACAGTTGTAGCAGTTACCTTGCAATCGCTGTAAAAGTCCAAACTAGGACGCCCATAAGCAAAAGAGGTATAAATTTGTGTTCCTGGCGAAACATTTGCCCGAATTAAGTCTGCTACTGGTTTAACTGGAAAAGCTTCCTTTAATTCCCAAATCCATGATTGTGAACTCATCAACAGGGTTAAAACTAAATACATCCCTGTAAATAACACTGGAATAAAGTTGCGATCGCGCTGTTTAACTAGCCAGGTTGCGGTAGCCATACTTATTGCCAAAACAACACTCATGACTATTAAAATAGGCTCTTTATTTGCAATAATAAAGTAGACACAACCTCCCAAACCAGCAAAAGCAATAATAGCTAGAAATATTGTCCAACTTCGCACTCTAAAATGACCGTGCTGCCAAATTTCGCTAAGTTTAGCACCAATTGCCAAAGCTAAAAATGGATATAGAGGCATAATATACCACGGGAGTTTAGTTCTCATTAAAGAGATGGTTGTTAAATAAACAATTGTGCCAATAATAATTAGGCAACCCCAGGTAGTATGACGTTTTTTCCAAGTTAGATAAAAACCTCCCGGTAAAAATAATAGCCAAGGAAAACTATACTTAATTAACTCAATAAAATAGTACCAGGGAGGGCCACTATGACCTTCAACAGATTGTGTAAAGCGATCAAAGGTTTGTGCTTGAAAATTCACTTGGAAGAAATTTTCGCCATAATGTTGCCATTGAGCAGCAAACCAAGCGATCGCTGGTGCATTTCCTAAAAATATTCCCATTAATAAATAGGGGCTTTTTAACAAAGCAAACTGCCGATCTGCAATCAAGAATAAACAAGCGATCGCTCCTAGCGGCAAAACCATCATCCCTTTAGTTAAAGCGATCAACCCTAGACAAAATCCCACGCCTAAAGCATACCGCCGATTTTGACGTGCTTTTAGCAAACAAAACAATAAAAGCAAGAAAAAGGTAATAGTTGTACCATCTAGCATTGCTAGCCTTCCGTGACGCACCACAGGCAACATCGTTAAGTAAACTAAAGCAGCAAACAAAGCTGATAAACTTTCGTTAAAAAGCAAACATCCCACCAAGTAAAGCAAAGGCACTCCCAAGGCAGTTAACACTGCACCTGGTAGACGTGTTGTCCACTCATTCACGCCTCCGATAGAGTAAGTCCAAGCAATTAGTAAGTGCATCAGGGGTGGCTTATTATAATAAGGTTCACCTCCCAAGGTGGGGTAAAGCCAATGCATTGAACCAAGTGGGGCACGCCAAATTTCACGGGCAACCTGTGCCACAGTACCTTCATCCCAATCTCGTAAAGGGGAGTTTCCTAAACATATCAGCCATAGAACTAGAGATATTACCAGTAGGCTAAATAACCATTGTTTTTCTCGGAATAGACGCATATCTAAAATCGGGATAATCATCTCAACCACTGTAAGGCGGTATTGTACCCCAGATTCTGCAATGTTAAAAAGCGGCGTTTATGTGGTGCGAGCGCTCAAAATACCAGCGTCAATCATGCGGTGATATTCTTCTGATTCTATACCTATTTTATCAATTGCGTATTCACCTGTTTCTATATCAATAATCACCATTTTACCGATGTTTTCTTCTCGTTCCACTTGTTGACGAATGCCGTTTTCGTATAGTTCTTTCGCACGTCGTGCAACTTCTTCGCGGCTTAAAAGTATGCTTTGCACGTCTTTGCTCCTTTGTTGATGTTGTATACTAATTCTACTACCAAGCTATACTGCAAGATATTTTCACACAAAAAACGGTAGAGTATTTATTGCTCTACCGTTTTGTAATTTTCTATTTTAGATTTAATCCCAAGTTCTAAATTTTACTCGACGCCTTGGAATTAAAATTTCCGATGTAATTTTTGATATCGGTTTACCAAGGATTTGCCAAAATTTGCAGTAGTTAATAGGATTCTCGCAGATGACTTTTCAATTTTAACCGCATTATGAAGCGCCATAGCTCACCAATCCAAAGCACTGTCGATGTTACAATAATTACACTTATCCAGTCCACCAAAGATAAAGGTACTGTTCTAAAAACGCTACCACCAAACTGAATAATTAATATCTGTCCGACAAAAATGGTAATAGCGATCGCTACAAATCCTTTATTCTTAGACAAACCTTTGAAGGCAGACTGCTTTAATCCCAAGCATCGAGCATTGAACAAATTCCAAAACTGTAACATTACGAACACGCCGAAGAACACAGAAAGCTCATAAGGAGTGATTTCTCCATCTCGACGGATGTAGCGTAAGAAACCAACCAGAAAGAGCAAAAATGCTAACCCAACAGTAAAAATATTTTGTGCCATTGCTTTGCTGACAATAAAGGCTTCTGGGTTACGAGGAGAGTGCTGCATGACGCTCCGATGAGGGGGTTCCGTCGCCAAAGCCAAAGCAGCAAAGGTATCCATAATTAAGTTTACCCAGAGCATTTGGGTGACAGTTAGAGGTAACGCTACACCGATAAATGGCCCAACTAAAGCAATTCCCAACGCCACAACGTTGATTGTTAACTGAAACAGAATAAATCGTTGGATATTTTGGTAAAGCGATCGCCCCCAAACAACTGCATTTACAATACTGCGAAAAGAATCGTCAAGCAAAATGATGTCGCTGGCCTCTTTAGCGATCGCTGTACCACTTCCCATTGCCAAACCTACCTGAGCTTGCTTGAGAGCAGCTGCATCGTTTGTACCATCTCCGGTGACACCTACCACCTCACCATTTTCCTGTAATAGTTTCACTAGCCGCAGCTTATCAAGTGGCCGCGCTCTGGAAAGTACCTTTAATTGCAGTACTGCTTGACTCGCTTCTTCGTCACTCAGTTGGTCAAATTGTTGACCAGTCAAATGTAAATAACCGCTATTCAAGTCATCTTCTTCTTGCCAAAGTCCAATTTGACGAGCAATTTCCTTAGCTGTTTCCGAGTTATCACCTGTTACAACTTTGACTTGTATTCCTGCATTTAAGCAGGCTTGGATGGCATCAGGTACTTCTTTCCGCAAGGGGTCTAAAATTGCCACAAACCCCAGCCAAGTCATGTCATGAGCAATTTCGTCCAAGTTCGTCTCACTCGAATGCTGTGATTCATGGTAAGCAAACCCTAGTGCCCGCATTCCTCGTCTTTGATATTCTTTAATTGCCGATGCGATCGCGGCTTTATTCTTGAGTGATTCTAGTCCTTGCTGTGTAAGAATTTGCGAACAACGCTCCAAAATTACCTCTGGCGCTCCTTTCACATAAAGCACATCTTCCCCAGTTACAGAGGAAATGCCAATTGTGCCCATGTATTTTTTCTGACCACAAAAAGGCATTCGGGATTTTATTTGAAAATTACCCCGGTAAGATATGTAATCACTATCCTGGCTATTTAGCCATAAAAGTAAAGCTCCTTCTGTGGCATTGCCAATAGGACGAGGAGCCTGCAAAGGTTTTTTCTCTAAATCAGCAGTACTATTAACTGCGATCGCTTCTGCGATTAACCCTTTAACATCTTTAAGTGCTGGCAACAGTTGAGAATTCAAACTAGGAAAATTGACTTCATATACCCGCATTTGATTTTGGGTAAGAGTGCCAGTTTTATCAGAGCAAATTACTGTAGCTGAACCAATAGTTTCACAAGCGTGCATCCGACGCACCAAATTATTGGAAGCCGCCATCTTTTTCATACTGTAGGCAAGGCTGAGGGTAACACTCATCGCCAAACCTTCTGGCATAGCTACCACAATAATTGTCACAGCTACCATAAAGTAGTGCAGTAATGCTTTGGCAACACTACCAGGAACCCAGTTATTTATAGAGCCAGGAATTAGTCCTAGAGGATAGCCTAAAGCAAGTCCGATAGTGAAAAATACTAATCCTATACCAACTGTTTTTAACCAACTAGGAAGACTATTATTTTCCAGCCATTTTGGTGTTACAAGTTTGCTACCAGCTAGCTCCAGACCATCATAAATTACAGGTAGCCATACTCGGCTAAGTACTATTAATACACTAATAATTGACAGTCCGACAACATACCACTGTTGAGAACTTAAGCTTAATTCTTTAGTGACAAAACCGCGCACCAGTAAAGATACGAAAGTGAAACCAGCAAATCCAAGACCAACTACACCAATAAGTTTACTAAGTTTTTCTAGTTGATGATTAAGCGGTGTGTCTTTTGTATTTTCGATGCTGGCAATTGCTGTTGCCAATTTACCAATTTCTGTATTGTCACCAACAGCAGTAACTTCAAAATAACCTTGTCCTTGTTCAACAATCGTACTGCGATAAATTTTGTAAGCTGGGTAGGTTCCTTCTTCAATACCTTGATTTTCTGCGTCAGCCTGAGTAAGCTTTTTAACTGGTTCCGCTTCTCCCGTGATTTTTGACTGGTCAATTTCTAAAGATATTTCTTCTAAAATTTGTCCATCAGTTGGGATTTCTTCACCTTGTTCTACATATACAACATCACCAAAAACTAAATCTTTACGCTTAACGGTGGTAAAGCTGCTATCTCGGATGACTTTGATAAATACTTCGTCATAAACTTGATTGAGAATGTCAAATTCTTTGCTGGCTTTGTATTCGTTAAAAAAAGCGAGAGTTGTCGCTAACAAGATAGCAGCTACAATCCCTAAACCTTCAGCATATTCACCCTCAAAAATTCCGACACTAATAGCGATCGCAGCCGCAATCATCAGAATCCGAATTACTGGATCTTCAAGTTTTTCTAAGAACAATTTCCATAATGGCTCTCGTTCTGGAGGAGTAAGAACGTTGGCTCCATATTTTTGGCGATTGAGCTTAACTTCCTCCGAAGTTAGTCCTTGATATGGTAATTGAATCTTGTTGCCCTGACTCTTTTCATTAGTAAGCATATTCCATCCATTGAATTCTCAAAAGCTATATCAGAGCTAAATTAGACATCAACACCAGATAGGCATTACTGAATGCCATACAGAACTATGCAATGGCAGTATGCAGCCGAACACCATAGCAATTATTCATTGTGAAAAGAGTGATATGTTTATTAATCTACTTTCATCAATGCACTGGCAAGAATTTATGTTTCCGAATGGCGTTATTCATCAAGATGATCTGTTCGGCATGAAATGAGGGAGGCATCAAACTGTGAATTCCATGATCGAGTCCATCGTGCATCACATCTGTTGGTAATTGGGAGTGGTCTAATCCCAAAGTGTGACCTATTTCGTGGGTAATAGTATTAGCAATCAAGTTAGACAATTGACTCAGATTCAGACTCGCTCGGTAAGAAGCATTAAGTACTTGGTCTATACGAACAGCAGCACGATCTGTAACTTTACTATGACGGAAACTGGCAATTCCTAGATAGTCAACTGGTTCTTGATCAACAAACACATAAACATGGGTAAAGTTTTGGTTCCACTCTTTTTCATCAGGTGGTTCTGAGGTCAAAAACACATTTACACTCCTAAAAGCACTGAAGACTTTAGCAAGCGCATCTGCCATAACTTCTAGCATGGTGCTATTATCTTCAGTGCCGATAATCATGTTTGAAATATTGACCCAAACACAATGGCGAATTTCAGTGTTTTTTGCAACAATCAACCATCCACAATATGCACACACTCGCCAATTACTTTGGATATGAGAACGGCAACCTTGACAGCGAGGTTTTGAAGGTCTATCAAGGTTAATCCGTTCCCAAATCGGAACTTGCAGCTTACGATTTGTCTTAGTTAGATTCAGGCGATCGTAGAGCGACATTTTACTTAGAGCCAGCTACCCAGCTAAAGCCAAAACGATAGTAATCGTCTGCCTCTTTATGTCCACTAAAGTATTTCTCTTCCTTTAAAATCGTAACTTCAGAGCCAATGTTACTTACCATAGCAGCAGCACAGAAAGGTCGATTTGTATCTGGGTTATTAAGTTCCAGATAAATTTCCTCGCCATTACTGATTTTGAAAAGCATCCGACCACCTACAGACTTAAAATCGGGTGTTCCCTGATAAATTAGGGCAAAAAACATCACTCGTTTAATTGTGTCCGGTCTGGAAATGAACATATTTTCACCGTCTGAGGCTGCTCCAGTACGGTCATCTTTATCAAGAAAGATGTAAGGAGAAGAATTTTTGGCTCCAAAATTTCCTCCTAGAGGCTGAATGACCCCTTTTTCACCATTTACAGTTTCATACATACAGCCTAAGTCAAGGTCAGGAGCATTATTACCTCCAAGCAACTTAGAAAAGAATCCAGCGTTTTGATTGGACTGCTGATTCCAATTCAGGTTGATATGAACTGTCAGTTGCTTAGAGTTACCTGCTTTACTCAGGTCTATTTTGTGGGAATCGCCACTCTTTTGAAGTGTAATAGCCATAATTACAAATTTGCTCAGTATTTAAGAGTAAGAGCCAGCAAGTTCACTTAAGCCATTGACATTGACACCATTGCCAATAGCTGCTAGTTTCCAGTCATCATTGTGTCGATACACTTCAGCTAAGACCATCCCAGTCATGCCCAAATACTCCTTACCGGAGAGGTTATATCGAGCCAGTTCTTTGTTATTAGCTGCATTCACCAGGCGCACAAAAGCATTTTCAATTTGACTAAAGTCCTGCTTACGGGCAATGCAATCGTAAATATTGACTACGAAGATTAACTTAACAATCTGGGCAGGTATGCGCGGCAAATCAACTATAATCACTTCATCATCGCCATCACCTGCACCAGTTAAATTGTCCCCTGTGTGAGTTATGGCTCCAGACAAATGCTGAAGATTACCGAAGTAGATAATATTCTCTTTAGCCGTTAACTTGCCATTTGCATCTAGACAGATTACAGATGCATCTAGATCATAGTTTTGACCACCGCCACCAAAATTACTAAAAAATCCACCGCCTGAGCGTTTAGCAACATCCCAGCCCAGTCCACACATCATTTTGCTTAGACCAGGGGCTTCTTTAGAAAGTGAAATCCGTTGTCCTTTCTGTAAACTAATTGCCATACTCAATCTCCTAGCTAAAACGGTCTAATAAAGCTTTTAATCCACCTTGATAGCCTGAACCAACAGCATTTAAACGCCACTCTCCGTCTTTACGATAGAGTTCAGCCATAATTAATGCAGTTTCGATTGAGTAATCCTCTACTAAGTCATACCGGACTACTTCTTGATTGCTCTGAGCATTAACGACGCGCACAAAAGCATTTTGAACTTGACCAAAATTTTGCTTCCGTTCTGCGGCTTCATGAATAGTTACAGTAATAAAAATTTGATGAACATCAGCAGGAACCTTTTGTAGATTAATTTTGATGACTTCATCATCGCCATCGCCTGCGCCTGTCAGATTATCTCCTGTGTGTTCAACTGACTTATTTTGATCTGGACTGACAAGATTGTTGTAGAAAATAAAGTGATTATCTGAAATTAGTTTTTCGTTACTCCCCACCATAAAAGCTGCTGCATCTAAGTCAAAAGCAGAACCAGTGTCCGTTACTTTGACATCCCATCCAAGACCAATAAATACCTCAGTTAGTCCTGGTGCAACTTTGTCGAGTGATACACGTTGTCCTTTTGTAAGTGTAACTGCCATAATTTTGTAGACTCCTTAGATTTTTACTAGTATCAGTTATGTCTCTGCAATAAATAATTGCTTATTTGTAGCGTTCGAGAAGTGCTTGTAAGCCGCCTTGATAACCCGAACCTACAGCGTTGAGACGCCATTCATTGTCTTTGAAGTAAAGTTCAGCCATAATCATCGATGTTTCTGTGGAGTAGTCCTCCACCAGGTCGTAGCGAACAACTTCTTCATTAGTTTGAGAATTAACAACTCGTACAAATGCATTTTGCACCTGACCAAAATTCTGATGCCGCACCTCGGCTTCATGAATCGTCACTGCAATTAGAATTGTTTGAATATCAGCAGGAACTTTTTTGAGATTAATTTTGATGACTTCATCATCTCCTTCACCAGCGCCTGTGAGATTATCTCCAGTATGTTGAATTGATTTTTCTGGATCGGGACTTGTTTGGTTGTTATAAAAGATGACGTGAGCATCAGAAATCAGTTTTCCATTTGCATTTAATAGAAAGACAG
This sequence comes from Nostoc sp., assembly GCF_036917275.1. Classification (GTDB taxonomy): domain Bacteria; phylum Cyanobacteriota; class Cyanobacteriia; order Cyanobacteriales; family Nostocaceae; genus Nostoc. The sequence continues at coordinate 39,973 of NZ_JBALDF010000015.1, forward strand.
ATGCATCTAAATCAAAGTCTTGACCTGTGTCTGTGGCTTTCACATCCCATCCTAAACCAACAAACACTTCGGATAGACCAGGTGCAACTTTTTCAAGTGAAATACGCTGGCCTTTTGTTAATGTAATTGTCATTTATCAATTGTCCTATCAAGATAATTGTTGTATGCAAATGTGCAAAAAATCTGCATAAAATTGGTAGCAATGCACTGAAAGCATTACTATAAAATTAGCTTTTTAATACCACTTCATCTTTTGAGATGTATTCACCCCTGACTGATATTAATGAAAAGCTGTTATTTAAACTATTACAGACTTACTATTCAATACTATGTGTTTTGTTTACAAGCAGCCTTAATGAAAACACTTAACTTACACTTTGTTGAATTGAGTTTTTTTTAAGTGTTACTACTCAAGCTGTTAATCAATCTATTAGTTATTAAATATAGCAATCCGATTTGATTTGTGAAAAAATCTAAGTATATGTAGGGTGCATTAGGAAGGAGTGTGTTATGCTTCGTTAACGCATCCTACGTGTATTTCAGAAATCAAATTTTTCAGTTCATCGATATTTGAGGAAAACTTTAGTTTACTATTTTGCTGTTCTACTTGCGCCGCCTGAAAATTTTGATAAATCTCTTCACGCCTTTCTTCTCGTAGATATTGCTGCAATAACAGTTGAATTTCTAACTTTTCCTCACTGGAAAGACTTTTAATTGCTTCAAATACATCACTGAAGGTCATAACTTGGAATACCTTTTAGTGCTTATTCGATCAATTTAATATGCTAACGATAAAGCTAAAATTTTAAATCCTATTCAACCCCTTGGGGTAATAATTCTCATGTTAATGAATAGGTTGTCTTTGGGTTAGTCTTCGTTGAAATAAGACTCCACATCCATACGATCATGCAAAATACGAATAATATCGATAGTTTCATTGGTTTCCTGATAAAAGATCAAATGTCGTCCGATGTGGTACTTGCGATATCCTGAGCGAATATCATCACAAGTACGTCCCCTGTGTGGCTCTCGTGCCAAGAGATGAAAGCAATCGTCCAAGATAGCAAGATAACGGTTTCTCTGCTCAATTCCCCATGTTTTTTGGGTGTAGCGACCGATTGATAGCAAGTCTTGAGTGGCTAATTCAGTAAGGCGAAATGCTGACATGCGCTATTCACGATCAAGTTCTGCAAGCAATCCTGAGAGAGAATAGTCAGCAAATCCGCTGTTCTCCCCCTCTGTCAATGCTCGTTGCAAAGCGGCAAGTTTTATTTCTCGCTCTTCTAAAAGGCGCAGTCCCGCTCGAATCGCTTCACTGGCGCTGGCAAAACGACCGCTGTCAACTTGATTGGCGATAAACGCTTCAAAATGCTCACCCAAGGTAACACTTGTATTTTTTTGCATACAATTTTCTCCTGTATAATACCAATATATAATATTTGTTGGTATTACTCCAGATGAAAGCTGAAAACAGCTAGATTCCAGAATTACGAGCAAAATCAAAACATAGCGATCGCAAACTCAGATATTTTCCCACAAAAAAACGGTAGAGCAATAAATACTCTACCGTTTGCTAATTTTGTATTTGAGATTTAAATCCCAAACTCTAAATCTAAATCTTACTCAACACCTTGGGGTAACAATTCCCGACGCTGTTGAGAACTAACTTGTACAACGCCATTTTCATCCACATCAACTAAGGCAGTATCGCCATCCTTAATACGACCAGACAGAATTTCTTCTGCTAGGCTATCTTCTAACAGGCGCATAATTGCCCGACGTAACGGTCTTGCGCCGTAGCTGGGACTGTAACCTTCAGTGATCAAACGATCCTTGAAGCGATCGCTGACTTCTAAGGTGATACCCTTTTCGGTTAGACGACCAAATACTTCCTTGAGCATAATTTCGGCGATTTGGGTGACTTCAGGCTTGCTCAACTGACGGAAGACGATAATTTCATCGAGTCGGTTGAGGAACTCTGGACGGAAGTACTGCTTGAGTTCTTCGTTCACCAAAGAGCGAATCCGGTTGTAAGTTGACTCGCTGGCATCTTCGGAGAATTCAAAGCCGATACCGCTACCGCCTTTTTCAATTACCTTAGAACCAATATTGGAAGTTAAAATCAGCAAGGTGTTCTTGAAGTCCACCGTGCGACCTTTGGCATCAGTTAACCGACCGTCTTCCAAAATTTGCAGCAGCATGTTGAATACATCGGGGTGTGCTTTTTCGATTTCGTCGAACAACACCACGGTGTAAGGTCGCCGCCGCACGGCTTCGGTCAGCTGACCACCTTCGTTATAACCAACATAACCTGGAGGGGAACCAATCAGCTTGCTGACGGTGTGACGCTCCATGTATTCGGACATATCTAAGCGGATCATCGCTTCTTCGGAACCGAAGAAGTAAGCAGCTAAGGATTTCGCCAACTCGGTTTTACCTACACCAGTAGGCCCAGAGAAGACAAAGCTAGCTATGGGTCGATTGGGATTTTTCAAACCGACACGAGCGCGACGAATTGCGCGTGAAACTGCTTTCACAGCTTCATCCTGACCAATTAAACGCTGATGCAAGGTGTCTTCCATGTGCAACAGCTTTTCAGATTCAGATTCGGTGAGTTTGTTCACCGGTACCCCAGTCCAGGAAGCGACAATGTGGGCAATGTCTTCTTCTGTAACTACAGGTTCTTCACCTTCTGTGCCTGTTGCATTGGTCTTGCTTTGAGCGATCGCCCGGATTTCGGCTTTGATTTCCATTTCGCGATCGCGCAATTCTCCAGCTTTGTCAAAGTCTTGAGAGCGCACTGCGTCATCTTTTTCTTTTAATATCTGACGCAGTTCTTTGTCTAACTCTTTGGCTGCGGGTGGCAGTTGGGAGTTAATCAAGCGCACTCTAGAACCAGCTTCATCAACTAAGTCGATGGCTTTATCTGGGAGGAAGCGATCGCTAATGTAACGGTCTGACAATTTCGCCGCCGCCACCAATGCTTCGTCGGAGATTTTCAGTTTGTGGTGTTGCTCGTAGCGTTCGCGCAAACCATATAAAATTTCAATTGTTTCATCAACTGTAGGTTCGCCAACCATCACTGGTTGGAAACGCCGCTCCAGCGCTGCATCTCGCTCGATGTGCTTCCGGTATTCATCTAGGGTTGTAGCACCGATACACTGCAACTCACCTCTGGCTAAAGCTGGCTTGAGGATATTTGCTGCGTCTATAGCACCTTCTGCTGCACCCGCACCAATTAAGGTGTGTACCTCATCAATCACGAGAATGACATTACCCGCAGAGCGGATTTCATCCATGATTTTTTTCAAGCGTTCTTCAAATTCACCCCGGTATTTGGTTCCTGCTACGAGTAAACCAATATCCAGCGTGACGACGCGTTTATCTTCCAAGATGTCAGGGATATCTTTCGTGGCAATGCGGGAAGCTAAACCTTCAGCGATCGCAGTTTTACCAACCCCTGGTTCCCCAATCAGCACTGGGTTATTTTTAGTGCGGCGACCCAATATCTGAATCACCCGCTCAATTTCCTTGGCGCGTCCCACCACTGGATCGAGCTTATTGTCTATTGCCATCTGGGTCAGGTTTGAGCCAAATTCATCCAGAGTCGGGGTTTTTGTGCGCCCGGATGAACCGCCTGGTGAAACTTCGGCAGTTTCTCCCAACATGCGGATGACTTGGGTTCTTACCTTAGATAGATCCACACCGAGGTTTTCTAGCACCCTGGCTGCGACACCTTCCCCTTCGCGGATTAGGCCCAACAGCAGATGCTCGGTGCCAATGTAGTTATGCCCCAGTTGGCGTGCTTCTTCCAAGGAGAGTTCTAAAACTCGCTTTGCCCGTGGCGTAAACGGAATTTCCACAGCAACAAAGCCTGATCCCCGTCCTATAATTTTTTCAACTTCAATTCGGGCATCTTTGAGATTGACGCCCATTGATTTCAGCACCTTGGCAGCCACTCCAGTGCCTTCGCCAATCAGACCCAAGAGGATCTGCTCGGTTCCGACAAAGTTGTGACCTAAACGGCGGGCCTCTTCTTGGGCCAGCATGATTACCTTAATGGCTTTTTCTGTGAAGCGCTCAAACATGGCTTTATCCCATCATCTGCGGTCGTGCCGGTATGCTGATTTTAGCACAGGCAAAGCTTTTGGATGCCTGTATAACAGATTATAGACATCCTGAAGCTATGACTTAAGTTGATGGGCTTATTGTTAACTATTGACTACTTTTATGTCGCTAGTGTACTGAGGAGCTTTAGTTCACCAGCGTTTTTGGGATTTATTACAAATAGCTGACTACTTACATTAAGAGTTTATTTACTCTATTCCAAACTCTTACTCTTAACATATATATCTTAAAATGTCAATCATTCAAAACTTTATATAGTTTTTAATTATAGTTTTATTTTTTATTATAAAATATTTAAATATATATAGATGTAGCAAAGTTACATTTTTTTGCTGAAGCTGATCACAAGCCTTGATAATTCAAAATTAATAATCCCTAACGAAGTTGAACAGCGTAAATAATTAAAGATTTGTAGGTAATGATTCATCTCTCGAAGTAGGGCTAAAGACCTTACGCGAAGACTACGAGTTAAATTCGATCCACATTTTTTACATTAATTAACATAGTTTGATTTATTCTCGCCTACCTCTGTTATTTAAAAAGCAAGTGCCAAGAGGATTTGTCCAAGCGATCGCTAACTAGGCTATACCAATTGTCCAAAGTCTTTTGAAATTGGGGGTGTTGGAGGTCTGACATCCAAAGGATTAGCGCATCCTCACCGTTATCTTGGTAGTAACGCCGTCGTCGCCCAGCTGTTTTGAAGCCAAATTTTTGATATAAAGATATTGCCGCCAAGTTAGAAGCTCGGACTTCGAGGGTAGCTCGCTCCAAACCGCGATCGCAAGCTGTCTTAATGAGTGAATATAGTAAAGCTGCACCCAAACCTTGACGATGATATTGGGGATGAACTGCCAAAATTGTAATGTGGGCTTCCTCTAAAATTGACCAAAAGCAACCGATTCCTAGCAAACTTATGGTAGAGAATTGGGAAAATAAACCGAGTAAATCGCTGTTGGGACTATCCAATTCTCGTTTGTAGCCCTCCAGAGTCCAAAGCCCGCCAAAACAGGCTTGATCGAGTTCTAGTATTGCACTGAGATTTTCTGGTGTCAGTAATTTAATTTCTAAGTCTGATGAGATCACATTTATTGAATAAGATTACAAACCCTTTGTAAACTGGGAATCGGGAGACGAACTCAAAGCCCGTAATTTGAACAAGGACAACTTTTATATTTATGGTATCGACTCACCCTACTGGGATTCAACATTCTGGAAGTCAATATTTACCTCAAAGATACGACGCCAACGCAAATCCATCGCCTAATCAAGAACTTTTACCCTTGAGTGCCAAAGTTCATAACCATGACCTCCTAGAAATTGGTGGGTGTGATGTCACAACCCTAGTTGAGCAGTTTGGTTCACCTTTATATATTTTAGATGAAGAAACCCTGCGTTCGGCTTGTCAGCAATACCGAGATGCTTTCAAACAGTACTATAAGGGCGAATCTCAAGTATTGTATGCCTCAAAAGCTTGGAATTGTTTAGCAGTTTGTGCGATCGCAGCTTCTGTTGGGCTAGGAATCGATGTAGTTTCTGGGGGGGAACTTTACACCGCCCTGCAAGCGGGTGTTAGTCCCAATAAAATCTACCTTCACGGAAATAATAAATCTCGTGAAGAACTAATTTTAGCGATCGAGTCTGGTGTCACCATTGTGGCAGATAACTGGCACGAGTTGCGTACCCTTGTCGAAATAGCCCAACCCTCTCTTCCAATCCGGATTATGCTCCGGCTAACTCCAGGTATCGAGTGTCACACCCATGAATATATTCGCACGGGACATTTAGATAGCAAATTTGGCTTTGATCCCAACGATTTAGATGAGGTGTTTGGTTTTGTCGCTCAACAACCTATCCTTAATTGTGTAGGGGTACACGCTCATATTGGTTCCCAAATTTTTGAGCGCCAACCGCATCAAGATTTGGCGGCTGTTATGGTGCAGTGGCTGCGGGATGCTGCTAAGTTTGGTCTAAATATTACAGAGTTAAATGTTGGTGGTGGTTTGGGGATTAAGTATACAGAATCAGACGATCCCCCCAGCATTGAAGAGTGGGTAAAGGCAATTTGTGAAGTAATCCAAGAAGCTTGTGCAGCCGAAAACCTGCCTTTGCCGAAATTACTTAGTGAACCAGGGCGATCGCTAATTGCCACAGCTTGCGTTACTGCCTATACTATTGGTTCATCCAAAGTTATCCCAGAAATTCGTACCTACGTAGCGATCGATGGGGGAATGTCCGATAATCCTCGCCCAATTACTTACCAATCAGTTTATCGGGCAGTAGTTGCTAATAAAATGTCTTCTCCTTTAACCCAAACAGTCACAATTGCTGGGAAACATTGTGAATCAGGAGATATTCTGATTAAAAATGCACTACTCCCAAAAACTGAACCAGGAGATATTCTCGTAGTTATGGGAACTGGTGCGTACAATTACAGTATGGCATCTAACTACAATCGCTTGCCCCGACCGGCAGCAGTTGTAGTGACGAATGGCGAAGCAAATTTAATTTTGCAACGTGAAACTTATCAAGACTTAATTCGACAAGATCGCCTACCAGAAAGACTGAAAAGTCAAGAGTTAGGAGTTAAAAGTTAGGAGTTAGGAGTTATACCGATTATCTCTAAGGGTGCTCCAGAACTTGGGGATTTTGCCCCAAGTGTGACCAAGTTTAATTTTGTGCAGTTTCACAAAGAATTGGTATTAGGAGTTGTCAATTAAAGGTTTTTTCATAACTCATAATTCATAACTCTTCACTCCCAACTCATAACCGTAATTAGAGGCAAAAGTTTAATCCAGATGTCATGAGAGATTGGTGGAAGCAATGGCTGACAAACCTAGGATGGTCACAGTCCTTGCTACTTGGGACTCTGGATATTGTGTTAGTGCTGGCGCTGACATACATGATACTAATTATTATTAGTGAGCGCCGGACACTGTGGATGGTGCGGGGATTCATTATCTTAATGCTAGCCTCAGCACTAAGTGGCAGATTAGGACTACCTCTGCTAAGTTTTGTACTGGAAAAGTTGGTGATTGGTTGTGCTGTAGCAATGGCAGTTGCTTTACAGTCAGAGTTTCGACGGTTTTTGGAACAATTGGGGCGTGGCGAATTCCGCCAGTTGTTTCAACCCGACCGGCTGGCAATCCCTAAATCTGATAGTGTAATTGATGAAATTGTCGAGGCTGTTAAAGAATTGTCAAAAAACCGCATTGGAGCTTTACTAATTTTGGAAACCACAGGGCAAATTGATGAGCGAGATTTTTCTGTGCCAGGAGTAAAGCTAAATGCGGAGGTTTCTAAAGAACTAATCCAAACAATTTTTCAGCCAAAAACTTTGTTACACGATGGAGCAACATTGATTCGTGGCTCACGGCTCGTGTCATCGGGTATAATTTTACCACTTTCGGGACGCACAGCCTCGCGCCAGTTAGGAACACGCCACCGAGCGGCAATGGGAATTACTGAGCGGGTCGAAAATTGCATTTGTGTCGTTGTATCTGAAGAAACGGGTTCCATTTCCTTAGCGGAACGAGGAACCCTAAATAGACCGCTGACGATTAAGAAACTGAAAGAGTCATTAGAAGAGGCTCTTTTGTCTCCAACTGTGGATAGGGAAGCTGTTGCTCCTGGGGTGTTGAGTTTTGTTCGTCAGATAGGTGGGAAGACACTAGCACTGGTTTCACGTTTACTCAGATTACCATCGACCGCTTCTCGAGATAAAAAATGACAGCACAACAAAGTAAATTGCAAGATTTGCCTACTGACTTAAAACGAGAACTATTGCCGCAGCATGTTGCGGTGATTATGGATGGCAATGGTCGATGGGCTAAACGTCAGGGGTTACCCCGGATTATGGGTCATAAGCGAGGAGTAGATGCTCTCAAGGATTTACTTCGCTGTTGTCAGGATTGGGGAATTCAGGCGCTGACGGCTTATGCTTTTTCAACAGAGAACTGGAAAAGACCGCAGGAAGAAGTGGATTTTTTGATGACTCTGTTTCAAAGAGTTTTGCGCCAAGAACTGCGGGAAATGGTCGAAAAGAATGTTCAAATTAAGTTTGTGGGAAATTTGCAAGACCTGCCACGATCGCTCCAACAAGAAATATCCCGTTCAATGGCAGAAACTAAGGATAATCGTGGTATCCGGTTTTCGGTGGCAACTAATTATGGCGGACGACAGGAGATTTTACAAGCTTGTCAAGCGATCGCAAAACAAGTCCAGCAAGGTCTGCTACAACCCGATGAAATTGACGAACAAGTATTTGAGAGCCACTTGTATACAGCAGGAATTACTGACCCAGATTTGTTAATCCGCACAAGTGGAGAAATGCGCCTCTCAAATTTCCTGCTCTGGCAAATGGCTTATGGAGAAATTTACATTACCGATACTCTCTGGCCAGATTTTGACCGCGCTGAGTTTCACCGTGCTTTGTGTGCCTACCAGCAACGGGAACGGCGGTTTGGGAAAGTGTAAAATAGTGCTGAGTAGAAGCCGCTCTCCGAGCGTCTACGCGTCTGTACTATAGTACTGTGTAATAAGTGATTCAGTAGGGTGAGTATTGCTTTCAATCATTTTGACGCGATCGCACATTAATTGCAAGCGATCGCTTTTGTCAGCTATACATACTTTACAAGATTGGTGATCGCAGTAATCTGCTGGTGAAGTTCAGAGTCATTCATGCTCTACTTTTATTATTAGAGGCGCGATCGCTCCCGATCATTTCTCAAGTCAAATAATCAGCGATAGCACTAATTTTATGCTCAACAAATTTTACCGTCAAAATTTGTGGAAATGCGATCGCTATCGACTTTCCTAAATTTAGGGTGAATTGTATAGCCGTAGTCACATAGGTTAGGACATTTAGAAAGGGTGAATGCTAGAGTTAGCAATAGTTTTACCTCCTGCCTCCTGCTATACTTAGCACTTTCTTATGGCCCTGAAAACACAGCTTGTTCTATATCATCCCGACTGAGAGAATATTTGAATGAACGTTGGATATCTTGTCCATTTTCCCCAGATTGGACATATCGCACTACAATTTGCTCAACGTCGAGCCATAGTTCAGCTTGCCAAGTAGACCTCTGTATACGCCAGCAATGTCTCTGTACATCGTCTTGTTGACAGCCTTGGTCTTTTAGCCACTGTTCAATTTGTGGCAGGGAATGATTATATAGGGGGGTATCAGAGGGAAGAAGAGGCATAGATATTTGGGATTTTAGATTTGGGACTTTCCTGCGGAACGCTACGCAAACGGCTTGGCTCGGTCGAACGATTTTGGATTAGGAAATTTTTTAATTTTTAATTATCATAGAGGTAATTAGTTGCGACGCATGGGTAATTTGCTGTTGTACAAATGCAGTTAGTTGCAGCAAATGGGTTTGGAAAGCGGCCTCACCACGAGTTAAGCCAATGGCAACTGCTAGTAGCAGACAACCTACAAATGTTAACACCAGCATAAATAAAGCAAAGATTTCGCCAGATGAGAGGGGGCGATCGCTCGCATCGAGGTAAGCTGATTTTGACCAGTCATGGGAACGCGAGACGGGATGATTCAAATCAGAGAGTGGTTGAATCACTCCAAAGCGGGAATAGCCAATTTTTAAATCGTAGCTTAACCGACTTTCTGGATGGCTAAGGGTGGCGTAGGCTTCGTTGATTTGCTGAAATTTGGGAGTGGCGATCGCAGTCGGCAAGTCTGTAGTATCAGGATGATAGAGTTTGCTCAATTGCCGATAAGCGCGACGAATGTCGATTACCGATGCCGAGGGATGCAGTCCTAGCAGGGAGTAATAAGTTGGTTCGCTGCTTTGTGGCATTGCCCCGTTTTGATTCACGGCTGTTTGAGTCACCTTGCAATCAAGTTTTTTCTAGTATTGTAAACCTCTGCCCATTCCACAGAGGCAAAAATGGCTGATGAGATTCTGGCATCATGCCCAAACCTTTTATAGATGAGGACTTGAATGGTTGTATTTATATACTGTACAATAGTATTTAGAGGGGCGAACGTCGGCTTCATGCCGTGTGTCCGAGTAGTAATTCTACTTAGACCTAGCCCCTTTTAGCTTTTCAAGAGTTAATGGGTTGCGATCGCTATACCACTCTCCATAAGGTTTGTTGCGATTATCGTCCAAGTCCATAATCAGTCTATATTTCTTAGCAAGGGGCAGAAAAAACTGGTCATCGTCGCGTTCATAGCATCGCTGTACAGCCCACAGGTAATAGTCGATGACTTGTAAACCAGCAACTTCAGATGGATAAGTAGGCTCAATGATAATCGAACTATTTGAGCTAATTTTCCATTGAGACTCAAAGTTTTTCTGAGCTTGGTTGATGGCTTGTTCTAGTGCTTCTTCGCGTACTGCCTTACCGCGTCTAGCAATAGCAATATTGATAACATCTGCTTTATGCAACAGATTTTTGAACACCCGTGTTATGAGATCGTCATAAATTGCGTTCTGCTGAAGCTTTGTACCTAAGCTCTTAAAGTTTGCTTTTGCTGATTCTGCCATATCAGCTTTACTCCGAATTGCAATTAAAACTTTGATATCGAAAGACTCCATCAGTTCAAAAACCTTTTCACGAATTTCGGGATGGTCATCCTTAGCGTGAAAGGTAATCGCAGTCTTTTTCGCTTCAGGTTGCACAGAGGGAATATTCTTGAAGCGAGGATGAGTCATCAAGCTTGCGCGGAGTGCATTCAGTTCCTAGTTAACTTGTTCTGGATCAAAAATTTGAGCAACACCAACCATAAAAAATTTAGATGCTCCGGGTTGACCTACGATGATGCGTCCCTTTTTATCGAAGAATGTAAGATCACCTGCTTCGTCAACAAAGTAGTGACGAAATTTGATTTCTGCTGACATGCACTGGAGATAAGGTAGATTTGACCTATTTTAGGTCAATCTGAGATTATACACTACTTCATCCCTAAGTCAATAAGTTAGCGCGGGGTTTAAAAGTTTCAATTTGCCGCAATTTTTCGTACAGTTCCTGTTCTTCCTGACTAATATTTTTCGGGGTAACTATTTGAATTTCTACTAATTGATCACCACGTTTACCGTCATCGCTGGGGTAGCCTTTATTCCCTAGTCGAAATTTTTGACCAAACCTAACTCCTGGGGGAATTGTCATTTTCACTGGCCCATCCAAAGTTGGTGCTTCTACCTGTCCTCCTAAAACTGCTTCACTGGGAGTAACTGGTACTTGGCAGAGGATATTTAAACCTTCTAACTTGAATAATGGATGAAGTTCAACCGTAATTTTTAAGTATAAATCGCCACCACCAACGCCTTGGTTCCGCAAACGAATGGTTTGACCTGTTATCATACCTGGAGGCATGGTAACTTCTAGCGATCGCCCATCTTCTAAACGAATGCGTTCATTACCACCTTGATAAGCTTTTTCTAGTGGGAGTGTTAATCTAGCTTCTATATCCCGACGGGTAGTGCGAGGTGGTGTGTTAACGGTGTAGGCAACTTTTGTTCTAGGGGAACGAAACGGATCGCTAGTATTGCCATTACTGGAGTTACTTGTGCCATTCTTATTTTTGACGCCGATAACTTGATTAATAAAGCTTTCAAAGTCAGAAAATTGGCTTGGATCTACGTCCTGATTACTGTTGCGATCGCTTTGGCTACTCTGCCAAGTTTTAGCCTTTGGCGTCTTAGGGTTGCCGGCAAAGCCTTTTTGCTTCCAGTAGCGGCTAAACTGGTCGTACTGCGATCGCTTGGCTAGGTCTGAAAGGACTTCATAAGCCTCGCCGATATCCTTAAATTTTTCCTCAGATGCTTTGTTACCCGGATTCAGATCGGGGTGATATTGCCTTGCTAACCGTCGATAAACCTTTTTAATTTCCTCACTAGAGGCGTCTTTAGATACTCCTAAAATCTCGTAGTAATCTCGAAAGTTCGGCAAATTTTGCATAGTCAGTTATTTAAATTTTAGATTTTAGATTTTGGATTAATTAGGAGTTAGGAGTGGAGACGCGATTAATTGCATCTGTACAAAAGTTAGGAGTTGAAAGATTTAATTTTTAAGTTTTCACTCCTAACTTCTCACTTCTAACTTTTATTAGAAGTATTACAACCAATCGTTGTCTTCTTCATCATCCCAATTATCTTGGTAGTTAGGACGGGATTTGCGGGGAGGACGGCTTTCATAGGAGGAACGACTGTCTCGGCTATAGTCTTTACCGTAATCTTTACCGTAATCTCTGCCATAGTCCTTACCATAGGAATCGCGTTCCCGATATGTATCTCTGGGAGATTCGCGTTCTTTATCCTTATCACCGCCGGTAAAAATGTCACGGATAGTACCTAACAAGTCGTCGTCTTCCTCTTCATCATAAGACTGACGGACTTCCCGGTTTAGATCATACAGAGCATCTTGCAAGTCGGCGTAGGCTTGGTCAATACCGCGATCGCTATTTTCCTTGAGACTCTCCTTTAAGTCTCGGCAAATATTATCAATTCTTTGGCGGCGGCTGCGGGCAAACTGCATACCAAATTCGAGCGCTACATCTCTGAGTTGTCGTTCTGCTTGGATAATCAACGCCTCAGAACGAGTTCGCTTTTCTACCCTTTCTTTCCGTTCGCGATCAACATCGGCGTATTTCTGAGCGTCTTGAATCATCCGATTCACTTCCGACTCGTTCAAGGTGGAAGCGCCTTGAATGGTGATACTCTGTTCTCGCCCAGTGGTTCTATCTAAGGCTGTTACCTGTAAAATACCGTTAGCATCAATATCAAATGACACCTGAACTTGAGGAATACCCCGTGGCGCTGGTGGGATGCCATACAGCTTGAACCGTCCTAAAGACTTGTTGTTTGCTGCCATATCCCGTTCACCCTGGACTACGTGAATTTCCACAGTATTTTGGTTATTTTCTGATGTGGAAAAAATATCAGAACGGCGGACTGGGATGGTGGTGTTGCGAGGAATGAGTTTTTTCATCACGCCGCCGATGGTTTCCAATCCTAAAGAGAGGGGTGTGACATCCAAAAGCAGCACATCTTTGAGTTCGCCTGCGAGAATGCCTGCCTGAATTGCTGCACCCACTCCTACGACTTCATCAGGGTTGACGTTTTCATTGGGTTCTGTACCAATCAAGTCCCGTACAAGCTGCTTCACCATTGGCATCCGTGTAGAACCACCCACTAGCACAACTTCTTCAATGTCTCTAGGTGATAGTCCGGCATCTTTGAGGGCGCGTTTCACTGGTGTCCGCAATCGCCCCACCAAATCACTACATAAATCTTCAAATTGGGAACGAGTCAGGCGAGTTTCTAGATGTTTGGGGCCATCGTTAGTGGCAGTGATGAAGGGTAAATTAATATCAGTGACGCTGACAGCAGAAAGTTCTCTTTTGGCTTTCTCTGCTGCTTCCATCAAACGTTGTAAGGCTTGGCGATCGCGTCTTAAGTCTACCTCTTCTGTTTCCAGAAATTGATCTGCTAACCAATCTACAATTTTTTTGTCAAAGTCGTTACCACCAAGTTGCGTGTCTCCACTGGTAGCTTTGACTTCAAATATGCCATCGCCAACTTCTAGAATCGATACGTCAAAAGTACCGCCACCCAAGTCAAATACTAAAATAGTTTCCGTCTCACCCCGATCAAATCCATAAGCTAAAGATGCAGCAGTTGGTTCATTGAGAATCCGCAGCACCTCTAAACCGGCAATTCTGCCAGCATCGCGGGTTGCCTGCCGCTGAGAATCGTTAAAATAAGCGGGTACTGTAATCACTGCCCCTGTCACTGGTTCACCCAAATAGCGACTAGCATCCTCTGCCAATTTCTTCAGCACCATTGCCGAAATTTCTTCTGGGGCGAAATCCTTATTCAGACGGGGACAGGCAACTTTAATATTACCTACTTCGTCTTTGCGGATGGTGTAGGGTACACGCTTGGAATCTGGATTAAGTTCGCCATATTTGCGCCCAATAAAGCGTTTAACGGCGAAAAAGGTATTTTGTGGATTGAGAATGGTTTGTCGCCGTGCCATTTCCCCAACCACCCTTTCACCTTCTTTGCTGAAGCCAACTACGGAGGGGGTTGTCCGCATTCCTTCTGCATTGGCAATCACCATCGGCTTGCCACCCTCCATAACGGCGACTACTGAGTTGGTTGTACCCAAGTCGATGCCGACTACCTTGCCCATGCGTTACTCTTCTCCTAAAGTGTCTTATATATTTATTATGATTGGGCGGAACTACCTCTAGCTTTGTGCTACAGGATGAAAACACCTCAATAGTATAATAGTCATCATTAAGGCAGTAAGCTAAGAAGTGCAGCTAAAGGAGATAGTTGCAAGACTAGGATAGCATTGACGATGATTGGTATGTCCAAGCAGCCTCAATTCTTGTTATCCGTCTACTTCTATGCACTGGATCTGCAAGTCGGTAAATGCACCATAATAATACTTGCTCTGCAAGTTTTGAGTGCCTGAAAACTCTAATATTGCCACTATTTTAAAGAATTGAATTTAACAGAGCGATTACAAACTTCCCTGAGTGAGATAGCGCGAGAACGCGATCCTTACATGGCAACGGCTGGACATTTTTTTGTCCAAGAATACATCCGCCAGCAATTTTCCCAATGGGGGAGTGTGGAAATCCACACCTTTGAAGTCAGAGGTAAAGCTTGTAAGAACTTGATATTAAATTTACCCTCCCAAGCTAGACGACAAAAAAAGGATTTGCCACCTATTTTAATTGGTGCTCATTATGATGCTGTTCCGGGAACACCAGGAGCTGATGATAATGCCACTGGTGTAACGGTGTTGCTGGAATTAGCGAGAAAGTTTGCTGGTGAACCTGTAAGATATCCTTTAAGGCTAGTTGCTTTCGATATGGAAGAATACGGCTTACTGGGTAGTGCTGACTATGCAGCCCTGTTGCACCAACAAAAGCAACAGCTACGCTTAATGATCTCCCTAGAAATGCTGGGCTATAAGGATTCTACACCTGGCTCTCAAAGTTACCCCTCTCCTCTGGAACGTTTCTACCCAGATAAAGGTAATTTTATTGCTTTAATTGGCAATTTGCGGACATTACCTGATTTAATTGGCATGAGCCGTAATATTCGCAAAGCTGGCGTACCTAGTCAATGGCTACCCGTGCCGAATCGAGGTTTAATAGTTCCTCAAACCAGACGTAGTGATCATGCACCTTTCTGGGATTTGGGTTATCCGGCAATTATGGTCACAGATACGGCATTCCTGCGAAATCCACATTATCACAAACATAGTGATGCGATCGCTACTTTAGATTTAGATTTTCTTCGCGGTGTATATGAAGGATTGGAAATTGCGATTCGGCAGTTGTGAAAAATTAAGATAAATTTAGGACTTACGCAAAAATTGCCAAAAAGCTTAATTTATCGAACCGCCAAGACGCCAAGAACGCCAAGAATCGTAGAGTGTGCGTAAGTCCTAAAATTAATAAGTTTATCTTTTGCCCTCTAAACCATCATTCAACCTGTCGTTTCCTGCAATAATCTGGTCTGCACTTTCCATGAGCTAAGGTACATATCCTATCGATTATGACCATATAGCACTAGTCACTATCATGTACCCCAGCAAATCAAAAAGTTCTAACCTCTACTAATCTTGCTTTGTAAATTAACTTCTTAGACATAACTTAAAAAAGTTATGTCTTTTTTTGGTAGTTAGTCTTGATTGGAGGGACAGGTACAAAGTATCCACCCAAAAAACTGCTTCATTAAGGAACTGGAATTCAAAGTGAGCATCTTAACTTTTTCATTCTCAACACCGCATAAAGCTTAACCGAAAAGTATTGGAAGATGGGAGAGCAGGGGGTAAATAACCGATGCCCAATGCCCAATGCCTAATTCAGTTGTTACCAATTACCACTTTATGACTCTGAGGATTGTACGAATTGACACGAAACAATGAGGCTAATGAATGCCAAGATCAAAAAAAGGATGCTTCAAGGATATTAAAAGTACTATGCCAGAATTACACCAATCAATTGCCCAGCATTACCACGAACGGACTAAATACGACCCTGAGACTCTCGCCTCCAAAAGTCAAGGGATAGACTGGGCTAAACAGCCAGTGCCTTTCAAAGAGTACAAAATTGGCTCTACTTTTGCTCTCAAACCCTATATCCAAGAAAAACCAGAGGCATTTGTTAATAATCCAGATGCTCAATGGTGGCAAAGACTTTCACGCCTGCTGTTTCACAGCTATGGATTAACGGCGAGAATGCCTTCTATGGGTAGTGGGGTGTATTTACGTGCTGCTCCCAGTGCAGGCGGACTATACCCTGCCGAAGTCTATGTGGTTTCCCGTGGTACGGCGTTATTGCCGCCTGGTCTGTATAACTACCAGTGTCGGACTCATTCTCTAATGCATTATTGGGAAAATGATGTTTGGCAAACCCTCCAAGCTGCTTGTTTCTGGCATCCTTCCTTAGAAAATACCCAACTAGCAATTATTGTCACTGCGGTTTTCTATCGTTCTGCGTGGCGCTATGAAGATCGGGCTTATCGCCGGATTTTTCTCGATACGGGACACCTGTTGGGCAATATCGAATTGGCTGCTGCCATTAATGACTATCGCCCCCATTTAATCGGCGGCTTTGTGGATGAATCGGTAAACGATCTGCTTTATATCGATCCGCAACAAGAAGGTACGATCGCTGTCTTACCTCTGGCAGACTTGTTAGATGTCAATCAAAATTTGCCATTGGGATGTACTGCTTTACCTTCGGCCACTGAAACCAGTTATCCCCAAATCCCCGATGGCGAACTGCTGACATATTTCCATCGACACACCCAGATCCAATCAGGTATAACTGGCAATCTCAATCTACCAACTATCAAACAAGAAAAATCTTTGGAGGATAAATATAATTTTCCTTTCTGCTTAAAAATTCCTACCACTACCGCACCTATAGACTGGGGACAAAAACTGTCAGAACTAGAAAATACTATCTACAAGCGACGCTCTACCCGCGCTTATAATGGTGATGATTTAACCTTCGATGAATTGAAAGATTTACTCGATTTTACTTACCAACCGCAAAATTACATCGACCAAAGTTTAGATATTTCTCCAGACTACTTTGATCTGAATTTAATAGAAACATTCATTGCTGTCTGCGGAGTTAAAGGATTGGAGGCAGGTTGTTACTATTACGCGCCCAAAGCCCAAGAATTACGCCAAATTCGGTTTAAAAACTTTCGGCGAGAGTTATATTTTCTCTGTTTGGGGCAAGAATTAGGGCGAGATGCAGCAGCGGTGTTGTTTCATACAGCTGATCTCAAAGCTGCGATCGCTCAGTATGGCGATCGCGTTTACCGTTACTTACATATGGATGCCGGACATTTGGGACAACGCCTGAATTTAGCCGCAGTCCACCTGAATCTAGGCGTCAGTGGTATCGGTGGATTCTTTGATGACCAAGTAAATGAAGTTTTGGGTATCCCTGCTGATGAAGCTGTTTTATATATCACTACATTGGGACGCCCAAGATAAAACAAACCGCAAATAACACAAAGTACCCAAAAATTCTTTGCGTACTTTGCGGTTAGCTTACATCCCGATTTTTGTTACTAACTTGGGTTTGGTAGTGCCGCCATTTTTCCTGTTGACGCGCTCTTTTCTCCTCGGTGAGGCTATCAAAACAATGGGGACAGGAGATACCTTGCTCATACTTACCAGACGCCTTATCTGATTCAGAAATCGGACGCCCACAATTGAAGCATTGCTCACAACTTCCTGACTCTAATCCATGAGTGACGGCTATCCGCTCGTCAAAGACAAAACATTCTCCTTCCCATAAACTTTCCTCTGCTGGAATTTCTGACAAATACTTGAGAATGCCGCCTTTGAGATGATAAACTTCTGCAAAGCCTTGGACAAGCATGAAGGATGAGGCTTTTTCACAACGAATACCGCCCGTACAAAACAGAGCAACCTTTTTGTGTTTCGTTGGATCGAGGTGGTGGCGCACATAATCAGGGAATTCTCGAAATGAGCTAGTCTGGGGATTTTCTGCTCCTTGGAAAGTACCGATATTCACCTCATAATCATTGCGGGTGTCAATCACAGTGACTTCGGGATCACAAATCAAATTATTCCATTTCTGGGGACTGACATAAGTACCAATTTGTTCATTTGGGTCAATTTCAGGCAATCCCAAAGTGACAATTTCTGGCTTCAACCGCACCTTCATCCGCTCAAAGGGCGGGATTTCGGTATGGGACTCTTTATATTCTAGGTCTGCTAGACGGGGATCAGAACGCAAAAACCAGAGAACAGAATCAATCGCCTGACGCGAACCTGCAATTGTACCGTTAATGCCTTCTTGTGCCAGCAAAATAGTCCCTTTGACACCTTGCGTTTGACAGTAAGATAGCAGAGGATCTCGTTTGTCGGCAAAATCTGGCAGCTTGACAAATTTATACAATGCTGCAACAACTTGGATATTTTCTGGCTTCATCCCTTTAGTAACGGAACAATATTAAGTTAGAATAGCAACTGCAACCAAAGTTACCTACTATTTTAATTTTATGGGGGTTTAGCTCAGTTGGTAGAGCGCCTGCTTTGCAAGCAGGATGTCAGCGGTTCGAGTCCGCTAACCTCCATTGGATATGATTTATTTAAATGTGCGATCGCAAATTTAAATAGCGATCGCTTCAAATATCCCAAAGAAAACACACCTAAATCAAAACCCCATTCTTTAATACAGAATGGGGTTTTAGCACTTTCTAGGCGAGGGGTTAAGCCAGAGGTAAGTTGGTATTGCATCCAATTGACCCGATCTTTAAAGCCGTACTTAGTTAGATAAATCTCTATATAATGAAGTCAACTCTGCCCTTACAGCACTCACGTAATTTTGATCGTTCAAAATTTGCGGCGGTAATTTGTTCGCATTGATAGCGGCCTTAACTAAATCTTCCCCAACAATCTTCCTGTTCTGGCGTTCATAGATTAGAGTTCCCCCACTGGGAATACCCTGCTGCTTTAAACCACCTTGGTAAGCGAGAGAAACGAGATTAAAAGGTTTGAGGTAGCTGGCATTCTTGGAATTACTGTTTAATGTGTTAGAGTTGATAGCTATATTTGTTTGCCCAGCATCAGCATAGTTGTTATGTGTAGGTGGTTCAGCGTTAGCAATTCCAGATGTAAGGGCAAAAGTACCAATAATAGCTACAGAATTAATCAAAGTTGTAAGTTTCATGGGGTTATCTTTATAAGTTTTAATTACTTGATTGTTAATAACAGTGTCTCCTTTGTTATAAACCTTAACCTCCTACAGTTAGTTCAGTCGATAGGGTGAATTGTTTCTCACCCATTTGGGTGAGTCTCTGAAGCTGTCAGGAATAGTTTGATACTCAGCATTTCAGTTTACTTGTTTGGACAAAGGGGAAAATGGTAAAGATTGGGCGATTAAGTACTGCTACAATAAGCGTTTTAGTTGGCAGGCTCCAGAGCCAGTTAATCAAAGTTGGGCTTATATATACTTAGGGGGTTGTTTGAAAAAGCGTCCATTGGGGTTAGTGGCAATTGTCCTCTACAAATCATTTACTGCCTTGCTGCTTATGGTTACTTCGATCGCTTTATTATTGACATTAAAAAATTATCAAAATCTAGATATTTTTTCAAAGGATTACGTTTTAGAAGGAAAATCGATAATTATTGATTGGGTTTTAAAAAAAGTTATCAACTTAAATCCAAGAACCTTAGCCTTTAGCGGCATTGGCACAGGAATCTACGCTATTGTAACTACTATTGAAGCTGTTGGTTTGTGGAACGAGAAACGTTGGGCACATGTCTTAGTATTGGTGCTTGTCGGTATCAGTATTCCACCAGAGATTTATGAATTAATTCGGGGTATCTCTCCGATAAAAATAGTGATTTTCTTGTTGAACTTAGCCGTATTTTGGTATCTATTACGCAATTTTCCTAAACATCGAAAATAATTTTTTATTCGCTGATAGTGTCTATCATTAGAGAGGTAAAACTGAGCCATGTCTGACAAAAGTGGCTTCCGTCCTTTAGAGGATGTTTGAAAAGTCCATAATGATGTATAAAATATTTTTTTACCCCTCCCTAACCCTCCCCTTTATAAGGGGAGCCACCGCGTTGGGCGGGCAATGCCCGACTTGTTCGCGCAGCGTCTCCCCTTGGGAGAAGCATGTAGCGTGAGGGAACCGGATTTTTCTTATTTCCCCCCTTTATAAGGGGGGACTAAGGGGGGTAACAACGCAATTAAAATCACAGTTAACCACTTTTCAAACAACCTCTTAGACTTATCTGTGCGTCGATGTAAAACCAAGACCCCACGTTGTACAATCGCTAGAAATGCAATCTGGAGAGCGACTTGCCCAAAACGATTCACTCTACTCAACCACCACTGAAATTTATTCCCCAACAGTTTAATCCGCTGATACTCCAGATTTTTCGCTGGTTACTGCCGATCGCACTACGGTTTCGTACTCGGCCTTGGCTACCAGCTGGTATTCTCAGGATTGAAGCCAAGAATGTTGAAGTATTGGCCGAACTTTATCAGCAATTCCAGGCTGGAAAAATTCGCTTTTTGTTGGCATTTCGTCACCCAGAGGTGGAAGATCCCCTTTGTATGCAATATTTGCTTTCTCGCATTGTGCCAGAGGTTGCTCGTCAAAAAGGTATTCGATTACAATCCCTTGTTCACAGTTATTTTCTCTATGACCGGGGGATGACGGTTTGGGCTGGAGATTGGCTAGGTTGGTTGTTTTCACGGCTGGGTGGTGTGCCAGTTCATCGCGGTAGACGACTAGATCGCCAAGCTATTCAAACAGCACGGGAGTTGTTTGCTAATGCCAAACTACCGATCGCAGTGGCACCAGAAGGAGGTACTAATGGTCACAGTGGTATTGTTAGCCCACTGGAACCCGGTGTTGCTCAAATGGGGTTCTGGTGTGTAGAAGACTTACAAAAAGCTAACCGGAGTGAGACTGTGATCATTGTGCCGATCGCCATCCAGTATGGTTACGTTGAACCACCTTGGTCTAAACTGGATTGGCTCCTCAGTAAGTTGGAAGCTGATAGTGGCTTGCCAATTAAGGAAATTGCTCAGGGCGATGGCGAAGAGATTTACTATCAACGCCTCTGGAGGTTGGCTGAATATCTGATTACCGAGATGGAAGAGTTTTATCGTCGCTTCTATCATCAAGACATCCCAAAAACCATCTTAACTGATGAATCTGCTAGTCCTAATCAGGTGTTGATTGCCCGACTTCATCGCTTACTGGATAAGGCTTTACAAGTTACCGAGCAATATTTTGGAGTTCAAGCGCAGGGGAATTTTATTGACCGCTGTCGCCGTTTAGAAGAGGCTGGCTGGAATTACATTTATCGGGAAGATTTGCCAGATATAAATACTTTATCACCCTTTAAACGTGGTTTGGCAGACTGGATTGCAGAGGAAGCAGACTTGCGAATGCGGCATATGCGGATAGTGGAAAGTTTTGTTGCAGTCACAGCTACTTATATTCAGGAACAACCGACGGCAGAAC
The DNA here is from genome assembly GCF_036917275.1 of Nostoc sp. Classification (GTDB taxonomy): domain Bacteria; phylum Cyanobacteriota; class Cyanobacteriia; order Cyanobacteriales; family Nostocaceae; genus Nostoc. The sequence continues at coordinate 61,629 of NZ_JBALDF010000015.1, forward strand.
GATTTGCAGAAACAGCTTTGCTAATATTCGATATGCTTTCTAGAATTCAGGATACAACCCTTCCGGGGCGACCTCGATTAGGTTTGCGACAGGCACAAATCACCGTGGGGGAGCCAATTTCAGTTACAGAACGCTCTCGAAATTGTCAGGACGATCGCTATGCAGCTAAACAAGCTGTGAGCGATTTGACAAAAGATTTGCAAATCGCTTTAGAAAAGATGATTAAATAACGAAACTTTTAAGACTTTTTAGCCCTAATTTTGTCAAATATTGCACCTTCATCAAAAAATTTCTTCTGAATCTCGTTCCATCCTCCTAAATCTTCCGCTTTAAAGATAGTTTTAATTTTGGGAAAATTGCCTTCCGTTTCTTTTGCGATCGTCAAGTCAACGGGACGAAATCCTAATTTAGTAAACTCTCGTTGCGAGTCTGGGGTGTAAAGAAATTTGATAAATGCTTCTGCAATCGGCCGAGTCCCATGTTTATCGACATTCTTATCTACAACAGCAACAGGATTGTCGATGGAGATATTTACATCGGGCACAACATATGAGATTTTCTCGCCATTTTGCGTTGATAAAATCATCTCGTTTTCATAGTTAAGCAAAATATCACCCTGACCATCTTTGAAGAATACTTCGCTGGCATTCCGAGCAGTTTTGGGTAATAAAGGTGCATTATTATAGACTTTATCTCCAAAGTCTATTGCTTGATTTTCATTGCCGCCAGTTTTTGTCACAGAACCCCACAGACTAAGGAAGTTCCAACGAGCGCCACCGGAGGTTCTAACGTCAGCTGTAACCACTTTTACACCATCTTGTGCTAAATCTGTCCAAGTTTTGATATTTTTGGGATTACCCTGACGAATAGCGATGCCTGCGGCGGGCTACGCCTACGCATTTAGAGATTTGGTAACAATTGCATCATTAGGCGCTTCTTTTTCCCAACCCGGTTGAATAAAACCTGCTTCAACAAGTTTATTAATATCAAGGGCAAGTGACAGGTGTACGACATCAGCTTCCTTACCGTCAATTACGGCAAGAGTTTGGGAACCTGAGCCATCATAGCTTTGATTAAAAGTGACGTTTTGGTTATGTTCTTTCTTCCACTGTTCGATAAATTTGGGAATAATCTGCTGGTATGCTGCATTAGTAACCAAGTAAAAAACAAAGGTTAGGGTTACATCACTCTGGGAAGCTGCGCCAGCATTACCAGTATTATTGATATTACGTGGAGAGCAGGCAGCCATTACGATACTCAAGCTAACTCCGACCAAGAATAGGGACGCAACACCCCACGCAGAATACTTGTACAACCATCGTATTAGTTGTACACGCCACTGTCTTGCAGGGTGTAAAGTTTTAACGATATAAGTCTGAACAAATTCAGTCAAATATCTCCTTGATTTTGGAGTCCGTTGCCCCTGGTTCATCAAATTTTTCCCTAAATCTGCGGTAACTTGAGCTAGATGCTGTAGTTAAGGGGCATTATAAAACAATGGTTAAGGATAAATAACTTTTTATTAACCTAAATTTAAACAAGTTATTCAATAGACCTCTTGCAAAAGTTCCTAACACCCCACCCCAACCCTCCCCTTTACAAGGGGAGGGCGCAAGATTTAAAGTTTCCCCCCTTTATAAGGGGGGATTAAGGGGGGTCTATTCGACTTATGCAAGAGGTCTAATATATGAAGGAGAACTAGTTTTGGAAGCTTCTGGACTGCGAATGATGATATGTCCCTTGTCAGCTTCTTGAATTGCCAATACTGAGGGTATCTCGTCAAGTTTTACATTTGAAGGCAATGCGCGAAACAAATAAATCCAGCCGCCACGTTCTAAGAGTAAGCGCCAGACTCGCGGCTGCTGTGGATTGCTATCATTATCTTCCCTGCCTCGCAAATCCTCGAATAAACCCTGATCGCCAATTATGCGATAACCTTTCAAGGACGGATCGGCAAATATATCATCAAGTTTGCGTCCCACAGCAAACTTTTCTTCAGGTGTAATTAAGGCTACAACAGGCAAGGTGGAGTTTTGACCAGCGTCTCGTCGGGCATCTGCAATGCCTTGCCAACGAGCTAACCCAAATATCACAATTAATACCCAGGATACTATTACTATCTCATTGACTAGCGATCGCAGAAATTCCACTGAGCGCAGTTGCCCAGAACTAAATTCAGCCAGAGATTTTAGCTATTTAGCTGTCCATGAGCGTTTGTGTTGGGTTGCAGAGATAATGCGACTCAATAGTAATTGGCTTGCAGAGACTACCGTCTCACTGATGATTTTAATTAACCATAACGTTGCTTGAATGGCGATTGCAGCTACAAAAAAAGCGATCACAGTTTTGCAGATTGTCCAACCATCTCCTAAAAATATTTGCAGGGGAACTATCAAAAAAGACTGTGCAGGTAAATCGAGAGTATTGACTTCTAGCTGAAAAAGTAGAAATATGACCAACGGTAAATCCAGCCTGCAAAGAAAAGCGCCGCACCCAGCAAGCCAAGTACACTTGTGAATTTACCTAATATATTGGTTTCCTGGTTAGAGGTTTGGGTCATACGAGAGATGGGGGAGATGAGGGAAACAATGTAGGGTGTGTTACCGCGAAGCGTAACGCACCGAGTTATATAGACCTCTCTCCAAACCTCTCTCCTAAAAGGAGAATGTCCCAAACTGAAAAAGGTCGCGGATGCTTTGAGGCTGAGAAAATAATATTTTTAATCTCTAATTCCATTTTATTTGCGTTCTGTCATATCGCTTTTAGTCTAAACTCCAGAACCTTGTTAAAGGAATATTAACTGTAATTTTGCAACCAGAACCAGGATCGCTGTTAATATTAAACTCACCTCCAAGTGCTAAAGTGCGATCGCGCATACTCTGAAGTCCAAAACCAGTAGTATTTTGCCCTAAATCAAAACCTCTACCATTATCCTGAATTATCAATCGTAAACTTCCTCTGATCTCAGTAAGTTCTAGTTTAACCTCTGTTGCATACGCATATTTAGAAATATTTGTCAATGATTCTTGAGTAATCCGGTAAATAGCGGTGTTGATTTCAGGTGAGAGAGTAGATTCCAGATTGATTTGATAAATTGGTAAAATACCATTGGAGCGATGAAAACTTTCTGAAAGACTAGCGATCGCACGTTCTAAAGATTGCTCTTGTAAGGGATTAAAACGCATAGTAGAAACAGATTGACGGACATCTTTTAACGCTTTTGATCCTAATTCTTTTGCTGTTGCTAGAAATGTTTCTGCCTTACCTGGATTAGATTGCCACAATTTTAAAGCAGTTTCTAATTGCAGATTTAAAGCAGTCAAAGAATGTCCTAATGAATCATGAATTTCACGAGCAATGCGGTTACGTTCTTCCAAGGTAGCTTGATTTTCAATTTGCATGGCATATTGACGGAGTTTTTCATTAGCGATCGCTAGCTTTTCTCGACTGTACCGTTCAGATAATACTGCATTCATCATCAACAATACAAAAACTAAACTTAAGCCAAATGTTAACGACCAATTCCAGCTAAAAAAACGAGATCGTTCTTGTGCTTGTGGTGATGCTTGATAATTGAATAACTGGTATTTTAGCTGTGTAGTAAATAGAAATAAGGTAAATGAGAGACTTGTAACGAATAAACGTCCAGGTAGCTTAAAAATTAAGCAACTGCGAGTAACTAAAATTATGTATAAAACGGAGAAAAGGCGAGCAAATCTTTCACCAAAAAGTCCAGTTGTTAAAATTAATATAATTTCAATTACTGTGTATATTACCTTAGCTATCTGGTTATTTTTGGGTAATCTTAAGCCCATTAAGGCAAAAATAATTAGACTATAAATTGACAGTTCTGGCAAGAGATTGCAAATTGATAAGTCTGGAAATATACTACAAATTGATAGTTCTGGAGGTTTTGGACCAAATCGCCGTAACGGAGGTGGTATAACTGCTGTCAATGCAGTGATTGCCAGTAGTATCCACTCCAGATAAAGCAGAGATGGAAAAGGATGTTTCTTAATCTCAATTGGGCGATTCATTAGTCGCTTCATTCCAGTTATGAGTTATGAATTAGGAGTTAGGAGTTCAGAACTTTTCAGCGGCATCCAACGATTAGAACTTCAGCAAATGCTTAAATTTATCGCTAAATGAGCAATTAAGAGCAAGTGCAATGTCCAAAAATTAGATAATACGCAAAATAAGGATTTATAAATTAATCATAATCAAAATCTGCATTATTCATAACTTATCAGTTCTAACTCTTAACCCCTAATTATTTATTGTCAGTCAAATTTGTTAAAATTCCATCATGACTAAAGTCATGGGTAAAACCATGACTTTCTCCTCATGTGACTACTGAAGATAAATTCTTATGATGGTGGCATCCAACCAGGAAAAAACCACCAAATAAGTAATGAAACTCAAAGCATTATCGTTAGTCGCTGGAGCGATCGCCTTAACTTTAACTGCAACCTCCTTTGCTGTTGATGCTCAAACAGCCTCTCCTTCACCCGTGTTACTTGCACAAAGTCCACAAAAAGAAAGGGGCCCTTGGAAAGACTTGAATCTAACAGATGCCCAAAAAACCCAAATTCAGGCAATTCGTCGCGATAGCCGCACCAAAATGGAGGCAGTTTTCACCCCAGAACAAAAGGCCAAGTTAGAGGCAACAAAACAAGCGCGTCGGGCTGAGTGGCAAGCGCGTAAGGCTCAAGGACAAACAGGTCAACGGCAACCAGGTCAACATCATGGTCGCGGAAAAGGTGATTTTGCTGACTTAAATCTGAGTGAAATACAGAAAAGCCAAATCCGACAAATTCGAGAGTCTGAGAAACAACAGATTCAAGCAGTCTTAACCCCCGAACAGCGGCAAAAAATAGAGCAATTCCGTCAGAATGCCCCTTCACGCGGCCAACAAGGCAATCCTCAATAATAATCTTTCAAAAAATAGTTACCAAGTATCTGGGTTAAAGCCCCAGATACTTGGTAACTATAATTACTGTGGCATTTACCTTTACTGATGTTCAGGCATTGTTTTCCATAGTCAAAAATTAATAGACTTCTTGCAGAAGATGAGGAAAAGGGATGAAATTTTTCCCCTTTTCCTTTCCCTCTTTCTTGATACCAAAATAGAAAATTGGATAACCCCTAGTAAAAGTTAGGAGTTATGAGTTTTGATTAATATCAAGTCCGCTTAAATAACCGTCATTGCGATCGTTCGAGGAGCGTCTCGTAGAGAAGGGAAGCAATCCCAAAACCCTGTGATTGCCTCGTTTCAGTCGCAATGACATATTACAGGTGATTTGCCGGACATCATATAACTCATAACTCCTAGCTGTTTCAAAATGTCTAAAGAATTCGCTATTGGTAGTAAAGTCCGGGTTGTGGCACTACCGTCCTACGTCAAAACTGCTGAACCTATGCCCATGCTGCGCCCCCCCGATGTGATTCACATTGGCGAGGAAGGTATAGTCATTGACCGTCGTCCCGGTGGATATTGGGGTATTCGCTTCGCTAAGGGAGCCTTTCTCTTAGATAGCCAATACATCGAAAGTACAGATACCCCTCCCGAATCTCACTCAGAGCGAGACTAATAGCAACCAAGAATTGTAAACTTGTGTAAAGTTGTAATTCTGGTTTGCACTATGATTTTCCGCCGCACTTTTTTAAGCATATTATTTGTCAGCTGTATTTCTATGATCAGCTGGCTGAATTTTACCCCTGCTGCTGATGCTCTTGGTGGTAAACTTCCTGCAATTAATCAATCCGCACCAGAGTTTACTTTGCCAACTAATACAGGGGATGGCCAAATTTCCCTCTCTGACTTGCACGGTAAGTGGTTAGTCCTCTACTTTTATCCTAAAGACTTCACCTCTGGTTGTACTATAGAGGCTCGCCGTTTTCAGCAAGACTTACCGCAATACCTCGAAAAAAACGCCCAGATTATTGGCGTAAGTGCTGATGACATTGATTCTCACGCCAAATTTTGTGATTCAGAGGGACTAAAATTCCCGCTGTTGGCTGACACTGATGGTTCAGTGAGTAAAGCTTACGGTTCGTGGCTCGGTTTCTTATCGATGCGCCACAGTTTTCTCATCGATCCTCAAGGCATCTTGCGCGAGACTTTTGTCAAAGTCAACCCAAGCATTCACAGTTCAGAAGTGCTAGCACGACTAGAAAAATTACAGTCCACAGCTTCTTAAACGATAAGCCTTAGAGGATATTTGAAAAGTCCTCTAATGGATTTTTTAACTTTTGTAGGGTGCGTTACGTTCCTAACGCGCCATTGAGGATGCTTTCGGTGTGTTACGCGATCGCTAACACACCCTACACATTTTCTACTCAGAATAAAAGGGTTTTGACTTTTGACTAACTTACAATAAACCCATGTTTTTTGAGTACAGTCTTGACTTCACTGCCAGATAAAAACTCGATAAACTCTTTGGCTGCGGGAATATTTTTACTGCCTTTAATTACTGCCATTGGATAGACAATCGGTGAGTGAAACTTATCGTCAGCAGCGACTACAACTTTTACTTTGTTGGAGATTTTGGCGTCAGTAGCATAAACTAAACCAGCTTCGGCGTTGCCACTTTCTACTGCTGCCAAGACTTGACGTACATTGTTAGCAAAGACCAATTTAGACTTAACTCGATCATAAAGTTTCAATTTCTTTAAGACTTGCTCCCCATATTGCCCAGCAGGTACACTTCTGGGTTCACCGATCGCAATTTTTTTAATTTTACTATCTGTTAAATTGTAGAAGCTGCTGATGCCAACAACATCCTGAGCCACAATCAAGACTAGACGGTTATTTGCTAGGTTAGTACGGCTACCTGGTACTAAAAGTCCTTTTTCTTCTAAGGCATCCACTTGTTTTTTGCCAGCAGAAATAAAGATATCCGCCGGCGCACCCTGCTCAATCTGTTGCTGCAAGGCACCAGATGCCCCAAAATTATAAGTAATGTTGACATTTGATTTAGTTTGTTGGTATAGAGGCTTAATTTCTTCTAGTGTCTCTTTTAAGCTGGCGGCTGCGGACACGAGTATGCTGGTGTTTGACTGTGCTATTACAACAGAAGGAGTAACCAATGGTAAACCAATTGCCAGAAGCAAGCCTGCAACTGCTATACCCAGGAAGCCAAGAATTTGTCTTCTTTTCATAAAAAAGGTGCTTGAGAGGTTTTTTCTAAAATTGATGCTAGGTAGAATAATAATAATACCAATATTTTCCCAACTATATCAGTAAATTTATGCCTAAAAAAGAACAAGGGTGGGTCACATTCCAAACCTCAGAAGAGGAGCGGAAGATTTTGGAAGAGTTCTGCGGCCAGTCTCAGCGCACCAAGACAGAGATTCTCCGGGAACTAGTACGTGGTCTCAATCAACACTCTTCATCATCCAACTCGCAACCAACCATAAACACGGAAGAGGAAGATATCTACGCTCAACAGCCTGAGATAGAAATTAGTATTGAAAAGAAACCACTCAAAGTTAGCTCCCGCAATATTCTCAAGGGTATTGTTAAACGAGTTGTCACTGGAGCCGTTAATAGTGAGGTGACGCTGGAGATTGTTCACAAAGTTGAGTTAACTTCGATTATCACCAGAGTATCGGTAGAAGAGTTGGATTTGTCTGAGGGGAAAGAGGCTTATGCCGTTATTAAATCCAACGATATAGTTATTGCCAGAGAATAGGCTGTGGTGATCTCTCTGAACAATTACTTTAGCGATCGCTTTGCTATTCACTCAAGAAAAACGAGCAAAATTTTCTGCGCGTTTGATTCCAGATTGCTGTATAAACTTCTTAATCGATGACTGTTGAGATGTTGAATTTTTGCTATGGACGCTTGTAATAGTGTTGCTCGACTCAAGGTAAGCGTATATAAATGACTCTTGACAAAAACCTCAGTTAATGAATTAAATACTGCATTTTGTCTCGGTACTATGATTATTTAATGTCAAAAATATGACAATATTACTTGATTGTACCCAAAGTATTTATAAGAAAAGGCAGGAATTACCTGCCTTATATAATTAATTGATATTGTGTTCACTATCCATAACACATGATTTTGACAAACCTATTACACAGTTGTGTCAAAAATGTGAATGCGCTTGCTAGTAAAGACGATTGTCCTGATGGGAGAGACAGCCAGGGCGATCGCATCTAAACCTCATCTATGTTGAGAACCGTAGTTTTTGCCCTTACCGTAAAACCCTCTCCCCTTCTCCCAAATTTGGGAGAAGGGGATGAGGGTTTTTTCTTTTCATACGGAAATAACTACAGTTTTCAAGGTGGACGCGGTTTAAATTAATTTTGACCAAAACCAAGGTTAAGAACCAACCAAAAAATCAGCATTTCTCATTTGATTTATTTTCCAAGCTTCAAAGCGATTACCTGATTTTCTGTAATCAGCGAAGTGGAATAACTCTGTTCTGCTGACCTTTGAAATTGAGTTAATTTTTTTAATTTTTGGCGACTAGTGCGGCAGAAGATACGACTTGATAAAAGCCTAATAATTTTTTGCTGTTACAGGTAATTATTTATACAGAAAATTATCTTGAGATAACATTGACATAAGATTGACACAATAATGACATAGAGATAAGGTGATTGGTTAACTTTTAAACAGCAATTGACATTATAAACATCACTGTTAACAATGTCTGTATTGTTGAGGAAAGCGATTATTTTGCGGGTTACAGCTACTAGTGTTATTTATTTTTCAGGCACAAAGTAATCACCTTAGTCTTGTTTGCTGCCAGAATGATCGCAAAATAGTGCTGTGTAATATCAGGCAACGCACCTTTTTACAAGTACGATGTTGGCAATTCGGGCATGGCGAATCTTTAATTAAAATTTACTGTTCTAAAGTAACGATACTTGCATTTTACAAATCTCTATGCAAAAATAAGTTGCCAAAGTACTGTAAACCTATCGTGTTACAGTATTTAGATAAAAAATAATCGGATACGATTTTCTTTCCTTTCATATTCAATCACTGGATTGCTGGTTTGAGACTCTGAGATTTCAGATATATAGCCAGCTAGATATTTGCTAGTAAATAATCTGGCATGTAAGTAGAAGTATTGTGATAAATATTTCTGCGGCTTTTGCTGTTCAATTTTTAGTCAGTTATTTCACTTTTAAGGTTGAGGAGTCATGTCGATTGTTCGCTGGAATTCAAAGTTTAGATTGTACTTACTTTTGTTGGTAAATATTTCAATTATCTCAGTTATTAATCCGGCAAAAAGTCAGGCTAATATACCTGAATCTGTTGCATCTACTGTGAGTGATACCACCCTTGTTCCTGCTTCTGGGCAGTCACCTGTATTTTTTCCTGGTCGCAACAATTATGTGGCTGAGAAAATTACACCTATTTCACAATTACTCTCACCTAAACCATTACCTACTTTTAAGACTAACGATCCTACAGTCAGCAGACATCAAGTGCGATCGCAAGATGACAATACAGCAAAAGAACAGGTAACTTCTGTTTCGCAGTTATCAGATATAAAACCTACTGATTGGGCGTTTCAAGCCTTGCAATCTTTAGTGGAACGGTATGGGGTGATTGCAGGCTACCCCAATCAAACCTTTCAAGGTGATCGGGCAATGACTCGTTACGAGTTTGCGGCTGGACTAAACGCAGCGCTAGCTCGAATCAATGAGTTGGTAAGTGCAGGAACTAGCGATCTGCTGAGAAAAGAAGATTTAGAAACATTGCAAAAACTCCAAAGTCAATTTGCGCCAGAACTGGCCGAACTGCGGGGGAGAGTAGATTCGTTGGAAGCAAGAACAGCGACTCTTCAAGCACAGCAGTTTTCCACTACAACTAAACTTGTTGGTGAAGTTGAGACTGTGATTGGAGGAATTGTAGCAGGCAATAACGTCGTCACCAAGCAACCCGCACCTCACATCTTCACATTTCAAGACCGGGTTATTTTGCGCTTAAACACCAGTTTCACCGGTACAGATCAACTGCGGATAGCACTCACAGGAGGAAATATTACCGCTTCTGGAGGAACAAGAAGTGGAACACTTGGAACTAATGATGGCAAAACTTCTGATTACGCCAGTCCACTTTTTCCCAACAATCAATTTTTCCTCTCTGGTCTGCGCTATCGTTTTTTAGCTGGTAGTAATACTGCAATTAATGTTTTTGCTCAGTCTGATGGAGCCTTTGAACTAGGCTTGAGTGGAACCATCAACCCGTATTTTGAGGGGTCAGCAGCGAATGGGATCTCACGATATTCGCGGCGAAATATGGTCTATGACTACGGAGATACCGGAGCCGGAATCGCTATTCTCCATGACTTTAATAAACAGTTTCAATTAGGGTTGGAGTACACCTCGATTAACGGTAACAATCCTACAGAAAATAATGGCTTATTTTCAGGCAGGTATGTAGCTTTAGGACAATTACTATACACTAGCCCCAAGAATAATTTCCGGCTAGCTTTGACTTACGCCAATACTTATAGTCCACCAAACACTACAGGTATAAGTGGCACAAACTTCGGCCCAGTTATCGGCAGTAACTTAGCAAACAGTACCGTGGCTGGAAAAGGAACTTTAGCGAATACTTATGGTGTAGAAGCGCTTTATCGGATTAATCCATCTGTGGCATTAAATGGATGGGTAGGTTATTCCGCGCACCGTTACTTAGGGAGCGGTGATGCAGAAGTCTGGGACTGGGGTGCCGGACTCTCATTTCCCGATTTATTTAGCAAAGGTAGTTTGGGAGGCATTTTTGTGGGCATGGAGCCAAAGTTGACTACTCTAAGTAAAAACATCAATTTAGGAGCGGGCGTTGGTCAAGTAGACAAAGATACCTCTTTACATATTGAGGGCTTTTACCAATATCAAGTTAATGACAATATTGCGATCACCCCCGGTGTAATATGGATTACTGCACCAGACTTTGATTCTGACAATCCTGATAGTGTAGTTGCTTGGCTCCGCACTACCTTCAGATTTTAACTTGAAAAAACTATAGCAATCTTGAATCATTCGTGAGAAAGAAGCTTTCCGACTTCTTAAAAAAGTCGGAAAGCTGGATGTTGCAATTCTCATAAATCAAACAAGTAAGTCATTTACCCCAATCCGCTTGGGTTAAGTTTTGTCGTACTCTATTTGTCCATAGTCAAGTTTGATAATTCGGTTTGCTAAATGAAAATAGCGGTCGTCGTGGCTAATCACCAGCACTGTTTTACCCCGCGATCGCAGTTCTGGGAGTAGTTCAGTATAAAATATTTCTTTGAATATTGGATCTTGATCCGCTGCCCACTCATCAAATAGATAAATTGGTCGATCTTCCAAGTAGGCTGTGAGTAAAGCTAGTCGTTTCCGTTGTCCCTGAGAAAGTGCAGTGGTGGAAAGTTGCCCATTTTCAACTTTAACTTTATGGTCTAGTTGTAGTTGTTTTAAATATTTGGTTGCTTGAATATCTAAGTTAGAATTTTTTAATCCCAAAAGTTCTTCAAATAAATAAAAGTCGGAAAATACCACGGAAAAATGCTGGCGATACCATTCTCGGTTCTGTCCGCTAATTAACTCACTATCAAACCAAATCTCGCCGTTTTCAGGAATATAAAGTCCAGTAATTAGTTTAGCTAATGTAGATTTACCACTACCATTACCGCCAACAATGAAGACTACTTCTTCAGGATAGAATGTCAAGTCGATGGGGCCAAAGATAAAGCTATTGTCTTCTTGATCTGTGTAATAAGTGTGGGTAACATTTTTAAATTTCAAGCTGTGCCAGTCAGATTTAAGGGCAGGTGGAACAGTCGATATTTCAGTTCGACTAGCTAGAGATAAACCCAGTGACTCTATTTTTTGCAAGGCAATGCTGGCTTTGCTTAATAGGGGAAGTTTGCTAATGATGTTATCCATTGGTAACACCAAATAAGTCAAGATCAAAATGTAGCCAGAGAGAGTTTGAGGATTGATGGTAAGCAGATGGGGCAACGCGAACAGCACAAAACCAAGGGCAAAAAAGAATACGAGTTGACCCCAGCTTGAAGTTATGGCAAAAAGGGTTAGACCGTTAACGTTGTGATCACGAAATTCGTTAGCAGTTGATTGCAGTTTTTCTTCTAAAAAGTCTTGACGCCGCCTATAATTTAGCTTGAGTTCCTTGACTCCTTCGGTAATGGTGCGAAAATGTTTAAACAGATGGTCTTCATCTTCACGAGCTAGGGCTAGCAATTTCCCGCCTCTGTTGAGTAGCCACTGACAACTAGTGATCGCTACTACTGTAACACCACAAACCATCAGTAGTACTAACCAAGAGAGCCAAGTTATATACGCTATACCACCCAGGACGATCGCTAGATTAATAAAGATAAAAGGCAGCTGATAAACAGCATTGGCAACCGCCTGAATATCTTCTGTTAGAGTTGCCAATAATCGAGGATTCCCTAAGCCTTCGAGATGACTCAACTCAGAAGCGAGAATTTGGCGACTCAAACGCATCCGTAATTGCAAAACAGCATTCTGAGAAAGGCGAATCAGCATCACTTGGGAAATGATACTGGTAATCAGTGCAACTATTGCTAGCCCCGCAAAACCCCAAGTTATGGATGTCAGCCTGGAAGTGGAACTGCTACTAGCAGTACGGCTAATTAGGGCAATCAAGCCAGCACTACTACCGCCACTCAGAAATCCGGTAGCGATCGCGATCGCCACCATCCCCCAAGAAGAACGCAAAACAAAGTAAATCAAATTCATAACAAACGCTCATACCCCCATGACGCCAGTTGTTACCCTACGGGTTCTCCAAAGGAGTACAAGTTGGGCATTGCCCCAACGCCAACTAGATAAGGGAAACCCGTCTACTCCTAAAGGAGACACATTCGCGTTCAGTAGTGGCTCCCCAATGCCCCATTTCCATCACAGTAGCTTGTAAACCAATTCAGTTTGCGCTTTTAGGGGAGATTTTATATTTTACAGTTAAAAACTTCTGAAATATCACGGTAAGCTAGTTGCAACTACAACTGATTCTGCCAGTAGATTGTCAAGTTAGCTGCTCAGTTTTCCGGGGTGAAATTTGCGATGACTGTGAATATGAAGTCTTTGGATCAACAAATTAATGTCGCGGCCGATTCTAAAACCGCTCCTGTCAATCAAGGAACCCGCTACGTTCCTTTGCACCATCGACGCATTCTGTGTATCTTTCCTAAATACAGCCGCTCCTTTGGTACTTTTCATCACGCCTACCCACTTATGGGTAATGTCCGGGCTTTTATGCCACCCCAAGGTATTTTAATTGTGGCTGCCTACTTACCCAAACAATGGGAAGTGCGGTTTATTGATGAGAATGTCAAATCAGCAACTAGGGCTGATTACCAATGGGCTGATGTGGTGATTGTGAGTGGAATGCATATCCAGAAACCACAGATTAATCAAATTAATGAACTTGCCCATCGAGCCGGCAAAATCACAGTTGTGGGTGGTCCCTCGGTATCTGGGTGTCCAGAATATTATCCTGAGTTTGACATTTTAAGTTTGGGTGAATTGGGAGATGCCAATGATCGCATGATCGAATATCTCGATCAAAATTCGCAACGTCCCCAACAGCAAATTCGCTTTGAAACTAAGGAACGTTTGCCCCTAACAGAGTTTCCCACTCCAGCTTATCATTTGCTGAATATCAATGATTATTTCCTGGCAAATGTCCAGTTTTCCAGTGGTTGCCCTTATCGCTGCGAGTTTTGTGATATTCCAGAACTCTACGGCAACAGTCCCCGGATGAAAACACCAGAGCAAGTAGTTGCGGAACTAGACGCAATGCGACAATCTGGCAATTTGGGGGCAGTGTATTTTGTCGATGATAACTTTGTTGGCGATCGCCGCGCCGCCATGAAGTTAATTCCTCATCTGATTGACTGGCAAAAACGCAACGGCTACCCCATCCAGTTTGCCTGTGAAGCAACGCTCAACCTAGCTCAAAGTCCAAAATTGCTAGAGATGATGCGCGAAGCTTATTTCTGCACAATCTTTTGCGGCATTGAAACACCTGAACCAAATGCTCTCCATGCTATTTCCAAAGACCAAAATCTGAGTATGCCAATCTTAAAAGCGATTCAGGTTTTAAATAGTTATGGCATGGAAGTAGTATCAGGAATCATCATCGGGTTAGATACAGATACACCAGAAACAGCAGACCGAATTATCGAATTTATTCGGGCATCGCAAATTCCCATGTTGACAATTAACTTACTTCATGCATTACCTAGAACTCCTTTATGGCGGAGGTTAGAAGCAGAAGGACGAATTGTCTTTGATGAAAGTCGCGAATCAAATGTTGAATTTTTGATGCCCTACGAGCAAGTTATTGAGATGTGGCGGCGCTGCATTACAACAGCTTATGAGCCAGAATTTTTATATGAGCGGTTCGCCTACAATATGGAACACACCTACCCAAACCGCATCGAAGTACCCAATAGCCCAGCTCGCACTTCTGGGGCTAATATTCGCAAAGGTTTAACTTATTTAACCAATATTTTGCTGCGGATAGGCATATTTAGTAACTATCGTCAAACTTTTTGGAAAATGGCCAAGCCAGCCCTGAAAGCAGGTGATATTGAAAACTTGGTTCACGTTGGACTTGTGGGACACCATCTGATTAAGTTTGCTCAAGATTGCGCCAAAAATGAAGAATCAGCTTCCTTTTATTCTCAAAAAATCCTCACCAAAGTTCGTAGTTAACTGTCAATATTAGGTACTAAGCATTTGTTGCTACAAGTGCTAAATCTAAATTTGATAGCTCACGCATAATACAGCTGAGTTTTGTTGCAAATAGGGCTGAGGCTTTGTTTAGATATTTTGGAAAAAATAGACTATTAAAGCTAGCTAAAAGTCCTATTTCACCATTGCTATGTGACTGTCACTACTTATATGAAGTTCGGGTGATTACTTGTAATAAAATCTATCAATGTAGGTTGGGTTGAAAGCCAGTGAAACCCAACAAATACTTCTTGTTAATGTTGGGTTTCGTTCCTCAACCCAACCCACAGATATTATAAGTGTTTAACCGAACTTGATATTATACCGATTCGATATGAAGATGCGCCCTATATGAGGAACGAACCGCATACTCCTGCGGAGAAGCAAGCTACGCGCAGCGTCTCGTAGAGAAGAACACAAAGAAAGAAATAAGAAGTTAATAAAATTTGGTGCAGCCTCATAAAAAAATTGTATTAGTAGAGCATTTCATTAATTTGTAACGAATTAAATTTGGCAATGGCATTGCGTCCATCTGCAATGGCAATGTGTCCCTGTGCAATGGCAATGTGTTCCTGTGCAATGGCATTGCGTCCCTCTGCAATGGCATTGTGTCGCTCTACAATGGCAATGTGTCCCTCTACAATGGCAATGTGTCCCTCTGCAATGGCATTGTGTCCCTCTGCAATGGCATTGTGTCCCTCTGCAATGGCATTGTGTCCCTGTACATTTAATAAACGATACAATTTTATGCAAACCTGTACTTAGTCCCTTAAAATCTGAGGTTTGCCAGAGGTAGAAGTTAAGCACAACTATCCAACTAAATGAGGGCTAAAAATATATCCAAAACTCCATAAAAGTAACCTTAAAGACACAGCAGTGATATTTCCTGGGAAAGACGTAACTACACTGCTGCCTCCCTAAAATTATAAGAATTGAAAGCCTACAGTCCACGCAGACGGTCTGGTAGTGAGACAGAAGCTTGCCAAGACTTACGAGCGTGGAGCAATTATATAGGAGTTTGAACAAACGGTTATGAACAGTTCTTTGACCCGACCCCTTGCTGTCGTGACGGGTGCCTCAAACGGTATTGGCTACGAACTTGCCAAACAGTTTGCCCAAAACGGCTTTGATCTTCTAGTTACAGCCACCGGATCGAGTATCAATGAAGCTGCTCAAGCTTTCAAAGATCTAGGTGCTCAGGTTGAGACGGTGCAAGCTGATTTGGCTAACTATGACGGTGTTGAGACGCTCTACAAGCAGATTAAAGCGACTGGCCGACCAGTGGATGCGATCGCCATCAACGCCGGTGTCGGTGTGAGCGGCGACTTCGCTCGTGAAACTGACCTGAAGGACGAACTCAATCTAATTAATTTGAACGTTGTGTCATCTGTCCATCTTGCCAAACTAGTTGTAAAGGATATGGTTGAGCTTGGCAAAGGTCGAATCCTTTTCACATCGTCGATCGCCGCTTTGATGCCCGGGCCGTTCGAGACAGTCTACGCCGCCTCAAAAGCGTTTGTGCATTCTTTTTCAGAGGGGCTACGTAGCGAATTGAAGGATACAGGTGTTACCGTCACCGCGCTCATGCCCGGGCCGACTGATACCAACTTCTTCCACCGTGCGGATATGGACGACACCAAGGTAGGCGCGGATAAAAAGGACGATCCATCTGAGGTCGCCAAGCAGGGTTTCGACGCTTTAATGGCAGGTAAGCATGAGATCATCGCAGGTTCACTCAAGACGAAGCTTCTGGGCACAGTGAGCAAGGTCTTACCTGATACCGTAAGTGCTGAACTGCATCGCAAGCTCAGTGAGCCGGGATCAGGCAACTAGTAATTTACACGTAATCAATGGAATATGCTCAGTTGACACTGTTTTGAAATGGAGAGCGTTGGCGCAGCCCGCCGTAGGCATCGCTTAGGCTAACGGCATCAACGAAGTTAATCGCGGAGTCGGCAATCTCACACATTTAGGCTGATTCTTATCGAGCGATCGCAATAAGGGTGTGCGCCTGTTCTGTAGTCACGATGCTGTGGAGTTCAAAGCGTTCGCTGACCAATGTAGCGGATCTCAAAACTAGAAATTTGATCATTTGTCCGAACCAGAACTGATTCATGCTGCTGACCTTTCAAGCAAATCCTAGCCCTATTTAGGAGATATTACTCATGGTTATTCAGTTACAAAAGTTGCCCACAGATGAGTCGTTAGGCACATTAGAACCAGACGTTACTGCAAACCAGTTGCATCGTCAGGCGAAATACCAAAACGGAATAGACCTGCGTCAGAAGCCCTATACGCTATTCCGCATCCGCATTGACGCTCAACCAGTTCTACTGCGGTGAACCCGGCTTCACCGAAAGGTAATTGACAAAAGTCCTGGTAGATGCATTTCATTATTAACAAACAACTTAACTTCAGGAAATTCAACATATGAAAGCAGTTTGCTGGCAAGGTACCCATAATGTGCAGGTCGAAACCGTACCCGATCCCAAAATTATTAATCCGCGTGATGCTATTGTTAAAATCACGTCAACGGCGATTTGTGGTTCTGATTTACATCTTTATGACGGCTACAACCCGACGATGCAAAAAGGCGACATCCTGGGTCATGAATTCATGGGAGAAGTCGTTGAGTTGGGGAGAGCTGTCAAGAATGTAAATATAGGCGATCGCGTTGTCGTCCCCTTTACGATTTCCTGCGGCTCGTGTTTCTTCTGCAATCGAGATTTATGGTCGCTTTGCGATAACTCCAATCCCAACGCTTGGATGGCAGAAAAAATGCTGGGTCATTCCCCATCGGGTCTTTTTGGCTACTCGCATCTTACAGGCGGCTACGCAGGAGGTCAAGCTGAATATGCCCGCGTTCCCTTTGCCGATGTTGGTTTATTCAAGATTCCAGATGGACTGACAGATGAACAGGTTTTGTTTCTGACCGATATCTACCCCACCGGATACATGGCTGCGGAAAACTGTGATATCCAGCCTGGAGATACTGTGGCAATCTGGGGCTGCGGCCCTGTAGGGCAATTTGCGATTAGAAGCGCCTTTCTTCTCGGTGCAGAGCGGGTGATTGCGATCGATCGCGTTCCCGAACGCCTCCAGATGGCAAAAGCTGGTGGGGCAGAAATCCTTAACTATGAAGAAATCGAGGTGGGTGAAGCCCTGAAAGAAATGACGGGTGGACGCGGCCCCGACTCGGTAATGGATGCAGTGGGCATGGAAGCTCACGGTTTGGGTTTGGAAGGCTTTTATGACAAAGCGAAGCAAGCAGTACGTCTAGAGACAGATCGCCCCAATGTGCTGCGTCAAGCGATCGTTGCCTGTCGCAAAGGCGGCACCGTATCTGTTCCCGGTGTTTACACTGGTTTTGTAGACAAAATACCTATGGGGGCTTTCATGAATAAAGGCTTGACGATGAAAACGGGACAAACACACGTTCATCGGTACTTGCGTCCGTTGCTCGATCACGTTCAAAATGGCAATATCGATCCATCGTTCGTGATTACCCATCGTCTGCCGCTAGATCAAGCACCCCACGGCTACCAAATTTTCAAGGACAAGCAGGACAACTGTATCAAGATTGTGCTCAAGCCTGGTGAGTCCACCAAAACCTTATAAGGTAAATACGGAAAACCTTTGAGAAACAAGCACGTTAGCATTGTATTCCGTGCTTGTCTTCTACACGCTAGCAGCCAACAGACAAGCTGCACGCTCAACGTATACTTAATGGTTTAGCTGTTGAGCGTGTGTGGCGAAAAGTGAGTTAATGATTTTCTATGTTCTCAGCAGTTTCACAAATTAATTGCCAAGCCTGCTGTACGTGTATTTTATCTGTGGTTGCTTGTCCAATTGACATTCTTAAAGTTAATTTTTGCTCAAGCTTGGTAGAAGTGAGATAGATTTTACCCGAAGAGTTGATCTTGTTAATAATTTCTTGGTTAATTGCATCACCCAATTTATGGCGAAAACATACCAAATTTAACGGGGGATTCACAACCAGTTCAAAACTAGGATGAGATTTTACACATTCAGCAAATTCTTGTGCTAAAGCAATATGCTTGCGAATATAATGCTGTAAGCCTTCTATACCATAGTGCCGAATTACAAACCACAGTTTGAGACTTCTAAATCTACGTCCTAAAGAAATCTGCCAATCTCGATAGTCAATAACTTTACCAGACGTGCTAGCTTGATTTTTGAGAAATTCAGGCATGATAGATAATGCATGAATTAGTTTAGCTCGGTCTTTCACATAAAAACAGGTACAATCAAAATTAGTTAGCATCCATTTGTGAGGATTAAAACAATAGCTGTCTGCTAGTTCTAATCCTTGATGAATCCACCGATATTCAGGACATATAGCTGCTGTACCGCTCATTGCACCATCAACATGGAACCAAATCTTATGTATTTGAGCGATCGCACCTATTTTTGTTAATGGATCTATGGCATGAGATGAGGTTGTCCCTACAGTAGCAGCAATATAAAAAGGGATTAATCCAGATTCAATATCTGAAATAATCTGCTGTTGTAGTAATTCTGGACGCATTCTATAATCAGCATCAACCTCAATTAAACGGATATTGTCTCGTTTAATTCCCGCTACAATGGCAGCTTTATCAATTGAAGAGTGTGCTTGAATAGAAGTGTAGACAACCAGTTGATTAATATCTGCTTTTAACTGTTCTCTAGCTGCTATCAAAGCTACTAAAGAAGCACTACTGGCTGAGTCTTGAATTACTCCTCCTCCTGTGGTTGAAGATTTAAACTGTGAGGGAAGTTGCAACATATCTATTAACCAGTCTAGAACATGAGTTTCTAACTCAGTACAAGCTGGAGAAGTTGCCCACAACATCCCCTGAACTCCAAGTCCTGCACTGACTAATTCTCCTAAAATTGATGGTGCAGAAATACCTGTAGGAAAGAAAGCAAAAAAGTTTGGAGACTGCCAATTAGTCAATCCTGGTACGATGATTTCATCTAAATCTTGTAAAATGTCTGCAAAAGACTCTCCTTTTACCGGGGCCGTTTCTGGTAGTTTGGCTCTAATGTCTCCAGGTTCTACTTGAGATAAAACAGGGAGTTGCTCTACTGTTTCTAAATAATTAGCTATCCAATCAATAGTTTTATATCCCCAATGACGAAATTCATCTGAAGACATATGGTATTCTTGATTGTTTTCCATATTTTTATCTTGGATAAAAAATCTGATTTAACACTACATATTTTATATTTTATCTAAAGCTTTAATATTTATTTTTCTGTATCAAGCTCAGTGAAAAAAAGGAGAGTATTGTTACTCTTTTAGAGTGTTCCAAAAAATAAATGATCCAAAACCTGTCATTGCGAGCGCAACGAAGTGTAACGAAGCAATCCCAATATATTGCGATTGCTTCATTCCGCTTTGCTCCATTCGCAATGACAATTGGGCACTTTTTTACTTGGAGTACTCTTAAGGTAATATAAGGGAAAAACTTCAGCTTAGTGATCAAGCCTCGCAATCCCTTCACAGAATTTACGAGTGGATGCGTTGTCAAAAAATCATCCCCTTAATAATCATTGTCAGCCACACAGATTCCTTTACATTTAATACCGTTCGTAGGTGTGCGCTGGCAATGAGAACATAAAACTTTTTCGTTTTCTGTTTCTTGATTGATATTTATATTAGTGCTTGCAGTAAAAAAGTCTTTTTCAGTCTGGATTTTTACAGTCATAACGATGGAGGGATTTTTTTGGGGTTGACATTTTACAAGTCAGTTAGAAGCGGTGATCAAAATCTCAATATTGATTGGCTGTATCTCCTAGCAAGGCATACTAGTTTATTATTTCACTTTTATTGCTCCTCACTAAAACTGAGTATCCCAGCTAAAAATATACAAGCGTTTGCGTTCAGCGTCTTGTAGAGAGAAAAGTTTGGGCTAACAGTTTGTCTTTAGAAAATACAAGCGAGTCAAAGTTGCACGCAAGAAGCGATCGCTCTCCCTAGCAGCAACTTTTCTTTCGCCAATTTGTCACCGCAAATTAACCCCCCACTTCTAATCCCTCCCCCGTATCCTAGCCCAAACAAAAAACCTTTTGGCTGGATGCTTCGGGTGATGAGGCGATCGCTGCAAGCAAACTCGAAAACGTAGCGCAACTAAGATATAGCAAGGGACTGGGGACTGGGTGAAAAGCCTTTTTATGTCTAAGTTTTATCATCTGTTAATGTCCTAACCACCTTGGCTGTTGCTATACTTTTGGTTGCTGCCATAGGATGAGTTTCAATTCAGAGCAGTTACAAGCCCCATTACTAATTTCTCCTTCGTGATCAGCTATCCAATCATAAATTTGTGTAGCTTTTGCTAATGCCGCTCTTTCTGAACGATAAAGCCGAGGGGTAGGGCAGTAAGCTTGGCCATTGATGTGTATGGCTGCAATATGCCAATAATCGCTGTCTTCACCCTCTGGTACAATTTCTAAAAACCCGTCACTGTAAGGCTCGATTATTCCTATATTCATTTACAACCATCAAACTTCAAAACAAAGGCCACAACAAAGCTGATACCAGCCAATTCTTCCGAGTCAAAGCTGGAATCACCAGAGAATGCAGTAGCAACCCCTGCTAATGATTGTGGGTTCGGAGTCAATGAAAATCTGAATTATTGGTCACTTTTTGGCTTGATTCCCTTATTGGCAGCAATAATGGCAAGAGGAATAAGCACAAACTAGGCTAAATTACTCCTCGGTCAGTAATGCAGTTTCACTCTAGACATTTTGTCACGTTTCTAAAGCTGCCTTTGGTGCGATCGCCACAAGACTCAAAACAAACCAGCAGATAGATGAACAGTGGGAGAACTGATGATAGGTTGAGATGAGTAAAAGCTCCTATCAACCCCATTATCAAAAAGTAGCAATTATGATCGTTGTCCATCATCTCAACAACTCGCGATCGCAGCGCGTGCTATGGTTACTCGAAGAATTAGGTATCGAATACGAGATTAAATTCTACGAACGCGACCAGAAAACAATGCTGGCACCGACATCGCTGCGTGAAGTCCATCCGCTCGGCAAGTCACCAGTGATCACAGATGCAGACCTCACTGTTGCAGAGTCGGGCGCTATCATCGAATATATAGTGGATCGCTACGGTAATGGTCGGCTAGTCCCGCCATCTGGTACGCCGGAGCATCTGCGCTACACCTATTGGCTGCATTACGCCGAAGGCTCTGCAATGCCACCTCTGGTGATGAACCTCGTCTTCAACAATTTTGGTATAAAAGACAGTAGCGTAAACGACGAATTTATCGCACCCCAGATCAAGCTTCACTTTGACTACATAGAAGGTGAACTTAATAAGAGTACATGGTTTGTAGGCGAAGAATTTACTGCCGCCGATATCCAAATGAGCTTTCCTCTGGAAATAGTCGCTATGCAAGCTGAACTCATCTCAAGCCGACCAAAGATTAAGCAATTTGTCGAGCGCATCCATGCACGACCTGCTTACGAACGCGCCCTTGAACGTGGAGGCGCATACGACTTCGCTAAAAGCATTCAATAATTCACTCAACTAAGAACCGCTATATCCTAAAACTGCCAGTTATTCAATAAAAATCTGTATCTCTAGCTAGATGTGGTAATTGTAAATGTTATATGTATTCAAATACCATATCAAATTCAAGTTCATCTATGATCACCAAGCCTTGGGATGCTCAACTTGCTTACTGGCTAGTTAAACCTCTAAAAGACAGTTGGGTAAACCCCAATCATCTCACGACAGTGCGACTTGTGACAGGGTTGGCGGCCGCGGTAGCAATTGCAGTTGGCGATGCGATCTGGGCTAATATTGGCGCAGTGCTATTTGCTTTATCCAACTTTCTAGATCACACCGACGGGGAATTAGCTCGTTTGAGTGGGAAAAGCAGCAAATGGGGACATCAGTATGATCTCGCTAGTGACGCCATCATCCACATTCTTTTGTTTGTGTGTATTGGATATGGTCTTAAGGAGGGAAAATTTGGTTGGTGGGCGTTACTAATGGGGATAGTATCTGGTGTGTCTGTTGCTTGCATCTTTCATTTGCGAAACCAAATGGAACAGCGTTTAGGTAAAGACGCCAGTCGTCAACCAAATTTCGCTGGGTTTGACATTGAAGACGTGCTGTATTTGTTTCCCATAGTTACCTTACTGCATGGACTAGAGCCGTTACTAATGGCAGCTACAATTGGGGCACCAACTTTTGCTATATGGGTAATTTGGCAATTTTGGGCACTCCCGCAACCTGAATCAAACTAGGATAACGGCGCATGGGGCAGAAAGCTAATAAAACAGGCTTTTTAGCTTTCTTGAATGCATAATCAAATTTTGCGATCGCACTTATTAAACTTGGTGACAATACTTACTTGTTTCATTTAAACATGATACTATTATTTTATTAAAAGTTTTATCATTATGCCAAAATCAATATTTCAACATCTGGTCGATAGTGTGAACAAAGATTATGAGGATACCTATGCATATGTAGGTAGAAATTTTGATTTTATCCGCGAACTGATTGATAAAATCGCTTTACATATTGAATGTAGTCCAGGAAAAGATATATATATTGTTGATGAAAAAGGCTCTAAAATTGCTCCTTATAATTTTATTCAAGATGCTATTATTGTAGATAATGAATGTTTTTTTAGTTTCAAATTAGTGATTTCTGCACCTACTATAGGTTTTAATTTTAGTAGTTGTGGGAAAAGCTTTTTTAATAAGAATTTAGTACCGCCTTCAGGAATTGCTATGTATATCTCTATTAAACAAGAGGATGATATTTTTATTGTTATAGCACCATCGGTAAAAGAAGAAAAAGTACTTACTGAAACTTTTAAAATATATTCTGATAATCCTTTATGGACTGATTTACTTGAATCGGTTACTCAAGTAATAATAAACTTTTCCAAGAAAGACCTTAAATATAGAATTAATCAGTTATTTGAAAAATCATCTCAACAATTAAAACCAAAAGGTTTTAGTGTTACCCCTGACATAAAAATTATTAACACGTCAGTAGCCCAGGACAATAACGATGTGTAGTTGCGGTGTTATCTAAAAAAGTTTTTGTAAAAAGAATAAATTATGTTGAGTGTAAAAGAGCGATCGCATTTATTAAAGGTCTTATACCAATTCTGTATGAAGATGCACAGAATATTAAACGAACCGCCAAGTACGCCAAGAGCGCCAAGAATAGAGAGTTACTCATTTAGTGCAGCTTCACATTAAATTGGTATTACCAAGTTGAGAGTGAAATTATAATCAGCGTAAAGAATGAAGGATAGAGTTACACTCCTCAGATAAGTAAAATAAATCCATGCAGCCTGAAAACCCCTTGATAGAGTTAGCAAGCGGCTTTTTCATATATAAGGATAGATTATGATATTTTTGATAGTAAATATAAAGTAAGGACGCAACTGTGAAGGTTGTGGGTATTGTGGGACAATTTATTGAGTGAATGGTATGTTTATTTTTGCAATCTTATATTAGTATCAAATAATCAATGGAGCTTCAAACTGAAATTGATAAAGCTATAGCAGCTGTTGATTACCAGAAATTTCAAGCTGAGTTTCAGGCTCAAAATGAATTTTTGGTGGTTGAGAACTTTCTCCCTAACTCCATCATCGAGAAGTTTTTGGCGCTGTTGCCATCTTTGCAACCTGCTATAAACCGCAACTATATTCCCAATCATAAAAAGGGCGGTAGTATTAGCCGCTATAGTTTAGACAGCCTTGCTCCGATTTTTGGAGAGTTTTATCAACTTAGTGCCTTTTTCGAGTTCCTCAACAAAATTACGGCAGAAAAACTCCTTCCCTGTCCTGATGCTGATCCCCATACTTACGCGCTGTACTACTACACTGAGCCTGGAGACCATATCCAGTATCATTACGATACCTCTTACTATCATGGGAAACGTTATACAGTGTTGCTTGGTTTAGTTGATAATTCATCCAGTAAGCTGGAATATCAACTCTACAAGGATATTCCTGAACGGGAGACACAAACGCGATCGCTCTCCATAACCCCCGGTACTCTAGTATTATTCAATGGTGACAAACTTTACCACAGAGTTACTCCCTTGGGTGAAAATGAACAGCGCATTGTCTTAACTTTGGAGTATGTCACCGACACCCGCATGGGTATGCTAAAACGTTTTGTCTCGAATATGAAAGATGCGATCGCTTATTTTGGTTTTCGCCAGGTGTTTCGCTCTAATTATTCCCTTCGTTATTGATATTAGTTTAGCCATGCTATCTAAAGTTCGCAGCCATCCCTATTTTCTGGCTCCCCAGCCATCTAATCCTAATTATCCACTCTTTGTATTTATCCCAGGCATGGATGAGACTGGAAAGGAACTGATGTATATTCAAACAGCAGGTTTAGAGGCTGCTTTTGATGTCCGTTGTTTTGTCATTCCGTCTGACGATTTAACAAGTTGGGACGAAATGACACAAGAAATGGTAACTTTAACCCAAATAGAACTAGAAAAAGTACCGCGCTCGCCTGTTTATCTTTGTGCAGAATCATTCGGAAGTTGCTTGGCGCTAAAAGTTTTAGAAAAATTCCCTCAACTATTTACAAAAATTATTTTAATTAATTCTGCTTCTTCATTTCATCGAGTACCTTGGTTAAATTTAGGTTCGCTTTTGTTCCCTTACACACCTCAATTATTTTATAAAATTTCTTCGTTTTTATCCTTGCCTTTTCTAGCTAATTTAAATAAAATTTCACCTGCTGCTAGTCAAGCTCTTTCAAACTCAACCAGTTCTGCACCAAAAGAAACTGCTAATCAACGTCTATCTTTGATGAGAGAATTTGATATTGATGAGAAAAAATTATCTAAAATTACTCAACCTGTCTTATTAATTGCTAGTAAAGATGACCGACTTTTACCTTCATCAGCAGAAGCACAACGTTTAAATAATATTTTTCCTAATTCTCAGATAATAACTTTACCTAATAGCGGTCATGCTTGCTTAGTTCAAAATGATGTTAATCTTTATGAGATTTTATTATCAGCTAATTTTATTGTTGATTAATGTAAGCTAAAGCATAACCCAAGCGTATTGTATTCCCAGTCGGAACAAAACAAACCTATTCCAGATTAAGAATTAATTAATAAACATTATTTTGAACAAAAAACAGTCATTATAAATACTGGGAAAATTCTTAGATTTCCTGGTGTTATAGCTTTGTTGGTGACTTGACAATGAAGGCAATTATATTAGCTGCTGGCGTTGGCCGACGCTTAGGTAAAGATGGGCAAAATCAACCCAAATGCTTACTGAAATTTAACGGGAAATCTCTATTAGAGCGCCATTTGAACAACCTCCGTCATTATCAGATTGACGAAGTAGTGATTGCTGTGGGTTATCAAGCACAAAGAATTCAGGATGAAATCAAAGCATTAGGAGCCGAAAATTGGGTCAGTACAATTTATAATCCTGACTACACCAAAGGCAGTACGATCAGCCTTTGGACTGTACGTCAGCATTTAGTTGCTGGCGATGACATATTATTAATGGATGCAGATGTGTTGTGCGATCGCGGCATCATCGAACGACTGGTAAAGACAAATATCGCCAACAGCTTTTTACTAGATCGAGATTTTGAACCGGGAGATGAACCTGTGAAGCTTTGCGTTAGAGATAAGTATCTAGTGGAGTTTCGCAAACAAGTACCTCCTGGTTTGGCTTATGATTTGATTGGCGAATCAGTGGGATTCTTTCGTTTTGGAAGTGCTGCTGCTCACCGGATTGCTACTCGCACAGAACAATATGTTGCAGACGGACGCGATAATGAACCTTATGAAGAAGTAATTCGGGATCTGCTCTTAGAAACTCCAGAAACATTTGGCTACGAAGACATCACTGGTTTACCTTGGCTCGAAATTGATTTTCCCCAGGATATTCAACGCGCCCAAAACGAGATTTTACCTCAGATAGAAGTCGTAGAAAAGGTCTGAAAATATCTTCATTTCTAGCGGTTTTGGTTTGGATACATTACAGTTTGACCTCACTTCCATTCCTCTCTCCTAAAAGGAGAGAGGCTTTGAATCTTACCCCCCTTCCCTTATAGGGAAGGGGCTGGGGGTTAGGTCTGTATTCCATGCGATTGAGAACCGCTATATTATATAGGTTGAAAAAAGTAGAATAAATGCATCAAATATTTGCACCCATTGTCAACGCTGCAAAATTAAATAAGTGTGCCCAATTGCGGTTATTACTAGAATCGCCTCAACTTGACTTCATCATGGAAGCTCACAATGGGATTAGCGCCCGGATTGTGGAAGAGGCTGGATTTAAAGGAATTTGGGCGAGTGGACTCGCCCTTTCGGCTCAATATGGCGTTCGAGATAATAATGAAGCCAGTTGGACTCAAGTTGTGGAAATGCTAGAGTTCATGTCTGATGTCACCAGTATCCCCATCTTGCTAGACGGGGATACTGGTTATGGCAACTTTAATAATATGCGTCGCCTGGTTAAGAAGTTAGAACAGCGAGGTATTGCTGGAGTCTGTATTGAAGATAAGCTTTTTCCCAAAACCAATAGTTTCATTAATGGTAGTCGCCAAGCTTTGGCTGATATTGATGAATTCTCCGGCAAAATTAAGGCAGGTAAAGATAGTCAAACAGATCCAGATTTTTGCATCGTCGCCCGACTCGAAGCTTTGATTGCCGGGTGGGATCTTTCAGAGGCAATGCGCCGAGCTGAAGCTTATCACGCCGCAGGAGCCAACGCCATCCTGATTCACAGTAAATCATCGCGTCCTGATCAAGTGTTAGCCTTTGCTAAAGAGTGGGCGGGTCGTTCCCCGTTAGTAATTATACCAACCAAATATTACAGCACTCCCACCGATGTTTTTCGCAAAGCTGAAGTGAATTTAGTCATTTGGGCAAATCATCTGATTCGAGCTGCTGTTGCTAGTATGCAAGCGATCGCTCGCGAAGTGAAAGCCAGCGAAACTTTAATCAACATTGAAGATGAGATTGCGCCTGTAAAAGAAATTTTCCGGCTACAGGGGGCGGATGAACTCCAAGAAGCTGAAAAACGTTACTTTAACAATGGACGCCACGATACCCAAGCGATCGTTTTGGCTGCTAGCAGAGGCCAAGAATTAGCAGCGTTGACGCAAGATAAACCGAAAGTAATGTTACCCCTTGGAGGTAAACCTTTACTCAGGTTGTTGGTGGACAAATTCAAGAAACTTGCCATCAACGATATTACCGTTGTCGCAGGTTACAAAGCAGAAACCATCAATGTTCCGGGGACTAAAGTCATTCGCAACCCAGATTATGAAACAACGGGAGAATTAGCATCCTTAGCCGTAGCTCAAACCAACTTCAGTGACGAGATGCTGGTGCTTTACGGCGATTTACTATTTAGAAGCTACATTCTGCGGGATTTATTAGAATGTCCTGGAGAAATTGTGGCTGTGGTTGATTCTGTGGCGAACAGTAAGTCTGTTAGCGGTTCACCTGACTACGCTTATTGCTCAATTCCAGACGACCTTTCTCTGTTTGGACAGGATGTAAACCTGTTAGACATTTCTAAAACAACACAAACGCAATTGGGGAAATTTAGTGGGCGCTGGATTGGGATGCTACGCCTGCGGAGTCAAGGTAGAGAGTGGCTGAGTGAAGCACTCAATGAATTACAAAAACGACCGGAATTCAACAGTTTGGGTTTGCCAGAATTATGCAATTATTTAATCGAGCAGGGAAAACCAATCAAGGTGCTTTATATTCGCGGTAACTGGTTAGATGTTAATTCTTTAGATGATCTCGACCTTGCTTTTCAATTAAAGCAATAGGGAGTGGGGCATGGGGCATGGGGAATTGTGAGGTTGAAGTTTCGAGTTATGAAGCTCAAGTTTTGAGTTTTAAAGCTCAAATAATAATCTTTCCTCTCTAATCCCCATGCCCAATGCTCGTCCATCCCTGAGCATAAAACATGCGCTAAATTTACTATTTGATTTTGATAGACTAAAAAATAATTAAGCTTCTAAACGAACCAAAATAATTATGGATGGTTTAATACAAGATAAGCTAACAAAGCTAGCCTATGGGCGCATATTGAAAAACTCACGAAAAAATATAATTTGGTCACAAGATAGGTTAGCTCAAGAGTGTTATACCTGTCGAAGGACTATAGTAGCAATTGAAACGGGAGAAACTCCTCCTAATCAAGCTCTTCGAGAGGTATTTGCCAAAACTTTATCTAATCCTCTGCTTGAACACTTTCCACAGTATTCTATTGGACAATTTTGTCAGCGATTAAAAGTAAGATTTAAGTATGAAAAGGAAGCTATAGAATACTTTTTAAAACCTTTAAAAGCAAAAGATTTAATTAGTCTTCAAGAGGTTTATTTGTTATATAAACTAGCATCTAATGAGAAAGATAATCAATTAATGATTGTTTTGGATGAGTATCTTCACACCCGTATTATGAATGCTCATCCTGAAGAATATGCAAGAAGGTTGGTAGAACGATATAGACAAGATTATATGGATTTTTTTAAAATTTGGATTCCCCAACTAAAATTTAATATGGCAATTGGACAAAACGCGATCCACGTGGAAATTTTTCAAGCCATACTTGAGCTAAACCAAGAAAAATTAAGTAACGCTATTGATTCACACTTAAGCTATTCTCTTAATGATGTTGAGCAAATCATAAAATTACTTAAAAAAGAGTAATTTCTTAGCTTTGAGTAGATTTAATTCTCATCTGAGCTTTTTTAAACTCAAGTTGTTTATTATCGTAAAAAGATGAATTCAGTCGGAGTTATCATGAACAATCAAAGTCAAAAACTATCGGAACAGTGGAATAATAAAATTCAAAAGTTTTTAATATTTCTACAAATTATTTTTTATTTAAGTGCAACAGGAAACAATTTATTGCAGATGCGAATTCATGCCAATCAGGATTCTAATGAAAATAGTCCCAAAAGTAGCAAGCCTCTCACCAGCCACCATGCAACGTTTGAGACTCTTGGTACGAAGGGTTACAAAAATAAAATTGCTCATTGACCTTTCTGAAGTCGAAGTAATATCTTTCATCCCAACTCCCCATCTCAATCGTCTAAATACCTGAAAATTGCTGTAAATTTTTAATTATGATTCAGGCAGAGGAATTTGTAGAAGCTGCGCGTAATCTTGGCTTTGGCTGGTACACTGGCGTACCCTGTTCTTTTCTCACGCCTTTTATTAACTACGTCATCAATGACGTTCAACTTAGATATATCTCCGCAGCCAATGAGGGAGATGCTGTAGCGATCGCAGCTGGAGCAGCAATTGGTGGAAAACCAGCAGTAGTAATGATGCAAAACTCTGGTTTGGGAAACGCAGTTAACCCGCTAACGTCCCTAAATTATATCTTTCGGATTCCACTGCTGCTGATTTGTACCCTGCGAGGCGATCGCCTGTTGCAAGATGAACCACAACATGAATTAATGGGGCAAATCACAGAGAAATTGCTGCAAACAATGACTATACCTTGGGAATTTTTTCCCACAGACGCGGCAGAAATAGAACCCGTTCTGCAAAGAGCCACAGCCTATATGCAACAAGAACGCTGTCCTTATGCTTTAATTATGCGTAAAGGAGCGATTGCCCCCCATGCACTCACCCGTTCTTCTATCCCCGAACGAGAAAATAGTAGTAGCGCTCATATTCAGCAAAGCTTTTTTCGGAATCACAAAGAACAACGCGTTTCTCGCAGCGAAGCATTGGCTCGAATTGTGGAACTCATTGATGGAGAAAACACTGTAGTAATTGCCACCACCGGCTACACGGGGCGGGAACTCTTCGCCAGTAAAGACAGCGCCAATCATCTTTATATGGTCGGGTCGATGGGTTGCGCTTCCTCAATGGGATTGGGACTATCCTTAGCACGTCCAGACCTGAAGGTAGTAGTGATTGATGGCGATGGAGCAGCGCTAATGCGAATGGGTAATTTTGCTACCATCGGCACTTATGGCGGTGCTAATTTAATCCATATTCTCTTAGATAATGAAGTCCATGATTCCACAGGCGCACAAGCCACCGTCTCTGCGGGTATCTCCTTTGCCAAAATTGCCGAAGCGTGTGGTTACGGCGTTACATTAGCCGGAGACGATCCAGCGCTTTTAGATGCCTTATTTACCACAGATGCCAACACTAGACCTAAATTCGCTCATTTAAAAATCCGTCCCGGAACTTTAGAAAAGCTACCCAGACCCGATATCACCCCAGAAGCAGTTTTACAGCGCTTTATGAAACATATTGGTTCCGACTGGCAATAAAATTCTAACTGTTGTACAGACGCGATTAATCGCGTCCCTTTGTAATGATTTTATTAAATCCCGGCCCAGTGAATTTGAGCGATCGCGTCAGAAATGCCCTGTTGCGTCCCGATTTGTGTCACCGTGAGGTGGAATTTTCCCAACTTCAAAGCAGAATCCGCGAACAATTACTTCAAGTTTATGGTCTTGGAAGCGTAGGCTGGGCAGCAGTTCTCCTCACAGGTTCTGGTACCGCAGCGATGGAAGCAATGATCAGCAGTCTAGTCCCCAATGATGGGAAATTACTAGTCATTGAAAACGGTGTGTATGGCGAACGACTATCCAAAATCGCCAAAATCCACAGTATTAATTACATAACACTTTCCCACGCTTGGGATGCCGAAATAGATATCAACGGTTTAGTCAAACTTTTAGATGAAAACGCCGACATCACCCACCTTGCTGTCGTCCATCACGAAACTACTACCGGTCGCCTAAATAATTTGGCAGAACTTGCGCCAATTTGTCAAGAACGCCGCATCAAACTCTTAGTAGATGCTGTCAGCAGCTTTGGTGCTGAGGAACTAAATTTTGCAGATTGGGGAATTACCGCTTGCGCTGCGACAGCTAATAAATGTCTGCATGGTGTCCCTGGAACCTCCTTTGTTATCCTGCAACGGGATGCACTGCCGTCAGTTGCCACAATCCCCCGCACCTTATATTTAGATTTAGCAACCTATTGCCAGCAACAAGACCGAGGCGGCACACCTTTTACGCAATCAGTACAGACATTTTATGCTTTAACGGAAGCTTTGGAAGAAATGGCAGAAGCAGGGGGTTGGCGTACCAGACACAGCCATTACAACCAACTCGCCAGCTTAGTTAGAGACGGGTTAGCCTCAATTGGAATTAAACCTCTACTTCCTGTTGGCAGTTCATCCGTTGTCTTGAATGCCTACTATTTGCCAGATGGTTTCAGCTATGAAGAATTTCACGACCAACTGAAAGCACGAGATTATATTATTTATTCTGGACAGGGAAATTTAGCTCAATCTATCTTCCGAGTCTCGACAATGGGAGCTATTACCC
The DNA here is from genome assembly GCF_036917275.1 of Nostoc sp. Lineage (GTDB taxonomy): Bacteria > Cyanobacteriota > Cyanobacteriia > Cyanobacteriales > Nostocaceae > Nostoc. The sequence goes on from NZ_JBALDF010000015.1 coordinate 93,729, forward strand.
AAGTTGACATGGAACGCTTTATTACTGTTGTTAAACAAATTATTCGGTAGAACTGACTTGAAGCGTAAGTTTTACCCCTCCCTAACCCTCCCCTTGTCAAGGGGAGGGAACAAGATTTCTTATTTCCCCCCTTTATAAGGGGAGCCACTGCGTTGCGGAGGTTCCCTCCGTTATAGCAAGTGGCGTGGGATTAAGGGGGGTAATTTGCACTTGTGTGTACACCGTAGGGAGGTAGGGGAGGCGAGATAGAAGCGCAATGTGAGATTTCATTTATTAATAAAGATATAGCTACGGCAAAACTTGTGTGTACACCGTAGCTTTGTAGAAGAGAGAAATAGAAGTGAGGTTTCAAATATCTTTAACAGGGCATCAAAGCATCTAATCTCCCCAGTACTGCCATATCTTCTGCATCTAACTCCGTCGGAATACCACTGCGAATCAATTCCGAAAAGTTTTCATTGGGAACCATAATAGTCAACGTGTACAAGCGAGTAGAACCAGTATTTTTAATCAAATGAGTCCCAGTCGGAGGCACCAATAAACTATCTCCAGCTTTGATTGTGGTAGTCTTGCCGTCACACATGGCGATCGCTTCCCCTTTCAGGACGAAAAACATTTCCACCGCCCACTGATGGCGATTTGGCGGTGTTTGTCCACCAACATCAAAAATTTCAATGCAGCAAGTCAAGGAAGTATTAGCATTTGTCGAATCAAAGATAATTGCTAATCGATTAGAGTCGTTGGGACTGATGCGATATACTTGGTAATCTTTGGTAGATTTGATAACCGGAATTACACAATGAGTAGCATTCATTTATTTATCCCCTTGGAAGTGATTGTTGGGTATGAAAATTCCTAAAATCCAAGTCCTGAATATTGAGTTATTAGTTGTATGTCTAAATCACCCAATTTTAGATTTTAGATTTCAAATTTTGGATTTTGGGATCAAATAATTCAAAAGCGTTGCCTAAGCGCTCACGCCGTACCTATGCGGGGAAGCTAGCTACGCGTAGCGTTCCGCAGTAAAGTCCAAAATTTAAAAAGTTTGAGATCAAGCGAATTTAAACGCAAGAACAAATCTAAAATCTCAAATTATTGAGCAAATAAAGAACATTCATGCATGAAATTAATCTCCAATCTCAAATCGAATTACTCCTCACTCTTTTACAGCACTGTTAAAATTGCTTGCGAGTCAGTGACAAAACCGAAGCATTGTTTGACATTGTACAATGTCGCCAGCCAACAATATTCAGGAGAAGTAGTAGCGGTACAGTCTTTAACTAACACACAGTCATATCCTAAAAAGTTGGCATCACATAAGGTCACTAGCACACATTGATCAGCATTAACACCAGCAAAAAATAGTGTTGTCCTTCCTAGATTCCGCAAGATACTATCTAAGGGCGTATCCCAAAAGCCACTCATGCGGTATTTATCCACACGAATATCTTCCGGAATCTGTTCCAGTTCGTCTACAATTGCCGCTGCCCAACTACCTGCCATGAGTACTCTAGCACCATTGCTTGGCAATGGATCGCCCAATCCCACACCTCCTCCTGTGGGATTATAGACGTGACGCGAACCAGCACTAATATTGAGCAAGTCGGGACGATTCCCCCAATTTACCCAAATGACTGGGACACCAGCCTCACGGAGTTCTGGAAGTAAGTTGTTTAAAGGTTCAATAGGCTGACGCGCTGGAGTTACATCCACACCAATATGCGCTAACCAGCCATCAGGGTGACAGAAGTCGTTTTGCATATCAATGACGAGGATAGCAGCTTTTGCCAAGTCTAAATGCAGGGTTTTAGTTTCTGTAGATAAAATAACGGGTTGTGGGGTCTTTTGAGGACGAGTGATATCTGCGATCGCATCATTCACTGTCCACGCATTTGGTGCAACTCCCAATGTCCGTAATGGTAAATTCATAAAATTGCAATACCTAAGACCATTTTCTATTTTGTAACTTGAAATTTAGTTGAAAATACAATTACTTAATCAAGGTTAAATATGGTAATTTTCACAATCCAAAATGTTTTGATTGCCGTCAGTGATGATTATGCAACGGTAGATGTACAGGTTGTAGATGGTAAAATTGCTGCCATTGCCCCCAATCTACAAGTAATCGGCACTGCCATAGATGGCAAAAATAAGCTACTGCTTCCTGGCTTCTTCAACGCCCACACCCACTCATCAGAGATGTGGCAGCGAGGAATCATGTCAGTCTTCCCTTTAGAATTATGGTTAGCAGAACTGTATGATTTTACCCCCCTCGATCCCGAACACGTTTATCTGAGCGCCTTGGGTACTGCGGTGGAAACCTTACTTTCCGGCGGGACGAGTGTAGTAGATCATCTGGTGTTAATTCCTAAACTTGAGTTAGAAACGATCGCCATTGCAACTCGCGCTTACAGAGAAATTGGAATTCGCGCTTTTATCGCCCCCTTAATTCAAGATGAATCCCTCAGCGCAGGTATACCATCCGGGGAATCAGCAAAAACTCATGAACCTTATTTTCGCTCAACTGCGGCAACATTGGAAATCATCGAAGAGGCGGTGCGACAATTTCATCGCCCAGATGAGGGTATAAATATTTTAGTCGCACCAACAGGGATTCCATTGTGTACTGATGCTTTATTTGAGGGATGTATCGAGTTAAGCGATCGCTATAATCTTTGTCGTCACTCCCATTTACTCGAAACCAGGGCACAGGAAAAAATCGCTCAACAAAAGTACGGTTGTACTGCTGTGGAACATTTGAAAAGAATCGGATATTTGAGCGATCGCACAACACTTGCCCATTGCGTCTGGTTAAATGATGCTGATATCGCTATTTTGGCCGAAACTCAATCTACAGTTGTTCATAATCCCTTAAGTAATCTGCGTTTAGGCAGTGGCATCGCCCCAATTTTAAAATATCGCCAAGCTGGGGTAAATGTGACTTTTGGTTGCGATGGTGCTTCTAGTAATGACTCTCAAGACTTGCTAGAAGCCATCAAAATTGGTTCTATTTTACATAATGTTACAGACTCAGATTATCAACACTGGATTACGCCCAGACAAGCAGTCGAAATGGCATCTTTGGGCGGTGCAAAAGGATTGAATTTGGCAGACATACTCGGTTCCCTTGCTGTGGGTAAAAAAGCAGATTTAGTACTTTATGACCTCACCAATTTATCATTACTACCGCGTACAGATCCCATTGGGTTGCTAGTTTTAGGGCGTCCTAGTAATGTTGTCGATAGTGCTTGGGTGAATGGCAAGCAAATTATTACTGATGGTAAAGTGACAACAATTAACGTTGATGAATTACGGCAAGAATTATTTAATCGCAGTCAATGGGAGACAAAGCGTAAGTCTCAAACTGTCGCGCAAATTGAAGCACATTATCGCACAGTCATGGGGTTGTAAAAAAAGATATATCTCCGTACTCTTTCACTACTTAAATATCTCGATGTAGTTCCGATGCTTAAGAATCAAAATTGCGCTGTCGATACCTTCGTGAATATTAGACCTCTTGCATAAGCTCGAATAGACCCCCCTTATAAAGGGGGGAAACTTTAAATCTTGCCCCCTCCCCTTATGAAGGGGAGCCACTGCGTTGGGCGGCTCTGCCGACTTGAAGCAAGTGGCGTGAGGGTTGGGGAGGGGTGATTCAAGGATTTTTGCAAGAGGTCTATTAAAAGTAACTTTGTGTTCAAAATTATTTGTACATTTGTAGGGGCGCAAGGCCTTGCGCCCCTACGTTCGCGGAGCGTCCCGCAGGGATGGGATGTTTTTTTAACTCTAGGAAATATTGTCAGCCAATTTTTAGGATGACAATGCCCTACTCATCTGTAGAGTAGAACTGTTGGGCGTAAAAACGGGCATACCGTCCTTCCTTAGATAGTAGAGAGGCGTGGGTACCAGCTTCAACCACCTGTCCTTGTTCTAGTACGAGAATGCAGTCAGCCCGACGAACGCTGCTCAAGCGATGGGCAATAATAAACACGGTACGGTTTTGCATCACTCGCTCCAGCGCCTCTTGAACTAATGCTTCTGATTCCGAATCCAAAGCAGAGGTGGCCTCATCCAGGATGAGAATTCGCGGATCGTTGGCAACTGCTCTGGCGATCGCTAATCTTTGGCGTTGTCCTCCTGATAGGTTAACTCCCCGTTCGCCCACCCAGGTATGATAACCCTGAGAAAACTGGGTGATAAAGGAGTGAGCGTTGGCAATCTTTGCCGCTTCTTGAATCGCTGCTAAATCTAATTTTTCCTGACCGTAACCGATGTTTTCGGCGATCGTTCCCGAAAAAAGGGTAATATCTTGGGGAACAATCCCAATTTGACGGCGCAGGCTGGTGAGTGTAACGTCACGGATATCAATATTATCAATCAGAATTTGACCCGCCTGAGGATCATAAAATCGAAGTAAAAGGTTAATTAACGTCGATTTGCCTGCTCCAGAAGAACCAACCAAAGCCATGACATCACCAGGAGAAGCGTGCAGGCAGAGATCCTTTAGCACTGGCTCGTTGGGATTGTAGGCGAAATTGACATGACGATACTCTACCTTGCCAATAACTCGTGGCATTTCCAGAGCATTCGATTTTTCGCTGAGGCTAGGCTGCTTGGCCATCAGTTCAAAGATGCGTTCGACGGAAGCTTCAGTTTGTTTGTACTCGTTGTAATTGCTAATCATCATGTCGATTGGCTGAATCAGTAAAGCTACAGCAGCTAAGAAACTGATAAACCCTTGAGATGTCAGCTGATTCTGAGAAATCTGCCATCCTCCCAATAAAAATAGCAGCATAATACTAACTGCTTCCAAAAAACCGACAACAGGAAACTGAATGGATTTGAGTTGTTGAGTGCGATACTGAGCCTGACGATTGTGTTCTGCTTCCTGATTGAATCGCTTCACTTCATACTCTTGTGCCGCAAAAGCCTGAACAACGCGAATCCCGCTAAATACTTCAGTTAGCAGCGCCGATAAATTGGAAACCTGATTTTGACTCTGGCGAGATAGCACGAGTAATCGCTGACCAAATTCTCCGATCAACCAAGCCATGAGGGGAGCCAAAATCAAACCTGCAAGCGTCAGCGGCCAATTCAGGTAGAGCATGTAAATGGGAATTACAATTAACTGCAACAGATTGGAAAGAAACTGATGGGATAACTTGTCAATAATCTCGCCTACCCGGTCGATATCTTCAGTTAGGCGATAAGTGAGGTCTCCCGTCTGTGTGGTTTCAAAATAATCTAATCCGAGTTTGTGCAGGTGAGCGTAAACTCGCTTACGCAAGTTTAAAGCCATTTCCAGAGCAGCAGCGATCATAAAGACATTCTGCCCGTATTGACAAAACCCTCGAACTAAAAATACTAAAGTGGCTAGTCCGAGCCAGTAGGCAATCTGGTTAACATTTCCCTGACTAAGAAAAGAAGCGACCTTACCTGCTAAATAGGGTATTGCTAGGGTGAACAACACAAATCCTAAGATACAAGCCAATCCCCGAATTAACAGCGGCCATTGGGGCCACAGATAAGGCAACAGTTGCCAGTAGCTAGAGCGGACTTTCATAGTTCAATTACTGTATGCTTATATTCTGCCAGCGCCGCAAAGTATCCCTTCCATGATTTATCCAATAATCTCAAAATTTATTGTGTAACCTTGGCAGATAAACTTTTGTCCTCGTGAATTGGCTGTATTAACTTATCCATCTGGTTGGAAGATCGCAGTATCACCATAGATAAAAAATTGCCGAATGCAATAATTAGCAGCTTTCCACACATAACATCTTTTTGCTCTCATGCCTGATGATTTATTTAGCTATTTTCAGCTAAATAAACCACGTCCTCTTGGGCAGAGAAAAAGCTCATTGGTGTCAACTTAAGCCCAAAGCCTTTTAAAACCTCGTTTCCAGCCAAAGGCTGGAAATATACTTCAATTGGGCTGCTGCCGCTAGTCTTGAGGCGGAGCCTCTTACTAGGCATTCCCAGTCAGAGACTGGGAACCAGACAACAACCAGACAACAGACAATCTCTAAAAGCTTGTTCTAAACTAACTTTCACGTTAAGTTGACACCAATGAGCATTGCTATGCCTCTACGACAGATGTGGTTCAAATACTTGAATTCTGCTGTAATAACTCGCTGTTTTACCTACATTCTGTTATCCCTACCTTCATTATTAAAATTTGGCAGCAACGGTAATTTCTCCTCAGTTTCTCCCAGATAGGTTAGCAGAAGGCGGGCAATTCTCTCAGATGCACCGCGCGGGCCAAATCGCTCAGGGCCATTTTCTTTGCACTTAATCAGGTACTCTGAATCTTGTAAAGTCTCGACTACTCGTTGAGCCGCTTGCCTGAGAATCTCAGGGGTTGCTGGCTTGGTGCCGATGGTTTGGGCAGAAATGCCCAACAGCCGTGTTTGCGCCTCTGCAAATTGATAGGTAAATTGAGGACCCTCTCCAGGAATCTGGATGATTGGTTTGCCGATCGCTACAGCTTCCTCCACTGCCAACCCTGCCATACCAATGACGAGAGTAGAATAACATAGGATGTCACTAAAGGCATCTGAATAACATCTCACTTCCACAATCGCTGATTTGTCAGCAGAATTTCCTGCAAGAGAATAAGTGAGTATACCTTGAGTCAGCTGCCAACCTTGACTTTTGGCAATGTCGTCTAGTTGCTCCATCAAATCCGGTATCAAGGCTGCACGAAACTGTAATCCTGACTCAGGCATCACCTTGGCGATTTCTACCACTAGTTGCAACTGCAAACAAAAATTTCGCGCGGCTTCAGGCATCCGTGACCCTGGTAGGAGAGCGATCGCTCTCCCGTCCGGTTTCAGGTGCAAGTCTTTGCCAGCAGGGACGAGCCAATCTAAAGCCGGAATGCCAGCAACCTGAGCTTTAGTTAAACCTTGCCGTTGGAGGTCATAAGCCGTATAAGGATCTTTAGTGAAAACTGCCAGACATCTAGAAGAATTAAGATCATGCCACAGCAGCGGATTGAGTCGTAACCGCCCTTCGTAGAGGGCTGAAAGACAAGAGATAAAGGAGACGAAGGGGCGCTTTGTTAAGTAAGCAAATGTCTGAGAGACAACATCCCCAGTAGCCATAATCAAATCGCAATTGGGAGCATAATGCAACAACGCTTGTAACTGTCGCCACGTTAACCCAATCAATCCCGATTGAAAATCTTTGAGCAAATAGAGGCGCTTCATGTAAAAAAATCCCCCAGAGGGCATCGTTTGCGTCGGGCCAATAATGGGAATTTTCAAGTTGCGGTAAGCTTTTCCTTCCCCGACAATCGGCATTGCTGCCATATCAAGAGAAGGACACAATTGGCGCAGGGTTTGAATAACATAAGAGGTATGGTTGTCCTCTCCATGTCCGTTACTGATAAATAGGATTCGCTTAGAAGGCATCTTGGTATTTGGGTAGCAAAAGGGAAAAACAGCGAATTTTATTTTATTTTATGGCTCCCGTAGCATTATTAATAAGCGTACCTTCGGCTGATTGTCGGCAAGTTAGGAATAATTAGCGATTGCCCCTATTGTGTGGAAATGAACGAATATCAAAGACTCGTTCACGAGGATCAAAGGTGGATGAATGAATATCAAAGACTCGTTAATGAGGATCAAAGGTGGATGAACGAGGATCAAAGACTCATTCACGAGGATCAAAGGTGGATAAATTTAGCTATATTCAGCCTAAAGGTGGAAGATATTGTCCTAAAATTTATGTTAGGTATGACCCGCGGAATCTTAGATTAACTTTAAATCTATTTAACTTTTGAGAATGTCAGACGCGGAAAAGTCCCAAAACCAGCTGGCTAGTGACAAGCTGCTGCACCGACAAGTTAGTAAAAAAGCAAATTATTCTTTGGTAGTCAGGAAAGAAGAGGGAATGGTGCTTCAGTTGGCTGATGGCACTATCCAGGCTTGCAGTGCAACTTGCGATCGCATTTTGGGACTGACGGCAGAACAGCTTGTGGGGCAAAATTTGCTTAATCCCAAATAGCATTTTATTTATGAAGATGGCTCTCCTTTCGGAGGTGAAAGTTACTCTGCGATCGTTACCCAGAATACAGGTAAACCTTGCTTGAATGTGGTGTGTGGCTTATATCAAAGGTTGGTGCTACAAGACCAGTTTAAATCCAGGCAATGGCAAAGGAGTTATAGTTATAAGCAAAATTTATGCAGATTAGACATTTTCCGAAAATCCTAGTTTATCTGTGGGTTCATTTTCATAAAATTGTCTTTTGCAAAAAAATAATTCCTAGCCAAAAATATTGGCGCAATTATGCTCGAAAATTTAGATTGCGATCGCAAATTTCCAGTCTAGCATTTGAAAATTGCCCATCACGGACAACTATCTAAAGAGTGAAAGTTTTTCCTCGGAATCCAGCCCTTAGTTAGTTGTATAATTTTGATTAAAAATGTAACAATACAGCTTATTGCCAAAACACATTTTATTTCTTTAATCTTGCTAAAGATCATGATACATTGGGCTTGACGGCATTAACCCCCCTGGGCAATCATAAAGAGACGGCTATTAAAAGCCAATTTTCCTAGAGCTTGACTGCGATTTTATAACTTATAAAATTCGCTACTTGCACTTATTATGTCGATTGTTGCAACATACCATATTACCACAGTATGCCTGTTTATCCTTATTAGTGTTATCTGCGGTTCTTTAAAAATCAAATAGGAATCCTATACTATGTGTGGTGAACATTTGGATAAATTTTATCAGATGTCAGAGCAGCTATTTATAATGCCCAACATTTAAATTTTCCAGAGTTAACGGTTGTATTTGTGGTTTCCATATAGAGGCAAACCAAACAATCATCTCGATATTTGTATTCATTTAACCTTCTATCCAGCATTTTCCAATAGTCAATCCAAGAATTTGAAAAGAGGATATTTCCATGTCTAGTTTGTTTCGTTGGTCATCAGCAAGGGTTGCTTTACTAGTTCTAGGAATGACATCTGCTATAATAGCTCCCATCGTAATTTCTACCCCAGCTTCATCTCAAAATACTGTTCCATCTACGATACCATCACCTGACACACCATCGCCTGCGACACCATCGCTAGATACACCATCGCCTACAACGCCATCGTCTGACACACCATCGCCTACAACGCCATCGTCTGACACACCATCGCCTGCGACACCATCGCTTACAACACCATCACCTACTTCAACAGTTAACTTGTCTGATGTTTCCTCAGATTATTGGGCGCGTCCCTTCATTCAAGCCCTAGCTGACAATAACGTGATTGCTGGCTTTCCTGATGGCACCTTTAGGCCGAATCAAGCTGTGACTCGTGCTGAATTTGCCGCTTTAATTCAAAAAGCTTTTGGTAACCAAAACCGAGTTCGCCAGTTAAGCGCAGGTGGATTTAGTGATGTTCCTGCTAACTATTGGGCGGCTTCTGCAATTCAGAGTGCCTATGAAACTGGATTTTTGGCAGGTTATCCTGGAAATGTGTTTAGACCAAATCAAGAAATTCCTAGAGTGCAGGGGATAGTTGCCTTAGCAAGTGGTTTAGGTTTAACTCCTAGTAACACTGGAACTAGTAGTGACCTCAGCACCTATTACAATGACGCCTCAAGTATCCCGAACTACGCTGTAAATAGTGTGACAGCAGCAACACAATCTAATATTGTTGTTAATTATCCAGATGTAAAACAACTCAATCCGCAACAGTCCCTGACTCGTGCAGAAGCTGCGGCACTCTTATATCAAGCTTTGGCTAAACAGGGAAGGGTGCAACCCATTGCTAGCAATCTTCCAGCTACTCAGTATATTGTTGGTGGAACTCAAAGAGGTACCGATATTGTTTCTCTTGCTGCATCCAGTAGTTCTTTGACAACTCTGACTTCTTTATTAAAGACAGCTGGTTTAACTGATATTCTTCAACAGCCAGGCCCTTATACAGTCTTCGCTCCTACTGATGAAGCATTTGCGGCTTTACCTGCTGCTACCTTACAGCAGTTACAGCAACCAGAAAACAGAGAAGCATTGATTAAAATTTTGAGATATCATGTGCTTCCTGGTGCAGTAACTGCTAGTCAATTCTCGCCTGGAAAACTGGCAACCGATGAAGGAAGACCTGTAAATATTAAAATTGATCGCGCTAACAATCAAGTCGAGGTGAATAATGCCAGAGTTATCCAGGCAGACGTGAAAGCTAGCAATGGTATTATCCATGCAGTCAACCAAGTCCTGATCCCGCCTGATGTTAATATTAGTCAGTTAAATCAGCCACCAACAGGAAGCACAAATGGAACACCTACGGTAGGTAGAGCTACTCGTGGTGGCAGAAGCTACATCGGGGTTGGTGGTAACATTGGTTTGGGCGGCGACGATACAGCTCTGAGCGATACTAACTTTACAGTAATCAGCAAACTTGGTCTGACAAACTTTCTATCAGTGCGACCATCGGTGATATTTGGCGACGATACAGTATTTCTGGTTCCCGTAACTTTGGATTTTTCTCCCCGCAGAGCAGGTTCGGTGGGTGAAAGAACTTTTGCTATATCTCCTTACATAGGTGCTGGCATAGCAATTGAAGCTAATGCTGATACTGATATTGGATTACTGTTAACTGGTGGTGTAGACCTTCCTCTCGGTTCTAAACTTACGCTAACAGGTGGTGTAAATGCTGCTTTTTTGGATGACACTGATGTCGGACTACAATTAGGAATTGGCTATAACTTCTAAGTAAATAGAAGTAGAACACGCAGTAGGGGCGCACATCTGTCATTGGTGTCAATTTAAGCCAAAACTCTTTTAAAGCCTCGTTTCCAGGATCTATATCATGTCCGCTGAATTGCCCATAATAAAATAACCTCACCCCGCCTATAGCTAAAGCTACAGGTTTCCCTCCCCTACAAGGGGAGGGGTTGCTCTTGAGAGGTCACACAACAATCACAAGTAATTTGCCGCACATGATTTAATTAGGACTTACGCGCTGTACAAATTAATCATAGTATGAATTTACCATGAGGTTTTATAGCAACAGCCAAGGTGGTTAGGACATTAACAGATGATAAAACTTTGACACAAAAAGGCTTTTCACCCAGTCCGCAGTCCCTTGCTATACTACGCAAAACCGTCCCTCTGCGACTCGCAGAGGTACAGACTTGAATTAAAGTTCAAGTCCGGGAGAGGTTCATCAAACTCATGTTGTATTAAGGTAGCTTGATTGCTAAAGTAAGTCCATCAGCGATGGGGACAAGGGAGAGGGTAACCCGTTCATCATGATGTAACTTTTGGTTGAGCGCCCGGAGAGCTTGAGTGCTTTCATCTTGATTTTGCGGGTCAGCAACTTGTCCTGACCATAAAACATTATCAATAGTAATCAATCCACCTGGACGCACCAATTGCAACGATCGCTCATAATATCCATCATAATTTTCTTTATCAGCATCAATAAAGGCAAAATCAAATGTCTCGGCTTGCCCAGATGCCAATAATGCATCTAAAGTTTCCAAAGCTGGTGCCAATCGCAGATCGATTTTATCAGCAACTCCGGCTTCTTGCCAATATCGGCGGGCGATCGCAGTAAATTCTTCACTCACATCAGCAGCGATAATCTTGCCATCCTCAGGAAGGGCTAAGGCAACTGAGAGTGAGCTATAACCTGTAAACACTCCAACTTCCAAGGTTTTCTTCGCTCCAATGAGTTGCACCAGTAGTCTCATAAACTGCCCTTGTTCTGGTGAAATCTGCATTCTACTTCGGGGATGGTTAGCGGTTTCTTGGCGCAACTTCAAAAGAATCTCCGGTTCGCGCAGCGAAACGGATAAAAGGTAATTATAGAGTTGGTTATCAAGACCTATAGACTGTTTTGGCATGGGTGATCAGAGAATTGAAAGAATCTACAGTTATACTATCGCCTAAGAGTGGTTAATCAGGAATCCCTAGTGAGCTTACAGCAGAATTCAAGTATTTAAACCACATCTGTCGTAGGGGCGCAAGGCCTTGCGCCCCTACGACAGATGTGGTCTATTTACCTTGAAAATAGCTGTAATCTCTGTCGTCTTCGTCTAGGTCTATTTACATAGCGTTATTTTATAATTTCACTTCCAAATTTTCAGTGATACTTTGAAAGAGTTCCAACGCTGCTCCTAAGTCCTGTGCAATTTCCAAAGTTGGGGTTGATAAATTATAGGCTCTTGATTGAAACGGTGTTCAGCTATTATCTGCAAAATTTGATTAGAGTTATCGTCAACAATCCAGCGATCGCGCTAATAAGTAGGCTGGTTTGGAGAAGATTGGGAAGATAGTGTGTTGAAATTATTGGATTGGATGCATGATCCACTTTTATACTTGCCAAAAAGTATTGGGACAATGATCAGATGGTTATCCAGTTCATAAAGGTTACTTATGAACAATTAGAAAATTTAAAAACCTGCCAAAATGGCAACCAGATTCTGATTAACCAAGTTAAATTATATAAAGATAAACGACTTCAAGGGTTTTGTTATCAGGGACTACCACGTAGGCAAATTACTTTTGCAAAACACTATTTACTAAGTGATTTTCAAAAAGAAAAAACTATTTCTACTAATTATTTGCGGAGGATTTTCTCAGTAGATAAATATCAATAATCAGGTTTGGCATTTGCTGCAACAGGAATATTAAATATGTATGGGCGTTGTTGTTAAAGTACGCATTAGCCCCCAAATAACGGGCAACGTCTACATATATTCCTGTCACTTCAGCGGCAAATGGCAGAGTGGGAGTTTGAAAGCTGACTGATATGCTTCCTCCCACTCTTCTTTTTATTTAGCGTAGGGATAGCCCGCACTTAGATCGAACTCTTGGAGACGCTGCGCCCTACAGCAGATTGCAAGTTAATGAAGTACAAAAATACCCCTCCCTAACCCTCCCCGATAGATTGGGGAGGGAACTAGATTGGGAATTTCCCCCCAATACATCGGGGGGATTAAGGAGGGTAAGGATGTACTTCATTTAGATGCAAAATGCTGTAAGTGTAGCTATGCCGTAGGCTTTACGGCGTAGCTTGGGGTAACGCAAGCTCAGTGACTGCTGCTGGCATCGCTCTCAGATATGCCAATCAAAAAAACAACTATCAACTCAATTAGAACATAAATTCTTTTTATAAATCACTATCCCGTAAAAACTCAAGAATCGCTGCATTCAACACCTCAAAAGCGCCAGTTGAGGCATCATGACAGCAGTTAGACAAAATTTGTAATTTGGAATTGGGGATATGCTGATGCAATTTTTCACCATGACTAGCAGGAAACCAACTATCTTGATCACCCCACAAAACTAGTGTAGGACATTTAATTGAACTTAGATTATTTTGAATTTGGGTGAGCATATTGGGCTTATTTGCTTGCCAATTCTCAATTTCTCGCGCTGCTATTTGTAACTCTTCAGCAACTTTGGCAACCGTACCTGGCAGTTCAATAAACGGGTAAGTTATCCAATAGACATCTTCCTGTGTCAAAATTGATGGATCGAATAATACCCCACGTCTTTCTATTGCCATAATTTCTCTAAATAGAGGTGCAAACAAATATGCCAGCCGTAAGGAGTCAATTGTTTGCATTATTTCTAAGGGCATTAGGGCAAGTAACCACATAGCCCAATGGGGTAGATGTTCGGTAAAAATAGGTACGTTTACTACTACAAGCTGCGCGATTAACTGCGGATGTTCTTGAGCAAGGGCAAGGGCAACTAATCCCCCCAGAGATTCAGCTACAATCACTGCGGGTTCATCACATAATGCCTGAATAATTCTTTTAAATTCAATAATTTGATGACTGTTGTCTTCTCTACGAGACAATGGTTTTTCGGAAAAACCAAAATTTTTGGCATCAAAACAGATTACCCGAAAATATTTCGATAATGGTGCTATACTGTGCCGCCAATTATAGCTCCAACTACCCATGCCATGTAATAAAATTAGCGGTTTACCTTTACCTTTTTCGCCATAAGCAATTTGTACAGGATACCCTTTAGCATCAGTAATAACTAGACTTTGCTGCCCTTCAGGAAAAGTAGCTTGCCACCAATCTTTCATTCCTTTATCAATAAATAATTTAACCGCCAGTTAAGGCGTTCCACAATATTCTAATTAGTATTACTGGTAATGCCACTAAAACAATGGAGATTAGCAACAATCCAGCCAAAACGGCAAAGATAAACCACCTGTCTGCACTCTTTTGCTGGCTAGGAAACTTTAAGTACTCTTCCAAGAGCTTGATATTATAGCTGTTAGCTGTCCAGGCAAAATCAAAAAAGTCTCCCAAAACTGGGACAGCACCTACCAAGCCATCAATGATCACATTCAAAACCATTTTGCCTAAAGTGGCTCTAGATACACCCAGCCGCGCTGCTTCTAAGATGATGTAGCTAGAAAACATGACTCCCAAAAAATCACCACCAATAGGTATAAGTCCTAAAATTGGATCTAGACCAAAACCAATTTTCGTACCAGGAATGGTAATAACATTATCCAGCAGCCGACTTAACTGACGCAGGCGCTTCAAAGTGGGTGCTTTGGCATCAGGTTCAATGATCGAAAATCGAGGCGGAGAATCAGACATAAAGGCGATCGCTAGCTTTGGATTGAATCGTTAGATATTCTACTCTTCTACTGAGCTTTGGCAAAAATTTCCACAGAGATTTCAGCTATATTTTCTATTTATCGGGGGATTCTGACTGTGCTTTTGGGCGCATATCTTCGCCGACAGTTACGTTCAACTGATCGCCGATTAACAGAACAGCAGCGCTCATCGACAGCCAGAGCATTAAAACTATTACAGCCCCTACTGCACCATAAACTTTATTATAATTGCCAAAATTCGCCACATAAAGCCGAAATAGGGCTGACAAAATTGCCCAAAAAACAGCTGCTAAAATTGCTCCAGGCATCATTGGCGTGCCTGAGTTCCACTGGCTTGGGCCATAGCGATAGACAAAGCCAAAGGCGAAAGCAACAATACTTAAAGCTAAAGGCCAGCGTAACAACTGCCAAAGATGCAACAAGAATATCAAAGAACCATTTCCGCGCACTACCATTGCCAATAGCCAGTCGCTGGTAAACACTAAGAAAGAAGCCAATACTAAAAGCAACATAGTACCGACTGTTAATCCTAGAGAAATGAGCTTGGCTTTCCAAAAGGGGCGAATGTCTTCTGGAGGAATTTGATGGATTTGGTCGAGGGCTGTCATAGCGGTACTCACCGCCCCAGAAGCAGTCCAAATTGCTAATACAAAGCTCAGAGAAAATAAACTGCTGTTTTTGGAGTTGGTAATTTCTGTGGTGGCAAAATCACGAATCAGATCCAAGGCTTGTTCAGGTAGGACTTGACTAAGTTGATTCGCCAGTTTGTTAAAGGTGGCTTGCAAAGATTCTGCCAATAAGCCAATGGCTGTGAGCAGAGCCAGAATTGCTGGAAACAGCGATAGCATGGCATTGAAGGCGATTTCCGAGGCAAGTCCCAAAAGTCGTCTTTCGATTGTCCTGGCAAAAGTTTTTTTGAGCGTGTGCCAATTGAGGTGGCGAAAGAAGCGAAAAAAACGAGGCTTTGGCATGATTTAGAGTTAAAAGTGGTTGCCTTTATTAATTACTTTCCCAAATTTGGGATAGCAATCGCATCTATTGACTAATGACCATTGACTAATAACTATTTATTTATGGATCAAGATTTAACACAACAGTGGTTGACAGAAATCCAGGTACTCAAAGAGCAGATGGCGGAACTTCAACACGATCGCGATGCTGCTTGGGAAAGTGCCCAAAAATGGCGTCAGCTTTACAATACTGAAGCAGAACAACGCCGTACACATGCCCAACTGTCCCAACAGGCGATCGCATCCCTCAAGGCAGACCTGCATAAACTCCAGGGTCTTGAGGTCAAGACACTGGCTGCTGGGACACCAGTAACAGCGATCCAACAAGAAATAGAACAACTAAAATCTGTGGAGGACTTGCAAGCTAAACTCATCGCCGTAATCAAAGAACGCTCACGCCTCTTGCAAGCTTTGAAAACTGAGCAGGATAACCACGCCCAAACCCGCAATAGCCTTACTACTGCTTTGGGTGATGCTATTGATAGCTTGACACGCGAACGAGCATCAAAAGAGAAAGAGAAGGGAAAAAACTCCTAACTCCTAACTGAGTATTGGCAATAATAGGGCATGGTGATAATTACCAATTATCTCATGCAACTAACTTAAGGCAAGGTAAAGTACCCATGCTCAAGCGCTTAATTGTGATTGTTACTGCTGCTACACTCTTTAGTAGTTCCTTGACACTGGCAGAGACTAAAAAGCCCAAACCACCGGATAAATTTCCTCCTAGTCCCCTAGAAATTACCACACCCGATCCGCTGTTACCACGTTTGCCCAAGAATAAACAGCCGTTAACTCTCGAAGAACAGCAAAACTTAGAACCAGCGTTGGATGCCTTAAACCAAGAAGCAGCGGCAAAATTGCAAGCAGGGGATCAGGTAGCGGCGTTTGAAATTTGGAACCGGGAACTTCGCTTGCGGCGCTTTTTAGGTTCATCACTAGAGGTGCAAGCACTATCACGAGTCGGGGCGATCGCCTGGAAGCAAAACGACAGCCAAGAAGTACAATATATTACGCAGCGATTGCAAGCAATTCAAAAGCAGGTACAATCTCAGAAAAAAACTGCCCAAATTGATCTAGAATTGTGGCGATCGCTAGGGCAAGCTTACCAAAATGTGCGATCGCCTAAACTCGCTCTTGAAGCTTACGACCAAGTTTTGTTAGTGGTACGACAGCAAAAAAGTACCACAGTCCTAGTAGAAATCCTTAAGACAATTGGGGAACTAAATTTGAGTTGGTTTGATTATCGCAAAGCTGCGCCAATCTACGAGGAATTGTTGGGTTTAGCTACTTCTGTTGGCGATCGTGTAAACGAGCTAACATATTTGCAACGGCTGGCTGAGATTTACGAGCAGACAAACCAACCACAGCAGTCATTGAATGTACTTAATAAATTAGCAGAAATTTACGTCAATGAAAATAATCTTACTGAAATACCAGAATTAAAGCTAGCGATCGCTTCAAATTACGAATCTCTAGCAAAGAAAGATCCTAACTTACTGTTAGAAGCTTTTAAAAATTATCAAGAAGCTTATACAACTGCTTGGCAATTACAGGAGTACGTTCGTGCTGGTGAAGCTTTGCAAAAACTAATTGCACTGTATCGTTCTCAAGGACAAACAGACGAGGCTTTGCAGGCTAGTGAAATTCTTGTGCAGATACAGACGCAAGCCGCCAACTTTTACGGGTTGATGCAAGCTTATGACCAAATTGGACAATTGTATCTAGAACGCAAAGAGTTTCCTCAAGCAGTAACAGCTTTTCAAAAAGGGTTAGAACTAGCGCACCAACTCAAACATCAGGAAGCATACTTTACTGGGCAAATTGAAAAAGTCTCGAAAGCAAATTTGTAGCCAATATTAGAGGATGTTTAGAAAGTCTCAATTCATCTAGTCCTGGCGACTAGAAGTCGCACGCCAGTTGCTCATGAAAAAACCCCTTGGTACTAGCCTCTCCCAAAGAGAGAAGACCGCACTGGCTTGCCTACGCACTACTAAATAGGTGATTTATACCCAGAATTTTTAGCACATCACTTTGGAGCACTGCTCCCACTTTATAACTAGATTCCAAAGGGACAAAAATGTTTATATTTCCGACTATGATATAGTACCGTAGAATACATTTATCTGGAAAAATTTCGGTGAATTATATGAAACATCCCTTTGAACTAGAAGTATCTGACTTAGAAGCAATTGAGCTAGATTTTCTAGAGCCATTGACAGATGAGTCATCTGAAAAGATTACAGGAGGATTACAAGCTACAACTCAGTACATTACTGCTCAGGTGGGTGAGGCAGCAGAAGAAGGTGGTGGCGGCCCAGTGGCTACTACTCATTACATTACTGCAAAAGTAGGTGAAGCAGCAGAAGAAGGTGGTGGCGGCCCAGTGGCTACTACTCATCATATTACTGCGAAAGTGGGTGAGGCAGCAGAAGAAGGTGGTGGTCTGTGCCACTACTAAACTTTCTTATCTTGATGATTATGTTTCCATTTGAAAGATAATATCCTGTGATCCATTTCTGGTGCTAGGTAGGAGGCTCAGTTGGCAGTTCTAATTGAAGGCAGGATGGACAAAGTTTTTTCCTGAGAGAGTTTCAAAGATTATAATTTTACGTTTAATTATGTCCACCTACTTAGCCAATTTATTTCATCAAGAGGCAGCTGGTTGTTACTTGTAATCTACTAACTTATGTATTAGACCTATCAATATTTTATATAAGGATGAATATTCTCGTATTAGGTAATTCTTTTGATGCTCATGCTTTACACATGAGAGATGCGCTGACAAAAGCAGGTACAGCAGTAAATTACTTGGATACTCGTTTATTCCCAACTCAAATACAAATTTCTTGGCAACCTGATATTCAAGCTGGCTGCTTGGTTCTACCAGGGGGACATCAGTTAAATTTGCAAGATATTAAGAGTGTTTTTTGGCGAAATTTCTCTGCTCCTTACATTCCTAATTTACCAGAAGGTCAGCAGACAATTGCTTTTAGTGATGCAACGAGTGTACTGCGGACACTGCTTCAAGCTAAACCAGTTAGATGGGTCAATTCTTGGCAAGCTTACCAGTTTCACAAAGAAAAACCCTTGCAACTAAGTCAAGTTAAGCTTCTGGGCGTTGAAATTCCAGCGACATTAATCAGCAACAACCCACAACAAGTAATTGAATTCTGTAAAATCCAACCAAAGACAATTTTTAAGCCAGTCTACGGTGGGACACATACTCAGTTTGTGAGTGACTTTCATTTAGAACCCCATCGGCTAAATTTGGTATTACGACTTTCTCCGGTAACATTCCAAGAGTATATTCCTGGCACTAATATCCGCAGCTATGTAATAGGAGAAGATATTTATGCTGCGGAGATTCGCAGTAATTCTCTAGACTTTCGAGAAGATGAAAAAGCACAGTTAATTCCGGTGGAACTGCCTGACTTAGTTCAACAACAATGTTTAGCCATCAGCAAAGCCTTGATGTTAGAGTGGACGGCGATAGACTGGCGTTTAAAACCAACGGGTGAGTATGTCTTTTTAGAAGCAAATCCCAGTCCGATGTTTTTACACTTTGAGCAACAAACAAAATTTCCTATTACTCAAAGTTTAGTTAATCTTTTATTAGTAAACTAAGCTTGCAACAGCCTTGCAGATAAAATTATTGGTTTGGATGTTAGGGCTGATGACTATATAACAAAACCTTCTGAAATGGCGGAATTAATGGCTCAGATTCGAGCAATGTTGCAGCCTAGCAACAGCTTCAGCTGACCTTTGTTGGAGAAGTCTGCGTTTAAATTTTAGCACCTATGAAGTAAATATATGCAGACGAACATTTTATACCTAAATTCCAAAGAATATGCCTGTTGGAACTCCTGGTTTCTAGCGATCGCCGGGTACTGAGTCGAGGGGGAATTATTGAGCGAATTTGGTCATTGCAAGACCCACCGAGCGAACAAACTGTTAAATCTCATATCAAAAGTTTAGGTCATAAACTCCGAGAATTTGGCGATCCTGATGATTTTATTGACACAGTTCACGGACTAGGCTATCGTCTGAAGCAGCTTTAGTTTTTGGCTTGTGATTGTTTATCCGATTTCTACCTGATATTTCCACAACTATTTTTTAAGCTGATATTCTGAATAACTTCTCGGAACACCACATAGCAAAATTTCCCCGAACTAAATACGTAATTTCGGTTCGGGGGGTTTTGATTTAAACTAATAAAAATCCTCTTCCATGTTGCTAACAAGAGAGTTGAAGGTATTCTATGAGACATCACACTGTTGATGGAAGCTCGAATTTATCTCAATCCAGCTTGACTGAAAACTCAGCCATAACGTTGGGTGAAAAGAATTATATTTATTATTACTAATAGCTGCCGTCATGGGATTTTCTGTAGATTATTGGTTTAACCATCACCAATTGCCTTGGCAATCCTCTGATACTCCAACTACGGTGTCAACACCAACACCAGCAAAATCTCTGGAATTGAAGCGATCGCGCCCTAGTAACTTTTTCGTGTGATTCTTATATATAGTGGTTGAATGGAATGAGTAGCCAATTGGTTGTCAAGTTTAGAATCAAGATGGCACGCATGGGGCAGATTTATTGGAAGCGGCTCTCCCATAAGCTTTTGCCCACTAAACGCCTTGCAATGGTGCAAGCTTGTCTGATTGGTTTAGTCTCTGGATTGGCTGCTGTCTTGTTAGGGCAAGGTGTGGGATTGTTAGGTGGGTGGCGACTACAAATATCCCATCAGTTTCCTGCTTTGTTGGCACTGCCGATAATTGGGTTAGTGGGCGGATTTCTCGCAGGCTGGTTGGTGGAACGCATCGCCCCTGAAGCTGCTGGTAGCGGCATGTCGGAAGTAAAAGCGGTGCTGGCAAAGGTGCCCATGCCCCTCAACTTGCGAATTGCTGTGGTGAAATTGGTCGGTGCAACGCTGGTGCTAGCATCTGGGATGCCCTTGGGGCGGGAAGGGCCTACAGTGCAAATTGGTGCAGCCTTAGCCAGTCAGTTTAGTCGCTGGTTTCCCACTTCCCCTGAACACCGTCGCCAACTGATTGCAGCCGGAGCCGGGGCGGGACTGGCGGCTGCCTTTAATGCCCCGATTGCTGGGGTATTATTTGTTGTAGAAGAACTTTTACAAGATGTCTCTGACATCACCTTGGGAACGGCAATCCTGGCTTCATTTATTGGTTCTGTTGTTGCCCGTATTTGTGACACCCATAGTTTAGATTTAAATCTGCATTTAGCGGCTGCCAACACCAGCTTTTATGTGTCGGAAATTCCCTTTTACCTGCTATTGGGAATTTTGGCAGGATTCGGGGGCGTGCTGTTCAATCGGGGAGTTCTCGCCAGTTTGGGTTTAAGTCGTCGCTTTCTCAAAATCAGCTTACCTTGGCGGATGGGACTGGCTGGATTAGTGACAGGATTGGTATTTGCTTGCCTTCCCTCATTATTTCGGGACAACGCTGGATTACGGGAACTGTTGCTGACGGGTGAAGCAAACTGGGAATTAGTAGCGCTAGTTTTCTTTCTTCAGTTCCTACTTATCCTGTTTACCTACGCTTCTGGTGCGCCTGCTGGATTGCTGGTTCCCACACTAGGACTGGGAGCAGCTTTGGGTTATTTGGTAGGAACCTTAGAACACCACTTCCTGGCTGTGAGTTTGGCGACAACTTATGCACGAGTCGGGATGGGGGCATTTTTCTGTGGGGTGGCGCGAGTCCCAATTACGGCAGTGATCATCGTGTTTGAGATGACAACTGACTTTAATTTGGTGTTACCGTTGATGATTGTTTCGGTAACTGCTTATTTGGTGGCAGAAGCCCTAGAAACGGGATCACTATACGACCATTTATTAGAATTTAAAGGCATTCATTTGCCAAAAGAAACCAATCCCCAAGCTCCTTGGACGCAACTAACCGCAGCCAATGTCATGCAACCGAGTGTAGAAACTCTGGGGAGCCGGATGAGTTGGGATGAGGCATTGCAGGCATTTTCCCAATCCTCCCACCGCCACTTTCCAGTATTGGAAAAGGGTAAATTGGTCGGAATCTTAACCCAACAAGATATCACAAATCTCTCCCAAACAGGTTTAAGTGAGCATCCCACTGTCGCCCAAGTGATGACTCCAGAACCAGTAACTACCTCTCCTGTTGATACCCTTGCCCATGTGCTGCACTTGCTCAACCGTTACAAGATTAACTGTTTACCAGTTGTGCAAGGAAACCGCTTAGTGGGTATCATTACACGTAGTGATATTATTCGGGTGGAAGCTGCCTATTTCAATGGTTCGGAAGATTTTGTAGGTTCTAAAGCCGAACCATCCCGCGTGATTTACCATACCAGTGCGCCGGAAACTGGACAGGGAAGGTTACTGGTGCCATTAAGTAACCCGAAAACAGCAAGTATGCTGTTGGAGATGGCGATCGCAATTGCCCGCGATCGCCATTATGAAATAGAATGTCTGCATATTATTGTTGTCCCCCAGCACAAGATTCTTGCAGAAACCCAAGTGAATATCAAGGCAGCTATGGGCCCACTGCGGCAAGCAATACGTTTGGGACGGACATGGCATATCCCAGTACATACCCAAATTCGAGTTGCTCATGACTTGTCACAAGCAATTTTGCAAACTATCCAAGACCGTCATATTAATTTTATGCTGATGGGTTGGAAGGGTAGCACAGCCACACCGGGAAGGGTCTTTAGTCGGGTAGTAGATACAGTTATCCGGCAAGCAGCCTGTGATGTGGTGTTAGTCAAGCTGAATAAGCAAACCCACTTGGAACGCTGGTTAGTGCCGATAGCGGGTGGCCCCAATTCCCAACAGGCAATTCAATTGCTTCCAGCACTGACTTCACTGAGTAAAACTCCAGTGGTTAACTTATGTCAAGTGTTTGAAGCAAATAAAACTGAAGCGGATACAACAACTCTCAAAAAAGCTGCTGATTTTCTCAAACAACGGCTCAAAGGTTTAGTAACAATTGATCCACTCTATGCAAATTCTGTGTCAGAAGCCGTCTTGGATTGTGCTAAACGCAACCAGAGTGATGTGATTATTTTGGGAGCTTCTCGTGAAGGAATGTTGCAACAAGTAGTGCATGGTAATATCCCAGCAACTATCTGCCGCAATAATAACCAAACTGTGATTTTAGTCCGTGCAGCATCTACTATTGGAGAAGTTAATTAATCTACTAATAATACATCTTCATATATAGCTGCGATCGCACAACGAAAATCAACGCTAGCTAAATGCACTTCTTCTTCTTTTTCATAAGGGTAAAGTACCCAATGTCCTTGCTCATTGCGGCGGAAGCATTCCACACTCATTCTGTCTGGTGAAATTAGCACATATTCTTGCAATGATTCTAAGTGTCGATAACTAGCAAATTTCTTTCCTCTGTCATAGCCTTCTGTTGACTCAGAAAGCACTTCGACAATTAAGCAAGGATGGGACTTAAAATATTCAAATTCTCTATCTCGTGCATCCCAAGTCACCATCACATCAGGATAAAAATAGCGATTTATGACATCAATTTGTGCTTTCATGTCTAACATGTAGACACGGCATCCACTACCCCGGAGATGGTTTCGCAACAGCATAGATATATTCATGCTAACTGTGACATGAGCATCACTTGCCCCTGCCATTGCGTAGACTTGCCCATCGATATACTCGTGTTTTATTTCACTAAATTTCTCGCCTTCTAGATATTCTTCTGGGGAGATATAGTACTCACTTGGGCTAATGACCATTTTAGTACCTTAGTAGTTTTATCAAATATTGTAACTGATACAACAAATTTAATGAGCAGCAGCGCCACCAGTTGGCTTCACCTTCTTGAGGAATAAAACAGCAAGTCCACTGAGTAACAAAGCAATGCCAATAAAGTAGAAACAATCGTTAAAAGCCATCACAAACGCTTCCCGGCGGACAATGTTGGATATGGATGCGATCGCTTGATTTTGGGCTGTACTCAAATCTGCTCCCCGACTAACAAAATACTGTGTCATTTGGTCAATTCGCTGTTGAGTTTCTGGGTTATATAAAGATACTGTATCACCCAATCTATTCGAGTGAAATTGTTCTCTATTTGCTAATAAAGTCGCTAAAGAAGCAATTCCGATAGAACCACCCAGATTCCGCATCATATTAAATAAACCACTTGCCGAACCTGCTTCTTTCTGACTCAAACCAGCAGTGGCGATAGAACTAAGCGGCACCATAATTAGGGGTTGTCCCATTGCCCGCACAAATTGCGACCAGCGTAATTGATCTAATCCTGTTTCATTAGTCATTCCAGAGTTCATAAATGCACTGATGGAAAACAAAGTCACACCAACAGCCACCATTAACCGCACATCAATGCGTTTCATCAATCTGGGTATGAGGGGAATAATAAACAGTTGAGGAATACCAGCCCAAATTAATACTTCACCAATTTGCAGCGCATTGTATTTTTGAATTTGGGTAAGATACAGCGGTAAAATATAAATTGAACCATACAATCCTACTCCTAACGACACATTAACAATACTCGCTAAACCAAAGTTGCGCCTGAGCACAAGCCGTAAATCAATAAATGGTTGTTTACGAGTTAATTCTATAAAGAAAAACGCGGTTAAAAAAATTACTGCAATCACACTTAGGCGCACAATCAAAGCTGAACCAAACCAATCTTTACGGCTACCTTCTTCTAAAACAACTTGCAGGGAACCTAACCCAATAGCCATTGCAATAATTCCCCACCAGTCACCTTGTTTGAGTAAATTAATTTGGGGTTTTTCTGGCTTAATTCCGTACCAAACACCAGCCAGCATTAATGCCCCTGGAATTACATTTATATAAAAGTTGTATTCCCAACCAAAATTTTCGGTTAACCAACCTCCTAATGTCGGGCCAATTGACGGTGCAAAAACTGCACTAAATCCAAATGCAGCTAACCCAACTGATTGTTTTGATTGGGGTAAAGTTGTTAAAACAACTGTCATAGCGGTAGGAATTAATACTCCTCCGCTAAAACCTTGTAAGGCGCGGAAAAAAATCATGGAATTAAGATCCCACGCCCAACCACAGCAAATAGAAAAGAAAATAAATAATCCAGTATTGACTAACAGATAACGTTGTAGAGAAAACACTCGTGACAACCATCCTGTTAGAGGAATTACCACAATTTCTGCTACAAGATACGCCGTAGAAATCCAAGAACCTTCTTCTAAAGTTGCTCCTAAACTTGCTTGAATATCTTGCAGTGAAGCATTAGTTATTTGAATATCCAATACCGCCATAAATGCACCAAGCATACTTGCTAATACACCAATCCAGGTTCTTAGAGGTACACGTTCTGGTGGTACAGCAGGATTTTGCCCTTGCTGACGAATTACACCTGTATTAGCCATAGTGTTGTTCCAGTTCCAAGGTTAAGTAACAAAATTATTATAAAATCTTATACCATCTATTCGCGGTTTTATATCCTAAGCTTTATTACTTATTAAAATTCCCTTTTGCTCATAAATTGGACGCATTATTTGCCTTAAAGCAGGCAACTGTCTGCTAAAAATGATCGACCCTAAAATACAAGCTATCCCATCAATAATCAAAGTATTGGTAGCACCAATATGACTTGCTAATACACCTCCTAATAAATTACCCACGGGAATCATCCCCAAAAATGACATTGTGTATAAGCTCATCAATCGCCCACGTTTGTCGTCCTCAACAATGGTTTGTAAAAATGTGTTGCTAGCAGCAATCTGGAGAATTGTTCCTAAGCCAACGAATAACATTGTGAATAAAGAAAGCGGTAAAAATCGAGAGAAAGAAAAGGCAATTAGACCAATTCCTAAAATTGCTGGAGCTAAAGCAATCAATTTACCAATTCCTAAGATTGTGTGGCGCGTAGCTAGATAAATTCCACCAGTTAAGGCTCCAACTCCAGATGCCGCCATCAAAAATCCTAAGGTTTCTGCACCACCTTTGAGAACTTGTTCTGCAATAACTGGTACGAGAATAGTATTTTGTAGCCCCATAAAACTAACTAAAGCTGATAGCAATAAGATGGAGCGAATAGGTGGAAAGCTAAATGCATATACAAATCCTTCTTTGACTTTTTGCAAGGGATTACCGTCAGTTACCGAATTTTTCCAAGGTTTAACTTTCATTGCCAACAAAGCAGCGATTACAGCAACGTAGCTCAAACCATCTATTAAAAAACAATAGCCAGTTCCAACGCTAGCAATTAATAAACCCCCGATCGCAGGGCCAATTAATCGCGCACCGTTGATCATCGTGGAGTTGATGGCGATCGCATTGGCTAAATCTTCTCTGCGTTCAACCAATTCTGGCACAAATGCTTGACGGGCTGGCGCATCTAAGGCGTTAATAAATCCTTGAAACAAACTCAAGGCGATGATATGCCATACCTGAATCACACCAGTTAGCGCCAGCACTGCTAAGGTTAACGATTGAATCATCGCTAAGACTTGCGTACTAATTAAGGTACGATACCGAGAAAAGCGGTCTACAAAAACTCCACCAAAGGGAGCTAAAAAAAAGCTAGGAATTTGACTCGAAAATCCTACAACTCCTAGCATTAATGGGGAGTTTGTTAAGTTATAAACTAGCCAAATCGTCGCCAGTTGCGTCATCCACGTCCCAATTAGGGAAATACCTTGTCCGGCAAAAAACAGCTGGTAGTTTTTTGACCTTAATGCAGGTAGTAGCGGTTTTTTCATCTAAGGTTTGTTTTATACCAATCTGCTCTCACAAATATCATCTCACCTCATCTTTATACGCCTGTCTTTAGATGTATGAAAATGTCATAGCAAGAAAGAGATTTTCCATCTGTTTGCAGGCAATTTGGTATTATAACGTTTACCGTTTGATTACTTATTAAACCCGCAAAACCCCAAAGAGCCAAAGCTATGCTTTATCTCCCCTAAGAGCCTGCTCTTAGGGGTTGGGGGTGGGGTTCTTTTATTATGGGTAATTTAGTGGACATGATATTACTTGACTTCCACGGCAACTTCCGCAGACATCCCCGGAGTAATCCGCGATTCATACCCTTGAATGCTCTTTTGGTCGAAAACTATTTTAACTGGGATGCGCTGTACAACTTTGGTAAAGTTACCTGTAGCATTATCCGGTGGCAATAAGGCAAACTGAGCGCCGGAAGCTGGCGAAACACTGTCAACACGACCAATAAAGGTGTGATGAGGGAAAGTATCCAGCTTGATTTCTACTGGTTCTCCGGGCCGCATCTTTTCTAATTGGGTTTCTTTGAAGTTCGCAACTACCCAATAGTTGTTATCCACGATCGCCATTAATGGTGCTCCCGCTGCAACTCGGTTGCCAATTTCCACATTTTTCCTCCCGACTCGTCCAGCACTGGGAGCAGTAACATTGGTATAAGATAGTTGCAATTGTGCATCTTTTAGCGATGCTTCTGATTGGGCGATCGCCGCTTTTGCCGCTTCGTATTGACTACGTTTTACTGTTGTATCTTGTCCGCCAGCAGTCGCTTGTTGCAATCCTCCCTTAGATGCTGCCAATTTAGCTTGGGCGTTGGTGACATTTTCTTGCGCTTGTGCTAGTTGAGACTGGGCTTTGGCTACACCAACTTTGGCAGAGGCTAACTTAGCTTGGGCTTGTTCTACTCCCTGAATAGCGGCATTTTTTTGTGCCGTAGCCACATTATAAGTTGCCTTGGCTGCGTCTAGCTGCTGACGAGCGATCGCGCCTGTTTTATACAACTGGTTGTAACGATTGTAATCTGCTTGGGCATTTTCCAAATTCGCATTTGTTTGCGCTACCTGCGCTTGGGCGGCGGGAATCCCCGCTTGGGCTAGTCTGACTTCAGCTTGCGCCGCTGGTATCCCGGCTTGGGCTTCTTGTACTGCTGCTTGGGCTGTAGAAATTGCTGCTACCGCACCGCTGACATCGCCCTGCGCTTGACTTGTCTTACCAGTGGTAGTTTGGGAAGTTAAGGCAATATTTGCTTGGGCGGCTTGCGCCTGACCACGCGCATTTTCTAGGGCTGCTGCTGCTTGTTGTACCTGACTTTCATAGTCCCGTGGATCTAACTTGACTAACAATTGTCCCGGTTGCACCAGTTGGTTATCATTCACAAGCACCTGACTCACAGTTCCGGGAATGCGGGTACTAACTTGGTGAATATTTCCGGCAACGGTGGCGTTGTCTGTTTCCTGGTGGGTGGAAGCGTATTGCCAGTAGTGAAAACCAAAAGTACCTGCGGCGATTGCACCCACGCCTAATCCTGCCAAAATTAAACCAGTCGGTTTTTTCCGTTTCGGTTTCGCTGGAACTTCTTTCTCTATCTCAGGAGTTACAATCGGTGCTTCTGCTGTTGCGGATGTCTCTGTTGTCAAAGCTTCTAAACTCTCTAAATCAGGAATCACTTGTTTTTCTAAAACTGGGGTCTTGTGTCCGTTGCGTCCGTTCAAAGTATTAGCGCCCATGATGGTTACCTCGCTTGCTCGTTCAATAATTTGATTAATAGTCGTTTATTTAGAATGCGTAATATTTCCGGAAAAAAATCTTTTTTCCTTAGTATGCGTACTATTATCTCAAAATAAATCTTCACACTACCTCCCCCGGTCGGGTGATAGTGTGATAATCTTTAGGAGAGGTTAGCGATCGCCCGGTTTAAGATTTGGGAAAACAGTTCCCGGTCAGCGAAGGAAATACCGTCCATTGCTTCATCACGCACTGTTGCCGCAATAGGCGGTAAGACAACTTCTAATTGCTTACCTGCATCCGTTAGCCAGATTCGCCAGATGCGGCGATCGTGGGTGTCGCGTTCTCGACGCACCAAGCCGCGTTCTTCCATCCGATCTAGTACGCCTGTTAAAGTCCCTCCCACTTGTTTGAGTTTGTCCCCAATACAAGAAGTTGGTAAACCATCTTCTTGCCACAAACAGCACAACACTAGCCAGTGAAATGGCGTAAGTCCAAACGGTTCTAGTTTCTCAGTAAACTTGCGACTGAGGAGTTGTGAGACTAATTTTATTCTGTAGCCCAAATTGTATGGTGCCAGATTTTGCTGCCACGACTGTAAAGGTGGGGAGTGATTAGATGTAGAAACCATTGAGTAAAATATTTAGTGTACGTACTATTATTTTACCAAGATTGATCTTTTTTAGCAATAGTTGATTTGTATCTGTCTTAGGGAAGAACTTGAATCAACTGATACTCTTTTACTGTACCAAGAATGCGGTGAGGTCGAGATAATTTAGAAGACTGGTCAGTATAGATCCAAGCATAGCTCAAAGCTGGTACTTGAGAAATAGAGATTACTGGTTGGGGGCGAATAGAAAGATAGAAATTAAGCAGTACTTTGGTTTTAGCGTCTATTTCCACATAGTAGGTAGGATAAGTTTGGATAATTGAGGCGATCGCAGGTTGTTGTAAAAACACTTTCAAAGCAGGGTTATAGTCACTTAACAGCCCTATGCTACCTGTCGCCGCCAAAGCTAGCCAACAGGGAATTAACCAACCTGCAATCCAGTAACGGGCTGTGAGAAACTTATTACCAAAGTGATAACGACTAATCCACACTACAGGCAAAATTAACCAACCCAAGCCCATAGCCAAGCCAATAGTTGCATACTTACGAATATCAGAACCACCCCAACTAAGAACGCCGATACTTGCTATCACAAGTAAAACACCTAACCCACCAAAGCCATAACTGAGATTTCGAGGCAGATTCTTGATGGCAAAAAGGGATAATATATTTATTCCACGTTTTTGAAGAGGGAATTGTGAGGGAATGCCTGTTTGGTAAATATTGCCTAACCAGTTTAAACCCACAGATGCAAATAAAGCTATGAACGGATAAAGGCAGAGACTATAGTGAGGGAAACGACTGCTAAAAATACTAAGTTCACAAAATAGGACAAGTGGAAAGCCAACTAGTATTAACTGGTAACGATGAATGGGACGACGGAGAGTCGAAACTAAACCTAAAATCCCGAAACAAGCCCAAGGAAATGCTATTAAAGGGATATTCCATATATAAAACAGCGGCCCATTATTATAATTATCCTCAGAACCTTGCCGCACAACAAACTTGAACAACTCCTCAAAACTTTGATTTCCATAGTGCAACCAGTTTAACCACAGCCAAATACAGGTAGGGATTAAACCTACGAAAAAGCCTAAATACAAAATTGGGTTAGTAAGATGACGATGACGGCGATGTTCCCAAATTAAATAAGGGAATAAAGCTATAATAGGCAAAAAAATCATAAAGCTTCTGACTAAGAAGCCTAAACCTAAACTTAAACCAGCTATAAAACTCCAAAAATAGCGATGTTTAAAATGTAATTCTGTTTTTATTAAAGACAAAATAGCTAAAAGTACCAATAAAATCATCGGTACATCAGGTGTACTTAAGCGGCAGTATTGCAGCCAGAGAAATTCCACACTTAAAATTGCAGCAGCTAGCCAAGCTAATTTTTTGCCCAGCATAATTTTGCCGATTTCATACACCAGCCATAAACTAAAAATCCCAGCAATCATACTAGGAAGACGCGCACTGGTATCACTGATCCCAAACAGCTTGTAGAAGCTGGCAATTAACCAATAAGGACCAGGGGTTTTATGATGTGCCCTTTCCCAAGGATCTATCCAATTACCAGAATCAAACATCAGACGGGCACGCGATGCGTAAAGCCCTTCGTCATGTGCCATCAGACTATTGTGCCCAGAAGTAAGTAATAATAAGGGCAGTATCCAAACTAACAAACTAAAATAGGGTAATAATCTGACTAGACGGATTTGTCGCCAAATATGCTGCAAGAAGTGTAGTTTATAGAACATTTAATTGAGCAAAATTGAATGCTGCTATTTAGACGAGTTTATGTGTCCTGCTGTTATTAAAATATCTTACATAGTGATTGTGAAAAAATACCTGAAATTGCCGCATTTTTCGGAAAAAGTAATCCCAAACAGAAATTTATGCAGTTAAGACCGAATCAACGCCTGAAATTAGACGACACAGACGATAAGCTGTTCTATGCCTATCCCCGCTTCGTCACCCATGTCGATGAAGGATTTATTCAACAGCTAACGGATTTATATCGCGATCGCCTCAAACCCAACACCCGCATTTTTGATATGATGAGCAGTTGGGTGTCTCATCTGCCAGATGAGATGGAGTTTGACCATGTGGAGGGACACGGACTCAACGATGAGGAACTAGCACGAAATCCCCGCTTAAATCATTACTTTGTCCAAAATCTTAACGAAAATCCGCAGCTACCTTTACCAGATGAGGATTTTGATGCTGTTCTCAATTGCGTATCTGTGCAGTATGTGCAATATCCAGAAGCAGTATTTTCTGAAATTTACCGCATCCTGAAACCTGGTGGTGTCGCAATTATCAACTTTTCTAACCGGATGTTTTTTGAAAAGGCAATTCAAGCTTGGCGGGAGGCTTCAGAAGCACAACGAGTAGAATTAGTCAAAGAGTACTTCGCCTCAGTTCCAGGATTTACAACGGCAGAAGTTATAGCTCATAAGTCAACATTACCAAATTTATTACAGTGGTTGGGTGTAGCTGGAGGAGACCCATTTTATGCCGTCATAGCTTACCGCAGTTAAGCCAAGCAGTGGGTACTTCACCGAATTTTAGATTTTAAATTTTGGATAATGGAATTGTTGGCGGAGCCTCTCGTAGAGAAGATTCAAAATCCGTCTTGGAAAGTTTGCTCAAGTCGGCAGAGCCGCCCATGCAACTTTCCGCAAAATTTAAAAAGGTCTGAGAGCAAGCAAATTTATTGGTGGAATAAATCTAAAATCCGTCTTGGAAAGTTCTGATTGGAGGAAGCCTCCGCACCCTGCGGGATCTTGCTACAGACTTTCCGCAAAATCTAAAATTAAATGACAGAGCCAATGACTTGATTGCTTTTTTCAATCTAAAATCTAAAATCTAAAATCTAAAATTGTGTGATACCCATTGCACAGGATCTAATTGATAGTAACGTTGCAGTTGCTCATAAAGTGCTGGATGCTTGGATAACAATTGGTGCGGTTTCTCAAAGAATGTTTCAGTTGCTACGGCAAAAAATTCTGCGGGATTCGTTGCGCCATAGCTATCCATTACCGTCTTTACGCCTTGGATAACATCATTACAAAGTTGCTGATATGCTTGTGTCATCACCTTCGCCCAAATAGGATAGTCAGAATTGCGTTGCAGTATCGGAACTCCTTCAGCTTTACCATCTTCTTGATCTAACTGATGGGCAAATTCATGAAGCACAACGTTACGTCCATCCCTCCAGTTATTAGTGTCTTGTTTCACCTGTTCCCAAGACAGTACTACTTGGTCAGTTGTCCACGATTCCCCTAATCTTGCCACACGCCTTTCTTCAACAACATAATTTCCGATAGAAGTCGTTTCCTGAACAAAATAAGTATTGGGATACACCAGAATTGAGCGAAGTCTGGGGAAGTACTGCCCACGTTCATTTAGTAGGAGTAAACAAGCGACGGATGCAAGGGTCAATTTCATTTCCTCTGTTACCTGTAATCCTTTACAGCCAATAAATTGCTTTTCTGCTAAGAACACTTGAATATGTCCTTGAAGTCGTCTGAGTTCATTGGGAGAAAGACAAGGATAAATGGGAAGAGTGTTCTCAATAATAGCATTCCAAAGTGGAGGAAAAGGACGATGTTTGAGACGGTTTCTTCGCCTTTTGACTAAAATGGGATTGACTAAAATCCCAGTGAGAATCAGTGCAATGATGAAAAAGAAAACTATTGTTTTAATCATTGACTTTTGAACAGGTTATATATTTAATTTACTGGCAAGCAGGAGATCCAGACAACCTAGAAACAATACAAAAATAAACGAGAGTACGAGCATAATCGAAAAGCCACACCTGAATATATTGAACTGCTATTCCAATCAGTAGATGAGTTAAAGTCTTTATTAGATAAGCTCTTCAATCAGGGTGAGTTAGTCATTAAGTGGCATCGAAAGACAAAAAACAAGGGCAATGGTGGCTATGTTGCAATTTTAATGCCGATTAGCTTATGAGTTTTGGAAAGATGGCGATCGCCTGGTTAAAAAGTGCAAGTATATTCCAAAACGACTATTACGGAGAATAAAGAAGCTAGAAGCAGATAAAGCGCCAGTTAAAGAGATTTTGTCAATATTGCGAGTAAAATTATCGAAGAATCATTACCTCAGAAAAACCGCGCAAATTGTAAATATTAGGTAATATAGAAATCATATTTGATTTATGAAAAAAACTACGAGATAATACTGAGAACGAAAATTCAGTTTGAACTCGGCTTTACAAGCGTGCTATTCAGTTCTGAGAGTGATTGCAGAGTAAGCGTTAGCGCTGCGACTCCGCAGGAGTTTCGCCTTTGTCAACTGCTGTGTTAGTTTTCAGATAATCCTGCACCAACTTGCAACCATAATTCAGTGCATCTAAGTGGAGAATTCGCTGCAAATTCCAAAGAATGAGCATGTTGTCATCACCCCCTGAAGCTAGAAAACTCCCGTCGGGGCTGATAGCAATTTGCCTAATCGCTGCGGTATGTCCTCTAAGGGTCGTTATTTCCGTACCATCAAGCTTCCAGAGTTTGACAGTAGCATCTACGCTACCAGAAGCAAGTATTTTTCCATCGGGACTAAACGCAACTCCCCAAATGGCGGCTGTGTGACCTTTAAGTGTTTTGTGCAACTTACTATCCAACGTCCACAGCTTAACAGTATTGTCGCCACTTCCAGAAGCTACCATTTTACCGTCTTGGTTAAAGGCAACTCTCCATACTGCTGCACTGTGTCCTACAAGAGTTGTAAACAACTTACCATCAAGCGTCCACAGCTTAACACTACCGTCGCCGCTGGCTGAAGCAATGAATCGACCGTTTGGACTAAATACAACTTGCCAAACTTCTGCTTGATGTCCTTTGAGAATCTGCGGTGCAGAGCGATTGCGTTGCCATATCTGAGCAATCTTTTCAACAGTTGCGATCGCAACTGTTTGACCATCTGGACTTAATAGCGCTCCGATGATTTTGCTGTAAGGAACTTTGTAAGTAGCAACATTGGTGCCGTCTGGCTTCTTGAGTTTTACCGTATTATAGTTAATGACAAGACCAATTAATTTATCATCTCCACTGAATGAAACCTGGGAGATTGAGCCTCCAGATTCAGTCCAAGTTTTGAGCAATTTGCCTTGGCGACTCCAAAATTTCGCGGTATTTTCGTGGCTAGCTGTGGCTATGGTCGAACTGTCGGAGGTGATAGCGATTGACCAAATCCCGGACTGATGGGCAATGATAGACTTTTGGAATGGGTTTTCACTCTGCCAGAGTCTGACAACGTTTTCCGCGCCTGCCGAAGCAATAAAGCTACCGTCCTTGCTAAAAGTCACTCCCCAAATTGACGCAGTGTGACCTCTGAGCGTCCTCAGTTCTGTACCATCAATGTTCCAAAGTTTAATTGTTTTATCGAGACTGGCGGAGGCTATAGTCTGACCATCGGGACTAAAGGCAATTTTCCAAATCCCGGCACTGTGTCCAGTAAGAGTTTGATACTGGCGGTAGCTTCCATCTGTGCTATTTCGCTGCCAAAGTTTGACAGTTTTATCTTCACTTGATGAAGCAATAGTCTTACCATCAGGGCTGAAAGCTACTCCTAGAACCCAACTAGTGTGACCTTGGAGAGTTTGTACTAGCTTGGCGTTTTGCCAGCCTGTAGCGTCTCGTTTCCAGAGTTTTACTGTTTTGTCTACACTTGTGGCAGCAAGAAGCTGACCATCGGGACTAAAGGCTACTCCGTTAAATGCGTCTATGTAACCTTGAAACGTATTAATCCTTGTGCCATCTCGCTTCCAGATTATCACTGTTTTGTCCCAACTGGCAGAGGCAATGAACTGACCATCGGGACTAAAAGCTACTCCCCAGACCAAAGCCGTGTGACCTTTAAAAGTTTTTAGCAACTGACCCCTTCGGGGTTCGCCAGTCGCCTGCGACGGGAAACCCGTCTTCTCCTGGCGGAGACGCTGCGCGAACAGTGCTGGCTCACCGTTTAGCTTCCACAGTTTAATAGTGCCATCTTCACCTGCTGAAGCGAGTGTCTGACCATCAGGGCTAAAATTGACTGTCCTAACTGCTCCCTTATGACCTTTAAGAGTTGCAACTAGTGTACCATCACGTCGCCAAAGCTTGATTGTTTGATCTAGACTTGCTGAGGCTATTAGAGAACTGTCAGGACTGACATCTACAGCTAGAACAGCTGCTGTATGACCAGAAAAACGGTTGTATTCATCTGCTCCATAAACTGCTTGTTGCAGTGCATTTTCCACTTGAGGTGCAAGATTTATATTTAATTTACCTAATTTTTGCAGTCTTTTTTTTGCTTTGATTGCTTCTACAAGTGCATCCAATTTTCGATTTGAGGCAAACAATCCCACAGAAGAAGATACAAGCGCTTGAATTTCACTGTTTCTAGCTTGAGTTTCGCTTTCTTGAGTCTGGCGATACAAAATGAAAGTTCCTATTCCCAAACTACTAGAAACGAGCAACCCAATACTTACTGCAATTAGTAGATATCTCTGTAATAAAGCCGTTCTTTTCTCTTGTTCGAGTCGTGCTTCTACCTCTTTGGCTCGTGCTGCCTCCAATGCCATTTGCACTTCTTTGCGATCGCATTCAACACTTGCGGCTAAAAATTGATAATCTAAATCGCTCAGACTCTTGCCTTGTGACCAATTTTGAGTATCTTTTAAAGCTTGTCCTCGCAACAGACGTGATTCATCTTTGTAACGCGATGCTACCCAAGCGTTAAATGTTTGCGAGTAGGGACGGAGATTATCTAATTGTCTTAACACCCATTGGGCATTAAAAACATTTCGATAGATGGGATTTTTAATTTTGAGATAGCCGTTGTGTCTTTCTACTAAACCGGACAATAACAGTTGTGTCTGTTCTCGACTATCATCACTCGGAACAGAATGAAGGGGTAAAGGGGAAAACTCTTCTCCCCTGCTCCCCTGCTCTCCTGCTCCCTGGCTCTCCCGCTCAAGAGCCTCTTCTGCTTGCAATACCTGTTGATAGATACCCAACAACCGCCCGGCCTGTTGTTCGTCGAATAAAAGGCGATCGCGAATAGTACGCAAATGTTCGGGTTCGTCTTGTGACTGCCAATTTTGAATAATCTGCTTAAGCACTAATTGCTCTACCCACAATGCTTCTGTACCTGAAGGTAGGGTAATCATTCCTGTAGTAGTTTCAAAGGCAACTTCAGTAATTAACTCACAGAGTTTTTGTGTCAGAAAGGGTTGTCCGCCTGTCCAATAAATAACCTCTTGTAGTATTGTTTGTGGTTGACTGACTACTTCTTCTAATCCTAGAAGCAAGGGCGTGGCTTCATGGAGTCCAAAGCCGTGTAACTCAATTGCTTTACCAAGGTTAAAGGGTGTGCGGCGTTTATCAGCAATCAGGTCAGAGGGACTTGCTACACCAAATAGTGCAAATCCCAAGCGTTCAAAGTTTGAGTTATGTGGTCGTAGATTATAGCACTGACGAATCCAGGCAAAAAAGTCGTTAATTGGGAAACTTAAACTCAGCAGGCTATCAATCTCATCAATAAAGATGAAAATACGTTCATGAATATTTGGTAATAAAACTCCTTCAACAAACAGGTGTAGTTTTTGCACCGAGGAAATGCCTGCTTGCATCTCCCACCAACGCTTAAAGTTGACCTGTTCGGCTAAATTTAAGCTGTAGATCAAGCTGATAATAATGCCTTTATACCATTGATCTGGTGTAGTATCCTCGATACCCAAGCGGGTCATGTCTAAGTAAACACAACTATACCCTTCTTGCCTAAGACGATAACTTGTACGCTGTACTAAGGATGACTTGCCCATCTGACGAGAGTTGAAGACGTAACAGAAATCCCCAGCTTTCAAGGTGGTATAAAGTCTTTCGTCTGCCTGACGAATAACATATGTGGGGTCGTCGCTGCGGAGACTACCTCCTACTTGATATCTCATATCTAAGTGTAATTTTTAAACGAAGTAATTAACAAAATGATCAGTAATTTGTAGAATATATTATTAAAAGTAAATATTGCAAATATTACAGCACAGCTTTATGTAATATAGGACTCCGATTTTATTTTTGAAAAAATACTGAGACTGAAAAGCCCGTTTGATCAGGGTTGTATAGCAACAGCCAAGGTAGTTAGGACATTAACAAATGATAAAACTTAGACACAAAAAGGCTTTTCACCCATTCCCCAGTCCCTAGTCCCCAGTCCCTTACTATTAGGACTTACGCACACTCTACGAATTCTCGGCGCTCTTGGCGTCTTGGCGGTTCGATAAATTAGGCTTTTTGGCAATTTTTGCGTAAGTCCTAACTATATCTGAGATATTATTTAGAAATCAAACAGTAGTCCTATAGGTTAGTTGATTTTAGGTCAAACCATTACTATTTTTGCATATTTACTATGCATTATTGCCCAGGTTTCTAATTAGTGTTTACTCATTAAATTCCCCGGAAAATTGCTGATGTCTTCCTATTGTTATAAGTAGATGGGCGTTAAAAAATATAACTAGATTAAGAAATATAAATTACTTAAAAGCTTATATTCAATGCGTTTATTGTGCTTTACATAAGTTTACGTAGTTTGGTTTAATTGTGCCTACTTACTTAGATGTATTTAAATATTATCAGCATCCTGCGATGCCTACGGTGGGCTGCGCCTACGCGGTACTTGATATTGAGTCAATGCCTTACTGTTACTCTATCAAACAATTGTACATAGTTGCTTGACAAAATAGGCACGGTAGAGTTCGCAACGTGGTAAGATGCGATCGCCCTCAAAGCGAATTAAGCCCAAACCTTCAAGCTTGTAAGTGTCAATAGGATTAAGAGAAATACCTTGTTTTGCTGCCAGGATTTCAGCATAAGTCTTGGCAAGTCTAGGATTTTCTTGCAGTTTGATCAACTGTCGCCATAAATGATCGCGGTAGATGCCACCATTGGCCATCGCTTCCTCTATTATTTCTTGGAGGGTCATTTCTTGAGACCTAAGATAGTACAAACTAATCTGAATTAGTGCTGGATGTCCTCCTACTAATGATATTAATTGGGTAAAATCTTTAGCTTTAAACGAGTCTAAACTATACCGCCTAGCTAAATCTTCTACTTGTGGTTGAGTAAAATCGTTCAGACGAATAGGTAGACCAATATTAAAAGGAGAGAGGTTGATATCCATAGAGATGTACTCTTCCGTTGAGTAAACCATTACTAACCTCAGCTTTTGCCACTTGGGATTGTGTCGTGCTTCCTCACACCATGACCGCAACAAAGCAAAAAACTCGTGACAAATGTGAGGATATTCAAAAAAACGGTCAACTTCATTCAACACTAAAACCACTGGGCTTTGACATTGATCGAGCAAATAGTTTTCTAAATAGAAGCCGCTACTCAAGTTGTAGCCAATTTCTTCATTCCATTTTTCTTTAAGGTTGGGGTCAATACCTAACCCTGTTGCAATTTTCCAGCAAAGACGACGCAACAGTTTATTTAAATCAGTTAGACACTCACTATCGAATTGGTAGCAATTCAGATTCACAGTCTGATACCCAAATTTCTCTGCAAACGCACAAAGGCGCAACACAAGAGAACTTTTACCCATCTGTTTGGGAGACCTAATGCAAATCACGCAGCCACTAGTAGTTACTTCTCGGTAAACCTTTCTCTCTAATGGAGGACGTTCAATATAAAAGTGAGAATCTAAAGGTACGGGGCCATCCGGGTATGACCAAAGATTTTCTATCTGTTCAGTTTGTGTATGATATTCTTTGACAAATGAGGTGAATTCGGAACGTTGAGATAAATCTTCTTCTATATTTGCAATAGATAATAACTCAGATGTTTCAGTCTCATTTGCTTTGTTGACTATGGTGTAGTCTTCGCTGTGTAATTCTAGATTAAAAGCGCTAAAGCAGAGTTTTATAGTTTTTTGATCTACACTTTCACTTAAAGACCATAATTTACTCAAAGTTCTAGTAGAAACATGAATGCGCGAGCTTATTTCTTCTAAACTCAAGTGTTCGCCTTTATTTTCTACTATCTCCACAGAAAGAATTGCTGTTTGTAACCGTTTAATTCCTGTGGATGTTAGTACAACTCCTCGTGTCCGTTTAGTTTTATACATTGCTATTACAGGTTTTTATTATAAATGAGTGTCACAAGCAATAACTTTTTCTATTTACCTACTGAAACTGAAATTTAATGTAGCAATTTTTGATACACTATTTTTTCCTTTTTTGTAAAATCCATAAAGACTCTAATCAACTAAGTTACATTATATTAGCTTGATAGTAAATACTGACATCAATTATCTATTTATCTTACTTTTCCTACTTTTCCTACTTTTAAACTCGGTATTTTCATGGTAGTCTTGCAAAAACTCTTTGAAGAAATAAAGGACTTGTCTTTGCCTAAATTTGTATAGATAGGATTAAATAAATAATGTAATATTTTTAATTTATATAAGTTATGACTTTTCTGTTTGTGTGTTACAAAAATATTATCGCTTTAGGATAACTATACATACTGAGTATTAATAGTTATAAAACTACTGATGATCAAAACTCGGCAGAAATTATGCACAAGCAAAGTCCACAGATATACGACTAAATGTGTATTCATAGTAGCAATTTATACTTATTTATCAAATAAGCAATGCAGAACTTATCTAACAGATGTATTCTGATTACTAGTTCTTATTAAGAAAAGAGAAGATTTTCCAACTGTCTTGATACCCATTGAGGAGTGAAAACACTCCGGTAAATCGGATTTTTAACTCTCAGATAGCCGTTATAATTTTCCACCAAACCAGATAGCAACAGTTCTGTCTGTTCTTCACTATTATCGGCTGGTATCAAGTTTTCTATCGGGTTCCTATTCCTTAGTCCCTCTACTTGTAACACCTGTTGATAAATGTTTAATAACTTTCCTGCTTTGTGTTCGTCAAAAAGTAAGCGATCTCTTATAGTACGAAGATGTTTAGGTTCATCTTGAAATTCCCAATGTTGAATAATGCGCGATCGCACCAACTGTTCTACCCAATATCCTTCAGTACCGTTCGGTATGGTAATCGGTGTCTTATAACTT
Organism: Nostoc sp.; assembly: GCF_036917275.1. Lineage (GTDB taxonomy): Bacteria > Cyanobacteriota > Cyanobacteriia > Cyanobacteriales > Nostocaceae > Nostoc. The sequence goes on from NZ_JBALDF010000015.1 coordinate 133,523, forward strand.
TCTAAGGCAACTTGCACAACTAACTGACAAAGCTTTTGGGTGAGAAACGGCTGTCCTCTTGTCCAATGGATAATATGCAGTAATATTGCCTGTCGCTGGCTGACTACTTCTTCTAAACCTTCAAGCAGGGGCATAGCTTCATGTAATTGAAAGTCGCATAATTTAATTGCTTGACCAATCTTAAAGGGGGTTCGATGTCGAGCAACAATTAGGTTAGATAGACTAGCTACACCAAACAAAGCAAAACCCAAACGTTTAAAATTTGAGTTATGTGCTTGCTGCTCATAACAGTAACTAATCCAGATAAAAAAATCGTTGACCGGAAAATTCAAATTTAACAGGCTATTAATATTATCGATAAAGATAAAAATGCGATTATTTTGAATTTCTCTCAGCAATACTTGTTCAACAAATTGATACAGTTTTTGTACAGTATCAAGCTCTGATTGTTGCTCCCACCAACTCTCAAAATTGACCCGTTTTGTCAGATTTAACTTGTGAAACAGGCTGAAAATAATCTCTTTATACCATTGTATAGGTGTAATTTGATTAGTACCTAATAGAGCTAAACTCAGATAAACACATATATGATTTTCTTTTTCTAAGCGATAAATAGTCCGGTGTAGTAGAGATGATTTGCCTGTTTGGTAAGAGTTGAAGACGTAACAAAAATTTTCGGTTTTTAATCCAGTATAAAGTTGTTCGTCTGCTTCACGGACAATATATGTAGAGTCATCATACTTCAGGCTACCACCGACTTGATATCTCATAGTCAAGTCAATTATTAAAAATTATATAGGATATTTTTACTTTGTAGGACATAATATTATTTATATGGAATTATTCTATGAATAAAGAAATTCTTCGATAAAAAAGCTATGTATTTTGAGATAACTATAAAGCAATTATCTTAGAGATAGTGGAGAAGGCGATCGCTATATCATTTGCAGAATTATCTTCTCTTACCTAAAAGTAAAAATCAAGGAAATTTAAGATAGTTAATCAATTTGATCTAAAAATGAGTAAAATTCTGACCTCTCAAGAAACACAGGGGTGTAGGAGGTATGGGTTAGGGCAAACGCATCTAAATTTTAACAATCATACTTTTCAAACAACTTCTTAGCCCATTTAAAAATGTTGCCAATGTTTCACACCTTGCCATTGGTTTTACTAGCTGATGAAATAATTGGTTCATTCCCTTGCACCTAGCCCTGACAAATGGAATTCGTGGCAGAAACTAAGTCCCTCCAGGTTCGGGGGCGATGCTCCTTCTCCTGAGGGAGACGCTAGGCGAACATCGTTAATGCTTGGCTAACGCATACCCTACGGGAAGGCGTTCCGCCTACGACGGGAAGCACCTTTCCTTCCCTACGGGACGATGTACAAACCGAACGCTACGCGTTAGCGGAGCTTTCGCTTTAGCGATACGCAAAGCGTCTCGTAGAGAAGACTGCGACCCCCTCACCGCCTGAGTGGACTAATGGAAAATCAAGGGTTTGAAACCCGCCTGCGAGGGTTTTGCTCATTTAGCAGCGACTTCAGTCGTCTGGTAATTTTCTGTGGAAAGTCAAGTATGCTGGTAAGTCCAGTCGGCGGTGTCGGCTTAACTTTCTTAAGTTTCTTAACTTTCTTAAATGTCCTAAGAGAATGTTTTAACTATGTTCTTAACTGTCTTAACTGTTATTGTATTTTTTTGATAAAACTGAGATCATCTGTTTATTGTATATCTGAAGAAAACTAATAAATAAATTGTTAATGTCAACTTAAAACTAAACAATGACTTAAGCATTAACAGAAGCAATTAAATGTGGGTGTGGATTTTCAAGCATTCAAGTTTGATTTTTTTACTATTAGCCAGCAAGGGCTACTGATCATTAAGCTAGTAGCCAATAGTCTGAAACAACAGATTTCCATTAGTACACATGATAGTAATTTTGTAAAGTGCATAAATCCTAAATAATATTTTTTAACTGTGTATGAATTAGCACTGATCCCATGAGTTGATCCACAAACTTTTTATTGTAAATACAAAAATACTATAAATTTACACAAATTTTCAATTAAAAATGCAGAAAATATTGGTATCTAAATATATTGAACCCCGTAATTTAAGTTCTTTTCAAAGAATTTTACTAACAACTGATGGCACATTGACAGAAATATTAGAAGCTTATTTATTAGAAAAAATCCAATTAGTCAAATTATCAGAAGAATTAATAAAAATTGCAAAACCTATTCTTGCTTTAAATTTAGAAGTAGGTACTCAAGTAATTGAGAGAAAAGTTCTGTTGCGCGGCAAAATTAGTTTAAACAACTTTATTTATGCTGAATCTATAATTGTCCCTGAAAGGCTAGATAGTAGATTCAAATCTAGACTAATTGAATCGCAGGAACCAATAGGTAGGCTCTGGTTAGAACATAAACTTGAAACTTTTAAAGAAATAATTGATTCAGGTGTAGAAATATCTGAAGAATTATTCCATTATTTTAATATTGCTAGAGAAGATAAAATGCTTTCTCGGACTTATCGAGTTTTTTCTAATCAACAACCGATAATGATGATTACAGAAAAGTTTCCTGAAAGTTATTTTATTAAAGATAATGAACGATTTGTTTTCTAAATAAGCACAGATTTACTTAAACCTGTATAATTTTAAAAATTAATGGAAGAAGAATAATGTTAAAGCAAAGGCTTGCCGAAGTTGTCAAAAAATACCCTGATAAAACTGCGATCGCCTACGATCAATTAAGAATTAGCTATCAACAGTTTTATAATTATATTACACACTTAAGTAACCATTTAAGTACTGCTGGTATTGGCCAAGGTGACTGCATAGCCTTGATTTTACCCAACAGTCCAGAATTTGCGATCGCCTTTTACGCGACTGCCAAATTAAATGCTATAGCTTTGCCAATCAATCCCCTTCTCAAAGAGGATGAACTTAAATACTACATCATTGACAGCAATACTAGTGCAATTGTTACTAATAGTGATGGAGCAGAAATTAGCCGTAAAATTATCTCAAAAATTGATAGAAAAATAGAATTAATTGTTCTTGATGAGACTGATATACTTACCAAAGAATTAGACAACTCCACAATTACGGAAAGTATCCCTACTTTTATAGGTGATGTACTTTATCAATATTCCTCTGGATCTACAGGCAGGCCTAAGAGAGTTTGTAAAACTCAAAGTAATTTATATCACGAAGTTAAAAACTTTACTGAATCTACTAATATAACTTCAGCAGATAATATTTTATGTGTAGTGCCACTTTACCATGCACATGGTTTAGGAAATTGCTTATTAGCTGCTATACAGAATGGCGCAACTCTGGTGATTTTAGAACAAGTTTCACATCAAGGAAAAATCATTGAAGTGCCATTTGTTTTTAGACGTGCGAGAGTATTAGAGCTTATAGAAAAAGAAAACATTACTATTTTACCTGCTGTTCCTTATATTTTGAATACTCTAGCAGAAACACCCAATGACACTCAAATTGATATTTCCATACTGAAACTATGCTTTTCGGCAGGTAACTTTTTATCAAAAGATATTTTTGATAAATTTCTTCAGAGATTTGGCATTCCTGTAAGACAACTTTATGGTTGTACAGAAGCTGGTGCTATAGCAATTAATCTAGATGAAAATATAAAAAATACATATACTTCTGTAGGTTTGCCTTTAAAAAATATTGACATTAAAATTATTGATGATGCCGAAAAAGAAGTACCAACTGGAAGTATTGGAGAGATAATTGTCAAAAGTCAAGCACTGACTGAAGGATATTGTAATAAACCAGAACTAAATCGACAGGTATTTAAAGATGATTGGTTTTTCACTGGTGATTTAGGCAAGAAAGATGAAATCGGGCGTATTTATATTACTGGTAGAAAGCAAATCTTCATTGATACAGGAGGTTACAAAGTTGATCCACTAGAAATAGAAAACATATTGATAAGTCACGATCGGGTTAAAGAAGCCGTTGTCGTTGGCATCAAAGGCTCCTATGCAGGAGAAGTTATTAAGGCGGTTATTGTACCTCAAAACCGAGATATTTGTGATGCAAAAGATATATTAGCTTACTGTCAAGAAAAGTTAGCTGATTTTAAAATACCAAAAATTATTGAATTTCGTGATGAGATTCCTAAAAGTCCATTAGGTAAAATATTAAGAAAAAACTTAATTGATAATTTGTCAGAAACTATAAGGTCATGAAAAATATTGATTTAATTGAAAAAGAAACTAAAAATATTGTATTAAACATCTTACCAAATATTAATGGTGAAGATTTATCAGAGTCTAGCAATCTTTTTAGTATAGGTCTAGATTCGGTCAATGCTATGTCACTTGTACTTAAATTACAGAATAATTTTGGCATTAAATTTGAGATTAATGATATTAATGCAGAAAATTTTCAAAGCGTAGCAACTATTGTGAAGCTGATTGAGCAAAAGCAAGGCTGATAATTTTTAGAAATGGGCTTTTTTCGCAAAACCAAATACTCCAGAATATCCCTAAAAACCTGAAGTAAAAAGACTAAAATGAGCTATCCTGCTGAAATCAATTCATTAGAACCAAACAAACCAGTAAAAAGTAGAGAAGATATTTGGCAAGCGATCGCAAGCATTCTCGATTTACAGAATCAAGCTCCAGATTTGAAGCCTGTATCTCGGAATGAACATCCGCTTTTGTCTTTTTCACAAGAAAGATTATGGTTCATTCAACAGTTGCAGCCAGATAGCTCCGCCTATAATGTCTCTTTAGCTTTTCGTCTTCAGGGTTTACTCAACATTTCTGCATTAGAGGATAGTCTCAATGAAATTATCCAACGCCACGAAGTATTGCAAACTACGTTTCTAGCTTCAGAAAACCAGCCTGTTCAGGTGATTTCTCCCAATCTCAACTTGACGTTACCTGTAGTGGATCTTCAAGAACTCTCTGAAAGGGAAAGAGAAACTCAAGTTTTGCAACTGGTAAAAAACGAAGTTGAACAACCCTTTGATTTAGAGCAAGGATCGCTGTTGCGCTTTTCTCTAGTGCAGCTACGTGAAAATGAATATGTGCTACTGCTGAGTGTCCACCACATTGTCTTTGATGGTTGGTCTGAGGGTGTTTTGTGGCGCGAACTCACAGCCTTGTACACAGCTTTTTCGACTGGTAAGCCTTCTCCATTGTCTAAACTGCCGATTCAGTACGCAGACTTTGCTGTTTGGCAGAGACAGTGGCTGCAAGGTCAAGTCATAGACACTCAACTGGACTACTGGAAGCAACAATTAGCAGGATCGCCTCCCCTGCTAGAACTTCCTACCGACCGAGTGCGCTCACCCATACAGACAAACCGTGGTGGCATTAAACGCTTTCAGCTAGATGAGTATCTGACTCAAAAACTCAAAAGCCTTAGCGAAAAGTCAGGCGCAACCTTATTTATGACTTTGCTGACTAGCTTTGTCATCTTACTATCGCGCTACAGCAATCAAGAAGATATTCTCGTCGGTTCTCCGATCGCCAACCGCAACCGTAGTGAAATAGAATCTCTCATCGGCTTTTTTGTCAATATTTTGGTGTTGCGTACTGACGTTTCTCTTAATCCCAGCTTTTGGGAATTACTACAAAGAGTACGCCAAACAGCAATGAAAGCATACTCTCACCAAGATGTGCCGTTTGAGAAAGTAGTAGAAGCTTTGCAGCCAGAAAGAAACCTCAGCTACTCTCCCTTATTTCAGGTAATGTTCATTTTGCAGAATACGCCGCCTGGAAAATTGGAATTACCTGGTTTATCTCTAACTCGCTTAGAAATAGAAAACTCCACAGCTAAGTATGATTTAACCTTGTCGATGATAGAGAGTGAGCAAGGACTTAGTGGCAGTTTAGAGTACAACTCTTACCTATTTGAACAAGCTACAATTACCCGGATGATAGGGCATTTTGTGAGCTTATTGGAAGGTATTGTTACTAACCCACATGAGTCTATTTCACAATTACCTCTACTGACAACAACTGAGAAACAGCAGTTATTAGTCGAGTGGAACAATACTCAGGCGGATTACCCTGGTGATAAGTGTATCTATCAGTTGTTTGAGGAGCAGGTAGAGCGTACCCCGGATGCGGTAGCAGTTGTATTTGAAAATCAACAACTGACTTATCAGCAGTTGAACTGTCGTGCTAATCAGTTGGCGCACTACTTAGGCTCATTGGGTGTAAAACCAGATACGCTGATTGGTATTTGTGTAGAGCGATCGCTAGAAATGGTAGTGGGAATTTTGGGCATTCTCAAGGCAGGTGGTGCTTATGTGCCACTTGATCCAGAGTATCCCCAAGAGCGGTTCAGCTTCATGCTGCAAGATGCAGATGTTTCCATCCTGTTGACTCAACAAAAATTGCTTAAGAGGCTACAGAATCATCAAGCGGAGTCTATCTGTTTGGATACTGATTGGCAATCGATTTCTCGGTCGGATCAAGATAATCTAATTACTAATTTAAAAGCAACTAACTTAGCTTATGTAATTTACACCTCTGGTTCTACGGGTCAACCTAAAGGTGTAGCCCTGAATCAGCTTGCCCTTAACAATTTGATTCTGTGGCAACTAAAAAATAATCCAATCTCTAGTGGAGCGAAAACGCTGCAATTTGCTCCTATTAGTTTTGATGTCTCCTTCCAAGAAATGTTTTCTACTTGGTATTCGGGAGGTACATTATTCTTAATTACGGAAGAACTAAGACGAGATCCTGTAGCTTTGTTAGGTTTTCTCCAAGAAAAAGCTGTTGAGAGGTTATTTGTTCCTTTCGTCGCCTTGCAGCAGCTAGCTGAAGTTGCTATTAGTCGTGAATTTTTTCATAGTCATTTAAGAGAAATTGTTACAGCTGGAGAACAGTTGCAGATTACTCCGGCCATTTCTCAATGGTTCAGTAGACTAGATAATTGTACTTTGCATAATCACTATGGCCCATCGGAAAGCCATGTAATCAGCACTTTTACCTTGACTAATTCAGTGGACACTTGGCCGCTACTTCCTCCTATTGGCCGTCCTATTAGTAACACACAAATCTACATTTTAGATAAGTATTTACAGCCTGTACCCGTTGGTGTACCTGGAGAATTGTACATTGGTGGTGTTTCTTTAGCGCGAGGCTACCTTAACCGTCCTCAGTTGACACAAGATAAATTTATCCTCAATCCTTTTGATGAGACGGGAGAAGGTAAGTTATATAAAACAGGAGATTTGGCACGCTATTTACCGGATGGTAATATCGAATACCTGGGACGCATCGATAATCAGGTAAAAATCCGGGGTTTCCGCATCGAGTTAGGAGAAATTGAAACAGTACTGAATCAACATGGTGATGTGCAAGTATCTACCGTCATCGTCCGTGAGGATCACCCTGGGCAAACTTGTACTGAGCGAAGTCGAAGTAAGCAGTTAGTCGCCTACATAGTGCCGCAAAAAGAGGTGATACCAACAATCAGCGAACTGCGGCAATTCATGAAAGCCAAATTGCCAGATTACATGATACCCAGTGCTTTTGTGATTCTAGAAGCCTTACCCCTGACTCCTAGCGGCAAAGTAAACCGTCGCGCTTTACCTGCACCGGATTTACTCAGTGAAATAGCAGATCAATTTGTTGCACCCCGCAATCCCACTGAGGAAAAATTAGCCCTGATTTGGTCACAAGTGCTGAAGTTAGAGAAAGTAGGCATTCATAATAATTTCTTTGAACTAGGTGGGCATTCTCTAATAGCGACTCAAGTAATGTCTCGCTTGCCAGAAGCTTTTGGGATTTCGTTGCCGTTGCGATCGCTATTTGAGTCACCGACGATCGCACAATTAAGTGAAGTCATCTTACGTGAACTGAAAACTGGTTCGAGTCTGATGCTTCCAGCAATTTTACCAGTTTCCACAAGACAAAACATACCTCTATCTTGGGCGCAAGAACGCCTGTGGTTTCTCCATCACTTAGAAGGCGAAAGTGGAGCCTACACAATGCCTTTCGCGATGCGTTTGGTGGGGAATCTCAATATCAAAGCTTTGGAACAAGCGGTTGAGGCAATGGTGCGGCGGCATGAAGTTCTGCGGACTCGTTTTGAGATCAAGCATGACAAGCCAATACAGGTAATAGCCCCTGATATAGCCATAACATTACCAGTGGTGGATCTACAAAATGTCGCAGACCCCTGGAAACAAGTAGAGCAACTAGCGATCAAAGAAGCCTACAAACCATTCGATCTGGCGAAAGATCCGGTGTTGCGGGTCAAAATGTGGCAAGTTGCGACTGACGAGTATGTACTACTGATAGCCATTCACCATATTGCTGCTGATGGTTGGTCAATAGGCGTTTTGAACCGCGAATTGTCTGCCCATTATCAAGCCATTACCACAGGTAGCGCAGTTGAATTACTAGAGTTATCCGTACAGTATGCCGACTTTACCTTATGGCAGCGCCAATGGCTGACAACTCAGGTACTTGAACCTCAGTTAAGTTACTGGAAACAACAGTTAGCGGCAGCGCCACCTTTGTTGGAATTGCCTACAGACCGCCCCCGCCCAGCTATCCAGACTTTTCGAGGCGGAACAGAGCGATTTCAACTTGATGCCTTGCTGACTTCTCGGCTTAGACAACTGAGCCACAAGTCTGGAACGACTCTGTTTATGACACTGTTGACGGGATTTGTCGTGTTAATGTCTCGCTACAGTGGTCAAACGGATCTTGTAGTTGGCTCCCCGATCGCAAATCGCAACCGCAAAGAAATTGAAGGGTTAATTGGCTTTTTTGTCAATACTCTAGCACTAAGGTTCGATCTGTCCCCACAACTGACCTTGAAAGCCTTGCTGGAGCAGGTGCGACAGGTGACTCAAAACGCTTATGACCATCAGGATTTGCCTTTCGAGATGTTAGTTGAAGAGTTGCAACTGGAGCGAAACTTAGATCGCAACCCACTGGTGCAAGTGATGTTTGCCCTTCAGAATGCGCCAACCAACCCTTGGGATTTACCTGGTTTAAGGGTCGAGAAAATGCATTGGGGGGTTGAGGCGGTGCGGTTTGACCTAGAAGTTCACCTCTGGGAAGTTCCCGAAGGTCTTGAGGGCTTTTGCTATTACAGCAGCGATTTATTTGATGCGGCAACGATCGCCCGGATGATAAAACATTTCCAGAATTTGCTAGAGGCGATTGTTACTAACCTAGAACAACCAGTCAGCCAATTACCTCTACTGACAGCACAAGAAAGGCAGCAATTGTTAGTAGAGTGGAACGCCACCCAAACGGATTATCCGGCAGATAAATGTATTCATGATTTGTTTGCAGCCCAAGTTGCACAAAACAGTAATGCAGTCGCGGTGGTTTTTGAGCAGCAAAAGCTCACTTATCAGGAGTTGAATGCACAGGCAAATCAACTAGCACATTATCTGCAAAAACTGGGCGTGAAACCAGGTGTGCTGGTGGGTATTTGTGTCGAACGTTCTGTATCTATGGTTGTCGGGTTATTGGCAATTCTCAAGGCGGGTGCGGCGTATGTGCCTTTGGATACAGATTATCCTCAAGAGCGTTTGGCTTTCATCATAGAAGACACTCAGATATCGGTGCTGTTGACAACACAGAAATTAACTAATGCAATTCCCAAACACCAAGCGTGTATTGTCTGCTTTGATACTGATGCAGATGCGATAACTTCGTTAAGCTCCGCTAACGCTCTCTTCAGCCAGCAAAACCCCATAGCAGCAGTAACACCCGATAATCTCGCTTATGTAATTTACACTTCAGGTTCCACAGGGAAACCCAAAGGAGTAGCTGTGACTCACCGAGCCGTGAATCGCTTGGTAATCAACACAAACTACATCAACATAGAACCAACAGATGTCATTGCCCAAGCTGCAAATTACGCTTTTGACGCAGCTACCTTTGAAATTTGGGGAGCGTTACTAAACGGAGCGCGGTTAGTAGGGGTGAGCAAAGATTTAGCCCTTTCGCCCAGAGAGTTCGCTGATTTTTTGCGATCGCAAAAAATCAGTATATTATTCTTGACGACTGCCTTGTTCAATCAAATTGCTCAGGAAGCCCCCTATGCTTTCAATTCACTACGACATCTCTTATTTGGAGGCGAAGCTGTCGATCCTAAATGGGTGAAAGAAGTACTAGAAAATGGTGCGCCACAGCGACTACTGCACGTTTATGGGCCAACAGAGAATACCACATTTAGTTCCTGGTATTTAGTGCAGGATGTCCCGAAAGACGCTACAACTATTCCCATCGGGCAGCCAATTTCCAACACACAGATATATTTATTAGATCCCCAACTACAGCCTGTGGGCGTTGGTGTACCAGGAGAACTCTATATTGGGGGTGATGGTCTAGCAAAAGAATACCTCAATCAACCAGAATTAACTCTCCAAAAATTTATTCCTAATCCCTTCTTAAGAGGTAGGGGAGCAGAGGAGCAGGGGGGCAAAGAAGCAGAAATTCTTCCTAATCCCCAGTCCCCAGTCCCCAGTCCCCAATCCCCAATCCCCAGTTCCCGCCTCTACAAAACTGGAGATAAGGCACGTTACTTAAGTGATGGGAATATTGAATTTCTCGGTCGGATCGATTATCAGGTGAAGATACGAGGTTTCCGGATCGAGTTGGGAGAAATTGAAACCGTTTTGAGTCAACACCCCTTGTTGCAAGAGAGTGTTGTGGTTGTAAGAGAAGATACGCCTGGTGATAAACGTCTGATAGCTTACTTAGTACCGACTCTTCATCGTCAAACATTACCCCAGCAGGTTAGTCAATGGCAGAGTCAGTATGTTAATGATTGGCAAATGCTCTATGAACAACTCTACAGCCAAAATCAAACATCCACAGATGACCTTATATTTAATATTGCTGGTTGGAACAGTAGTTATACCAGACAGCCAATTCCAGATCGGGAAATGCAGGAGTGGGTTGAGAATACAGTCAGCCGAATTCAAGCTAACTTTCCCCAGCGCGTATTAGAAATTGGTTGTGGAACAGGGTTACTGCTATCTCGTCTTGCCAAGCACTCTCAACAGTATTGGGGAACCGATTATTCCATCGCCGCCATACAGCACGTTGAGCAGATATGCAGCACAGTTGAGGGTCTAGAAGATGTGCGCCTGCTGCACCAAATGGCAGATAACTTTGAAGGCATCCCGCAAGGAGAATTCGACACTGTTGTTTTGAACTCAATCGTGCAGTATTTCCCCAGCATTGAGTATCTGTTGCAGGTTTTAGAAGGAGCGATGTCTACGACGGGCTACGCCAACGCCACAATTACTCAACAGGGTACAATTTTCGTGGGCGATGTCCGCAGCTTGCCATTACTGGAGCAATACCATGCAGCCGTGCAGTTGTCCCAAGCAGAGTCGGATAGAACTATTGAGCAATGGCAGCGAATGGTACACCAGAGTCTGGCCGCCGAGGAAGAATTGGTTATTGATCCGGGTTTCTTCATTGCCCTCCAGACACGTTTTCCCCAGATTGGTTGGGTGGAAATTCAGCCCAAACGTGGTTACGCGCAAAATGAGCTAACCCAATTCCGCTATGATGTTACCCTCCATATCGGTACTAAGGTTCAGCCATTTACCATTGCTTGGTTAAATTGGCAACTAGACAAGCTCTCGTTCACAGAAATTCAAAATCAACTGCACAAAGAGCAGCCAGAACTTTTAGGAATTAGGCGTGTGCCGAATCAACGGGTACAGCAAGCACTACAGATTTGGCAGTGGTTGGAAAATCCCCCAATTGTGGAAACAGTCAACCAACTGCGGCAGATATTAGCACAACAGCCAACAGTTGGGATCAATCCAGAACAGTTTTACCAGTTGGGGCAGCAACTCGGTTACACAGTTCACCTCAGTTGGTGGGAGAGTAGCCAGGATGGTTGTTATGATGTGGTGTTCTGCCGTCATAGTTTAACGCAGACATCTGATGAGACAATCGCTCACTTCGACTGCGCTCAGTACAAGTTTTGGGATAGTTCAGCCGTCACAACCAAACCCTGGACTGAATACACAAACAATCCCTTATACGGCAAGTTGGTTCAGAAACTAGTGCCACAGGTGCGTGAATATATCCAACAAAAGCTACCCGATTACATGGTTCCGCAAGCTTTTGTTGTTCTCAATTCCCTGCCCTTAACCCCCAATGGCAAAGTAGATCGTCGCGCCCTGCCTTCACCTGATACAGCCACGAGAAATCTTTCCACTGGCTTTGTTTTACCGCGATCGCCTATTGAAGCTCAAATCGCTCAAATCTGGAGTGAAATCTTAGGAGTTGAACGCATTGGGGTTAAAGACAACTTCTTTGAACTAGGGGGTCATTCGCTACTCGCTACCCAAGTCCTGTCAGAGATTAACTCAGCTTTTGGACTCGATCTATCTATACAGATGATATTTGAGTCTCCCACAGTAGCTGGGATAGCAGCCTACATAGAAGTAGTGGATTTGGTAACACAGAATTTATCAGTTAAAGAAGTCAGTAGCGAGGTAGTGGAGTTTTGAGCATGACTAACAGCACGTTTGAATTTATTCGTCACCTGACAAATTTAAGTATAGAACTAGAGGCAGATGGCGTTAGCGGAGCGGCTCTGAAAGAGGTTCGCTTGCGGTGTCATGCACCTGAAGGGGTATTAACTCCATCGCTACGTCAGGAAATAGCTGCACGAAAAACAGAAATTATCCTGTTTTTACAACAAGCAAAGCAGGTTAAAACCTCTCATCAATTGCCCATTCCAAGAGTGCTACGGGACGGTGAAGCTCCACTGTCTTTTGCTCAACAGCGACTCTGGTTTGTCCATCATTTATCACCAGACAGTCGGTCTTATAATTTGCTGGATGCTCAAATACTACATGGGTCGCTGAATATAGTTGCACTAGAGCAGAGCCTGAGTGAACTCATTCGCCGCCATGAAGTCTTAAGAACTACTTTCCCCACCGTAGACGGAAAACCTGTCCAAGTCATTGCTCCTCCCACTGCCTTAATTTTGCCAATCCATAACTTGCAGGGGTTGTCAGCGCAACAGCAGACTGAGCAAATTCGAGAAATTGCCAAGTCTCTTGCGTCCCAGCCTTTCGATCTAGCTGTTGCGCCATTAGTACAGTTCACTCTACTCCAACTGAGTAATCAAGAATATGTACTGCTGTTGAAGATGCACCACATCATCTACGATGGTTGGTCTTTAAACATTTTTAAAAATGAATTATCTCAGTTATATGCAGCTTTCGCTCAAGGATTGGGCAACCCACTACCAGAATTACCCATCCAGTATGCTGACTTTGCAGTTTGGCAACGCCAGTGGTTGACAGGTGAAGTTCTGGAACGCCAAATGAATTACTGGCAGCAAAAGTTAGCGGATGCCTCAGTTGTACTAGACTTGCCTACTGATAAACCACGTCCTCCAGTTCAGACATTCCGGGGTGGAGTTGAGCGTTTTCAACTCGATCGCAACCTTACACAACGCCTCAAGCAGTTGAGCCAAGAGTCACAAGCAACATTGTTTATGACTCTACTGGCAGCTTTTTTGGTCTTAATTTCTCGTTACAGTGGTCAGTTAGATATTATTGTTGGCTCTCCCATCGCTAACCGCAACAACAAGAGCATCGAGCAGCTAATAGGTTTTTTTACTAACACCATAGCCTTAAGAGGCGATCTCTCTGGCAATCCCAGCTTTACTGACTTTTTAGCACAAGTGCGGCAAACCACATTGTCAGCTTATGCTCATCAAGACTTGCCCTTTGAAATGTTGGTAGAAAAGCTACAACCAGAACGAGATTTAAGCCGTAATCCCCTGGTACAAGTGCTATTTTCCCTCCAGAATGACTCACAGTCTTTTTTGGATTTACCTGGTTTAACCACCCAGAAAATGTCCTTACCACTTGATGAAATGGTCAGGTTTGACCTAGAGGTGAACTACTGGGAAGTTTCAGGAGGTCTAGAGGGTGTTTGGAGTTATAACACTGATTTATTTGATGCGGCTACAATTACTCGCATAGCCCAACATTTTCAAAATTTACTCAAAGCAATTGTTACTAATCCTAAAGCGCCAATTGCAGAATTACCACTGTTGAGTCAAGCAGAACGTCAGCAATTGTTGGTGGAGTGGAACAGTACTCAAATAGACTATTCCCAGGATAAGTGTATCCATCAGTTATTTGAGCAGCAGGTAGAACGTACACCAGATGCGATCGCTCTCATCTTTGAAAATCAAAAACTTACCTACCGAGAGTTAAATCAACGCGCTAACAAAATCGCCCATTATCTCAAAACCCTAAATGCGAAACCAGACGTATTAGTTGGCATTTGCATGGAACGCTCTTTAGAGATGGTAATTGGGATATTGGCAATTATCAAAGCAGGTGGTGCTTATGTACCTTTAGATCCTACTTATCCCAAAGAACGTTTAGCATTCATGTTGGCAGATGCCCAAGTGTCGGTGCTGTTAGTGCAACCCCATTTAGTCCAAGAACTACCGACACACCAAGCGCAAATAGTATGTATTAACTCCCACTGTCAAGAATTTGCTGCTTATAGCCCTGAAAACCCAACTAGTGAAGTTACAGCAGAAAACTTAGCTTATGTAATTTACACCTCCGGTTCCACAGGAAAGCCCAAAGGTGCAATGAACACTCATAAAGGTTTGTGTAACCGTCTATTATGGATGCAAGATACATATCAACTAACAGCAACCGAAAAAGTTTTACAGAAAACACCATTCAGCTTTGATGTCTCAGTTTGGGAATTCTTCTGGACTTTATTAACAGGTGCAAGCTTAATTATAGCCAAACCAGGTGGACATCAAGATAGCCGTTATTTAGTTCAACTAATTGCCCAAGAAAAAATTACTACACTTCATTTTGTTCCCTCAATGTTGCAAGTGTTTCTAGAAGAAACAGGACTAGATAAATGTGGTAGTATCAAACGGGTAATTTGTAGTGGTGAAGCGCTATCTTTCGATCTACAACAACGCTGCTTTGAACGATTAAACGCCGAGCTACACAACCTTTATGGCCCAACTGAAGCGGCAATTGACGTAACTTTTTGGGCTTGTCAACCCAATAGTAATGAGAAAATTGTTCCTATTGGTCGTCCAATTGCCAATACACAGATATATATCTTAGATAAACATTTACAACCTGTTCCCATTGGAGTAAGTGGTGAGTTACACGTTGGTGGTGTGGGATTAGCGCGTGGTTATTGGAATAAACCTGAATTGACTCAAGAAAAGTTTATTTTTAACCCCTTTGAAGCCGGAAAATATTTATACAAAACGGGTGATTTAGCACGTTATCGTTCTGATGGCAATATTGAATATTTAGGCAGAATTGACCACCAAGTTAAAATTCGTGGTTTCCGCATTGAATTGGGAGAAATTGAGGCATTACTGGTTTCTCACCCAACAGTATGGGAAAATGTGGTAGTGCAGCGAGAAGATGAATCAGGCGACAAACGTTTAGTTGCTTATGTAGTACCGCAGGTAGAAGAATCTCCCACAGTCCCAGAACTGCGACAGTTTCTCAAGGCAAAGCTACCAGAGTACATGGTGCCAAGTGCTTTTGTATTGCTGGAATCCTTACCCCTGACTCCCAACGGCAAAGTAGACCGCCGCGCACTGCCAAAACCAGATTTAGACAGCACACTGCGAGAATTTTATGCCGCCCCACGCACTCCCACTGAGGAAATGCTGATACAGATTTGGGCGCAAGTGCTGAAATTAGAGCAAGTGGGGATTCATGATAACTTTTTTGAACTGGGGGGACACTCCCTACTAGCAACGCAATTGCTTTCACGCATCCGCAACATTTTCAAAATAGAATTACCATTGCGTGAGTTGTTTGTCGCAGCAACCGTTGCCGAATTAGCAAAAGAAATTGAGCAGTTGCAGCAACAAGACATAGAACTCTTTGCACCCCCAATCTTACCAAGGACAGACAACGCAGAATTGCCACTGTCTTATGCTCAACAGCGTTTGTGGTTTTTAGACCAGTTAAACCCAAACAGCGCCTTCTACAACATCCCTACAGCTTTGCGTCTAGTAGGAACTCTCAATATACCCGCTTTAGAAGAAAGCTTACAAGGAATTATTCATCGCCACGAAGCCTTACACACCAATTTCGTCACTGTTAATGGACAACCAATTCAAATTATTCACAATAGGGGGGGACTGGGGACAGTATCAATTGTTGATTTAAGGCATTTATCCACACTTGTACTGAGCGAAGCCGAAGTAAGCGAACAAGAAATTGCTTTGCAGCAATTAGCACAACAGCAAGCGCAACAACCGTTTGATCTGGCAACACAAGTATTAATCAGGGCAACATTAGTAGTGCTGTCCGAGACAGAACACGTTTTATTACTGTGTATGCACCATATTGTCTCTGATGGTTGGTCAATTGGTGTGTTTGTTCAAGAACTAGCAGCGTTGTACAATACTTATTCTCAAGGTCAGCCGTCACAGTTAGCACCACTGTCAATTCAGTACGCAGATTTCGCCTTATGGCAAAGACAGTGGTTGCAAGGGGATGTATTGCAAAGCCAACTAAGTTACTGGCAGCAACAACTAAAAGATGCACCAGCTTTATTGCCTCTACCCACAGACCGACCCAGACCTGCTGTGCAGACAGACAATGGGGCATATCAAGAGTTTGCACTGTCAGTTGAGTTAACCCAGAGATTGCTAAAACTGAGCCAGGAGCAAGGTTGTACTCTCTTCATGACACTGTTGGCAGCTTTTGATACCCTGCTTTATCGCTACACAGGTACAGAAGATATTTTGGTGGGTTCGCCAATTGCTAACCGCGATCGCAGTGAAATAGAAGGGTTAATTGGCTTTTTTGTCAATACCTTAGTCATGCGTACCAATTTGGCAGGCAACCCCAGTTTTAGCGAATTATTGACTCGTATCCGTGAAATCGCAATGGATGCCTACGCTCATCAGCATTTGCCTTTTGAGATGCTGGTGGAAGCATTGCAGCAAGAACGGGATCTCAGTCATACACCACTGTTTCAGGTGATGTTTGCTCTCCAGAATGCGCCCACATCACAAGTAAAATTGACTGGGCTAACTGTCAGTCCATTCCCAATGAAAGGCGCAAATGCCAGATTTGATTTAACTTTAATCATGCAGAACACTGCCACTTCGACTACGCTCAGTACAAGCACTGGACTGGTAGGGATATGGGAGTATAACACTGACTTGTTTGATGCCAGCACTATTGAGCGCATGACTGGTCATTTTGTCACATTGCTTGAAGGTATTATTGCTAATCCAGAGGAGCGAATTTCCCAATTACCACTGCTGACACAACCCGAACAACAAAAGTTACTTGTCGAGTGGAACGATACAAAAGTGGATTATCCACAAGATTTGTGCATCCATCAGTTGTTTGAGGAGCAGGTTGAACTTACACCCAATGCTATAGCTGTGGTGTTTGACAATCAACAACTTACTTACTATGAATTAAACTCCCGTGCTAACCAGTTGGCGCACTACTTGCGGTCTTTAGGTATAAAACCAGATATCCTGGTCGGTCTGTGTGTAGAGCGTTCTTTAGAGATGGTCATAGGACTACTGGGGATTCTCAAAGCGGGTGCGGCTTATGTGCCACTTGACCCTGAGTATCCGACTGAGCGTTTGAGCTTTATTTTAGAAGATGCTCAAGTTTCAGTGTTGCTGACCCAGCAGCAACTCGTTGACAGATTCCCCCAGCATCAAGCAAACCAAGTCTGTTTGGATACTGACGCTCAACTGATTTCCCAGTCAGGTGATGACAATCCCATCTCCGGCGTACAAGCAAATAACTTAGCTTATATAATTTATACTTCTGGTTCTACAGGTCAACCTAAAGGTATAGCCATGAATCAGCTTGCCCTTGGCAATCTGATCTTGTGGCATCGAGAAAATCTGAAAATTTCTCGTGGAGCAAAAACTCTGCAATTTGCTTCGATTAACTTTGATGTCTCCTTCCAAGAAATCTTTACTACCTGGTGTTCTGGAGGCACATTATTCTTAATTGGCGAGGAATTACGCCGAGATACCTCAGCTTTGTTAGGTTTTCTCCAACAAAAAGCAATTGAGAGAATGTTTCTCCCTTTTGTAGCTTTACAACAGCTAGCTGAAGTCGGTGTTAGTAGTGAATTAGTTAATAGTCATTTGAGAGAAATCGTTACTGCTGGTGAAAGGTTGCAGATTACTCCCGCTATTTCTCAATGGTTAAACAAACTAAGTGATTGTACTTTGCACAATCATTATGGGCCATCAGAGAGCCATTTAGCCACCAGTTTTACTCTGAATAATTTAGTAGAAACTTGGCCGCTAATTCCTCCCATTGGTCGTCCCATTGCCAACACCCAAATATACATCCTAGACAGGTTCTTACAGCCTGTACCCATTGGTATACCAGGAGAAGTGTATATTTCTGGTGTCCTTTTAGCGCAAGGCTACTTCAACCAACCAAAGTTAACCCAAGAGAAATTCATCTCTAATCCATTTAGCACTGACCTCGATTCTCGCCTTTACAAAACAGGGGATAAGGCACGCTATTTACCCGATGGCAACATTGAATATATAGAACGCATAGACAATCAAGTTAAAATTCGCGGTTTCCGCATCGAATTGGGCGAAATCGAAACAGTTCTGAGCCAATATCCCCAAGTACAGTCATCTTGTGTCATTGCCCGCGAAGACATTCCTGGAAACAAAAGCCTAGTCGCTTACATTGTGCCTCAAAAAGAGCAGACGCTCACATTAAGCTTTGTACGTAGCTTTTTGAAGGAAAAGTTACCAGAATATATGGTACCAAGTGCGATCGTTATTTTAGAAGCTCTACCGCTTACCCCCAACGGTAAACTAGACCGCCGCGCTTTGCCCATACCTGATTTACAGAGCCAATTATCAGATAAATACGTTGCTCCACGCAGCCCAATTGAAGAAATCCTGTCAATAATTTGGGCGCAAGTCCTAAAAGTAGAGCAAGTGGGTATTCATGATAACTTCTTTGAACTTGGAGGACATTCGCTACTAGCAACGCAACTGATTTCCCGCGTGCGTACCAGCTTGAAAGTAGAATTACCATTGCGTAGCTTATTTGCTGCACCAACAGTTGCCCAATTGTCCCAAAAAGTTCAACAGTTACAGCAACAGGTACTTCGACTTCGCTCAGTACAAGATTTAGAACTAACAGCATCAGCCATTTTACCGAGAGTAAAGGATATAGAATTACCACTATCGTTTGCTCAAACGCGGCTATGGTTTTTAGACAAGTTAAACCCGAACAGCGCCTTTTACAACATACCCTTAGCTTTGCGTCTAGTCGGAAATCTTGAAGTTACAGCCTTAGAACAAAGCTTACAAGAAATTATTCATCGCCACGAAGCGTTACGCACCAACTTCATCACAGTTGATGGACAACCAACTCAAATTATTCACAATAGGAGGGGACTGGGGACAGTATCAATTGTTGATTTAAGGCATTTATCCACACTTGTACTGAGCGAAGCCGAAGTAAGCGAACAAGAAATTGCTTTGCAGCAATTAGCACAACAACAAGCGCAACGACCCTTTGACTTGGGAACTGAAGCATTAATCAGGGCAACATTAGTAGTATTGTCTGAGACAGAACACGGGTTATTAGTGTGTATACATCACATTGTCTTTGATGGTTGGTCAATGGGTGTTTTTGTTCAAGAACTAGCAGCGCTGTACAATGCTTATTCTCAAGGTCAACCCCCATCGTTAATGCCACTGCCGATTCAGTACGCAGATTTCGCAATTTGGCAGCGACAGTGGTTGCAAGGAGATGTATTACAAAGCCAACTGAATTACTGGCAACAACAACTAAAAGATGCACCAGCTTTGTTGTCGCTGCCCACAGACCGACCAAGACCTGCTGTGCAGACTTTCGCTGGAGCATATCAAGAGTTTGCACTTTCAATTGAGTTAACCCAGAGATTGGAAAAACTGAGCCAGGAGCAAGGTTGTACTCTCTTTATGACGCTGTTGGCAGCTTATGATACACTACTTTACCGCTATACAGGTGTGGCAGATATTTTGGTGGGTTCGCCAATTGCTAACCGCGATCGCAGTGAAATAGAAGGGTTAATTGGCTTTTTTGTCAATACTTTAGTGATGCGTACTAACTTGGCAGGCAATCCGAGCTTTAGTGAATTACTCACTTGTGTTCGAGAAGTCGCGTTGTCTGCCTATGCTCATCAGAATTTGCCTTTTGAAATGCTGGTGGAAGCATTGCAGCCAGAACGGGATCTGTGCCATACACCAATATTTCAGGTAATGTTTGCCCTCCAAAATGCGTCCACATCTGAAGTAGAGTTGACTGGGTTAACTGTTACTCCATTGATAAGTGAAGGGATAACGGCAAAGTTTGATTTAACTTTAATAATGCAAAACACTGTTACTGGACTGGTAGGGGTGTGGGAGTACAACACTGATTTGTTTGATGCCAGCACAATTAAGCGGATGAGTAATCATTTTGTAACTTTGCTCTCTGCAATTGTTGCTAACCCACAGCAGCAAATCTCACAATTGTCCCTGCTGACTGAAGTTGAGCAACAACAGTTATTAGTGGAATGGAACAACACTCAGGTAGATTATCCTTTTGATAAGTGTATCCATCAGTTGTTTGAGGAGCAGTGTTTGAATACCCCCAATGCTGTGGCTGTGGTGTTTGAAAATGAACAACTGACTTACTACCAATTAAATTGTCGTGCTAACCAATTGGCTCATTACTTACGCTCATTGGGTGTAAAACCAGATGTGCTAGTGGGTATTTGTGTAGAACGTTCTTTAGATATGGTGGTTGGACTTTTAGGGATTCTCAAAGCAGGTGGAGCGTATGTACCACTTGACCCAGAGTATCCCCAAGAACGCTTGAGTTTCATGCTAGAAGATGCTCAAGTTTCGGTGCTGCTGACTCAACAACAACTTATTCAAAGACTTCCTGAGTATCAAGCAAAACAAGTCTTTTTAGATGAAGCCTGGTCACAAATTGCCCAAAACGATCGAGAAAACCCAACCAGTGGAGTCAAACCTTTTCATCTAGCTAATGTGATTTACACTTCAGGATCTACAGGTAGACCTAAAGGTGTCATGGTTGAGCATAAGGGACTATGCAACTTAGCTCAAGCTCAGATTCAGACTTTTGGTGTAGACTCTAATAGTCGCGTTCTCCAATTTGCTTCCTTCAGTTTTGATGCTTCTATTTGGGAAGTCGTAATGGCGCTCAGGTCAGGTGGGACGCTTTACTTGGGAACAAAAGACTCACTATTGCCAGGGAAACCATTAATTGAGCAATTACGCGATCGCTGCATTACCCATATCACTCTACCACCATCGGCGTTAGCAGTTATGCCTGGGTCGGAACTTCCGGCACTGCAAACAATAATTGTAGGTGGAGAAGCTTGTCCTGCTGAATTAATTAGGCAATGGTCTGCTGACAGAAACTTCTTTAACGCTTACGGGCCAACAGAAGCTACTGTCTGTGCCACGATCGCCAAATGCACTGAAGATGACGATAAAATATCTATTGGTAGAGCGATCGCCAACACGCAAGTTTATATTTTAGACGAAAATTTGCAACTAGTGCCGATTGGTGTGCCAGGAGAGTTGCACATCGGTGGTGTGGGGTTAGCAAGAGGCTACCTCAACCGTCCCGAACTAACTCAGGAAAAATTTATCAGCAACCCCTTTCGTTCTGGTCGTCTTTACAAAACTGGGGATTTAGCACGCTACTTAACCGATGGCAATATTGAATACCTGGGACGCATTGACAATCAAGTAAAAATTCGGGGCTTCCGCATTGAATTGGCAGAAATAGAAACACTATTAGGACAACATGGTGATGTGCAGAATTGTTGTGTCATCGCTCATGAAGGAACTCCGAGTAATCAGCGCTTAGTCGCCTACATAGTGCCACAAAAAGATGTGACACCCACAACAGACGAACTGCGTCAGTTTCTTGCCAATAAACTCCCTAGTTATATGTTGCCAACTGCTTTTGTGATATTGGAGTCCTTACCCTTGACACCTAATGGTAAAGTAGACCGTCGCGCTTTACCTGACCCAGATTTACATCAGGAACTATCAGATTACGTAATGCCAAATACCGAAGTAGAAAGAATCATTGCTGGCATTTGGCAAAAGGCATTAGCAGTAGAAAAGGTAGGAATTTATAATAATTTCTTTGAGCTAGGGGGTCATTCGTTACTACTAGTAAAAATTAACCAGCAACTACAAGAAGAATTTGGTTTAGAATTGTCAATAGTTGATATGTTTAATTACCCAACTATACATAGTTTAAGTCAATACTTAAGTCCTAAGACTCACAAAGAAGATCCAATCAAGCAAAACACTACTCGGAATCAATATCGTAGTGAAATTAAATCTTTAAAAAGCAAACAATTGGAATCCAGACAACAATATCGCTCTCAGATAAAAAGGTAAAAATGACCATAAATTCAGTGCATAACAATAATGAATTTAACAATTCTGAAGTAGCAATAATTGCTGTTACTGGGAGATTTCCAGGTGCAAAAGATATTGCATCATTTTGGCAGAATTTACGTGATGGTGTAGAATCAATATCCTGGCTGACAGATGAAGAATTGATAAATTCTGGCATTTCTCTAGAATCGTTGAGTAATTCTAATTATGTAAAAGCTAGCGCTGCTTTATCAGACATTGAATTGTTTGATGCGAATTTCTTTGCTTATAGTGCCAAAGAAGCTGAGTTAATAGATCCACAACAACGCCTATTTTTAGAATTGGCTTGGGAAGCTGTAGAAAAAGCTGGTTATGACCCGCAAACTTACAATGGTTTAATCGGGGTTTATGGTGGTGTAGGGATGAGTAGATATTTGCTGAATAATCTCTATCCTAATCATCAATTATTAGCAACAATTGACCCTATCCAATTAGGAATCTCCAACGATAAAGATTTTTTACCGACAAGAGTTGCATATAAACTAAACTTGACTGGCCCCGCAGTAAATGTGCAAACAGCGTGTTCGACTTCTTTGGTTGCTGTTCATGTAGCTTGTCAAAGTCTCTTAAATGGTGAATGTGACATAGCTTTAGCTGGTGGAGTAACTCTGGCCATTCCCCAAAAAATAGGTTATTTACATCAAGAGGGAATGATTCTTTCTCCTGATGGACACTGCCGTACTTTTGATGCTAAGGCACAAGGAACAATTGGCGGTAGCGGTGCTGGGATTGTGGTATTGAAAAGATTAAAGGATGCAATAAGCGATCGCGACCACATCCATGCAATCATTAAAGGCTCGGCAATTAATAATGATGGTGCAATGAAAGTCGGCTACACTGCTCCTAGTGTTAGCGGTCAAGCTGCCGTGATTGGCGAGGCTCAAGCTTTAGCTAGTGTAAATGCCGAAACAATTTCCTACATCGAAGCTCATGGTACAGCTACACCTTTAGGCGACCCGATTGAAATTGCAGCTTTAACTCAAGCTTTTAACCAAACTACCGATAAAAAAGGTTTCTGCGCGATTGGTTCGGTAAAAACCAACTTTGGACATTTGGATACAGCAGCAGGTATAGCAGGTTTGATTAAAACTGTCTTAGCGCTGCAAAATAAAATGCTGCCTCCGAGTTTGCACTACCAGACACCTAATCCCAAAATTGATTTTGCCAACAGTCCTTTTTATGTCAATACAACCCTGACTGAATGGAAAACAAATAACACCCCTCGCCGTGCTGGAGTTAGTTCTTTTGGTATGGGGGGTACTAATGCTCATGTAATTTTAGAAGAAGCTCCTGTTTTTGAGCAGGGGAGCAGGGGAGCAGGGGGGCAGGGGAGAAATTATCAACTGTTGGTACTTTCGGCTAAAACTGCAAATGCTCTTGAGAAGGCAACAAATAATTTAATCACGCATTTAAAAGAGCATCCAGAACTTAATTTGGGTGATGTGGCTTATACCCTCAATAGTGGTCGCCGGGGTTTTAATTACCGACGGATGTTAATTTGTCAAGACTTAGAAGATGGTGTGGAATCTCTCAGTAGTTTAGCAGCCCAACAAGTTTTTACTAACTATACAGAGATTACAGAACGGCCTGTTGTCTTTATGTTTCCCGGTCAAAGTTCTCAATATGTCAACATGGCGCGGGAAATTTACGAAACTGAAACAGTATTTAAAGAACAAGTTGATTATTGCTCAGAAATTCTTAAACCATTGCTAGGGCTAGATTTACGTCATATTATTTATCCCAGTGAATCAAAAATTGATGAAGCATCGCAGCAACTTCAACAAACAGCGATCGCTCAACCTGCTATTTTTGTAATTGAGTACGCCCTAGCTAAATTATGGCAGTCTTATGGAGTGGAGCCACAAGCTGCGATCGGTCATAGTATTGGCGAGTATGTAACAGCAACTCTAGCAGAAGTTTTTTCTTTAGAAGATGCCTTATCTCTGGTAGCAGCACGCGGACAGATGATGCAGCAACTTCCTACTGGCGCAATGCTTTCAATTCCCTTGCCCGCAGACAAGCTAAAATCCCTATTAGGGCAAGAACTTTCTGTTGCCGCGATTAATCAACCCTCGCAGTGTATAGTTTCCGGTTCCATAGCAGCCATAGATGCACTACAAAATCGGCTTGCTGCTCAAGGGATTGAATGCCGGCGTTTGCATACTTCCCATGCCTTCCATTCGCAAATGATGGAACCAATCTTAGAAGCATTTGTAGAACGAGTTAAAAAAGTTACCTTAAATCCCCCAAAACTTCCTTATATCTCCAACCTGACTGGTACTTGGATTACAGTCACCCAAGCCACAAATCCTGACTACTACGCTCAACATCTGCGTTCCACAGTGCTGTTTGCCCAAGGTGTCGAGAAATTATTAGCAACACCTGAGCAAGTATTACTAGAGGTGGGGCCAGGACACACACTAACTACATTAGTCAAAAGACATCCAGACAAAGCAGCCGCACAAGCTGTCTTGACTTCGGTACGTCATCCTCAAGAAAAGCAATCCGATACTCGTGTTTTATTCACCACATTCGGTCAACTTTGGCTAGCTGGGGTGAAGGTAGATTGGTTTGGATTCTATAGTCAGAATGAATATTATCGTCTTCCCCTACCAACTTATCCCTTTGAACGCCAACGTTATTGGATTGACCCCCCACAAAAAGCAGCTTGGGAACAGTTGCAAACCTTACCCCCAACATCACAATTGTGGACATCGCTTACACAAGCAGGTCAAAACCAAGCAAATACTAGAAATGTAGAACTTAACGAGTTAACATATCTAGAAAATAGACAGTGGTTGGATCGTTTATGTACAGCCTACATTAACTCTGCATTTAAGCAATTAGGGGTTTTTAGCAATCCTGAAAACAAGTATTCTTTAGAGAATTTGTTGGAGCAATGCTATATTTCTCCCCGCTATCAGCAATTGTTATCTAGATGGTTGCAAATATTAGTAGAACAAGGACAAATACAGCAGCATGAAGGGTTATTTTCTGGGTTAGTGCCGTGTTCACAAGATTATATTCATGAACATTTAGAACAAGTCAGAGCGAGGTTCGCTGCTTCATCTTTAGTAGATTTAGATTTAGTGCAACGCTGTGGTGAAAATTTAGCTGCTGTTGTTATTGGCGAACAAGAACCATTAGAGATTTTCAATGAACTAGTTTACCAAAAAGAAAACAATGGTTCATATTCAGAATCTCCTTTAATTAGTTACTACAACTCTATCTTGCGCTCAAGCTTGGAACAGGTGGTCAAGTCATTGCCATCATCTGTTCAGCTAAGAGTTCTAGAAATTGGCGCTGGTACTGGTGTGTCTACGCAAGCATTATTACCTGTGTTGCCACCTAAACAAACCAACTATACTTTTACTGATATTGGTGGCGGTTTCTTAACTCAAGCCAAACAGAAGTTTAACGATTATCCATTTGTTGAATATCGATTATTAGATATAGACAAATCGCCAACTGAACAAGGCTTTGAAAAGTATAGTTTTGATGTAATCATAGCCTCTAATGTGTTGCACGCCACTCAGAACATAGATCAAACACTCCAGCATATACACTCTTTATTAGCTCCTGGCGGCTTCCTCTTGGTGTGGGAAATAACTCAGCCGAAAATAGACTTTGATATCAGTTGGGGTCTGCTATTGAAACCTTTAGATGAGAAAAGACGTAACCCCGGTCAGCCTTTTATCACCAAAGATCAATGGTTTGAAGCATTATGCATTCAGGATTTTGTTCAAGTTGCTGCGTTTCCTGAAACTGAAGCGTTTGAGCATCAGATTATTATGGGTCAAGCTTCTGCATCAGCCGCATTTAGCACAAAATATCGGCAAAAAGAGACTGACCAAAAATCAGAAATTGCATTACAAACAAAGCCGAATATTTTTCAATCAGAAAAATTATCTGCACTCCACTCCAGACCTGATTTACCCAATTATTATATAGCTCCCCGTGATGATATTGAGCAAAAAATTGCCGATATTTGGCAAGAATTATTAGGAATTAAGCAGGTAGGAATCCATGATAACTTTTTTCAATTAGGAGGAGATTCCCTAATAGCTGTTCAGGTTCTATCCAGATTACGAAATAATTTTGCTATTAAATTAACTGTAGCAAGTTTGTTTGAGTCTCCCACAATAGCTGAAATAGCATTCCAGTTAGAAAACAAACTAGAGTCAAATAATAACTTAGGTGCAGTTGAGAGAGAAGAAATATCAATTTGAGTAACAAATAATTTTAAATTACGAATTCGCTGGGGTGAGGGTAATAATTATATGAATATCGAGCAATTAGTAGTCGATCTTAATAAACAGGGTGTAAAGTTGTGGGTTGAAGGTGAGCAGTTGCGTGCTAATGCTCCCAAGGGAGTATTGACGCTAGAAACTCGTGACTTATTAGCTAAAAATAAAGCAGAACTTATCTTGTTGCTGCACGATAAAAATGCGGACACCGATACAGATTTACCCCTCATCAAAACTAAACGTCCTCAGAACTTACCTCTGTCTTTTGCCCAAGAACGACTCTGGTTATTAAACCAGTTGGAACCAGATAACCCCTTCTACAACGAACAAGCAGCTCTAAAACTTTACGGTAAGTTGAACGTCGTGGCACTAGAGCAAAGCCTCAACAAAATTATCTCTCGCCACGAAGCTTTACGTACTAATTTACGCACTATCAACGAGCAGCCAGTCCAGGTAATTGCTGACAGCTTAACTTTAAGTGTACCAATAGTAGACCTCACAGAACTACCTGCAAGTGAAAGAGCGATCGCTTGCCAACAATTAGCCACAACTGAAGCTAATCGACCCTTTGACCTTGTTAACTCTCCTTTAATCCGAGCCTCTGTAATTAAACTCACAGAGGTAGAACACGCTTTAGTATTAACAATACACCACATCATCTTTGATGGTTGGTCAATGGGCGTATTGATTCACGAGTTAGCAACCATTTACTCAGCTCTCTGCAATAACTTGTCGCCAAAGCTACCTGAGCTACCAATTCAGTATGCCGATTTTGCTATTTGGCAACGGGAATGGTTGCAAGCAGAAGTACTCCAAACGCAGCTTGATTACTGGAAGCAACTACTCAAAAACGCTCCTACCTTACTAGAATTACCCACAGACAGACCAAGACCAGCTATTCAAACTTTCCGGGGCGCAATCCAATATAGAGAATTTTCAAATGAACTGAGTCAAGCCCTTGCCAATTTCAGTAGGCAAGAGGGAGCTACTTTATTCATGACGCTGTTCTGTGCTTATGTTACCTTGCTTCATCGCTACACAGGCTCCGATGACATTGTAGTAGGTACGCCCCTTGCTAATCGCGATCGCTTGGAACTTGAAGGGTTAATTGGCTTTTTTGTCAATACTCTAGTGCTACGTACCGATTTGTCAGGCAACCCTAGTTTTCAACAGTTGCTAAGTCGAGTCCGGCAACTGACACTGCAAGCTTACACTCATCCAGACCTCCCCTTTGAGGAGTTGGTAAAAACCTTACAGCCACAACGAGACCTCAGCCATACACCACTGTTTCAGGTGATGTTTGTCCTCGAAAATGCGCCCATATCTGAGGTAGAACTGACTGGGCTAACTCTCAGTCCATTAGCGACAGAAAAGACAACTGCCAAGTTTGATTTAACTTTATTCATTAAAAATACTCCCTCTGGGCTGATAGCTATATGGCAATACAACACAGATTTGTTTGACCCTTGCACCATAAAACGGATGGCGGGTCATTTTGTGACGTTGCTCGAAAGTATTGTTACCAACCCACAGCAGCAAATTTCCCAATTACCCCTACTGACACAAGTTGAGCAACAGCAACTGTTAGTATGGAATAATACTCAGGTGGATTATCCGCGCGATCAATCTATCCATCAGTTGTTTGAGGAGCAGGTTGGACGTACACCCGATGCAGTGGCGGTAGAGTTTGGAAATCAACAACTAACTTACCACCAATTAAACTGCTACGCGAACCAGTTGGCGCACTACCTGAAGTCTTTAGGAGTGAAAGCCGATGTATTGGTTGGGTTGTGTGTTGAACGTTCCTTAGAAATGGTTGTGGGACTATTAGGGATTCTCAAAGCAGGTGGGGCATACCTGCCACTTGACCCAGAGTATCCGACTGAACGCCTGAGTTTCATGTTAGAAGATGCTCAAGTTTCAGTGTTGTTGATTCAGCAGTCACTCGTTGACAGACTACCCCAGCATCAAGCAAAACTTGTCTTCTTAGATACTGACACTCAACTGATTTCGCAGTGCAGTCAGGACAATCTTATCTCTGGCGTACAAGCCAATAACTTAGCTTATATAATTTATACCTCTGGTTCTACAGGTAAACCTAAAGGTATAGCCATGAATCAGCTTGCCCTTAGCAATCTGATTTTATGGCATCGGGAAAACCTGAAAATTTCTCGTAGAGCAAAAACGCTGCAATTTGCTCCCATCAGCTTTGATGTCTCCTTCCAAGAAATATTCTCTACCTGGTGTTCTGGAGGCACATTGCTGTTAATTACAGAGGAATTGCGTCGTGATGCAGTGGCTTTATTAGGTTTTATTCAAGAAAAAGCTGTTGAAAGACTGTTTGTTCCCTTTGTTGCTTTGCAGCAACTAGCTGAAGTAGCTGTTGATAGTGAATTAGGTACTACTCATCTACGGGAAATCATCACTGCTGGTGAACAGTTGCAAATTACTCCCGCCATTTCTCAATGGTTGTACAAATTGACTGATTGTACTTTGCACAACCATTATGGGCCATCGGAAAGCCATGTAGCCACCAATTTTACCCTGACTAATTCAGTAGAGACATGGCCGCTACTGCCTCCGATTGGGCAACCAATTGCCAATACACAGATATATGTCTTAGATAAATATTTACAGCCTGTACCTATCGGTGTGCCTGGAGAATTGCATATTGCTGGTGTTGGATTAACAAAAGGCTACTTCAACCGTCCCGAATTGACACAAGAAAAATTTATCTCTAATCCGTTTAACAATTCAAGACTATATAAGACGGGGGATTTAGCACGTTATTTACCAGATGGCAATATTGAATACTTGGGGCGTATTGACAATCAAGTAAAAATACGTGGTTTCCGCATTGAATTGGGTGAGGTTGAAGCAGTTCTAAGCCAACATAGTGATGTGCAAGCATCTTGTGTCATCGCCCGCGAAGATATCCCTGGTGATAAGCGCTTAGTCGCTTATGTGGTAGCACATCAGAACTCTACACACACAACCAGCAAGCTTCGGCAATTCCTGAAAGCAAAGCTGCCAGAGTATATGGTTCCAAATGCTGTTGTCATCTTGGAGTCTTTGCCACTAACTCCTAGCGGCAAACTAGATCGCCGCGCTTTGCCTGTACCAGATTTATATAATGATCGCACAGACAAATATGTAGCCCCACGGACTCCAATCGAAGAACTGTTGACACAAATTTGGGTGCAAGTGCTGAAACTAGAGCTTGTAGGTATACATGATAACTTCTTTGAACTTGGAGGACACTCGCTAATAGCAACGCAATTGGTTTCACGTATCCGCAATATTTTTAAAGTGGAATTACCATTGCGTGAGTTGTTTGCAAGAGCAACAGTAGCCGAATTAGCACAATCAATTGAACAGCTACAGCAACAAAACTTACAACTGTCTGCACCATCCATTTTACCAAGAACCAAGAATACAGACTTACCACTGTCTTATGCTCAACAGCGTTTGTGGTTTTTAGACCAGTTTGAGCCGAACAGCCCCTCTTACAACATTCCTGTGGCTTTGCGTCTAGTTGGAACTCTTAATGTTGCAGCACTACAGCAAAGCTTACAAGAAATTATTCATCGCCACGAAGCCTTACGTACTAATTTCGTCGCCGTTAATGGAAAACCTTCTCAAATCATTCAAACACAAACGAATTGGACAGTTTCAGTTGTTGAGTGCGAATATCTGCCACTAAGCGAACAAGAAATAGTTACACAACAATTAGCGCAACAACAAGCTATTCAACCGTTTGACTTGGACAATGAAGTATTATTTCGGGCGACATTAGTAGTGCTGTCCCAGACAGAACACATTTTGTTAGTGTGTATGCACCACATTGTCTCTGATGGTTGGTCAATGGGTGTGTTTATCCAAGAACTAGCAGCACTGTACAATGCTTATTCTCAAGGTCAGCTGTCACCTTTAACACTACTGCCGATTCAGTATGCAGATTTTACTATCTGGCAAAGAGACTGGTTGCAAGGGAATGTATTACAAAGCCAACTGAATTACTGGCAACAACAACTAAAAGATGCACCAGCTTTATTGTCACTGCCCACAGATCGACCAAGACCTGCTGTGCAGACTTTTGTTGGAGCGGATGAAAAGTTTGCACTGTCAGTTGAGTTAACTGATAGGTTGACAAAACTGAGCCAACAGCAAGGAGTGACGTTGTTCATGACACTGTTAGCAGCTTATGATACTCTGCTTTACCGCTACACAGGACAAACAGACATTTTGGTGGGTTCGCCAATTGCTAACCGCGATCGCTTGGAAGTTGAAGGGTTAATTGGTTTTTTTGTCAACAATTTAGTTATACGTACTAACTTGGCAGATAATCCGAGCTTTAGTGAATTACTCACTCGTGTTCGAGAAGTAGCTTTAGGAGCCTACGCTCATCAGGACTTGCCTTTTGAAATGCTGGTGGAAGCATTACAGCCAGAACGGGATCTTAGCCATACACCTCTGTTCCAGGTAATGTTTGTTCTTCAAAATACGCCCATGTCTCAAGTAGAGTTGACTGGGTTAACTGTTACTCCATTGATCGGTGAAGGGACAACGGCAAAATTTGATTTGACTTTATCAATGCAGAACACTGCTACGGGACTCGTGGGTGCGTGGGAGTACAACACTGACTTATTTGATGTCAGCACTATCGAGCGAATGGCAGGGCATTTTGTGACATTGCTAGAAAGCATTGTTACTAATCCGCAACAGCAAATTTCCCAATTGCCCCTGCTGACAGAAGTTGAGCAACATCAACTGTTAGTAGAGTGGAACGATACTCAGGTTGATTATCCACAAAATTTGTGTATCCATCAGTTGTTTGAAGAACAGGTTGGGCGCACCCCGGATGCTGTGGCGGTGGTGTATGAAGATCAACAATTAACTTACCAGCAATTGAATTGTCGCGCTAACCAGTTGGCACATTACTTGCAATCCTTGGGTGTAAAACCAGAGGTGCTAGTGGGGTTGTGTGTAGAGCGATCGCTTTTAATGGTGGTAGGACTACTGGGTATTCTCAAGGCTGGGGGAGCATACCTGCCACTCGATCCAGACTATCCTCAAGAACGCTTGAGCTTTATGCTTGAAGATGCTCAAGTTCCAGTGCTGCTGACACAACAGCAACTCTTTGAAAAGTTGCCTCAGCATCAAGCGGAGGTTGTATGTTTAGATACTGACTGGCAATTTATTTCTCAGTCAAGTCAGGAGAATGCGAGCGCTGGTGTGCAAGCAACTAACTTGGCTTATGTGATTTATACCTCTGGTTCTACCGGAAAGCCTAAAGGAGTGATGCTTTCTCACCGCAACCTTTGCAACCACATGTTCTGGATGCAAGCAACATTCCCCCTGACTGAAGCAGACAAAGTGCTACAGAAAACTCCCTTTAGCTTTGATGCCTCAGTTTGGGAATTTTACGCTCCTTTATTAGTAGGTGGACAGTTGCTATTAGCTCAACCAGGAGGTCATGCTGACACTACTTACCTGTTAGAGTTAATTGCCCAAGAGCAGGTTACTACTGTTCAATTTGTCCCATCATTGTTACAAATACTCATAGAACAAGGAGGACTCGAAACTTGTCAGTCCCTCAAACAAATCTTCTGCGGAGGTGAAGCCTTACCAGTTGCTTTGCAAGATCAGGTGTTAAGTAATCTCAATGTGAACTTGCACAATCTCTATGGGCCGACGGAAGCTTGTATTGATGCAACCTTCTGGACTTGCAAAAAAGAAATTAAACGACAAATTGTTCCTATTGGTCGTGCGATCGCTAACACGCAGGTTTATATTTTAGATGAATATCTGCAACCAGTTCCGATTGGTGTGCCAGGAGAACTGTACATTGCCGGTGCTGGATTAGCAAGAGGCTACCTCAACCGTCCTGAGTTGACAAAAGAAAAATTCATCCCTAACCCTTTTAGCCATGAACCAGATTCTCGCCTTTATAAAACTAATGATTTAGCACGTTATTTACCGGATGGCACAATTGAATACCTTGGTCGTATCGATAACCAAGTGAAGATTCGCGGCTTCCGCATCGAACTTGGAGAAATCGAAGCAGCCCTCAACACCCATCCCAAAATCCAACAGGCCGTAGTCATTGTCACAGAGGATATTTTAGGTAACACTTGTACTGAGCGGAGTCGAAGTAAACGCTTAGTTGCTTATGTAGTCAAGAGTGATGAATCACTTAGTACCAACCAACTGCGTCAATTCCTCAAGCAACAGCTACCAGAATACATGATTCCCAGTAGCTTTGTTACTTTAGATAAACTACCGTTAACACCCAACGGCAAAATAGACCGCAAATCACTACCAACACCTGATGGGGAAATTAGCCGTGAACATGAGTATGTAGCACCACGTACAGCCATAGAACAAATATTAACCAACATCTGGCAACAACTGCTGCTTAAAGAAAAAGTCAGCATCCACGATAACTTCTTTGAAATTGGTGGCGACTCCATCCTGAGTATTCAAATAGTTTCTCGTGCCAAAAACTCAGGATTACGAATCACTCCCAAACAAATATTCCAAAACCAAACCATTGCTGAACTTGCCAGGGTTGCCAATACAACAGTGAATGTTGAGTCTAAACAAGGTATAGTGACTGGAGTTGCATCCCTAACACCAATTCAACAAAGGTTCTTTGCACAAAATAGACAAGAGCAACACCATTATAACCAATCAGTCTTATTGCAGATTCCAAATCATCTGCAAACTGAATTAATTGTAATAGCCTTGAAAAAATTGCTAGAGCATCACGATGCTTTGCGTTTAAAATTCACATCAGTTGCATCTGAACACAAACAAATAAACCAAGGGTTAGATGATAACGTACCATTCGCCGTAGTAGATTTATCATCAACACCTAAAAATGAACAACCACTAGCTCTAGAAAAAATTGCCGCAGAATATCAAGCAAGTTTAAACTTGTCAACAGGTCCAATAATACAAGTGGTGATGTTTAACTTGGGTGATGAAAATGATGCCAGGTTACTAATTATTATTCATCACTTAGCAGTAGATGGTGTAAGTTGGCGAATTTTATTATCAGACCTACAAAGAGTTTATCAACAATTAGTTACTCAGAAACCTCCAAAGCTAAGTGCGAAAACAACAGCATTTATTGATTGGGCGGAGAAATTAAACAATTATGCACAGTCAGAAATTATAAAACTGGAGTTAGACTATTGGCTGAAACATCCTTGGTCGAAGATAACACCATTACCATTAAATGATGCTGACATTCAACCAGAAAATACAGTAGGTAGTGCTGCTTGTGTGTCAGTGAAATTAACTCAAGAAGAAACCCAAACTTTACTGTTGTCAGTAAACGAAGCTTACAACACACAAATTAACGATATACTGCTAAGTGCATTAGTACTTTCAATAGCAGAGTGGACGGGAAATTCAACCGTACTAATTGATTTAGAGGGACATGGCAGAGAAGAACTATTTCCAGATATAGATTTATCAAGAACTGTAGGTTGGTTTACTAGTTTGTTCCCCGTATTATTGCAACTACCTTCATTAAACCAACCAGGAGAAATAATCAAATCAATCAAAGAACAATTACGAGCAATTCCTAATCGGGGAATTGGCTACGGGATATTGCGTTACTTGTGTAAAAATTCGACTGTTAATGAACAAATAGAGACAATTCCCGCTTCAGAAATTAGTTTTAACTATCTGGGACAATTTGATCAAGTACAATCAGAAACCGGTTGGAAATTTGCGCCTGAATCTGCTGGCATTAACCAGAGTTTAAAGCAAAGTCGTGACCATTTATTTGATATTAATGCTCTAATCGTAGAAGGTAAACTAGGAATTGAGTGGACTTACGATAGTCATATTCACACTCGTTCCACAGTGGAGAAATTAGCACAGAGCTATATTCAATCAATCAGGTCAATAATAGAACATTGCCAGTTAAAAGAGAATAGAGGATATACACCGAGCGATTTTCCAGATGCACAGTTAAATCAATTAGAACTGGATGAATTATTAACTCGATTCCAAACTAAAAACATTGAATCAATTTATCCACTTTCTCCTTCACAACAGGGAATGCTTTTCGAGACTCTATCTGCTTCTGAGTCAGGGATACATCTTGAGCAGTGCATTTTAAACTTGCAAGAAGACCTAGACTCGTTAGCTTTTGAAAAAGCTTGGCAGCGTCTTATCGAGCGGCACTCAGTCCTCAGAACAGCCTTTATTTGGGAAGCTCAAAATGAGCCACTTCAAGTTGTGCTGAAGGGAGTAGAAGTTTCACTAGAACAAGAAGATTGGCGCGGACTTTCTCTGTCCCAGCAGCAAGAAAAATTAGAAATCTATCTCAGTGCAGACCGACTGCGTGGTTTGGAGATGACTAAACCACCGCTAATGCGTTTGGCGCTTTTCCAAGTAGATTCAAATGCCTATCAATTCGTCTGGACTTCTCATCACATACTTACAGATGGCTGGTGCGTGCCTCTCATCTTCAAGGAGGTTTTCGCATTCTACGAGGCATTCAGCAAAGGTCAAGATTTATTGCTGGAACCCAGTCATCCCTACAGAAATTATATTACCTGGCTAAAACAGCAGGATTTATCGCAGGCAGAGGCATTCTGGCGGGACAAACTTCAAGGTTTTAAAAGTCCAACCCCAGTGGGAATAGAAGCTGAAGCTGTTAATTTTTCTGCCCAGGAGGAGCGCTATGGTGAACAAAAAGCCTGCTTACCAGCTGTGGCGACAGCAGCCTTACAGTCTTTGGTGCGGCAACATCACTTGACCTTAAATATTCTAATTCAAGGCGTTTGGGCTTTGCTCTTGAGTCGCTATAGCGGTCTTGAAGATGTGGTATTCGGCGCGACTGTCTCTGGTCGTCCCTCGGAATTGGTAGGGGCCGAATCTATGTTAGGTCTTTTCATTAATACCCTACCAATGCGGCTTTTGGTTTCTCCCCAAGCATCATTTTGGTCTTGGCTTAGAGATATCCAAAATCAAAGCTTCACGCAACGCGATTATGAATACTGCTCTGAAGGACAAATTCACGAATGGAGTGAAGTACCCGGCTCGTTACCTCTTTACGAAAGTCTTCTGGTTTTCCAAAACCATCCAGTTGGTTCATCAGTAAAACAGTCGGTGAACGATGAAAAGAATCAATCTCAGACTCGTTTTATAGGCGCACAAACAAAATATGCCCTCACTATTCTAGTTAGCCCAAGTTCAGGGCTAGAGTTTCGCGTCATCTACAACCGATACCGTTATGACAATCCGACTATAAACCTTATTTTGGAACATTTTCAGACTTTATTGAACAGTATTGTTGACCTTCCAGAGCAGCACCTTGAAACACTGATAGAAAGGATTTCAGCAGAGCAAATTCCGCAAGTTAGACAGCTTCCAAAACTTGTTCAGAAAGAAGTGCAAAAGGGCTTTAACGAACCTAGAAATCTGTGTGAATTTCAGTTGTTACAAATTTGGGAAGACATTCTAAACATTCATGCTCTCAGCATACAAGATAACTTCTTTGAACTTGGAGGTCATTCCCTTCTAGCTGTCCGTCTCATGTCTCAGATTCAAAAACATTTCCAGATAAATTTACCTTTAGGTATTTTGTTCCAATATCCCACTATCGAAGAACTAGCACATTTTCTGGGTTCTTCAACAGATTATTTACCTTGGTCTGCCCTAGTTCCTATCAAAAAAAATGGCAATCAGCTACCTGTTTTCTGTGTTCACCCTGGTGGAGGAAATGTTGTTTGCTATCACCATCTTGCTTATTATTTGAGTTCAGACATACCATTTTATGGACTAGAATGTGTTGGTGTAAATCCCGAAAATAAACCTCATACTAGCATTGAGAAAATGGCAACTCACTATATCCAAGAGTTACAAACTGTTCAACCTCATGGCCCTTATTTTCTCTCTGGCTGGTCTTTTGGGGGCTTAGTAGCTTTTGAGATGGCTCAACAACTTTCTCATCAAGGTGAACAGATAGCTCTGTTAGCTCTAATAGATACTAATCCTCCTTATCTAAGTTATAAAGAACCAGTAGACTATGCTTTTCTATTAGTAGAGTTATTCAAAGATCGTTTAGACCTTTGTTTAGAGGAACTGCGACAATTAGAAAAAGAGGAGCAGATAATTTATGTCGAGCAACAAGCTAAACAGAAAAATGTAGTTATAGAAGGTTTTGACTTTGAGCAAGCTCCCCATCTTCTGAAAATTTTCCAGATCAATGCTGAAGCGGTACAAAATTACAAAGGTGAATATTACTCAGGCTCAATTATTCTATTTAAAGCCAGTGAGACTGATGCCGATCTTGAATATCACTGGAATGAACTAGTGGAACATATAGAAACTGTTGTAGTTCCTGGTAATCATCTAAACATGGTGTTACCACCTCATGTCCAGACCCTAGCTCAAGAACTCGAAAAGTTTATTGAACAAGCAAGAGACTAATTAATATAGTAATCCTATCTGAGTTGTGAAAAATGTAGACAATGAAACGAACCGCCAAGAACGCCAAGGACGCAAAGGGAAGAAAGAAGAAAGAAAGAAGAAAGAGACATATAATTTTCACAAATGATTTAGGACTGCTATCGACATCTAATAAAAACTATGTAGAGACGCTAAATTTGCGTCTTTACGTTGTCTGTAAACACTCGGAATTGGGAGTAACACACCTATCGATAGGTATGAATTAAAATGTAAGGAACTGTATTATGACTACTACTTCTAACCAGATTAAATCCAAGGTTTGGGACAACAAGCAAGAATATCCTTTAACTACAGAGTCTTTAAGAATGCTCTTGGAAAACCGAATTCCTTTAATTCGGCTAAAAGAATTTGCTACACCCCAAGAGTGTGAAATGTTAGTTGATCAAGCTGAATTTTTCAATTTTGACTGCTATCAAGATGTGAATCCCAAGATTGAGCGAATTGGGATCACAGTGTTTGAATATAATCGCATTAGTAAAGCAGCTTATTTTCAAGCAGTAGAACGCACAGCTAAATTAAGAGACTACATTATGGCAGCCTCTTTTAATCCATTAGAACGCTTAATGGTGAAAATCCGAGAGTGTACAGGTGCGACTGTGCGAATTGCTTCTGAACCATTCTATGGTAGTTACTACACAGGGTTGATTAGAAAAATAGAGCAGGGGACTCAACTTCATATTGATTATGCTCCGTTAGAACAATCTGAATGGGAAGTTGGTACAGTTATTTTTCAACTTTCCTGGAATTTGTACTTAAAATTTTCTGCTAATAATTATGGCAAAACACGTATTTACGATCGCCAGTGGCAATCAGGAGATGACCAATATAAACTCGATTCCTACGGCTATGGTGATACAGTAATTGTAGATGCAGACATAATCAGCTTCCAACCTTATGTAGGAGATGTGTTCATTTTCAATACACGCAACTATCACATTGTTGAACCGATGGATGGACAACGTGTGACTTTTACTTCTGCGATCGGATTACTTCCTAATGGTGAAATTATTTTGTGGTCTTGAAGCTGATAAGTAGGAAGTAGGAAGCAATTTGGTAAATATAGTGAGGAAGTAATTCATGCCTTTAGCAGCTGTGATGACTGCACCTAATCAACCAGTTGTAGTGCAACAATTACCAGACCCGATTCTGGAAAAGGGTGGAATCATTCTTGAAACCTTATATAGTGAAGTTTGTGGAACTGATGTACATTTACTACATGGACGTTTAGAGGGAGTACCGTATCCCATCATCCCTGGACACTTCTCAGTTGGTCGTGTTGTGGAAACAGGTGGAAGGGTTAACGATGTCAATGGTAACTTAATTGAGCCTGGAGCGATCGCCACCTTTCTCGATGTCCACGAAACCTGTTACAACTGCTGGTATTGTCTAGTAGCCAAAGCATCCACTCGCTGTCCCCAACGCAAAGTTTATGGTGTCACCTACTCAGCCAAAGATGGGTTACTCGGTGGTTGGTCTCAACTAATTTATCTCAAACCAGGGGTGAAAGTTCTCACTTTACCCGAACAAGTTTCACCAAAGCAATTCATTGCTGGGGGATGTGCTTTACCAACTGCACTACACGCTATCGATCGAGCGCAGATTCAAATTGGCGATGTTGTCGTGGTGCAGGGTTCTGGGCCTGTAGGTTTGAGTGTGGCAATTCTAGCTTTACTATCAGGTGCAGGTAAAGTAATTGTCATCGATAAATTTGAGAGCCGATTATTAGTTGCCAAATCTTTCGGTGTAGATGAAACCCTTATAATTCAGGCTGACGATCCACGACAACATATTGAGCGGGTTTTGGAATTGACAAACGGACACGGTGCTGATGTCACTATTGAAGCTACAGGCATTCCCATTGCTGTCAAAGAGGGCTTAAATATGACCAGAAATGGAGGTCGCTATGTTATTGTCGGCCATTATACAAACACGGGTGAAATTCTCATCAATCCCCACTTAGAGATTAATCTAAAACATATTGATATTCGCGGAACTTGGGGAATTGATTTCAGCCATTTTTACAGAATGATCGAATTACTAAAACGTCATAGTGATTCCAGTAAAAATATTGCTTGGAAAAATATAATTAGTCGTTCATACACACTACAAGAAATTAATCAAGCCCTGGCAGATGTAGAGCAAGGTTCTGTATTAAAAGCTGTGATTCAACCTAATCTATCTTGATGCCAACCACATATCAAATGACTTGGATAATAGGGAGAAAATATGCTCACAGATTTAAAAATTGCCTTGATCGGCGGTGGTACAATGGGCGAAATGATAATTAGTAGATTGTTATCAACAAAAACTGTTGAAAAATCTGAGCTAATTATTGTCAGCAATCCGGTTTCTGCGCGATGCCATTATTTAGAAAAAGAATATGGAGTACGTATTACAACCTGCAATATAGAAGCGGTACAAGGCGCATCAATTGTGATATTGGCAGTGAAACCGCAGGTTTTGGTAGAGGTGATGGCTATGCTAAAGGATAAAATTTCACCTGATACTTTAGTAATTAGTATTGTGAGTGGAGCAAGTGTTTCATCTTTGTGCAAAGGGTTGAATCATCCTGCTGTTGTCCGTACAATGCCCAATATTGCAGTACAAGTTGGTTATGGGACTACGGTGTGGAGCGCATCATCAAGTGTGACAGAAATACAGCGATCACATACTCAAGCAATTTTACAACCATTAGGCAAAGAATTTGCTAGCCAAAATGAACATTACCTTGATATGGCAACGGCATTGAGTAGCGCGGGGACTGGATTTGTGTTTCTGTACATTGAAGCGATGATTGATGCTGGGGTTCAGATCGGTTTAACTCGGACACAAGCCCAAGAACTAACATTGCATACGATCGCTGGTAGTGTAGAACTTATGTTTCAGACTGACGAACATCCAGCAGTCTTACGAAACAAGGTGACAAGTCCTGGGGGAGTGACTGCTGCTGGTCTTTACGAGTTAGAAAAAGGTGGTATGCGAACTGTCATCTCAAATGCAGTGCTTGCTGCTTTGAGCCGCACTCAAGAATTAGGTAATATAAGTTGAAAAATTAGTGCTGATTATTTAACACCAAAAAGTATTAAATTTAATTCTAAAATATGCCAACCCAAGTTGTTCAAGTTCAACCCTCAACAAATGTATTTTCAGATTTTATTCAATTCTGGAAAGATATAAGAGCGATCGCTGGGCCTTACTGGTATCCAACAAAGCCAGGGGATAGAGCCTTTTCAGACGTTCTTCGCGCCTGGGGAATGCTTATTCTCTTAATATTGCTAATATTCGCCCTTGTAGCTGCAACTACTTATAATAGTTTCATTCATCGCTATTTAATCGATGTCATAATTCAAGAAAAAGATTATTCTAAATTTACTTATACTATATCATTTTATGCTGTTGGACTGGTCTTGATAACGCTTTTAGTAGGATTTACTAAATTTATTAAAAAACAAATTTCTCTTGATTGGTATCAATGGCTCGATAATCATATTTTAAATAAATATTTGAACAATCGTGCTTATTATAAAATCAATTTCCAAGCTGATATTGATAACCCAGATCAACGTTTATCTCAAGAAATTGAACCGATAACCAGTAGTGCTATCAGTTTTTCAGCTACTTTACTAGAAAAAGCACTAGAAATGATAACTTTTTTAATAGTTGTCTGGTCAATTTCCCAACAGATAGCTGTTGCTCTGCTTCTTTATACAATCATAGGCAATTTGATTGCTGTCTACTTAAATAAAGAATTAATTAAGATTAATCAAGCAGAACTTGAATCTAAAGCTGATTATAGTTATTGTCTAACTCATGTCCGCAATCACGCTGAGTCAATAGCTTTTTTTCAAGGAGAAAAACAAGAACTGAATATAATTCAACGTAGATTTAGTATCCTCATAAAAAATATTAAAGAAAAGATTAATTGGGAAAGAAATCAGGCAATTTTTAACAGGGGATATCGGGCTACTATCGAATTTCTCACACTCTTAGTACTTGCACCTTTATTTATTAGAGGTGATATTGATTTCGGAGAAATTGGACAAGCTACTACAGCTTGCTATTTCTTTGCTGGCGCTTTGGAAGAATTAATAGCTGAATTTGGCGTTTCTGGGCGATTTTCTAGTTATGTTGAGCGGTTATCTGATTTTTCAGATGCTTTAGAAGCAGTGGCAAAAGAACCTGAAAACGTCGGTACTATTAAAACAATAGAAGAGAATTATTTTGCTTTTGAGAACGTCACTTTACAAACGCCAAACTATGAACAGGTAATCGTCGAAAACTTGTCACTATCTGTTGGCCCAGGAGAAGGTTTATTGATTGTTGGGCCAAGTGGTCGAGGGAAAAGTTCTATGTTGAGAGCGATCGCTGGTTTGTGGAATGCAGGAACAGGTCGTTTGGTGCGTCCTCCCCTAAAAGAAGTCTTATTTTTACCCCAACGTCCTTATATAATTCTAGGAACTTTGCGCGAACAGTTGCTTTATCCTAAAACTAATCGTCAATTGACCGACGCAGAACTCAAAGAAGTTTTGCAACAAGTTAATCTGCAAAACTTGCTAAGTCGAGTTGAAGGTTTTGATACTGAAGTTCCTTGGGAGAATATATTGTCCTTGGGAGAACAACAACGCCTGGCTTTCGCACGCCTGTTGGTGACTAATCCAAGGTTCACTATATTAGATGAAGCCACAAGTGCCTTAGATTTGAAGAATGAGGGAAATTTATATCAACAGTTGCAAGAGACGAAAACGACGTTTATTAGTGTTGGGCATCGAGAAAGTTTATTTAATTATCATCAATGGGTTCTGGAACTTTCACAAGATTCTAGTTGGCAACTTTTAACTGTGCAGGATTATCGAAATCAAAAAGCAATAAATATTCAAACCA
Organism: Nostoc sp.; assembly: GCF_036917275.1. Lineage (GTDB taxonomy): Bacteria > Cyanobacteriota > Cyanobacteriia > Cyanobacteriales > Nostocaceae > Nostoc. The sequence goes on from NZ_JBALDF010000015.1 coordinate 175,635, forward strand.
CACCTAATAATGAGTTGCAAAGTCAATCGAAAATACTGACAGAAACAGTTAGAAGTGAAGGGTTTTCTCATAAGGAAATAAGTGAATTAACTAACTATTCCATTAGCACTATCAGAAGTAAGGCAAGCAGAGGAGATTCTATCATTACTAGAGACGGCTTGACGTACAGCTATGACAAGAACTCAAGTGTGTTGAAATGGCTGAGAGTTTAGCGGTTAGACAATCTGTTCATGAATTATCGTCTGTGAAAGAATAGGTTTCTGTTTTAATTTATAAAAATTGTCCTTGCTCAGATCTCCGACTTTTAAAGTCGGGGATCTTGTTGTTCACGAATGAATAGACCTCTTGCAAAAATCCTTGAATCACCCCTCCCCAACCCTGCCCGTATGCGTTGGGGAGGGAGCAAGATTTCAAGTTTTCCCCCTTTATAAGGGGGGTCTATTCAATTTATGCAAGAGGTCTAATGACTTATGACTTATGTGTATAGGAATCTGGTTTATTATTAATTATGTATGAAAGAAGTTAACAGTAAAAAAAAATGCAAGAGTAGGGACGGGTTTAAAAATATTATTAATTACTAATAATGTAGGACTTACGCACACTTTACGAATTCTCGACGCTCTTGGCGTCTTGGCGGTTTGATAAATTAAGCTTTTTGGCAATTTTTGCGTAAGTCCTATAATGATCTCCGCGAACCCACCCTACTTGTTCAATAATTAAATAAAATTGCTATAGCTTGATATTGATTACTTAGTATTGATAATTATTAAATACTTTTTTCTTAACTTTCTTAACTTTCTTAACTTTCCTAAGTATCTGATAAGAATTATTTATTAACTGTCTTAACTGACCTTGAAAATATATTTAATTAATGATATATATATAATTGAAAAATATTTTTTAAGGACAAGTCTATGTCTACAAACACAGTCAAAATAGTTGATGTCGTAGCAGTACCATTCTTTGTGCGTTTCTTGGAAGAGCAAGCTACTGAAGGAACAGAGGTTCCTTGGACTTACAAGTATCCTTCAGATTTGGAAGATAAATAATTTAGTCTACTGCATCTGAAAATACCTTTCTTATCAGGAAAATACCTTGTAATTGACTTCATAATAATTTAATAGAGTAGCAGTTAAAAAATAACTGAAAATTACTCCTAGAGACGCGATAGTGCAGAGCGCCCGCTGTAGGCGATCGCTTTCATATTACTTTTTTAAAAAATGGAGGTAATTGCTTTTTCTAATTCCCTAAATTCTTCAAAGATTTTTGGGTTATAGAAAGCATTTTTTTGCTATTACTTAATAGCTACCTCCTCAAATTATCAAAAAAATATTTTATGCACCTGTCTCGTGATGTTGTTTTATTAATTACCCACAGTGGTGATTTCTTCACTATAGATAGAGTGGCAGAAGCCTTATCAAAAAAAGGGGTGCAACCATTTCGTCTAGATACTGATAAGTTTCCTCTAGAAGTACAATTAACAGCACATTTTGATAAGTCTAAAAGCTACCACACTATAGAATGTAACAACCGCTCTATCAGCACAGAGCAGGTGCAAGCTGTCTGGATGCGCCGTATTTGGGAACCACAACTGAGTCAAGAATTAGCGCCAAAGTTCCGAGAAGCTTGCCTAAGAGAATCACAAGCAACTTTAGATGGTTTTTGGGACAGCCTCAATGGAACCACGTGGGTAGATAATTTAGAGCGGATAGATTATGCAAGTAACAAGCTGCGCCAACTACGGATTGCGTCTGAAGTAGGTTTTGTTATTCCCCAGACTCTTGTCACCAACAAAGCCCAAGCAGCACGAGAATTTTTCGGGCAAGTCAAGGGCAAAATGGTGAGTAAGCTTTTAACTGCTCTTTCCCGCAGTATGGAAGCTAACTCCTCGTTTTTTCTGTACACCAGCATCGTCAAGGAAGAAGACTTACAAGATGCCGAATCACTCCGCTATTGCCCAATGGTTTTTCAAGAGCAAATTCGAAAGCAACTGGAATTACGGGTAGTATATGTGAATGGTAATGTATTTGTGGGGGCGCTAAATGCAGACGTGTATGCAGCAGCCAAAGTTGATTGGCGTAAACCTGGTGTTGAAGTTGGCGCATGGCAACATCACCAGCTTCCTGATGAAGTAATTCGTCGTCTCAAAGCCTTTATGGGGAAATTTGGGCTGTTGTTTGGAGCGTTAGATTTCATCCTCACACCATCAGGCGAATACGTGTTTTTGGAAATCAACCCTGTGGGGGAGTGGGGAATGCTGGAAAAGGATTTAAACTTACCCATTGCAAGTGCGATCGCAGATGCCCTACTTCAAAGAAAGAATGAATAATCAAAAATTTAATATTTTATATTAGCCTGCGGCAAGCCACCCAAAAGGTGTCTACATACTTCACACTTCATACTTTTTATGACTGTATTAATAATCACGTTTAGTAAAGATAACGAAAGCATTCCTCTAGTCATCAACGAAATTGAGGCTAGAGGAGAAAAAGCATTTCGGTTTGACACAGACAGATATCCCACTGAAGTCAAGCTAGATATTTACTCTGGCGTTACTGAACGAGTAATTATTACTGATAGTGAACAGAAGCTAGATTTGAGTGAGGTTTCCTCAGTTTGGTATCGGCGGATGCGCTACGGAGAAAAAATTCCCGACTTAATGGATAAGCAATACAGAGATGCGTCAATTAACGAATGTCGCGCCACAGTCAGGGGAATGATTGCCAGCCTTCAGGGATTCCACTTTGATAAAATGTCCAATGTGGATCGGGCTAATAATAAACAACTACAATTGCAAGTTGCACGAGAAGTTGGTCTTGTAACTCCACGTACTCTGACTTCAAACAATCCAGAAGTAGTCAAGCAATTTGCTCAAGAGTGTAAGCAAGGTATAGTTACCAAGATGCTTTCTTCTTTTGCTATTTATGATCAGCAGGGACGAGAAAACGTTGTGTTTACCACTCCAGTTACAAATGATGATCTGGAGAATATGGAAGGACTACGTTTTTGTCCGATGACATTTCAAGAAAATGTGTCCAAGGCGCTGGAGTTACGGGCAACTATTGTCGGACACCGCGTATTTACTGCCGCAGTAGATTCCCAAAGCTTAGAAGGATCTACTTACGACTGGCGCAAAGAGGGGAGAGCCTTAGTTAAAAATTGGCAACCCTACGATTTGCCAGAAGATATTGAAAAAAAACTGCTCAAACTGATGGCTTATTTTGGCTTAAACTATGGAGCAATTGATATTATTGTCACCCCCGATGATCGGCATGTATTCCTCGAAGTTAACCCAGTCGGGGAATTTTTTTGGATGGAGATATATTCACCACACTACCCCATTTCGCAGGCGATCGCAGAAGTATTGCTAACTAATAAAAATTAGGGGATTGAGCCTCGTATATTTTCTTTGTCTTTTATTTTTAAAAGTGTTATAGCAATCCTATCTGAATTGTGAAAAATATAGATAATGAAACGAACCGCCAAGGACGAGCCAGTGCGTTGGGCGGCTGTGCCGACTTGAAGCAACTGGCGTGCCAAGGACGCAAAGGGAAGAAAGAAGAAAGAGACATATAATTTTCACAAATGATTTAGGACTGCTATAGTGAGTTTTGACTATTAAATTTATTAATATTAAATCCCTCGTTTACAAGTACAAATTATTGATGTTTGGAGATTAAATCCTTGTGATAAACCTAGTAAATACACAAACAGTTTTAACATTTGATGGGGTAAATGATTATATAGATTTTGGCAGAAACGATATTGGTGGCGTTTTCGCTCAAGGGAGTTCAGCTTTTACAGTTTCAGGATGGGTAAATCCACATGAGTTAACAAATAAAGCCACTAGTTACGGAACGCGCAATGTATTTTTTGCGCGTTCTTCAGAGACATACAGCGATAATTTTGAATTCGGCATCAGTGAAGCAGGAAGCCTAGATGTCTACATTGATGAAACAGTTAGCAAGGGTATCAAAACCTTTGGGCAAGGAGAACTAACTATAGGGCAATGGCACTTTTTTGCTATTGTTTTTAATAGCGGTCAACTAACCGTATACCTTGACGATCGTGAATACAACGATTCTCTTAGAGGTTCATCTTTAAACAAAGCAACAAGTTCTATAACTTTGGGAGCAACGTTACATAAACAGGTCTATTTTAAAGGACAATTAGCAAACATTAGCGTTTGGAATTATCCTTGTACTCAAGCACAAATCCAGACTCATCGTTGTGGGCTAATAGTCGGGGATGAAGAGGGATTAGTGGCTTACTGGAAATTAGACGAAGGACAAGGTACAACTGTCAAAAACCAAACTGGAAAGTCTTATCAAGGAAATTTTCGTGGTAATCCTATTTGGACTTTAGCAGAAATTTCATTTGCAACACAACCATCAAATCCAGTTATATTTGCAACAGAACCATCCAATCAAGAAGATATTCAACTTGAAGAGATCCAAACTGAGACAGCAGTTATTTCTGAAGAAAATATCTCACCATTAACCACAAATTTATTAGCAGCAACAGTATCGTTAGTAAGCGACGAAAACCAATCAAAGGAAATTCAACAGACAGAAACAAATAGCGAAGAATCCGAGATTATTCCAACTGCGATCGCTCTCAGTCCACATGACGAGGAAAGCAAAAAAGACCAAACTGAAGATCCCGTCAATATCCAACAAGCACAAATATTAACTCAGGAGGAATCGCCAGAAACTATGAATACAAAAGCCCGTCCCAAATATAAAATACTTTCTATTGATGGAGGCGGTATTCGAGGTATTATTCCGGCATTACTCCTATCAGAAATTGAAAAGCGGACACAAAAACCTATATTCAGTTTGTTTGATTTAATTACTGGCACTTCTAGCGGCGGAATTTTAGCACTTGGACTAACTAAACCCCGATTAAGTTCCAATGTATCTGATAACTTGCCAGTAGCTGAATACACTGCTGAGGATCTCCTACAGCTATTTATTGAGTATGGGGTAGAAATATTTTATGAGCCGTTGTTTGAAAGACTACTTGGCCCGTTAGAGGATATATTTCTCCAGCCAAAATATCCTTCCGAAAGCAGAGAAAAAATTTTCAGGCAATATTTTGGTAATGCTTCTTTAGAAAATAATCTCAAAGAAGTTTTTGTAACGACTTACGATATAGAGCAGCGAATTCCGATATTTTTTACAAACAAACTAGAAAAACAGCAAACAGAATCTAAGAATTTTCAGAAGCTATGTGGTGGTTTTTCGCTCCTAGATGCAGCATTGGCAACTAGTGCCACTCCGACTTATTTTGCTCCTCATCGGCTTGTAAACCCCCACAATAGTAGCATCGTCTATACTTTAATCGATGGTGGAGTATTTGCTAATAATCCAGCCCATTTAGCTATTTTAGAAGCACAAATTAGTAGTAAACGAAAAGCACAAAAAGTCCTGAATACAGAAGATATTTTAGTAGTTTCTTTAGGTACCGGTTCGCTGACGAGTATCTACCCTTATAAAGAAGTCAAAAATTGGGGACTCTTGCAATGGGGAAGACCGCTTTTAAATATTATGTTTGACGGTAGTAGTGAGGTGGTAGCTGGAGAATTAGAACAGTTGTTTGAACCTAGTGATAAAGAAGCTAAAAGTTTTTATTATCGCTTTCAAACATTGTTAGATAGTGAACTAGAAGAAATAGATAATACCAAACTCCAAAATACACGTCAGTTACAAGCTATAGCCCATCGACTAATATCTAATAAAAGTCAACAAATCGATGAACTGTGTAGTCTTTTGTTGGGCTAACTCACATTTCTTACATCTTGCACCAGTTAGTTTGTGCAAGATGTAAGATTTTTAATTTCTTCACAAAAGAAATTAGTAATGACTCTCTTAGTCATGTTTTCACTTTATAAGGATTGTAGGTAAGTACAATGGATGAACTCGTCAAAAAAATTTCCGGTTTAGGCCTTCCTGGCATACTTTTCGTGATTGCAACGGCTGCATCAGGGGGTAGTGTCGCCGCCGTTGTCGCTATGCTTTCATCGCTGGGCGGGCCTTTAGGCCTCTTAGGAGGTTTAGGCTTGCTTGGGCTGGTAGGTGTTCTAGGGGAATATATAGCGGGATTTGGAATTGAAAACGTTCTCAAGCTCATCTATACAGAACGTAGCAAAACTGAATCTGTCAGATTTATTCTCAAAGAAATTCAAGAATTGCCCATTTCAGATGAGTTAAAACTCAAACTGAAACATCATATTAGCCCAGTAGTCGTTACTGAGCCTGGCCAAGGCCCTTTTCCCAGAACAGTCGAAATTGTTGATGAGGAACCATTGATCTAGTGCATTCGATTTGATCTTCCTAGCCCCACGCCAGTCACTACCCTGCGTTAACGCTGACAGCGTAGCTGGCTTCCCCGTAGGGTACAAGTCGGGAAACCCACTCACAGCGCTGGCTCCCTTAAAAGGGGGGAAATTTAATTAAATTCCTCCTTAAAAAGGGGAATTTAGGGGGATCTGCAAATCTCAAATACAACACCATAAAAGTTTTCGGACATTTTCTAAAAGGAAAAATGGCCTCTGAGTCTAACTTGATTCTCAAAGGCCATTTGAAAATTCCTAGTGTAATTAGTAACGGCTACATTTTTAGAATATGCAAACTCCATCTGTGCGTGAGCAAAATACAACAAATCCTTTTTCAGCCTTGATTCAGTTTTGGCAGGATGTGAAAGTAGTTGCCGCGCCTTATTGGTATCCAACAAAAGCAGAAGGAAGAGCATTTTCAGATGTGATTCGCTCATGGGGAATGCTCATTTTATTAGTATTATTAATAGTCGTAATTGTCTGTGCAAATGCTGCAAATAGTTACTGGAATCGCTATGTAATTGATATCGTTATTGAACAAAGAGACCTTGATAAATACAACAGTACTTTATGGCTGTCCAGTCTCATTATTGTCGTGATGGTCTTGTTAGTAACTTGTTTGAGATATGTTAGAAAAAAAATAATTCTTGACTGGTACAAATGGCTAAACAATTACGTTTTGGAAAAATATCTAAGTAATCAAGCTTATTATAAAATCAATTTTAAATCTGATATAGATAATCCAGATCAACGCTTATCCCAAGAAATAGAACCTATTACTAGTATTGGCTTGAGATTCTCATCTTCTTTACTAGAAAAATCTTTAGAAATGGGAAGTTCTTTGATAATTCTCTGGATAGTTTCTTCAGAAATTACAATTTATTTAGTTATTTATACAATTATAGGTAATTTAATAGCTGTTTACTTGAATCAAGGAATAAATAAAGTTAACCAAGAAGAACTTGCATTTAAAGCAGATTTTGCATATTGCTTAACTCATGTTCGTAATCACGCCGAATCAATCGCTTTTTTTCAGGGAGAAGATGAAGAATTAAATATAATTCAGCGCCGATTTAATAATGTTTTAAAAACTGCTGAACGCAGGCTGAATTTGGAGAGGGGACAAGACGCTTTTGGCAGAGCATATCAGTCTGCCATTAGCATATTTTCGATGTTCATTCTTACACCTTTATTTCTTCAGGATAAAATTGATTATGGACAAATTAACCAAGCTAGTTTTGCTTGCTTTATGTTTTCTAATGCTCTAGGAGAACTAATAGCCGAGTTTGGGATTTCAGGGCGGTTTTCTGGCTATGTAAAGCGTTTAGCAGAGTTTTCAGATGCACTACAGGCTGCTAGTAAACAACCAGAGAACGTCAGTACTATTCAAATTTTAGAAGAAGAACGTTTAGCTTTTGAGAATGTTACTTTACAAACACCAAATTATGAACAGGTGATTGTTGAGAATTTGTCACTAGCTGTTGGGGCAGGTGAAGGGTTATTGATTGTTGGCCCTAGTGGTAGGGGTAAAAGTTCTTTGTTAAGAGCGATCGCTGGTTTGTGGAATGCGGGAACTGGTCGTCTAGTGCGTCCTCCCCTAAAAGAAGTGTTATTCTTACCCCAACGGCCTTATATTATTTTAGGGACTTTGCGCCAACAGTTGCTCTATCCTCACACAGACAAGAAGATGAGCGATCGCGAACTTGAACACATTTTGCAACAAGTTAACCTACAACACTTACTTAGCCGCGTAAACGGCTTTGATACAGAAGTTCCTTGGGAAAATATATTGTCTTTAGGAGAACAACAACGCCTCGCTTTTGCACGGCTATTAATTACACATCCTAGTTTCACTATCTTAGATGAAGCAACGAGTGCTTTAGATTTAAATAACGAAGGCAATCTATATCAACAGTTACAATCAACGAAAACAACTTTTATCAGTGTTGGACATAGAGAAAGCTTATTTAATTATCATCAATGGGTGTTAGAACTTTCACAAGGATCTAATTGGCAACTTGTTTCTATGCCAGATTATCAATTGCAAAAAGGGATTGTTGTTAAACCATTACAAAAGGAGCAAATTACGATAGATATTTACCCTAAAAATGAACTCAAAATGAAACCAGAATCAGCAGCGAGCGCTACAATTGTAGGACTTTCTCATAAAGAGCTTCAGACATTAACAGACTATTCTATTACTACGATCAGAAGCAAAGCTAGTCAAGAAAAGTCTGTGACTACTAGAGATGGTGTAACCTACCGCTATAACAAAAACCCGGAGGTATTGAAATGGGTAAGAGTTTAGTAACTATTTGTATATTTTAAAACAAGTGATGCTAACTAGAAAGCAAAAACAATTAGTTACTTATGAATCTATTACGATTTATGAAACACATTACAAATTTCCTACTTTAAAAAATCCAAAATTAAAAAAAGTTCAAAGAAAAATTAGAAAATGTCAAACTTTAATTAAAGAAGGTACTAAATATCGTTCTTATTTTTGGGGAATAATCAAATGTAAAAAAGAAATTAATCAAGGAGAAACTTTAGCAGAGGTTAAATTATTAATTAGAGATTATACTCAATTTATTAATTTTTTAGAAAGTTATAAAAATAGTTATCAAACTTTTTTATTAAAATTTATAGATGACTGGAAAAGTTTGTTTAATCAAAAATATGATGAAATTAGAAAAGTAAATGAAGAAAGAAATAAGCTAGAGATAAAAAATCATACAAATCCTCAAATAATTGATAATTTGAAATGGGAAGAGGAAGAAAATTTAAAATCTATTTTGCTGTTAAGTAATACTAACTTTTTAATACTAGAAAAAGTAAAGCTACTTAGTGAAGGAATTAAAAATTTAGCAGAAGATACCAAAAATCAAAAGCAAGCTATTCAGAAAATACTTAAAGATATAGAGGTGTATCAAGAAATTTATGAATACCAAGTCAGAGCTACAAAAATTCGTCAAGAAATAGCAAAAATAGCTGAAACAGCAATTAATCTAGAAAAGTCTCTACAAGATTACTTTAGTCCGTTTCAATCTTTAATAGATGATGTAGTAAAAGTAGATGCAGACTTTTACGCAATTGTAGGAGAAATTCAAAATTTAGCAAGTAGTACTCTAAATTCTCAAGTTAATTTATTGACGATACAAGATATTAGTACTATATCTCATGACATCCTTAATTTATTAGTGGCAAGTTATGATAAGAAAGATAGACTACAAGATGCTTTTTTTAAGTCAAAATTTTTAGATTTACAGGTTTATGACTTTGATTTTAGTAAAGATGAGATAACTTTAAATCAAGCGATTTACATAATATCTAATTATATGTCTACTCAACTGGTTGATCAACAGAAAGTGCTAGGGATAGATGAAACAGATATTGTTTCTGATTATTCTCAACTTTTTATAGAGAAAATAGAATTGACGGAACAACCTAATATTGATATTGAGTTGACTACAGAATTTAAAAGTAATTGGAATATTGATTACAGTAAATTGCAAAACCTTCTTACACAGTACAAGTGGCAAGAAGCTGATATTGAAACAGCTAAATTAATGCTAAAAGTCATGGGTAAGAATGATTGGAATGAAGTTTATAAACAGGATATTCTTAACTTTTCATGTGAAGCTTTTCATAAAATTGATCAATTTTGGCAACAATACAGTCAAGGTTACTTTGGCTTTAGTGTTCAGCAAAGTATTTGGAACGAAATAGGCGGTAAAATAGATTATGAAACAGAAAAAAGACTTGGCGATCGCCTGGGTTGGCGAAAAGAGGGAAACTGGTTAAATTACGATCAACTAACTTTTAAATTATCCCCGACGACACCGATGGGACATCTACCAGTTAAATGGTTACATTATGACCAAAATATATTAGACATACCTTCATATTCATCTACAACCCCCCTGTCAATGGCAGCTTGGCGAGTTGGATCTTGGCTAGTATGGCAGATGCACTTATTTTTTACTCGTGTCAAAACTTGTCATGAAACTTTACCATGAGTGAATTGCACATTATTTAATATATGATAGGGGTACATCTGACGAAGTAATGCAGGGAAATTACCGAACTATATAAGGCTGGAATAATTGAGGTAACAGAAGCAGAAGATGAAGATTTATTTGACGTTGGGGTACATTTTGACGGCGATATTTTTCTTCCCCAAACAATCGTAGATAGCTTGGCGGAATTTTTCTAGTTGTGTCAGCATCATCACGTCAATGATTTATCGATTACTTTCATTGACTTTACGGCAGTCAGTGTTACTGATGACTGCTTTTCTCTAGCCTTTTAGTCCAAAGTCCAGTAACTCTTGCCACCATTGAAAAAATCTTCAGCGATGCGATAAGAATTTATAAAAACTATATTTACTGCCACCCATCACCGCTATTGGATCAGAATTATACAAGATTGAACCTTGGTGGAAAGGGTTTTTTGAAGCCCTTGCTCAACTTTGCCAATCAGTTTGTCAAAAGCCTCTTGATCCGCCGTCAGTTGTTCTTGAATAACTTTCTGTAACTCAGGCTTTATTTGCTCACATATATCCTCGATTTTTCTGTCGCTCAAAAAACTAGAACGAATCCAACCAGGTACATCCACATTTGTCTTGATTACTTCTTGAACAGTCTTGCGATTTAGCTCCATTCCTGCTGCCATAAGCGAAGCCCCATATACTAGTGCAATAGGCCAGGTTAAATGTCCAGTTAGTATTAAAGTGATGATGCTAGCCACAGCGCCGCCACCAATTATTACATTGACAATAAACGCCACTGTCTCAGCAATGATAGCATCTCCAATTCGTAGCTCTGGGTTAACAAAATTTGGGTCAATGCTATCCTCGAATCTCAAGCTACTTCTAGGTATCTGAAACTTTCGACATATTGGATCAGTTTGTGCAGCTAAATCAGGTTGGATTTTCTTATTAAACCAAGAAGTGCATTGATTATTAATTATCTGTCCAGCGCGTTCGTCGGAGACGTTGCCGGAGGCATCGCTTTTGAGCCACTGTTCTGCTTGACCGATCAAAGCTGTTTCCAAATCTGCTAAAGTCCGTATTTTGTTTTTTTGCCAATCTTTTAAAGCTGGTTTAACTGCGTTGACAATCAAGCCATCTGTTAAAGGCTTAGTTAATGATTCGATTAACTCTGGGATATGCCTCTTAATTAAATCTTTGAGCTTGTTCGAGGTAAATAGTTGATTGACTTCTTCTTTAAAAGCAGCAGCACGTAGATCCCATCGTCCTACTCGTGCTAAACCCATTGCAATACATCGTTCCGGTTCCGGATCGGGGCGAAGCAGCGTTTCTGGTTCGGGAAACATTTCCTGACAAAGAACGTGCGTGAACTTCATGCGAGATGCGCCGCCAGTCATCAGCAGAAGTTTGGGCACAACTCCAAGTTCGTCCAGTTTTTCTTTTGCCTCAATTAAAGAGTCGCGAAACGATCGCACCCAACTATGATGCTCCAATTCCGGTAAGGGCTGGTTTAAAATTTCCTCCATCAGCAATTTATTGACTTGGGGAATGAAATAAATCTGTTCGTTAATCGACTCAAAGCCACGCGCAAAGGATTCAGGATCGCTGTATAGCTGTTCATTAGAAAAGTAATCTTCTTTAGCTTTGCGACAAGCAAGTTCACAACGAGCTTGGTGGTGTGGATATTCCTGAAATACTTTTTCGAGTAATGCTTTTTGCTCGTGGTTGGCGAGAGTCCGGGCAAAAATAGCTTTGTCAATTAAAGATGCTCCTAAAGTATTACTCCCGAAATCTATCGGGATCTCTTCTAAGCTCTTAACTAAAGTAAAATCTGTGGTTGAAGAACCAATATCGACAATTAGCACCGATGCAACAAGTTTGTCGTACTCTAACTTCCCGGCTTCCTTGGCTTGCATGAAAGCAGCCCGCGATTCTGGTACAACATTTAGTCGGGGAATGCCAGCTTCTTGAAGTAGCTTTTGGTATTCGGAGCGATCGCTAACTGACCATCCGGAAGGGCAACCAATGTAAAAATAGCTACCTTCCCCACCTTGAACTTGCTTGCTTTCTTTCAAAAGGCGGTAGTAGGTTGCCGCAAAAGTGCTAATTGTTTCCCGATATTTGGGATCGTTGTTGGGTTTTTGTTTGAAAGAGATTGTTAGCTGGGTAACGCCAGCTTGAATTAATGCTTGTTCTCCCACAAGATAACCGAGTTTGGGATGCCAACCAAGAGCTGTAACTTGGTTCTTCTTGTTATTAATCTCCAACATCTGGGGGGGGTCGATGCTTTCCACTATAGCTTTAGCTACAGCCGTTTCACCGTGTCCTAAATCAAAACCGATTGTTTCTAAAATTTCCATACCCTTATTGTCTATGATTCTTTAGAAGAAGAATACGCTGGCTCAATTACCCGGCCGCGCCTAAGAAGGCGATCGCCTTTCAACAAAGCCGGGGTTAGAGTTACGTGATCTTTGGTATCGGGGTCGATACTTGGCTCAAAGTCAAAATACTCGCGATCGCTATGAGGGTCATTTTGTCGGTAAATTTGAGCGTTAATTCCCTGAGACATTAAAATCTGTGGCAGAAGCTTCGCCAGTTCATGAGCCATTTGGGGTTTATCAAGTTTTGATGCGCCCATTAGCCTTTGCAGAAAATTTAATAGCTCTGGTAATTCTTCTATTGCTAAGTCGCCTTCATGTTTATTTGATTCTTCTACTCTAGCTACTGCTAGGTCGATAGTGTTGAGAGCATCGCTAAGGCAATCTAGAAATACTTTGCTATCAACTCGGAGAATCGGTTGAGGTAATTCCAATAGCCCTTCAGATATAGAATTATTTTGCTGGTTATTTAATTCGAGTTGAAGTACAATTTCTAGTCCTATAAGTAGAGAGGTTAATAAGATAGCCATCCATGCGCCTGGGGTAGTTTTAGTTAAAGAAAACAACGAGCCTAAGATGCCTATACAAATTAGTGCCTGTAGCAGTTTCAGGATTAATCTGTTGGCAAAAAACTTTGTACCTGGGTTAGTAATTTGCCTTTGCTCTATTGGAGCAAGTTGAGAATAGTTAGCCGCCGCGAGAGTGGCGATCGACTGCCGCAGCGTATCCATAAAAAAGGAAGCCAGACGAACTTGAGCCAAATTAAGCTTTTCAATGTAAATTCTTTCAAGATGATCGAGTCGGTTCTGAACCAGCTTAACTATCTGCTCAATGCTGGTTGTGTTATCAATATCTGTCTGGAGTTGGTTGCGTTCTTCGCTAAAAAGTGAAGTGATTGTTTTCATTGCGTTAACTAAGACTTTAACGTTACTAATAAGGGTGAAATGAACACTTGTCTGCTCATTTCACCCTGTAATCACATGATGACTGAATAATTCATAATTATGAATTAGGTTGATTGCAAATTACCACCCATCAGAAGGAGAAGCAAAATGTTTATCTGCGTCATTGCAGACTACGGTACAGGAGATCCGGCATTTACAGAAGTCACACAACGTCTGCTGATGGCTTTTCCCGATGCCCAAATTCACTTGCTTTCGGTTCCAGCATTCAGTACCTTGGCAACGGGATTCTGGATTGCTCAACTGGGACTCAACCCAGGCCCTGGCGATCGCTTAATTTATCATAACTGTGCGCCTCGTCAGGATGATCCCGAAGCCAGGCGGGACAATGAAGGTGAAGGACTAACTTATGCGCTTTTACCCAATGGTGTAAAAGTAGTAGGTGTGAATGCAGGTTACACCCTTTCCTTTATCAGAGACTATACAAAAGAGTTGCGAGTAGTCAACGTTTCTCGTGGTGGCTCACAGTTTCGCTCACGGGATGTGTTTCCTCCGGCTGCGGCTGCGATTATGGGTGAAGATTTTAGCCTTCTGGGAGATAGCCTTAAGAATGAGCAAATCCCAAATGTTCCACCTGATCGAATTGCCTGGATTGATGGCTACGGCAACATCAAAACAACTATTGGGGCGCATACACTTAACTTGGAGCCTCAAACCAAGATCGTAATCCGAATTGGAGATGTGGTCAGTGATGCAGTGTATTCTGATGGCAGCTTCAAGGTGTCTGAAGGAACTTTAGCCTTTGCTCCTGGTAGTTCCGGTTGGTCAAGAGGCGATTCTGGAGAACCATTGCGCTTCCTAGAGTTGTTTTTGCGAGGTGGAAGTGCTTGGGAGCGCTTTGGCCGTCCCCGTGTGAATCAGCAAGTAACTCAAATTGCGTGAAATCGGGTAAAGAGCATCTTAATGAGCAAATATACTATAGGACTGATGCAAAACTACAGACTGTAGTGGCAATTCATGAATTGCCGTTACGCGAATAAAGCGCAGCCTCACATAGAATTGGTATTAGGTTGAGCGGTAGCGAAACCCAACAAAGTCTCGATAGTGTTGGGTTTCGTTCCTCAACGCAACCTACAGAAAAGCATAGAAAAGGCGCGATCGCTTATGCCTCCGGTTTTTCCTCTGTATTACGTACTATGACTTCAAAATCATCACACAGTTTATTGACCAAATCTTCCATTTCCTTGAAAAAATAATCTCCGACTTGCCGCCGATTTAAGATTTTGTACTTACGGTAGATTTTGGCAAAGTCATCATATATTTCGTCTTCTGAAACATTTGATTTAATTTTAATCATCAACCGTTTGCCCTCATCGCAATTTCGCACATAGTCAAACAAGGCGCTAATTTTTAATTCAAATTCTTGAATGCGTTCTCCCTTTAGGTCTTCTTGCTCGTTACGGGCTTCAATGATAGCTAAAATATCAAATTGATAGTCATTGCTGGTCGGTTCTTTGCCTTCCGCGACTTTAGTTATTTTCTTTTTTTTCGGCTCTGGATCTTGAGTTTCGACTTCGATAATGCCAATTTGATTATCAAAATAAACCTCGATCGCATCTTTGATATCATCAGTTCGGTTTAGCCTATTATAGATATTATTGAATAAACGTAGAAATTCTAAGAAACTAGGTTCGCTGTATTTTGCATCTAGGGTAATTACATACTCAAGGCGGTTGAGGATGGTAAAATACTGGGCTGCCTTTGCTTTGGCATGAGCGGTGTGTTTGGGATTTGCTGCAATATACTTTTCGATGCTGCTTTCTAAATCGAGATAGCTCTCTGGATTGTTACGTTTCGCATCATCATTGAATGCTCTGAGAAAAGTCTCAAAGAATTCTGTGTAGACTCCGGACTTTTTCAGTTCTGCGAACAGGATTTCTAAAACTCGTTTATCGCTAAAGGGGTCGAAGTCGCTAACAACGACATCGGAAAAATGCTCGAAGGCATCTTTGATATTTTGGACGTTGACGTTGTTATAGGAGTGCGAGTCGTTGGCTAGAAACTAAGACCTATATAGGTCTGGAGGATTAGCCGCAAGGTAGTGAACCTTGACAACTGAGTGACCATGTAGGTGA
>NZ_JBALDF010000016.1:0-90738 GCF_036917275.1 Nostoc sp.
CTACATGGTCACTCAGTTGTCAAGGTTCACTACCTTGCGGCTAATCCTCCAGACCTATATAGGTCTTAGTTTCTAGCCAACGACTCGCACTTCTAAATCAACGTCATTGACAGCAACGTGCCGGTCAAATTGCTTAGTTAGTCCACGGGTGCAAATTGCTAATTCTTTTACCATCGCTGCTGGGGTGCGGCTTGTGATTAACACTTAACCTAACCTCTTTCTACAACTTCTGTCAGGCTTGTTTCAGAAATTGAAACTGGCTTTAAGGGACTTCCAAAGAATAAATTATCCCAAGAAAATCAAGAAACAATATTTACTTGATAATAATAATCATTAAAATTGTTGGTTTTTAACCTTGGTTGTGATCAAGAGTAATTTAGATGCGTTTGCCCTGGATTCTTGGGTTTATCCAAAAAGTATTGGGTTAGCACGAGCGATCGCTATGGTTTTTGGTCAAATTAAATCCATGAAAATCATAACTTTCACTTGCTCCAAAGGCTTGAGTGCTATCACCCACTATGCGCTGTTAAAGCAATTTATACAGCTATATATCAAAAATCTTAAAAATCAGATTCATTTACAGCAAAGTTTACAAGTATGAAGAATTTGGCTTCAAGAACTGCCTCTTCGTTGAAAAGCTAGAGACATGATACCAAGCGTTATAAATTTGACACAAGTTGAATCAGGGGAATACGAATAATAAACTCAGCCCCAACTCCTGGTTGCGAAATGCATTCTAAAGAACCGCGATGTTTTTGTGTGATAATTTGGTAACTAATAGCTAGTCCCATCCCTGTACCTTGTCCAACAGGCTTGGTCGTAAAAAAGGGATTAAATATTTGCTTTAAAGTATCTTCTGGTATTCCTAGTCCATTGTCGGCAATGGTAATAGTGACTTGATCTGGTTCTAACAATTGGGTGCGAATATAAATTCGGGGATTATCTATTAAATTGTATTTTTTTGTTGTCCATCGACCTTTAACTGCTGAATCTTCTAAAGCATCGAGTGCATTCACTAAAATATTCAGAAATACTTGGTTTAACTGCCCAGGATAACATTCAATTAAGGGGAGCCTACTGTATTCTTTGATCACCTCAATTTGTAGGCGCTGGTTAGTAGGAGTAAGGCGGCTTTGAATGATCATTATCGTACTATCAATTCCCTCATTAATATCAACTGCTTTCATTTCAGCCTCGTCTAAGCGTGAGAAAGTCCGCAGGGAAAGAACAATATCTCGAATCCGCTCTGCCCCCATGAGCATCGATTTGAATAATTTGGGAAAGTCTGACCTTAAAAAATCTAGTTCAATGAGATCTGTAAACTCCTCAATTGCCTTGACTGATTGGGGATAATGTCTTTGGTAAATATCTAATAGTGAAAATAAATTTTGGGTGTATTCATCAGCCGATTTTAGATTGCCATAAATAAAGCTAACTGGGTTGTTAATTTCATGGGCAATTCCAGCCACTAATTGCCCCAAACTGACCATTTTCTCATTTTGAATTAACTGAGCTTGAGCCAGCTGTAACTCTTTGAAAGCTGCGGCGAGTTCTTCTTTCTGACTTTGAGTTTGTTTGAGTAATTCTGCTTGCTGTAATGCTACACCTAGCTGAGAAGCAATTTGGCTAAGTATATATACTTCATCTGTTTCCCATTTTCGAGGTGCATCGTTTTGGTAAACTGCTAGCAGTCCCCAAAGTTGTTGACTTTGATAAATAGCAGTAATCACGTAAGCTCTTGCCTGGCATTGCTCTAAAATTTTCAGGTAGCACTTACTAAAGCCAGCACTGTAAACATCGTGACAAACACGATAACTTTCATTTTGAGAAAAGCGTCCTCCCTGTGTGTTTTGTAAATAAGTATCCACAATTGGAGGAATAGATAAATTTTTCAAGTTACATTCGCTGATATTTTCTACTATTTCTGGTTGATCCACTTGCTGCTGAATTAGAGGCAACCACCCTTGTGCGAAGGATTCAGAGACAAATGTTCCACTCCAATCTGGATTGAAACGATATAAAATTACGCGGTCAGAGTTGAATAATTGCCTAATTTCTTGAGTAGTTGTCTGAAAAATATATTCTAAGTCAAGAGATTGACGGATTTTTTCAACGGTGATAGCAACAATCCTTTGAGAATTTTCTGCTTTGAGTGCTTCTATTTGTAGTAATTCTACAGGCTGAAAACTGGGTTTTTCTAATTTTTTGTTGGGCTGTAACATGATTTTAGATAAGAGTTTAAGATAATTAACAATCAATCTAGTATTAAAGTTTTAAAAAGGAAACTTGCGGCAAATCTAAGCCTTGATTGTGTGAAACCGTAATTATACTAGATGTAACAAAAATCAACTCTTACCTATAGTTCCCTTATTCTGCTTCAAAATTCTACTAAGATTGGCTTATTGATGAACTCCAAAAATCAAAATTTAGGAGTGGTCAAAGCAAGCTCCACCCAACGACTAAGCACACCCGCCGCTGGAAGCACAGCGAGGAACGAGCAAAGCTATAGGCGGTCGGGTATAGAGTTTTGTTAGGCTGCGCTTGGGTGAGTTGCCGTTGCCGCGCCTGGTGTTTCAAAATTATGTCCCAATTTGCAAAACAATTTTGCCGCGTGTACGCCCACTTTCGGAAAGTTGGAATGCTTTTTTCACTTCTACGAGCGGCAAAACGGTTGCGACGTGCGCTTTCAATCTGCCTTCGTCAACCAATGCGCTGATGGCGGCTAATTGGTCTGCGTTTGGCTTGCAGTGGACCCGCGCGGCCTTTACGCCTAATTCCTGCGCTTTATCTTCGGACGGAAACGCTACTGACGTTACCAGGAAGCCACCTTTTTTCAACGTTTTGAACGCTTTCTCAAACGTGTCGCCGCCGACTGCATCAAAGACGACATCAACGTCTTTAACGACTGCTTCAAAGTTTTGCTTTGTGTAATCAACGAATTCATCTGCGCCTAAATTTCTGACGAAATCTTCATTGCGTCCCGAAGCCGTACCGATGACGTATGCGCCTTTTGCTTTGGCAAGTTGAACAGCCAGCGAACCGACTCCGCCTGACGCGCCGGTTATCAAAATTCGTTGACCGCTGCTGAGATGGGCTAAATCAAAAATCGCCTGCCATGCGGTCAACGCGCCGAGTGGAACCGCCGCCGCGTTCTCGAAATCGAGACTTTGGGGTTTAGCCGCAATATCCCCCATTTTGGCAATCGCGTATTCGGCAAAACCTCCAGAGCTTATGATGCCGTAAACCGCATCACCTTCTTTGAAACCTCTGACATCATCGCCGATTCTTTCGATTGTTCCGGCAATCTCGCCGCCGAGCATGATGGGTAGTTTCAGACCGAGCCTTTCGCCCAAACCGTTGCGGATTTTCCAGTCAACCGGATTAACCCCTGCGACGTGAACTTTCACCAAAACTTCGTCCGCCTTCGGCTTTGGGCGTTCGACATCGGCATAATTTAGAACGTCGTCGTTGCCGTATTCTTTGATTACTATTGCTTTCATTTTCCTCGCTCCTGTTTAATTCAATAGATATGGACAGAGAAGAGTGTAATAAGAATGTGCAGCTTGATTATTTGCGTGCTGGTCAACGACTATAAGACTATCTATTCTCAAAGAGGTTACAGGTGTCAAGCAAAAAAATAGGTTTTTGGTCTGTGTGGGCATTAGGTGTAGGAGGCATTGTCGGTGGACTTTTTCCAGCGCTGGGAGTTGTAATTCAAATAGCGGATGCAGGCGCAGCACTAGCATTTGCGATCGCAGGGACAATAGCTTTGATAACTACTTATGCTTATGCAAAACTTTCGGTAGCTCATCCATGTCGAGGTGGGACAGTAACCTTCTTAAACCAGGCTTTTGGTCTAGGGCTGTTTAGTGGGACACTGAATCTTTTACTATGGTTTAGCTATGTAATCATGCTTTCGTTTTACTTGCAGGCTTTTGGTAGTTACGGAATTAGCCTGTTCACAGCGTCTACTCAACCTATTTGGAAGCACTTACTCATTAGCTTGGCAATTTTAGGGACAACTGGACTAAATCTACTGACTGCCAATTATATTGGTAAATCTCAAATCTGGATTGTCAGCTTCAAATTGGGGATTTTGATACTGTTCATTACTCTGGGGAGTAGTCATATCGACTTTTCTCATCTACAACCAGCTTCAGTGTCGTCGCTACAGTCAATTTTCGCAGGAGCAATGGTGATTTTCTTGTCTTATGAAGGCTTTGAGCTAATCGCCAATACAGCAGAGGATCTTGTCAATCCCAAGTATACTTTGCCACGAGTTTATTACTCTGTAATCGGGTTCGTTATTTTGCTTTACGTTTTAATAGCACTCGTCACATTGGGAGCAGAACCAATAGAACTGATTTTGGCAGCAAAAGACTATACTTTGGCTGAAGTTGCCAAACCAATTATGGGGCAATTCGGATCTGTTTTGATGACTATTGCTGCTCTTTTATCAACTCTCTCAGCTAGTAACGCAACACTCTACGGTTCAGCTCGTTTTAGCTCTGTTATTGCTAAATCTAAAGGATTTGATGGCAGCGAAATAAATGGCCGTGACCAATCTTCAATTGGCTTATTTATTACTAGTGGTATTACTCTAATAATCGCCAATTTCTTTGATATAAGTCGGATCTCAACGATGGGTAGTGCCGGGTTTCTCCTGATATTTGCTGCGGTTAATTTAGCTAATGCTCGGATGCATCGTTATACCAAAAGTAAGCAGTGGATTTCACTTTTAGGTGCTGGAATATGTTTGGTAGCACTAGGAATGTTAATTTGGTTTGCTTTGCAAACAGATCCACAAACCGTCTGGGTTTTAGTGTTCATGGTAGCAGTAGCCATAGGTATCGAAGTAATCTACTACTTGTCCAAGAAGCGACAGTTACACCTTTGAAGAAGCTTTGCTCAAATCTAGAACGCATTTCAAAAGTGAATCTAGGAACAGATATGTTAATGAGTCTGACTCTGTTTTTTCTGGTTTTCCTTTCCTCGTTTTGGCCATTGGGGGCGAATACCTCACAAAGCATAGGGCAGCACGTTTTTCTTTGGATTAAAAGAGCCGCACCCAAATAAATTAAAAACTCCATCGGTACATTTTGCTATGTATGATATTTAATCTGCAAGCATTTACCGAGTAAAAACCAGTTATGACCCAGAACTACCGGATTACTCTACTCCCCGGCGATGGCATTGGCCCTGAAATTATGGCAGTGGCGGTAGATGTGCTGAAAGTCGTAGGGAAGCAATTTGATCTGAAGTTTGAATTCCAAGAAGCCCTCATTGGTGGTGCAGCAATTGATGCCACAGGGGAACCCCTACCATCTGCCACTCTAGAGACTTGCCGTAATAGTGATGCTGTGTTATTAGCCGCCATTGGTGGTTATAAGTGGGATTCCCTACCATCTAATTTACGCCCAGAAGCAGGTTTGTTAGGACTACGTGCAGGTTTGGAATTATTTGCCAATTTGCGCCCAGCGAAAATTTTGCCCCAGCTAATCGACGCCTCGACTTTAAAACGTGAAGTTGTGGAAGGCGTAGATATTATGGTGGTGCGCGAACTCACTGGTGGGATTTACTTCGGTAAACCTAAAGGGATTTTTGCCACAGAAACTGGTGAGAAACGCGGTGTAAATACAATGGTTTACACAGAATCAGAAATTGAACGTATTGGGCGGGTGGCCTTTGAAGCAGCGCAAAAACGTGGCGGAAAACTTTGTTCGGTGGATAAGGCAAACGTATTAGAAGTATCTCAGTTGTGGCGCGATCGCATCACCCAACTTAGTACAGAATTTCCAGATATCGAACTCTCTCATTTATATGTAGATAATGCTGCTATGCAGTTGGTACGCGCTCCCAAGCAGTTCGATACCATCGTCACAGGCAATTTGTTTGGTGATATTCTCTCTGATGCTGCTGCCATGCTCACGGGTAGTATTGGGATGTTACCCTCGGCTAGTTTGGGCGCTTCAGGGCCTGGTGTGTTTGAACCAGTTCATGGTTCCGCCCCAGATATTGCCGGACTTGATAAGGCAAATCCTCTAGCACAGGTTTTGAGTGCGGCGATGATGTTACGCTACGGTTTAGACCAGCCAAAAGCGGCAGATCACATCGAACAAGCCGTATTGCAAGTTTTAGAGCAAGGCGATCGCACCGGGGATATAATTTCTCCTGGAAAAAATCTCTTGGGTTGCCGTGCTATGGGCAATGCACTGATTCTAGCTCTTGAAACAAAATAATTTAATTGTAATTAAGCATAGCGTTTAAGACTACCTCCACAGGTAGCTAACTTTTCAAGTGGAGTCTAAATCCCCTTTCTATTAGAGAATTACGAATTACGAGTTTTTAAAGTGCAACCTGGGCAATTTGGCAACCTTTGCTATAAGTTTCGGGTAGACTAGAGGGAAATCTAGCAATCAAAGAACAGTCGATAGTGTACGCATTACGACAAGGTCAAGTAAATTTTACCGCCCCGAAGAACCAATCGCCTTTGATTGATCCCGCTGTAATCAGAGCTGCTGGGCAGATATACTATACTCACTGTGAAGTACATCCCGAAATCGCTGGGCAACCTTCCGGTGTAGCAATTAATCGTGTGAATCATCGAGGTAAGGTTATTTTTACTAACCAACCAGTTCTCTTACCTCAAGAATGTTTTGTGCCCTTGAGTCAAATTGAATCGCACATGTATTAGTCATTGGTCATTAGTCATTAGTCATTAGTCATTAGTCATTAGTCATTGGTTAAGAGTCAATATTGATTAACTCTCGACAAAGGACAAAAGATAAACGACAAATGACACAGGACAATTGATAAAGGACTATATGGACATTTTGTTCGCCGTTTTGGCGAGTGTAATGGTCTTCGCTTTGGGCACATCTATTGGCAGTTTTATCAACGTTATTGTTTATCGGCTACCTGCTGGATTATCAATTCTTTGGCCGCCTTCTCGTTGTCCCTATTGCTTAAACCAGCTAAAAGCTTACGATAATGTACCAGTATTTGGTTGGATTTCGTTAAAAGGGCGGTGTCGATATTGCAAAAGCAAAATTTCTGTCCGTTATCCTGTAGTAGAAGGGGTAACGGGCATAATTTTTTTACTAGTTTTTTTAGTATTTCAAGTTTCGACTTTAACAATAGGCTATTGGGCTTTTTGTAGTTGGTTATTGGCGCTATCGCTTATCGACCTAGATACAATGACTCTACCCAATCCACTTACTCAGTCGGGTTTGGTGGTAGGGATTTTGTTTCAAATGGTGGTTGGTTTTTTACCAGAGGCTAGCTTTATAGCATTGGTAAATCACCTGATGATGGCGATAGTTGGTGCAGTATTGGGCTTATGGCTGTTTGATGCGATCGCTATATTGGGTTCAATTGCCTTTGGTAAAGCTGCAATGGGTGCGGGTGACGCCAAGTTAGCAGCCATGATGGGAGCCTGGTTAGGCTGGAAATATTTGCTCTTGGCTAGTTTTATTGCCTGTGTATTGGGCGCATTAGTTGGCGGCGGTGTTATTATGCCTAAACGCATCCGCAAAGCGTCTCGTAGAGAAACCGTGACTCAAGAGACATCACGACAAAAGTTAGGACAAAAGATGCCTTTTGGCCCTTTTCTGGCTTTAGGATCTGTGATTACCCTGTTTAGCGGCGAAGCCATTTTGTCTAGCTACCTGCGGTTATTTTTTCCAGCCTCTTGAATTGGAGTGAGGATTGGGGAAGAGGTAGGGAAGCAGGGGGTAGAGGGCAAGGGGGAGAATAATAAAATTATCTCTTTCTCCTCTTCTTCCAGCAAGAACTGCCCCTCTGCCTCTTCCCAATGCCCTTACATAAGAAATATTTATAATTCGTGACTGTAACCAGCATTACCCCATCTGCCCTTCATATTTTGATAATATTCAGCTTGTGACTTGTATTACCCTCTTAACGACGATTAACCGTTGGCAAGCACAACTAGTGCAATAGATGCTGGTTGTTCATAACCTAGCAATACGAATAATTGATTTGGGTAGGAGGGGAGAGCATCTTATTTGGAGGTTGGTATTCTCATAGCTTTGTCAGTACGTCCATAGAATTAAGTCTGCTGAAATAAAGACTAAGAGACTTGTATTGGCATAAGTATTTTCGTTAAGCTGGCAACCAAAGATGAAAATTAAGGTCTGAATTGCTTAAAAGCGAAGTTTGACGATGTAGTGATGAGTCATTAATAAAGATAAATGACAAAAGGCTAAGGATAACCCAATACGGTTTGACATGTTTTCGACCTCATACCCACTTAAAATAAAATAAAAAATGGCTAACAACGAAGAATCACGCGGTTTAAAGTCTCTATTTGATTGGTTTGCAAATCGACGAAAATCAGGATCTACCAGCCTGGAACGCCAAGAACGTGAAATTGCTGATGGTCTGTGGCATAAATGTTCTAAATGTGGTGTGTTGGCATACACAAAAGACCTGAAAGCCAATCAGATGGTTTGTGTCGAATGTGGTCATCACAATCGGGTAGACAGTGATGAGCGCATCCGTCAATTGATAGATAACAATACCTGGAAACCGCTGGACGAGCATTTGCGTCCAACCGATCCGCTGGAATTTCGCGATCGCAAACTCTACAGCGATCGCTTGCGGGAATTACAGGAGAAAATTGGCTTAATAGACGCGGTTAAAACAGGTTTAGGTCAAATCAACGGCTTGCCTATTGCCCTTGGGGTTATGGACTTCCGTTTCATGGGTGGTAGTATGGGTTCGGTCGTGGGAGAAAGACTCACCCGGATGATTGAGCAAGCCACTCAACGGCGGTATCCTGTAGTTATTGTCTGCACCTCCGGTGGCGCAAGAATGCAAGAAGGAATGCTCTCCCTGATGCAGATGGCGAAAATCTCAGCAGCCCTACAGCGCCATAAAGATGCCCGACTATTATATATTCCCGTTTTGACAAATCCTACTACGGGCGGCGTTACCGCAAGTTTTGCAATGTTGGGTGATATCATTTTGGCAGAACCCAAGGCAACCATTGGTTTTGCCGGTCGGCGAGTGATTGAGCAAACCCTACGCGAAAAATTACCCGATGATTTTCAAACTGCTGAAGATTTGCTCCTGCACGGTTTTGTTGATGATATCGTATCCCGTACCCAATTAAAAAACACATTAAGCCAGCTGATTGCCCTACATCAGCCTGCACTAACAACACCTCATATGGTTTTGTGGGAAACAATGTCCTTGACTTCTACCGCAGCAGAATAGTTAAAAGTGAGCAGCTAAAAGTCAGGAGTTATGAGTATAAAATTCATAATTCCTGACTTTTAACTTCTAACTTCTGACTCCCTCATCTTCCCGGCTCTTTGACAAAAAGCAGTGGAACAAGCGCTGCTATTCGGAATAGACTAGAGAGGGCGAACAACCCCAGTAAGCCTCCAAACTGAGCAAATTGGATAATGAAGCTACCGATAGTTGTGCCCAAAGCACCACTCGCCCCAGCAACGGCAGCTGCGATCGCAAAATAGATAGACTGATTTTTAGTTGGTGCGATCGCCAATTGTATATTGTTACTGCACAAGTCAATCGCCGCCCAAGTCCCTCCACTCAAGATGTGTAACAGGGGTAACCACAACCAGATGTCAAGGCGATTAACACCAATTCCCAGCCACAGCAGTGGTGCGGCTGCAACCAAAATCCCAATACAGATGAGGATGGGACGATTGCCTATCTTGTCTGCTAATTTGCCCCACAGGATGAGCATTAGCAAAGTTGCCCCCGCCTGAAGGCTGTTGTAGATAGTCACGTAGCTCACATCTAAATCCAGCCTGTCCAGCATGTAGAGGTTAAAAAAAGGCTCGCTGAGGCTGACAGCAAGCGCCCAGAAGCTGAAATACAGCAGAAATCTCAAAAAGTTAGAGTTTTTCCAAAAACTATCAGCTAATTCGTTTTGTGGTGGATGAATTGATTGAGCGACTTCAGAAGATTCATCTTTAGCAACCTCTGGCTGAATCTCACTTGTTTGAGGTAACTTGCCAGAATAAGTGTTTTGCGATTGCGGATTCATATCCACTTGGAAATACTGACACCCTAATCCTATAATTCCAAACACGATGCCTACCAGCAAAATCACCCCATAGCCTTGCAGAGTTCCACCATACCAATGTGATACAGCTAGACCGGCCATTGGTACGCAAACCAAATTTGTGAGGCTAGCAGCACTATTGCGTATGCCAAAATACCTGCCTCGCAATTGCCGGGGAACTATCATTGCTATCCAACTTAACCACGATGCTGTTCCTAATCCTCCCAAAAGATTGCTAAATAGGACAATCAAGAGTGTCAATATCACTAACTGGTGAGTATTAACCACTCCCCAGCTTACACCTGCAATACTGATTACTATAACCAGCCATAGCAGCCGACCAATTCCGTGTGTCCGAAGAGAATATTGAAATCGACTGGTGCTGCGTTCAGACAAGTAAGCACCCAACGGCTGAACCAGATTGACCAACATGGGGATAGAGGAAACCATCCCAAATACCACTGGACTAGCACCCAATTCCACTAAGAAATTGCTGAGTAAAATCCCGCCAGTTCCAAGGGAGTAAACCGCTGCTAAGACAGAATCTGTAGTGGAGGCTCTTAGACTTGTGCGAATAGTATCCTTGGGAATTCGAGAGGTTGGAGAGAGTGCTGTTGGTGGTAAGGCAGTCTGGGAAATTTCTAGAGTCAATGGCTCAGTTGTTTCAACCTGAACAAAATCCATAATGTATGTTTAATGAGTAAAACATCCTGATATAAATCCGGTTGCCCTGGAACTCAGTATGCTTTCATTAATATTTATGATAAGTTTTGGTTATTTCAGCTTGCAATTTTCGACAAAATTTCAGAGAAGTAAAATCTCACTCATTAATAACACAAGATATAAGTGAGGTGAGAGAGAGTGTTATTTGTCTGTGATTAAGAAAAGATTGTTGAATTTTTTAGGACTGGTAATGGCGATCGCGATCGCCATCATTGCTTGTCACAGTCTACAATTACCAAGCAAACCCTTAGCGTCTACCGCAGTCACCATTAAACTTAGTGGTTGGGGAGGTTCTCCTGTTGAGCAAAAACTTTTGAGACAGGTGTTGCAAGACTTTGAGGCACAGCATCCAACTATTAAGGTGAAATATGAAGTAATCTCCGACCAATACATGGATGTAATCAAAACTCGTTTAATTGGAGAAGCTGCGCCTGATGTTTTTTATCTGGATGCGTTGGAAGCTCCTTTATTGATGAGTCAGAATGTTTTGGAACCGTTAGATGGTTACATCACTCCCGAATTTGACCTAACGGACTTTGAAGATACCCTACTCGACAACTTCAAATACCAAAACCAGATTTACGGTTTTCCTAAAGACTATTCTACCCTTGCTCTCTTTTATAACAAAAAAGCATTCGCCGCCGCAAGCTTGAGTAATCCGCCAGCTACTTGGGAGGAATTACGTAACTACTCGAAACAATTGACAGGCAAAATTAACAAATACGGCTTTGGAGAAATTCCCGAATTGGCGCGTCAGGCTTATAAAATTAAAGCCTTTGGTGGACAACTTGTTGATCAAAATGGTTATGCTAACTTTGCCAGTGCGACAAGTTTACAAGGTTTAGAGTTAGTAGTAGACCAGTATCAAAAAGACCACTCCTCTGCTCAAAAATCTGATGTGGGGACAAACTCAGGTAGTGAAATGTTTGGTCAGAGTAAAGTGGCAATGGTGATTGAAGGTAACTGGGCAATTCCTTATCTAACTGAAACCTTTCCCGAATTAGAGTTTGCTACCGCACCAGTACCTACTATTAATGACAAAAAAGGCACGATGGTATTTACGGTTGCCTACGTGATGAACAAGCTAGCACAGCACAAAGCCGAAGCTTGGGAGTTGATTTCTTATCTCACGGGTAAAGAAGGGATGCAGAAGTGGACAGGAAAAGGGTTTGCTTTACCAACACGTAAATCAGTTGCAAAGAATTTGGGCTACGACCAAGACCCATTGCGATCGCCATTAGTGGAGGGAGTAGATTATGCTACACCTTGGCAGGTAGGTAAATATCCAGGGGCGATCATCAATAACTTTGATAACCAGTTTGTCAGCGCTTTATTGGGGCAACAACCATTAAAGCAGGCAATGCTAAAGGCACAGAATGATGCGAATCAGCAGATTAAGGCGATGGAGTAACTTAAGAGTATCCACTGCATAATACTTAACTGCTAACGATCAAGTATGAGGGCGCAATTTACAGGTAAATGGACTATTGTTAAGGCAGAAAGTAGGGAAATCTCTACTTTCTAGAAGTCAGTAGTATGATTCGATCAGTTTAAAAACGCTGTATTTATTCACTATACCAGCGATACTTTTGACCATCCCAGCTATAATAAGTGGATTTGAACTGCTTCATAGCGGCTACGTACTGAGATAACATCAGTACCACATCGCTATTTCGAGGGATATCATCCTCATCAATGAGATCAAGATAGTCAAGCGATGTTTCCGAATCTAATACTTTACGACAGCTTTCTAGAAGTCTGTTGACAATTTTTACCTTATTCTCGCTTAACACAGCGTCCGGCTTCTTCTTGCTCAGTTCTTTAAATTCTACATGCATAGCATGTATCAAGGGCATTGTA
Source organism: Nostoc sp. (assembly GCF_036917275.1). Taxonomy (GTDB): domain Bacteria; phylum Cyanobacteriota; class Cyanobacteriia; order Cyanobacteriales; family Nostocaceae; genus Nostoc. The sequence continues at coordinate 12,638 of NZ_JBALDF010000016.1, forward strand.
ACTTCATGCAGATCAGCTTTCACCAGGCTTGTCTGCTGTTGATCTTTTTTCATCATAATAATTTATTCTCTTAAACGCTTTGGACGAGTTGTTTGAATATAAATTTTGCCTGATTCATCTCCAATTTCGTTTTCTTCAGCATCTACTACCCAACACCAACCGCCAGGTCGGATCTGTACATTATCTGCACGCAACTTCTCAAAGCATTGTAGATACTGTGAGAGAATAAACACTACATCACTATTTTGTGGAACATCATCTGTATCAAATTCTGAAAATTCTTTAAAAGGTCGATATTTATCTTCAAGAAATTCATTCGAGCTATTCAACAATTGGTTGATAAAATTGAGCTTAAACTTATTGATTGCATCATTGGGAGATTTCTTAGACAAAACAGAAATCTCTTCGTAAATACCTTGAAGTTGTCCCGATAGTTTTTCAAACTCATCAACATCTTTACGCTTCATCTATTTCACCTTTCACAAAGGACAAGCTCGACGAAACTCCACATACTTCTTTTTGATAACATCAATTGGGGAGCGTTGCTTACTCTCAAAAATATTAACCATTAACGAGATATCCTCATCTGTAAGCGTAATGATACATCGTCTTTGTCCAGACCATAAATCAATAGTATTGCCGAACATTGCTTTTGAGAGAGGGTTTTTGGTCACGAGAACACCAAACTTACCCAGACCAGAATCAAGATATCTATTAAGTTGGCTAATGTGTTCACGCTCGATTGTCTTGACGTTCTTTAACTCAAAAACAAGCTGTCTATTGCCATAATCTTGATGAATTTCTTGAAGAAAATCAATTGATCTATTGTTGTAAAAAATGAGGTCTCGAATCAGTCTTCCAGATTCTGTACGACTCTGCTTTGCTGCAAAGTCAAGGTCTGGATAGAAAAGCGACGCAAGAAGTTGACAGATATAATTTTCGTATTTAATGTCTGCTTCATCCGTTTTTCCTGTTGGTAGCTTTTGTATTTCACCTAATTTCCGTTTAGCGGACAAGACAGGAATCTGTTTAAAGAGCGGATCATTTTTACAGTCGTCCTGAGTTCGCTCTTTTACTTTGATATATTCCTGAACAATGCCATAATTCTCTCTATTGAAGTTTAGAACCTTAACACGTTCTTCTGGCTCACCAGGATTAAAAATTTCATCACGAGGACAGTAATCCTTAAAGTAGTCCTCAAAGTTGATCCACGGAGAAAATTTTAGCCATCTCTTAGGAACAAAAATTAAAGGCTCTTTGGTTTCAGGATTCACAGGTAAAGTAATTTCCTCATCTAAGATAAATGAGTTTTTACGGTAGTCATAAAGTCCAGAAACAACAGCTTTACCAATTGGTATCCCTAGTTGTTCGCATTGTTGTATTGTAAAGTCTATTAAAAATGATTTAATAAAATTACAACAAATATCACTGATCCGATCTTTTGCAATTCCATCTACATAAAACTGGATTTGTTCACTTTGAAGAAATCCATATTTTCCATACTCAGGAATTTTCTGAAATAAAGAGATAATTTCATCTGCTTTATTACGGCTAATTTTTATACCTTTTCGTTTTTTTGACAATCCCAGTCCAATCTCTTGGCATTCAGATGCAAGAATGAGGTTGTCACGAGCCTGATCTATTTTGCCTTTCTGAACAAGAAAGTTTAGGTTATTAAAAGAATTAATTATAGAGGTATGAAGTGATTGGTCTTGTTGTGAGGGAGACTTCCATAAAAGAAAAGGGTCAACGTAAAGGGGAATATCTTCATCTAGAAATGCTATGGCAAAATCTAGCTGTGCTTGGGTTGCTGAAATGCCGTGGTAATCAATTATTCTTGGGTGGATGATCCCCATTTGCTATTTTTGTCTACGTATAGTCGACTATTATAATGTCAAATAATTTTTGTGCCATGTCTAACACTTCTGTCCTCGAAGACTTTATCTCATTCCGTGGTCATCAGGTATGGTATCGCATCGTTAAACCAGACCAAGAAGATTCTAAAAAGCTACCCCTGTTGTGTCTTCACGGAGGCCCAGGAGTACCCCACGACTACTTAGAACCATTAGAAGCGTTGGCTTCGCCCCCCGCAGGCATCGCCGCAACCGGAAGGCGAGTTATTTTTTACGATCAATTAGGGTGTGGTAATAGCGATCGCCCCACAGACCCCGACTTATATTCCATTGATTTGTTCAAAGAAGAACTTTTCACCGTCCGCAGTGCCTTAAATTTAGACCAAATTCATCTTTTTGGGCAATCATGGGGCGGTTGTTTAGCCTTAGAACATGCTCTTTCTCAACCGACTGGGTTAGTCAGTCTCGTTCTATCTAGTACGCCTTCTAACATTCGACAATTTGTAACTGAAGCTTATAACCTAATGAATGAGCTACCAATGGAAGTACAAGAGGTCATTCGTAAACACGAAGCCGATGGTACTACTCAAAACCCCGAATATAAACAGGCAATGGAAGCTTTCAATCATTCTTTTCTTTGCCGAGTAGACCCTTGGCCCAGCAGCTTAACTAGAGCCTACAGCAAAGTTGGTACAGAGTTTCGGGGTGCAGGCAAAATCATCGACTGGAATATTCAAGACCGCCTCGGTGAAATTATTGTGCCTACACTACTGCTTTCAGGTCGCTACGATGAGGTTACGCCTACTTATGTTGAAACAGTTCACCAAGGTATTTCCGGCTCTGAGTGGGTACTGTTTGAAAACAGTTCACATATGCCTCATCTGGAAGAGACGGAACGATTTTTGCAAGTCTTGAGCGAATTTTTGAATCGTGTCGAAACAGCCCTGTAAAGGTGAGATTGTAAGTTGAGTTTCATAATCCTTGAACTTAAGTCTTTATATATTCTCGAATTCTCGAAGTTCCGATATTGTAAACATTAAACTATTCATAATAAGAATTAAAGCGTTTATGAATGCTTTAATGTTTACCACTAATATTGTTTTTTAGCAGTTATCTTTCGCTTTGCAAAGGAACCAATAGCTAATCCACCAAATACTACTACTGTCCCCATGATGGTTGTTGGTTCTGGAACTTCTTGAGGAACTTTGATAGAACCACTGACTAAAGCCAGACCATTCAAGGTAATAGTTGATCCCAAATTAACTATGTCCTTTTCGGAGAATAATAGTGTGCTTGTAGCGTTTTTGAATATGCCCTCACCGTCAGTGATATTCACGATGCCAGAGCCAAGGGCTTTGAGGGTTTTAAAATTTACTGAAGCAGTAGCATCACTAGTTCCAAATAACTTGTTAGCACCGCCGCCAAACACGATGTAACCTAATGGAAAACCTTTGACACCAAATACTTCTGGATTATTGTTAAAAGTTAGATTTCCCTTGTCATCAATCACGGAGTATGTCAAACCTTTGTATAATCCTAAATCATTGGGTGCATCATCACTCAAACCAACCTCAAATACCTGCGAAACGTTACCTGAAATAGGCGTAATATTCACTGTTGTTCGATAGTTGCCAACAAATGGATAAATAGTCTGTGCTGTTGCTCTGTCTAGATTTGAATAAAGACTAACTGAGGTCATAATTAGTGGAAAAATCCACATTTTGAGTGAATTAAATACCATTTAAAATCTCCATTTTCAGAAAAATCGATTTTCACACAAACCTTACAATACATAATGAGCAGTTACAATGAATAATCCTTTGATAAGATTGGCAATTTTTTATCGAACAAAATTTAGGAGTCAGGAGTACGATAGATAATCATGCATGACCCATCGCTACAGTCGGGTTAGTGCGGGATTTTATGGAGGTTCATTCAATAGTGTTTGAAATTAGCAGACGGCGGAGTAACCCCAGGTGGAACATTACAGAAGACTTGGCTGGGTATCTGTTCATGATGCCTACCATTCTAGTGTTGGGGACTTTTGTAGTCTTACCCATTCTTTACGCCGTTTTTCTTTCCTTGCAAAAAGTTCAACTCCTTGGCGGTATTAAGTACGAATTTATCGCTTTTCGGAACTTCACACGATTAGCTGAAGATGAAAGGGTTTGGATTGCTTTGAGAAACACAGCAGAATATGTAGCCATTGTTGTGCCAACTCAAACTATCCTGGCTTTAATTCTGGCGGTAACTTTGAATTCTGGGATTCGCGGTAAAAACTGGTGGCGCATCCTCTACTTTTTGCCGACAGTCACTTCTTCAGCAGTGCTGACGCTCATCTTTATGTGGATTTATAACACCGATGGGCTACTAAACGATTTTCTTGCTTTTGTAGGGCTACCTACTTATAACTGGTTGGGTGATCCAGCAGTTGCACTCAAAGGGATTATGATCATGAACATTTGGTCAACTGCACCGTTTTTCATGGTGATTTATCTGGCGGCGTTGCAGGATATACCCCAAACACTTTATGAGGCGGCAGAACTCGATGGCGCAAATGGGTGGCAGCAATTTATCCACATTACGCTTCCCTTGCTGAAGCCTGTAACCTTCTTTGTGGTAACAGTTGGGGTGATTGGGACTTTTCAACTTTTTGACCAGTCTTACATCTTTTCTGGCGGTACTGGCGGGCCAAACAACGCTACTTTGACTGTAGTGCTGCTAATTTACCAAGCTGTGTTTCGGAATTTACAAATGGGATATGCAGCTGCGATCGCATTTTTGTTGACAGCAGTGATCATTGCCATCACTTTGATTCAGCGGCGACTTTTTGGAGGCGAACGGATTTGACTAACATCTCTGGCTTATCCTGGCTCAAAGCCCTGTTGTACATCTTGCTGACACTCTATGCGATCGTCACCTTAATTCCCTTCCTCTGGGCACTTTCAGCATCATTTAAGCCGCTAACAGAGATTGTCAGTGGTGAATCCAACTTTCTCCCCAAGAATTTTACTCTTGACAACTACAGGCAAATCTTTCTGCAAGAACCGCTGTTTTGGCACTGGTTGTTCAACAGTGTGGTGATTGCCGTCAGCGTCACGCTTTTAAACTTGTTGTTAAATTCAATGGCTGGTTATGCTTTGGCAAGACTGCGTTTTGTGGGCAAACGCTTTTGGTTCTTCCTAATCCTGGCAGTCTTGGCAGTACCGACACAAATCACCCTAATTCCGACATTTTTGATTTTAAAAGCGATCGGCTGGCTGAATTCTTACCAAGGCATGATTGTGCCTAGCATGGTTAATGCCACTTTTATCTTCATGATGCGGCAGTTTTTCGTTAATTTTCCTAAAGAATTAGAAGAAGCAGCTCAACTGGATGGCTTAAATACCTTTGGAATTTTTCGACATATTGTCTTACCTTTGGCAAAACCAGCATTAGCAGCCCAGGCAGTTTTTGTGTTCATGGGGAGTTGGAATAATTTTTTACTGCCTATAGTTATCCTATTTGACCCAGAAATGTTTACTCTCCCTTTGGGGTTGAACACCTTCAAAGGTCAATATATCAGCTATTGGAACTACATTATGGCGGCTTCTATGGTCTTCACCTTGCCGGCTCTAGGCATTTACGCCTTTTTTAATCGTTACTTTATTCAAAGCGTTACCTTTACCGGGGGAAAGGGTTAACAGGCATAGGACATTGGGCATAGAGCATTGGAAAACTCTTCCCTTACCCCCTCCCGATCCCCAAACCGTATTTTGGGCGATAAATTGCACTCTTAACGTGATATTGGTATTACAGCGACTCAATCTCTATCTATCAGTTAACAAGCATTATGGGTTTTGCAGACCTATCGATCGCAGAGATAGCAGCCGACTACAGCATTCCTGTAGAAAAAGTGTTTTCTCTGTGCAACCAACTGGGAATCGCCTATAAACACCAAAAGACCCGTTTGGCGTTAGAAGATGCAAAGGCAATTATTTCCCAAATATCGTCTGAAATACCCCGAAAAGGTACTAGCAACTTGGTGGGTGATCACGAGATCACCTAAAGGGTTATCTCGGACTTTGGCTAATCACTGATAGCTAATGACAAAAAACAATGAGTCATTAGCAATTAGTAGCTTGGAGATTGAGAATCGCTTTCTTAGCTGTGTTGAGCGTCAAAATTTTTAAGGGGAAACATGTTTAGAAGACTAATTGGCGTTGTTGTAGCCACTGTTTTACTCTCGTTTCAATTGTTTGTCGGTAGCGCGACAGCAGTGGAACTAGACAAAGCTACCCGAACAGTGCCATTAAATACTCAAGGTGAAACTACCGTACTTAGCCTTAAACAAGTCAAAGAAGGCAAACGCTTATTTAATTACGCTTGCGCCCAATGTCATGCTGGGGGAGTTACCAAGACAAACCAGAACGTGGGACTCACTCCAGACGATCTGGCATTGGCAACACCCAACCGTAACAACGTTGAAGGCTTAGTGGATTACCTGAAAAATCCCACTACTTACGACGGGGAAGAAGAGATTTCCGAAATACACCCCAGTATCAAAAGCGCAGATATTTTCACAACAATGCGAAATCTGACGGATGATGACTTGGGGGCGATCGCCGGTCATATTCTCTTACAACCCAAAATCGTTGGCACTAAGTGGGGAGGCGGAAAAATCTATTACTAAATCCCGGAATTAGTACTGAGTCATTGGGTATTGGGTACTGGGGATTGGGGATTGAAAAGAATTCAGTCCCTAGTCCCTAGTCCCCAATCCCTAGTTTTTACCAAAGTTTAGCTGCTCTCGTTATCACCACAGCACAAAATGTTCCTGATTAGTGCATAAAAAATTCTGAAAATTAAAAATATTCCTAAAGAAAAAATAAAAATCTCTTGTTTGACTGTTTACCTTTCTTCACAGGCTTTTTGGGCGATCGCAGTCTAGTATTTATTACTGATTGCACAGCTTTTGGCAATAAATTGCTGCCCATTCTTAAAAAAAAAATTGTATCTATGACAGATTGTCATATTTGGTGTTGATTTTATTTAAAATGAGGAAAGGAAAAAAATTATTTGTTAGGAGACAGTCATGAAATTGATTTCAGCAAGCTGGCGACGTCTTGGTTTAACTGTGTTGACAATCCTTTTAGTTGTTAGCAGCTTTGCTGTTTTTACTCCCAGTGCTTCGGCTGAAACCTACCAGGTGAAATTGGGTAGTGATAAAGGATTGCTAGTATTTGAACCGAAAAAGTTGACCATTAAACCAGGCGACACAGTTGAATGGGTGAACAACAAAGTTCCCCCCCATAATGTTGTGTTTGATTCTGCCAAAAACCCCGCTAAGAGCGCCGATGTAGCAAAATCTCTGTCTCATAAGAAGTTGCTCATGACTCCTGGTCAAAAGGAAACAACCACCTTTGCAGCAGACGCACCTGCTGGTGACTACACCTTCTACTGTGAACCTCACCGTGGTGCTGGCATGGTTGGTACAATCACTGTCCAAGGCTAGAAATACCAACCTTTGACGACACAAAATGATTTCTCAGTGAAATTAGCTCATAGCAAGACGCCACACTTCTAGAGTGACGCACAAAATGCATAAATGGCGGTAACAAGTCCTATCCTCCCCAAAGACGCTAAACAACCTGTGGCGATGGAGGTGTGAACTAGTTGCCGCCACTTTTGATCAAATTTGACTTAATCAGGGATTAATCGCGTTTATACTCTTGCTGGAGGCTTGTTGCGAGGAAATACTGTTGAGAATACTTTTATTAATCCTACTGTTAGCGATCGCTCAATTCAAATTGACATTCATTAGTCCAGCACTAGCTGCCGAAACATCTAACGGTGCTAAAATTTTCGAGGCTAATTGCGCTTCTTGCCATATAGGTGGCGGTAACATCCTTATTAGCCAGAAAACCTTGAAAAAGGAAGCATTGTCAAAGTACTTAGAAAATTATGATCGTGACTCAATCGAGGCAATTATCCACCAAGTGCAAAATGGAAAAAATGCCATGCCTGCCTTTAAAAGCAAGTTAAGCCCTGAGGAGATTTTGGAGGTAGCTGCTTACGTTTTTCAGAATGCAGAACAAGGCTGGTAAAGTAGAAATACTGTTTAGTTCTTGTGGGGTGGGTGTTTTTGCTTACCTTTAATTATTGGCGGACGAGACGCCCACTCCACAACATTAGAGAATTTATTTCTTGGAAACTAGGAACTAGGATTTTATTATATGTTCAATTATGCCTACCTATTTAAGTGTGACGAACTAGCGATCGCCAATTCGTCAACTGCTAAAAACGATATTTTAAAGATGAATGATAAATTCAAAATCTTTATCATTCATAGCTTTTAGCTTCTTAATCCAAGATCACCCGCTGTAATTATTTTTCTAGATTAGACTTTTCTCTCTTTTCCTTCACTTCGCGCAACCGTTCTACTAATTTTCCATCTGATTCAACAGAGGGTGTAGGCTGACTCTTATTGACTCTCGGCAGCAATAACATTTCGGAAGTAGTAGCTGGTGATAAAGGCGTGGGCTGATTTATGATTTGTTGTTGAGATAATGGTTCAGAAGTAACTGCTGGTGAGGGCGTAGGTTGATTGCTATTGACTTCCGGTGCAGATAATGGTTTAAGAGTACCTATCGGCAAGGAGGCAGGCCGATTATTTTTGATTCGTAGTTCTGGAAATGGTTTAGAAGTATCTGCTGGTGAGGGGGTAAACTGATTATTATTGATTATCGGTGCAGATAATTGAGTAGTCCCAGTGGTGTTGCTAATGTTGTTTTGGAAACGTAGGTTAAATGGATAGGAACTAATCTGTTTATCTCCCTTGGGGGATTGCTTGTTGAAGTATTCCCTTGCTTTAACAAGCAATTCAGGGGAAACTAACTTGTTTTGAAACTTGATATCTAAGACCTTACCATCAGGATCTACCACTAATACACCCAAAACAGCACCTTCAAGATTCGGCTTATCTATGGGTAATGTTTGGCGGATGACTGGTTTTTGTTCAGCGTTAGGATATTGTTGCTGGACTTCTTTTCTCAGGTTTGCGTAGGAGTCTAACTGGGCGATCGCCAGTTCAGATCCTTTTCCAGATAAATCAGGTGTCTTGAGCATGGTTCCCCTATTTAGGGTTAAACTATCCCCAGCCCTTGGAGCTTGTTTTAGAGAATTCATCAGCGGGTTTTGAGCAATTCTAGACGCATCATTACCCGGTTGCATCATCTGTAAAGTCCTATTTCCCTGTGCTGTTGGAACGGGGGTAGCCTCAGATAGGTTTGGAGACTGGGCATTTTGCAGAATATCATCAGGTATTTTCTGCGACTGCAACTCTGGCAACCTATTAATAGGCAGTGGCTTAACTATTTGGTATTTGGTGTCACTGTTATTCAAACTTACAGCTAGTGGCTTGACTACCTGGTATTTAGTGTCACTATTATTCAAACGAGGAACTGATGGCGAGTATTTGGGGCTGGTATTGAATTTAGAACTGTCAAATTTAGAAGCGTCAAATCGCAAATTTTCACTAGGAATCATCCGCATAGACTGCCTTGTAGGCAAAGAGGAGACTCGATAGTTACTCGATGATGGTGGTAGCGGAGGTAGTATTAGCTGACTGGATGGGGCTGGTGCTAATGGGGGCAATCCAGTTTGGGCGCTAAAGTTAGGGGCAGAAAGTGGTGCTACTGGAGGAAACTGTTGTAAACCAACTTGGGATGTGCTTTGCGGCAAACGATTTTGATCGGCTTGGCTCAATTCCAAAAGTCCGACTGTTTTGGATGATGCTGTTTCTTTAGGCTTGTTAGAGTCCATAGGCATCAATGGCACAATCATCGCAATAGCACCGTGGATACCAAGAGAAGCTATAGCTGCTATCCCAATTGGCTGGCTTAAGATTTCTGGTATATTTTTAAACAGGGAGACGTAAGACATAGCTGTTATCGTTCACTCGGCTCAGTTGCAGTTGACTAGCGATTTTATCTTTTCGACTTGCAGAATATTGTAAAAGATGCGTCCCTCTAAGGAAATAGTAACTTTTGACGTTGGCAATCAAAACGCCAAAATTGCCATTTATTCATGTTTTTAATTGATCAATGATGCTGGATCATATTTTCAAATTTGACTTTGCTAAAGAATATTTGAAAAATTACTACTTTTGATTTTTTATTGTTATGACGTACACAATTAAAATTAATATCTAGGATATTTATAAAATTGAAGTAAACGTACAAGTCTGACTACATTACAACATTTGCTGAAGTTGCCTGGTTTTGTCTACTGTTTTCCAGTTTAACTACGCTTTTGTAACAGATGGCACACTTACTTGTCCGAATCTAAGTCCTATGTGAAAATACTACCACATCAGCAGCCTCTAAAACTGTTGCAAATTGTACAATTTTATTGACATTTTAGTATCCACAATTAAAGCTATTTGAGTTTTTATAAAAGGAGTCAGTCATCCAATCGCAATTCTAGCTTCTAAATCTGACTACTTCTTCGTAAAAAAGTTTCAGACCATCACTTATTGCAGCCAAAATTTAAAATGCCGTTACCGACAGTTATTGTGCCTGGATATCTAGAAAATGCGATCGCTTATCGCCAACTAGAACAATCCCTACAAGAGTTAGATTTTCCTACAGTTACAGTACCACTGCGACGGCGTGACTGGCTACCTACTATTGGAGGAAGATCAGTAACACCGATTCTGCAACAACTTGATCTTACAATCAAGCATACATTGCAGCAACATAATGCTACTCAAATTAACTTGATTGGTCACTCAGCCGGAGGTTGGATATCCCGCATCTATATGGGAGAAAAGCCTTACTTAGCACGTGGTGATGTCAAACCATTTCTTTGGAAAGCACATCCCTTGGTTGCTACTCTCATCACCTTGGGGACACCCCATATTAGCCAAGAACGCTGGACACGCTCTAATCTAGATTTTGTGATCAATAACTACCCAGGAGCTTTTTACAAAAACGTTCGTTACGTTTGTGTGGCTGGCAAAACTATCTTTGGGGAAAGGCGGCGCGGTAGCTGGTTAGCTTACAGTAGTTACCAATTAACCTGTGGCAAGGGTAATACTTGGGGAGATGGAATCACACCGATTGAAGCTGCTCATTTAGAAGGCGCAGAAAATTTTGTTATTCAAGGTGTGAGGCATTCTCCGAGAAGTCCTGGGATCTGGTATGGTTCAGCAGAACCCTTAAAAGCTTGGGTGCAATATTTAGTTTAACTGATATTTTGTACTAATACACTGTGGCGTCAGTTTTGCCTACTTTTAACCAGTTGCTCAATCAATTGTCTGGTTAATTGAGATGGTAGCTGGATTTACGCGCCCGCACTAATTCAACAATCGCCTAGTAATAAGTTAAAGTCGTCTAAAGACGAGTAGTAAACAGTTTTAGTCCACTTAAGTGGACTTGGGTTATTAGCCTCAGACCTAAGTCTGAGGCGGGCTAATTGGCTCATTGAGAATGGTGCAATATATCAGATTTAAAAAACTTTATCTTTTTTTGAAAATTGCAACATTTATTAATATTTATTAGCTAAAATTGTAATAAGAATAAATACTTAGTTAAGAACAGGAGGGGTGAACCATGCAAAGCACCCAGTTCGACAATATTTTGCGACGAATAGCGACGATATTATCGGTCGTTATTGTTACTTTGTGCTTAATTTATGTGTCTACGGGAGTTTTGCTGTCTTTTTACTATGAACCGACAGCAGGCGGAGCTTATAACTCATTGAAAATGATTAATACACAACTGCCATACGGCTGGTTGTTTTTGAGAGCGCATGATATTGCTGGTAACGCAGTAATTGCGATCGCTCTGATTCAAATTGTGGTGATGTTTTTAGGTCGGCGATTTCGCAAGAGTTGGCTGGCTGCTTGGATTAGCGGGATTTTGTTAACTTTAAGTGCGATCGGGCTGGACTGGACAGCGATGATCCTAGATTGGACTCAGAAAGGATACTGGCGTTTTAACATTGAGTTGGGAACCATCGAAGCTATTCCTTTCATTGGTGGACAAGTGCGCGACATTCTGACTGGGGGTGGAGCGATTAACACAGTTACTGTCGAACACCTTTACACAATACACAGTTATCTAATTTCGATGGCGACGCTGATTCTTGCCATAGTTCATTTATCTGCTTTACTGTGGCAAGAATGGCAAATGTATCAAGAAGCGCCAAAATCAGAAATTGGTAATTTGCAACAACCACCAGAAGGCGAGTTTGTTCCTTCCCAAAGCTAATAAAGAGTGCTGTTAGCAGATAGCTATGGTTGAGCCAGTGCTGAGTTAGAAGTTATATTCTTCCTCAGCCTCTTCATCCCCCAGGAACCTCACTAGCGGAAACTCCAGATAATTGGGCGAGGGATAGGTCTTCAACCTCTGGTAACTTTTCTAGAGAGAGGGGAGTGGATTGGGTAGCACCAGATAAGCGTTTTAAAAGGCTAGGTCTAGGATCATGCAATAGGTAAATAATCCGATCGCCAACTTCCCACTCTTGGTTAGCTGGTATCACCTGTAAGCGTTCTTCTCGTTCTACCAATAGCGGTATTAACACCCCAGTCTGAATCTTTTCTTGGATGCGATCGCATTGAGGGGAAAATTCCAACTGATTTAGCGTAGTTGTCCCCAGCTTGACTCGCCCATCATTCAAATATTCATTCCAAGTCTTAATCGCTAAGTCTGAGATAAAAGCTTGATTAACTTTATTACTAACCGAGGTACTTGCTTGCGGATCACGGGGGAAAACAGCTAGGACACGCGGCGGCTTAAATTCCTCAGCCGCCCGTTGAGCCAAAACAAAATTCACTTCGCCATTATTTGTCATAGCCAAAAAAGTACCCATAGACGCAAGTCCTGCCTCTTCCAAAACAGCAGCATCCAGCCCGCTGCTGGCAATCACCCGCAGATTTTGGGCCTCCGCTTGAACAAGATATTGGGGGTCAGTATCAATCATGACCACGTTTTCTCCCCGTTCTTGAAAAAATCGGGCAATTAAAAGACTCAAGGGATTACAACCCACAATCACTGCTCCAGTCACATCCTTGGAGGTGATTTGCAGCCATTTAGCAACCCAGCCAGCTGTTAGCCCCTGACAGACAACAGTCATGATAATTGTCAGGAATACTAGAGCTTTAATAGAATCACCGCCGTTAATGCCACGCTGTGTCAGCGAAATTGCAAAAAAAGAAGCTACCGAGGCGGCAACAATTCCTCTCGGAGCAACCCAGCTTAAAAATAGTTTCTGTCGCCAGTTTAGGTTACTGTTCCAGGTACACAAGAGGATATTAATCGGGCGAACGACAAACATTAATACCAAAACAGTGAATAAACTACCCCAACCCAAAGCAAACACACTCGCAATGGATAAATCAGCCGCTAATAAGATAAATAGCACCGAAACACTGAGAATTGTCAGTTGACCCTTAAAGCTCCGTAACAGACGTTCTTCTGGGACTGAGGAGTTAGCAAATACTGCTCCTGCAACTACTGTTGTCATTACTCCCGATTCACTGCGGATGATTTGCGATAAGGTAAACAGGCTCCAAAGTATCGCCAACACCACTAAGTTTTTTAGCTCGAATGACAGAAAACTGGCGCGTTTGAAAATCAAGCTCATCAGATAACCGCCTGCACCACCAATTGCCGCACCAACGCCCAGGCGCATGAGTAAACCGATGATTGCATTGATGGGCCCAGCATCGCCGTTCAAAATGGTATCGAGGACAACGAAGGCAAGGATAGCTCCTACAGGGTCAATTAAAACCCCTTCCCCTTCCAAAAGTGTTGCTACTTGCCGATCTACGTTGATTTGTTTGAGCAAAGGACCAACGACAGTTGGGCCTGTCACCACGATTATGGAAGCATAAAGAATAGCTATGTTCCAGGGAAATTCACCCAGCCAGTGAGCAGCCATACTCCCACCAAGCAATGTGATCAGCGTTCCTAGAGTAACGAGCAATTGCAGGCTGACTGAAACTCTACCTAACTCTCGCAGATCCAAGTTAAGTCCGCCTTCAAACAAAATTATTGCCGTTGCTAGGGCGACAATAACTTCCACTCCAGTGCCTAACAAATGGGGATGCAATAGCCCTATGCCATCAGAGCCAAACAGGATACCTAACAGCAATAACAAGACGATGCTAGGTATCCGAAAGTATGCAGCCAGCACTTGGGCACTAATGCCTGCAAAGACAGCGATCGCCATCTGTAGGGTAATTTCAAAAGATGCTTCCATGTTGTAGATTTTGAGCGATTTATTTCAAAATCTTTTGTAAAAAATCGGAGATATTAACTCTACAGGGTACAACATCATACCCTTTGCCCTTGCTGAATTTAGCGTTTTTTCTATCTGGGCATCCCCTTAAATTCCAAGTCCCAGACGCTGAGACACCTTGCAGCTTCCCCCACAAGAGTCTACGAAATTCTTTTTGTGTCTCCATGTTTTTGTATTCTCTTCAAGCTTTTGCTTCCACCTAGTTTAGCTGCCACAAACTTTTTTTGGCAAAAGCTGTTGACAACGGCAAGGAAATTCGTTACCTTATAAAAGGTCTGAGTTCGATGCCCCCATCGTCTAGAGGCCTAGGACACCTCCCTTTCACGGAGGTAACGGGGATTCGAATTCCCCTGGGGGTACTTAAGAAAGTAAAAGTGCATTTCTTTGCAAATTTACAAATCAAAACAATCATCCAGAAAAAATCCTGAATGATTGTTTAATCATAGACAAGGTTCTTTGCTAGCTAACTCTTCTACACGTTGGTAAATAGCCAGAAGATTTAGCCGCAGGTCTTTGCTCAATCGGTTTTCAATAATTCCCACTGGCATAGTGAGTTTAGGCCAAACTTCAATTGTGTAGCAAAGATTTGTTCCTACACACTTACCTAGGGAATAAGGCTCTAAATACCAGCTACCAGAAAAGCCTTTAAAATCTCCCTCTACCATGCAGAAATTAATTTCTTTGGGGAAACATTCTTTCAAATCCAGAACTACCCGCGCCCAAAAGTTGAAATTCAGTAAGCGCTGGGAGCCTACTTGCTCAAGTCGAATTCCACCATTGGGATGCTCGATTAAACGACTCTTGGCGAGGTTAGGGAGAAAGTCAGGTAAGGCTTCATAATCTGTCAGAACCTTCCATATCAGTTCCACTGGTTGGGGAATTTGGACTTTAGCGCTGATTTTTCGCTGTCGCTCTGCTATTTTCTCAATTTCTATTTCTACCTTAGCTGCCAAAGCGACTGCATCAGCAGTCAAATCCCCTTCGAGGATGATGTCATTACTAAGAGACTGGAAATCAAGATTCTGGGTTGTGTTCTGTTTTTTAGTCACTTTCAGAATTATGGTTTGCTTTGGTCACAAAATTGGGGCAGAGTCAGGGTGAAGCAAATTTCGCTCTGTTCAGAATCCGAGATTTGGAGACTCTCAACTGCGATCGTTCCATTCAAATGCTGCACTAAAGACTTGACTAAAGCAAGTCCTAAGCCAGCCCCCGGAGTCCAGCGTCCTTTTCCGCGACGGAACTTGTCAAAGATGTAGGTTGCTTCTTCTTCAGAGATGGCACGTCCTGTATTCGTCACTTTTATGATAACTTGATCAATTTGTTGATCAACTCGGTGAACAGCTTCCAAATGGACGGTGGTATCATGCTCTGTGTATTTACAGGCATTAGTTAACAGTTCTTGGAGGATGCGGTCAAAACTTTCCAGTTCCGTTTGCAGTTTTAGCGACTTCTTTGGTAAATCTACAGAAATCTTTAATCCCTTCTCTAAAAACTTTTTCTGAAAAGATGCTGCTATATCCTGTATTCTAGTATTTAAATCTATAGTTTCTAATTGTGGAGCTTCGTGAGGCGACTCTAGTTTCTGTAGTGTTAACAAGTCATTAATCAAGTTGATTTCCTTTGTGCATTCCTGCTCAAGGATATCCATGTATCGAACCTGACGCTCTGGCGCGATTCCTGGCAAACGTAAGTTACGAATTGACATCAGCATGTTTGTCAAAGGATAACGCAAGCGATCGCTCATGTTGCTCAAAAATTCATCTTTGAGTTCGTTGAGTTTCCGCAGTTGTTCAACATACTGCCGGGTTCTTTCATGCAATTTTGCCTGGAGTTCGAGACTACTCTGGAGTTTCGCCGTCCGCTCATCTACCAAAGTTTGCACTTGGCGCAATGTCTGTGACTGAATTATGGCATTACTGACTTGAGCACAAACCATTTCTACAAGATTTAATTCTGCTGCTTGCCAACTGCGAGTAACAGATTGCTGTAGCACCAAGAATCCTAAGATTTTACCTTGATTCTCTAATGGCACTAATAATACCGCAGGTAATTCCTTTATTGCAAATAATGAAGCCGCACAGGAGGTATCGTTTTGTTCTGTATAGTCATCAAAGATTACTGGTTTTACAGAATCTATGAAGGCACGCTGGCATAAACCACACTCTGATATCAAGAAAGACTGATTCAAGATATCTGGTTTAGTAGTGCCGTAATTTTGTGTTTCCCTAGCCCATTCACCAACCACGGTAGCTTTCGCTTTGGGGATTTGTTTTTTAGCTTGAGTCCTAAACAGTGGATCTGTATATTTTAGTAGTATAAGCAAACCCCGATCTGCCTGTAGAGATTCGGCAGTAGAGGCGATAACTAACTGGAGCATTTGATTCAACTCCAAGTTGCTCCGACTCAGTAAGGTTAATTGCTTGATCAAGCTTTGATACTGATTGCTCTTTTGCAAATAGTGTTGTTGATGAGTAATTAGTTTAGCTTGTGCCACTTGAGAAAAAGCGATCGCGCAAGACGACTCCACCTCTTTGAGCAGTTGTTTTTCTGATTCACTCCAATCATAGGGTTGGAATTTAATCAGACTAATCACCCCATTATTATTGCCACCAAACCGAGTGGGAATTGCCAAAACGGCTTTTATCGGTAGTGGCAAATACTGACAGCCAATTACCAGACTATTTTGAATGATCGAAATATCTTGAATAGTCAATGGTTCAGCAGCACATTGCAGCACAGGCGAGTGCATAAGTAACTGTTCCATCGAAAACATCTCTTCTGGGTGTGGTAACCCTAGATACTCATCAGCACACCAATTAGTAGTAGTCGCTTCGTCGGATTTCTCACCCGTTACTGAAACCAAGCAGCAGCAATCTACTTGAAAAGTAACTCCTAGCAATTGGGCAATATCTTGCACCATCAATGCCATCGCTGAATTGTTGGCAATGATTTGGTTAATCTTTTGCACCAACTGGCGGGTAGGTTCTTCCTGATGCTGCATCAGCTTAACTTGGTAAGGTTGTAGTCGATCTATGTCATCTACGTAATGTGGCGGCGACGATAAAGGCTTTTTCATTCTTGGCACGCCCTCGGATAATAACCCCATTCTTCTTGCACCCAACCTTTTGGCATATTTTTCAGCACTATGTGTTGATACACCTTGATAATTGACAAATCTTGTATGAATACTTTCTCTCACCTGTTATAGCCCTTTTCTATCTCAGATGGCCAAGTTTCCGCTTGATCATGCAAATTGCTACATTTATACATAAGTAATAAAATACTCAAGATATCCTATAAATGCTTCAGTTAGCTTATTTTGGACTGCTCTATGTTGAAATAATTTACTAACCTTATCCTGTCTTTAAGGATACATAAACCGTAATTTCTCTGGAATTCCAGCAAAATTGCCCTCAAATATTACGTAAAATTAGTTAGCTTACTTAATAAATTTTTATTACATTTTTTTTAAATTAGTAGGTTTAACAAGCTACTTTTTTATCTCCGTAACTCTCAGTAAAATATTAATAAGGCTAAATTCTAAATGCAGCCCAATTATTTTTACTAATAACTGGGCTGCATTCGCCTGTATATAAAACTATCCAGCCAAGCTCTCGACACTCAGAGGAACCATATCGCCATTCCTGGTCAGTCCTAACAACATTGGTTGTTGGGGTTGAATTAGTTGACCTGTGAGTACACAGCGTTCTTCCTGCTGAGCTGTGGCAGCTATGCTAGCTCGAATGTCAGTTCGCGAAAATCGAGGCTTCCACTCACCTGATTTTTGCTGGACATAATTCCAAAGGATATCTCGGATCAAAGCTTGATATCCCTGATTGCCAGCTATTTCTTTGAGCTTATCTTTGAGTTCCCGCTCTAGGCGGATGCTGGTAACTTCCATATCGGTAGTTGGGGTGCGAGCGATCGTATGCATCACTGATTTCTCCTTAAAGGTATAGACAGGATAGTAATACAAGTGTAGTATGTTTAAAGGAATGTTCAATAGGTGAAATTTTCTGTGAAATCCATTTACCCCATCTCCACTTCTTTGTACGCTACCAATTTTCGAGCCGGTTGGGAATCAGCTGCTATGGAAGTGGAGTATTTATTTATGGGCGATGGTAGCCGGAATTATGGGCAAATCACAGAAGGTAATTATGATTTTAGACATCTCAGCATTAGTAGGCTGATTGCAAAACCACAACTAGATGAAGAAAGCGGGGGGTACAGGCAAAAGAATACTGTACCAGTATGAGACCAGAAAATTTTCCGGTCAATTCTAACCCCCGCTTCACTTAAAACTTGAAGCGGGGGTTTTTTTATAAGGAGTGAAGCTGTGACGATATCTTCTCTGCGCGGCGCGAACGCAATGCAAGTGTTAGAGCAATCTGTAGTGGTGTTTTCTCAAAATTACTTGCCACTGTGTCGGATCAATATTAAGCGGGCGATTGTGCTGTTAGTAACCAACAAAGCTCAACCGCTGGGTTTTACCACAGAAAGCGGATGGCGAGTTCACTCACCCAGTTTGGTAATTGATGTGCCAAAACACATTCGCTTGACAATCACTTCTAATGAGCGGATGTGGAGTGTTCCGCCAGTCAATCGGCGGGAAGTATTGCGGCGAGACTATCACAGTTGCCAATATTGCGGTAGCGGCAAACATCTAACGCTAGATCATGTGATGCCGCGATCAAGAGGCGGTTCTCACACTTGGCATAACGTAGTCACAGCTTGTGAAAGATGTAACTCCCGTAAAGGCGATCGCACCTTATTTGAGGCTGGTATGCAACTGCGTACCAAACCAAAAGCACCAATCCACCCCGCGATTTCTTTTGCCGAACAGTTTTGGATAGATATGCAAGCAAGCCTGGAATAGCAGGAGAGCATAAGGAATGCTGAAATTAACTTACACTGAAAGCAGCTTTTATTTGGAATGTTTCACTCTGTCGCTAGAAGAATGGGTAGCGCAGCGAGTGATTTTGGCCCTGCGAGTTGGGCAAAGTTTGTGCATTGAACCTAGTAGCGCTTCCTTTTTGCTTCCTGTTGATTTGCCAGAAGTAGAAGTGCTTAAATCTGAGGTGAAAAGAGATGACAGAGAAATCATAGCTCTGTGTGCCTGCGATACCCAATATATGGAAGTCATTCTGCAAGGTTCTTGGCTATCAAATAGTTCTAAGGATGCTGTAGGTGTGTTTGTCACCACTATGAGCGATCGCGCTGAGTTCTTTTTGCACAAACTTTGGCAGGAAGCTCAAGAGAGCAGTGCTTCTGTGATGAGCGAATAAATGAAATCGTCGGGTGAGGAGAATTTCTCACCCTTTATTGCCCCATTTTTAGAAGTTCGGGAATTGTCACAAATCGGTAGCCTTGCTGTTTGAGTCCGCTGATGATTTGTGGCAAAGCTTCTACAGTTCTTCGGCGATCGCCACCACCGTCATGCATCAAAACAATAGAACCTGGTTTCGCGCCTTTCAGGACATTATTTACAAATGCTTGTGGTTTCGCGTGAGGGTCAGTATCAGCTGAAGTTAGCGACCACATAATTACAGCATCTTTCTGGCTTTTAGCGTAAGCGGCTAATCCGTTATCTAAAAAGCCTCCAGGAGGACGAAACAGAGCCGTTTTCACTCCTGTAGTTTTGTATATCAGATCAGATGTGCGATCAATTTCACTCTTGGCTGTGACTTCATCCATTCGTCGATACCAATGATGCCAAGTATGGTTGCCAATGGCGTGTCCTTCGGCTACCTCACGCTTGGCTAAGTCAGGATTTGCTTGTAAAGCTTGTCCTACCCAAAAGAATGTCACCTTAACATCATTTTGCTTTAGGATATCCAGCATTTCTAGGGTTGTCTTTGGCCAGGGGCCATCATCAATGCCTAAAGCAATAACCTTCTCGTTATTCCTGGGATGCACCTGATAAACTGTTTTTCCCTGAAATTTAGCTGGGACTGTAAAGGTAAGGTTTTCTACTTTGGCTGGCGGTAGTTGGGCATTAATTTGGCCCTTTGGTGGATGAGCTTGAACTTGTGCAATATGGATTTTGCTTAAAGGCTTGTTCAACCCCAATTTTGGGGAGATACTACAAGCTGTAATCGTAGAGGCGATCGCGACAAAACTAATTATTTTTTGTCGCTTGAAGTAGTTATCTGTCACGTCAGGCTTTTAAAGACTCACCTAATCATAAGCTGTAGTTTGACTTTTAAGAGGGGTTAGCAAGTTCAAATCTAAGTGCAGAAGCTTTTCTAGACAATTTCAAAAAAACTTTCTCAAACCCCTTGACACCTTTTGTAGTATTTTGTAGTATAAATGTAGTGAGGTGAAAGACAAAGCTTCGCAAGGGTCAAAGTCATGTTTTACATACAACTTAAACAGAGGCGCTGGAATCAACCAGAGTCTCCCGTCAAGAAAGCCGCTTCTACTTGTAAAACATCTGAAGTAGAGGCAATCAACCAAAAAAGTTTTAAGTTTGCACTCAGCAGAACCACAGAATACATCCGTATACACAATAGGCTTGCTACCTAGAGTTTCGGTTGTTTTCCTAACAGTTTCTAACAGTAAAAAGTAATTTTTCTGAACCTTGAAAACTAAATAAGAAATGGGCAAGTTCACCAAAATTCTGTGCCTAAAAACCTAAAAGTTTAGGCACAGATTCCAAAAAATCGGGGTGTAGCTTAACTGGTTAGAGCATTCCGTTGTCTGCGGAAATGTTGCCGGTACCCTGCGGGAAGCAAGCTACAAATCCCGTCACCCTGGTTGCAGTCCTGTAGGCGAATAGTTTAAGCCGTCAGCCTCTCAAGCTGAAGATTGCGAGTGCGAATCTCGTCAGGACTCCCAAATGGTCAGATAGCCAAGTGGTTGAAGGCGTTGGTCTGCAAAACCGATTAGCGCGGGTTCAAATCCCGCTCTGACCTCTGGTGCGATCGCAGCGCAGTGTAGCTTAACCAGAAAAGCCCCAGGTTCATACCCTGGTATATGCGGGTGCAAATCCCGCCGCTGCCACCAAATGCAGGGATGGTGTAACGGCAACACCTCGTGACTCCAAATCCGATGTTCTAGGTTCAAATCCTAGTCCCTGTGTCAGACAATTTTGGATTTTAAATTTTTTAATCCAAAATCTAAAATTTAAAATCTAAAATTCAGTCAATTATGCCCTCGTGGACGAATGGTTAAG
Organism: Nostoc sp.; assembly: GCF_036917275.1. Classification (GTDB taxonomy): domain Bacteria; phylum Cyanobacteriota; class Cyanobacteriia; order Cyanobacteriales; family Nostocaceae; genus Nostoc. The sequence goes on from NZ_JBALDF010000016.1 coordinate 33,950, forward strand.
TCAGTGTTCTTTCAAAGCACAGATGCGAGTTCAATTCTCGTCGAGGGAATGATTTATGGGTCGGTGGCCGAGTCTGGCTGAAGGCGACAGTCTGTAAAACTGTTCTTTTTTGCACGCAGGTTCAAATCCTGCTCGACCCACTATGGAGAGGTGGCTGAGTGGCTAAAAGCGTCCTCCTGCTAAGAGGAAACGGGTAGTATAACCCGTCGCAGGTTCAAATCCTGTCCTCTCCGTTTTGAGAGTGTGGTGTAACTGGATAACATCTCAGTCTACGAAACTGAAGATTTGAGGGTTCGATTCCCTCCGCTCTCGTTACATTTCTCCTATCCCCCGGTAGCTCAGTTGGTAGTTAGCGCCTGTCTGAAGAACAGGAGGTCGTCGGTTCGATTCCGACCTGGGGGGCTTCGTTGCCTCATAGCTCAATGGTAGAGCAAGCGGCTGTTAACCGCGCGGTTGTAGGTTCGAGTCCTACTTAGGCAGCCATTCATAATAATTCGTAATTCGTAATTACGAACTACGAATTATTTAATGCCGGGTGGACGAATTGGTAAGTCGCATCGCTCTGAACGATGAGGTTGCAGGTTCAAGCCCTGCCCTGGCAATAAAGCCCTGTGGTGTAATTGGCAACATAGTGCCCTTTGAAGGCGAAGATTCCAGGTTCGAGTCCTGGTGGGGCTGCCAAACTTTACTCTTGTAGCCCAATTGGAAGAGGCTGCCGTCTCAAAAACGGTATGTTGTGGGTTCGATTCCCACCAAGAGTACCAAAACTTGCTCCTGTAGCCCAATTGGAAGAGGTAGCAGACTTAAAATCTGTTTGTTTGTGGGTTCGACTCCCACCAGGAGTACCAACGGGATGTAATTCAGTGGCGAGAAGCCATGCTTTGGGAGCATGGAGTCGCAGGTTCGAGTCCTGCCATCCCGATATACCTCTGTGACGGAACTGGTATACGTGCTGGAATCAGAGTCCAGATTTTGCAGGTTCAAATCCTGTCGGTAGTACCAAAATATCTGGGTGTAGCGGAGTTGGGAGCGCGGGAGTTTCGGGAACTCCAGGTCACAGATTCAATCCCTGCCACTCAGACTTTGCCCTTGTAGCCCAACGGAAGAGGCGCTTCGCTTAGAACGAAGAGGTTGCTGGTTCAAATCCAGTCAGGGGTATTGGTGAATATGCGGGGATAGAGCAACGGTGGCTCGTCAGGCTCATAACCTGAACATCAGCAGGTTCGACTCCTGCCCCCGTCACCAAAAACAGTGCTGGTGTAGCTCAATTGGCAGAGCAACTGACTTGTAATCAGTAGGTTGCAGGTTCAATTCCTGTTACCAGCTTGACTAATGCGGATGTGATGTAACGGCAGCATGAGACGCTTCCAACGTCTTCGTGCGAGTACCCTACAGGAAGCAATCTCTTTCTTTCTACTTTGCTCTTTTTACTTGTTTGATGGGGTCATAGCTCAAATGGATAGAGCGCCTGCCTTGCAAGCAGGAGGTTATGGGTTCAAGTCCCATTGATTCCACTGATGGTGTCTGAAGCCAAAGTGGTCGAGGCGCTGGTTTGTGGAACCAGTCATAGCGGGTTCAAGTCCCGTCAGACACCCTTGAATGGAAGATGCCGCTGAATGGACGGTAACTGGTCTTGAAAACCAGGGTATGGGCAACTGTAGGGGTTCGATTCCTCCATCTTCCTCTTTTCCACCTGAAGCCGAAAAGCGAGGCGCTGTGCTGATAACACAGAGACAGGAGGGGCAGTACCTCCCAGGTGGATTTATATCTAACATTGGTGTTACAACGCTTGCGATGTAATACGATCGCAGCGGCTCATTTCTTTATTTAAATTAACCAGGGTGGTTGGCATAACGGCTGTGCAGCGGGCTTTTAACCCGCAGAAATAGGTTCGACCCCTATACCACCCATTATGAATAGGAACTAGCGATCGCTAGTTGTGCATGTTGCAATAGTATATTTTTATCCAAAGCATAGATGGGATATTGCGGTGTTACTGCCAGTAGTTGATCGATTCTTTCTCTGGCTGCTTCCACTACTGATTCGTCTAAGCTACCCTTGCTGAGGGAATCAAGGAAATCTTCAGCAATCTGATGGGTTCTTTCGATAGATGATGAATTGATATTGCGTGAGACAATAAATAGGTCGCAGCCTGCATGAAATGACCGTGCCACAGTACCAGCTTTAGTAAACATATCTGAGATAGCTTTCATATCTAAGTCGTCAGATACAACCACTCCCTTAAAGCCAAGTTCCTCTCTAAGTATGGTTTTGAGGATAGCCTCGGAAAGGGTTGCTGGTACATCAGTATCTATCTTGGGAAATAAGATATGGACAGTCATAATCAAAGGAATCTGTAATTCGATTAGCGCTTTGAAGGGTATAAGTTCTCGAAGTCGCAGTTCTTTTAGAGTCAGATTAAGTATTGGTAGCTCGATATGAGAGTCCTTGCTGGTGTCTCCATGTCCAGGGAAGTGCTTGGCGCATCCCAAAATTCCTGACTCTCGAAGTCCAAGATAGTAGTCACAGGCACCTTGAGTAGCAGTATCAGGAGTGTTACCAAAGGCGCGAGGCCCAATCACGGGGTTGTTGGGATGCGAAAAAACATCTGCTACAGGTGCCCACGATAAATTTATTCCCAGTGATTTGAGTTCTACAGATGTGGCTTTTGCTACTTCATGGGCGTGCGATCGCAACAACAAGGCATGAGGAAATCGGGTAATCGGTAGTGGTGTACGAATTACACGACCTCCTTCATGATCTAGAGTCACAAACATTGAATCACGTTCAGTATATTCTCGTATCTGGCTGTTCAAATCCTTGAAGCTCTCCAGCCAAACCTCATAGGGGGTGCCATCCAGAAAGTTTTTAGCAAAAAAGATCACCCCAATCGGTTTCAATTCATTGAGTGCACGTTTATCATCATCGCTTAATGTAGTGCCGGAAATACCTAGAATCAGGTGATGTCCAAAGCGCCTTAGCTCCTGCGATACTGGCATAATCCTTTACCTATAGTTGTGTAGCAAACAACTTGGGATGTTTAACCTAGAAGACATAAACCCTGATTCTACACCCTTATGGAGAGTGGGACTTTTAAGAGGCAGAGGGCAGAGGTACTAAGGGGGAAGAATTTTCTGTTTGTCCCGCTTCTTGAACAATGCCCTATGCTCAATACCCTTCAACCTCTCACTAACTCTTTAAAAAATACTAACTTTATAAAAAGAAACAGTAAATATACTATCAGCAAATATTATTATTGATTTTTAACAATTAAAATAATATATTACATGGTATTACTTACGTAAGTATAAATTAGTTTTTCTGCAAAAGCATTTTTGTGATCCTCCTTTGGAGTCACTCCGTGAACGCATCCTACCATATAAATCTCAGGAGACTTATGTCTATAAATTTATTCAATAACTATCTAAATAGAATTTATTCAAAATTTTATGATACTTGTTATGAAAATTACAAAGGATTGACTAAAAATCCTAAATGGCTTTTAATGCGTAAAATTGCTCGATTTAAAACTGGGCGAACTATGATGATATTTTTCTTAAAACGTTCAGTCAAATTATATTTATCAGTTTTCAATGAGAGCAATTGTTATTTTCCAGATGTGAATGTAGATGACGTTGTTAACACCCTGAAAACTGAAGGGTTGTATTTAGGAATTAATTTACCCCAAGATATTGTTAAAGAAATAGTCGAATTTGCTCATTCAACAGTTTGTTATGGCAATAGAAAAACAAATATGGGTTTCTTTTATGATCAAAAGGAACAAGCACAAACTAAGTCAGGAAAACATTTTCTCATCGGTAGTTATTTTAATACGTCTTTACTCTGCCCTGCTATAAAAAAACTTCAAAATGATCCAAAGTTATTGGCAATAGCTACTAAATATTTAGATGCTCAAGCAGTACATCAAGGGAATCTAATGTGGTGGAGTTTTTCAGGTACTATAACATATCGTCAAAAAAGTCAAGCTGCTCAATTATTTCACTACGATATAGACGATTATCGTTTTCTGAAGTTTTTCTTTTATTTAACTGATATAGATGATCAAAGCGGTCCTCATGTCTGTGTTCGTGGTAGTCATAATAAGAAGAAGCTGTCACATCTTTGGCTACGTAAACGAGAGACAGATCAAGATATCACCGATTATTATGGTTCTGAATCTTTAGTAAAGATTTGTGGCAAAGCTGGTTTTGGATTTGCGGAAGATCCGCTTTGTTTTCATAAAGGAATTACTCCTACTCATAAAGACCGTTTAATATTACAAATAGAATTTGCCCGAACTGACTATGGGATGCAGCACGACTTCCGAGCAGCTTCTCTACTGAAATATATTTAGTAACTTGTGTGGTATGGGTTTCCCCTTTAGTTTCTACAATTGTAACCCTATTATTTAAGTATTTCTACTCAAATAATACATCCTAAGTCTTTATATTTACATTTATTAAGTGTTTGCTGATTGAAAGTAAACTGGATATCAACTAGCAAGCTTTACCAATGCCTTAGATATTTACTTAGAGCAAATACACGGATTACCAAAGAAATCAACTACTTTAAGACAAGAGTTTGTAACTACCTATTCTCAGTCAAAGGAATGACTTTTATTGTTGACATTTGGTGGTGTAAATCTAGATGAAATGCACGCCGCAAAACCATTGCTGACAATGATATTAGCAATTTATTCTGGTAGGTGTATGTCAGGCAAAATTCGCTTTTACAGAAGTTTTTTGGGGAAGCGATCGCACAATAACTGCCAAATGTAACGGATTGCAACGTATAATGATAACGACAAAACCATTAAGAAATATTTAAGGGCATTAGAGTTAAATGCGAGTAGCGATCGCGGGTGCTGGTTTAGCAGGACTTTCCTGCGCGAAATATCTCACAGACGCAGGTCACACTCCCATTGTCTTGGAAAGCCGGGACGTACTGGGTGGTCTTGTTGCGGCGTGGAAAGACTCTGACGGCGACTGGTACGAAACCGGGTTACACGCCTTTTTTGGGGCATACCCCAACATGCTTCAATTGCTCAAGGAGTTGGGCATTGAAGACAGACTCCAATGGAAGCAGCATACGCTGATTTTTAATCAACCGGATAAGCCTGGGACACTATCACGTTTTGATGTTCCAGATATTCCATCTCCTTTTAACGTGATTGCCTCGATTCTTCGTAACAAAGACATGTTGACTTGGGAGCAGAAGATTCGATTTGCAATTGGCCTACTTCCAGCAGTGGTTCGAGGCCAGAAGTATGTTGAAGACATGGACAAGTACAGCTTCTTAAACTGGTTGAAAAGGCAAGGTGTTGACGAGCGAGTAACTAGTGACGTTTTTATCGCCGCATGTAAAGCACTTACCTTTATCAATCCTGATGAAGTTTCGGCAACGATCTTGTTAACTGCACTGAATCGCTTTCTGCAAGAACGATATGGCTCCAAGATTGCCTTTTTGGATGGTTCTCCCACAGAACGTTTATGCAGCCCGATCGTAGATTACATTACAGAACGCGGTGGGGAAGTGCGGTTGAATGCCCCCTTGAAAGAGATTTTGCTCAACGCCGATGGCACGGTGAAAGGATACTTGATTCGAGGGTTAAATGGGGCAGAAGATGAAGTAATCACAGCAGATTCCTATGTATCTGCCATGTCGGTTGATCCTCTGAAGGTCATGTTGCCTAAGCCTTGGAAGCAAATGGAGTTTTTCAAGAAGCTAGAAGGTTTGGAAGGAGTACCAGTGATTAACCTGCATCTGTGGTTTGACCGGAAACTTACAGAAATTGATCACTTGCTTTTTTCGCGATCGCCCCTCCTAAGCGTTTATGCTGATATGAGCAATACCTGCCGTGAATACGCCAACCCCAATCGCTCGATGCTGGAATTAGTTCTAGCTCCGGCAAAAGATTGGATTGCCAAATCTGATGAGGAGATTGTGGCTGCAACGCTTGCTGAATTGGAAAAACTCTTTCCCGACCACTTTGGGGGAGACAACCCAGCAACGTTGCTAAAATCTCATGTGGTGAAAACGCCGCGTTCAGTTTACAAAGCGACCCCCGGTCGTCAACAGTACCGTCCTGCACAAGTTACGCCCATTGCAAACTTCTATCTCGCCGGAAGTTATACCATGCAACGCTACTTAGGCAGTATGGAAGGTGCCGTACTTTCTGGTAAGCTGACAGCGCAGGCAATTTCTGAGGCTCTCCCGGTAGCAAATCCCTCAAACCTGCAAACGCTCACCCGACCGCCCGCAACGAATGCTGCAACTGCCTGATTCCCCCCCGCGCATGAAAACGCTGGTCTCTGTAGACGAGTCCTACAAACTTTGTCGGCATCTCACAGCAAAGTATGCCAAGACTTTTTACCTGGGTACTTTGCTCATGAGTCCGGTAAAACGTCAATCTATTTGGTCAATTTACGCTTGGTGTCGCCGTACAGATGAATTGGTGGATGGGCCCGCATCTGCTATTACCACGCCAGAAACCCTAGACCTATGGGAACAGCAGCTGGAATCGATTTTTGCGGGACGCCCACTAGAAAATTACGATGTCGCTTTAGTTGATACTCTCCAACGCTTTCCAATGGACATTCAACCCTTTCGGGATATGATTGCCGGTCAGCGGATGGACTTATATCGCAGTCGTTATGAAACCTTTGAGGACTTATACCTCTACTGTTACCGCGTTGCTGGCACTGTTGGCTTAATGTCAACAGCAGTTATGGGTGTGGATAGCACCATATACACAGCTCCGTGGCGTCAGAACAAACAACCATATATTCCCACAGAAGAAGCGATCGCTCTGGGAATTGCCAATCAACTTACCAACATCCTGCGGGATGTGGGAGAAGATGCCAGACGGGGACGAATCTACATTCCCCTTGAGGATTTGGCAAAATTCAACTACACCGAGCAAGACTTCTTCAAAGGTGTGGTAGATGAGCGTTGGCGGGCATTGATGCGCTTTCAAATTGAACGAGCCCGCCAATTCTATACGACGTCAGACCAGGGAATTACTTATCTAGCACCGGATGCCCGTTGGCCCGTGTGGGCAGCATCAATGTTGTACGGTCAGATTTTGGAGGTGATAGAACGCAACAATTACGATGTATTCAGTCGGCGGGCTTACGTTCCCCAGTGGAAAAAATTACGCACTTTGCCCGTAGCTTGGATGCGATCGCAAGTCCTTTGAGCAATTAGTCATTTGTTGCTGATGACAAATGACTATTGACTATCCCCAACAAATCTGCTAAAATCATTAATCGTAAGTCAGGAGAGGTGGCTGAGTGGTCGAAAGCGGCAGATTGCTAATCTGTTGTACGGCAGGCAACTCCGTACCGAGGGTTCGAATCCCTCCCTCTCCGTTTTCCAGCCTTTGATATACGCAATATCTTGTGTGTACAAAAGTAAATATTAATGTAGGGGTAAATACTTCTACTTCCAAAGATGGATGATATGATTTATCCTTTGGAGTCTCGATAAGATCCAGCTAACTTACAAATCTAGTTTGAATCTTACTTTTAGGCTCCTAAATATCTGAGGAGTAAAAGTGATTTATGAAAAAAATTAGCGCCGCCTTAACCTTCAGTATAGCTACCCTAGCAATTGGGTTCCTAGTTGGGGCTTGTGGTGATACTAGTACCCCAAATGGCACAGCTAACAATGGAAGTACCGCTACTCCAGCGGCAGATTCAACTACCACAAGCAGTGCTAAAGGGCTAAAAATTGGTTCCCTGCTACCGACAACAGGCGACTTGGCTTCTATCGGACAACAGATGCTAGGTTCTGTCCCTTTACTTGTCGATACAGTCAACGCTTGCGGTGGTGTCAATGGCGAACCAGTGACCTTGGTGCAAGTAGACGACCAAACCGACCCCAAAGCTGGTGCTGCGGGTATGACCAAACTAGCAACTTTAGATAAAGTAGCAGGTGTAGTTGGTTCCTTTGCCAGTAGTGTTTCTAGTGCAGCAGTCTCCATTGCCACGCCGAATAAAGTCATGCTGGTTTCTCCTGGTAGTACCAGTCCTGTCTTTACTGAAAAGGCCCAAAAGGGTGACTTTAAAGGCTTTTGGGCGCGTACTGCTCCCCCGGATACTTACCAAGCACTGGCATTAGCCCAACTTGCTAATCAAAAAGGTTTCAAGCGAATTTCTACAGTCGTGATTAATAATGACTATGGCGTTGGCTTTGAAAAAGCATTTGTGCAAACTTTTGAAAAATTGGGTGGAACCATCGTTAATAAAGATAAGCCTGTTCGCTACGACCCGAAAGCGCAGACATTTGATACAGAAGCAGCAGCTGCATTTGCTGGTAAGCCAGATGCAGTGCTGGCCGTACTATATGCTGAAACTGGCAGTCTGTTCTTGAAAGCCGCCTATCAGCAAGGTGTGGCTAAGGGTGTGCAGATTCTGCTTACAGATGGTGTGAAATCACCTACTTTCCCAGACCAAGTTGGCAAAGGCAGTGATGGCAAGTATATCTTAAGTGGAGCGATCGGTACAGTACCTGGTTCTGATGGTAAAGCACTCTTAGCTTTCAACAAGCTGTGGAAGGATAAAAAGGGTAGTGCACCAGGGGAATACGCTCCTCAAACTTGGGATGCGACTGCCTTATTGACGTTGGCAGCGCAAGCTGCTAAAGAAAATACAGGTGTTGGTATAGCCAACAAAATTCGTGAAGTCGCTGATGGACCTGGTACAGAAGTTACTGATGTCTGCGAGGGACTGAAGTTACTTAAAGATGGTAAGAAGATTAACTATCAAGGAGCCAGTGGCAACGTAGATGTTGATGCTAACGGCGATGTCGTCGGTGTATATGATGTTTGGACAGTAGGAGACGATGGCAAAATCAAAGTAATTGGCAAAGTTACCCCCAAGTAGAAACTTAGCAGTTATGAGTTAAGAGCTATGAGTGAAACATTATTAACTCTTAACTTCTAACTCATAACTCCTAACTCTTTGAGGATGTTTTAAAAGTATTATTGCTAACACTAAAATCTCGATAACCTAACCCCCAGCTTCTATTCTCTACAAGTGAATCAAGGGTTCAAAGCCTCTCGACCTTTCGGTAGAGAGGAATAGAAGCAGAGTTGATGGTAGACTTTACGACTTTTCAAACATCCTCTTAACTCGACTTTATCCAAAATTAAGGTTTTCTTTATCCGGTAAAAACCCTGGCTTTTCGGCAAATACTTTTTCCACGTCACAGATTATCGATGAAGTTAAAAAAGTAAAACTACCAAACCCCAGAGGTTTCAGCGATAGCAATCACGTTGCGAAAAAAATGGATAAAGTCAAGCTTAAAAGCCAGTGAAGTTGTAACCAACTCCTAACAACAAGCCTACATCAGTTTTATCAAAAAATCCGGCATTCACAGCGGCCGTTGCCGTGAATTGAGGAGTTAGAGGCACATCAATCCCACCAGTTATTAAAAAAGCAAATTGCGAATCATCACCGGTTTTGTAAGCTCCACCTACTCCGACGTAAGGTGCAATAGCTAACGGTTCGCTAAAAGCATCTGCTGATTTGAAGGTAAAATCGTAAGTGATCGGAAGTAAAATAGTAGTGTTGTCCCCAAATACGGCTGAGGGTCGCACCGATATAGAATTTGTCAGTCCGATTTTGCTGACTACCGCGAAGTTACCGTCGGCCAAAGACGAGTCAGCATCACCACTCAAACCAATGTTAGCAGCCACGCCAATATAGCTGCTGCCACCACGGGTGGTAGTTCTACCTAAATCAATATCTGATTGCGCCACTTTGGGAGCAGATGGTTGAGCAGTAGTTTGAGAAGTTGGTTGTACAAACTCAGAAGTGAGCGTTGCAGATGAGGTTGCCACTGTGCCTGGAATGGGTGTAGGCGTTACACTGGCTTTTTCCGGTATTGCAGCGTTGGGGGGCTGCTGTACCTTAGCTAAATTTGTGACTGTAAATGTTTCAGTTGTTTTTGTAGAGAGATTTTGGCTTGCAGTGTTTAGTTCTGTACTAAAGTCGTTGGGAGACGCCACGATTGCGGAAGGGTCGGTTAATGGCTGACTGTTCACCTTATCAACTGTCTGGGCAATTGCAGATAAGCTGCTACTCAGGACTGTAAGAGCAGCTATACTTGGCAACCAAAAAACACCTTTACGAAGAAAAATAGTATTCACATTCACTCCTAAAACAATATTGCCACGAAAAATAAAGGGTTTTGTTGATTTAAGTCAACAAATTCGGGCAACATTCAAAATTTAACATCAAAAAATCGGTTTTTACATCCTGACTTTGCTGGATTTATCTACTTAATATTTCCCAGCAAAAAATTAAATACTATATCCTAAATCTCCGGAATTTTACAAATCGCAAAATTTATCTTGGCTTTAAGCAAACAGTCTATTTGTTAAAGAGGTCATTAGGATTGTAAAAACTTTTACCAAAAAACTTAGTCTATATAAACACCAAGCTTTCTTAGTCCAGTTTTGCGTAAAAGTGTAGCGTTTTTAATGCAACGGAACACGCTAACATTAACATTGCATGGAGATGCATTAACATTGCGAGGGGACACATTCACAATGTGGCCGACGCATTAACATTGTATTGGGATGCATTGGCATTGTATCGGGATACATTCACAATGTGGTCAACGCATTAAGATTGCATTAGGATGCATTGGCATTGCAGGGAGACGCATTCACAATGCAGCCGATGCATTAACATTGTATCGGGATACATTGGCATTGTATCGGGATGCAATGCCATTGCAACATATTGCCAAATTTAATTCGCTATAAATTAATCAAATGCTGTATTAGTCTTTGTGGCAACTGTTCAGCACATTGGCTTGAATCTAGGATGGTGCCTTAGGCTACGGCATAACACACTCTTGCACTACTAGGTTTTTAGGACTTGTGTATACACAATAGTACAAGGGAAGGGAGAGAATTTGAAGCTGCGACGACTACAGGAGAAGGATTTCCCATAGAGTATAGTTGGTCTATTTACGTCATGCTGTACTAGGAATTATGTTTTGTAACAGAAATAAGTTGATTGTGAAGTGATATTACGAAGCTTGCAAAAATATTTAGAAATTGTCTAGAAGGTAAACATGGTTCTAACCTAGAACCTATTAGGAGAGACTTGAGGCAAATGTGATGAGCGGAAATAATACTCAAAAGTATCGGTTTGTCTGTACCCTGACTTTCGGTGATATCTACGGTCAAATAATTGTTTGGTTGATTACAATTACCCTAAGTTTGGCATCAGCCTTGGCGCTGATGGGTGCCAAGCGACCCGTGTACGCTTTAGCAACAGCGGGTCTTGTCGTTTTGCTTTCGCTACCTTTCTTGTTGTTTGCGTTTGTCACTACCTTGTTAAATCATATTGAAGTCACTCCTGTAGGACCGGGAACCAAAATGGAACCTATACCAGGTAATGTGTCTCAGCAACAACCTGTACAAGCAACTAGCTAAAGAAGTTAGGAGTTAGGAGTTAGGAGTTAGGAAGTAGAGACGCGATTAATCGCGTCTCTATAGGAGTTAGGAGTCACTCCATCTGTCCCATAACCCTTCATTTTTGACTTTCAAAATTTGTAATAACATCCCTGTCTATAGGCAGGGAATTTTTTTAGAGAGACGCCACTGTTGCAACGCACGGAGCCTCCCAAAATATGCAAGTTTACTTTCTTTCACAAGGAAAGAGTTTATAAAGGGTTTTTGTACCAATCCTGTGTATTTTGGCAAAATTGGGATGCTCTCTAACGCACTGCCTGATTAATCACGTCTCTACAATAGAACAGCAGTGGTTTGCAGTCGGGGGCTAATTATGCTGGAACATGATGTAATTATTGTCGGTGGTGGATTAGCGGGATGTCGCGCTGCTGTGGAAATTGCCCGCACAGACCCTAGTTTAAATATTGCTGTGGTTGCTAAAACCCACCCAATTCGTTCCCACTCGGTCGCGGCTCAAGGTGGTATGGCTGCATCGCTGAAAAATGTTGATTCAGAAGATAGTTGGGAGGCACATGCCTTTGATACTGTCAAGGGTTCTGATTACTTGGCAGACCAAGACGCTGTGGCAATTCTCGCCCAGGAAGCGCCAGATGTGGTGATTGACTTGGAACACATGGGCGTTTTGTTCTCTCGCTTACCTGATGGGCGCATTGCCCAACGGGCTTTTGGCGGACATTCCCACAACCGCACTTGCTACGCCGCAGACAAGACCGGTCATGCGATTTTGCACGAATTGGTTAACAACCTGCGGCGTTATGGCGTACAAGTTTATGAAGAATGGTACGTGATGCGTCTGATTTTGTCAGAGAATGAGGCCAAAGGTGTGGTAATGTTCAATCTTTTAGATGGACATATTGAGGTAGTACGGGCTAAGGCGGTGATGTTTGCCACCGGGGGCTATGGTCGCGTTTATAATACCACCTCTAATGATTACGCTTCTTCGGGTGATGGTTTGGCAATGACTGCGATCGCAGGTTTGCCACTTGAAGATATGGAATTCGTCCAATTTCATCCCACTGGTTTGTATCCGGTAGGGGTGCTGATTTCGGAAGCGGTAAGGGGAGAAGGGGCGTATCTGATTAATAGTGAAGGCGATCGCTTTATGGCGAACTACGCACCCAGTCGCATGGAACTGGCTCCTCGTGATATTACCTCACGAGCGATCGCTTATGAAATTCGTGCTGATCGTGGTATTCATCTCAATGGTAGCGCTGGTGGCCCCTTTGTCTATCTGGATCTACGACACATGGGCAAAGAAAAAATTATGAGTCGTGTCCCCTTCTGTTGGGAAGAAGCACACCGTTTGGTAGGTGTTGACGCGGTAACTCAACCTATGCCAGTCCGCCCGACAATTCACTATTGTATGGGTGGTATCCCAGTTAATACTGATGGGCAAGTCCGCAGCAGTGGTGATGGTCTAGTTGATGCTTTCTTTGCAGCTGGCGAAACATCTTGTGTTTCCGTACATGGTGCTAATCGCTTGGGGAGTAATTCCCTGCTGGAGTGTGTCGTTTATGGCAAAAGAACTGGGGCTGCGATCGCCCAATTTGTACAAAAACGTAAGTTGCCCTCTGTGGATGAGCAACGCTATGTAACCGAAGCCCAGCAACAAATTCAAGCTTTGCTAGAACAACCAGGGCAGTACCGCATTAACCATGTCCGTCAAGCCTTCCAGGATTGTATGACTCAGTACTGCGGCGTTTTCCGCACTGAGGCATTAATGAGTGAAGGGTTACATAAGTTAGAAGAAATACAACAGCAATTTCCGCAAATTTATTTAGATGATAAAGGCAGTTGCTGGAATACGGAACTTGTGGAAGCCTTGGAATTGCGAAGTTTGATGGTAGTGGGACAGACGATTTTGGCATCAGCCCTAAATCGCCAAGAAAGTCGTGGCGCTCATTTCCGCGAAGATTATTCCCAGCGAGATGATGCTAATTTCCTCAAACACACAATGGCTTACTATTCACCAGCAGGAATTGATATTCAATATCGGCCTGTGGCGATTACTATGTTTGAGCCAAAAGAGCGGAAGTATTAAACTTTAGCTAAAGGGTGAAATAAAGAATTTCATCCTTTATAACTTTATTATTTTCAGTCAATTTGACGGAGTGTTTGACAATCGTACAAAGAACATGTAGCTTGGAGCATTCGACAAGAGTTGATTGTTGATAACAGATTATGCAATATGGGAAACGTTCTAAAGCTTTCTAATAATCGTAGAGATGCAATTGCTACTTCCATACATCAAACTGTTCAGGCATTTTCCGATAGACTTCATTATAACGTTAATGGTCTATGCCTATACTATGCAGGTCTTGGTATGGATGTTTGTACATTTGTATATCAGAAGGTAAATAAAGATGAAACTCTTTATTACTCTCTTCAAGGAGGTAGTATTTCTGTAAGAGTAGCATCTGATCCTGAAGATGTAAGCAGAGGAGTAAATTTTGGAGCAATAAACCCATCTTTTAAGACTGGAAGTTACCATTGTTGGATTGTTGGTTTGTGTCGAGAACGCCAAGTAATCAAACCTTTTGAGTTTATCGATTTCACTAGTAAGCATTACAAATCAAATTCTCTAGAGCAGGGACATAATTGGGAAAGAACTGATATTGATGATTATCTATGGTTAAACCAAGATGAGATGGAGAAGTATGGAGTCTCAGTTAAGATTGATGAAAATATAACTCAAGAAGCTATGGAAGCGTGGTCAAAGACTAGCTTCAAGGGTGCAATGCTTTGTCAGGCAATACAAAATTATCAATCAATAATTCAATAATTTAATCAATACCGCGAGAAAAATTTTAGATCGTGATAGGGTGTGAAACGTTTATGCTGAGTTATTGATTCACATTGAAGATTCAACCCAAAATGACTGTGCAAAGAGGTTTAAACAGTCGCGTAGCATTGGCGACAACTATTTCCAGAAGAAATTATGCAAGAGTCTGTGATTTATCAAGATATCCTTCAAAGAGGAAGACAGGAAGCACTACCACTGACAAAATGCGAACAATTGCCGAAATTAATGAGAAAATCAGCCGCCAACGTGCGGTAGTGTTGACAACTGAAGAATTAAAAGCACGAGTTGTAGAAATCGGTGTTACTAAAGCTGCTAAAGAAGTTGATGTAATTACCACTGGCACGTTTGAGCCGATGGAATCAAGTGGTGCAATTATCAATCTCGGACACACTGACCCCCCGATAAAAATTCGCCGTTGCTGGTTAGATGGCGTGCCAGCATACTCTGGTTTTGGGGCAGTAGATTTATATTTGGGTGCGAGTTGTGCTGTGGAAACGATGGATGGGGAAGAAGTCCGAGAACGCGGCGGGGGTCATGTAATCGAAGATTTGATCGCTGGTAAACCTATACACGTCAAAGCACAGGGACAAGTAACAGATTGTTATCCTAGAGCAACCTTTGAAACTACAGTTACTAGTGACACGATTAATCAGTTTTATTTATTCAATCCACGCAATCTTTATCAAAATTTTATTGTTGGGGTAAATGGTGGCGATCGCCCTCTCTTCACTTACCTCGGTCCTTTACAACCGCGTCTGGGGAATGCCGTTTACTCTAATCCCGGTGCTATTTCCCCCTTATTCAACGACCCCGATTTGCAACTCGTTGGTATAGGTACAAGAATTTTTTTAGGCGGCGGTGTTGGCTATGTCGCTTGGGAAGGCACTCAGCACTTCCCTTTACAAAAGCGTTTAGCTAATCGGACACCGATTGGACCTTCCGCCACTTTAGCTTTAATTGGTGATGCCAAGCAAATGGATGCTCATTGGGTGCGAGGTTGTTATTTCAAAAGTTATGGCCCTTCTTTGATGTTAGGCGTTGGTGTACCACTGCCTGTATTAAATGAACAAGTAATTGAACACTGTGCCGTGCAAAATAAAGATCTAGTAGCCCCAATAGTGGACTTTTCTATTCCCCGGCGCGTCCGTCCCACTTTTGGTTTAGTGAGTTACGCTCAACTCAAGTCTGGGAGTATCACCATTGAGGGCAAAGCAGTACGCGTTGCCCCTTTAGCGAGTTTGTTTTTTTCTAGGCAAGTCGCCCTAGAACTGAAAAAGTGGATCGAAGCAGGTACGTTTACCCTTACAGAACCAGTTTCCCCGATTCCGATGGAGCGATCTTTTCTACCCCAAGACCGTCGAACGGATTTTTGAGATTGGGGACTGGGGAGTAAGAATTTTAGATTTTAGATTTTAGATTTTGGATTAAAGAATTGAAATTTAATCTAAAATCATCAATTCCATTATCTAAAATTGAATTGCCCCATGCCCAAAGCCCTACTCTTGATTTGGTTTTGGTCGCTTGATGGGCTTAGGAGCGGGCGTTTTTGGTATAGGTTTTGACACTACAGAAGAGTCGCCGCTTGCACCTATTTTCTTGATGGGACGAGGGGTTTCGCCACTGCGTTTGGGGGGGAATGGTTTTCTACCACCAGCAGCACTACCACCAGCACGAGGACCACCTTTGAATGGTGGTTTGCGTTTTTTGGGCAAGTCAGCGATCGCCTCAGCTTTTTCTACTATCAAAACGTCAGCTTCCCGCTTGGCTTGGAAGTCCCAGAACTTTCCTACTGCTTTGGTGGTCAGCACACCCCTCAATTTCAACTTAAAATATTTGGGTTTGTCATTTGGTTTGCGTGCAGCCTGCCTAATTTTGACTACTAAGCTCTTAGCGTCAAAAGACTGGTATACTACCTCACCACGAACAGAAAAACCACCATCTGCAACTTCTGATGAGGGTATTAAGGCAGTTGTACTTAATTCAGAGTTTTCGGATAAGCCATGATCAGGGGTCTGTACCTCTTGCAACTCTAAGTCGGACTCGTCCTCATCTATTGAGTTTTTAGCCAGATTTTCTGGCTCCCAAACTCCGACGATTTGGATGTGCAAGGTATCATTTTCTTGTCTTGTGCGTGGATATACCACCCACAAATGTTCTTTTTCTAAGTCTAGGTGATTTTTAACTAAGCTCATAATCCGGCCTAGGAGGACGGCATTGAGTTCTACACCATCTTTGGTCAGCAGCGTACCTTGAGTAAATTGTTCGCTGCTAGCATGATAGCGACCCCGGACTAACCCGATCGCTCGGTACTGCATCGGTTCGCTGGGAGGCGGAATCGGTTGCTGTCGATTGGCAAACCCATCATTTGAGTCAGTCTCACTGGGTTTGACAGGCGAATTTTCAGATTTAGAGGAGTGGGCTGCTATGTGAACATTAGCGGCTGCCTCTACGTTAGTTGGGCCCTGGTTAGAGGCAGAAGAATTGGAGGATTCAGGCAACGGCATCAGGTCGGAATTCATAAAAACTCCTTGCGGCACAGACACATCCCATTGTGGGATTTTACAAAGGCAGCTGGAAAGAGCATTTGTGCGACTAATGAAAATATATTTGCTTTTCACAAAGTCACACTAGGGTACTCCATACAATACTAAAGGCGCTAAATTTAGTGTGATAAACACTAAATGTGTAATTTAGCGCCTTTACACTAGTTTCGGAAGCATATCATAGCTACAATACTGACGGCTCCTCCTAAAGTCATCACTTACTTTAGCAGTGTAGATAGTTAATTGTTATAAAATTCACAGGCAATTGGCGGTATTCCGCAAAGTTTTGGAAATTTTTAACTTTACGATTTGTGTAAATGATAATGTCATTAAAATTTAGGAGAAGACAAAATTGTGTCTCAACCGCGCAATCGTTGGATAGTTCAAGTCGTCTTGGCGCTGGCAATTCTTGCTTTTGTGGGTGTTTCGGTGATTCCCATAATTGGAGCATTTAATAATACGCCACCCTCAAGCCAGAATGCAGCTAGCAGCAGAGGCAGTTTGCCCTCTGCTGACCAAAAATCAAAACTGGAAGACGAAGTACGGGGTTATGAACAGGTTTTGCAAAGGGAACCAGAAAATCAGACTGCGCTCAAGGGGTTATTGCAGGCGCGGCTACAACTACTGAGTCAAAAAGAAAAAAGTGAGGTTAAACCAGCTGATATCCAAGTCGTCATTGAACCTTTAGAAAAGCTAGCCAAGCTGAATCCCGAACAGTCAGAATATTCAGTGCTACTGGCTCAAGCCAAACAGCAAATTGGCGATCGCGAAGGAGCTGCTCAAGCTTATCGCTCGGTTTTGTCCACGAAACCAGGCGATTTGAAGGCTTTGCAAGGAATGGTGACTCTGTTGATCAGTCAGCAACGCCCAGAAGCGGCCATTGGTTTGCTGCAAGAAACCCTCTCTAACGCAGCCCAAGCAAATACAATTCAGTCTGGAAGTGTAGATACAGTAGCCGTACAAGTACTGTTAGGTTCTGTTCACGCTTCCCAGAAACGCTACGCTCAAGCTAGCTCTGTATATGATCAAGCAATTAATAAAGATCCCAAGGATTTTCGCCCCGTTGTGGCAAAAGCGATGCTCTTAAAACAACAGGGCAAAGACGCAGATGCAAAACTTTTGTTTAATAGTGCCGCAGCTTTAGCACCTGCTCAGTACAAAGATGAAATTAAAAACGCCGCAACGGCTTCCCCTATCCCAAATCCTGCTGCATCTCCTGCACCATCATTGGAGAGTACTCCCAAGTAATGGGCGTTGGGCAATTCAATTTTGGATAATAGAATTGATGATTTTAGATTGAAATTTAATCTAAAATCTAAAATCTAAAATTCTTACTCTCCAGTCTCCTCGTCCCCCTCATCCCCTCACGCTCCTTCAACGGCAGCAACAATACCAAAGACCAAAAACAGGCATCCGCCAATCAGGGTGAGTTGACGCTCAGAAATGCGTCCGGCAATCATTTTTCCGCCGATAACTGCGATCGCAGCACAAATGGCATGTCCGAAAATTGCACCTATTGTCACTCCAATTGGATTATTTCCGGCTGCTAGGGCAATGGTGGCAATTTGGGTGCGATCGCCCCACTCTGCCATAAATGTCAATACAAAGGCTTCTATTACAATTCCCAAGGAAGTCTTTTGCTTTGGTAGCTGCAAATCTGCTTTTTTCACCGCAGCTTCAGCCTCTTGTACAACTTCTGTATCACAAGCTGCTGCGGACATCTTACTAGCGTCGTATAACAACTTGATACCAAAGGCAATAAACAAAGCTATTTCGGCGTAATGAATATAATTTTTTGGTAACAAAGATACCACTTGTCCAAATAGCACCGAAAGGATTGTCATTGCGGCTAAAGCGGCTGTCACACCTGTAAATACTAATCGCCGCGAGTGGTGCATTGCCAAAATCACAGCAATAAAAAATGTTTTATCGCCTAGTTCTGAAACTGTAATTAATAATAAAGCTGCGGTAAAAGCTGTAAACACTCTCTCAAGCTCCTGAAGAATCGTTTACCGATGTGAAGCTTGATGAGAACCAAAAGACCTCACCAAGTTTACACTTTTCGGTGTGAACTTAGTGAAGGTCTCGCTTTCAAATATTTATTACTTGCCACCTGAACCAGGCTCATCGCCAGTATGTTGATTCAGATGTACTGGCTTTTATGTTTTATGCCAGCAGCTACTCCCCTTCTACGTGATCGTAATTTTACATCTGTTACAGGTAAAAGTCAAGGTGATAGGGAATCGAGAGGTATAACTTTAGAGTGAAGCAGCACATACAAAACGATTCAGTGCTTATTGAGGTAAAAACTCATCATCTGTGATTTCTGCTAGCTGGTATGGACACTTCAGAGGAAAGGATTCCATTGACAAGCCAGTTTCAGCTTTTGCTTGCTTAACTGCTTGTGCATAACACTCAGCAAAAACTATCTCAAGATAGAATTTGAGACTAGGTGAATCATCTAGAGCTTCTTTAACGCGTCTACGATGTTCAATGATGCTTCCTTCCCAGGTACCACTTCTTTTGTCGGGCTGAAATTGCCATTTGAGCAAATATCAGAATTACAATCAAATTACTCTTGAAACTCCGGCGCTCACTCCTTCCCATATCGGCAATTTCTTCAATTAGGTTCTCCCACTCAACGTTCGCGTAATCCTGACTTTGCAATTTTTCTACAGCCGTTTCTATCCATTGCAAGTAATCAGTTTCATATAGCGTTTGGGAATGTGCCTTTAGAGAAGACATGGCAGTTTCCATCGGAAATGGTTAGATAATTTCTCGCATATCTTTACAATTAACATCGGTGCGTTAACACAGTGTAACGCACCCTACGGATTCTAAGAATTGGGAGGTATTACTTTTCTCAGGGATGTAGTCTCGCGTTATAGTATGTAAATTTTGCGATGTTCTGTTGATTCATCAGCATCGAGTGGAACGGTGAACCAAAACCTTCTTCAACACTGCGTTTTACCTTTGCCATCACTTACCTCACCTTTTGAGGTCATTTATGAAGTAAAAATTAAATTATTGCATCCTGTTCAGTCATGCCAGTCCAACCAACTTGGTGCTTAGTTGCCACATGCGATCGCCTTTTTCATCATCACGCGCTTGAGGAGAAACCTTTTGAACAAAGGACTTGCCATCTTCCTTCTGGCGATTTCCCCAACTCCAATAAGCACCAGATTGATTGTACTCAGGATCAGCAACCACCGCCGCAACCCTTTCTCCCGCCAATTCCTGAGACACATATCCCCCAGTGATGTACTTCTGGAATAAAGGGAAGATTTTCTGAAACAGGGGATAGTGGTTTCTAAATAGCGGCGTTTCTGCAACACATCCCGGATAGAGAGAACTGAAGGCGATACCAGTTGACTCGTGATAGCGCTGATGTAGTTCCCGCATAGTCAGCACGTTGCAAACTTTGCTGTCTTTGTAAGCTTTGACGGGTTCAAACTTCTTGCCGTCAATCATCGAGATTGGCTCTTTAAATCCTTCTGCAAAGCCTTGCAAATCGCCCAAGTCTGGACGCGGTGGAATCTTCCCACCTAGTTCATCTGGATTGTGGGTAACAGTTCCTAAAATTACCAGCCTTGGCTCTGAAGATGACTTTTTCAGATCCTCTAGCATTAGGTTGCACAAAAGGAAATGTCCGAGGTGATTTGTCGCAACACTTAACTCAAATCCTTCTGGGCTTCGCAGTGGCTCCTTTAACAAAGGCATATAAATTGCGGCGTTGCACACCAAAGCGTCTAAGGAGTTACCGCTTGCTCGGAAGTTCTTCACAAATTGGCGAACACTATCCATTGAGCCAAGGTCGATATGCATGATAGTGTAGCTGCCCTGGTGGGGGATTCCCACAGATTGGGCTGCAAGTTGAGCCTTCGCTATATCCCTACAGGCCATCACTACATACCATCCCCTTTCAGCAAGAGCCTTGGCAGCGTACAAACCGACCCCTGAAGAGGCACCTGTGATTACAACCGTTGACTTCCTATCCTGTACCATTCTATTCAGACTCTGTTAATCACCTTTTACTATCCTCAGGATTTTACATCACTGAGTTACCACCTCTGATTGTTCGAGGTGTTATGCTTGGCGATCGCTTCTCACTAAATAACAGGTTATTTCAAAGCTGTACTTGGTTGATCTAACCCTTTTTTTTGCCAAAAGTCACAGCGAGCCACTATGAATGATCAGTACAGGGTTTCTGTGTTGACGTTAAACCCTGCGATGCTTCTGGACAATTTCACTTAGTTACTACTTGCTCACTCCTGAGAGTGACAGAAGCTGTTTACGGACGCTATCGCTTGCGTTATGGATGGAAGAAACAAAAAAAGATGCACCGAAAAAAACTACATTCTTATTGTGTCCTGACAGTTAAGACCGATCCGATAATGGTGTTATTTCGTCTGTACAGAAGCTTGGTTCTGGGTTGAGACAGTTATGACATTGGTGAAATGGCTGACGACAGTTGAAAGATAAACAAGGGTATAAGCAAGTTGTTAAGTTGCTTATACCCTCAGATAAATATGTTAGATGTTTTGTAGTAACGTATTAGTCTAAGTTAGTACCGGAGCAACTACTGCCGAAAGTGACTCGTTTGCTGCTTGCTTCAACAATTCGGCTTTATCGGTCTGTTCCCAAGGTAAGTCTAAATCAGCCCGCCCAAAGTGACCGTAAGCCGCGACGTCCTGATAAAAACGTCCGCCTCGTTCACTTGGTAAGTTACGTAATTTGAAGGCATGGATAATCCCTGCTGGACGCAGTTCAAAGTGCTGGTTGATTAATTCCAGTAAGGTTTCTTCATCTACTTTGCCAGTGCCAAAGGTATCCACCAGAATGCTTGTTGGTCGCGCTACGCCAATAGCATAGGATAGCTGGATTTCAACTTTTTCTGCTAACCCAGCGGCAACAATATTTTTCGCCACATAGCGAGCTGCATAGGCAGCAGAGCGGTCTACCTTGGTGGGGTCTTTGCCAGAAAAAGCGCCGCCACCATGCCGTGAATAACCACCGTAGGTGTCAACGATTATTTTCCGTCCTGTCAAACCAGAGTCTCCCTGAGGGCCACCAACGACAAATTTGCCAGTGGGGTTAACTAAAAAACGTGTTTCCTGATTAGGCTTAATGTCAATGTCGCCAAAAACAGGTTCGACTACTGCGGACCAGAGGTCTTGTTTAATCTTGGCTTGTACCGCCGCCTCATCTGTAATTTCCCCAATAGTCGCTGTATGCTGGGTAGAAATTAGGATAGTATCAATGCCTACAGGGCGCCCGTCTTCGTAAGCTACAGTTACTTGGGTTTTGCCGTCAGGACGCAGGTATGGTAGTTCACCCGTTTTGCGGACTGCTGCTAATCGGCGAGCAATGCGGTGGGCGAGACTGATGGGTAAGGGCATCAGTTCTGGTGTTTCGTTGCTGGCAAAACCGAACATTATACCTTGATCGCCGGCGCCAATTTTGTCGAATTGCTCATCACTATCTTGCTGGCGGGTTTCTTGGGCGGTGTTAACGCCTTGGGCAATGTCAGGTGATTGTTCGTCTAAAGCTACCAAAACGCTGGTGCTGTTAGCAGAAAAGCCATTATCAGCATTGGTATAGCCAATTTCGGCAATTTTTTTGCGGGCAAGATTGACGAAATTCACATTGGCTTTGGTGGTTATTTCACCAGTGATTAGCACCAAACCAGTATTAACTACTACTTCAGCAGCGACACGGCTGCTGGGGTCTTGTGTCAGTAGTGCATCCAGAATGGTATCAGAAATCTGATCGCAGATTTTATCGGGATGACCTTCGGTGACTGACTCGGAGGTAAATAGATATCGACGAGACAAAGGAAATTCCTCCTTTATTGATGAGTTTTTTTCGCTGACTAAATGTGGATATTTAGTTCAACTATCTAATTTATGAAATCATAACAATATTTATACTTCAGTAGTTAGTATCTTCTGAATATTGATAAAAACCACTAGCTATAAGGTAAGTATCTGTGAATAAGATAAATTTATGCTAATTATTTTGTGGATAAAATGTATTTAATAACACAAAAAAATGGGGGACACCCAGAAGCGCCCCCACAAACTTTGACACAAACACTGCTGCTTTTAAACCTGAACCGCTAACTTTGCTTCCTTAGCTGTTAACCGCTCATAGGCAGCACGCATTTTCAAACCTGTAAGTACTTGGAAGAAACCAGTACCATTATTGGAACCTGGATACTCACGATGCTGGAGTAACAAATGAGTCAATTCACCCTGATATTTTGTGGATGTATTGCTGAGATGGGTTTCGATATAAATTACTTCTTCCAAGTTATCAAATTGACCATCCACCTCTAGGACTGAGACATAGCGGCCGTAGTAAACATCTGAACCGTAGTACAGTTGCATACCAGGGTAGGAACAGGTCAGCTTGCGTCCACAGGGAGTCCAATTAATTGTTGACCCTTCATCAAACAGGTAGGTTGGATCAAAACCTTCCTTACCTTCCCGCTGGAGCATACGTACCCTTAAGACTCTGCGCTCGGTGTCGTTTTTGATCAAGTTCGTGGGTAATACCTGAAGAACTACATCGGCAAATTCTCTTTGTGGTTCGATAAACTTATCAAAGTCAGGTTTGCGAGAATTGATTTGGGCTAACACATCTTCGTAGCGATGACCACGTTCAGCCATATCTCGCTGAATTTTCCAGGCAATTTTGACTTCATCGCTAATGTCAAAATAAACACTGAAGTCGATTAGCGATCGCACCCGCTCATCATATAAAGGATGCAGTCCTTCAACAACTATAATGCGATTTGGCTCGATCCGCTCTGGCGGATCAAGCAAGCCGGTTTCATGGTTGTAAATCGGCTTATCAATCCCTTGACCATTTTTGAGCGCTTTAATTTGCTCATACATCAAGTCAAAATTGTTCGCCCTGGGATCTAGTGCAGTTATCCCAGTTTCTTTACGCTGTTTGCGATCCAGGGAGTGATAGTCATCCAAGCAGATGACTGTCATTAAATCTTCACCAAACAAATCTATCAAACGACGCAAAAACGTAGATTTACCGCACCCAGAGTCTCCGGCTACTCCAATCAGTACCACGCGTTCCGGCTTACTTGTCATAAATCTCCTCTAAAATAGTAAAATTGTGTCAATATTTTTTCACACAGCAGATTCTGAAGCCAGGAGTTTACCCCTTTGGTTTATCCTGCGTTCTTGCTACCTAGCACATCTATAAGACACCAAGCGGGTAGACAACAAAGTAATTAAGTTGCTACTCGTCGGACTAGCCTGAATGTTGGTACCGGTAAGTATTTAATCCTAGTGGTGTATTTGATTTTAACAGAAGGGGGTATTCCATACAAGATTGCTGTCTAGAAGAATTAGCGTGGTTCATCAATCATTTTGTTGATTTAGCTGTTAATTTAAAAATGGGGATCAGCACCGCTCATCAGTGTTGTACCTCTGTCAAGCTACTACTTGTGATATATAATCAAGTCTATAAGGTATAATTTATTATTGCCACGAATTTGTTGATCTTCTTAAATTGTAATTCCGGCTTGACAATGCCTAAGATATTCAGAGCAAAAATCTATCCAACGAATGAGCAAAAAAATTCCATTAGTCAAATTATTGGCTGTAAACTACCTATACTGACGAGACTTGGGGAAAAATCCTTTGTTAAAGGTAGACAAACCGACGCCACAATGTACTAGTCATCTTAATCTATAGACAGGTGATTAATATAGCTAACAACATTCCGGGAGAGTAGTAGATTTAAATAAGTAAAACCAATTGGAAGAAAACCTTCCTCTCCTTGGCGTTCTCCGATTTAAACTCTTACAGTAAGCAAGCACAACGGCAATTTTTAGAGAGAAAGTGAGTCGTAACTTCCACCAATCAAAGCACCCCTCTAACAATATCTGCCATTGGAAGTTACTCATTAGGTAGTAAGGTAAAAAGCTATCTCCCTGATGGGGGTGGTAGTTAACGAAAAAAAGATTAAATTGACTCATTATTAACATTCTCCACAAGACTTATCCTTTACCTTAGAAGGTGAACAGGTGTGTTTTTTACTATGCCTGCATGTCTTTGGTGAGTATACTTAGCAAGGCATTAATTTAATGATGCCGTTTTTCCTTCTTTCTCCAGTTTTGTGAAACGAAAATCCGCTAAACTAAAGCTGGCAAGGTAGGGGAAAAGTTTTTTTTGAAAAACGGTTAAGTAAATTATCGGAGTGGTAGAACGAATGTACAATCAAGGTGCTGTTGAGAGTGCTGCCAACACAGAATTAGGTAGCCGCGTCTTCGTATATGAAGTAGTGGGTTTGCGTCAGAGAGAAGAAACTGATCAAACTAACTACCCAATTCGTAAAAGTGGCAGTGTGTTCATCAGAGTGCCTTACAACCGCATGAATCAAGAAATGCGACGTATCACTCGTCTAGGCGGCACAATTGTTAGCATCCAGCCCATAACTGCTTTAGAGCAAGTTAATGGTAAAGCCTCACTTGGAAATGCTACAAGCGTTGTCAGCGAGTTAGCTACATCTGGGGAAACTGCTGACAGTGAAGGGAATGGTAAAGCCACACCTGTAAATGCTGATAGTGAAGCTAAAGACTTAGCTAAACCACCAGCACAAGAACAGCTCAAGAACAAGGACAAGAAAGGCAACACCATGACTCAAGCGAAAGCCAAAAAAGACCAAGGTGACATTCCTGTCAACACTTACCGTCCCAATGCTCCATTTATTGGCAAGGTAATATCTAATGAACCGCTAGTCAAAGAAGGTGGGATTGGTATTGTTCAACACCTCAAATTTGACATTTCTGCCGGGGATTTGAAGTATATAGAAGGTCAAAGTATTGGCATTATTCCACCAGGATTAGACAAGAACGGCAAGCCGGAAAAACTTAGACTATATTCCATCGCCTCAACTCGTCATGGCGATGATGTCGATGATAAGACAGTCTCACTGTGCGTCCGCCAGTTGGAGTACAAACACCCAGAAACTGGCGAAACAGTCTACGGTGTTTGCTCTACACACCTGTGTTTCCTGGAACCAGGAGCAGATGTAAAAATTACAGGGCCTGTGGGTAAGGAAATGTTGTTACCCAATGACCCTGATGCTAATGTAATCATGATGGCAACCGGAACAGGTATTGCCCCTATGCGAGCTTATTTGTGGCGTCAGTTTAAAGATGCAGAAAAAGCAGCTAACGCAGAATACGAATTTAAAGGATTCTCTTGGCTAATATTTGGTGTGCCGACAACTCCAAACCTTTTATATAAGGAAGAACTGGAAGAAATTCAACAAAAATATCCTGATAACTTCCGCCTCACTCCTGCCATCAGCCGGGAACAAAAAAATCCTCAAGGCGGTAGAATGTACATTCAAGACCGCGTAGCGGAATATGCTGATGAATTGTGGCAGTTGATTAAAAATGAAAAAACCCACACCTACATCTGCGGTTTGCGAGGTATGGAAGAAGGTATTGATGCAGCCTTAACAACTGCTGCTGCAAAGGAAGGTGTAACCTGGAGTGATTACCAGAAGCAACTCAAAAAAGCTCATCGCTGGCACGTAGAAACGTACTAAGTGCTGAGTTGCGTTAATAGTAATGGGGCATTTAGCCCGTTCTGAGTTATGAATTAGTAGGGTGGGCAGTGCTCACCCTACAATTGTTTTGTTATGAATATTATAAATAGTTGAGGAAAGAGTTCTAAGTTCTGAAGGGTAAAGTACTAAGTACTGATAACTACTCAATACTTAGTACTCAGCACTCAGCACTTAAAAAATAAATTGGGTGCAAAATTTGTGGGTGTGAAACTAGGAATACTGGGATTAGGCACCGTAGGAACGGGAACAGTGCAGTTGTTGCAAGATGGGGCTGGGCGTCACCCGTTGTTGCAAGAGATAGAAATCTATCGGGTGGGAGTGCGATCGCTTGATAAACCCCGGGCAGTAGAATTGTCTACGGAAGTCTTAACCGCAGATTTAGAAGCGATTGTCAACGACCCGGCGGTAGATATAGTTGTCGAGGTGATGGGTGGATTGGAGCCGGCGCGATCGCTAATCCTCAAAGCTTTAAGTAATGGTAAGCATGTAGTCACCGCCAACAAAGCAGCGATCGCCCGCTTTGGAGCGGAAATTTTTACAACTGCCAATCAAGCCGGGGTATACGTGATGCTAGAAGCCGCTGTGGGGGGTGGGATTCCGGTGATTCAACCCCTAAAGCAGTCTTTAAGTGTTAACCGCATTCACACTGTAACTGGCATTGTTAACGGTACGACTAACTACATCCTGACGCGGATGCAAACAGAAGGCAGCAACTTCAACGATATTTTAGCTGATGCCCAGCGATTGGGTTATGCTGAGGCTGACCCCACCGCCGATGTCGATGGCTTAGACGCAGCAGATAAAATTGCCATTTTGGCATCATTAAGCTTTGGTGGACGCATCAACTTACAGGATGTCTACACTGAGGGGATTCGGCAAGTCAGCAAAACAGATATTGCCTACGCCGAAAAATTGGGATTCGTGATTAAATTGTTAGCGATCGCTAAACGTAATACTCCCTCATCCCCACTCTCCATCAGAGTTCATCCTACCTTAGTGCCCAAAGCACACCCTTTGGCTAACATTAACGGCGTTTATAACGCCATTCTTGTCGAAGGAGAACCCATCGGGCAAGTAATGTTTTTCGGCCCCGGTGCTGGGGCTGGTGCAACCGCCAGTGCTGTGACATCAGATATCTTGAATCTAGTTGCTGTCCTCAAAACTAATACGGCAGTTGCAAATCCATTATTAGCTTGTGGACATCAAGAATATTGCCAAATTGCGCCGATGGCAGAACTGATAACTCGGTTTTACGCCCGTTTCCTTACAAATGACCAACCTGGAGTTATCGGGAAATTGGGGACTTGCTTTGGTAACTACGGCGTTAGCTTAGAGTCAATTGTCCAAACTGGCTTTCAAGGGGAACTTGCAGAGATTGTGGTTGTTACCCATGATGTACGGGAAGGCAATTTTAGGCAAGCTTTAGCAGAAATTCGGAATTTGTCAGCGATTGAAAGCATTCCCAGCTTACTGCGTGTACTTTGAGGTTAATCTAAAGTGCGATCGCCGTCTCAGGGGTTTCCGCAGCCTATAATACGTAGTTTTTTTAGATTTCTCCTTGCGCCTACGCTTGCTAGAGTAAATAACAAACCTCACGAAAAACGCGAGGGTATCCCTATGACTGCAACTAATCCAGCTACTAGCACCACACTTCCAGATCACACTCAACTTCCAGAGTCTGATGGCACTTTTGTGAAGAACTTCCAGGAACATCCCCAAAGCATTCTACTAACTGAGTCCATTAAACCAGTATTGCAAAAACGTCATCCTGATGGGCAATATTGTATAGGTCAAGACAGTGGTATCTATTGGCGTATTACTGACCCACCAGAACGAGGTGCAGAAGCTCCCGATTGGTTCTATGTCCCGAATGTGCCGCCTACACTGAATGGGCAAATGCGCCGCTCTTATGTGCTTTGGCAAGAACACATTGCTCCGTTTATTGTATTGGAATTTGTCTCTGGAAACGGTGCAGAAGAACGAGACAAAACCCCTTGGACGGGTAAATTTTGGATTTATGAGCAGGTGATTCATCCGGCTTTTTACGGCATTTATGAAGTGAATAAAGCCAGTGTGGAAGTTTATCACCTGATTGAAGGACAATATCAACTTTTAGCAGCAAATGAACGGGGACATTATACTATTGCCCCTTTGGGAGTTGAGTTAGGCTTATGGCTAGGAGTTTATCAGAATGCAGAATTACCTTGGCTGCGGTGGTGGGATTTGCAAGGTAATTTGTTGTTGAATGGCGAGGAAAGAGCCGAACAGGAAAGCCAAAGGGCGGAATTAGAAAGCCAAAGGGCGGAATTAGAAAGTCAAAGGGCGGAATTAGAAAGTCAAAGAGTAGATCGCTTAACTGCTCAATTGCGATCGCTTGGTGTTGAACCAGAGGTTTAAGTATTTGGCATAAGGGTGCGATCGCGCCAATTTTTGATTTGCCTGGGGAAGGTAAACAAGTAATAGACTAGGTACGTAGAAGATTAAGCCGTATGATGTTAATTTACATTATTTTCAGCGACGAGAAAAAGAAGGACAAACTGTTACAGAAGTAGTATCACCACATATTGATAGAAACGGAAGAATTGATAAATGGCCCGATGGTTTCTTTGATGAATGGGAAAAAAGTTTAGATATTTTACTTGAGCCTGCGGGAGAGTAGAAGGTGGATTTTGACTTAATGTTAAATGAGTTATCTCTGCGGAATCCGGCTCCAAATAAGCAAGTAGCACAGCAAAGAATGTCTGAGCTAATTAAGACCATAAAGGCAGTGAAGCTCAAGGGGTAAAGGTAAACCTTCGCACTAAAGAAGATTTTTATACAACAATACTTGCACCTAACTATCCTCTTCGTCACTGGCTTAATGACGCGGAGCAAGTTGAACGGCTTTTTATCAAAACTCTTGCAACTAAAGCACCTTTCTCAACAGATATTACCAATTCAGAAATTCAAGATATTGAAAATAATGCTAGCTTGTCGGAATTTCGTTATCAAGGAGAAATGGCTATTGGGCTTGGTATCGCTTATGTACTTAATACGATCACAATCAATACAATTGCAATCAGCTTGCTTTCTCAGGAATGCTGGAATTGTAACCGTGTAAAACTGGAATTCCAATACTTGGATGAAGATGGAGAGATAATTAACGAAATTGTAGAAATTATCCATGCTAGCCGTAGCAGCCATGTACAAGAACACGTTAGTCTGATTCAACAAAATCAAGAGCGCATTTATCAAAATGTTAGCGATGGGGTACAAGTTTGGAATCGTAGAGAGGAATTATTTCCTAACCTAGAATTCTGCGATGCTGTTAGAAGGCAGTTGGAATATATCCGTACTGGACAGTTAGAACTACAACCTGTTGTGAGCATATTATTTGAGCTTCACAAATGTAGTAAAAACTGGAATAATGGCTATTTCAATCTCGACGGGTATCCTATTGAGAAATCGGGGGAGAGTAAACCAACGCTTGATAAATATTTCAAAGAAAGAACTTTTTATTGTCCTGATGGTAAAGAGCGTCTATTTGAACGACATGTTAAATTGAGATTCTGCAACTGGCGAATCCATTTTTTTGCGGAACAACCGGGAATAGTGATTATTGGCTATATTGGTCGTCATCTTCCTACAGTGAAATATCGGACGTAATCTTTAATTATTAGGTAAGAAAGTCTTGCTAGTCTGAGCCTAGCTTTACAGAAATACTGCGATGTCCACGGTAAGCCGCTTTACGTCTGTGCTTGCTAAACTAAAAAACAACCCTTACTCCTGCAAAGGTAACCTTATGACCTCTGCAACCGATTTATCCACCGACCTCACCCCGTTTCCAGACCATACACAACTTCCTGAGTCTGACGGTATATTCGTCAAAAACTTTCAGGAACATCCTCAAAGCATTCTCCTAACAGACTCGATTAAACCGATATTACAAAAACGTCATCCTGATGGGCAATACTGTATTGGTCAAGATAGCGGTATATACTGGCGCATCACTGACCCCCCAGAAAAAGGTGCAGAAGCACCAGACTGGTTCTATGTAGGGAATGTACCACCTACTCTGAATGGACAAACGCGCAGGTCTTATGTACTATGGCGAGAGTTTATTGCCCCATTGATTGCATTAGAATTTGTTTCTGGCGATGGTAGTGAAGAAAGAGATAAAACCCCTTGGAAGGGGAAATTTTGGATTTATGAGCAGGTGATTCGTCCTCCCTTCTATGGCATTTATGAAGTGAATAAAGCCAGTGTACAAGTTTATGAATTAATTGGTGGACAATATCAGTTATTAACAGCAAATGAACGCGCCCATTATCCCATACATCCTTTAGGAGTTGAGTTAGGAATTTGGCAGGGACAATATTACAATATGGAATTACCTTGGTTACGCTGGTGGGATTTGCAAGGTAATTTGTTGTTGACTGGTGAGGAAAGAGCCGATCGCTTAACTGCTCAATTGCGCTCTTTAGGCGTTGAACCAGAAGTTTAATCTTTACCTATTTATTCACATCAAGCAACCGCGAAGTTTCTAAGCGACTCATCCACTTCTCTAAATAAACTCGATTACCTTTTTCCTCATTTGGATCTTTAGTATCCAAGGGATAAGGCATCAGTCCCAAAATCGTTGCTGTCGTTACGCAAAACATCGATTTTTGGAAAGTCATACAAATTTGCACTCGCAAATCATCTTCACCTCGGAGGCTGCGACGATAAATTTCATGCAAGTATTCTGGAAGATAATGACGCATATCTTGCATCAACAAGGTAGGAGGAATACCTGCACCGCCGATGGGTAAAGGATCGGCGTATAATGCGCCATACTGGAATCGACTTTGATCTGGGGATATTTGATAAGCTTGGGCGTTGTATGAAACTGTGCCGTGGAAAGGTGTTCCTCTAAAAAAAACTGCTTCTACATAAGGTATTGCTGTGTCTGCTAAGAAAGTCAAACCAACGTCTTCAGGAATGATTTCATAGAGTTTTTCCCGAACTTTGACAGTGTAGGTAATTGGCTTGGATGCATTTTCCACTAACCCTACTTTAATATGGTCTACAATTTGGGGAATTGATTCGATTTCGCCTTTGTCGTAGCGGTCTGATAAGCTGAGAAAAATATCAGCCATGACTCGCCAAAATTGACCTAAACCAGTGTAGTAAGCAGAAACGCGTAACTGTTCGGTCAAAAAGTCTGGAAACAGTTGGTTAAGACCTAAAATTAAAGGATTATTTTTGAATTTAGCTGTGATAACAGCTTTGGCTCTTTCTTGAAATTCTTTTGTATCTAAATATGTATCTAAACCGCCGCCACCGTGCCACATCATGCCTTTCATGCAATACTCGGCATATTCAAAATTAATGCGATCATGCCACCAGTGACGAAGTAATTTCTGAAAAGATACTTCTCCATTAAAGTATTTAAAAAATGGGAAAAATACTAAAAACTGATGTTCGGCAATATAATTCAGATTTATTGAATAGGCATCTATAACTACGCCATAGCTTTTGAGAATACCAACTACTTCCACCACATTTTCTGGGCTATCGGAAAGTAATGCCTGTCCGGTTTGCAGGCGTTCAATAAACTCAGGTAAAGGTTCGTTTGTGAATTTCTTTCTAATAGTTACCATTGTAATTTCTCCATTAAGTATTGGGCATGGGGCATTGGGCATGGGGAAGAGGACAAGGGGGACAAGGTAGCAATCTTTCTCCCTTGTCTCCCCCATCTCCCTCATCTCCCCACTCCTCACTCCCTACTCCCCATTCCCTATTTTTTATCCAAGGACACTGTTGCTACAACGTTTTGAGTATTCACCATTGCTGTAATTGTTGGTTCACTCCAGCGTGCTAACCAAGACGGCTGGATGCCAAAAATCACAATTAGCACAGCTAAAATTGCAGCTGGGCCGCGATCGCTCCAATACACACGCGGCAAGTTAGTAACTTGTGCAGACAAGCGTCCAAAAAAGGCCTGATTGAGGAGTATCAGGAAGTAAACCGCAGTTAAGCCTGTACCAATCATGCATAGCAAGGTTTGGACTGGGAAAACTGGAAAACTCCCCCGATAAACTACGAATTCGGAAATAAACCCGACCATTCCTGGTATACCAGCGCTGGCCATGACTCCCACAACAATCAAGCTACCAATTACGGGCATACCCCGTTCTGGGTTCAGCAGTCCTCGGAGGACTTCTAAATCCCGGCTTCCGGCTTTTTTATACACAACCCCTACCAGCAAAAACAGCATTGCCGAAATCAAGCCGTGGCTAATCATTTGCATGACAGCACCCAACACGCTTAAGGGTGTAGCCGCCGCCGCCGCTAAAAGCACATAGCCCATGTGTCCAATGGAACTGTATGCCACCATTTTTTTCATATCGGTTTGGGCGATCGCGCAGGATGAACCATAGAGTACGCTCACTACTGCCCAAGTCGCCAACCAAGGAGTTACATAACTCCAAGCTTCTGGTAACAAGTTCATGCCAAAGCGCAGTAAGCCGTAAGTTCCCAACTTCAACAGCACCCCAGCCAGCAGCACTGAAATCGGTGTGGAAGCTTCAACGTGAGCATCTGGCAACCAAGTATGAAAGGGAACTAAGGGAATTTTAATTCCGAAACCTACCAAAATCCCCGCTAGCAGTAAAAGCTGTGTTGCTAGAGGTAAAGTTGTAGTGTTCAAGGTTGCTAGTGCAAAGTTAGAGGAACCACTCAGCCAAACCATGCCGAGGAAACTTGCCAAAATCAAGATTCCAGAAACAGCAGTATAAATGAGAAATTTTGTTGCCGCATAACCCCGCTTGGCTCCACCCCAAATAGCTATCAAGAGATATAGCGGGATTAGTTCCAATTCGTAAAACAGGAAAAATAGTAGTAAATCCTGTGCTAGAAAAGCTCCAGTCACCCCAGCGCTTAATAATAGTATCAAAGAGTAATAAAATTTAGGACGCTGTAGGGTTTGATCACTGCTGTAGATGGCAATGCAAGTTAACAATCCATTTAAAACCAGCAATGGTAAAGATAAACCATCTATCCCAAGATTATAGTTTAAGCCTAAAACGTCTACCCAAGGGAGAGACTCGGCAAACTGTTGAGTTATTTCTCCTGGATGGAATTGAATTGCTAGTACGATTGTCCACAAGAAAGCAATACTGGCAAAGACCAAAGCCACCCCACGGGCAAATTTTCCATTAATACCAGAGGGGGAGAAACCAATTAAAGCTGCACCGATTAACGGCACTAAAATTAAAACACTAAGCATAGAATTCAGGTAAGGGGAGCAGGGGAAAGGGGAGCAGAAGAGAATAAGTAACTTTTAACTCCTAACTCCTGTACAGACGCGATTAATCGCGTCTCAATTAAAAAGGCAATTTATCTAGTAAACCCGATGACCAGCTGATGAAAAAACCCAGGACGCTGACAACTGCTAGGATGGTCAACATATAGCCCTGAGATTGCCCAGAAATGCTGTATTTTAAAGTTTGTCCGCCGAGAATTGTCGCAAACCCAACCAAGTTTACTAAACCATCGACTAAATAGCGATCGCTCCAAGCAGAAATTTTAGATAGCAGTGCTACTGCACTTACCACAGTTACAAGATAAACGCGGTCAATATAAAAATCATAACCTAACAAGTCTTGCAGAAATCTCCATGCCAAGATTCTGGATCTTGACCAAGCTTTGTGCAGATAAACTGTACACCCTACACCTACGCCTACCACGGTAGACCCAAACAACGCTAAGGCTACATACCAATTAATACTTTCCCAATCGGGTAGTAAGTACCATTGCTGTAGCATCAGAGGTACAAGCAGAGTCAGCACTGTAAGAATCACCATTGGCAAGGCCATCTGCCAACCAACTTCTGGAGTGCGACGGGTCTTTTGTTGCGGTTTCCCCCAGAAGACTAATCTAAATACTCTCGTCAAATTAAATGCTGTCAAGCCATTGACCAATATTAAAACCCCAATCACCCAAGGGCTAATATTCACGAAACCGTCAGCCCATGCTAGCATTGCCCAAAAGCTTCCCAATGGTAGCAGTGATACCATTCCCGCTGAACCGACAACATAGGCAGTGGTGGTGGCTGGCATCCGTGACCACAGACCGCCCATTTCTGTTAAGTCTTGGCTTTGGGTAGTCAAGATTACCGAACCCGAACTCATGAATAATAATGCTTTAGCGATCGCATGAGTTAATAGCAACATCAAGGCCACACCCCCTTGCTGCAATCCCACCGCCAAAAACACTAAGCCCATGTATGCACTGGTGGAATGAGATAGCGATCGCTTAATATCTATTTGAGCTAAAGATACTAATGTTGCCCCAATCGCTGTCACCGTGCCCATGACTACCAAGGTATTTAAGGCAACTGGCGACAGTGCTAACAATGGTTGCAGTTTATACAAGAGATAAGCACCACCAGCTACTACTAGTGAGTTTCGCATTACCGAGGCGGGATTGGGCCCTTCCATGGCCTCATCTAACCACAGGTGCAGTGGAAATTGGGCACATTTACCAGCAGGCCCAGCAATTAACGCCAACCCCAGCAATGCTGATATGGTTGGGCTTAAATTAGCTGTTTGCGCCCACTCATATAAATCCGAAAAGTTCAAACTGCCGGCTAAGGTAGAAAGCGTTACCACAGCCATCAGTAGCAACAAGTCTCCCACCCGTTTAGTCCAAAACGCATCTCGCGCTGCTGTTACTACTAATGGTTGAGCATACCAGAACCCTACCAACAAGTAAGTTGAAAGCGTCAGGACTTCCAAAAGGGCATAGCTAACAAACAAAGAATCGCTGATTGCTAGACCACTCAGCGCTGCTTCAAAAAATCCCAGTAGCCCAAAAAAACGCGCTAACGACCAGTCTTTTTCCATATAACCCAGAGCGTAAACTTGTGCCAGTAAGCTTAACCCTGTAATTAAAACTGTTGCCCCAATACTGATTGGCGATAGTTCCAAGCTTAAAGATAAGTCTAAATCCGCAGCTTTGAACCAAGTAATCAGTAAGTTTTCTGGTTCTCTATCCCAAATATTTTTAAATACAAACAGGCTATGGGCAAAAGCCAAAACGGTCGTTAACAAGTTGATGTATGCCGCAGGTCTTGGCCCTGTTCGCCGAATTATCCCTATTCCCCACGGCAACGTCAAAATTGCACCCAATAAGCTATATAAAGGCACAAACCAACTTGTTGAAAATAGAAATTGATTCATTTAAATTTCCCTTGACGACTTAGCCTTGATTTTAAAAAAGCTTTCATACATTTATTTATTCTAAAAAATTAATTTAAGAAAATATCAATTTTTTTTACTATTGTTTAAACTAAATTATCAAAAGTGTTTTTACTTCACTTTCCTCTATTAAACTTCCATAAAATATAACTTTACATACGCAAAAGCATTTACTTGCCTTAACCTTACTGACCTTTTTACATTTGTATTCCTACTTTGAGCAAAGTAGTTTATACGATATATTTGAAAAAATTATATATTTTTCACCTAGTCCTTGTACGTCTGCCTAAAATTGGCAGAAGATAGAAACAGCAAAAGACACAGCCGCTTCTCGTCACTCGCCAGATAAAATTACCCTTGGTTATGAATGTCGTTTTGTAAATGTGATAAAGAAATTATAAAGCATAAGTGGCTGCTCTAGGAATCAGTAAACTTTAATTGCTCAGAAGCGCAGATAAATTTATGTTAAGTTTTCTAAAACTTTCTTATCATAAACTATTATAGTAATTTATATTGCCAAGAACGCCAAGCTTTCCTATGCTTAATTTGGAAGTGTTTTCTTAGCTTTAAGATAAAGCTCTCCCCGTCAAAAATTTCAAGCGACAGTACTGATTAGATTCATTTTGTAGGAGTTCTGCGATGCCAATTGCAGTTGGAATGATTGAAACGAAGGGCTTTCCAGCAGTCGTAGAAGCTGCTGATGCGATGGTGAAAGCCGCCCGTGTCACTTTAGTAGGGTATGAAAAAATTGGTAGCGCTCGCGTCACCGTAATAGTTAGGGGAGATGTATCTGAAGTGCAAGCTTCCGTAGCTGCCGGGGTTGAAGCGGCGAAAAGAGTAAATGGTGGTGAAGTCTTATCCACTCACATCATTGCTCGTCCTCATGAAAACCTGGAATACGTCTTGCCGATTCGTTACACAGAAGCTGTGGAACAGTTCCGTACCTAAAAGCTGTTTAAACAAAGTAACTAACGCTCTTTACCTTTTTTGAGCATCGCTTTTGTTCAAGGCTAAAAACTTTAAATAGGGATTAAAACTAATGTCAATTGCAGTGGGAATGGTTGAAACGCTAGGCTTTCCAGCAGTAGTGGAAGCTGCTGATGCGATGGTGAAGGCTGCCCGTGTTACTCTAGTCGGCTATGAAAAAATCGGCAGTGGTAGAGTTACCGTGATTGTCCGGGGTGACGTATCGGAAGTGCAAGCTTCTGTGGCCGCAGGTGTTGAATCAGTGAAGCGAGTCAACGGCGGACAAGTGTTATCTACTCATATTATTGCTCGTCCTCACGAGAACTTGGAATACGTCCTACCAATTCGTTATACAGAAGATGTAGAACAGTTCCGTGAAAATGTGAATGCAATTCGTCCTTTCGGTAGAAGACCGTAATTTGTAATGCAAGTCGCCAAAGTTCGCGGCACAGTAGTTAGTACCCAAAAAGACCCAAGTCTCAGAGGTGTCAAACTACTGTTGTTACAATTAGTAGATGAAGATGGAAACATCCTCCCACAATATGAGGTAGCAGCAGATAGTGTGGGAGCAGGAGTAGATGAGTGGGTACTTGTCAGTAATGGCAGTGCTGCTCGTAAAGTTGTTGGCAATGAACAGCGACCATTAGATGCAGTGGTAGTAGCGATCATAGATACCATTCACGTTGAAGATCGCATGATCTACAGCAAAAAAGATCAATATCGATAGTCAACAGTTAGAGAAGTGAGGAGTGAGGAGTGAAAAGTTAAAACTCATAACTCCTAACTCATAACTCCTAACTTAATACAGGAGGAGTCTCGAAATGGCAGTCCGCAACACGGCGGCACCCCCAACCCCGTGGTCAAGGAATTTAGCTGAACCCAAAATCCATGAAACTGCCTTTGTACATTCATTCTCCAATGTCATTGGAGATGTGCGGATCGGTGCAAATGTAATCGTTGCTCCGGGGACTACGATTAGAGCAGATGAAGGCACACCTTTTTATATTGGTGAAAACACTAATATTCAAGATGGGGTTGTGATTCATGGGTTGGAGCAAGGTCGAGTAATTGGCGATGACCAAAATAAATACTCGGTGTGGGTAGGTAAAAATGCTTGTATAACCCATATGGCTCTAATTCATGGACCAGCTTATATAGGGGATAATTCCTTCATTGGCTTTCGCTCTACGGTGTTTAATGCCAGGGTGGGTGCAGGTTGCATTGTGATGCTGCACACTTTAATTCAAGACGTAGAAATTCCCCCAGGTAAATATGTACCTTCGGGAGCGATAATTACTAGCCAGCAGCAAGCTGACCGCTTGCCAGATGTGCAAGATCAGGATAAGGAATTTGCTCATCATGTGGTTGGGATTAATCAGGCATTACGATCTGGTTATCTTTGTGCAGCAGATAGCAAATGTATAGCACCCATTCGGGATGAGAACGCTAAATCTTATACAGGTAATGGTATTACGGTCTTAGAGTTGGAAAGGAGTAGTGAAGTGTCGAGCAATAGCTTGGGTGCAGAAACAATAGACCAGTTGCGCTATCTATTAGAGCAAGGGTATAAGATTGGTACGGAACATGTAGACCAAAGACGGTTCCGCACGGGTTCTTGGACTAGTTGCCAACCAATTGAAACGAGATCCATCGGTGAAGCGATCGCAGCATTAGAAAGCTGTGTAAGAAACCATAGCGGCGAGTATGTCCGACTGTTTGGCATTGACAAAGGTAGACGGCGGGTGTTAGAGAACATCATCCAACGTCCAGATGATGATGTTAAACCAGCTACAAGCTTTAAAGCTCCTGCTAATCGTGGCAATAGCAGTTACAGCAGCAGTAATGGTAGCAGTAACGGCTCTAGCAGTGGCAAAGTCAATGGCGAAACTGTAGAGCAAATCCGCCAACTTCTGGCAGTTGGTTACAAAATTGGCATGGAACACGTAGATGAGCGGCGCTTCCGAACTGGTTCCTGGACTAGTTGCAAGCCAATTGAAGCAACTGCCATAAATCAAGTAATCTCCGGTTTGGAAGAATGTATAGAAAGCCATCAAGGCGAGTATGTGCGCTTAATCGGCATTGATACCAAAGCCAAACGGCGGGTATTAGAGACCATTATCCAACGTCCAAATGGTCAAGTAGCCTCCTCTGGCAGTCAAAAATCATTTACTAGCGGTGCATCCTCCGCAATGGGAACAGCTACCAGTACTCGCTTAAGTACTGAAGTAGTAGACCAACTCCGGCAATTATTGGCTGGCGGCAATAAAATTAGCATTGAACACGTAGATGAGCGCCGCTTCCGGACTGGTTCCTGGACTAGTACTGGTCAAATTCAAGCCTCTTCAGAAAGAGAAGCGATCGCAGCTGTAGAAGGACACCTTGGCCAATACCAAGGAGAATATGTGCGCTTAATTGGTATTGACCCCAAAGCCAAACGACGGGTATTAGAGACTATTATCCAACGTCCAAATGGTCAAGTAGCTTCCTCTGGCAGTGAGAAATCATTTACTAGCAGTACACCCTCTGCTACAGCAACAGCTACCAGTACCCGCTTGAGTACTGAAGTAGTAGATCAACTCCGGCAATTATTGGCTAGCGGCTCTAAAATTAGCATAGAACACGTAGACCAACGGCGGTTCCGGACTGGTTCCTGGACTAGTACCGGTCAAATTCAAGCCTCCTCAGAAAGAGAAGCGATCGCAGCCGTAGAAAGACACCTCGGCGAATACCAAGGAGAATATGTGCGCTTAATTGGTATTGACCCTAAAGCCAAACGTCGCGTATTAGAAACGATTATCCAACGACCTTAAGGAGGTAGGAGTTAGTAATTAGGATTAGAGATGCGATTAATCGCGTCTGTACAGGAGTTAAGAGTTGAAAAAAATTGTTAATTCATAACTCTAAACTTAAAATTTATAACTCCTTACTTTTAACTAACTCCTCACTTCAACTCCTCACTCTCTATTTTCTTCCGGCTTCCGAGGTTAAAATTTCCATGTCTGTGCCGCCACTGCACCTCAGCAACAACTTTGATTCTTACATTAGTGGTGAGGTGACTATTCATCCAAGCGCAGTACTTGCACCTGGAGTAATCCTTCTAGCGGCTGTAAATAGCAAGATCATCATTGGGCCAGGGGTCTGTATTGGTATGGGATCAATTCTCCAAGTCCATGAAGGAACCCTAGAGGTAGAAGCAGGCGCAAACCTGGGAGCCGGTTTTTTGATGGTTGGTAAGGGCAAAATTGGAGCAAATGCTTGCATTGGTACAGCAACAACAGTTTTTAACTATTCAGTTGAACCTAGACAAGTAGTACCACCTGGTTCAATTTTAGGAGACACCAGTCGGCAGATTGCCCAAACAAAGCAACCGGAACCATCTACAAATAACCCAGCTTCTACAAGTGGGACACCGCAGAAGGAAGAGGAAAATGGCTTAGGTGGAGTTAAAGAAAAGGTAATTTCCTCAACTAACTTCTCAGCTTCGGCTTTTGTGGATTTCAAACAAAACAAGTCAATTTCTTACTTTAAATCTACCGCCACTCCAGAAAGCCAGTCACGTCCTGTAGAGGAACCAGCCAATGATCCTGACTCCACCTTGCAAGAAACCGCTCAAGAGTCTACAAAACATGACTCAGACCCCAATCAGCTAACCACAGAATCCCCTAATGGTTTCGGGACTCAAATTTATGGGCAAGGGAGCATAAACAGACTGTTGACCACATTGTTTCCTCATAGACAATCCTTGAGTGACCCAAACTCTGACGATTAGTCCGAGTAAGTGTTAATTGTAAGTTGTCGGCTTTTTCCCTATTTTGGAGAATTCACATGGAAACATATAATCAACGGTCTATGAAGACCATCCAGGGAGCGAGTAGTCAAGAAACCTATCAGGATACTGCTTTGGGTTTAGTTTCTACCCGCAGCTTTCCAGCGATAGTTGGTACAGCGGATATGATGCTGAAATCGGCAGGAGTTCATCTAATTGGGTATGAAAAAACTGGTAGTGGTCATTGTACTGCGATCGTGCGGGGTGGAATTGCTGATGTGCGTCTTGCCGTAGAATCCGGTGTCCAAACGGCTGAACAGTTTGGTCAGTTGATTTCTAGCTTGGTGATTCCCCGACCTTATCCCAACTTGGATATAGTGCTTCCCATTACAACCCGTTTCACTAAATTGATGGAGGAGGGTAATTACAGCCGTCTGAGTAACCAAGCAATTGGTTTGGTAGAAACGCGAGGATTTCCAGCGATGGTAGGAGCATGTGATGCCATGCTCAAAGCTGCTGATGTTCATTTAGCAGCCTATGAAAAAATTGGTGCGGGTTTGTGTACAGCTATTATTCGTGGTTCCGTAGCAAATGTGGCGGTAGCAGTGGAAGCTGGAATGTTTGAGGCAGAACGCATTGGGGAATTGAATGCAGTGATGGTAATTCCCCGACCCTTAGACGAAATGGAGCAAACCTTGCCATTAGCAAGCTGCTGGATAGAAGAACGCCAACCGTTAAACTTACCAGTGAATATTAAAGAACAAGTTGCTGAAATTGAGGTACTAAGATTACCAGATTTAACCAAGCTATCTACTAAAGTTACAGAAGAATTATGGAATGATGAATGATGATAGATGAATTTTGGAAAATCCTCATTCATCATTCAACATTCATCATTTAGAGGGAAGGCATCTTACGCTTTTGCTCTTCCGATAATAGCTTCTTAAATCCATAAATAGAATACCTTTATTTTAATAGAAGGGATAGAGTTTTATCTATGAATAAAACTCGTAACTTTCTGTGAGCATCACTATATCATTTGCCAGCGTTCAGCAATACTAGTTTTATATCTATTAATAGCTATATATAGGAGAATCACCCTTGAAGCAAGCGACGCTGCACCAGTTAAAGGTATTCGAGGCGGCGGCACGGCACAGTAGCTTTACTCGCGCTGCGGAGGAATTGTTTCTCACCCAACCCACCGTTTCTATGCAGATCAAGCAACTCACAAAATCGGTAGGGTTGCCATTATTTGAGCAGGTAGGCAAGCGGTTGTATCTCACCGAGGCAGGACGGGAATTATTTGCCACTTGTCGGCAGATTTTTGAAAATATAGCCCAGTTTGAAATGAAGGTAGCGGATTTAAAAGGGCTAAAACAGGGACAATTACGCTTGGCAGTGATTACAACAGCAAAATATTTTATCCCACGTTTGTTAGGGCCCTTTTGCGAACTTTATCCAGGGATTGATATCTCGCTGCAAGTAACGAATCACGAACAAATTTTGGAACGGATGAGTAATAATCTGGATGACTTATATATTATGAGTCAAATTCCAGACAATATAGATGTGAATTGCGAAGCATTTTTAGAAAACCCTTTGATAGTCTTTGCACCAATTAATCATCCGTTATCCAAGGAAAAAAATATTCCGATACAACGCCTATCTAACGAACCTTTTATTATGCGCGAACCAGGTTCAGGAACTCGTCGCGCTGTCCAAAGCCTATTTGAAGAACATGCGGTGACAGTAAAAGTTAAGCTGGAATTGGGAAGTAACGAGGCAATTAAACAAGCGATCGCAGGTGGTTTAGGAATTTCCGTTTTATCCCGTCATACCTTATTATTAGACGCCTCAGAGTTTAGCATTTTAGATGTACAACACTTTCCCATTCAGCGAAATTGGTACATGGTTTACCCAGGTGGTAAGCAGCTATCTATCGTCGCTCGTGCATATTATGAGTATCTACTAGCTGCGGCAAAGAATTTTGTAGAGCAAAACCCTGTGATTCCTTCTAGTACACTTAAGCCAATTCATCGGTAAACTAAGGGATTTCAACAAATCAATTATCCAATCTTGTGGGCATTTTATCCGCCTTTGGCTAAAGGTGGACAAGATGCCATTGGTGTCAACTTAAGCTCAAACACTCAATTACCTGTCCTTTTAGATCCCCTAACCCCCTTATAAAGGGGGTATTCGATTAATAGTTCCCCCCTTAAAAAGCGAGTCAGCGCCTGCCGTAGGATGCCCGAACGCAAGAGCGTCTCCTGTCTTGAGAAGGGCTGTAGGAAGAAGACTGCATTGGCTCCCCATGACTAGCGTGGGTTAGGGGAGATCGAAAATCTAGGTGGGTACGAAAAATTTTCACTCTTTTATTAGTAGGACTTACGCAAAAATCGCCAACTTCGCTTAATTTATCGAACCGCCAAGACGAGGCAGTGCGTTGGGCGGCTCTGCCGACTTGAAGCAACTGCCGTGCCAAGAACGCCAAGAATCGTAGAGTGTGCGTAAGTCTTGATTAGGGTGGGCTTTCACGTTAACTTGACACTAATGGCGAGACGCCCACCCCACAAAAAGAAAAAGTAATTGGATATTTTTTTATTTGGATTCCCTAAAGGGGTTGACGGTTAGACCGGGAAACATTGACAATTAACCAGCAGAATCAATTAAAAATGGGGGAAAACTGGCAGTGGTTAACCCGGAAATACCGTCTTGGTGCAAAACAGTACAAAGCGAGATTGTAGCTGTTACAGTGTATGCTGACAGGGCATTGGTTACACGGCGGGGTGTAGTCTCTTTAACAGGAATTGAACAACAATTAGTAATTACCCCAGTGCCAGAGACTCTAGAAACTGAGTCTGTCAGGGTAAGTGGTACAGGCACAGTAGGGGTGCGAATGCTTGGAGTGAGTTGCGATCGCATTTACACTACTGAACCTATAGCAGAACGAGTAGCACATTTGACAAGGCAAATTCAGCAGTTAGAAGCAGAAAAACGCCACCTGCAAGCCCAAGTCGATGCTTTAGCGTTGCAGTCTAGTTTTATCGCCGGCTTACGTGAAAAAACAGAAGAACCGTTTGCACAGAGTTTATCCCGAAAAAATCTCAGCCTTAGCGAAACTCTGGATTTTTTGAACTTTCTCGGAAGCCAGTATAGTGAATATGCGATCGCATCTGGGGAGTGCAAAACCCAACAGCAGGAATTAGATAAACAACTGCAAGTACTCCTCACCTCGTTGCAAAAAATCCAAACACCCCATCCCAAAGAAAATTTTAGCTTAGTTGTGGCAATTGAAGTTGCGGGTGAAGGCGAATTTGAATTAGAGATATCATACTTAGTGAATCGCGCTAGTTGGACTCCGCTTTATGACTTGCGCTTTAGCACTACCAGCGATATTGTACATCTGAGCTACTTTGCAGAAATCAGTCAAAGTAGTGGCGAAGATTGGATTGGTGCAAATCTCACCCTTTCTACCGCTAAACCGGGATTAGGTACACTCCCGCCCAAACTTGAACCTTGGTATATTGATACCCTACGTCTTCATAGAGGGCGACAACGATTTGCTGCCCAGCCACCACTGCTGCCTAGCATAGCAGAGCCGCCTGCTTCTGCTGCTAGAGCGGATTGGCAAGATGAAGACGAAGTTGCACAAGATAGTCTTATCCCAGCAGAAACTGTTACAGCAG
This sequence comes from Nostoc sp., assembly GCF_036917275.1. Taxonomy (GTDB): domain Bacteria; phylum Cyanobacteriota; class Cyanobacteriia; order Cyanobacteriales; family Nostocaceae; genus Nostoc. The sequence goes on from NZ_JBALDF010000016.1 coordinate 78,029, forward strand.
AAGTATTCAAAGAAGGGAGTGTAGTTACCTTTAAATTAAATGGTGGTGGTAACATTCCCAGTGATGGCGCACCCCATAAAACTACAATTTTCAATGATGATTATTTTTGTAGCTTTGATTATGTAGCAATGCCGCGCTTGGTAAGTTTTGCTTACCTGCAAGCTAATGTGAAAAATAGTCCCAACGGTGCAACTTTGTTACCAGGTAAAGCGAATATTTTCCGCGACAATGTTTTTATTGGGACAACTCAGTTAGAGAATATTGCACCAGGGCAAGAGTTTAAACTGAACTTAGGGATTGATGAAGGTTTAAAAATTGAGCGCGACTTAATTGAACGTCTGGTAGACAAAAGATTAATTAGCAACCAGCGCCGGATTACTTATAGTTATCGGTTGATAATTACTAACTTACTAGACAAAGAAGTAATTCTGAAAGTAACTGAACAGTTACCAGTTAGTCGCGACGAGCAAATTAAAGTGCGCCTCAGCCGCAGCAACCCACAAATTCAACTTGGTGAAATGGGGATTTTAGAATGGCAGTTAACTTTTCCACCACAGGAGCGACGAGAAATATATTACCAGTTTCATGTTGAACATCCGCCTGAATTAACTGTGGTTGGGTTAGATATTTAAACAACATCATTAACAATGATTTTAATTTAACCAGGACTTACGCAAAATCATAAAAAAACGAACCCTAACTTACCGATGATTTTTTATTCCACTGTGTCAGAGGGTAAAGGGAGGATTTCGTCTGGATTCTCCTCTACATAATCAGGTTCAAACTCAGCGAGTACTTTGTTATCTATTTCCTCTAGCCCTTGTACAGTAAGAGGTATACCTTGAGCTAGCTTCTCATCGGTAAGTTCGGTTGAGCGCACTTTCATCAGCTCATCTGGATTAGACATTAAATTCTCCTATTGTGGTAGCTTATACTCTAGAATCATCAAATAGGTAAGTAGATACAATTAAATGTAAGATGTCATTGCCAGCAGCACGAAGTGAAGCGTAGGAATCTCAGTCTTTGCAATTGCTACTTTACCAGACGCTACCGCCAACACTTCGTACCCGATGGGAAGGCTGCGCCAACGCAATGACGAACTATCTTATAATTGTAAGCGATCGCCTTTCCAAAATTTTCTCATCGAGGGCGATGAAAATTAGGCAAACTTAAATAGAGACAAAGGTGAACTCTTAAACGACAGTACCTTGGTGGTAAACAATTTTCCAACTTAGTTCGCTTCTTTGCCAAATTGCCCAGCGACGAGTCATTCGCTCTCCCTGAATCAGTGCGGATGTCAGAAGATAGTTTTCGGGCGCGATTTCAAGGCAGTGAAAGTCTTTAGTTTCCCAAATCTCCTCAGTTGGATCTTCATACCGCTTTTCTTAAGTAGGGCATTAAACTCGACGCCGGAAGAAGTTGCACAACAGACTGAACAAGAAAAGCAACGCAGCGATCGCTTGGCGGCAAAACTGCGAGAATTAAATATAGATTCAGATACTGTTTAACCTCCAGGCTGTCTTTGCTTATGCCTGTTGGCACGAATGCTATGGATCTTCAGGAAAAACCCATTTTGGCGGTTCTATGATTTTTTTCCGCAGACGTTCTTGTGCCAACTCCAACATTTTATCTAAAGGAGTCTCCTCAATAAATTTTGCAGCAGCCTCTCTAAACTCGATATTAGGGCATTTTTCCTTTAAAACACAGCCGTTAACACAAGCTTGGGCGCAGTTAATTTTTTGCTCCACAGTAAATTCCTCTCTCTAAAAGTTATGAGTTATAAGTTGTGAGTTATGATTTTCACCCCTAACTTCTCACTCTTTACTATCAGGCATTACCCTTCAGGTAAATTTTACCTTGCCAGTTGCCATCTAATTAGTCTAAATACCTACCATTTAGAAAGTTAAGAGTTATGAGTTATGATTTTTACTCCTGTACAGACGCGATTAATCGCGTCTGTACTCCTCACTCCTCACTCTCATAAAGGGCGCTCATGTCAGAAGTTTTTGCCACTACTGGAACCATCGCCGCGATCGCTACAGCTGTTGTCCCCCAACAGGGTAGCGTTGGTATTGTGCGGGTATCCGGTTCCCAAGCAATGGCTCTAGCCCAAACTCTCTTTCATTCACCAGGAGGGCTTTGGGAAACTCACCGGATTCTCTACGGTTACATTCGCCATCCCCAGACGCAACAACTGGTGGATGAAGCCTTATTGCTGATTATGAAAGCACCACGTTCTTACACCCGTGAAGATGTGGTGGAATTCCATTGCCACGGGGGAATAATGGCAGTGCAGCAGGTGTTGCAACTGTGTTTGGAAAATGGCGCTAGACTAGCCCAACCGGGAGAATTTACTCTCCGCGCCTTTTTGAATGGACGATTGGATTTGACACAAGCTGAAGGTATTGCTGACTTAGTGGGAGCGCGATCGCCTCAAGCTGCCCAAACTGCCTTAGCTGGTTTACAGGGAAAACTAGCTCATCCGATCCGGCAGTTACGCGCTAACTGTTTGGATATTTTGGCAGAAATCGAAGCTCGAATCGATTTTGAGGAAGACCTGACTCCGCTGGATGATAAAGTAATAATATCAGAAATCGAGAAAATTGCCGCACAAATAACTAAATTATTGGAAACCAAAGACAAAGGTGAGTTGCTACGCACAGGTTTAAAAGTGGCAATTGTTGGGCGTCCAAATGTGGGTAAGTCCAGCTTATTGAATGCTTGGAGCCAGACCGATCGCGCCATTGTAACTGATTTACCTGGTACAACCCGCGATGTGGTGGAATCTCAGTTAGTTGTCGGCGGAATTCCCGTACAAGTGCTAGATACAGCGGGGATTCGGGAAACAACAGACCAAGTAGAAAAAATTGGTGTCGAGCGATCGCGTCGTGCTGCCAATGCAGCTGATTTAGTCTTGCTTACCATCGACGCTTCAGATGGTTGGACAGAAGGCGATCGAGAAATTTACGAACAGGTACAACACCGTCCGTTGATTCTAGTTATTAACAAAATTGACTTATTACAAGAAAGCGAAATAAAAATTATTCAATCCGAAATCCCAACTTCCAAATTTAAAATTATTACAGCAGCAGCCAAAAATCAAGGAATTGATACTTTAGAAACAGCAATTTTAGAGATAGTTAAAGCTGGAAAAGTCCAAGCGGCTGATATGGATTTAGCCATTAATCAAAGGCAAGCAGCAGCCTTAACTCAAGCGAAAATTTCCTTAGAACAAGTACAAGCAACAATTGCCCAGCAGTTACCTCTTGACTTTTGGACAATTGACTTGCGTGGTGCGATTCAAGCACTAGGAGAAATTACCGGAGAAGAAGTTACAGAATCAGTTTTAAATAGAATTTTTAGCAAGTTTTGTATTGGTAAGTAAACCATAAATATTATAATTTTGCTAATCTGCGTAGGTTGGTTTAAGGGAAGCGCAACCCAACATTACTGGTAATTTGTTAGGACTTACGCACACTCTACGAATTCTCGGCGCTCTTGGCACGGCAGTTGCTTCAAGTCGGCAGAGCCGCCCAACGCACTGCCTCGTCTTGGCGGTTCGATAAATTAAGCGAAGTTGGCAATTTTTGCGTAAGTCCTATTTATATTAACTTTTCCTATTTTTAAATCATAAATACAATATGTCTTTTATCGATAAAATTAATCCTGTCAATGCATTGATTGTGGGAGCCAACCGAGGTATTGGTTTGGGTTTTGTGAAGAAGTTGCTAGAAGATAACATAATAGCCAAAGTTTATGCAACTTATCGTCAACCGGAATCAGCCTCCGATTTAATAGCTCTTGCAGACGAACATTCTCAGCGATTAATTTGTCTGGAGATGGATATTACTGACGAGTTGCAGATTGTTGAAGCTGTTCAAAAAATACATACTCAAGTTGACAAACTACATTTGGTAGTCAACTGTGTAGGACTGTTGCATGAAGATACTTTACAACCTGAAAAAAGCTTAAGACAAATCAATTCAGAAAATTTGCTGCGCTACTTTCAGATAAATAGTGTTGGTGCTGTCTTGCTGGCTAAACATCTATTGCCTCTGTTTCGTCATGGAGAACGCAGTGTGTTCGCCACTATTTCTGCTAAATTGGGCAGTATTGGCGATAACCAACTTGGTGGATGGTATGGCTATCGCGCTTCTAAAGCAGCACTCAATATGTTGATGCGAACTGCGGCAATTGAGTATAAAAGAAGTTGTCCTAAAGCATTAATAGTGACATTGCATCCTGGTACAACTGATACGCGTCTTTCCCATCCTTTCCAGAAAAATGTACCTGCGGAACAATTATTTTCAGTAGAACGTACTGTTACTCAATTATTGGCTGTGATTGAACAGCTTCAAGAAGGCGATAGTGGACAGTTTTTCTCATGGAATGGGAGCAGATTGCCTTGGTAACTGCGTTACGCTGGTGCTAGTGAAATTCACGTTACTTGTAACTAAAGCCTATGAAGTTTTTTGTGCCAGCAGCTAAGGATGATCTTAAAGCAGAGCAGGTATATAGTGCGTAGGCGTAGCCCGTCGTAGACATCGCTCAGTCTGTCAAAGCACCAATAACCGAAAAACGTATTTGGAAGTTACAGTGGCGTGACAACGAAATTGATCTGGAATGCGAGGTAGGGAAACCTTTACCATCTTCTTACCAAACAGGGAAAGAGCTAGTTTTAGCAATCTTTGAGTGTGAAAACTTTTATAAGATTTGTACTCTTACCCGTGGAGGAGTAAAGGGAGAACCTATTTTGGTTGAAAATAATTCTCAATCTTCAGCAACATATTTTTTAGATAACAATACCTTTGTCAATTTACAAGGATTGACATAGAGTAAACCTGGATGATGCCTTTTTTTGGCTGATCGCAAAAATCTTTGCAACAAATGAATCGATTGTAGGGGCGCACCTCTGTCACTAGTGTAAACTTAAACTTTATATTAGACCTCTTGCAAAAATCCTTGAATCACCCCTCCCCAACCCTCCCCGTATGTATTGGGGAGGGAGCAAGATTTCAAGTTTCCCCCCTTTATAAGGGGGGATTAAGGGGGGTCTATTCGACTTATGCAAGAGGTCTATTCTGTATCTTCCAAGTCCTGCAAAATAGCGTGAGTTTAAGAAAAAAATCGTGAGTTTAAGAAAAAAATCGTGAGTTTAAGATAAAAATCGTGAGTTTAAGATAAAAATCATGAGTTTAAGATAAAAATCGTGATTTTAAGTGAAAAATCGTGATTTTAAGTGAAAAATCGTGATTTTAAGATAAAAATCGTGATTTTAAGTGAAAAATCGTGATTTTAAGTGAAAAATCGTGATATTAAAAGAGAAATTGCGACTTTAAGAGAAAAATCGCGACTTTAGTAACCACAGTTTCTACGTTCACGGTGACGGCTCCTAAAGTGGTGATAACTTACCTAATAGCCTAAGCACACACTTGTCTTGCGCTATTTCCGCAAAAAGTTAAACACACCTTTCTGACAAAGGTATTGCAGATAATGTAAATAATTGACTCTACATTTTAATATGCGATCGCCTGTTTGATAGAAGTAGATGCGATCGCACTGGTAGCGTAGCAGATAAAATCAGCCCACCCGAACTCTCAAGCTATGACTAATATTGAGATTTCCTTACCTGAGTTGATGAAGATTATCCTTAGCAGTAGTATATCTGCTTATTTCCTCCGCCATAGCTGCCGTAACGACTCAAAAATATTTACAAATCTTTCTTCTAGCCAAACCATAACATAATCAACCCATTCTAGAAGTTGTTCTAAGGGGTGCTTCTCATAGCCTGTTGGAGTTGCTTTGGTTTCTATCCAATCTGGCTGTGCCTCAACTTGACTACTTTGATGTAATTGCTGTTGCAAAACTTCCCCTTTGCGATCGCTTCTAGTTTGATAAATGCGGGTTTCGGTTTGTGTTGTAGAGGCGATTCCAGATGTTTTTCGACTTGCACCAAGAACACTAGTTGGCTGTTTCCTTCGCACCAAGCCAGATCCGACTTTAGGTTGTTTTACACTCAAATTATCTTCTGGAAAATGCCCTACTGATAAATTTGGAGCTAAAGCAGGATTTGTCTTTTGAGAAAGTGTAACTGGATCGTCAGTAACTGTTTCGGTATCACCAAATAAATCATTCCACGTTAGCCAAGGATCATCTGTTAAATCCTGTTTTTCCAACTGACGGCTTTTAGACAAAACCTTTTTAAAGCGTGATGGTAATATTTTACCTGGCAATCTATCATCATTAGTTCTTGACTCAAGTGTTTTTCTAGTACCAACACCAAAAAAGTAATTAAGTGCCCCCTCAATCAAAGCATGAATATTCAGTGTATGAGTCTCCAAAGCATCAGTATTAGGTGCAACTTCTCCCCTACTAACTAATTGCTCTTTGCCATAAAGAAATATGTTTAACTGAGTTTGGGCAACTTGGACAATTCCCTGGCTACGTTCTTGCACAGGTACTAAAGCATTTGACTCCAACTTAGCAACGGCTATATCTAGAAATGCTAATAATCTATTTGTATTAAGTAACTCTTTTGGTATCCCCTCAGCTAAAGCTGGAATATTGGCTGTCTTTCCGTCAGTGAGTTTTGCTAATAATTGGTCAATCTGTGGTAGTAATTCAGTTTCTTTTTCAGCTTCGCTCAACCGCCTTTCCAACTCTTGGAGAGGCTGCGCCAACGGAACGCTACGCGTAGGGATACGCGCAGCGTCTCGCAGAAAAGACTGCCAATAATTAGCAACTTCGTTAATAATTCTGTCTTCTAATTTTGCCTGCTGTTGAGGTGTTAAAATATCTAGAATTTCATTATTGGCAGTAACAAGTATTAAATTGCGATTCATCAAATCTGTGGCAATTCCCTGTATTACTGGAAGATGCTGCTTGAGAGCATTCTCTTGCTGTGAAGGGTTGAGAACTCCAGCTTTATTCTCTGTAATATTTAATGATTGAGTAAGATTAGCGTTATTTCTCGACTTATTATCAATGAATTTCAGTCGAAAAACTGCTAATAAAGCTAAGGGATTGAAAGGTTCAACTGTTTTTGCAGGAGTAGAGGCGGCTTCATCATCTGATAGATAATGGACAGTTTCTAGTACATGTTGAATAGGAATATCAACATTTGGCATTTCGGGCTGGAAATCAGTATCATTTGGTTGTAACTTTAGTCTAGTATGTGGTTCTTTGGTATGTAGTGTTTTGCCAGATGATTCAGATGAATGAAACAGTAGATACACTGGGTAAAGTAGTACTTCCACACCCCACTTGGTGGCAACTTGCAAATGCCGAAAGGTGTGTTCCCACTGTTCTGTCACCCGCCGAGATTGCTGGTGGACAAAGTTAAATAGTTTGCTTTGATAACGCCCAGAGGAACCAGAAGACATAGTAGTAATTTTTTAGTTCAAGTCTTGTTAAGTTGTGAGACTCGCGCCAAACAATAAAAACGACCAACACCTCATTTTAGCGAAAATATGACCCCGAATGTCTCTCAATCTCATACCAAATTAATCTCACAAGCAATTGAGCAACTGCGCTCTTTTTGTCAAGTTAATCTTCAGTTTACTTGGCTGTATCAGGAATCTAACCTAATTATTACTGATGTTGTAACTGCTGATTTGTCTCATTGGCAACCTGTTCAATTGAATGCTCAAGAACATATTACTTGGACAGGCGGAAAAAAAGTACTATGGCTAGTGCAAAGATTGGTAGTGCCTCAAGATTTACAGGGCTATCCCTTAGCTGGGTTATCTTTGCGGCTGGCGCTGGTTTGGTGGGCAGATTCTGCTGAGATTTATGTGAATGGGGAGTTAGTGCTGGAGGGTGATTTATTTGATTGTTCGCCTAGAGTGCTGATCAGTCAAGGGGTGACGCCAGGGGAAGAGTTTATTGTTGCTTTGCGGTTAGTGAGTCCGGGACATAGTGATGGTGCTTTAGTGCGATCGCTCCTAGTTTATGAGTCTATTGATGATAATAATCCCGATCCGGGTTTTGTGGCTGATGAGTTAGCTGTGGTGCAACTTTATTTGGAAAAGTTTGCGCCGGAGAAGTTGGATGTTTTGGCGGCGATGGTGGGGGAGGTTACGAACCGCCAAGACGCCAAGAACGCCAAGGAAGAGAAAGGAGAGTTGGTAAAATCGTTTTTGTCCTTACGCCAAAATTTAATTCAATCCAAAATCCAAGTTGCGCTGTCAGATCACCAAAGGTACGATCTAAAATTTAAAATTTTATTGTTGGGTCATGCTCATTTAGATTTAGCATGGCTATGGCCTGTGAGTGAAACTTGGAATGTGGCGCAAAAAACTTTTGAGTCGGTTCTGAAGTTGCAAGCAGATTTTCCTGAGTTAATTTTCTGTCATTCGACTCCGGCACTTTATGCTTGGATTGAGGAACATCGCCCGGATTTATTTGAGGCAATTCAAGCACAGGTAGCTGCTGGACGTTGGGAAGTTGTTGGCGGAATGTGGGTGGAACCGGAACTCAACTTGATTGCTGGTGAATCAATAGTCCGTCAGCTATTGTATGGTCAGCGTTACATTCAAGAAAAATTCGGTAAGCTTTCAACTATAGTTTGGGTTCCAGATAGTTTTGGTTTTTGTGCAACTTTACCGCAGTTTTTCGCTAATGCCGGAATTGAGTATTTTGTCACGCAGAAGTTGCGGTGGAATGATACTACTAAGTTTGATTATGGGGCTTTTTGGTGGCGATCGCCTGACGGGTGCGAAGTCTTTAGTTTGATGTCTGCACTTATCGGTGAAAGCATTAACCCAGTTAAAATGGCATCTTATGCTCTTGAATGGCAAACCCAAACTGGTTTACCAGAATCTCTGTGGCTTCCTGGTGTCGGCGACCACGGCGGCGGCCCCACGCGTGATATGTTAGAAACCGCCCGACGCTGGCAAAAGTCACCTTTCTTCCCAGATTTAGAATTTACGACGGCTGAAAAGTATTTACAGCAAATCCGCAAAGAAGGCAGAAGTTATGATTCTCCCCCATCCCCCCCTGCTTTCCCTGCTTCCCCTTCCTTCCCCATCTGGAATGACGAACTATACCTCGAATTCCATCGCGGTTGCTACACTACCCACGCAGATCAAAAACGTTGGAATCGTCGTTGTGAAAATTTATTGTATCAAGCTGAACTATTTGCTACCTTGGCAACTGTAAGCTGTGGTGTGAGATATCCCAAAGTAGAAATTGAAGCAGCTTGGAAACTGGTGTTATTTCAGCAGTTTCACGATATTTTACCTGGTTCTTCAATTACCCAAGTTTATCTGGATGCGTTGCCCCAGTGGCAACAAGTCGAACAAGTGGGAACGAAGATATTACAGGAATCACTTTTAGCGATCGCATCTCACATTACCCTATCAGAACCACCAAAATCTGATAGTTTGCCTATTTTCGTTTTCAATTCTCTCAATTGGCAGCGTTCTGAGGTAGTCTCTGTAGCCTTACCTACGCCAGCAACAGCTACCCAAGAATGGCAGATTTACGATGCTTCTGGAAAGCAACTCGTCTCCCAATTATCTGAACAATCAACCCTACTATTTCTCGCTACCGAAATTCCACCCGTTGGCTACCGCATATTTTGGCTTTCTCCCTTATCCCCCACCCTGCAAGAAGCTAAAGCTACATCTCTCCCATCCCCTCCACTCCTCCCAGACTGGATTTTAGAAAATGAATTCTTGCGAGTTGTCATTGATCCTGACACCGGAGATTTATCAAGTGTTTTTGACAAAACTTATCAACGAGAAGTTTTGAGTGGGGCGGGGAATCAACTACAAGCTTTTAAAGACAGTGATCAATATTGGGATGCTTGGAATATTGACCCCAATTATGCCCAGCATCCCTTACCTTCAACAAATCTTCAATCTATTCAGTGGTTAGAAGAAGGTTCAGTGCAAAGTCGTGTGCGCGTGGTGCGTCAGTTGGGTGAATCGGAATTTTGCCAAGATTATATTCTGCAAGCTGGTTCACCTCTGCTGAACATAGCTACTACCGTCAATTGGCAAGAAAATCATGTATTGGTGAAAGCTGCTTTTCCTCTGAATGTTGAAGCAGACTTTGCTACTTATGAAATTCCCTGTGGCGCGATTCGCCGCCCAACTAAACCAAAAACCCCCGCAGAACAAGCAAAATGGGAAGTTCCCGCTTTGCGTTGGGCTGATTTAACAGCAGAATCACAGGAGGGTATTCACGGAGTCAGTTTACTGAATGATTGTAAATACGGTTACGACAGCAAACCAAATCAACTCCGCTTGACACTTCTACGCAGTCCTAATTGGCCAGACTCAGAGGCTGATAGAGGTTGGCATGAATTTACCTATGCCTTGTATCCTCATGTTGGTAGCTGGGAATCAGCCCATACGGTACGGCGTGGCTATGAATTGAATATACCGTTGCAAGTGCTATTAAATCCCGTTAATCAAAACCCACATAAAAATTCTCCCCTTTTTGCTAGCAAAGAGGGGTTGGGGGTGAAGTTTCTAGATTTATCAGCTGAAAATTTAATCTTAATGGCCTTGAAGCCATCTGAGGATGATCCAGAGCAGTTAATTCTGCGGTGTTATGAATGTCACGGAGAAACAGCCGAGTTATCTTTGCAAAGTAATATAGGGTTAAATCTAGGAGATACAGTAGATTTGTTAGAGCGTTCCTCTAGTACTGAATTCTCATGCCAGCAACAAATCTTGACGATACAGCCTTGGAAAATCGCCAGTTTCAAGGTAATTCCAGCGATTAATCCCAGGCTCGAATGAGTCAATATAGACCTAACCCCCAGCCCTTCCCTACTAGCGTTGGGGAGTAAGATTCAAAGCCTCTCTCCTTTTAGGAGAGAGGTCAAGCTTTACTAGCATTGACTCCTAACTCCTAACTCTTTTAATCTTCGTGATCATCAAACGGATCGTTCAATTGCTTGCTAGGAGGGCCAAAAGAGGTATAAATCGACAGTCCGGTGATGACAACCACCACGGCAGCCACAGAAATACTAAGAACTATTGCGGGTTCCATAATTGAGGGATAGATTATGAGTGCTATTCTTATAGAATATTACAGAAGATTAAAAAAAGCTTTGGCAAGTAATCTTAGGTGAACTATGGCACAAAGGACTAGGTTGGGAGATATCCTGAAACCACTGAACTCTGAGTATGGGAAAGTGGCTCCAGGTTGGGGTACTACCCCTGTGATGGCTGTTTTTATGGCGCTATTTTTAGTGTTTCTGCTGATTATTCTGCAACTTTACAATAAATCACTGTTGGTTCAGGATGTACTTGTCGATTGGCGGACTTTAGGACGCTAACGAATACATAGCTATCAAGTTTGGATAACAAGTTAAGTTACACCCGGTTCCTCCGGGTTTTTTTATTAACGCTCAGTTCACACTAACTATTGAGTAGACTACATAATATGTGAGTTTCTATAGTGATTCTATAGTTTACAGGAGACAAAAATGAATATATTTGGTATCGGTCTGCCGGAAATGGCTGTAATTATGGTAGTAGCATTGTTAATCTTTGGCCCAAAGAAGCTGCCAGAAATTGGTCGGAGTGTGGGCAAAACAATTCGTAGTTTCCAAGAAGCTTCCAAGGAGTTTCAAAACGAGTTTCAAAAAGAAGCAGAACAGTTAGAAGAAGCTGTAAAAACTACTGCTGAATTGGAACCGAAGCAAATCGAATCTGCTAAATCTGAGCAAGATACTGCTAGTTCTTCCCAACCTAGCTAGGATGCTGCATATCAATTAGACTGTAGGCAAAATGACAGAAGCTGTTACACAACCAGCTTTAGTGATTCCACAACTAATTGTCGGGTTGGGGAATCCAGAAGCTAAATACGACCAAACACGCCATAATATCGGCTTTGCTGCTTTAGAAAGTCTCTCCCGTTCTTGGCGAATTCCCTTAGCAGAAAACCGCAAGTTTCAAGGTGAGTATGGTGAGGGTATGGCCCCAGGTGGAGGTAAGATTCGCTTGCTAAAGCCGTTAACTTATATGAATCGCTCAGGACAGTCAATACAAGCGGTGACAAGTTGGTATAAATTGCCGCCTGAGTCAGTGCTGGTGATTTATGACGATATGGATTTGCCTTTGGGAAAAACTCGCTTACGGTTATCTGGTTCGGCTGGGGGACATAACGGCATGAAAAGTGCGATCGCACATCTTAGTACCCAAAACTTTCCCCGTTTGCGAATCGGTATTGGTAAACCGAAAGGTGCAGCTAATAATGATGATTCTGATACTATTTCCCATGTGTTGGGGCGATTTTCCGCAGCCGAAAATCAGCAAATGTCTCTCGTACTTCAGTTCGTGGTTGAGTGTATTGAACTAAGCCTCAAGCAGGGAGTAGAAAAGGCGATGAATCTTTGTAATAGCCGCACCATTAATAATTCTGAGTCTTAGAGGTGGATGAATACTGCCTTTAGTAAGGGAACAAAAAAAGCTCATTGGTGTCAACTTAAGCTAAAACTCCTTATTCTCATTTGAATGAGGTACACGGGTAGGGACATGCCATTGCCATGTTCTACCTTGTATCTGTCTTTATATGTGGTTAATCATTTTTTCTGTACCTTACCCATGCAGTAACCGCTATATACCATTTCTTTGCGAACCTGCACCAAATTTTCTTAGAGGTTGTTTGAAAAGTGGTTAGCTGTGATTAAAATCACCCCCCTTAATCCCACGCCACTTGCTACAACGGAGGGAACCTCCCTTCGGGTTCAG
>NZ_JBALDF010000017.1:0-37391 GCF_036917275.1 Nostoc sp.
CATTTGCCTTATGTGAATGGTCATGGCTACCACAATGGTCCATACATGGGCTTTGAAGGTGCGGTGAATATGGCACGGGATATGTACAATGCCATCTATTCTCCTCTGATGAAGTTGGCTCAAATTGATATCCGTGATGACCAAAATCCGGTAAGTACCAATGGTAATGGCAACGGTAAAGCTGCCAAAGGCCAATCTGAGGATGTCGTTTCTTTAATTCAACAGCAAGTTAAGGAAGCCACTTCAGAAGTCAAACAGCTAGTTAAGGAAACCACTTCAGAGGTCAAACAGCTAGCTAAGGAAACCACTTCCGAGGTCAAACAGCTAGTTAAGGAAGCTGCGCCACAGGCCAAACAGCCAGCTAAGGAAATCACTTCCGAGGTCAAACAGCTAGCTAAAGAAACTGCGCCGCAGGTTCAACAGCCAGCTAAGGAAGCTGCGCCGCAGGTTCAACAGCTAGCTAAGGAAACTGCGCCGCAGGCCAAACAGCCAGTTAAGGAAGTTGCGCCACAGGTTCAACAACCAGTTAAGGAAGTTGCGCCACAGGTTCAACAACCAGTTAAGGAAGTTGCGCCACAGGTTCAAAAGCCAGCTAAGGAAGTTGCGCCACAGGTTCAACAACCAGTTAAGGAAGTTGCGCCACAGGTTCAACAACCAGTTAAGGAAGCTGCACCACAGGTTCAACAGCAAGCTAACGAAATCGCGTCATACATTCAAGATCGAGCTGCACAAGTCACAAAATTAATTCAAGAACGGTGTTTGTGGCAGTTTCACTCGCGTGCATGGGATCGGGAAGAAAACATCAATGGTGTTCTCAATATGGCCGCCCAAATCTTGACTGGAGAAAAGGTGGTTCTAGAAACCTTGATTGACAGGGGTTTCTATGCAGATGCGAAGATCCTTTCGGCTGACCTAGAAATCAGGTTTTCATGGTTAGGTAGCATGGAAAACTCGCAAAAGAAGGCAGTACTGGAATCTGTTAAGGCAATGCTGATCGATATTGTAATAACCAAGTCGAAGAATGGTGAATTGCATTATTCGCTTTATTAAAGCAATTAGATCGGTAATTCAACCCTCCGGGTGACGCTCCTGCGTCGCTCTAAGGGAAGCTCGAAGGTTTTACGCTGAACTAACGGCAGTTCTTCTTGGGGGAAACCCTCAAGGACTGCCTCACCAAACGAACGGCGTTGCTCAATTGGAGTATGAATTAGAGTCAAGTCATCCTGTTAGTGTTTGTGCAGAAATTTTCTTACAGGGTAGAGAGTGATGTCTACGACGAGCTACGCACCAATAACATTCCCAAGAATTCTAGTGTCCGCGTACCGTCTTACTACAGAGGCATCTCATCTAGTTTCCAAGATTTTTAGGAAATTCAATTCTACTTTTCTTCTGTAATCGGCGGTATGCGTAGCTTACTTCCTGGTAGCGTAAAGCGTTAGCGATCACTCGCCGCAGGCATTGCTCTACTTTCTTAAGCTCAAAATGACAATTCATATCTTCGTTGAACAACGCCAAACAAAATCACGCAATTTTTTACCACATAGGAGTCAAGAGAATGTCTTTAGTTGTAAAACAGAAAGAACGCAAGGGAATCATCAATCCTATATTTACCTGTCAGCCTGCTGGGGCTGAATATGCTGCAATTGGAGTAAAAGATTGTATTCCCCTGGTGCATGGAGGACAGGGATGTAGTATGTTCGTTCGTCTGCTGTTTGCCCAGCATTTGAAGGAAAATTTTGACATTGCTTCTTCTTCACTCCATGAAAATAGCGCTGTCCTTGGAGGACAGCCACGTATTGAGGAAGCTGTACACACCTTAGTCGCACGATATCCCGATTTACGGATTATTCCAATTATTACGACTTGTTCAACTGAGACGATTGGGGACGATATCGAAGGAACCATTAACAAGTTGAACGGCCAGTTAAAGACAGCCTATCCCGATCGCAAAATTGTCCTTGTTCCCGTGCATACCCCCAGTTACAAAGGTAGCCAGGTCAGTGGCTATAATGTCGGCATACATGCAATCATTTCTAGCCTGGCAAAAAAAGGCGAACCAACTGGCAAGTTGAACCTCATTACTGGGTGGCTTAACCCTGGAGATGTCACCGAAATCAAGCGCATCTTAAAAGATATGGATGTTCCAGCAAACATCTTAGTGGATACAGAATCCTTTGATGCGCCCACGATGCCCGATAAGACAAGTTTTGCCTTTGGGAATTCAACCATTGAAGAAATTGCTGATTCTGCTAATGCGTTGGGAACTATTGCCTTATGCAAATATGAAGGAGGCAGCTCAGCTGAATTCTTACAAGAGAAGTTTAAGGTTCCTGCAATTATTGGTCCAACACCAATTGGCATCAAAAACACTGACGTCTGGCTGCAAAATATCCAGAAACTGACTGGCAAACCAATACCAGAATCTTTAGTTAGAGAACGCGGAAAGGCTATCGATGCGATCGCCGACCTCGCCCACATGTTCTTCGCTAACAAGAAGGTAGCTATTTACGGAGATCCCGATCTGGTAATTGGCCTAGCAGAGTTCTGCTTGGAATGTGAGTTAGAGCCAGCACTGATGTTGTTGGGAGACGACAACAGAGCTACCAGCAAAGACCCAAGAATTGCTGCGTTAGAGAAGCAAGCAGCCTGTGATATCGAAGTCATCTGGAATGCAGACCTTTGGGAATTGGAGCGCCGCATTAAAGATAAATCCATGCAAATCGACTTGATTCTAGGTCATTCCAAAGGTCGATATATTTCTATCGATCACAAAATTCCAATGGTTCGGGTTGGCTTCCCCAGCTTTGACCGGGCAGGTCTGTGGAAATACCCCGTTATTGGCTATAAAGGAGCAGAATGGCTAGCAGACACCATTGCTAACACCATGTTTGCAGATATGGAGAACAAGCACGATCGCGAGTGGATCTTAAACGTTTGGTAGGAGGAATTGAGGATTTAATTTTAACGCAAAGGAACGCAGAGTAAAGCGCAAAGGAGCGCAGAGTTTGAGTGCTGGAGCGTCTATTCAAAACTTTGCGTTCCTCTGCGCTAACCTCAGCGACTCTCTGCGTTTAAAAAAGATAAAATATTGGAGAGCAATCATGACTGCAACAAGTATAGATAAGAATGTCGTATTTTACGGAAATTTGAGCGAACTGTATCGCTTGGCAAAAGAGGGTAAAATTAAGACTACTTTACAAGGTAGTCATACCCGCCCCTGTAAATTTTGGACTGCAACGAAGATTTTAAGTGGGATTAAAAATGCGATCGTCATTTCTCACGGGCCGAGTGGCTGTGCTTATGGAGTAAAGCGGGCATACAAGCTGACCAATAGCCGCAATAGTGGTTCACCTTATGAACCCGTGGTGACTACGAACATGAGTGAAAAGGCGGTAATTTTTGGTGGAGAAAAAGAATTAGCAGGCGCGATTCGAGAAGTAAATGAAAAATACCATCCAGATGCGATCGTTGTTGCCACTAGTTGTGCGTCTGGTATTATTGGGGACTGTGTTGATGATGTCGTGAATAAGGCGCGTGGCGAAATTCAGTCTGAGATCATGACGATACATTGTGAAGGATTTGCCGGGGAATATCGCAGTGGATTTGATATCGTATTTCGGCAAATCGTAGACTTTATGGAGCCGCCAACTCCAGAGCGGAAGGCACAACTAGCCGATGCTGTCAATATTGTAGGCGCAAAGATGGGCCCTGAAAGAACAGAAGTCGAAACTGATGTTAAAGAACTGGTGCGATTAATAGAAGGAATGGGGGCACGAGTTCATAGCGTCATCGCTGGTGACTGTACTTTAGAAGAACTCAAGCAAGCACCGAGTGCGGCAGTCAACTGTACTTTATGTTTGGATCTTGGCTATACCATCGGCAAAGCCATGTCAGACAAGTTTGGTACTCCGCTAAATTCTACCATCCTTCCCTATGGAATCGCTGCTACAGAAAAATGGCTCGAAGGGGCGGCAAAATATTTAGGCATGGAAGAACAAGCGGCTGCCCTAATGGAAAAGGAATATGCCGCAATTAAGACTGAATTTGAAGCAGCTAAGGGTTATATAGAGGGGAAGTTAGCGATTATCGAAGGACATGATGCTATCAAGTGCTTATCCCTTGCTCACATGTTGGATCGTGATTTTGGGATGCGTGTAGTAATCTATAACTTCCATCCCTGGAGTACAGAAGCACGAGAAACCAGTGTAGACTACCTATTGGAAACAGGGTTAGACCCGGAAATCTTGATTACGAAAGGGACGCTGGCCTTTGGCAAGTACGAGTCCATGAAACAAACCGAAGATGAATTACTAGATTTTATTGGTGGTCTTGATGCAGAATCGGTAGTTTATTTTGGTTCTTCCTTAAGTTTCCCCCATATTCCCGTAGTCGATTTAAATGCTATCTTAAATCGTCCCAGATTTGGCTATCGCGGAGCCTTAAAGGTCGCAAGGTGTATTGAAACAGCACTCCAATATGCCTTTAGACCTCGGAGTGCTTTAACCAAGCAAATGGTATTCCCTAAAGATTCCGGGTTAGCATCTGTTCAATCACTAAGCGGAAAATTAGCTCAAGATATGCCTGATTGTACCGTATATGCAGAGAAGAGACGGGGAAAATGTATGAACGAGTAATAAATGAAATGTGACTTTGCTAAATAAAAGTATGGATTTGTCTCAAACAGAAAATTGTAGGTTGGGTAGAACTTTAGTGTTACCCAACAAACTCTTCGGAAATGTTGAATTTTGTTCCTCAACCCAACCTACGTAGACTGATACGAACAAAGCTTAAGCCAAAAATGTCAAGGCAGAAGCTGTTACAGGCTGCGCGAAACACGAAAATGTCAAGGCAGAAGCTGTTACAGGCTGCGCGAAACACGGAAACGTTAAGGCAGAAGCTGTTACAGATTGCGTGAAACGCGTTTACCACAGTCAAACTTTAGAGAAATAGGAGGAAAAATGTCTGCTGAAACGACTTTTGACAATTGTAACCATAGTAAAGACCCAGTAGTTGGCTGTGCTCTTGAAGGTATTGCAACTACAGTTGCTGGTATTAAAGATGTCAGTATTGTGATTCAGTCTCCACAGGGTTGCGCGTCTACTGTCGCAGCTGGGTATGATGCTCATGAGGTTGATTTCACCAAACGGAAAGTAGGTTGTACTCGTCTTTTTGAGTCAGACATTGTGATGGGAGCGTCTGAGAAACTTAAAGGGATGATTAAAGAGGCTGATCAATCTTTTGATTCTAAGGTGATGTTTGTCGTTGGAACTTGCGCGGCAGACATCATTGGTGAAGATATTGCGGGATTATGCAACCAGCTCCAGCCAGATATCAAAGCCAAACTCGTTCCTTTAATGGCTGGTGGGTTTCGGGGCAATGCTTACGATGGCTTGGAGATGGGTTTGGAAGCTTTACTTCCTTTTATCAAAAAAAGGCAGACCAAGAGAAGGGGCAGGAAGCCAAGGATTGTAAATATCATTGCACCACAGGCAAATCTAAATCCTACTTGGTGGGCTGATTTGGAATGGGTAAAGCAGACGTTAAAATCTTTAAGGATTAAAGTACAGACGGTCTTCTCTCATAATACCTCCTTTGAAGAACTAGAGCAAGCTGGTGAGGCAACCGCCAATATTGTTCTCAGTCATGATGTTGGGTATAAGTTTGCTCGCAAAATGCAACAGACTCATAACATCCCTTTGATCCTTGATGATATACCTTTACCAATAGGTGTAAACAACACTACTCGGTGGTTGAAGGCATTAGCGGCACATTTCAAGATAGATGAAAAAGTGGAGCCAATCATCAAACAAGGCGAAGAAATGGTTGTAGATACACTTCGCAAACGAGCATTGATGATTATTCCCCGATATCGTAACTGTAGAATTGCCATATCTGCGGATGGGACGCTTGGCATTGGACTGGTGAGAATGCTCTTTGAAGAATTGGAGATGATTCCAGAAATCTTATTATTTCGCTCGGCGATGCCTGATTCTCGTTCAATTTTGGAGCGAGAACTGTACAGCCTCGGTCTTACTTCCCATATAGTATTTTCGGCAGATGGCTATCAGGTAAAACAGACCTTAGAAGAGTTTGATGTTGATGCTGTGATTGGCTCGGCATGGGAAAAATACATGGCAGAGGAACTAGGAATAAAAATTGCTTTTGATGTATTTAGCCCCACTAACAGAGAAACTTATGTTGACAAGCCATATTTTGGTTATGAAGGCATGATTAATATCATGGAAGTGATTGCTAACGATTGGGATAGAGCCTTTCGTTCCAAAGAGATTAATTGGACATAAAAAGGTATTGTGTCTGATGCACAGTTATAAAGAAGTATTGTGCTACACGTCTGGAGTAACGGCGATCGCTACAACGGGGAGTAACTGCCGTAAGCATTGCGTTAGCGAAAAGACTGCCTGCCGTAAAATGCCTATACTTTTACCAGGAAGCAAGCTACCCGTAGCGTCTCCTTTAGGAGAAAGGCTGCTGTAGGGCGAACATAGCAATCCTATTTGTGAAAATTCTTGGTGTCCAGATCCCCGACTTCGTAAAAGTTATCAGGGATCTAACTTTTCACGAATGATTTAGAATTGCTATAGTATTGATTTAATATTTGCAGTTACTCAAAATATTGAGTTCATACAACGCTTAACAGTTCAAGCCTAATTCTTCTGCTTAATTGTTTGTTACATACTTATAAATTTAGGGCTTACGCAAAAATTGCTAAAAAGCTTAATTTATCGAACCGCCAAGACGCCAAGAATCGTAGAGTGTGCGTAAGTCATAAAATTTTCTCCACGACTTACTTATATCGAATGGGTTATGCTTGCAAGCTGCGGTTTCTTAGCCGTATTCGAAGCGATCGCTTTTTCTATTCTTCAGAAGGCAGAAGTACGTTCGCGTAGCGTCTCCGACACGAGAAAGCAGCTATGCTGAAAGAAATTCACGTTTAAAAATGTGTGATTGATCTGGGTTTGTTAATGCGTTCCCATACAATGCCAATGCATTCCTTAGAATTGCACCACATCGGCTCCTTGAATGACTGCCTCTAAAATAACTTCTGAATTGTCGAATCTCAGATAACTGTCAACGCCAGGGTCAGTAGCGCGTCATCTTTTGCAGCACGGAAATTTTAAGGTACGCGCCTTTGTGCGCGACCCAAACAAGCCTGCTGCTCAAGCACTCCAACAAGCGGGGACAGAACTGGTAGTAGGAGAGTTTAGCGATCGCGCTTCACTTGAAGGCGCTCTGCAAGGTGCCTATGGCGTTTTTTCGGTGCAGAACTTCCAAGATGGAATGGAAACTGAAATCCGTCAGGGGAAAGCGGTCGCAGACGCAGCGAAAGCGGCGAGTATCCAGCATTTCGTCTACAGTTCGGTGGGTAGCGCCGAACGTAAAACTGGTATTCCGCATTTTGACAGCAAGTTTTAAGTCGAAGAACACATCCGAGCGATCAAGTTACCCTACACGATTATGCGTCCGGTTTTCTTCTTTTACAATTACAACGCGATGCGCCTAATGGTTGAAAACGGAACGCTTTCCCAGCCGCTCAGTCCCAAGACGAAATTGCAGCAACTTTCCGAAGAAGATTATGGGGAGATGGTCGCTGAGGTTTTCAAGCGCCCCGCAGATTTCTTGAACCGCGAACAGGAAGTCGCAAGTGTGGATATGACAATGACGGAAATCGCAGCCGCATTCAGCAGCGTTTTCGGAAAAAACGTCGAATATCAACAAATTCCATTTGAAGCGTTTGAGCAGCAAGCCGGAGAGGAAGTGACCACAATGTATCGCTGGTTTGAGAACGTCGGTTACGCAGCGGATTTGGCGCAGTTGAAACGCGATTTTCCTGAACCGACCGACTTTGAATCCTATTTGCGCGATCGCTCCTACCGTTGATCAAGGTCAGCAAAACTGGGCGGATCATTAGATATAGTGACTTATGAAGCTATTTTGAGAGAACTATGCACTCAAGTGATATTTACCGTATTCTGAAAGTGGACTAGTTAAGTAGTGCCAATTGTTATACGGAGATATTTTTTACACAAAAAACACTAATGAAACGCTTGAATTTTTTACAACAGTTCCAAAAAGTTACAACATTATCAGAACAAAAAACTCCCGTGTTGTCGCAACAGGAGCCAACTAACACTTCTACTGAATCAAACAATCCTTTCAACAAAAAATTATCACCTTCTTGGGTTCGGTATCTGCTACTGCTTACAGGATCGGGAGTATTATTGGGTGTTGTTGCAATTTATTTAGGAAATTATGCTTACCATCAATGGCAATATAGGCAAAAACATCTAGAAACTGATAATGCTCATGTCACCGCAGAGATCAACCCTGTAACTACTCGTGTATCAGGAATAGTCACTGAAATTACATTTAATGATAATCAAATTGTATCTCCGGGCATGGTATTAGTGAAACTTGACAAAAATAACTATCAATTATCTCTGGCACAGGCAAAAACATCTCTAGAATTAGCTAAACAGCAAGCAGCATTGGCACGGGAAAAAATTCTCAAAATTGCTATTGATACTCCAGAACCACAGCCAATTCGCAAAAACGAAAATGCTCAAATAGAACAACGAGCTTTGATTAAAAAAAGAACTTTACAAGCACAAGTCCTGAATCATCAAAAGAGGCTAAATGAGCAACAATATAAGATAGCGTTGGCTACTTTTACTCAAAAGCAGGTAGAGGTAAAAAAAGCGGAACTGGAGTTGGACTACACTAACATTGCGACTGTGGTTGGTGGACTAGTTGGCAATAAAAATGTCCAAGTAGGACAGCAGGTGCTTCCAGGGCAAACTCTCTTATCAATAATGCAGCCACGTCCTTGGATTATTGCCTATTTTCCAGAAAAGCAGTTAGAAAAGATACAGCCAGGGCAAAAGGTAAAAATTACAGTCTCAGCCTTTGCTAATCAGCAGTTTCAAGGCCAAGTAGATAGTATCGCCTTTATACCACAAGATAATCTTACGAGTAATTCAGCTTCTAATAATTCATTACATCAAATTCCTGTCAAGATTGTGTTTGATGAATCAAGTATTCAAGGTTACGAATCTCGATTTAATCCGGGAATGTCAGCAATTGTAAAAGTTGAAACTAAATAAAACTTCTTAAAATTACTTCTCAGTAAGTTTTTTGAATCTCTTTAGCACCCCGAATTTCAAAAAATGGTTACATGAGGTGATTACCCACTCTTGCGTGCCGCCTCTTGGGCGTCTTTGCTAGCGGGACTTAAACAAAACTGAAATACGAAAAAGGATATAATGCTTAATTAGCGTAGCTTTCACATTGAAAGAAGCTCATGAAAGAAACCATTACCGCAGCCATGCCCCCGTGCTTTGAAAGATGGTGTAAAAGATTTGATGATGTGTTTACTCATAAAGCTCAAAAAAGAGAGTTTAGACACTATCTAGGGGGATTATTAGGTGAAAGTGAGAGAAAAAACCTGTTTCAAATGGCTTCTAATGCTGTAGAGGTTACTTACCACCGATTACACCACTTTTTAACCGAAGCACCCTGGTGTAGCGATCGGGTGAATGAGCGTCGGTTAGAAATCATGAACAAGTGTAGTCAGACGAGAATCAGTAGAGGCTTTAGCCTCATAATTGATGATTCTGGACATAAAAAGAGTGCGGAGCCGGAGACGCTCCGCCTCCGGGTAATTTTACTGCGGGAGTAGGGAGGCAGTATATCGGAGAAATAGGTAAAACAGATAATGGAATAGTAGTAGTAGTAACAACACATTTATCTGATGGGAGAAAAAGCTTACCGTTAGATATCGAATTATATCAGCACGCTGATTCTTTAGCACAAGGGAAACAAGACCCTCTATTTGAGAAGAAACCAGAACTAGCAATCAAGTTAATAGATAAAACTCTAAACAGGGACTTCCAAAGAATAAATTATTCCAAGAAAAACAAGGGACAGGATTTTTCCAGAATGATAATTATTTTGATGTGTTAGAAGAGGGAAAGAGAGTTTAGGCATTATTTAGGGGGATTATTAGGAGAAAGTGAGAGCATATTCCTGCTCGCAGAGAACGCGGTAGGGGAAACTTACCATCGTTTACACCACTTTTTAACCGAGGTCCCTTGGTCTAGTTCCCTGGTTAACGAACGCCGCTTGGAGATCATGAACAATAGATAAACAAGATATTCTGATTAGTTTTCATACTCCAAAAATGCGTCAATTATCAGAATTTACTATTGGGTAAGACAAGAATTATACTATACAAATATATTTTTTAGAATTGAAAGTATATAATTAAAAATGAATTATAACGTAGATATTTTGCTATTCATTAAATTAATTACTACTCAGGATGCATATATTGATAAATTAAAATTAATGCGAATAGAGAACTTAATTAAAAATTGGTATGAACTACAAATAAATTTATTTCTTTAAGTAGCTCGTGACTTTATTTTAGAACACCTATCACAGAAGGTAGGCTTAATTGCATAATATCAATTTTGTGTAAATACGTAAATTCTAGTTCAACTTCCTAATCTCCTCCAAAATATTCCGGCGATTTTTATACTGTGGCTCTACTCTTTATCACAAGGATCAGGGTTGATGCAACAATTAGACTGGACAGTTTGGTTTGGTAATCGTTAGCAAATTTTGTATCCAGAAGCTGTTCATCTGAATCTAAAATTCATATAAGTGATTTATTGGTGAAGTTTTTGATTACATGTAAATACATTAGCGTGGTTATGTCTAGAATATTCTTATGGCAAGGCAAGTATGCTGTGGTTAACATCTAGCTAGTATTGTTATTTATTAACTATTGCGAGAGTGCTTTGTAAATTTAATTTTTCAATTTTGATTAATAGAGCAAGTCATGAACAAAAAATGGGCTGTCAAACGAATGACGATAAATCTTACATCAACTGAGAGCGAAAAACTTGAACGATATTGTGCGATTACAGGCAGACCAGCAACTGACGTTATTCGAGAGTTGATTCGCTCTCTTGAAGTAACTCATCTTGAAGCCTCTGAACAGAATGGTGCTAAGATAAGCCCAGAGTCTTGTGCTGCCTAGTTACTAGCCTCCAGGCTGGGAATGTATTCTCAAAGGCTCTGCCTCGATCTTACTAGTGGAGGCAAAGCCTCCCAAGAGCGGTTAAGAGCCTAGAAGTTGGGAAGCAGTCACAGCAAAGGCTGTGTCTTAACTTAGTACCATTCGCCTCTGAACATTCTGTACCCATAAAGACTAGCTGTGTTACTCATACACTACAGCTAGTTAGTATACGTTAGAGGTAGGGGCAATTATTGATGATTTCTTTGTGGTTCTTAGCTCAGACTGCTGTTGAGCAAAATAGTCAATGATTTCAGCCGGAGTCAAAATTATTGAGCGGGTAGAGTACGGAATTAATCTAATTAAATAATTACTCAGTATAAGGCGTGATCAGAGGTGGCGCGTGATGTTAGAGTTCAAGGACATTGACTCGCAGAAATTTGGTCAATTAGTAACAGATGCCCCATAGTAGACTGAATGGATGGCTTGATTTACCATTTGCTGCGAACTAGTTGACTGTTAATTTCTAACTTCCTCATAAGAGTGCAGGTGAACAGTCCTGCAATATCTAAATGGCAGATTGAATGTGAGTATGCCTTTCAATATACCTATATATGAATATACTTTACCGCTCTCATCTATGCAATTAGATGCTTGAAAATAGAATTTTGAATGTTTTAATATTATTAAAGAATTTGCAGTTCGATGTCAGCATCTTCTCAATAGTTTTGTAAGTTAATAATTTTTAGCTAATTGGCAATTAAAAGCTATGGAAAATACATTAATCGATAAAACCTTTCGTGACAGTGATGGCAAAATTGTTATAGCTCAGATGCCAAATCTACCTCTTATTGTTTGGATAGTAACCAGTATACTTGCTCTAATTTTTACGAGTGGCAAAATTAATACAGTCTTAGACGTAGTAGCAAATGGCTCCTTGTTTACTTGGGCCTGGCTAGAATTATTTCAAGGTGTTAATTATTTTCGCAGAGCGTTAGGTCTATTCGTATTAATTGGTATTATTACATCAAAAATTATTAGTTATAATAGATTAAGTAATTAATTAAAATATTTATACAAGCGATTGCAAGTAATGAAGGTACAATGAGGGAAGTGCATCTATGCAACAGGTGGTGTCTACAAAGTTCAGATAAGCTTTCATAACAAACGAGCGACAATTTATTTTGCTGACGGTAACCAAACAACCATGAAGTTGAACCAGCAGGTAATCACTGATTCAAACAATATTGAAGGTTTTGGAAAACTAGGGCAATATCCTGTAAATAATATATTCAGTGTTGGGTTGGTATATGGCAATGATTGGTCTGACAGCAGTAATGGTCAATTGCAACAGTCCAATCTGCTAGACAGGTTATGGAAAATTAGTTTGGAGTGAATACCAATGTTGACTAATTTTCTCCTATCACAAGTTAATCAACACCCAATTCTCACAACTGAAATCAGCTTTCAAGAATAATTACTCAAAAGTGGCTTGGTTAAAACGGGTAGCTCGCAGGTAAAATGCCCGAATCATCTGGCTTTTGAAGAAGCTTAGAAGATCGCAAAGGCATCAAAGGCTGGGGTATAGAAGTAGTCCAAACAAAAGTTGCCTTGAAACTGTCGCCAGTGTATAAGGTTAGTTATCTCTCTACTTGTTTGAATTACTTAAGGGAGCTATTATTCCCAATCAGGTTGGTAATCAAACAACCATCTAAATTGCAAGTCAGCTAACCAGGTGGGAGTAAGCTTGTAAATCCAGTCGCGGAGGATACATCCCATTGCAGAGGTAGTTTGTCCAAGCTGACCAACCTGGCGAGAAGTAGTAAATACACGACTAACTCGTTTGCTACGACTTTGCTCAAATTGACGCAACAGTGACACTACTTGGTTGCTGTTAGTAAGATTAGTAAGCAACTTCACAAGTTCAAACGCATCTTCTATTGCCATACAACCCCCTTGTCCAAGACTTGGTTGGACAGGATGTGCTGCATCTCCGATTAAGGTAACTCGACCATTTCCCCAAGAACTAGCTATTGGTTGGCGATCAAAAATATCATCTCGATAAATGTTTTCATTTTCCAAAACCTTGAGGATGGAAGCTACAGGTTCGGCATAATCTGAAAATATCAACTTTAGAGCATTCAAGGAACCTCCAACTGAGTCGTCATTTTCACCTTTAGCACTGTTATTAAAAGCATAAAAGGAGAATTGCCCTCCTCCGATATCAAAATATCCAAAGCGATTACCCTGACCCCAAAATTCCATCCAACTATATTTTTTATCTAATGGAAGACTTGAACCTTGAAAAAAACCTCTCCAGCAACACATGCCACTGTACTCTGCTTCCTCTAATCGTTCTTGACCATTGAGGCTGGCTCGTACTTTTGAGTAAAGACCATCTGCCCCTACTAATATGTCCCCAGTTGTCGTACTACCATCTTGAAAATAAACTTGCACACGATCTCCTACCTCCTCAAATTTATCAAATGTCATACCAGTCCTGACTATTCCTTCAGGCAATGCTTCATATAGAATCTGTTGTAATTCCGGTCGAGAAAGACATATACCCAAGTCTTCTTCACCTATAAATTGCGGGGAGTTTATGTACAATGGTTTTCCTTTTTTATTAAAAAACCCTCCTTGGCAAATTTTGCCTCCTTGTTTGTAAAAACGTTCATAAATTTTCCCTGACCATAAGAGTTTGTAAACACGCATAGCATTTCTTTGAATAAATATCCCTCCTGCACCGGAGAGCATTTCATTCAACTGGCGTTTCTCATATAGCTCAACTTCAATTCCTGCATCTAAATAAGCACGGGCTAAAGTTAAACCCCCAATTCCACCACCAATCACAATTACTTTCATTTTTTACAGGTTAATTTGCCGAATATTTAGAGTAAATGATCCAAATAACTTGCCATCTTTAGTCATGATTTCTTGACAGTTAATTTTAGATATTCTGGGATTAAATTATACTTGTATTTTCCATTTATAGATTGTAGGCTGACATGAAACACAAAAATTTGTAGAGTCAAGAATGATTCATTTATTTGACTTGGGCAAGCAAATAGTGAAACAAGTTCTACCTGGCTGCGACTCAAATGAGAGTGTACCGTGATGGCGATTTTCTACAATCCGGCGAACGGTTTCCAAACCGAGTCCTGAACCACGCCCCACTGATTTGGTAGTGAAGAAAGGTTCAAAAATGCGGGTTTTAATTTCAGGTGGAATTCCACTACCAGAATCGATGATGTCAATATGGGCAAAGCGATCGCAATGGTATGTTGTAATTTCTAGCAGTCCCTTACCATCCATTGCATCTATGGCGTTGTCAATTAAGTTCGTCCATACCTGATTCAGTTCGCTGCCATAAGCAAGAATTTTAGGAAGATGTTGATCATAATTACGTTGTACTTGGATGCCGCATTTGAGTTGATGAGCAAACAATCGCAATGTATCTTCTAAACCTTGATGCATATTCACTTCTTGCTGAACACCTTGATCTAGGTAAGTATAAGACTTCATCGCTTGCACAAGTTCAGAAATCCTTTCGGCTCCTCGCAAACCATGTTTAATCATTGACATGACTTCAAACGAGAGCGATAACCAGTGCAATCCCATTTCTCGCAATTCAGTGTCGTCGTTGCGCCAACGTTCCATGAGATGATCTAGGGTTTCTACCTCAACACCGCCTTCTGCTAAAGGTTCCGCTAATTTCCATGCCTGGTTCACACCATAATCTTCTAACCATTCCAGCAACACGGTTTCGCGATCGCTTAATGTCACCGGATCTAGGCGATTATTCAAAATCGCATCATAGCCCTGATCGCGTACTCTCAACCAGTGTTGAGTATGCGCTTCCTCAATATTGCGTTGCCCATAAACTAAGTTCATTCGTTGTAACTCTAGGATGGCGGCTGGCATTTCCCCTAAAGTCCGAACCAGGGCTGCGGCTGGGTTGTTGAGTTCGTGAGCTAGACCTGCGGTAAGTGTCCCTAAAGCTGCCATCTTTTCCCGCCCACGAATAAAAGACTCTAGCCCCCGGACACGACGTTGCATAATACGGAAAATCATCCGTTCAAAATCACGAGATTCATGCAGCAGTTTGCAAAAGTCTTCTCCTTTTAATTCATAAAGGCTGCAATTTGTCAATGCCCACATTGTCACAGGTACAGGTTCATCTGTGAGGACTGGAATTTCACCAAAAAAGGATGGGGCTTCATGTTGCCCGATGGGAATTTCAACTCCTTGACTGCGGCGGGCGAGATTAATTTTACCTTTGATTAGGATAAATAAGCCGTGTGCAGGATCTCCCTCATGTGCCAACACTTCTCCAGCATGGAGTTCAACCGTTTGAGCGCGATCGCAAACCCACTCCAATTGCTCTTTAGAAAGCTGTTGAAACGGGTCTAAGTTAATCAATTCTTCAATACACAACATCAATTAACCTCCTTAGTTTTTCCCGTTCCAACTAAACATTGCTCAGGTAGCGGTGAACGAATTGAATGGCGATCGAACCTTCACCCACACCGGATGCCACCCGCTTAATTGACCCGGATCGCACATCTCCGGCTGCAAAGATGCCAGGAACGTTGGCTTCTAGCAAAAAAGGTGAACGTTCCAAACGCCAGCCTGGAGGAGATTTGCCATTATGCATCAAGTCGGGGCCTGTGATGATAAACCCCTGAGCATCGCGTCGAATAACACCATCGAGCCAATCAGTTTTAGGGCTAGCACCGATGAAGATAAAAAGCGATCGCGCTGGCACAGTTTCAGTTTGTCCAGTCTTAGCATGGGCAATCACAATTTCTTCTAGATGTTCATCTCCCTTCACTTCCACAACGCTACAACCTGTGCATACTTTAATATTTGCAGTAGCCGCAATTTGGTCAATCAAATATTGGGACATACTTGATGAGAGTGACTCACCTCGCACCAATATAATCACTTTGCTGGCATACTTAGAAAAGTGCATAGCTGCCTGTCCAGCGGAGTTTGCCCCGCCTATCAGATAAACCTCCTCATTGCTACAGGCGATCGCCTCAGTCATCGCAGCACCGTAATAAATTCCTGCCCCTGTCAGCTTCTCGGCTCCTGGGACATTCAGCCAACGGTAGGAAACGCCGGTTGCAACTAAAAGTGCATGGCAACTAATCTCGCTGCCATCCGCCAATTGCAAAACCCGATAAGGATCTTGCAGCCTAACCCCAGTTACTACTTGAGGAGTAAGAATCTCTACCCCAAATCGTCGCGCCTGAGTGACTCCCCGCCTTGCCAAATCACTGCCACTCAAGCCAACAGGAAACCCCAGATAGTTCTCAATGCGTGAACTCGTGCCTGCTTGTCCGCCCGGTGCTTCACGCTCAATTAAGACAGTACTCAATCCTTCAGAAGCGCCATAGACGGCGGCTGCTAGTCCGGCAGGGCCACCACCTACGATCGCCAAGTCATAAAAGGGGCGTTCTGCCTGGGTTTGTAGTCCAATTTTAGCGGCAATCTCTAAATTAGATGGTTGGATTAATCGAGAACCATCGGGAAATAGTACCAAGGGCAATTGCTGTCTGCCATCAGCTTCTGCGTATTCTACTAATTTTACTGCATCTGGCTCCAGTTCAATATCTAACCACTTATAGGGAATCTGGTTACGCGCCAGGAAGTCTTTCGCCTGATGGGAAAAAGGCGACCAACGATTACCAATCACTCGAATCCCTTCAAATGGTGGGCGGAATCCAGCTAGCCAGTCATCTAGCAAATCATCCAAAACCGGATATAGCCGTTCTTCTGGTGGATTCCAGGGCTTGAGTAAGTAATAATCAAGTCTGGCACTATTAATTGATTTAATAGCAGCATCCGTATCTGCATAGGCCGTCAGCAAAGCACGTTTCGCATCAGGAAAGATGTCTTTTGCCTGTTCAAGGAACTCCACACCTCCCATTTGGGGCATTCTTTGATCCACCAAAAATAGAGCAACTGCTTCATTCCGTAATTTGAGTTGCTGCACCGCGTTCAGAGCGGTGATACCAGAATTTGCCCGGACAATGCGGAAGCGATCGCCATACTGATGCCGCAAGTCTCGTGACACCGCTTGCAACACTTCTGGATCATCATCGACGGTTAAAATTGCAGGTTTCGCCATAACTACTGTTACTTAAGGATTACAGTACCAAGCTGTTATCTTCAAAAATCTGTTGTTAAAATATCTACTGTTTAACCTGTTGCTTTAAACGAAGGTATGCCTCTTCTGGTGTCAATGCTTCTGATTGATTTTCATTAGGTATATAAAATACCCAAGTATCTGGAAAGTAATGCACCACAAAGCTTGGAATCAGACCCAAACTTACTGCTTGCTTTCCAAGTTTCTCAGCTTGTTCCTCTAAACTCAGTTGGTCATGAAATGGTTGTTCAGCCATACTTTTCATCTCCCTGCACTTTTTTTGACCCTGGAAGAACCTTCACATTCAATACCTGGATTGCACGAATCACTTTTAAGTAATTCACCATGTTCCAGAATGAGCTTGAGAATATTTTGGTATACTACCAAAATAATTTCAAATATGCTTTTGTAGAAAATCATAAAGCTATTTTGGTCATTCACGTTAATCTGAAATTGAATTGGATAAGAAAGCAGGGCATTTCTTCTCTTGAAGTACTAGGAAATCATCTCTGCTTACTGTCAAGTCGGCAATTGGCTAAAAGCCATGATTAGGGGCGATCGCCGTCTCTAACATCTGCAATCGAAGACAAGGCTCTGGTAGAAAAGGTTTTTCGCTAGGAAAAATTAAACACTGCTTGGTAAACACTGCTTGGCAAGCAATGGGACGCCCTTTGAACTTAGAGATCAGTCAGAGGGCTGAATATCTGTCAAAAAGTCTCAAGAAGGCTCGTACTGATTTTGAGAAAGAACGGTTGCTTCTTCTGTGGTGGATAAAAACAGGACTTGTAACACCGGATCAGGAATTAAGCCGCATGTTGGGAAGAGATGGCTCAACCGTAATACGCTGGTTGCAAAAGTATCGACAAGGGGGACTAGGGAAACTGTTAGAGGTGAAAGCTTCCCCTGGAGCAACCCGGAAGATACTCTTGACAGATGCGTAAGCGATTCCAGGAGAAACTCGAATATCCTGGGGAGCCACTGCGCCCTTGCAGTTTCCTGACTTGTACCCCTACGGAGATATTGCTACGCGCAGCGTCTCCCCTTCTCACATTGGCAGAGGCTAGCGCCAAGGGAGAAGCAAGTGGCGTTTGAGGAACGAAACCCAACATTAACAAGAAGTAAATGTTGGGTTTCACTGGCTTCAACCTAACCTACATTGATAGATTTTATTATAAGTAATCACCCGAACTTGATTAGGACTTACGCACACTCTACGATTCTTGGCGTTCTTGTCTAACGAGACGCTTCGCGTCGGCGGAGCCTCTCGCAGAGAAGGCGTCTTGACGGTTCGATAAATTAAGCTTTTTGGCAATTTTTGCGTAAGTCCTGTTGATATAAGATAAACTTAACGAATTATCTTTTGATAGGTAAATAGTATGCTCACAAAGGCGTTTAAGCAAAAGGGTTTTATGACTAATCACTAAAATCTTCACCTCAAGCTCCGATTTGGCATATTTGATAATATGAATACTAATCATCGCTCACTTTGGAAATTGATTTTTATAAATTGAAAAGTTCAATTCCTTTTGAATGCTTTCGGCGTTATTATACAAACTTATTACTCTATAATCATTACTTGGACAGCTAATATCTGGAGATTTTTGTCCTTGATAAATGACTTCAGTTGATGTCCCAAACGAAACAGATTTTGCACATGGCTTATATGGTAATTTTGATAGTGGTTTAGCTGCTAAAATATCATTAAAAAATTTAGTAGCTGTGTTCACTTTTATTTCACCTGCACCTTTCCTGTTGCAAACAGTATAAGTTGCTTTTCCTGACGGCAAGACGCGAATTATATACTTGCAAGTATTCGTAGACCCTTTATTAATAATAACTCCTGGCTCTTGAGTAGTTGGAGTTTGTGCAAGTATTTTCGGAGAGAAAACACATAATGGTGTAACTAGCAACCCTGAAAACAAGCTAATTTTGTATAAGTTAAAAATTTTCATTGTCACCTCACATTGATTTTTTTAGTTATTTAGAGAAATTTTAACTTGTTTAGTTAATGCTTGATTAAAAAATTAGATTTATAAACAGTGCAGTTATTAAACAGAAATTATAGGGAATATTTAAAAACTATAGTTGATCATATACTTTTCATATATCATTAGTGTGTCAATTTTGTGTCATAAATCCATAAGATTTTCATGTGGTATCCTGATTGAAGTATGCTCTGTCAATGAGGATAGCAGCCCTATTAAGGCGAGCAAGGGAGCTTTGGCTAGTTGTCCCGTAGAAAGGTCAGTTATTTGGAAGTTGACATTGAGTGGTAAATTCGTCAAAAAGTAGTATTTTTCGAGATAAATGTATTTTTATCAGGTGAAACTGGTAACATCCTCGTTTTAGTTTGCATTTCCGAGTGAAAACATAAGAGTCTTGGGATGAGAGGGCTAGCACTGTTAAAGTATATTGTTTGGTTGTTGCTCAACAGTTGGGGCGTACTGAACTTAGGTCTGATTCATTAACAGCTTTCCTATTAAATAAGCCGTTGTCAGGGTAAATAAGAGAAAATTAATGGGGCATCCCTTCCACTTCAAAGAAAGCCAAGTAAGTATGGATGCCAGCAATATCTCTGGTAAGAATTATAGGTCAATCCGGGAGCCACTGCCGACCATCGCGCACCAACAAATCATCTGCTGCCAATGGTCCCCATGAGCCTGCTGTGTAGTTGGGAAAGTTTTCAGGTGACGTGGTTGCCCAAGCCTCCAGAATGGGGCTGACAACGCTCCAGCCCAGTTCTACGTTGTCTGAGCGCTGAAACAGAGTCGCATCACCGATCATGCAGTCGTAGAGTAAGGTTTCATAGCCGGTACTCGGAATCTTGCCAAAGTAGTCATTATAGCAAAAGTTCATTTCAACCGCATCCATCGTCATGGCGGGACCAGGCACTTTTGCGCCAAATTTGAGATGAATTCCTTCCTTTGGTTGAATGCGGATGGTCAAAAAATTGGGTGTGAGGCGATCAATCGATGTTTGGCGAAACAATAGTGAGGGTACTTGCTTAAATTGAATTGCAATTTCTGTGACGCGTTGAGTCAGACGCTTACCGGTTCGGAGATAAAACGGCACCCCTGCCCAACGCCAGTTGTCAATGTTCAGCTTTAAGGCAGCATAAGTTTCAGTAGTAGAATCGGAGGCAACTCGTGACTCTGAGCGATAAGCAGGCACTTGAGTATCCTTCACTGTTCCTGCACCATATTGTCCCCTGACAGTATGAGTTTGCACAGTTTCAGCAGTCAGCGGAATGATCGACTTCAATAGTTTTGACTTTTCATCACGCACCTCATCGGCTGAAAACGAGATCGGTGGTTCCATCGCCGTCATTGCCAGCAGTTGAAAAAGATGGTTTTGCACCATGTCCCGCAATGCCCCTGTGCCTTCATAAAAGTTGCCTCTGCCTTCGACCCCAACCGTTTCGGCTACGGTAATCTGTACGTGATCAATATGTTCACGATTCCAAATCGGTTCAAATAAGCCATTACCAAACCGAAACACTAGAATGTTTTGTACAGTCTCTTTTCCCAGGTAGTGATCAATGCGGTATATCTGTTTTTCCTCAAGGACAGCACCAATGGATTTATTCAGGGCACGAGCTGATTCCAAGTCGTGCCCAAATGGTTTCTCGATGATGACTCGCCGCCATTGATTATTGTCTTCGCGCACCAATCCTGCCGCACCCAGCTGCGTAATGATGTCGTAAAAGAAGTTAGAGGCAGTTGCCAGGTAGAACAAATAGTTTCCCTGAGTGCCACAGTCTTGATCGACTTGAGTTAGTAAGTCTTGCAACTGATGGTAGGTGTCAGCTTCTTGAAACTCACCAGCAAGATAGTAGAGTCGTTGCTCAAGCGGTTGCCAGAGATGATCGTCTACGGGAACCGTTGCGAACTCATGAATGTCTTGGGCGAGTTTGCTGCGAAAATCATCCTGGCTCATTGGACTGTGTGCGACTCCAATGATCGCAAATTCCGGCGGCAGCAAATTGCTTTGTTTGAGGTTGTAGAGAGCGGGAAGCAGCAGACGCTTGGTTAAATCTCCCGCTGCTCCAAAGATAACGATCACGCAGGGTTCTACTTGATGGATTGAGGCTTCAACAGGAACTTTGGGCGTGGTAGCAGCCGTCATGATATGAATCTCCGTATGTTCTTCAAGATATCCACCAAACTATAGCGCATTGCAGACAGCAGTTTGTCTACAAACTCACCTTCACCTCTGGAGCTTAATTATTAGTGGAGTGCAGTAGTAATCGTCCACTGACCTTCTCCAGAATCAAACACCTGATGTAGAAGTTTTAGGTAATAACCCAAGTTGCGGGTTATCAGACAGAGGAATGCTTTTCACCCCAAGGTTCGTGCGATCGCACACGATAATAAGAGTGCGCTACGCGCACCGCAACTTAGACTTAATTAAAACAAGATATAGCAATTCTAAATGAGATAAAAACTTATGGTATTTTTATACTAAAGCTTTGATGACAGATTATACCGATGAATAACTTTTTACTATAACAACAAAAATCAGAGAGAATAACAATTTTAACAGATGAATTATTTATTGAGAAGTTTTTAGTGCCACATTTTTGGTCAGGAGCAGTATACATGAATTGATAATTTATCCGCACATAAACTAGATTAAATTATGCCCATGATAGAAGCTGTAGGTACGAAAGTTATTTGTTTATGCTTTTACTCTCCCGATTTTAATCCTATTGAATTATGGTGGTCACAACTTAAATCCTTTTTACGTAGTTTCACTCCAACTACAACAGAAATGGTTGATAAACTAATATCAGTTGCACTCGACTTAATAAATCCTCAACATTTAAGAAACTGGTTTGCTAGTTGCTGCAACTGCTCATAACAGCCGTAGATGCTATAATAAAGTTTAGAAAAATGATTATCTTGATAAAAGTTTATTAAAAATTAATAAAATTAATTAAATACTTACTAAGAAATTTAATTGTCTATAGAATAAAAATATTAGAAATTCTAAAACAAAATGAGAATTTTAGATAATACTTATGGCATAAATCTTCTGATAGAGAGACAATGACAAGATGAAATTGTATTCTGTTAATAATGTCATATTGAGGAAAATACTTGTAAAAAAAAGTGCTTTTTATAAAGGAAGTTAAGTCCAGAAAATTACCCAATATTATTACCAACAAAAACAGAGTGGAGTAAACAGATGAAATTTCGGCTAAGACGCCGTGGTTTTGGTAAATTGATGATCGTTAGCACAGTAGCGGCTACGATCAATAATTTTGTAGAGAAAGCTGTAGGACAAACTCAAGTCCAAAAAAGTACTCTAACGCCGCAAACTTCGACACCTGAAACTATGAAGGTGACGCTGCAAGTAAACGGAACAGCACACAATTTACAGATTGAACCACGTGTTACCTTACTTGATGCCCTGCGGGAATACATCGGGCTAACTGGTAGTAAAAAAGGTTGTGACCACGGTCAATGTGGTGCTTGTACAGTGCTGGTTGATGGGCAGCGGATTAATTCCTGCCTGACATTTGCGATCATGCACACCGACGCCACAATTACAACCATTGAAGGGCTGGAGCAAGGAAATAATCTGCACCCGATGCAAGCTGCGTTTATTGTCCGCGATGCATTCCAGTGTGGCTACTGCACACCAGGACAAATTTGTTCAGCAGTGGGTTTAGTTAACGAAGGACATGCTAAGTCAGATGGCGATATTCGTGAATTGATGAGCGGCAATATTTGCCGTTGTGGTGCTTATCCAAATATCGTGAATGCTGTTCGCGATGTTTTAGAAGGAAAAAAAGATGCAGCCGTTTAACTATAAAAAAGCAGGACAAACGGAAAATGCCGTGGCGTTGGTGGCTCCAGATAGTGAAGCCTCGTATCTTGCCGGTGGTACCAGCTTAATCGATTTGATGAAGCTGAATGTCCAGACACCAAGAGAGTTAGTTGACATTAATCCACTACCGCTAACCAAGATAGAAATGCAGGGCAACGGCGTGCGAATTGGCGCAATGGCACGTAATAGTGATGTTGCTTATAATGCGATGATTCAGGAGCGTTATCCTGTGCTGTCAGAAGCGTTGCTATCTGGGGCATCGCCACAACTGCGAAATATGGCAACGGTGGGCGGAAATTTGTTACAGCGTACCCGCTGCTACTACTTCCGCGACACTTCAATGCCATGCAATAAGCGTGTTCCAGGTTCAGGTTGTGCAGCAATTGAAGGTTACAACCGCATTCACGCGATTCTTGGCGGAAGCGATCGCTGTATTGCCACTCATCCTTCCGATATGGCGGTAGCAATGATCGCACTAGATGCAGTTGTGCAAACACGCGGCCCGAACGGAGAGCGCAGTATTCCCCTTGTAGATTTTCATCTCGTACCTGGCAATACACCCGAACGGGAAACAGTTTTACAACACGGGGAGTTAATTGTTGCCGTTGACTTGCCTGCTTCAAACTTTGCCAAGCGATCGCACTATTTAAAAGTCCGCGATCGCGCCTCCTATGCTTTTGCAATGACATCGGTGGCGGCGGCATTAGATGTCCAAAATGGCATCATTCGCGCTGCCCGTATTGCCTTGGGTGGAGTAGGAACAAAGCCCTGGCGTGCCTTTGAAGCGGAAAAAGTACTTTTGAATAAGCCCGCAAACCAGGCAACATTTCTTGCAGCAGCCACAGCAGCGATCGCTGGAGCTAAACCTCAAAAATACAACGGGTTTAAGGTCGAACTGGCTAAACGCACAATTGTTAAGGCGCTCTTCACGGTGGGAGGAATGGCATGAATACAGGAGATACAAATACAGTTGTCGGCAAACCGCTCAACCGAGTTGATGGACGGCTAA
The DNA here is from genome assembly GCF_036917275.1 of Nostoc sp. Classification (GTDB taxonomy): domain Bacteria; phylum Cyanobacteriota; class Cyanobacteriia; order Cyanobacteriales; family Nostocaceae; genus Nostoc. The sequence continues at coordinate 24,034 of NZ_JBALDF010000017.1, forward strand.
AGGTGACTGGCGGCGCACGCTATTCGGCTGAGTTTCCGGTAGCAAAAATGACTTATGGCGTAACAATTCAAAGCACGATCGCCAAAGGAAAGATAGCCAAAATTGATACAAAGGCGGCGGAACAAGTACCGGGCGTATTAGCAGTAATTACCCACCTCAACGCACCCAAGGCTTCTGGAGAAAAGGGCGGTGGTCGCAAGCTGCAAGTGCTACAAGATAACGTTGTCCTGTATAGCGGTCAGCACATTGGTGTCGTCGTTGCCGATACCTTTGAACGCGCGATGTATGCTGCCTCGCTGGTGCAAGTTCGCTATGACGAAGAGAAACCAACCATTAATATGCGGGACAATCTCGCTAAGGCATACTTGCCTAAAGGTAAAATCCCCAGAGAAGAGCCGCCCGATTTAGAGCACGGCAATGTCAACCAGGGACTAAAGGCTGCTGCTGTCCGTGTTGAGCAAACCTATACAACACCAATCGAAAATCACAATCCGATGGAGCCTCATGCCACAACAGCAGTTTGGCAAGGCGATCAACTGCTGCTGTATGATGCAACCCAAGGAATCTTTTCGGCTCAACAAAAAGTAGCAGGGGTATTGGGAATTGAGCCAGAGAAAGTCCGCGTTATGTCTTACTTTGTCGGCGGTGGCTTCGGTTGCAAAGGGTCGGCTTGGTCGCATGTGCCTCTAGCGGCGATGGCAGCACGGCAGGTTAAGCGCCCAGTGAAGTTAGTTTTAGGACGCATACAAATGTATGGGCCTGTCGGCTTCCGACCAGAGACAATTCAACAGGTTGCTCTAGGTGCAACCCGCGAGGGCAAATTAACCGCTCTGCGACACAGTGGCATTTCCCAGACTTCAACTTTCGATGAATTTATCGAACCTGTTGGTAAAAGCGCCCGGATGCTTTACGCTTGCCCAAATATCGAAACCAGCCACCATCTGGTGCAGCTCGATGAGGGTACACCAACCTTTATGCGTGCGCCTGGAGAAGCTTCTGGGTCGTTTGCCTTAGAATCGGCAATGGACGAACTAGCTTATGCACTGAATATCGATCCGGTAGAGTTGCGTCTGCGTAATCATGCTGATGTCGATCCCAGTAAAGGACTGCCCTGGTCGAGCAAGTCACTCATCCAGTGCTACAGATTAGGAGCAGAAAAGTTTGGTTGGCAAAAGCGCAATTCTAAGCCGCGTTCGATGCGAGATGGCAATTATTTGATTGGTTGGGGTATGGCGACAGCAACTTATCCTACCAACCGTTCCCCAGCATCAGCGATCGCTCGAATTATGGCAGACGGTACAGCCGTTGTGCAAAGTGGTTCGCAAGATATTGGCACGGGAACTTATACTGTAATGACTCAAGTTGCAGCTGAGGCGCTCGGTTTACCAGTTGACAAAGTTCGCTTTGAACTAGGTGATACTAAGATGCCAGAAACCCCTGTTTCCGGTGGTTCGCAAACAGCCGCTAGTGTCAGCTCGTCCGTGCATTTAGCGGGAAATCAAGCTCGCAGTCAACTTTTGCAACTAGCACTTGCCGATCAAAAATCGCCGCTTTATAGTTCAAAAGCTGAGGATGTGATTGCCGAAAATGGTAGCTTTTTCTTAAAAAATAAATCGTCTGCAACCGAAACATATCAGGCAATCTTGGCCCGGCATGGAATGAAAATGATCGAAGCGCGTGCAGATGCCAAACTCGGAGAGGAACAAAAGAAGTTCTCAATGCACGCATTTGGATCACAATTTGCCGAAGTCCGCGTTAATCCTGATTCTGGCGAAGTCAGAGTAACGCGCTGGGTAGGAACTTTTGGCGTTGGACGCATACTCAACGCTAAAACAGCCAACAGTCAACTCATCGGTGGGATTGTCTACGGTATTGGTATGGCACTGATGGAACACACAGTAACAGACCCCAATCTCGGACGCGTTGTCAACCACGATTTAGCTGAGTATCACGTACCAGTGAATGCAGACGTTCCTGATATTCAGGTGTTGTTTGTTGATGAACACGATCCACATATCAACCCGCTTGGTGTCAAAGGAATTGGCGAAATTGGGATTACCGGCACGGCGGCGGCGATCGCTAACGCTGTCTATCATGCCACAGGTAAGCGCATCCGTGATTTGCCAATTACATTAGACAAGGTGCTGTAGATATTGCGATTGCCGAAACGATGAAAGTTCAATCATCCGATCGGCGATCGCTAATTTCCAAACTCAATTACAGCTATTTTCAGGTAAATAAACCACGCGGTAGGGGCACAGCATTGCTGTGCCCTTACAACAGATGTGCTTTAAATACATGAAAATTACTGTAAGTTGATTAACTTGCGATCGCATTGTCGGTCGATACAATCACATTATCGGTCGGTACAATCACTTTTTAACTCTGTTTGCTGTGGGCCACTTTGTAGCAATGTGCTATAAATTGATAGAGCTTAAATCAGGATTACTACAGACATGGATTTATCTGTGCTGGCTTTGCAAGCTGTGAATATAGTACTTTATGCACTTGATAAAGCTACAGGTGGTGCTTTAGAGAAAGCTGGAACAGATGTCTTAGATTTCTTGAAAGCAAGATTTCAAGGGAGACTTCAGCTTGAGAAGGCTAAACAAGAACCAAAGCTTTTAGAAGCTGCGCTTGTAAGTGAAGCTGAATCTGACAAGACATTTCAAGAGGATTTAGAAAGACTAGTTACTCAGTACCAGCAGATACAGAATACCTCTAATGTCTCTCAGAATACTCAATCAGGTGTAAACCTCAACGTTAATAACAATCCTGGTACAGTTATAGGTCAACAAATAGGTAAGCAACTTTTTCGTTAATCAGTTTTACTTTGACCTACAAAGTTCAGACCTGGAAGACAATAGAAACTTACTTAAGAGGTTTTGCAACTACGTTAAAGTAGTCGTATTTCTGATAGGCTCTCTAGTTTTCTGGGTTTTATTTGGGTGGTTGGCTGACTATTCTTTTCCTTTTGGTCAAGTCTTAGAGTTATTGCTTGCTTGTTTTAAAGGTACTATTTCAGCAAGGATTAACAGCTTACAACAAAAGTTGCAAAAAACAGATATATTCTCTCAACCAGATAATCAACAGCAAGTTCAAAAGCTGAATAAGTTAGAGTCTCAAGCTTGGCTTTACGAAGGGGTCTTAGAACGTTTTGGTGAAGCTCCTACTGCAAATCGTGGAAAAATTGCAAGGACACTTGAGGCATTAGAGTATAAACGAAGCGAAATTATCCAAGAATTAGAACCTAGAAAACCTAAGAGATACCAAGTTTTTGCAGGTATACAGAATGTTGTTCGTTCTCTTTTAGCTAGTCAGGCTGAAAAGGATTATGAATGACTCGATAAAATTGTAACTAATCTAGTTCTTTTTGCAAGAAGCAAGCAACCCTCAGAATTTATTCTTTCAGAAGTAATTGAAAGAATAGCTGTAGAAATAGCACAAAACGCTAATCAGATTAGTCCATATCGTCTTCGTCTTGCTTATAAAATTGATGATTTAATCAAGGTTTTATCAGCAAAACTGGTTTTAGGATCTGACAGGTCTAGAACTGATAGTAGTTATCAAGCACTCATTAACGAGTTACGTTCTCGAATCAATCTTTTATCTGAGCAATTTAACAGTTTACTTAGAAGTAGACAAGAGAATACTAACGAGTTAAATAAGCGTGTACAGGAAATTTCTAATCTTACTAAAAATATCTCTGCTCTACATAAAGCTATATCTGAGCGTGATACTGATATAGCTATTTTACGAAAGAACACCCAAAATTTAACAGAGTTAGCTCAAAAAAAACAAGCTCAAATAGATAGCTTACAAAATTCAATATCTAATTTACAAAGAGATATTCAAAATTCTAGAGAGATTGAGCGACAAAAACAAGCTCAAGTTAGTAACTTACAAAATAAATTGTCTCAACTGAATCAAGAAAAATCAGATTTACATAAAAGAATTCAAGATATCGTTAATTACGCCCGAAGTAAGGAATCTGACGCTGAGAACTTACAAAGCGAAAAATCTCAATTGAATTCTCAAAAATCAGAGTTGCAACTACAATACCAGACACTATCTCAACACTATCAGCAGCAACAAAATGAAATAGCTAGCTTAAGGGAACAAATAGAAAATCTTTCCCAGACTAATCGAGCGCAATCTACTAGCTCCGCCGATAAAACACCACAAGCATCTGTTAAACGAGTTGCGACCAATGAAACAGTTTCAGTAAAAGAATATCAGAATATTTCTAATAAAAACGATTATGAATATGTTGATGCCTATACTAGAAAAGATGGAACCCCTGTAAGAGGATACTACAGAAGGAAACGTAATAGATAAGCTTCTTGATTATCCTGAAGTATACGATCAGCTATAGAACAGCGCGATCGCATCTCTCATCAACTGCAACGCCGAAACGATGAAAGTTCAATCATCCGATCGGCGATCGCAATGATATCCTGTAGTTTCTTTTACCAATCAGTAGAAGTCTCAGGGCTGATGACGATTAAAGTTAAATTTGGTACTGTTAGCTCGGAATCACTGTAGTTACCTCCGTGACCGAGATGAGTAGTCGAACAGCCCGCTCCTATGCTTTCTTGTCGATTGCAGCGGCAATTGTCACTATTGCCCTAAAGTTTGGCGCTTACCTGCTAACCGGATCAGTAGGTTTACTTTCAGATGCTATTGAGTCAATTGTAAATCTCGTAGCAGCATTGGTCGCTCTATGGGCATTGACTTATGCTGATAAACCAGCCGATACCAAACACGCCTTTGGGCATTCTAAAGCCGAATACTTCTCCAGTGGTGCAGAAGGTGCGTTGATTGTAGTGGCAGCGATTAGCATTGCTGTTGAATCCTGGGGACACTTGTTACATCCAGAACCATTAACACAGCTAGGATTGGGGTTGGCACTCTCCTTATTTGCTACCGCAATCAACGGCGTTGTTGCCTTTATCTTGCTACGAGCAGGGCGACGATTGCGTTCTATTACACTGAGGGCTGATGCTCACCACCTATTTACTGATGTGGTAACTTCGGGTGGTGTGGTAATTGGAATCTTCCTCGTCAAAGTAACAGGCGCTCTCGTGCTTGATCCAATTGTTGCACTGATAGTAGCAGCAAATATTACTTGGACAGGATTTCGTTTGCTGCGGGAAACCGGTAGCGCGTTACTGGATGCAGCTTTGCCTAAAGAAGAAATTGACGCAATCAAGAGCATCCTTAACGAGTATAAACATCAGGATATTCAGTTCCATGCCTTGCGAACCCGCACTGCTGGAACCCGCCGCTTTGTTTCCTTTCATGTTCTTGTGCCTGGATCTTGGACAGTGCAACAAGGGCATGATTTATGCGAGGCAATTGAGCTTGCTATTCTTCGGGTGCTGCCTTCAACCCACGTCACAACTCATCTGGAACCTGTAGAAGATCCAGTTTCTTGGGAAGATTTGGAGTTGGAGCGTCCGAGCAATCAGCAAATGCAAGATATGAGATAACAGTAGGGGATCTTGGCCAAGATCCCCTACAAATGTAAAAATAATTTTGGATAATTTATTTTTTGTCAGTCCCTTAATTACTGCCGTTGAGCTTTAAGGAATCGTACGATCACATCTCTTCTTTTTGCTAGTTGTACATCCTCTCAAAATCAATCTACCAGCACACCAACAAGTCAGAATGTATCAGCCTCACAACAAACTAACAAAGTTAAAGTAGGAGTCTGGTCTGTAATTGCGGAAGATATTTTAAAGTTTATTCAAAAAGAACTAGCCCCCAGTCAGGGTTTAGAGATTCAGATTGTCCAACTTAGCGATTGGGTGCAAGTCAACACCGCATTAAAAAGTGGAGAAATTGATGCTAAACCTCATCTATAGCAAGGGACTAGGGACTGGGGACTGGGGACTGGGTGAAAAGCCTTTTTGTGTCTAAGTTTTATCATCTGTTAATGTCCTAACCACCTTGGCTGTTGCTATATCTTGAAAACTGGAGTTTTCCTAGAAAACATATTACTGTGAATAAGTGAGTGTAGAGACTGAAACAGGGATGCTCAAAGTAGAATGGGATCGTTGGAATGAAAGGTTCACCCTCAACATTAGTGTCTTCTAAGTTATAGCCACCTTTGACACCAAAAACTTTTAAAGTACTGAATAAAAGCCCACTCCCCAAACACCCAAATTAACTTTGATAAGGACGTGGCAGTTGACGCAGCTTATGAGCCGTATCCAATTCACTATTGTTTTTTCTGCCATATCCCCAACCCAGAAGGCGACGATATTCACCCATGATGTCACTTTCAATTAAATCATCCTCATTGACTGCAACATTGGTATGAGATTCGGGGGCAACATAGAGCGCATCCGCAGGGCAATAGGCCTCACACATGAAACAAGTTTGACAGTCTTCCTTGCGGGCGATCGCGGGTGGCTGGTTGGGTACGGAGTCAAAGACATTGGTAGGACACACTTGGACGCACAAATTGCAATTGATACAGAGTTTATGGCTGACAAGCTCGATCATGACATGCTCCTGCTACAACTTTGATACAGAGGGTGTGGTTTGAGTGGTTTGTACTGGTGGTGTAGCGATTGTATCTGTAATCCAATCACGCCTCACCCAAAGCTTATCCAAACCTCCTGTTGCTTGGTAATAACGCTGATTTGGATCGGTTTCGGGATAGTCCACACGAATATGTTCGCTGCGCGTTTCCTTGCGATGTAACGCGCTAAAATATGCCCATCGTGCTACAGCCGTCAGAGCAGCCGCTCGCCGAGAAAATTCTACATCGCGCACTGTATCTTGTTTTGGGTTCCCTTGTACTTGCTGCCACAGCGTTTCTAATTTAGCGAGAGAATCCAAAAGTCCCTGCTCAGAACGCAAGTAATTCTTCTCCAACGGGAACATCTGGGCTTGTACACCATGCACGATCGCCTCACTATCGAATGTTTCAGAAGTGGGTGAGGGTGATGATGGCAATCCTACTTTACCAGCAGGACGCGCAACCCGTTCATTTGCATGAACACCCAGACTCTTAGCAAAGTCCGCTGCTCCAACTCCTGCCCATTGCCCTGTGGAGATTGCCCAGGCAGCATTAGGGCCACCACCCCCAGAAGCTAAACCGGCTAAAAACTCCCGCGATGCTGCATCACCAGCAGCGTAAAGGCCAGAAACTTTTGTAGCGCAATTATCATTCACAATCCGAATCCCACCTGTACCACGGACTGTACCCTCTAAAACAAGTGTCACAGGCACTCGTTCTGTATAGGGGTCAATACCAGCTTTTGTATAGGGTAGAAAAGCGATGAAATGAGACTTTTCAACCACTGCTTTAACTTCAGGCGTGGCTCGATCCAAACGAGCATAAACGGGGCCTTTCAGGAGGGCATTAGGGAGAAACGATGGATCGCGACGACCATTGATATAGCCACCCAGATCATTGCCTGCTTCATCGGTATAACTAGCCCAGCCAAAGGGAACACCCCTGGTTACAGTCGCATTGAAAGCCGTCGAAATGGCATAGTGATTAGAAGCTTCCATACTAGAAAGTTCGCCACCAGCTTCCACTGCCATCAACAGTCCATCACCTGTATTGGTATTACAACCTAATGCTTTACTCAAGAATGCACAACCGCCATTCGCGAAGACTACTGCACCAGCACGAACGGTATAAGTACGATGATGCTGCCTCTGCACACCTCTTGCTCCAGCTACTGAGCCGTCGTCAGCCAATAAAAGCTCTAAAGCCGGACTTTGATCAAGAATCTGCACACCAACACGCAAAAGGTTTTTGCGAAGTACCCGCATATATTCAGGGCCATAATAACTCTCACGCACAGATTCCCCATCTTCTTTGGGGAAACGATAGCCCCAACTTTCCACTAAGGGCAAACTCAGCCAAGTTTTTTCAATAACACGCTCGATCCAACGTGAGTTAGCGAGGTTTTTTCCTGCGCGATAACGCTCCGATAAAACTTTGTCCCAATCTTCTGGAGAAGGAGCCATAATGCCGTTACCACTAGCAGCAGCTGCGCCACTTGTACCCAGAAAACCTTTATCAACAATGATGACTTTGACTCCTTGGGATGCGGCTGCCCAGGCTGCCCAGGCTGCGGCAGGGCCACCACCAATTACCAGTACATCAGCAGTCAATTGTAGTTCATTTTCACTATGGACTGTTAGCAATTCCCTTCCCTCAATAAAGTCTCCAAAGTACAGCAGAATTCAGGAGCAAAGCCGGAGACGCTCCGCCTCCGGTCAGAATTCAGAAACGCTCCGACTTTTCGCTGCGTCTGTGCATAAAGCAAATTCATTCATACATTCAGCAACGCATACAAAATTAATAAACAGAAGTCAACAATTTATCGATTGCAGCCCGAAACGCCGTTGCTGCACCAGCACTCATATCACGAGGGGCGCAGATGCGATTTCTCAAATATGCCAAAGCGATCGCCCCCACAGCAGTGAAGATGGGATCAACACTACTATTTTTACCACCAGTCCTTCCACCCGGTAAAGTTGCACCATTGCCATGAATGAGATAATCGGCTAGTTGTCGCAGGTTGTAAAGGTCGTGCCATTCATACCAATCTTTTGGCATATGCACACTGTGTAATTATAAAATACGGTTAATTTATCGAATAACTGTAGTTAATGAATGAAGGCATACTATCACAGACATTTATATAAAATCAAGTTTTATTTCGTAGTCATAATGCATGAAATATGAATGAACAGGAGAAGTGGAACTATATCAACACGTTAGAAGACGAGTTACTTCTGGTCAACTTTTTTTGCTAAATAGGACTTACGCACACTCTACGAATTCTCGGCGCTCTTGGCGTCTTGGCGGTTCGATAAATTAAGCGAAGTTGGCAATTTTTGCGTAAGTCCTACTAAAGATGCTGAATTAGCGTTCTGTTCTAGAGCTAATTTAGCTGCTATTGAGTCTCATTTGAGGTATGCATAACAACTGTGGTGCAGTCTCCGTGCATCTCTTACGGTTACAGCATCAAAGCCTCTAGCTTTTAGCAAATCCGCTACCAAAACGTTGATATCCTCATCTAAGTACAAGTGAATGAACAAGTTACTCATAAATCTCGCACCAACGGATCAATCAATTCATCAGGGATGCGATCGCATTCAATAATAAGCATTAATTTCATCTTGGCGATCGCTGTAATAACTCAACGCATCAAACACTTGTGCTAGGGTTAGATGAGGCAAACCTTGGGGAATTTCTTCAGGAGAGACACCCATCCGCCAAGTTTGGGCGATGTGCCTTCAATCCTTTCATAACAATTTTTTGGCACAAGGGATAATTACTATGTAATCCAAACTACGGTTAATTTATAAATTAAATGTAGTTAATGTCTGAAAGCATGGTATTATAAGACTTTAGATGTAATAAAGTCTTAATTCTTTTAGCTGGGTTGAAAATGCGTTTAATCCTAGTAGATAAACTTGATGAAATAGGCGTAACTATTGATTCTAATTAAGACCGCCATGAATCCGAGTATTTTAACTGCCCAGACTTCAACCATGATCGCAATTGTTGGCGGAGGTTTTAGTGGTTCTCTAGTCGCTACCCACCTATTGAAAACTGCCAGTCAACCCCTCACCATTAAGCTGATTGAGCGCAGCGATCAAATTGGCAAGGGAATTGCCTACAGCACAGATACCAACTGTCATTTGCTGAATGTATCGGCAGGCAACATGAGTGCATTTGCCCACGATCCAGGGCATTTGTTACGTTGGCTTCAGCACAACCGCGATGAGTTGACAGCATTTTTTTCAGAAGAAGTCAATGCCAGTACCTTCATACCTCGTAAGGTCTATGGTTTATACATTAAATCGGTTTTAGCAGAAGCAGAAGCCACAGCACCCAGTGATGTGCAACTAGAACGCTTCACCGATGAAGTGGTAGGAGTACAGCCTGAAGAAAAAGGCGTAATGATTTCTCTGCGTAGTGGTCGCTGTTTTGCCGCAGACAGAGTTGTGTTGGCATTGGGCAATTCACCTTCTGCACCCCCCGCCATACAAAACCCAAACAGTAATGATGATTATCTGCGAAACGCTTGGTCAGCCGATGCCCTAGCAGACCTTGATGCTGATGCACCTGTGCTGCTAATTGGTACGGGACTGACGATGGTGGATATGGTTTTATCTCTGAGCGATCGCCAACATCGGGGTAAAATTTATGCTGTGTCCCGACGAGGATTATTTCCCCTCAAACATCAAGCGGCTCAACCTTATGCCTGCTTCTTGACGCTAGAAAATTCACCAAAAAGTGTACGCGACTGGTTACGTCGGCTGCGTGTCGAGGTGGAAGTTGCGGCTACTCAAGGCTACGACTGGCGAGCAGTAATTGATTCTCTGCGTCCCATGATCCAGAAAATCTGGCAAAAACTACCAATCGGCGAACAGCAACGTTTTTTGCGTCATTTGACACCCTATTGGGACGTGCATCGTCACCGCATTGCCCCAAAAGTGGCGGATGTTGTCACTGAAATGCTAGATTCTGGTCAACTCACCATTGCCGCAGGGCGGATTCGGGAATATCAAGCTTTGCCGGACGGTGTGGCTGTAACCGTGTGCTGGCGCAAAACCCAAACTAATGATATCTTGCACGTCAGCCGGGTAGTTAATTGTACAGGGGTAGCAGCAGATTATCGGCGATCGCCTCATCCTCTAATTACTGATTTGCGATCACAGAAATTAATTCGCCCCAATGCCATCGGTTTAGGACTAGATACAGATACCCACGGTGCTTTATATGCAGCAGATGGTAATGTTTCGACGCTGTTTTATACCTTGGGAACTCCCCGCAAAGGCGACTTGTGGGAAACTATTGCCGTTCCAGAATTACGGGGACAGGCGCAGGAATTATCAAAGGCGTTGTTGCAGTCGCTACCAGTGCGTGTGCGTCCTATTCCGACGATGCCTTTGTTTAGCAATGTCAGTGCAGAGATACCGCAGTCAACTTTCCTATTTCGGCAATTTTTTGACCCTGAAACTAGTAGTTATACTTACTTAATTGGCGATCGGCAGACAGGAGATGCTATTCTAGTCGATCCTGTATTAGAGCAAGTTGACCGCGATTTGCAATCATTGAATGAATTGGGATTAAAGCTACGCTACTGTCTAGAAACTCACCTCCATGCCGATCACATTACAGGGGCAGGCAAACTCAGGCAACAAACAGGCGCTCAGGTGATCGTTCCCCAAAATCCTGCTGTGACAAAAGCCGATCGCTCCCTTGTCGGTGGCGAAATCCTAGAGGTGGGATCGGTAATCATCGAAACAATTTCCACACCAGGACACACCGCCAGTCATATAGCATATTTGGTGAACAAAAGCCATCTGTTAACTGGTGATGCCTTGTTTATTCGTGGTTGTGGACGCACAGATTTTCAGGGAGGCGATGCTGGAACTCTATACGATGTAGTGACACAACGCTTATTCACCTTGCCAGATGATACCTTAGTATATCCTGCCCATGACTATAAAGGGCGTACAGTTTCCACCATTGGCGAAGAAAAGCGGCTTAATCCCAGATTTAGTGATTCCTACGGAGCGCTGCGCGATCGCAGCCGTAGTCAATTCATTACCATCATGAATAATCTCAAATTGAGTTATCCCCAAAAGATGAATGCAGCTGTACCTGCGAATGAATACTGTGGTGATTTTATTGCTCAAGAAAGCTTAGACTCAGCTACGAGTTCGGCAACAGATGAAGAACAGAAACAAATAGAACTCACAGTCATGACTAATACAGAAATCTACAATGATTATTTTGCTATGTATATCTAGAGCAGGGTGAAAATCAAAATTTTTCCACCCAGGGACGCAATTCCACTTCCCAAGTCCAAGCATTGCGAGGTTGGCGGAGAATGTTCAAATAAGTTTGAGCGAGCTTAGGAGCAGAAGCAAGCGGCTTTCAGGTAAAATCTATTGGTTTTCCTTATCTCGCCAACAGTATCCGTATCTCGACAAAACCCCAAGTATATCCTTACTCCTCCTTACACAAACTTTTAATAAAATCTCCTAAGTCTGTCCCTTCTAATTCATCAAGGGTCATCTCTCTAGCTATTTTCCAATTTTCTGCTTTACCCCAACCTGGCACGTCTGCTAGTTTTTCATAGGGTTGAAGTTTTTGAAAATTAGAGCCTTTAACTAACTTTACTGCTCTGTCTGAAAAGTAGTTTTCAATAGCCCGGCGCTCAAGGGCATGGGGTAAAATTCCGATTCTTTGGCACGTATCTAAAAAAGCTTGTCTTTTAGACTCCAATTTTTCATCAGGGGATTTACGCTCACTGTCAATCAGTACAGAAATTTTATTGGAAATCCTCTTAATTTCTACAAGTTCAGGTTCAGACGAATCATTGATTAGGGAGCTTCCACCCAAAGGTAAAAGCACGATTTCATGGTCTTTTTTATATTTGCGAAGGAACTGCTGAATAGTTTTAATTTCTGTGGGCCCTTCAACAAGTAAAATTTTATTAAAACCCAATTCTTTGTACGTTGAAAAGCTAAGTTCTCCCAGTAATTCCGATAAATGTGGATTTTTTTCGTATTCTCTAACTTCGCTCCCATCATTGCTTTTACGAACTGTGTAGATTTGCTCGGCACTTGATCGTGCTAACCCAATACTGTGTGTAGCAAATAAAACTCCTTTTTTAGCATAATTACCAAGTGTTGTTAGAAAATCAAGTTGGAGTAAGGGATTAAGATTTAGTTCTGGTTCGTCAATAAGAATGTAGGATGGTTCTTCTACAGCTACATTTGCAAGAACTATAAAGAACTGAGCCAGTCCAGAACCAAGTTCTGAAAGCGTGTAAGGGTTTCCATCTATAAACATTTTAATGGTTTGATCATCATCTGAAGAATTAATCTCCAGATTATTGAATTCAAAAATATGTTTAATATCTTCAGTTATTAAAAGACTAATTCTGTTATTTTCTCTAGAAGAACCTGTTTTAAATCTTCGCCATTGCTGTATAAAAGCTCGTCCTATTTTTATATCAAAATAATTAAAGTACTGCTGATCTATGCTTTTCATAAAACCAGGATCTAAAATTGGTATAAGACTAAGTGCATTTCTAAATGGCCCAATATAAATAGTTTTACTTAAATCTCTAAAAATTTCAATAATATAAGAAATATCAACTATATTCTCCCTATTATTCTGCAAGTGTGTATTATAAATCATCCAATTACTGTCAGTTTTTAATAATTTATTTAAAGAATAAATTTTAACAGTATATGACGTAGTTCTAGAAGTGCGAGTCGTTGGCTAGAAACTAAGACCTATATAGGTCTGGAGGATTAGCCGCAAGGTAGTGAACCTTGACAACTGAGTGACCATGTAG
>NZ_JBALDF010000018.1:0-69247 GCF_036917275.1 Nostoc sp.
TCATCCACCTCAGAACTCCGTTCATCCACCTCGGAACTCCGTTCATCTACCTCGGAACTCCGTTCATCCACCTCAGAACTCCGTTCATCCACCTCGGAACTCCGTTCATCTACCTCGGAACTCCGTTCATCCACCTCAGAACTCCGTTCATCCACCTCAAAACTCCGTTCATCCACCTCGGAACTCCGTTCATCCACCTCGGAACTCCGTTCATCTATCTCAGATACTCAAAATCTGCATTCCTAATGCCTAATGCCTAATGCCCAATGCCCAATGCTGCCCTAACACTCGTATGATCAAAATATCAGGAAAACATAACAGCCAGATTTTTACCGCAAAACATGGGCAGTATTTGGGAAATCGATTTTTACTCCCGTCCGATATTGGACGCTAATCAGAAAAAAATTTGGGAAGTCTTAGTCTGCGAAAGCCCCTTGGATATCAGCACAAAAGCAGATTCTTTGTTTCGCTATGCTCAATATTGTCCCAGTACTCAGGTAAATTCAGGCTGGTTGCGGACAGCATTACAGGAGGCTATTAATCAAGCTGGAAAAGCACCAATTAAAATCCGCTTTTTCCGCCGCCAAATGAATAACATGATTACTAAAGCATGCCTTGACTTGGGCATTCCCGCCCAGCCTAGCCGCCGTACTTTGGTTCTCAATCAATGGTTAGAACAACGGATGGAAGAAGTGTATCCTCAAGAATCAGGCTATCAAGGGGGGACTAATCCCTCAGTCCGTTTAGAAAAACCTTTGCCGCAACGTTTACCAGATGCTTTGGAAGGACAGCAGTGGGTATTTGTTACCTTAGATGCTGCGGATTTTGCAGATATGCCAGAGTGGGAAATTGGCTTTGGTGAAGCTTTCCCCCTAGAGTTGGCGCAAGTTCCACCCGAAGCCCGTATTCCTGGTATTTTGATTTTCTCATCTAGAGCGTTGCCCTTGGCAGGCTGGATGTCTGGTTTGGAGTTGGCTTTCTTAAAATTTGACAACAGCGAAGAGGCGAGATTGCTTTTAGAAACTGGTGTAACTGAAAGCTGGATTGTGGCAAATATCAAAAAACCTCAAATCTTAGCAGAAGCGAAAGGTTTTGAACAAGCCAAGCAAAAAGCTAACGGGGTACATTTCCTCGGTGTCCAGTCTGATCCCAAAGCAGAATCTTTTGCTGGTTTTTGGCTGTTGCAAGAGGTTAACCTCTGAAAAAGGACATTGGGCAGAAATGACTAATGATTAATGACTGAAAATGGCGATCGCTAAAATCCGTTAAGACATGGCGATGATTTGGGATAATTAACTGCGTCCATCAGCGTTGATCTGCACTTCCAAATCGCAACTGCAAAGACACGCTGATGATTTTTTGATAGTTATCTGCGTCCATCAGCAAAAAGTGCGACGCCGAATAGCCCGTCGTAGACATCGCACTTTTCTTGAGACAGCGTTGATATGCAATTCAAAATCCACAATGCACTAAGGGTCATGGTTTCTGAAAATTTGTCACAAGATACACTAGCCGAACAGTTGCTGGAACTAGCGATAAAATCTGGAGCCGAAGCTGCTGAGGTGTATCAGTCGCGATCGCTTTCTCGTCCCGTGTTTTTTGAGGCAAACCGACTCAAACAGCTAGAAACCAACCAATCTGAAGGCACAGCATTGCGGCTTTGGCGAAACGGGCGTCCGGGACTTACGGTGGCTTACGGTTCTGTCCTTGCTGAAGTGATGGTGGAAAAAGCTCTGGCACTAAGTCAACTAAATCAACCAGAAACAATAGAATTAGGCTCTAACGTTCAGCCCTCCTACCCAGATATAGGGGAAAGTGTGCCGATAGAGATTTTGGTAGACTGGGGCAAAGAAGCGATCGCCCTCATCCGCGATGCCTATGCCGATGTTGTGTGCAATGGTGACTGGGAATGTGATGTTGAAACCACTAGACTAATCAATACCAAAGGTTTAGATTGTCATTACACTGACACTACTCTCAACTGCTACATATCAGCAGAATGGGTGCGTGGCGATGATTTTTTAAGTGTTTCCGATGGTGAAACTAAGCGGGGCGAACTCCACCCTGAGAGATTAGCTAATCAAATTTTACAGAGGTTAATTTGGGCCAGAGAAAATGTCTCACCTCCTACTGGTCGCGTCCCGGTTTTGTTCACTTCTAAAGCCGCCGATATGCTTTGGAGTACTGTGCAAGAAGCTTTGAATGGTAAGCGAGTTTTAGAAGTAGCTTCGCCTTGGGCAGAACGTTTGGGCAAGCAAGTAGTTGTACCCAGCCTCACCCTCTACCAAGACCCGAAAGCAGGCCCTTACAGTTGTCCTTTCGATGATGAAGGCACTCCGACTCAATCTTTAGTATTTATTCAAAACGGGATTTTGCAGCATTTCTATAGCGATCGCACCACCGGAGGCCAACTGGGTACTGACACCACTGGAAATGGTTTTCGCCCTGGTTTAGGTAGCTATCCCACTCCTGGTTTATTTAATTTTCTCATCCAGCCAGGTTCGACATCACTACCAGATTTAATTCAACAACTAGATGATGGTTTAATAGTGGATCAAATGCTGGGTGATGGCGGCAGTATTTCTGGAGATTTTTCGATCAATGTTGATTTAGGCTACCGCGTACAAAATGGTCACGTAATTGGGCGCGTTAAAGATACGATGGTTGCAGGTAATGTCTACACAGCTCTGAAGCAATTGGTTACACTGGGCAACGATGCTGATTGGAATGGTTCTTGTTACACTCCATCTCTGATAGTAGAAGGGCTATCCACCACGGGGAGAAGCAATTGAATACTGAATCTTCCATTTTTTACCAATTATATGTATACAAAAAAATGTAAACACATAAACAAAGCCTGCCAATGCAGGCTTTACCCATAATTATCTTTAGAACTTACGCAAAATTACAATGCAACTTCTTATTAAAAGTTAGAACGGGAGCCAGAGGAGCCTACCACATTAGAATCACCTACAATATCATCGCCTCTGCGGCTCTTGCGACCAAATAAACCAAATAAACCGAGCAAGCCCAGTAAACCCCAATCACCATCCCGATGATTTCCGTCAGTAGCAGTGCTATCTGTAGTAGTATTTGTAACACTAGCATCAGGAGTGGTTGTTGTCTGAGCAGAAGCAGGTAGAACTGTGGGCAACGTAGCCAAACTTAAAGCTAGAACACTACTTCCCAGAATTTTAGAAACATTAAAGCGTTTCACGATCACATTCCTCAGTTAAATTTCTCTAAATAATAATTAAAGTTTATTAAGTTTTGACAGCGTTAGCATCAATCTTTAGCTGCAAATATAAATCTGCTTAAAGTTGCATTTGTGATCAGCCAAATAAGCATTTTGGTATACATATAGATTTTGATGCATGGCAAATTAGGCAATAGTGTAGTTAGCGATCGCATTCAAGCTAGCTCGATTCCAGAAGGGAAAATATTTCTTTTTAAAACTAAAAATTACGTCTTCAGGGATGACAGATGCCGAGAAGTGAAAGCAATATTTCCGTAGCGATCGCCTCTGGTTTAAAAATCCAGTGATTTTGGTCAGGGGTGGGCTTAATAATTAAAAAATTGGTTATCCAAATTTGGCGCTTTGATAATTTTGCTGCCACCAGAAATATGTTTTTAAACAGACATTTTGCGATCTTGGGGGTTGGGTGATTTAAAACGATGGCAAATTGCGTGTTTTATTTTAATTTGACAAAAATGTATATCTATGAATCCAAATGCAATTCAGGATGATTCCTCCTCACTGAGACAACCGCCAAATCTTAATAGTATTGTCTTCACTACCACTGACAAGGGTCTTGCCATCAGGACTGAAGGCGACGGATGTCACAGTGTTGGTGTGCCCTGCCAATGTGAGAATTTCCTCTCCTGTGGCTGGATTCCAGAGTTTGATGGTGCGATCGCGGCTACCACTAGCAAGAATTTTACCATCGGCACTGAAGGCTACGGATGTGACAGTGTTGCTATGTCCCACCAGTGTGCGAATTTCTTTTCCCGTAGGTAGATTCCAAAGTTTGATGGTGCGTAGGCGTAGCCCGTCGTAGACATCGCGGCTAGCACTGGCTAAAGTTCTCCCATCTGGGCTAATTGCTACGGTTGTTACTGTTTGAGAATTTCCTTCTAGTGTGCGGATTGGGTATCCCTTTGTTAGATTCCAGATTTTGATAGTTTTGTCAAAACTACCACTGGCAAGAATCACACCATCGGGGCTGATGGCTACTGAGCGCACCCAAAATGTATGCCCTGCCAGTGTCCGAATTTGCTCTCCTGTTGCCAAATCCCAGATTTTGATGGTGTTGTCATCACTGCCAGTAACTAGAGTCTCGCTATCAGCACTGATGGCCAGGGCATGAATTGAGTCAGAATGCCCCTGCAAAGTGCGAATTTGCTTTCGCGTTGTCAGATTCCAGATTTTGATGGTTTTATCATCACTACCACTAACCAGAGTTTTGCCATCTGGGCTGATGACTACGACATTTACCTGCTGAGAATGCCCGTTGAGTAAAGAGATTGCTTTTCCGGTTGCTAGATTCCAAAGTTTGATGGTGCGATCGCCGCCACTGCTGGCAATGGTTTTGCCATCGGGGCTGATGGCGACAGATAAAACCGAGTTTCCATGTCCTTGGAGGGTGTTAGCTAAGGAAACTTTTGCCAAGGTAATCTTTGGTGGTTGACCTAAAAGCGCTTCATCTTTGCCAGGGCTATTGTGCTGAAGCCTAGAGACTAAACTAGTCTGAATCCGGTGAAAATCTTTATACCAAGATTTTTGAAATCCGAACAACAGAATCAAAGCACTTACCAAAATCAAAATTCTCAGAAATAAATAACTTTTTGGTAAATATGGGGCTTTAGTTGGTGGTATTTTTCCAGAGGATTTCCCGGCAGGTGGTAGTGCAAGTAGTTGTTTTGGAGTCAAGTCTCTGAGGACTTCATCGGCTGACTGGTAACGTTGCTGGATGTCTTTTTTCAAAAGCTTGTCGATTACAAAATCCAACTCTGGATTTAATGGACTCCGCAAATATTGCCGCCAATTACTCACCCAAGCGTACCCAGATTCCATCCACAACTGAAAGGGGGAATTTCCCGTTAGCAGATGAAAGCAGGTAGCCCCTAAACCGAATAAGTCACTGGCGGGAAAAGCTTTACCGTCTCTAATCTGTTCTAGGGGAGAATAACCATGCGAACCAATTGATGTGCCAGATTTCTGCTGCACTCTCGCGGTGAATTGCTTTGAGGAACCAAAATCAATCAGACTTAATCGCCCATCACTTTTATGGCGGATAATATTTTCTGGCTTGATATCCCGATGAATGACTTTGCGATCGTGGATAAATTTGAGGATGGGCAGTAAATCTAGCAAAATAGATTGAATTTCGCTAGCTTTATATGCCTTGCGCTGTTGCAACTCCTTTAACAAATTCTCCCCATTGATAAACTGCTGCACTAAGTATAGACAGCCATCTTGCTCAAAGTAAGCTAGCAAAGTCGGAATTTGGGGATGTTCCCCAAGGTCTTGTAGTCGCTGCGCTTCTTCTGCAAACAACTCCATCGCCTTTTTTTGCGACCAAGTTCCTTGGAATTTTGGAGCTAATTGCTTGATAACACAGCGTTCATTGAGTTTATCTACGTCTTCTGATAGATAGGTTCTGCCAAATCCCCCCTCATCTGAAAGGACTCGGATGACACGGAAGCGATTTCTTAAAAGTGACACCAATGGGGTGCTACAACTTTGGCAAAACTTCTTTCCATTAGGATTCAGGGGATTTGGGCAATCGGGATTTAAGCAGCAGATCATGATCTGACAGGCGCGACTGCATGACAACTTAGGCTAAGTTTGCCCCTAACATTTCCCTTAAGAAAATTGACTCTCGCTTACTTGTGGTAGAAAACCCTGTCTGGGGATTGGGGAATTACTTATATCGTTAGCGTTTGTAAATAGTGGTCAGTCTTCCTTATCTGTGGAAAACTACGAGAGCCATAAGATTAATTATTCTTTCGATTATATAATAATCTGAATAGAAATTTTTTCTGAAATGTTAGCCCTAGTAATTTTGCTTGTATATTGGCAAGCGACAAGTGACTAAGTATTAAGTGAAACCCTGATTAATTAACCATTACTGACTATCAAATCAAGTCAAAATGCTTACTAGATTTGTTTTTAATATTTTAAATTGCTCATGATTAATTATTTATTTGATACCTAAGGCAAATAAAGCTTCAACGTAATTCTGTCACCTTGTTTACTTGAGCTTTGCTCTCCATTTCCGAATAGCACTAGCAGTTCTGGCAGCAGGTGGTATATATACGTCAGGATCAGGAGTTTCGGATGAATTTTCGTATTGTGTAATACTTTTATTATTTGATTTTTGGGTAGTTAGACAGTTAGCCAAAGTAGGCAAATAGCTTTTATTACTTAAAGCTTTCATCACTTCATTGGCAGTCTTAAACCGATCATTTAACGTAACTTTCACCATTTTTCCTAAAATATGAGCGAAACTGTCGCTAATATTTACCTCTTTTTGCCAGCATATCTCACCAGAATTCGCGTCGTACTCAAATTCTAAAGGACTTTTAGCAGTCAACATATAAATACAAGTTATACCCAGTGCATAAATATCACTGGCATAAACTGGATGTAGAGAAAACTGTTCTGGTGGTGCAAATCCCCTAGTCCCAATAAAATTTGTGTGTGCAGCTTGATTGATTGAGTTTTCACAAACATCAACTAATTGCTCTTTCACCGCACCAAAATCAATCAGCACTACCCGCCCATCATCCTCACACCGCAATAAATTTTGGGGCTTAATATCCCGATGAATTACACGATGTTGATGAAGATACTGTAATACTGGTAATAATTCTTGTAAAAAATGTTTAACTGAGGTTTCACCTTTGGGCCCAGTTTGCCGCACTTCTCGTGCCAAAGTAGAACCCGGTACGTATTCTTGAATTAAAAAAAACTCTCCATTCGCCTGAAAGTAGTCTAATAACATGGGAATTTGCGAATGACTACCGAGTTGACCCAAAGTTCTTGCCTCTTTTTCAAAGCGCATACATGCCCTTTCCCAACTTTGCGGATTAGTCACTTTCGGACAAAGCTGTTTAATAACACACAGGGGCTTCCCAGGTAATACGGTATTTTTAGCTAAAAAGGTAATGCCAAAACCACCTCTACCCAAAATTTGCAATATTTCATAGCGATCGCGAAATAGCTTCTTGGAACCACACATCTGACCAAGGTGAGTTTGCTGTGAAATGCTCTCTTGAGAATTTGTTATTTTCTGATAAAAGCGATTCATTAGTATAGAATATTTACTATCATATGTCTCTAATTTTACGATAAATATTTGTTGATGACAGTAAAATTACTGCATCTTCGCTAAATCATCATTACTTTTCTGTTAAAAATTCAAAAAGCAAAAATAAATTTTTGTAGAACTTACGGATTGACAAGAAAGAATTAAATATGTTTTCCAAAAATCTTTGCAACACATGAATCGACTTTAGGGGCGCAACTTTGCCGACCTTTAACAAGGGGATTTTGCCCCTTGTTAAGCCCCAAGTCTTGTTAATTGAGATGGTAGCTAGATTTACACGCCCACTGGACTAATACTGATTACCTGTGAGGTTACATAGAACAAGGGAATTTTGCCCCAAGTCTTACCAAGCCTGATTTTGTGCAGTTTCACAAAGAATTGGTATAAGTATTTTGTGACACCAAGATAGTGAGTTCTAAGGCACTTCAATGGGAATCAAAGCATTTTCTGGTAAATAGTTGGAAAAATGCCCTTCATCCGCAAGCACCAGAATCAGGCGCAACGGATAATCTGGCGGAACTTGCAAGTCTGCCCACGGCACTGCCAACTCTAAACAACTATTTATTGCTACTTGAGCGCGGCTGAAACGGGGATGCCATTGACAATTGTCTCCAGCTTCCCGAAACTGAATCGATTGTGTCAACAAGTTAATTTCCAAAAGATGGTGGAAAAGGTAATTAAGTGGGGCTGCATCTGGTAAATCTGCCAAGGGAACTGGGCTGTTGACCATTGTTTTTTCTGGATAAAACCACAGCAGATTCAACTCTGTTGGCAAATCCTGCCCTGGTGCTGCGCCACTTTTAAAGTCCAGGCGCAAATAAAAATTGAGGTGATCTACCCCATACCAAAGTCGCTGGATGACACTGCTATTGTGCATCGTCCCCCGCGCCCCACCGATTTCTATGCGTCCAGCTTTGTCCCAATCTTGTTCATCACCCTTACCATCGATGACGGGATGAATAAACCCTTGTGGGGTGTGGTTTCCCTGTGCTTCGTGGATTTCCACTGGTTGCTTGAGATAGGGCGGTACAGGTTCATTTAATGCCTTGTAAATGCCAAACAAGTGTTCTCGAAATAACTGGTCAAAGATGGCATCTTGATTTGAAGAGTGTCCTGCACCAAACCACCAAAACCAGTCAGAACCCTCTGCGGCATATAATGCTTCCCACGCTTGTGGGTTGTTTTCTTCCGTCGCTTCAGGATGACTTGCCAACAGCTTTCTAGCTTCTGTCAAGTAATCCCAAGCACGATTTTTAGCAGGATCGCCGATCCAAGTGGTGAAGCTGCCATCCACCCAAGAACCGCTATGTAGTTGCCCTCCGGGAATAGTGGCTGTGGCTGGGAATTCTTCCAGAAATTCAGAGACGGTGACAAGTTTGAGGTGGGGTTGATCGCTCAAAGTTTGATACAAAGCTTCAAGGAAGGGTTTGCCGTCTTGGGGATAAAATTCCCAGCAATTTTCCCCATCTAAAGCGATGGTAACTAGCCAAGGTTGTTCACTTTGACTATCTCTTTGCATTTTAGCGATCGCTTGTAAATGTCCCACTAAGTCCGCTGCTGCCTGTTTTGCTGGCATCGCACTGTAGGTAAAGCCAATCAAATCTGATAATCTGTGGTCACGAAACACAATTGACAAATCGCCCTCTGCGGTTTGCAGGCGATACGGTTGGTACAACAGTTCTGGTTGCTGCACATTCCCCGCCCCATCCCGATGAAAAAGGTTTTTCAGTGTCCACCCTAAGACGGCTTCATCTGAGCATATCCACTTAAACCCTTGGTTAATAATGTCTGGAAGTATCTGTGGACTTACTGACTGTTCCGAAGGCCACAAACCACGAGGTATCTGTCCAAAGCGGTCTTTATAAATGTTCCAAGCTTTCCGCAAGTGGCGGGGAATATCTTCTGCCCACTGAAATCGCTGCTCAGGTAGTATCATATTGGGCACAGCTACCCGACCAGAGTTGGTATCAGCTAGTAAGGGCAAAATCGGATGAGTGTAAGGCGTGGTGGTAACTTCTAGCTGCCCCGCCTCCTGCATTTTCCGATGTTGGGGGATAATGCGGCTGAGGATTTCTCGCTGTTTGGAATAAATGCGCTGGCGATCGCTTAAAGTAAAATTCCGTCCCTGTTTTAACCAAGCAGCAATTTCTGGATCATCCCAAAAGAGCGGATCGATCCAAGCCAAATTGTGCCAAGCTAGCAAATCACCATAATCTGGCAATTCCCAATTTGCCAAACACCAAGCTTGCCCCTTCTCCTGCCTTTGCTGGTACAACTCGGCATAGCGGGGATGGGGATCAATCAGCGTATGGTGATTGGCATCAAAAAAGTGTTGGATAATGAATTCCCGCTGTTGCTGGGTGAGTTGTTCATCCGGTGTCAAGCAGGCTGTGAGGTAAGGGTCAAAAGCAGTACCAGCAATATAATCTTCAAGTTGCAATATCAGCGATGGAACTAAATTTACCGTTTGGTGTAACTTAGGATACCGCTCTAAAAGCAATACCAAATCCAAATAATCTTTAGTCCCATGCAAACGTACCCAAGGTAGACGGTACTGCTGACTCGAAGATAGCGAAACGCCGCTGCCAGGAGATTTGTACAGCGGCTGATGTTGATGCCAGATAAAAGCGATGTAAAGAGGATGGGACATAAGAATAGTTAGGAGTTAAGAATGAGGAGTTAGGAGATGCTGTAAAACTCATAACTCCTAACTCCTAACTCCTAACTTTTACACCACTTGCTCAATTTCTGCAATTTCGGGAATCATTTCCTTGAGGCGGCGCTCAATACCCATTCTCAGGGTCATTGCAGAACTAGGGCAAGAACCGCAAGCACCTTGCAACCGCAGTTTTACAACAGGCCCATCGAGTTCCACGAGTTCCACGTTGCCGCCATCAGACATCAGATAAGGGCGCATTTCATCTAAGACTGTTTCAACGTTGTCAATTGTGAGTTCCATAGTTTTAGACCTGCTAAGTTAATGATGGGCATTGGGGAGCCACTGCGTTGCCGGAGTTCCCCCGGTTGAGGCAAGTGGCGTCATTGGGCATTAACAATTCGTAATTCGTAATTACTAATGACACTCTCTAAGCGGACTCGTAAAGCCTGCGGCATAGCTACGCTTAGGGCGCAGCCTCTCCAAGAGTTGAGGCTGCTTAGAGAGGGCGCCTGATAAAGAAGACAGTAATTACGTTGCTATGAGCCTGCTTACTTTACTCTAGCCTTTAGATTCTGCTTTGCAGTCCAACGAACGCAGGATTTAATGCTTTTAACTATACGTCACCATAAAAAGGGGTCAAAAATATTATTTTTCGCAAATTGAGTAGAGCAAATCAAAAGCCAACATTTAGGCGTTTGTTGTGTTTTTTCCTCAACCAAGTCCATAATTATACAATTTTTTGTGGACTATGGACGGAATTCCTTCCAATCTCTAATCCCCAATTTTGTTATTAAATAATAATATTTAAAACTTAAAACCCAGTATTGCCAAGTATCCTAACTCTTAACTCAGTACTCATCACTGTTTGTTGAGTCGCTATCACTAGATGAAACCATGACTGGCTGTTGATATAGTGGCACTGTAAATGTCACTGTTGAACCAAGTCCTTCGCCCAGACTATAAAAATGTACTTCGCCGCCCATTGCCTCCACTAGCTTCTGGGATATTGCCAGTCCTAAACCTGTACCGCCGTACTGGCGAGTGCGGGAGCCATCCACCTGAGAGAATAATTGAAACAGTTTATCTTGTTTGTCCAAAGAAACACCGATGCCAGTGTCTGCCACACGGACTCTCACCATGCCAGGAAATTCCTGACCTTGAAAGTTTGGCTTCGCTTTTTTGAGTACTAAATCGGCACTGACAGTGACACCACCTTCATGGGTAAATTTGATGGCGTTACCTAGCAAATTGAGCATAACTTGTAGCAATCGTTGGTAGTTGCTTAGGACAATGATTTCATCAGAGGTAGCAGGCATTTGCATCCTGAGGCTGAGGTTTCTCATTTCTGCTTGGGGACGCATGAAACTTTCTACATCACTGAATAGCTCATCTAGCTTGACTGGAGCGTAAACTAAGTCCATTTTGCCCGCTTCAATTTTGGCAATGTCCAAAATATCGTTGATGATATTCAGCAGATGTATCGATAATTGATGAGCTTCTGCCAAAAATTGGTTTTGTTCTTCTGGGTCATCTGCCATCCCTTCTAAAATCAGCTTCAAAAAGCCGATCATCCCGTTGAGGGGGGTACGAATTTCATGGGATACATTAGCCAGAAACTCGCTTTTGAGGCGGGAAGCTTCTTCGGCTTTTTGACGCGCTGCTTCTAATTCTTTATATAAAGTAGCGTGTGCGATCGCAGTTCCCAATTGATCTGCTGCTTCTTTTGCCAGTTCTAATTCCGATTCTGTTAGTGTGTAGCATTCATCCTGCCAAGTCAAGGCAACCAATCCATTGGCTTGGTCTTGATAGCAAGTCGCAATCACCAAAGTTTTCTGCCGCCCAGATGTGTATCCAGGCACTTCTATCACAACCGGTTCTAGGGTTGTCAAAGCCTGAGCAAAGGCAGGCTCAGAAGCTATATCTATTTCTTCTGAGCCTAGTATGATTGAGTTGAGTTCTGGCTGATGATACTCAGCCATCACTTTCACTTTTAAGCTACAAGGTTGGTAAGGACGACAAATAATGCAGCGCTCTAGCCGCAGTGCTTTCCCCAAACTGTCAACTGTTTGCTGCCAAATAATATCGAAATCCAATGTCCGGCGAATATTTCTGGTAATGCGATTTACCAATTTTTGGTGTTGCTGTGAACGTAAAGCCAACTCTATTTGTGTAGGCGTTTTTGGTGCCACACGCACTTGTTTTTTGTTTAGTGTCGCTTGCACTAACCGTCCCATCACTAAAACTGTAGTGGCAGTCGTTCCCAAACTCGGCATAATCGGACTAATCACTAAGTCCAATTCAAATAATTTCTGGTGGTAGCTAAACCAACACTGAAATCTTTCTGGCATCAAACTTGTCAAAATTCGCTGCAATCGTTCCAAATAAGTAACCTTATCCACTGGGGCAAAGGTTTGGGTCTGGTTGAGATCGTCAACTATTTCAGTATTTAACCCCAGGAGTTCGCTGTGCTGCCAACAAAAGGTCAGATAGCACCCTGCCCCATCTTGCGTATACACCAACTCGGCTCCTAGAGTTGGTAATGAGCCATCAGTCTTACTGGTGATAGATTCCAGATTTTGGGAAAATACATTCGGCAATTGGGAATTGGCAGTAATAGTCATTAATTGAGTTGGATAGACAAAGGGTATCCGACCGTAATTTTACTAAAGCTGCTCAAATTTATGCAGAAATTTTTACAGCTTTTTGGTTTTATTGGGTATTTCTTAGTGTTTTGAAATCTAGATTGGCAAACTTCATTTTTTTAACTTGCATTGACAGCTGATTCACGTCAATCGTTCCATTCACCCCGAGGAGGAACAGGGGTACGCACAGGGGTGCGCGTCAGTTCGTCATCCCTAAGGATTTCACCCCGTAACCACTGGCGAATCGCCACCTCAATGACTTTACTTGGATCATTGGTGAGATGCTGAATTTGCTTTAGTAACTCGGAGTCTAGGCGGACAGCAATTTCTACCTTATCGGCTCGTGTGTTTTCCGCTTCGGTAGTTTTCTCTTGCATATTCATAGATTTGATATATTCTGAATTGGTTTTGTCTAAAGTTTTGTAAAGTAGTTATATTCATTAATTTGGGCTAATTCGTTGAAAAATCTTCAAGGGCACAGTTAGATAGTTCCCTGAAATAGCACCAAAGTAACAGCTTTAACTTTCAAATCGCATTTTTCATATAACTGACTAGACAATGGCTCTAGAAGTTTTGCCGAGAAATCAGTGATTCCGGGCAATTACGGGTGGTAATTACCCACGATCCCTGCATGATCCCTACATGTACTTATTTACATTTATTGTACGCTCCTAGCTGATGATTACTAGCAGTGACAAATAGACTTTCATAATATTCTTAAAAGTCCACCTATTTAGATCGAAACTTAAAGATGGGGTGAAGAGGGGACTGGGAATTGGGTATTGGGGATTGGTTTGAAATAACTCTTCCCCAGTCCCCAGCCCCTAATGCCCAGTCCCCAATACCCATTAAAAGCTAGGAGCGTCTTGGCTAAGAAAGCATTAAAATACATTAAGTAAATTGCTCTTTTAACTTTGGTTGCTGCTAAGGCAAAGATAGTATATGACTGACGTTCCCGCAGTTCGCATTCGCAATTTTTGTATTATTGCTCACATCGACCACGGGAAATCAACCCTTGCCGATCGCTTGCTGCAAGCTACTGGCACTGTTGGAGACCGACAGATGAAGGAACAGTTTCTCGACAATATGGATCTGGAACGGGAGCGCGGGATTACAATTAAGCTGCAAGCTGCCCGGATGAATTACACAGCCAAGGATGGTCAGCAGTATGTTCTGAACTTGATTGATACTCCGGGGCATGTGGATTTCTCTTATGAAGTTTCCCGCTCTCTTGTGGCTTGTGAAGGAGCGCTATTGGTAGTAGATGCGTCCCAAGGTGTGGAAGCGCAAACTTTGGCGAATGTATATTTAGCGTTAGAGAACAACCTGGAAATTATCCCGGTTTTGAATAAAATTGATTTGCCAGGGGCTGAACCAGAACGGGTAATTGGGGAAATTGAAGAAATTATCGGTCTAGATTGCAGTGGTGCGATTCTAGCCTCTGCTAAAGAAGGAATTGGTATTGATCAGATTCTAGAAGCAGTTGTTGAGCGGATACCGCCACCACCCAATACGATAAATGAACGCTTACGGGCGTTAATATTTGATAGCTATTACGACAGTTACCGGGGAGTAATTGTGTATTTCCGGGTGATGGATGGCACCGTGAAAAAAGGCGATCGCATCCATTTAATGGCATCTGGTAAAGAATTTGAAATTGATGAGTTAGGCGTCCTTTCTCCTACTCAAAAGCAAGTTGAAGAACTGCACGCTGGGGAAGTCGGCTATTTAGGAGCGGCAATTAGAGCTGTAGCTGATGCCCGGGTAGGAGACACAATTACTCTAAGTAAGGCGAAAGCGGAGTCACCTTTACCAGGTTACGCAGAAGCCAACCCGATGGTTTATTGTGGGATGTTCCCCATTGATGCTGATCAATTTGAAGACTTGCGGGAAGCCTTAGAAAAGCTGGAACTCAATGATGCGGCGCTGCACTACGAACCAGAAACTTCTAGCGCGATGGGGTTTGGTTTCCGTTGCGGGTTTTTGGGCTTGCTGCACATGGAAATTGTCCAGGAACGGCTAGAGCGAGAGTATAATCTCGATTTAATCATTACAGCCCCCTCGGTGGTTTATAAGGTGATCACCCTGAAAGGGGAGGAACTGTACATCGATAATCCCAGCCGTCTACCTTCTCCCAACGATCGCGAAAAAATTGAAGAACCCTACGTCAAAGTAGAGATGATTACCCCGGAAACCTATGTCGG
Organism: Nostoc sp.; assembly: GCF_036917275.1. Lineage (GTDB taxonomy): Bacteria > Cyanobacteriota > Cyanobacteriia > Cyanobacteriales > Nostocaceae > Nostoc. The sequence continues at coordinate 14,837 of NZ_JBALDF010000018.1, forward strand.
CAGCTTGATGGAGTTGTCGCAAAATCGCCGTGGCATTTTCAAGGATATGAAATATCTCACCCAAGGACGAACCACCCTCACTTATGAACTCCCCTTGGCGGAAGTTGTGACTGACTTTTTTGACCAGATGAAGTCGCGATCGCGCGGTTATGCCAGCATGGAATATCACCTTATTGGCTACCGTGAAAATCCTCTGGTGAAGCTGGATATCATGATTAACGGCGATCCCGTGGATTCCTTGGCGATGATTGTACACCGGGATAAAGCTTACAATGTCGGACGCTCAATGGCAGAAAAACTCAAGGAACTAATTCCCCGCCATCAATTTAAAGTGCCAATTCAGGCATCTATTGGCAGTAAAGTTATCGCCAGCGAACACATCCCCGCCTTGCGGAAAGATGTGCTAGCCAAGTGCTACGGTGGTGACATCAGCCGGAAGAAGAAACTATTACAGAAGCAAGCAAAAGGTAAAAAGCGAATGAAATCTGTAGGTACAGTGGACGTACCCCAGGAAGCCTTTATGGCAGTATTGCGCTTGGATCAAAGCTAATTTAAAAGTGCTTAATCCTCAGAGACAATTGGCTGCGATTACACCTCAACCTGAAAAAACATAAAACAGCCCTAACCCCCTTCCCTATTAGGGTTGGGGGAGTCAAAGCCCGATACATAGATTCTCCAGTCTTGCGCCATTGCTCGAACTGCTCAAATGAATAGTCGCATTCAGGAATATCATCTGGTGAAGTTGTTTTTACTTCGATCCTATAGCTCAAATCCCAAATTGTTTTGCCATCAATTTCGTCAAATTCATTAAAACAAACTTAGATTCAAGTTCAGACGCTTCAAACGAAAAATTGGGAAAAGGAGTTATACCGATTCACGAAAACCCTGATACAGATAAATTTATCGTAGGGGCATGGCAATGCTATGCCCCTAGCAACGTATTTGTAAGCTAATGCCTAAAAGATGATCAATAATGCTTACTTATTGATCATCTTTGAGGATTTATGGACAAGATGCGCTTACCCTGACCTTGCTTACTATCCCTAGCATACAGTTGATAACCTTTGATAAGCTTTAACAAAATCACTGTTAAAAACATCTAAAAATTTTAGTAAACATACTCACTGCATTCGGTATCCTTGTATTTTTAGATAAATGTAGTTTTTTAGATATTTGTAAAGCGTGGGGGGAGTTTAGCAGATGAAGATACTAGTACTGAGTTGGGAGTTTCCGCCGAGGATTGTTGGGGGAATTGCGCGGCATGTAGCGGAGTTGTACCCGGAACTAGTAAAGCTAGGGCATGAAGTCCACCTGATTACAGCAGAGTTTGGTCAGGCGTCAATGTATGAGGTAGTTGAGGGCGTAAAGGTGCATCGGGTGCCAGTGGCACATAGTAACGACTTTTTCCACTGGGTAGTCAATCTTAACCTGAGTATGGGAGATCACGGTGGTAAGTTGATTTTAGAGGAGGGATCGTTTGATTTAATTCATGCCCATGATTGGTTAGTAGGAGATGCTGCGATCGCTCTCAAGCATAATTTCAAAATACCACTAATTGCCACAATTCACGCTACAGAATACGGGCGCTATAACGGTATTAACACCGACATTCAAGGCTATATTAATGGCAAAGAAAACTTGTTGGCTTTCAACGCTTGGCGGATTATTGTTTGTAGCGACTATATGCGCCAAGAAATAGAACGAGTACTACACAGTCCTTGGGACAAAATCGATGTCATTTATAACGGAATCCGAGCCGAAAAGAAACAGCATCACGTAGATTTTCATGCTGTGAATTTTCGCCGCCAATTCGCCACAGACGATGAGAAAATCGTTTACTACCTCGGTCGCATGACCTATGAAAAGGGTGTACCTGTATTGCTTAATGCCATACCTAAGATCCTTTCCCAAATGGGAGGTAACGTTAAACTTATCATCGTTGGTGGCGGCAATACTGACCATCTCAAGCGCCAAGCCTGGGATTTGGGAATTTGGCATCATTGCTATTTTACAGGTTTTCTCTCTGATAGATACTTAGATAGATTTCAAACTGTCGCTGACTGTGCAGTATTTCCCAGCCTTTACGAACCTTTTGGGATTGTGGCTTTAGAAAGCTTTGCTTCTCGTGTTCCTGTAGTAGTTTCTGATACTGGTGGCTTCCCGGAAGTGGTGCAACATACCAAAACAGGCATTGTTACTTGGGCGAATAATCCCGATTCTTTAGCTTGGGGAATTTTGGAAGTGTTGAAAAATCCAGGTTATCGGCAATGGCTGGTAGATAATGCTTATAAGGATTTAGAGCGGCGTTTTAGCTGGCTGAAATTAGCCAAGCAAACTGAAGAAGTATATCAGCAAGTTGCCTTGGAGCGATCGCAAATTGTCTGGTAAGCGACTTGTTAGATCCCCGACTTCTTGAAGAAGTCGGGGATTTAAATCCAATGTAAATTTTCTTTGAAATTTTCACCCAAGGGTATTGGACTATAAAGGACACAAGCAATCTAGATATTTTCGCAGAGTAGGACAGAGAATTAATGATTACTCTGGGTTCTCATGGCGTTAAAAAACAGTACAAGCCCTGTACGCTGGAAATTCTACCCTCTGTAGTGCCAGAGTTAAGCTAGTGCGCGTTTAAATTGCAGATTTATTTCGTTAAAACTCTCATTAGTCCTTTGCCCAAGGGCAAATTGTAAATACAAGTGATTAAGGACTAATGATCAAAGACGATCACGAATAAATAAGCAATTAAAATGCGTAACAGCCTAGCAATAATTGCAGTTTGCTCCAGTAGCTTAGTATGACAAAGGCATTCCCAAGCATAGCAAGGCGCTTGAAAAGTACAGGAATCAAGTTGTTGAATATGGGAACCTTCCTTATAACCCGTTTTATCGAAAACTGGAAACGCTACTTTCTGGGTGACACTGTTGATGTCCACCCCTCCCCCTCTTTTGATTTTGATGTCCGTTCTTCATTAGCGGGTCCGGTTTTGAGCTTAGGTGGGGGTGGTCCCGATGTCGATGATGCCATCCAGTGGATGATTAACGAAGTCAGGGGAGGTAGTGACTCCGCCACTAAAGTTAATGTTGTAGTTATCCGCACTAATGGTAATCACGATTACAATCGGCTAATTTATGCCATGAGGGGCGTAAAGTTTGTGGAAACTCTTGTGATTAGCAATAGGCAAGAAGCAAACAAAGCTGAGATTTATGAAAAAGTCAGAAATGCTGATGTGATTTTCTTTGCTGGTGGCGACCAATGTGAATATATCCGCAACTGGAAAGATACCAAGCTTGAGGCTGCCGTTAAGTCAGTTTACCTTAAGGGTGGTGGTGTTGGTGGCACCAGTGCGGGGGCGATGATCCAAAGTGATTGTGTCTATGATGCTTGTGCTTCTTCCGAAAAAGGCATTGAAACTAGAGACGCACTCGAAGATCCTTACCGAGACATCACTTTTACTTACAACTTTTTCAATTGGAGCGATTTAAAGGGAACTATCGTAGATACGCACTTCGACAGACGGGAAAGAATGGGTCGAATTATGACTTTTATTGCCCGTCAAATTAAGGACGGTGTATCTAGCAGTGTTTTGGGCATAGGGGTTAGTGAAAGTACATCGGTTCTTGTGGATAAAAACGGTTTAGTGAAAGTTATGGGTAGGGGTGCGGTGTACTTTGTACTTGGTAATCATGTACCGGAAGTATGCCAATCCCGAACGCCTTTGACCTTTTCCAATTACAAAATTTGGAAAGTTCGCAGGGGGGACACCTTTAATCTTAAAAACAGACCAACTTCTGGCTACTATCTCAGGAGTGTCAAAAGGGGACGGATTGATTCAAATCCCTATTGAGTAGGGAGTGGGGGACAAGGGGATAATGTGGATAAACGGAATTCTGAGGTGGATTCATCCAGTTCAAACACTCGTTAACGAGTATAAAAGGTGGATTCATCCAGTTCAAAGACTCGTTAACCGAGATAAAAGGTGGATTCATCCAGTTCAAAGACTCGTTAACGGAGATAAAAGGTGGATTCATCCAGTTCAAAGACTCGTTAACCGAGATAAAAGGTGGATTCATCCAGTTCAAACACTCGTTAACGGAGATAAAAGGTGGATTCATCCAGTTCAAAGACTCGTTAACGGAGATAAAAGGTGGATTCATCCAGTTCAAACACTCGTTAACCGAGATAAAAGGTGGATTCATCCAGTTCAAACACTCGTTAACGGAGATAAAAGGTGGATTCATCCAGTTAAAACACTCGTTAACGAGTTTTTTAACTCCTGCCCCATGCCCCATGCCCCCTTACTTTCTACCCTATCGTGTATACACAAGTCGTATTACCCCCCTTAATCCCCCCGATATATTGGGGGGAAACCGAAAATCTAATTCCCTCCCCTTTATAAGGGGAGGGTTAGGGTGGGGTGATACGAGAGTCTAAACCCATATTTCAAGCTATTTCAGACTTGTGTATACACCGTAGTTACTTTCTACCAGGGAACCACACCATTTTCATCAAAAAACCCTCCGCTAGAACCATCATCAGGGAGAGTCGCAAGTCTCACTGCTGCGATCGCTCCCTGCTCAACAGTGCGGTGCCCTTGGTATTGATTAATGTCAGTTGCTGTGTAACCAGGATTAGCAGCATTGACTTTAATCACGGTATCTTTAAGTTCAGCAGCCAACAGAACTGTGATCGCATTCAATGCTGTCTTTGATGAGTTATAAGCAAGATACCTAGAATCAGCAAACTCACTATTTGGGTCAGAGTTTAGAGTCAGAGAACCTAAGCCACTTGATAGATTCACTATTCGCCCTGCTTTTGACTTCTTTAAGAGTGGCAAGAGCGTTTTTGTAACTGCAAACACTCCAAATACATTTGTCTCGTAAGTGTGTCGCAGTGTTTCAATATCAACTTGACTAGGTGGAAGGCGATCGCCATCACTTAGTATCCCAGCATTGTTCACAAGGATGTCAAGTTTCCCGAATTCGCTCTCGATTTTTTCAGCCGTAGAGTCGATTGTTTTTTGGTCGATGACATCAAGCTGAATTGATCGGGCATCGATTTGATTTGAACGAAGTTTATTCGCTGCTTCTTCACCACGTCCGATATCTCTTGCACCAACAAGAACAGTTGCACCTCTAGAACCCAATTGGCGGGCAATCTCAAACCCGATACCTTTGTTTGCACCTGTAATCAGCGCAACTTTGCCTTTTAAATCTTCTGACATATTACTTCTCTATTTTGATAAACACTGACAAATGTTACTATCTTCGAGCAAGTCTAGTACAGCGGGCGCGTAAATCCAGCTAGCATCTCAATTTAACCAGACAAAACAAGGGGATGCCCCTTGTTTTCTACCACAGTGTAATAGTGTACAAGAAGTAAGGAACAACACAACATTCAGGATTTAGTAATCCTACAGAAGTAGTGATTGCCTATCGTGTTTGCACCAATAGTCATTCACACCTGAGATAGCGGTTGAGAAGATATTTGCAACATAAACTAGCAATTGACTCAAAAATTGGAGAAAGTAGATATGCAAACCAAACAGCTTGGGAATTCGGAGCTTAACATTACCCCAATCGGCTTTGGAGCCTGGGCGATCGGTGGAGGTGGATGGGCTTTTGGTTGGGGAGAGCAGGATGACCAGGAATCGATCGCAGCGATCAATCACGCTCTCGACCTGGGCGTTAATTGGATTGACACCGCAGCTGTCTATGGTCTGGGGCATTCGGAGGAGGTTGTTGCTAAGGCGCTCAAAGGTCGATCTAATCGTCCCTACATTTTCACTAAATGCTCAATGATCTGGGATGAAAAGGGCAAAATTGGTAATAGCCTAAAGGCGGATTCTCTGCGGCGGGAGGTTGAAGCTAGTCTGCGCCGACTCGACATTGAAACTATCGACCTCTACCAGATTCACTGGCCTAACCCTGACTCAGAAATTGAAGAAGGCTGGACGACTTTGGCCAAGCTCAAGGATGAGGGTAAAGTTCGCAATATCGGGGTCTCAAACTTCAATGTAGAACAGTTGAAACGTGCCCAGGAGATTGCACCAGTTACCTCATTGCAACCGCCTTATTCACTGGTTAAGCGCGATGTTGGAAAGGAGATTCTACCTTTTTGTAAGGAAAACAACATCGGTGTGATTGTTTATTCACCGATGCAATCTGGCTTGCTTACAGGAAAGATGACACCTGAGCGGGTTGCTAATTTCCCAGATGATGATTGGCGTAAAAAGAATAGTGAATTTCAGGAGCCACGTCTATCTCGTAACCTGAAGTTGGTGGAGGTGTTGCAGCATATTGGTAAGCAATATGATCGCTCCCCCGGTGAGGTGGCGATCGCTTGGACTTTAAACAATCCGGCTTTGACAGGGGCGATCGTTGGCGGACGCAATCCCAAGCAGGTGGAAGGAATCATCGGGGCTGGAGAATTTCGCCTCAATCAGCAGGAGTTAGATCAGATTGACGCTTTCTTACGGGAGAATCCATAAAAGAGGTATTGCGTAAACTTTGAATAGTAGCGATCGCATGTTTTGCCACAATATCAATTTCCTCTTGGGTATTAAATCGTCCAATACCCAACCGCACTGAGGCATAAGCTAGCTGTTGGGAATGTCCCAGTGCTGTGAGAACATGGGAGGGTGCAGTGGTTGCCGATGAGCAAGCAGAACCAGAAGAAACTGCCATTACTGGCTGCAATCCTAGCAAAAGTGCGGCTCCATCCACTCCCTCAACGCTGATATTCAAGTTTCCCGCCAATCGCTCTTGTGGATGTCCGTTAAGATGAATTCCTTCAACTTGGGAAAGCTGTTCCCACAAGCTTTGGCTTAACTGGGTGAGGCGTTGAGTTTCTGTTGCTTGTTCTCTCAAAGCGATTTCTACAGCTTTCCCAAAGCCGACTATTTGCGGTGGATACAATGTTCCAGAACGCATCCCCCGTTCATGTCCGCCGCCGTGCTGCTGGGGAGCCAGTTGCACTCTGGGGTTGCGCCTACGGACGTACAGCGCCCCAATGCCCTTTGGGCCATATACTTTGTGTGCTGTTAACGACATTAAGTCAATTTTCATCGCTTGCACATCTAGGGGAATTTTACCAATAGCTTGGGCTGCATCGGTGTGGAAAATGATATTGCGCTCATGGCACATTTCCCCAATTTCTGCCAAAGGCTGTAACACGCCAATTTCGTTATTTGCAGCCATCACCGACACCAAAATCGTCTCAGGACGGAAAGCTTTTTTTAACTTACTTAAATCAATCAATCCATCTTTTTGGACAGGGAGAATAGTAATTTCAAAACCGAGACTTTTTAAATAATTACAAGGATCAATAACTGCACTATGTTCAGTGGCAACAGTAATAATATGCTGACCTTTTTTAAAATAAGCTTCGGCAACACCTTTAATAGCTAAATTATTCGCTTCTGTTGCACCACTTGTAAAAACAATTTCTTCTGGTGTGGCGTTGATTGCTGCTGCTAAAATCTCTCGCGTTTGTTTGACGGCAGCTTCTGCTTCCCAACCATAAATATGGCTAATACTGGATGGGTTGCCAAAGTGTTCTGTGAAGTAAGGGAGCATTGCTGCTAATACCCGTTCATCTACGGGTGTAGTAGCATGGCAATCAAGGTATATAGGACGAAGAGACATAATTATTAACTCAAAATTTGACTCAATTTTTTTAATATACTTAGAACCTGATACAGTTCAGTTTTTCGTTTAAAAAGTGTAAATTCATCAGACAAGGCATACTTTGGTATATTTTGTTTAGTCAGTTTTACAAAAATGAAATGACTACCATTGGTTACCAATCCAAAAGTAGGTTTGTCTTGATTAGGATTAGCCAACATATAAACAAGTGCTTGAGGTATGGCTTCTAAAAGAGAAAAGCTAGACCTTTTAGATTCAATTACTAACAACCATAATTGTTCTTGAATAACTAGAAAATCAATTCTACCTCTAATAACTTCTTCTTCATCTTCTGCGGAAATTTCTATTGATTGCTCGCCTCTCATATAAAAAGGCTCATCATAAAATCCAGCTAAATTGAGTAAAGGAGATAAAATTACTAATTTTACCGTTTCCTCTGACAAAGGAGGACGCTTGATTAAACGGAGAAAATGAAGTTTTACTCTGTCTAAATCTTGCTTTTCTAAATCTGTAATTTCCGGTAAATTCTCAAACCATTCTGTGAAGAATGCCTCATCTTCAGTTAGTTGTAGACTGAATCTTTCTTCCAGATAAGCAAGCCCGACATTTTGCGCTTGGATAAATTGAACCATAATTCATTTAAAATATGTAGTATAACTATTATGACACTGTTCCAGTATTAACCTAAAAAGGAATATCAAAGATAATTAGCTTAACACTTTACCTAAATTCTTCAAGATATTCAAAACTTTATATAATTCATTTTCGCGTCTATATAAAGTGAATCTATCAGATAAAGCATACATTGGTTTATCTTGTTTTATCAGTTTCATAAATTGTAAATCTTCTCCATTTATTACCAAAGAATATGCAGGATGCTCAGGCTGAGGATTTGCCAGCATATAAGTCAGTGCTTGAGGAATCGCTTTTGCCAAAGAAAAATTAGACCTCTTCGATTCAATTATCAGTAACCATAGCTGATCTTGGAGAACTAGGACATCAATTTTACCTTTGATAATTTCTTTAGTCTCTTCGGCGTTTGCTTCATTATGAATAATAATTTCTTCATTAATTTCTACACTTTCTTCTGTAGCAATATAAAATGGATGACGATAAAAACCAGCTAAATCTAGCAGGGGAGACAATACCACCATTTTTACTGCTTCTTCTAAAAGAGGAGCATTTTCAAGTACATTGAGATAGTTATTTTTAACTCTGTCTAAGTATTGCTTTTCTAATTCGGAAATTTCCGGGATGTAATCAAACCACTCTGTAAAGAATTGCTCATCTTCAGACTTGTGTAGAGCAAATTTTTGCTTTAAATAGGCAAGAGTGACATTTTGGGCTTGGATGACTTGAATCATATTTATTTCAAATTACGAGAAGTCTAATTCCTTACTTCAATCATCGCGCTGGCAGTTTATAGAGCGCCCTTTCACTAGACTTTGCTCAAACAGGCTGCTCACATCCTGCTTTATTACTATAAATATAATTCACGTAGCATTGCTGTAACTCTACTTGCATCCAACCAATTGCGTTACGTGGCTGCTAATTCCCGTAATTTAGTTAAAACTGCCTGAGCATGACCTTTGGTTTTTACATTAGGCCAAGCATAGACAATAATTTTATCAGGTGAAATTAGAAAGGTTGAGCGAGCAACACCCATATATTCTTTACCCATAAATTTTTTCAATCGCCAAGCGCCGTAGGCTTCTATCAGAAGATGTTCTGGGTCACTTAAAAGGGTGATTGACAAGTTATATTTGCTGATAAATTTACAATGGGATTTACCCGAATCTGGACTTACGCCTAAGATTTTCGCTCCCAGTGCGCTGAAGTCTTGATACAACTCGGTGAAATCTTTCGCTTCGGTGGTACAGCCCGGTGTATCATCTTTGGGGTAGAAGTAGAAGACAATCCACTGACTGCTGAAGTCGTCGAGAGTAACTGAATTGCCATTTTGGTCAGGAGTGGAGAAATCTGGCGCTGGTTGTCCGACTTGGGGAATGTTGCTCATGATTAGAGTGTGAAAGATTGCAACGTCGAATAGCCCGTCGTAGACATCGCTTTAGAATTGTACTATTGATGCACAGGCTCATCGTCTCGAAAAGTGACAGATTTATCTGATATCTTAGCTTTACTTACTGATAACCTGGAGAAAATTGCTATCAAAGCGATGCCTGCGGTTCTTGCTAGCCTATGTACCCATTTATATTTGCTTACCATGAAAAAAGTTCTCTCATAAGGTTGAGAGCGATCGCTTGTGTTTATCCGCGATAATAATGATTTAGCCTACAGGTATTTTTGTTTATTTATTCCTACCCTTCAAAGTTCATATGTCTAAAGATATGCAACGCGAATTTACCAACCGCGATGAGTTGGTAGCCTACCTCCGCGAACAATTCGCAGATGCAGCAGAACGCGATAACCACATTAGCGAAACTCTAGGAGGACGTAAAGCGGCAGAAGAAGCGCTGCAAAAAATCGACCCACTAAGCTACGCGCAAACACGTAATTTTTTCACGGGTGCTGTGACGCGACTTTCGCCTTATATCCGCTATGGTGTTTTGAGTTTGCGAGAAATTCGAGATTATGTCTTTGAACAAGTACAGCAGGAAAATGATGCTACGAAACTAATTAACGAGTTAGGTTGGCGCGACTACTGGCAACGGTTGTATGTCAAGTTAGGGGATGGAATCTGGAAAGACCAGGAAGAGTACAAAACTGGTTACACTGTGGCTGAATATGCACCGGAATTGCCGCAAGATATCAGACAAGAAACCACAGGTAGAGTTTGTATCGACAGCTTTAGCCGTGACTTAAAAGAAACTGGCTATCTACATAACCACGCCCGGATGTGGCTAGCGGCTTATATTGTCCATTGGCGGCGTATTCGTTGGCAAGCAGGAGCCAAGTGGTTTCTCGAACATCTTTTAGATGGAGATCCTGCTAGTAATAATATGTCATGGCAGTGGGTTGCCAGCACCTTTAGTCATAAACCGTATTTTTTCAACCGTGAAAACTTAGAACGCTATACCAAAAGCGTTTATTGCCAGAAATGTCCGCTTTACGGTCATTGTGATTTTGAAGGTAGTTATGAAGAATTAGAACAGCGACTTTTTCCTAAAGGGGAATTTAGTCAACAAGCCAATAGTCAAAGTTGGCAGCGTGGGAAGAAGCGGCGCTAGGTACAGTTTTGCATAAAATCCTAACGTTTATTAAATGCAGAGGGACGCATTGGCATTGTAGAGGGACACATTGGCATTGTAAAGGAACACATTAGCATTGTAGAGGGACGCATTGGCATTGTAGAGGGACACATTAGCATTGCAGAGGGACACATTGGCATTGTAGAGGGACACATTGGCATTGCAGAGGGACACATTAGCATTGCAGAGGGACACATTGGCATTGTAGAGGGACACATTAGCATTGCTATTGCTAAATTTAATTCGCTACGAATTAATGAAATACTGTACTAAAATTTATTGCCTTTTAACAAGAAACAAAACCAAAATCTAATGAGTAAACCAATTGTTTGGGTACATGGAGATTGCCTCAGTCCATACAACCCTGTACTGCAAAAATACTCCGATGCCCCAGCTATCTGGGTTTGGGACGAGGCTTTGATAAAAGAATGGCAACTGAGTCTCAAACGCCTTGCTTTCATCTACGAATGCTTGTTAGAGTTACCCGTTGTTATCCGTCGTGGTGATATGGCACAAGAAATCTTAGCTTTTGCTCAAGAACATGATGCGAATTTAGTCGTCACAGCCAACAGTCCCAGTTCCCGGTTTGATGATATCTGCAATCAAATGGAGGGTTCTATAGCAGTGGAAGTGCTAAAGGTAGAGCCATTTTTTGAGTATGACGGCTATATTGACCTGAAACGGTTCTCACGCTATTGGAAAGTGGCTCAAAATTATGTTTTTGAATAGCCCAATTATAAAATTATAATGTCTAGCGATCGCTTCTTCTACCAACAGATGCAATATTTTGCGATCGCAAAATCAAACTTATGAAGCATTAAATTTTCTGACTACCATCTCGTGCTAAATTACTAAAACTTAGAGTTGGGAAACTCCGGTGAAATTCCGGGACTGTGCCGCAGCTGTGATGGGATCACCCAAGTCAGAATGCCAACTCTCAAGATGTCCTCAAGACACGCTCACCATCTACTCCCTGCGCTGCACAGGGAAGGAGTTCCAAGTTTGCTTTCTGGATTTGCCACTTGTCCTGGCTTGTTTTATCCTACACCCGCCGCAGATGGTATATTATCTCGGATTAGAATACCAGGTGGAATTATTAGTAGTCAGCAGTGCCGTGCGATCGCACACATAGCAGAACAGCACGGGGGCAACTATGTGGATGTGACTAATCGAGCAAACCTCCAAATCCGTGAGATTCGCACAGGGATAAGTGCTGAAGTTCTGAAGCTTTTACAGGATATGGGATTGGGTTCTGGCAACACTGTTGTAGACCACATCCGTAATATTATGACCAGTCCAACTGCTGGTATCGACCTACAGGAATTAATTGACACTCGCCCTTTTGTCCAAGCTTGGGATAATTATATTGCTGCACATTCGGCGCTTTCGGGACTGTCGGCAAAATTTAGCGTTTGCTTTGATGGTGGTGGAATAATTCGGGTGAGCGATCGCTTGAATGATATCCTATTTGCGGCTGTTTTAATTGATGGTAATGTTTACTTCCGTCTCTATCTCAGTGTAGGCACAAAAGGTCAACCGCCTAGCGATATGGGGATTTTATTACCACCAGAAAAATGTTTGCCCGTCTTGGCAGCTTTGGCAGATGTTTATCTAGCTCATAGTCATACTACGAGTAAGCGGCGGCTACGTCTCTTAGAGTTATTGAATACGTTGGGTTGTGAAAATTATCTCCAAGAAGTTCAGCAGCGTCTACCTTTCCCTCTTTTGTACAGTAAAACAAGAAAAGACCTAACCCCCCAACCCCTTTCCCTAATAAGCAAAGGGGAGGAATTCTCCCCTCTCCTCGCAGGAGAGGGGTTGGGGGAGCGTTCAAATGCTGAGTATCAGCATATTGGCATCCATCCCCAACGTCAGAAAGGCTTATTTTACATTGGTATCGTCTTACCTCTGGGACGATTGGAGAGTATGCAAATACGGGGTTTGGCAGATTTAGCAGCAAAATATGGTAGCGGCACTCTTCGGTTAACCCCCTGGCAAAATTTACTGCTAACAGATATTCCTCAGCAATGGGTTGGCGATGTGCAGCGAGAAATTGCTTTATTAGAATTAGATTCTTCTGCAACCAACATCAAGAGTGCATTAGTTGCCTGTTCTGGTAAGAAGGGTTGCGCCGCTTCTGCCACGGACACCAAAAGTCATGCGTTGGCATTGGCAAAATATCTTGATCGTGTTCCTCTGGATTGCCCAGTTAATATCCACTTTAGTGGCTGCGAAAAATCTTGCGCCCAGCATAGCAAGAGTGATATTACTCTGCTCGGTGTCAGCATTCAGACAGACAATGGAACTGTGGAGGGCTATCACATTTATGTTGGTGAGAGTGAACAGAAATTCGGACGTGAACTATATCAATATGTGACTTTTACCGAACTACCTGCATTAATAGAGCGGATGCTATATGTATATAAAATTCAACGTCTAAATTCTAATGAGTCCTTTGGGGAATTTGCTAATCGATATGCGATCGCCCAATTACACCAGTTATTTAATATTATTCCTAAATCATTTGTGAATAACAAGATTCCCAACCTTTTAGAGAAGTCGGCAATCTGAGCCTTTCAATTTTCATTTGTCAATCCAAAATCCAAAATTTAAAATCCCAAATCGAATGCCCGACTACATCCGAGATGCCAACGAAATTTACCGTAATTCTTTTGCAATCATCCGGTCAGAAGCGAACCTAGATGTGCTACCAACGGATGTAGCAAAAGTTGCTGTACGTCTCATCCATGCCTGTGGAATGACGGATATCGTCACTGACTTGGGATATTCACCAACAGCAGTACAATCCGCAAGGGCAGCACTGGCAGCAGGAGCGCCGATTCTATGCGATTGCCGGATGGTTGCCGATGGCGTTACCAGGCGGCGGTTATCTGCAAACAATCAAGTTATTTGTACGCTGAACGAGCCGGAAGTGCCAGAAATTGCCCAGCGGATGGGTACTACAAGGTCGGCGGCAGCTTTAGAATTATGGCGATCGCACCTCGATGGATCAGTGATCGCAATTGGCAATGCACCTACAGCACTATTTAGACTCTTAGAAATGCTTGATGAAGTAGCTGAAAAACCTGCTATTATCTTAGGCTTTCCTGTTGGGTTTGTCGGTGCAGCCGAATCGAAAGCAGCACTGGCAGCAGACAGTAAGAATGTACCATTTTTAACCTTACATGGTCGGCGCGGTGGGAGTGCGATCGCCGCAGCAGCAGTTAACGCCTTGGCAACGGAGGAAGAATGAATATGAAAACCAAAGGTCGTCTCTATGGAATTGGTGTCGGGCCAGGCGATCCAGAACTATTGACTCTGAAGGCACTGCGATTATTACGTGCGGCTCCCGTGGTAGCCTATCAATCAGCAATAGATAAAGAGAGTATCGCTAGAGCGATCGTGGCGCAGTATCTTCCTGGCAATCAAATCGAGGTGCTATTTCACCTCCCCCGCGCCTTAGAGCCAGAAAAGGCAAAGTCTATTTATGATCAAGAAATTCAACCAATCGCCGACCATTTAGCAGCAGGTCGAGATGTCGTGGTGCTGTGTGAAGGTGATCCATTTTTCTATGGCTCGTTCATGTACCTGTTCACGCGGTTATCTGACCAATACCAAACAGAAGTTGTCCCCGGAGTTTCCTCGCTGATGGCTTGTCCGGTAGCCTTAGGTGTACCTTTCACCTACTACACCGATATTCTCACAGTCCTACCCGCCCCATTGCCAGCAGAAGAACTGACTACACATCTGCTGATGACTGATGCAGCAGCAATTATGAAACTAGGTCGCCACTTTACCAAAGTGCGGGATATCCTACATAAATTAGGGTTAGCATCACGGGCAAGATATATTGAGCGGGCATCAACGTTACAGCAACGCATCATACCTCTGGATGAAGTTGATCCAGCCAAAGTCCCCTATTTCTCGATGATTGTGATTCCCACCAAGAATCGACTATAGTCCTTTGATGAATAGTCGGCTTGACTAATCGAAAATCCCAAATAGAATAACCTCCTGGCAGATTCAACCAGGAGAGTCTAAAAAATGGATTCATTTTCACAAACGTTGTAGCAGACTCAAACCGTGGGTATCAGTACCACAAGTATTGAAAAGAAAGTATTCATCAGCCAACTTTTGCACTTGTTCTGATTCCAAAGTGCTGGGTTTCCAGGGGTTAGGGTTATTGTAGGCGTAGAAAGTTTCTACGCCATCGATACCCTTTTGGGATGCAGCGGGAATTAAGTCAAAATGCGATCGCTTGTAACGAACTGGATGAGCCAGAACTGCCAATCCTCCAGCTTCATGAATAGCAGCAATCACGTTACTTGCCTGATATTCTTTGCCTGTAGTCGCCCTTCTCTGGAGATAGGGTTTCATACTAGGGTGTTCTGCTCCAAAAGCATAAGCCAAAATGTGGACTTCTATATCCAAAAGGTTGGCATTGATTTCCACGCCACTCCACAGGTAAGGAGTGCTTGTACCAGGATTATTCCACTTCCAGTCTTCTAACCAAGCAAGGGCCGCTTGATAGCCGATAATACCATGATGATCGGTGATGGCTAACCCTTTTAGCCCAATAGCGATCGCCTGCTCCATCAATCCACTCGGCTGCAACCTGCCATCCGAGTAGACAGTGTGCATATGAAAGTTGAATAACCTTGGACAACTCTGTGCATCAATGTTTTGGAATACTTGCTTCAAAAGTTCCGCAGAAGCAGTAGTTTGGGCCAAATTTACAGCCATAACCCCCTCTGAATAAAAGTATATTTTCTTAACACACTAAAACGCCCCATTTATAGATGAGAAATCTCCAACACTATATAATTAGTGTTGGTGGCTACTTTCTCAGCTTTCTCAGCAAATTTTTCAATATGTTAAGACTAGGTTAGCAAATCTTAACCTCAGTGTTAGTGGGTAATCTAAGGTACTTTATAGCTAAGTAGTAGATAATATTACATATAAATTTTACAAATCCGCTTATCCTATTTGTGCTGAATGACTTAGTTTTAAAGACTTATTAGAATAATTTTCTCTAATCAGCCTGACATGCAAATTTAACAATAGTGTAAAAAAATACTATTTATTTCAATATTTACACTTAATTAGATAATCCAGTCATGACTTTAGTGTAGGCGTAGCCCGCCGCAGGCATCGTATAAGTAGAGTCTACAATAGCTCTAAGAAAACTAGCGATCGCTTGCGGCTGATTATACCCCCCGCGCAATCCCAAAAGACTCTCCCTTCAAGGTGACTCCAAGGGGTTCTACCACCACCTCACGGGCAAGGGACGCTTCAACCCTTCCGGCAATCACAGCCGTTAGCTTATGTTCTCTTGCGAGAATGACGATCCTCTCTGCATCCTGCTGCGACTCTGTATAGAATGCAAATCCGGCTCCATAATTGAACACGGAAAGCATCGTCTCTGCCCCGCCCTCAAGATGACCCTCGACAAACGTAAATATCTCCGGCACTGGGAGCATCGTTTCGATCACGTACCGTAACGGCTTCACCGATCGCATCAGCTTCTGCCATCCATGTCCAGTGATATTCTCCATCGCGGTGGGGCGAATTCCCTCGGCAAGTACCCCCTGTACAAGTGGTGTGTAGAGATACGACGCGGCATTCATCGCTTCCCAGAACTCCTGCCCACTGGGGAGTTTTGTTCTATAGCCATCAGGTAGAGACTCAGCAAGCTTTCGCATTGGGGTAAAGCCGTTCTCATGGGGGCCCGAACTCTCGACAAGAACAATTGTATTTCCGGCATCCAGACGCGAGCTATCAATGGGAGCGACACCAGGCGGCATAACTCCAAAAACGGAGCCTGCAATGTCGAGCCGACCTGGAATCATCTTGGTTTTGAGTTGAGGAGTTTCCCCTGAGAGGTACACGCAGCCCACTCGTTTACACCCCTCGACCACTCCATCAAGAAACCCATCAAGGAAGGCGGGGGTGAAGATTGTTTCAGGAGTGCTTGACGGCAGATAGAGACCGAGAAGTATAGTCTGCATACCTGAGGTTGCGGCGTCGTTCGTCAGACATGAGATAATCTTGATACCAATGTTCCACCAGAATCGTCGAAGCTCTTCCTCACAGAGGTCGTCAGGGCGGGTATCGTCTGCGGTGCCTAGTCCTTCGGGGACAAGTGTCATAGAAAGTTCTCTAGTCCCTGCCTCCAGAAACGGAGCGAGGTTAAAGTTGAAAGTGTTAGCGCTTGCTCCGAGACCCGATGCGGGCACGATCCCATAAGTACTTGCAAAGCCAAGTGTGCGTTTTGCGGCATCAATGAAGCGTCGCTTTGCGGCATCGAGAGTATCGTAATCGACTTGATCGAGAGCTTGAGGCATCAGGTTGCGTTTTAAGTTAAGAGTTAAGAGTTAGGAGTTAGGAAAACTCATAACTCCTGACTTTAAAATACCTCATCTTCAATACCACGCCACCATTCCCCCAAATTCATCAAGTCTTGGTAAATATCTTCTAATTCTTTGGTATAGACATCGTTTGTAAGGGTGGCTCGACGCTCTTGCAATTTTTTGAGGCGCAGTTATACCAATAGCCAAGGTTTAGAGATGCTATTCGTTGCTTCGATGTATTGTGCTAGTTCTTTACTACTGCCCGTTAGATCATTATTTGACATTTGCTCGAATTTAATAAAATCTATATCTGATCAGGGTATCAACTTTCGTAGACAATTTTCATCTCCCTTTTTATTTGTAATTTATAGTTCATCTGAACTATTAAGTGGCGAGGACTTTTAAAACATCCTCTAAGAAAAATTATTAGTTGAGTGCAGATGCGATGTCTACGACAAGGCTTTCGCCAACGCATCTCCAAGTTCACGTAATGTTCTCTCTCGTGCAAAGTCAGCTGCTGCCCGTGCCGACTCTGCCAGAATTGTGTCAGTGTTTGGCGTTAGCTTCAAAGCCCCACCTAAATAACCCAGTGCCTTAACATAACAATCAGATAAATTGGTCGAGGCTAACCGCTTTACAGTTTGGTAATCACCATTTACAAAGGCAGATAAAGCCTTGGCGTGTAAATCATTTCCGGGTTCGGGAACATCCAAAACATTGAGGATTGCCTCAATAGCTTTATTTACCTTTTCTAGTGTCAGTTCTTGTTGTACAGCTTGCACCATTGTTTTTACTCCTAAGTCCAGTTTTCAAAATTTTTAGCTTAGTTACGATCCAAATGCTATTTTACGATTCATGACACAAAACCAACAGTATTATCCCGGTCATAATTAATGGACCTCTTGCATAAGTCGAATAGACCCCCCTTAATCCCCCCTTATAAAGGGGGGAAACTTAAAATCTTGCCCCATCCCCTCAATAGTCAACCAAAAACAGCCACGAGACTAGTTCGTGACTGCTAACAAGATTGGTCAATTAACTGATTGTTTCTACTTTACATATCTGGCACAAGCCACATAGACGTATTGGCGCAGCCTCTCGTAGAGAAGCAGCTTGCCAAAAGACATCGCAGCCAGTTCAAAACTGGCAATTCATTAAGCTTTAGCCAAATTTTCAGCAACAAAGTCCCAGTTCACCAACTGTTCTAGGAAATTCTTGATAAACGCTGGACGAGCGTTTTTGTAATCAATGTAGTAAGCGTGTTCCCAAACATCCAAGGTTAGGAGTGCCTTCTGTCCATGAGCTAGTGGATTTTCTGCATTTGGTGTCTTAATCACCTTCAGCGTACCACCATCATCAATCAGCCAAGACCATCCGCTGCCGAATTGAGTTGTGGCTGCATTAGAGAATTCTTCCTTGAATTTGTCAAAGCTACCAAAGTCTTTATCAATCTTGGCTGCAATTTCACCAGTGGGTGCGCCGCCACCTGCGGGTTTCAAAGAATTCCAGAAGAAGGTGTGGTTCCAAACTTGAGCTGCGTTGTTAAAGATTCCCGCCTTAGAGGAGTCTTTAAAGGAAGTTTTGATCACTTCTTCCAGAGACTTATCGGCAAGTTCAGTACCTTCAGTGAGCTTGTTCAGGTTGTCTACATAAGCTTTGTGATGCTTGCCATAGTGATACTCGAAAGTCTCAGCTTTCATACCATAAGGCTCTAGAGCATTTTTGTCAAAGGGTAGTGGTTCTTGTACAAATACCATTGTGTGAAATCCTCTCTTTATCGGTTTCCAGTTTAAAGCTATTGCAGAAGCTTAAGAAATTAGCAGCTTTTGTTTTTAAGAGTTTTATGTCTTTCATTATGGAACATAAAACTTAACATCGTCATTCTACTACCAAAGTGAAGATGAAAACAAAGTACTTTTGTGATAAGTCAAATCGCTATTAGTTAATGATTACAAATAAAAATGGCTAATATTTCATCATTAAAGACCGATAATTAATTAGCATTTAGCAATTAAAGCTTTCATACTTCTATCTTTAGTAGGATTAATTATGATGTAAGAAATCAGTCGAAAGCAAGATGATTTAATATTTAAATAATCTAAAAAATTTAATATAAAGCTTGATTTTCAGTGAATAGAGCCAATAGTAAAATTATCTAATATTTTGTTTTTGGGTGCAATGTTGAGGATGGTAAGTGAATAATCACTCACCCACCACCCTTTGAAACTAAAAACTAACAGCAAATAGGGGTGATTACCACTGAGATAAACGCTGCTGGTAATAGTTAACAATTTGTGCGGTGACTTCAGAGACGTCTAAACCATCGGTTTGAACTTCGATCGCATCCGTTGCTTTTTGCAAAGGAGAAACTTTGCGTGTACTATCTTTCCAGTCACGTTCGGCAATGTCGTGTTCTAGCTGCTTTAAACTCACTTCGGGTTGACCTTGTTTGTTAAAGTCTTGCTGGCGGCGACGGGCGCGTTCACTTACAGAAGCGGTTAAGAAGATTTTAACTTCGGCATCAGGGAACACGTGAGTACCGATATCCCGACCTTCAGCTACTAAACCACCTCTTTTACCCCAGTTCTGCTGTTGTTTAACCAATGCTTGACGGACAGCGCTTTGTGCCGCGATCGCCGATACAAGAGATGTTACCTCAATCGTGCGAATTGCCTGGGTAACATCGATACCGTTAATCCGAACCCGCACTGTCGATTCTAAATCCTGGGTAGGAGTAAGTTCAATTTTACACTGGCTAGTTAATTCGGCGATCGCACACTCATCGTCAATGGCAATCCCCTTTTGCAATACTAACCAAGTGACAGCACGGTACATAGCTCCTGTATCTAAATACACTAAACTTAGGTTTGCTGCCACTTGACGCGCCACTGTAGATTTTCCAGCACCGGCTGGGCCATCAATGGCGATGATGGGTTGACGATCGCGCAATATCGTATTGTCAATCAAACGTGTAGAACCAAGACGAGCTGCGATCGCCAACATTCCTTCCTCCTGAACTTTTTCTAAAGACATCAACGTAGTCGGTTCAACCAATTCAATATATTCCACTGAGACCGTGCTGACCATTGCCACTTCTTGCTGTACCACTGCTATCAACTTGTTGCTATTGCGATCGCCTGCAATGAATGCAGCTTCAGCTCGTCGCAAGCCGCGATATAACACCGCTGCTTGCTCTTTTGCCGTTGCAGTCAAATATTGATTACGAGAACTGAAGGCAAGACCCGACGCTTCCCGTACTGTTGGACAAGCAACAATTTCTACTGGCAAATTTAAATCAGCTACTAAGCGTTTAATAATTGCCAGTTGCTGACCATCCTTTTGACCAAAGTAGGCACGGTCAGGCTGTACCAAGTTGAAAAGTTTGGTCACAATCGTAGCGACACCCTGAAAGTGACCTAGCCGAGAACGACCACACAAGCCTGTTATCATAGCAGATGGGGGGATAACTTGTGTAACCTTTGATTCTTGTATACTTTTGTGAGGAACTGCCATTTCTTCCGGAGTTGGTGCAAAAATGGCATCTACCCCAGCTTGTTCACAAAATTGTTGGTCTTGCTCTAAAGTGCGAGGGTAGTGTTGATAATCCTCATTGGGAGCAAATTGCAGGGGATTGACGAAAATACTAACAATCACCGTAGAATTTTCTTGCCGCGCCCGTTGGATCAAGCTTAAATGACCTTGATGCAAATTCCCCATAGTTGGCACCAGACCGACTGCCGTCTGATACCAGTTAGTCATCTCATCTAGTCTCAGATCCTCAGTAACTGCCATTAGCTTGTTTTCTGAGCAGCGTTTAGTTAAATAGCAGCGTAAAGCTGCGACTGTTGTCAGCAGGCGCACAAAAATACCCCTAGTTCTTATCGATCCCTCCCCCGCTAGTTTATATCTGAAATAGAGGGAAGAGATGCTTGAACTAGGGGAATTAAGTGATTCGGAACTGGGGATTGGGCAAAACAGTTGCGAGTTCTGAGTTCCGGCTTTGAGTAAAGAAGTGAGATTCCCTATTCAGCACTTGACTGAGCGCTCACGCCGAAGTCACTTAGCACTTGATTATTTCTCTAAGACTTCAATATGCACTTGTGCCACGCCACTGCCCATCATTCCCAAAATCCGAGCCGCACCAGCAGAAAGGTCAATGATTCGCCCGCGAATGAACGGGCCTCTGTCATTAATCCGCACCACTACAGAACGACCATTGTAGGTGTTAGTTACACGAACTTGCGTACCAAAGGGCAAGCTGCGATGGGCGGCAGTCATTTCTTCTGGATTGAACCTCTGACCGCTAGCAGTACGATTACCAGAACCATCATAGCCGTAATAGGAAGCTATGCCTCCGAAAGAGATTCGTACTGGGCCGACGGCAATCTGTTTTGGCAATTTAGGTATTGATACTGGTAGACGCACTGGTAAATTCGTAATTTCTTTTAAGGGAGATGCATTGCCTAGTAGCCTCCGCAGGCGATTGGTTGCTTGTAATGCATCTTCCGCCAAATTGTTGGTACTACCTGCTAATCGCGTACCTTCGTTGATTTCGACCAATTCTTCGTCATTAATTTTGATTACATAGCGATCGCCATCTTGCTGGAGGGAAGCGCTTTTGTTTTGCGCTTGGTTGGCAGTAGATTCGCCCCCTGCTTTCCAACTTACGGTAATCTTACTCCCGTCCACATTTTCTCGGTTCAACTGGTTGATCTTAGCTGCCATTACACCAGCTATCTGAACCGGATCATTGTCAACAGAGCTAATCTGGTTAGTCACACCCGTTAAGTTCCCAGTACTCACCGTCTTTGATGAATTGCTAGCAATAAGGGCGTACGATTGTACGCCCCCATTATCTCCAATTGCCCCAACTTTTCTAGTTTCAACGCTCGTATCTGGTAGAGAACTCAAAAAGGTGAGAACTGGTATATTTCGGATAAAAAGGGTTGCTGCCTTACGTCCTCCAATGTTGTGAGGATGAATTTGTGTAATCACAGCATCCAAGGTTTGTTTCCCTGCTCTGGATTGGTACTCTCCCACCTTTACCACATCAGGGGCAGGCGATTTTTGGGAAGCTAGCACATTTCCCTTGATGGGTTGAGTGCAACCGATTGAGGGTATGCCCAAAACACCCATAAACAGGGTAACAATAATCCACAAATGTCGTTGATTCATGCGTCCATTTTTAAAGCGACTGTAGAACTTAAGTTTTATAACTCGCGGGATTTTTCACTAGTGAGAGTGACTTCCCTCCTGATAACTCGAACTCGTTCCGTTTTCACTTTTTATTTCTAACTGCAACAGACTAGCATGAACCTTTTGGCTTGGGGATCAGGGTTTTAGCGTAATAATTGGCAACTTGATTCAATTTAAATTCCAATTTTGAGGGCGAAACCTTTTTAAAATGGTGACTTTGACTATGTAACGCTTTTTAATGCAAGTCAAAAATTTCTTAACAAAACTTTACATTTATTGCACACCAAAGTGACGATACCCCATTCACATCGCTTCTAAAGGCTCGCAACTACCACTGTATTATAGAAAACATCCCTATCAACTATTTACGAGCCAATCCCAATATGATAAATTTAATGAAATGGCATCAGCATAAATACTCAAAAGCGCTTAATTAATGAAATATTTAGATTTACCTATGAATAAGTCGTGATAGGAGTTACATCTGAAATAATTATCCAAATTAGTTTGAGTTTAATATCTTTTTTCAAGGTTTTTTCTACTGACATTAATCATGACTTTTATTATTTATGACTAGATTAAAATTAGTAATAAATGTAACTTATTGTAACAGTGTTGCTGAGTATAAAAAAAAGAGGATACTCAACTTAATATTTTTTGTGATTAATCATGAAAAAATTAGTAAATCTTGGCGATCGCTTGAAAATAAAATTTATAAGGTATTAAAAAAAACAAGAGTCATTTTTTGTTCTAAGTAGTTGCTCAAAAATGATTTTTGAGAGCAAGCTGTCTTTTCAACTGTAAAGATGTGGGGCTGTGCCCTTTCAAGGTGAACGTTTGTACTATGAAATAAATGATGTTCTAATCCAATTTTGGTATTTTAGCTAAAGCGTAGGCATCGCTTAATTTACAGTCCCAAAAGAGAGAAGTTTAATGCAGAATTTCTCTATATAATTCCATCTGATGCCTGAAATGCCGTAAAAACGTTGATAGTACATCTGCTCACCTTAAAAGGGTTAGTTGTAAAATCTTAAAGTTATCTTTTTTTGGCAAGATTATAATTGCAATTTTTTAATTAAGGTTGCGATCGCATTTATTAGACACACTACCTTTGATTTCGACACTTTACGATGTCCGGAGCTTATTCAAAAATCAAATAAGATTCCTATATACTAGGTAATTTGGGAAATGCTATCAGCCTGATGACAAGCCAAGCAAATCAAGGAGATTTAGAAATAGATCCATCCCCATTATTAACTGTTCTCAACGAGTTGCATTCCCAGTACAAGTTACTGCGGGAGGGTGCAGTAGCGAAATATATTCCAGAACTAGCAAAGGTGAACCCGGACTTGTTCAGCATTTGCATTGTGACAGTAGATGGTCAGGTTTACAAAGTTGGGGACTACGACCAACTCTTTACCATTCAGTCAATTTCCAAGGTGTTTGCTTATGGACTTGCTTTAGAAGATCATGGACTGGATTACGTTTTGACTAGAGTTGGCGTGGAACCGACAGGGGATGCATTCAACGCGATTATTTTGGATGAGCAATCAAAGCGACCTTATAATCCAATGGTAAATGCTGGAGCGATCGCTACCACCAGCTTAATCAGAGGTTTCGGCCCAACCGAACGCCTCAACCGAATGCTAGAAATGTTCCGCCGATATATTAACCGCGATGTATTCGTTGACATTTCAGTTTTTACCTCAGAACGGAGTACAGGGCATCGCAACCGCGCAATGGCGCATCTGATGTTGAACTTTGGGATGATTGACCGAAATATTGAAGAAGCTTTGGATCTTTATTTTCAGCAGTGTGCTGTGATGGTGAATTGCCAAGACTTAGCAAAGATGGCGGCTACCCTTGCTAACAGAGGTATAAACCCGATTACAAAAGAACAGGCGGTAAATAAGCATTACATCAAAGATATTCTGAGTGTTATGTATACCTGTGGAATGTACAACTTTGCAGGTGAGTGGGCTTATAAAATTGGTATTCCGGCGAAAAGCGGTATTAGTGGTGGGATTATCGCCGTTGTACCCAATCAAATGGGGATTGGAGTTTTTTCGCCGCTGCTGGATGTGCGTGGTAACAGTGTCCGGGGTGTCAAGGTATGTGAAGAACTTTCCCAACGCTTAGGGCTACATCTATTTGAGTGTCAAAGAAAAGATTACTATAAATAACGAGATTACAATGGAACGGACACCAGAGCAGTTAAAAACACTGTATCGGGTGTGCGTTATGGCAAGTAAACCGCGTCCACCTTGAAAACTGTAGTTCTTTCCGTATGAAAAGAAAAAACCCTCATCCCCCTGCCGCTTCTCCCAATATTGGGAGAAGGGGAGCCGGAAAAAAGTCCCTCTCACAGTAGGGAGAGGGACTTAGGGTGAGGGCAAAAACTACGGTTATCAACATAGATGAGGTTAATAGACCTCTTGCATAAGTCGAATAGACCCCCCTTAATCCCCCCGATATATTGGGGGGAAACTTGAAATCTTGCCCCCTCCCCAATATATCGGGGAGGGTTGGGGAGGGGTAATTCAAGGATTTTTGCAAGAGGTCTAATATGTTTCAAGCAATCAACATAGTACTGTTACAAATAGGCGAGATGGCTTCTATTTTATAATTATTTTAAAGGGATAGTCGGGATTAACATTATGCATGAAGTTTCAAAGCAGACTATAGAGACAGTACAGAAACATGCTCAAAAATCAGTTGAGCATAGTAAAGATCTACAAGAGTTGGGTAAGAGTTTAGAAACAAATGACCAAATAGAGCCGGAACAAAAAGAACGTATCAAAGCGGCTGTAGAAACCTTGCACGAGCAGGCGCAGAAATTTCAAGATTCGGCGGACAGACTAACAGAAGATCCTTCAACAGAGTTGTATTCAGAAGCAGTAACCGAGCATGTAAAGGTAAATGAAGCTCATATCAAAGCAATAGAAGAATTTCAAAAGAAACAGCCGCCAGCTTAAATAAGATATTAATTGGATATTAAATTTATCCGCTTTTAGCTGGATGTATTATTGAGTTGATTACAGGTCAGAACCTTGTTGGCACAAGGCGAACAGATAAAACCGATCGCCCTGACTGCCTACGCCAGGGAGATAAATCATCAACAGGCACTAAAAGCGGATTTCTACAAGCACATCACCAAGCCAATTGAACCAAGGACGTTAGTAGAAGCAATCTCTAGCTTGGTTCGGTTAACTTAGCTCTAATTTTAGACTTGATGCTTTTGGGATCACCATCAGCTATCTCCTGGCAAGAGTTTGATTTTGCTTTGAGGTTAGTTTACAATTCTTCTGCTTGGGGAAGCGGGAAGATTTCACCAGCCAAGTAAGCTTGAAAGTGCTTTTGGAAGTATAACCAGGAAGTCATATCTTCTCCATCTATCAATGCTTTTGGGGCTTTTTTATATAGAGGAATACGGTTATTAATTTCGTCTTGCAGCAGTAGGGGCAGTTCTGTTAAACCATTAACCTTACTGCCAACAGCACTATAGATCAGATTACCGGGGCGATCGCCCATTTTCATCCAGGGAAGCCATTGACCAATCCGATCCCAACTCAGTTTGAGTTGAGAAACTGAGGGGAGGGCTGTGTTGAATAAATCTGCGGTTGGCACAGTTAATTTAAACAATTCGGCTGCTTGATAAATTGGATTTGGGCTGTATTCGGCAAATTTGGGATCGTCTGCTAAGGGATTGGGGTAATAGGGAAATATATCAAAAACGAAGGTTGTGCTATCACCATCTACTTGTGCAGGAAAATTTCCATCGAATCTACCTTGCACTGGATTATTCGCAACGTGAATCACCGGAACTGTCTCGCCTGTCCAAGGATTTTCCCATTTGGGCAAAACCTCATCTGTTTTTGGGTTGAGGTAGTAAGTCAGTTCTCTAGAAGTAAAATCCCAGCTACCTTCTGCCGTGGGAATACATCGGCTAACACTCAATCCCAGCATCTTAAACAGGAGTTGTCTTTTCTCACCGGGGACAAAGGCGTAAATTTTACCTTTCCAAATCAGGAAAGTGGATTCGCTAGGGTCGAGGGAAGAACGAGTTTTAACCCAGTGCTGGGCTTCAAGTTCTTGGATTTGGGCAACCATTTAAAGCATCCTTAGTATCTGGATAACAAAAGAATAAGCTAATCAGCATTCAAGTTGCATCTTTGAGAGTTGGGAGACGCGATTAATCGCGTCTCTACTATTAGACCTCTTGCATAAGTCGAATAGACCCCCCTTATAAAGCTACCGTGTATACACAAGTCCTATTACCCCCCTTAATCCCCCCTTATAAAGGGGGGAAACAGAAAAAATGTTGTTCCCTCACGCCACATGCTTCAAGTCGGGCATTGCCCGCCCAACGCAGTGGCTCCCCTTTATAAGGGGAGGGTTAGGGTGGGGTAAAACCGAGATTTATCAACTACTTGAGACTTGTGTATACACCGTAGCCTTATAAAGGGGTAACTTGAAATCTTGCCCCCTCCCTAACACATACGGGGAGGGTTGGGGAGGGGTGATTCAAGGATTTTTGTAAGAGGTCTTGCAATACGCTTAGAATAAGCCTATTTTTCTTCCCCTGCTTCCCCTGCCTTCATCAATTAAACTGATTCAGAAACTTGCTCATCCAAACGGCGAAACAAAAACACCCAAAGAGGTAAAGAACTATTAATCGCAATTAGTCGCACTAAATGACCAGTTGTGACAATTTCAACATTATGATTCAATGCCAGGGAAACCAAGATCATTTCTGCTGATCCTCCTGGTGCTGTGACTAAGAGACAAGTTAGCCAGTCCCAAGAGGTTAATTGCATTGCAAGTATAGCAGCGATCGCTCCGGCTACAAGGGTCATGCCCACAGACATCAAGGCATAAGCGACAGTCTGCTTCTTAAAGTTGGGTTTGTCTCCCCAATACTCACCAATAGTAATTCCCAGGAGCATTTGACCCAATAAGTTAATTAAAGGCGGCGGACTAAAGCTAATATCACCCACGAAAGGCAGCCAATGTAGCAAAGGATTAAACCCGATACCAATTAACAATGCACCAAAAAAATCGCCAGCAGGAATTTTAAATAATATAGCGGGATAAACTACTAATCCAGTGATTAGCAGTACTAACAAAAGTAATCCTAGTTGAGATGGATCAAAATTGAGCCAAGCAGCGTTGCTTGGGAGTGTTTGCGGATAATAATTACTAGCTGATGTCTTAGCGATGAAGGGAATTAGAACAACTACTGAGGTGACGCGAATCGCTTGAACTAAGGCAACCAAGGTAACATTTTTATTGTAATCGGCGGCGATCGCTGCCATAACTCCGACACCGCCAGGAACTGTAGCCAGCATTGCTGTCATTAAGTTGGTTTTGCTGAGGCGGGAGTAAATATAACCAATACAGCTTCCACTCAGCAGCAGAAACAAGGTAAGAAAAATAAATATCGGAATATCAGAAACAACACTAGCTAGATTACCGTGGGCACTAGAAGCGCCGACAGTTAAGCCTACAAGTGCCATTCCCACTTTTCTAGCAGTGCGGTTAGGTTGGGGAGAATATTGATAAAAAATTCGACACCCTTGAAGAACCACTGTACCAGAGGCAATCCCGCCAAATATCCAGGCAATTCTGCCAATTTGAAACTTTGCCAGCAGTAAACCCAAAGGTAATGCCAGAAGTATTTCCAAGACAAGGACAATTAGTTGCTTTGCTAATAGCTGTTGTTTGGTAACAACAGGATTTTCATGAGTGTGTTCTTCCAAGCTGGGAGCAACACTTACACTTTGATTCATCGATACAAGCTTTTTTATTAATTTAACTTATGTACTGAAGCTAATGCGATCGCTCAAAATAACTAGAGCATCGATTTAACCTAACCCCCAGCCCCCAACTCTACAACGGTTGGGGGAGAGGTTCTTCCAAGATTACTGAATTAGTGTTCTAAGTCTAAATTTACCGCGTCTTCCATTCAAACAAAAATGCCTATAGAGAGAAGATAGGGGCACAATTGCAATTGTGCCCCTACAAATAATTTGTATTCCTTTCAATGGTTTAGCCGTTTAATCTTCGTCAAGGGCTGGGAAAGCTTCTTCAAGCTGCCACAACCTATCTTTATTTTCAACGAACCAAATACGAGTTTCTGGAGTTAATTTACTCCAAATGACTTCAACAGGAATGTGAGGAGATGCATATTGGTACTGCTGACCAAGTAATTTGAGATTGTCTGCTACATCATGGGGAATTCCGAATTGTTCCCAGTCAACTGTGATACTTTTTCCCGAAACTCCCGCTGTGGGGTCGAAAACCAATTGTGCTGATCTGACTAAATCAGCAAAGTGTTTCGGTTTTAGTTTGGTAATCTCCTGAATTTGGAGTGATTCGTTATACTCTTGAGACATGATCGCCGCAGTGGTAAAGATTAGTGGTGTATTGAACTTACTGCCAGAGATTTTTATCCCAATATTTTTACTTTAGCGCAGAGCGGCTAACTTGATTATGACTAAGATGATAGTTTAGGGATTAAGTGTTGGGAAGGGAAGAATTTCGATTCCAGTCCCCAGTCCCTAATTGTTATTTTAGTGACGAGTGTAGGAACGCTCAAAGTGAGTTTTGAGTCTTTGAGCCATAGCGGACATGACAACTGCTGCTATAGAAAGCGATAATGCAGCTATTCTGATTCTAGAATCATCTGCAAGTATTGCTAAAGCCGCTAGAGCGATCGCTACTCCTATACAACTTTGTTTAACCCTATTTGTCACTTGATAAGCTTGATTACAGGAATGACAAATAAGTGTATGTTGTGAGAATCGGTCTAACGTGATCAACTTTTGATCAGACTCGCTACTACCAAGATTTTTTGAAGTGGAATAACCTTGATAAAACGGCAAAGATGATCCAAATTTATCTAGCCACTTGCGATACTCAACCACTAGAGGATCAGATGTTTTCAGTGGTAAATATACTTCTTTGAGATTTTGTCCCAAACGCTCAATTTGGGCCTTTTGTTCAACGACTAATTGCAAATCACCTTCTAAAATTTTGTTTCGGATCAAAATGTGTTCTAACCAGGGAGGCATTAGCTTGATTTTTTGGCTAAAAAAGTTACCATAATTTCTAACAAGAATCCGACATCTATCTTTACTTAATGGAATTGAATACAAGGCTACGCCCCCAAACTTACCTTGCTGTTCATTACGAGAGTTGTAGAGAATCAAATTAGGAGCAATGAAATCTAATGACATCCAAGGCAGATTGGCAGTCTGTGTTTGCCGCCACCTTCCCTTTATTCCCTGAATGTTGCTGTCAATGACTTCTAGTTCCAACGGTTGGGCATCTTTTCGACTTCCCATGATGCGATCATGGCTGATTGGAATATGAGCCGGGTCAATAACGTTTTCAATAAAATAGCTTTGGTCGTAAGGTAGATCACGTACATAGTCTAAGCTGAAGCAATCCGGCTTTTCCCAATCTGGTAGAGATGGAATTAGCTCATCAATAGCTGTTTCGGCTTCCCCTGCCCACATCCAAATGATCCCTTGACGTTCCAAGACTTTAAAGGATGATACGCAAGCATTTACCGGAATTTTGGCATCTGTTGGTAATTGGGGAATGTGCAGACATTGACCATCACTGCCAAACTGCCAACCGTGATATAAGCACTCTATTTTGCCGTCAATAATTTGTCCATCAGAAAGTCTAGCTGCACGGTGGGGACAACGATCTGTTAAACAGATAAGTTGTCCATTTTGGTCTTTGAACAAAACGAAGGGTTCATCGTACAAGGAAAAGCTATAAGGGCGGTTGGCTGGCAAGTCTTGTACAAAGCTAACGGGATACCAGCATTGCCTCCAGTTAAATTCTTGCTTCTTTTCAGGTGTCTCAAAGGTAGAAGTTGGTGGTGTAGCCTGTAGTGTCTCTGTTTCTAATGACATAATTTTCTCCAGATTTCTTTGATTTTATGCGCCGTAACCGCGTAGCATCTCAAAGTTTTTGGTGCTGGCCGCACCGTAGACGAGTCCGATCGGCATAGTTAAGCGCCGCCGATCGCGTCCAACTCGGCAATTATTTGCGGTGGAAGTTGCAAATCTGCGGCTTTGAGATTCTCATGCAGATGCTCAACCGATGAGGTTCCCGGAATCAGCAAGATGTTCGGCGAGCGCTGCAACAGCCACGCCAGCGCAATCTGCATCTTAGTGGCTTTGACCGACGCCACCACCGTGTCCAGCGTCGAAGACTGAAGCGGGTTGAAGCCGCCGAGCGGAAAGAACGGCACGTAGGCGATGCCCTTAAGCGCCAGATCGCCTACTAGCGCCTCGTCGTCGCGGTGGGCGAGGTTGTACTGGTTCTGCACACAGACCACCGGCGCGATCGCCCGCGCTTCCTCGACCTGCGCCGCCGTCACATTGCTAAGTCCCAGGTGCCGGATCAATCCCTGCTGCTGCATCTCTGCGAGTACAGTGAATTGCTCTGCGATCGACCCCTCGTTCGGTTTGTCCCCCCATCGGCGCAGGTTGACGACATCGATCACGTCAACGCCCAGGTTGCTCAGGTTGTCGTGTACCGCTTGGCGAAGCTCGGTCGGACTCTGCGCTGGATTCCACGATGCGTCCGCGCCGCGCACTGCGCCCACCTTGGTGACAATCGTCAGATTTTCGGGATAAGGATGCAGTGCTTGTCGAATGATTTGGTTGGTGATGTGCGGACCGTAGAAGTCGCTGGTGTCGATGTGATCAATTCCGAGTGCGATCGCTTCGCGCAGAACGGCAACGGCAGCATCCACGTCACGCGGCGGTCCCCAAACACCTGATCCAGCAAGCTGCATCGCGCCATAGCCTATCCGCTTCAGAGTTACAGAAGTACCTGCGAGCGTGAAACTACCGCCAAGGTTCACTTGAGCAACCATGTTTTTGTTCCTCCTAAATGTTTATCGGTTTATGAAGAAATTAATGACTTGCAGTGGTAATGGCCGCCTTCAACTGCTCCATGTTCTAGCAATCAGTATAGCGAACTCCATTAATATAAGACTTACGCACACTCTACGATTCTTGGCGTTCTTGGCGTCTTGGCAGTTCGATAAGATGCACTTAATTATTAAACGAACCGCCAAGTGCGCCAAGGCAGAAGGAGTAATCATTAAGTGCAAGCTCACGGAGAATTGGTATCAAAGCTAATTTATTTAATCCACGTTCCTTAGAGAACGTCTAAAGTAAGAAATTTCTTGCTGAACTTTCTTACTTTGGTAGCCACAATCAAAGGATAGCAATACTTTCGAGAGCCATTATTTCGCACTTTTATTGCGCGGTCAAGATGTCACTTTCGCTGATGATCACGGCTAGGTAGCTAAAAGTTTTCAATGACTACAGGTTCGATTGATTCAGCAGTTTCAAAGTCGAAAATTCGTGAGTAAAAGTAGAGTTCTGCTGACAAAGAACGTTTGATGTTTGGGGCTTTACGAAAGCCATGTTCTTCAGCCTCAAAAGGAAGATAAGCCACAGGTACACCTTTAGTTCGCAGGGCTGCAACCATTGCTTCAGTTTGGTTGGGCGGAACCACTCGATCCTCTAATCCTTGGAAAAAAATCACTGGACAGGCTAGACGATCGCTAAAGTTAATTGGCGATCGCTCTTGATAAATCTGACGCTGTTGTGGGTAAGCGCCAACCAGGCGATCCAAGTAGCGCGATTCAAATTTATGTGTATCCCGGACTAAAGCTTCTAAGTCGCTGACACCATAATAGCTGGCTCCTGCTTTAAAAGTATCTCGGAAAGTCAAGGCACAAAGCGTTGTGTAACCACCTGCACTACCACCAGAAATTGCCAGGCGATCGCCGTCTACATCTCCCCGTTCCACCAAGTAACGCGCACCAAAAACACAATCATCTACATCTACAATTCCCCACTGTCCATCAAGTCGTTGCCGATACTCCCGCCCGTAACCTGTACTACCACCATAATTTACATCCAGAACCGCTATACCTCGGCTAGTCCAATACTGAACGCCAAAACTGAGGCTACTAGAAGTTGCTGCGGTGGGGCCACCGTGGCTGTTGACAATCAAAGGCGGTTTTTCGCCCGCAGGAGCAGTATAATCTAGGTTTTGAGGTGAGTAGAAAAGGGCGTGTGCTGTTTTACCATCAGCTGTTTCGTATTCAATGGCTTCAGGGAGAGAAAGATAACCAGCATCAATAGTTACATCACTGGAACGCCGTAGTACTTCTAGCTTTTTGGTTGTCAAATCTAGACGGATAATAGCTGCCAACTCAGTTGGAGAACTTCCGCGAAAAACCACCTGGTTAGAGGTGGCGTGGAGAGAACTAATAGCTGTGTAGGGCGTATTTATTAGTTCTAGTTGAGCGGTTACTGTGTCAAGGCTAGCTAAATACCAAATACCTTGCTGGGTATAAGTACAAATAATCCGGTTAGCAGACTCAAAAGCGTAAGTGGACATCCCAAAATTCCATTGCGGCTGACCAAACTCCGCTTTGATTTGAGTTAGCGCTTCTACATTTTCATCTTGCCAACGATATATATTCCACCAACCTGTACGGTCAGAAACAAAGTACAATTTGCCATCCGGCGACCACTCTGGCTGAAAGATAGATTCATCTAAATCGCCAGCAATTTTTTGAGTATTTCCTAAACTACCATCTGCTTTTAATTCCCCAACCCATAGTTCAGTACTATCCCAAGGCATATTAGGATGGTTCCAAGTCAGCCAAGCTAATCGTAAACCATCGGGACTAAGGCGAGGCGAAGCATAAAAGTCATTTCCAGATACTAATACTTGGATTTTGTGTCCGTCTAGTTCCACGCTGACTAGAGTATTGATCGCCTCATTTGCAGCATCAGTGTGATCTTCGGACACGCAAATAATTCGGTTGTGTTGGCGGTCAAAAATACCATCTGCATAGCGTGTGGCTGCTGACGGGGTGATGGCTTGCGGCTGTGTATCGGTATCCTGACGATATAGGCGTTGGTCAATAAAGTTAGAAAAGTAAACAGTGCCATCTACCACAAGAAAAGAACTGCCACCATATTCATGCACACGGGTACGCACGTTGAAGGGAGTAGGTGTGATATCAGTAATTTCACCATTTGCACCCCGGCGGACTACGACATTTCTACCTTGCTCTGACGGTCGCAGCTCGCTCCAGTAAATATCTTCGCCATCGAGAGCAATTTGTCCCAACCCAATTGTCCGTGCGGTAATTAAGTCTGTTGTGATGGGCGATCGCCAAGATCCGTAAGATACTACCTCTGGTTTAATCACGCTCTATTCTGCTCCCTGTTTCCAAGAATTATGGATTGTGTGTAGAGGCAAAACTCAGGCACACCTACTTGTACTAATTCATAATACTAGATTGCAGCTGCCCCAAACCTTGACTACAAGCGATTGGCAGGCTTGAGTACACTTGTGAGCATAACGCCTGCGATCGGCTACTCATTCTCGATCAGAACTGTAACAGCAGCGATCGCAATCAACATTTCGTCATTTTTATCGTTGAGTTCGGGAATCGCCCGCCCTTGAACTATCATCCCCCCAGATTCTACGGTAAGACTTTTGCGACCAAATGGTAGGACAGCTAGTACCTCTTCTTCTCTAACTTGTTCTGGATATGGTACTGCTACCTGAACTTCTATAATCATTTCATTGGGGTGACTTAAACCAGCAACTTCCCAAACACCAGGTAAAGCATTGTGAGCGATCGCATTCCTTACCGCCCTAGATGCTGCTACTGTTGGTTCTTGTCCATGCTGGTCTATTCCCATCCCCATCTCGATAATCAACCGTTTACGCGCCATTGCTACCTCCAGTAAATCTTGCACCTTTGACTTTATTTAAATTAGTTTTAGAATTTCTGCTAGCTGAGGTGCTTTAAAGCAGATGCTGCAAGCGACTTAAACGGTCTGAGTAACTTTTCATCACCTTTAGAGCAAACATGGGTGTTTCCTGAACGGCGAAGAGAAACCCGTTCTCATCAAGGAAACCTAGTTTGCTATCCACCTTGGCAATAGCTGTGTAAGTTCTATTTTGGACTCCTATAAGTACCCCGATACCAAAAACTTCGCCCGTCTCAATGGTTTCTACAACTTTGCCATTGACTAATATATCTACCTCTCCTTCCAGAATTCCGTACATTTCATCTCCAGACTGTCCTTCTTCAAAAATGACTTGACCTGCTGAAAATACTTTCGGGTCGGATTGTTTTTGAAAGATACTGACTGTTACCACAGGACTTAGCATTAGAGCAACCCCAAAATTATTTGTTTTTAAACGAAACCTTTGGATAAGCAATACGATAACCCAGAAAAGTATACTACTTTCTGTTACTTAACTCTTAATCTCCGCAAAATTTCTGATTAGTCCCTTAATCGTCTAAAAACCTCTCCTGATTTTATTAGGCAAAACCGTCCCTTTTTGAGTCGGAGTTACGGTGTATAGACAAGTTATCGAATCACTACCAGTCCTCGAATTACCCCACCCTAACCCTCCCCTTGTAAAGGGGAGGGAACCGGAAATCTTGTTTCCCCCCTTTATAAGGGGGGATTAAGGGGGGTAATCCTGTCGAATTACCCCACCCTAACCCTCCCCTTATAAAGGGGAGGGAACTAGATAGATTTCTTGTTTCCCCCCTTTATAAGGGGGGATTAAGGGGGGTAATCCTGGGAATAATAAGCACAGTCCAGGAATATGAAAATGCTGATGACAAAACTGTATAACCAAACCTCAGAAAAGCAAAAACGGCAAACTCTCAGAAACAATATGCCCCCATCTGAAAAAATAGTTTGGGCAAAACTTAGAAATCAGCAAATTGAAAGCTGTAAATTTCGCAGACAATACAGTATTGACAGATTTGTAGTGGATTTTTATTCTTCGGAATTGAGACTTGCTATAGAAATTGATGGTGATAGTCACTATCAAGATGGAGTTCCAGAGTATGACCGCGATCGCCAAGCATTTTTGGAATCAAAAGGTACGAGGATTTTAAGATTTACGAATCAAGAAGTTTATCAAGATATTGATGGTGTGGTGGATCAGATTAGCGAAGTTATTTGTAGGTTGAGGGAAGTTACCCCACCCTAACCCTCCCCTTATAAAGGGGAGGGAACTAGAATCTCTTGTTTCCCCCCTTTACAAGGGGGGATTAAGGGGGGTAATTCGACTTGTGTGTACACCGTAGCTTATAAAGACGAGGGAATTAGATGTTCTAGTTTCCCCTTTCTATGTTATTTCGGGGTTCGCATTTGTTGATTCGGGGTTCGCAATTGTTGATTCGGCGATCGCATTTGCTGATTCGGGGTTCGCATTTGTTGATTCGGGGTTCGCATTTGCTGATTCGGGGTTCGCATTTGCTGATTCGGGGTTCGCATTTGCTGATTCGGGGTTCGCATTTGCTGATTCGGGGTTCGCATTTGCTGATTCGGGGTTCGCATTTGTTGATTCGGGGTTCGCATTTGCTGATTGCACTTATTCTCAAACAACAAATCGATATGAAAAATGAGTAAAAATACAGACAAACTCGTAATTATATCGTTGAACTTTTAATGAAATAAATCCACAAAACTACCCATCTCAGGCAAAAGGATACTCCACTATGTTGAAAAAGGAATTATTAAGAAGAGGATATCTCATGTCTTTAAGAACTCGTGGTTCTGCTGCTGTTGACAAAGCCCAACTTCGTCTCGCCTTGCTTAAATCCATTGATGAAAATCTAGATTTAGGACATGGATTAACCATTGAAGCCTACAACCACCTTGTAAACGCTACCCGTGCGACGTTAGAAGCTCATAATACACTTGTGTCCAATCTTGAAGAATCGCGTAAGACAGTAACCCAGATGGATAAAGCTCTCTCCGAAATGTCTGAACGAATGCTAAGTGGAGTTGCAACTATCTACGGCAGAAACAGTATACAGTATTCCAAAGCTGGCGGCTCTAATGGAAAAAGAAATAAACAATATAGTTCAAAAGCTGCTCCAATTGTAGCGGTTCTTGCCAGTCAACCTGCTCAAGCTGAAATTGTGAATGCGTTAACTAACGGTCACAGCACAACTCCTTTGCTGCAATAATGCACTTAGACCATAAATATAGTACCGTGTCAAGCCTAAATTTGTGCATTAAGTGTCACTTGGGTTAACGTAAGGAAACCCAACTGACACTTAATCCATCTGAATTTTATAGTAGCAATGTCTACGACGGGCTACGCCCTTGTGGAATCCTATCTTTTATTTGCAACTTTATTAACGAAAATTCAAGGTAGGGAGAGGTTTATCAAACTCGCTCTCAAAAAGCAAATTTTGGTTTTCAGGCTATCTTCTATAATTGATAAAACCTACACACCTAATTCTAGGCATGAGACTGTGACCGAATCAGGAAGTTACAAAGATACTGTAAATCTACCCAAGACTAACTTTGAGATGCGGGCAAACGCCATCAAGCGTGAGCCTGAAATCCAAAAATTTTGGGAAGAAAATAAAATTTACGATCGCCTTTCCAAAAATAACCCCGGCGAATTATTTATACTGCACGATGGGCCTCCCTACGCTAATGGCTCACTCCATATCGGTCATGCCTTAAATAAAATTCTCAAAGATATTATTAATCGCTACCAAATGTTACAAGGGCGTAAAGTTCGCTACGTCCCTGGTTGGGATTGTCACGGATTGCCAATTGAATTGAAAGTTTTGCAGAATATGAAATCAGCAGAACGGCAAAATTTAACGGCTTTACAACTGCGCTTAAAAGCGAAAGAATTTGCTTTAGTTACCATAAATGACCAGCGTCAAAATTTTAAACGCTACGGTATTTGGGGAGATTGGGATAACCCTTATCTAACTCTGAAGCCGGAATATGAAGCGGCTCAAATTGGCGTGTTTGGTCAGATGTTCTTAAAAGGCTACATCTATCGCGGTTTGAAGCCGGTTCACTGGAGTCCGAGTTCTAAAACCGCTTTGGCTGAAGCTGAGTTGGAATATCCAGAAGGTCACGTTTCCCGCAGTATCTATGCAGCTTTTCCAGTTACAAGTTTGGCGGAAGCTGTAAAACCACTGTTGGCGGAATATTTGTCAGATTTGGGTGTAGCTATCTGGACGACTACACCTTGGACAATTCCGGCGAATTTGGCTGTGGCGGTAAATGCAGATTTGAACTATGCAGTGGTGGAATCCCACTCAGAGGCAAAAGCGCAAAGTAATTTCAAATACCTCATCGTTGCAGCTGATTTAGTGGAACGTTTATCTTCGACGTTGGGTGTTGAGTTAACTCTAAAAGCCACATTTAAAGGGAGTGATTTAGAACATACTACTTACCGTCATCCCTTATATGACCGTGAAAGTCCAATTGTTGTCGGCGGTGATTACATTACTACTGAATCAGGTACTGGGTTGGTACATACTGCACCCGGTCATGGTCAAGAAGACTACATTGTTGGTCAGCGTTACGGTTTGCCCATCCTTGCACCAGTGGATGACAATGGCAATTTTACCGAAGAAGCGGGACAATTTGCGGGGTTAAATGTGCTGGGTGATGGTAATCAGGCGGTAATTGATGCCTTAACGGTGGCTGGTTCCTTGTTGAAGGAAGAACCATACCCTCACAAATATCCCTATGATTGGCGGACGAAGAAGCCGACGATTTTCCGTGCGACTGAACAATGGTTTGCTTCCGTCGAAGGATTTAGAGAAGAAGCGCTAAAAGCGATCGCCACTGTAAAATGGATTCCAGCCCAAGGTGAAAATCGGATCACGCCAATGGTGGCGGAACGTCCCGATTGGTGTATCTCTCGTCAGCGAAGTTGGGGTGTACCAATTCCCGTTTTCTATGATGAAGCCACGGGAGAACCACTACTGAATGAAGAAATTATCAACCACATCCAAGGAATCATCGCTGAAAAAGGTTCTGATGCTTGGTGGGAATTATCGGTTGAGGAGTTATTACCCCAATCCTATCGCCAAAATGGCAAGTCTTACCGCAAAGGTACAGACACAATGGATGTATGGTTTGATTCTGGCTCATCTTGGGCAGCTGTCCTCAACCAGCGTCCAGATTTACGCTATCCCGCTGATATGTATTTGGAAGGTTCCGACCAACATCGCGGTTGGTTCCAGTCAAGCTTGCTCACCAGTGTAGCGGTAAATGAGATTGCGCCTTACAAAACTGTGCTAACTCACGGCTTTGCTTTGGACGAACAAGGGCGGAAGATGAGTAAGTCAGAAGGAAATGTGGTTGACCCAAATACAATCATTGAAGGCGGGAAAAATCAAAAAGTAGAACCGCCTTACGGTGTAGATGTATTGAGATTGTGGGTATCATCGGTAGACTACTCTGGTGATGTCCGCATTGGTAAAAACATTATCAAGCAACTGAATGATGTCAGAGGCAAAATTCGCAATACAGCGCGGTTTTTGTTGGGTAGCTTGCATGATTTTGACCCGGAAAAAGATGCAGTCCCCTTCGAGGAATTGCCAGAACTTGACCGTTATATGCTGCACCGCATCACCGAGGTGTTTGAGGAAGTAACCGTTGCTTTTGAGAGTTTCCAATTCTTCCGCTTTTTCCAAACAGTGCAGAATTTCTGCGTGGTGGATTTATCCAACTTTTATTTAGATATTGCCAAAGATAGACTGTACATCAGTGCAACCGATGCTTTCCGCCGTCGCAGTTGTCAAACAGTGCTGAAGATCGCAATAGATAATTTAGCACGAGCGATCGCTCCAGTATTATGCCACACCGCCGAAGATATCTGGCAATATCTCCCCTACAAAACACCTTACAAATCGGTGTTTGAAGCCGGTTGGGTGCAGGTAGAGGAAAAATGGCGTAATCCGGAATTAGGGGAATCTTGGACAGAATTACGGAAAATTCGTGATCAGCTCAACAAAATTCTAGAAATATATCGATTGCAAAAGACAATCGGATCGTCTTTAGAAGCGAAAATTGTGGTGCATGTTTTTGATGAGGGATTGCGTCAACGTTTACAAGCTCTAAATCCCAATACTCACGGTTCAGTTGAAAAAAGTAATGGTGTAGATGAGTTACGTTATCTATTTTTAGCTTCTCAAGTAGAAGTGCCATCTGAACCAATTTCTCAGGAAGGAGATGATGCTGACATATATTTTCAGGTTTACAAAGCAGATGGGCAAAAATGCGATCGCTGCTGGAACTACTCTATTCATGTGGGAGAATCAGCAGAACATCCCCTAATTTGTGAACGGTGTGTTGCAGCTTTAGCCGGAGAGTTCTAAAAGCAAAAATCTAAATGCACTTTTAGCTGATGAAGTCCGCGTGGTGCGCTAACAAGCGCGATATGCGGACTTCGTTTTTATAGCCACGATTTCTAGTAAAGCGGGCGCGTAAATCCACTACCATCTCATATGATTTTAGATTTATTCTCGTGTTTAAATTCGGGGGCTGAAAACCTGCATTAAATAATAAAACGCAAGAGTCTTCTCTACGAAAGGCTCCGCCAACAATTCCATTATCCAAAATTTAAACATCATAAATTTTATGAGTAAGCTGTTATACATTTAACTTGCATAATTAGGATAGTCAAGACTTCTGCGTGAGCGCTACTTCGACACTTCGGTATAGTTCGACTGCGCTCACCAGCCGCTCAGTGCAACGCAACGCTTAGTATAAGTCAGTCGAACGCTACCCACGCCACAAACAATAGTTATTGACATTTTAGTTAGATATGCAAACTAGATGTGGTTTGCTTTTCAGCAGAAGATTCGCTAATTTGCAATCTCAAAAAGTAATTTTGTTCATATTTAAATGTCAAACTAACCCTTTAAGAGTTTGATTGAAATTGACATTATGGCTAAATCTGAGATTTAGCTTGGTAATCGTGCCTTTGAATGATATAACACAAGCAGACAAATCGTATGAGTATTTTCACTGAATAATATATACGTATTACCACTTAATTTATTTTTAATGAAAAAACTTAATTAATACTGAGGTTGAGAAATTATAAAGACATTATATTAACGGCTAGAACTTCGACTCAAACGTGAATTAACTCAAATAGGAGATACAGAGATATGTCAGATAGAATTGCTAAAGAGTTGGCAGATTTTTTGTTGCAAATAGAACAGCGATCGCAGTTTCATGCAGGCTACCCATATAATTTAAGTTGTGATTACAGTGCGATCGCAAAATTTTTCAATTTCCTGTTAAATAATGCTGGAGATCCATATGTCGAGCCAGATTTTGGTCTCCATTCTCGTAAGTTTGAACAAGAAGTATTATCTTTTTTTGCTGAACTCTATAAGATTCCAGAAAGTCAGTTTTGGGGTTATGTTACTGCTGGCGGAACTGAAGGTAATTTATATGGAATGTTTTTAGCAAGAGAAATTTACCCTAATGGGATTCTTTACTCGTCACAAGACTCGCATTACTCAATTTCCAAAGCAGCCAAATTATTCCGCATCCAACATAATATTGTCAATTCACAAATTAATGGAGAGATGAATTATAAACATTTTGAGCAACTAATTAGCGAGAATCGCAATTATCCAGCGCTCATAAATTTAAATATTGGGACTACTGTCAAGGGTGCGATTGATAACTTAGACAAAGTTCTAGAAATTTTAGAGCGCAATCAGATTAAAGATTATTACATTCATTGTGATGCTGCACTCTCAGGATTAATATTACCGTTTTTAGATGGCGCTCCGCAAATTAACTTTCAAAAACCCATAGATAGTATAGCTATTTCTGCTAAATTCATTGGTTCTCCATTACCTTGTGGTGTAGTCTTAACTAAGAAGAAATGGGTAGAAAAAGTTGAAACAATAATTGAATATATTGGTTCAACTGATACAACAATTCTGGGTTCTAGAAACGGCCATACTCCCCTGATTCTCTGGTATGCAGTGCAAACAAGAGGTTGTGATGGATTAGCTAGAGAAGCAAAGACCTGTATTCATAATGCCCAATATCTTTTCCAACAACTTCAAATCAGAGAATATCCATGCATGTTAAATAATTTTTCCAATACTGTAGTGTTTCAAAAACCTTCTCAAAGGTTAATTAAAAAGTGGCAGTTAGCAGTTTTTGAAAATTGGGCGCACATGATAGTTATGCAGAATATTGATCGGGATAAAATCGATATTTTTATTAATGAGCTTTTATTAGAAGAAGGGTTACTTAATAACGCAGAACATTTCCAGCTACAGCCAGTACTACATTAATAGACCTCTTGCATAAATGCTTAAATTGTCATATTGAGCGGAGCTAAACATCTTGTAATATTCTTCTCTCCACTGGGTTAAGCTCAAAATGACATTCCTGATTTTTTGACTTTTGCAAGAGGTCTAATATAGATTATCAAGTGAAATTAATCGTCTAATTATACGAGGTATTTTTCTAAAAGGATGTTTAAAAAGTTGTAAAGTATCCTATAAACCCCGCTTCTATTCATCTCCCCCACTCCTGAAAGGCTTTGAAACCTCGATTCCTGCACTTCGTGCTGTAACTCTTAGAAATGCTTTTGCGTTCGTAAACGCTAACATAGGGAAGGCTTGCTAGGGGGGTTAGGTTTAGGAGGTGATTAACAACAATACTTTTCAAACATCCTTTAAACAGAATTTGAACCCAAGAATTTCAGGTCTTTAAAAAGTTTTTGTAGCACAAATTGGTAGCAAGTAATATTTCTACTTCTGCACATTCTACAGGTGGTAAGAAAAAATACCCTTGCCCATAATCACATTGTAAAGCCTTTAACTGTGCTAATTGCTCTACAGTTTCTATCCCTTCTGCTGTTACAGACATATTTAAATTATGAGCTAATGTCACAATAGCTCGAACAATTTCTAAATTTTCTCCTCGACTACCTATATTAGTGATGAAAGAACGGTCAATTTTAAGGGTTTTGATTGGTAGACGGTGCAGATAACTCAAGGATGAAAAGCCAGTACCAAAATCATCCATGTGCAACTCGACATTCAGCGCTGTTAACTGGGAAAACACAGTGGTAGCTAATTCAAAATTATCCACCAACAAGGTTTCAGTAATCTCCAATTTCAAACTGGATGGCTTTAGTCCAGTTTCCTGCAAAATATGTTTAACTTCTTTAAACACATCAGGTTGCGTGATTTGTTTAGCAGAAAAATTTACACTAATTGTCAGGGGTAGTGAGGTAGGAAATTGTTTATGCCATATGTGCATTTGGTGGCACGCTTCATAAAGCACCCATTGCCCGATACTAATAATCATTCCAGTTTCTTCGGCCAGGGGAATAAAATCTTCAGGGGAAATAAGTCCTCGTTCTGGATGATGCCAACGTATCAGTGCCTCAAATCCAATAATTTTGCCAGTTGTCAGTGAAATAATTGGCTGGTAATTAAGGCTAAATTCTTTTGGCTTGAGCAGCGCACTTCGCAGAGCAGTTTCTAACTTCAACAGCGAAGATGCACCCTCGTGCATTTTTTGGTCAAATACCTCATAGCGTGCCTTACCAAGTGATTTGGCACAGTACATTGCCACATCGGCATCGCGTAGAATCTGCGCTGCTTGCTCATAATCTATTTTACTTAAAGCGATGCCGATACTAGCATTAGTAAACACCCTATGCTCATTTAATTTAAATGGCGAGGCTAGCACCTTTTTAATTCGCTCGGCTACCTGTACGGCAGTGCTGATATCTTCAATTTCCTCAATTAAGATTGTGAACTCATCTCCGCCAAAACGGGCAATTATGTCTCCAACTCGCAGAACTGATTTTAGCCGATGAGAAATTGCAATCAAAAGTTGATTTCCCTGTAGATGTCCAAGGCTGTCATTAACAACTTTAAAGCGGTCTATATCTAAAAAGAGTACGGCAAAGAAATAATTTTTTCGCTGTTTAGTACGTTCTATTGCCTGCTGCACTCGCTCTATAAATAATCGTTGATTAGGTAATCCGGTTAGCCCGTCATGAAGACTATTGTGCTGTAATTGCTCTTGTACTTTTTGACGCTTGATAATGTCTTTTTCAAGCTGTTTATTCACTTTAATAAGTTCAATGGTACGTTCTATAACCATCTGTTCAAGATGATAACGATACTGAACTAATTCTTCCTCGATTAACTTCCGCTTAGTAATGTCACGGACAATAACAATATACTCTCTTAACTGAGAATTAAATGGCTGTGAAATAGTCGATTCAACAACTCGTAGACCTTCGTTTATTTTTAAGGTTTGCTCACTCCTAATAGACCATTGCTCCGGTTTACCACGATAGTATATTAAGAGTTGATTCAAGTTTTGCCCAAGCAACTGCTGAACATTTGTTTGAAATAATTTTTCAGCAGCGGTATTTGTCTGACAAATTGTACCGTTTTCATCTAAGACTAAAACAGTATCTGGAACGGTATCGAGAGTAGTGATAAATAGGTTTCTTGCTTGTTTGCGTGCTTCATCAATAGCAACAATTTGTGGTAGAGTTGTCCAGCAAGCAATCGCTACCCCCATAAAAGAAAGTGTCACTAGTAGAATAGCTAATAAAGAGTTTTTAGGATTATTAGAAAGTTTATCTAATAAATCGCGGATAACCCAACTGCTTGTGGTAGTAATACAAATTAATGATACTAAGACAATCACCTGTAGTACCACAAAGTCTGAGTTGTTTCTATTAGACCTAATGTCGTAACGCTGTGTCCACCATTCCGGCTGTAATGGCGCAAATCTTAAGCGACGTAGCCCTACATCTGCGATGATTAGAACAATGGGTAATAATAATCCCACTAAGAAATCTCTCCGACTCCAAGCTAAACCTCCCACTATTAGAACTACTGCTTCTACAAAGAAAAAACCAAGTGACCACCAAGGCCATAACACCTGCGGTTTGTCCCGACACAGCCATAATCCCAGATGTAATCCCATAATGGACATGAGATAACAGGTGCCTGCTACTGTGACAAGTTGAGGTACATTTCCCAAATTTAGACAAAGCAAACTGATTGTAAAGGTAACTAA
The DNA here is from genome assembly GCF_036917275.1 of Nostoc sp. Lineage (GTDB taxonomy): Bacteria > Cyanobacteriota > Cyanobacteriia > Cyanobacteriales > Nostocaceae > Nostoc. Next base: position 59,188 of record NZ_JBALDF010000018.1, read on the forward strand.
GATACCAGGCCCAAGGACACCTTGGCGGGAAACTAATGCAAATATGGGAGAAAGCTGTTTGTCTAAGGCAAGTTGGTATAAGATCCGAGGAGAGTTGGAAACAGCCGTAGCAGAACTTAGAAGGCAAGATATACTAATCAGAAGTGTTACTAGAAAGGGGGCATATTCACCCCAAAAAGGCTCAGAAGCCGCTACCAAATTTGAGAATGCATCGTCTATTTTTGGATTTTGAGGCGAATGCATTAATACCCAAGAACCACCTAAAAACACTGGAGGAATTAGCCAAGCAGCTACGCTTAAAAATCTTAAAGTTTTATATGGGTGGCGGCTATCAGCAACAAAAGAAGAAGTGGTTTCACAAGCATAAATTGAATAGCTAGCCAGAAAAAACCACTTTGCCCATTCTTCAAAACTTAGGCTATCTATGTTAGTTGGGCTAAATTTAAAATTATCAGGTGAGGAGGCTAACCATACTACGCCTTGAGTACAAAACAAAAGCAGTAATAAAATCGCTGGTAATACAAAAAATAAATGCAGGAGCGCTAGAGCACGACTGCCACTGAATGCCACAATAAAAGGAATCGTTGTAAATACAACTTTTAATAAAGTTTCTGGGCAAGAAATACCTAATGGTTGAAAACTGACTTTAATTAGCTCTGTGAGAATAATCGCATACAGTGCCGGTGCTGCTGCCCAGCTAAAAAAGTATCCTAAGGCTACGTAACGACCTAAGCCAGGAAAGTTCTTTAATAGCCTTGTGGTATAGTTTGGTGTTCCTCCAGCCACATCTGACCAATATCTACCTAAACTTTGTACCTGCAAGTTAAGTAAAAAGGAAATAATCGTGCCAAAAAACCAAACTAAGATCGCTTTAGGCCCTAACATTGCATGAATCATGGGGGCAGTACCAATCCATCCCACATGACCCGTTAAGCCAAAGCCCCAGGTTTCGAGATAACTCAGAGTCCGTGGTAGGCGTATTCCCAAGTGCTGATTTATCTCTTCGTGTACGGAATTGTTAGTAACCATTGTTTCTTAGTGAAATTTACTGGTCTTTTCACTCAATAGCTAAATCTGCCTGCATATAGCTTCAGTAGAACTGCTGAACTTATGAAAAGGATAACTTACTTATTACTACTTAGCACCTTTTATTTGGGCAGACAATAAATAGCAACTCTAATTGATTTGGGAAAATCAAAAGGTTCACATTTTCGACTTATTTAACAAGTCGAAAATCGTATTATAGCAATCCTATTTTATTTGTAAAAATCGCCAGGTTCCGATTTACAACTTTTTATAAAACTTGCAAATCTTGTTTTTCACGAATGATTTAGGATTGCTATATTTCCAAACGGTTTAGTTTTGTTATAGCTTTTGCAACAACTCCTGAGTTAACTGAAAGAACGCTTTTGAACCAGATGATTGAGGAGCAATTAAAACAGCTGGCATAAAACTATCAACAGCCTTAGCAACATTGACATCAACAGGTATTTGTACCTTACAAATTTTTTCTACACCAAAATCTTCAACAACGCGGTGCATCACTTGTTTATAGTATCTGCCTGTGAGAAGGTTAGCACTGGACATGCTAAATACAATTCCCAGCATTTTTATATCTATCTTAGTTTCATGCCCGTGACTATCTTTTAATTGGGCAATGCGTCTTTCCAGCAGTTGAATACCCACTATAGATAAGGGTTCTGGTTTAGCAGGAAGTATGTAGAAATCGCTGGCGGCTAAAGCGCTACGAGTCAATAGATTATAGCCCGGTGCACAATCGAGAAGGATAAAATCATATTCTTGACGGACTGGTTTTAAGATGTTATTAATCAAGACTCTTTCAAAGCGATTCCAAACCATTTCAAAGTCTTGTTCACCCAAAGCAGTTGCTTGTTGATGTAGCATTTCTGATACAACAAATTCATCATACAAGTCGATATCTCCTGGTAATAAATCCAGTCCAGGAAGATTACAAACCTGGGATTGAATGATATCCTGAATTGTCAGTTTTGCTTGTGGGTCTGGATTGATAATTTCGTCTATCAGATACCTAAATGTCTTACTTTGTTTACGGCGCTTGGCAAAATCTAAAGGCGACATCAAACTGAGTGTGGCACTAATTTGGCTGTCTAAATCCAGGACAAGCACCCGCTTGCCATGATTTTTAGCTAAACAGGTAGCTAAGTTGACGGTGAGGGTGGTTTTACCAACGCCACCTTTCATATTTGCAGTAGCAATTACATATCCCATTGGTTGAGTCCTCTGTTAACACATTTTCATCTAGCTAGCGTACACCTCTCTCGATCTATTAAATCTTCCATTAAATTTAATATTTTCGGAAACTCTTTTCAGTGAGATAGCCTCAATTGGAGGCGTTGAAGTCCGTGACACGATTTAATCTCAGCCGTCGTAGTGTTTTTTGATAATATGGGCTAGTTAAATTGCTGTTACTTTGCTTGAAACCTAGATAACATTAGATTCGGCGTGTTTACTGTTCGGGAGTGCCAAAATGTCTAAACAGCTGGGTCAAAAAATTGCACCGACACCTATATCAAATGATATCAATGTGGTGGATTTGATTGATCAATACTTCACCGCTTATAACTCAGCGCGGTTGCGGGAAATCTGCCAACTACTGAGTCGTGATGTGCTAACAGAAGGTGTCACAGTGGGAGTTAGCCTTTCTGGTGCGATGACACCAGCCGGATTCGGGGTTTCAGCGCTTGCACCCTTAATTCGCAATGGCTTTATTGACTGGATGATTAGCACTGGTGCAAATCTTTACCACGATATGCACTACGGTTTGGGTTTTGATCTCTTTGCTGGTAATCCGTTTTTGGATGATGTGAAACTGCGCCAGGAAGGCACTATTCGCATTTATGACATTATCTTTGGTTACGATGTGCTGCTGGAAACTGATGCGTTCATCCGCAAGATTCTGCAAGGAGAAGCGTTTCAGAAGCGGATGGGAACTGCTGAGTTTCACTATTTACTGGGTAAGTATGTTCGGGAAGTAGAAAAGCAGTTGGGTGTGCAGCATTCTTGCTTGCTTGCTACAGCTTATGAGTATGGCGTGCCGATATATACGTCTTCTCCAGGAGATAGCTCAATTGGCATGAACGTGGCGGCTTTAGCTTTGGAAGGTTCGCAGTTGGTTTTAGATCCATCAATTGACGTAAATGAGACGGCTGCGATCGCATATAATGCCCGTGAATCTGGAGGTAAAAGTGCGGCTGTAATTCTCGGTGGCGGTAGTCCGAAAAACTTTTTGTTACAAACTCAACCACAACTTCACGAAGTATTAGGACTAGAAGAACGAGGACACGATTACTTTGTGCAGTTTACCGATGCGCGTCCAGATACAGGCGGTTTGTCTGGAGCAACCCCATCGGAAGCCGTCAGTTGGGGTAAGATTGACCCGGAAGAGTTACCTAACGCAATTGTTTGTTATACCGATAGCACGATCGCTCTACCACTGGTAACAGCGTATGTTCTTAACAAGTGCCAGCCTCGTCCCCTGAAGCGTGTGTACGACAGGCGAGAAGCCATTTTGGATAAACTGCAAAAAGACTATCTAGCAGCCAAAACCCGACCATCAGATCAGGTTCCAGCAGCAGTGGCTGAAAATGCTTTACAGCAAACAGCGACTTATCCCTGTGGTCGATTAATTCCGAATACTCATTAGGCAGTAGAGAAGAGGCAGGGGGGCAAGGAAAACAACAATGCCCAATGCCCCTCATCTCTTCTTTCCAATTAATAAATAGGTCGTCATTTTCCCTTTGCTTTTAACTTCGATTTCACCCCGCTTTTCAAGTAAAAATTCATCACATAAATACTTATAAGTATCTTCTGTAACCTGGATTTTACCTACAATACCTTGGGATTCCATGCAGCTAGCGATATTTATCGTGTCTCCCCAGAGATCATAAGTAAAGTTGTTGAGGTCAATTACTCCCGCCATTACGGAACCGCTATGGATGCCGATACGGATATTGAAGTTTTGGTTATTCTCAGTATTAAATAGAGCGATCGCAGTTTGCATGTGCAGTGCCATTTGGGCGATCGCTTGAGCATGATCCAGACGGCGTGTAGATAAGCCACCAACTACCATATAAGCATCGTTAATGGTTTTGATTCTCTCTAAACCATATTGCTCGGTGAGGCGATCGAAAGCTGAGAAAATTTGGTTGAGTAAGTTTACCACTTGAATTGCACTCATAGAAGCAGTAATTTCGGTAAAGCCGACAATATCTGCAAATAAAACTGTGACATCAGCAAAGTCTTCGGCAATGTTAGCTGGTTCTTGTTTCAAAGGTTTGGAGATTGCGGCTGGCAAAATATTCAGCAATAGACGTTCGGTTTCTTCCTGGTGACGGCGCAGCGCTTCTTCTGCTGCTAATCGCTGGGTGACATTGCGAAAAATGCCGCGAACCGCAACTGGATGACCTTCGACAAATTTACAGTTAATATTACCTTCTAAAAAGATTGTTTGACCGTCTTTAGTAACGAATGCGGATTTTATTTGATTGAACTTTTCTCCTGATAGCAAGCGATAAAACCTTTGCAAAAAGTCTTGTTTACACTCTGGATGTATAATATCGAAAACAGTCATATTCGCAATTTCAGCTTCGCTATATCCCAAAGTTTCTCGCCATGCACGATTCACATACAAAAAATGACCAGAGGCATTGATCGATTGAATCAGGTCATTAGCATTTTCAAATAAGTCTCGATATCGTTCTTCACTTTCTACAAGTGCATCTTCTGCTTGTTTGCGTTTGATAAACTGGGCGACTTGACTACCAATCGAACCCACCAATTGCAATAGGTCTTTATCTTTTGGTTGTACGTCTCGGCTAAAGAAAACCATCACTCCTAAGATTTCACTATCGTCTAAGATGGGGAAGCCAAAAGCAGCGTGTAATCCAGTCTCAGCAGCAGGTTGCGATCGCCTTTTGTCTCCATCTTTTGTAATATCTTGAATCCACAAGGGCAAACGTCTGATCCAAATTCGACCAGGTAAGCCAACACCAGGTGTATAGGTAGTTTGCCAGGTGATTGCTTTAAACTCTCGCACATAAATTACTCGACTTGACCAAATTTCCACACACCTTAATACTGCATTAATACTATCTCCCTGTACCGAAGTGCCAATATATTGACTTGCTGTCCAAAGTTCTCCTAAATCACATCCCAAATTTTGACAAATCGACTGCAAAATTTGCGGAATTCCCTGCTTTACACTTTGGGATTCTGATAATATCCGAGTGATAGCATACTGGGTACTTGTACGCTGTTCCCGGTGCTGCCGAGCGGTAACATCCCGACCAATGTAGACAATATCTTCTAATCCTTTTATTTTTTTCGGAATTACTGAACAAGAAAAAGCAATCAACCGTTTTTCTCTAGTTTTAGTTCGACAAACTGCCTCGAAATTCTGGGAGTTTTGCTTAAAAGAAGAATGTCGATAAATGGCTTGTGTTAATACTTGAGTATCATCAATTATCAGTGACATTGGTTGATTAATTAATTCTTCTTCACTAAAACCAAATAATTTTTGAGCAGCACGATTTACTTTTTTTATTTCTCCTAAATTACTGGTTATAAATAAAGCATCTGCAATTGCAGTAATTACTTGATCCATGTAATTTTTGTATGCTATAAAAGCACTTAATAGCAGATTTTTTTAATTGGCTTGCTGTGCTAAGTTTTATTTTAAAACTAGCACATCCTCAATTACAACAATTAATTTATTATATTGTTTATTGATGCTCTAAATAGATATTTATATATAGATGTAATTTTTGGTCTAAATATTGTCCAATTACTTGTAATTAAAATAGTTATTACTCCCCTTCCAGGATAGCTTTTAAAAGATTTTCAAGCCCGATAAACTCAATAAAACTTAGCCTGACATCTTTTTTGCGTATCACCTCCTCAGGACGTTCTGCAAACCGTTGTACTTGCTCAGATGTATCTATGATCCAGAAATTATCATCCAGTTTTAAGTGTTAAAATTTATGTAGAGAAGAAGGCTTGTTTAAAATAAATCAGTGTGTTGAGCAAAAACAACCATGAGCAGAATTAAGTAAGCGTCAATAATATGTATTCTCTCTTTTTGAGGATTGACAATTGAGTATTATTCTGAATTTTTTTTAGTAGATTATATTCAATAACGCGGTTTATAAACGATCGCCATTTTGACAAAACTACTCCCAATACAGTTCGGTAACGTTTTAATATTTTGAACATCCTAACAACAAGCCTTTTTTAGGGAATGTCATTGTTTAATGTATAAAATCATACAATTTATTTAAATTCAAAAAGTAAATTTTTATCAGATGTAATGTTGCACAGCGATCGCCTAAAATTTAAGATTGAGAAAGTCATATTTATAAAGTTAGTCAAAACCCGATGAATCACCAGCGTGCTAATACTCTAAAAGCTGCATTTCAAGTTTGTAATGTTGAACCGCTAGAGGGTGCAGACATAGAGCGGTACTATGTTGATTTATCAGCAGTCCGTAAAACTTCAGCAATTGAAGAAGTTAGTAAAATTTTAGACTTTCAAGAACCCGCAGATTTCCGCACAATTTTGTTTACCGGACATCGCGGCTGTGGCAAAAGTACAGAGTTAAAACGTATTCAAAAGCAATGGGAAGAACAATATCACGTAATTTATTTAGAAGTTAATGAAGAAACAGATATTAATGATGCTCGTTATACAGATTTATATTTAATCGTCATCAAACAAGTAGAATTTGAGTTGCGTAAATTAGGTTTAAAATTTGACCCTCAACTTCTGGAAAACTTTGAATCTTGGTTTAAGGATATTACCAAAGAAACCGAAGAAACTGTAGAAAAATCAGTCAGTATTCAGGGAGAAGCGACTCTGAAACCAGAAGCTCCATTTATCGCTAAATTGATGGTTAAATTACTGGCACAAATTAAAGGTTCTGATAAACAAAAAACTACTATTCGCCAAACTTTAGAAAAAGACCTATCACGTCTGAAAGCAGATATTAACCTTTTATTAGGAGATGCCTACGTTAAACTCCGAAAAAAATTCCCTCAATATAAGGGTTTATTGATTATTTTTGACAACATGGATCGTGTACCACCGACGATCGCAGAACATTTATTTTTTGACTATGCGCCTCAGTTACAAGAACTAGATTGCACGATAATTTATACAGTTCCAATTTCTGTGCTTTGTTCGCCTAAAAACCCACTCAATCAGTTTGATGGTAATCCTCATATTGTCCCAATGGTGAATATTTATGAATTTGAACGCGATCGCTGCCATTTAAACTACAATCAAACGGGACTAGAAGCAGTTGCCAGCGTGATTGAAAAGCGCGTAGATATTGATGCTGTATTTGCATCTCGCCAGGAATTGCTAGATTTAGCAAAAGCCAGTGGAGGACATGTCCGCCAATTAATGCAGATGATACAGACTGCTTGCCTAACTGCTAGTACTCGCAAACATCCCAAAATTATTGCTGAAGATATTATCTATGCTGTGAAACAACAGCAATTTAGTTTTGAAAGGTTTATTCCTGAAGAACATTATCCGTTTTTAGCCCAAGTGTGCATCACCAAGAATGTCAGCAAAGATGACATCGGTCAGTTAATGCTGTTTAACACTTCAGTTTTGGAATACAACGGCGATAAACGATGGAATTATCCCAATCCAGTGGTGAAGCAAAATGAATTCTTCCAGAAAGCCCTTGCATCCGCACTCACAGCGCAACCTTAGCTCAGAAATAGGAGCGTTTATCGCGCTTAATCAAGAAATCTTTGCTCAATTACTTACCTTTGTAGACTTTGCAGAAAAATTTACCATTGGTTTTGTGGAAATTAATTTTCCCCCAGATGCAGAAATCTTAGTTGAGGCGCTAAAGACAAATCCTGAGTGTAGGGATATTCAGTTTGTGAATATGAATTTTTCTGATGCCAATTTGCGATTTCTCAGGGATGAAATTGTCAAAATATTACCAACTATTGAGATAGAAGATAACAAAAAATTAGTCTTGATTGTACAAGGTTTAGAAAAGTCTATTGGCGTTTATGGAGACTATCCGCCAGTTTTACAAGACCTCAACTTTGTCCGAGATGCTTATAAAAGAACTGTTCCTCATCCCATTCTGTTTATTCTGCCAGATTATGCCCTGACTCGGTTAGCTAAATTTGCTCCTGATTTTTGGGCTTGGCAATCGGGGATGTTTCGGTTTCAAACACCTCAAGTTACCAAAGATTATGCGATTAATGAGGCTCAAAATACTGAGAGAATTATAAACAGATTAGAACCACCAGAAAAGCAAGAGCGGATCGATTTATTACACCGCTTGCTAATGGAATATAAACCTACTGGACATCATCTAACAGGAGAAAACCTCCGCAACTGTAGTAATATTTTGCATCAGCTAGGAGTCGCGTATCTAAGTAAGAATGAACCTATCAAAGCTAGAGAATATTTAGAAGAAGCCGAAAAAATAGCTAGAGAGTTTCCAGATTCCACATTCCATGCTGAAATCCTCAACACATTAGGAGATTCTTATCGGCAGCAAAGGCAATTCGATACAGCGATCGCTTATTATCAAAAATCTTTAAGTATTTCACAACAACTTCAGAATCCTCGCGGCGAAATTGCTGCTTTGTTTGAATTGGGCAATGCTTATCTAGACTTGAGACAATTTACACAGGCGACAACTTTCTATGAACAGTGTCTAGAAATTGAACAACAAATAGGCGATCGCTATTCTTCAGCTAGCACCTACCACCAGTTGGGAATGGTTGCCCAAGATTTGCGGGAATTTAAGGAGGCACGGCGCAATTACCAACAAGCTTTGGCTATCGATATCGAATTTGGTGATCGCTATTCTCAAGCTGGCACTTACCATGAGTTGGGGAGAGTTGCCCAAGAATTGCGGGAATTTGAGGAGGCGCGGCGCAATTACCAACAAGCTTTGGCCATCTGTATCGAATATGGCGATCACTATAACCAAGCTAAAATATACCACCAGTTAGGAATAGTTGCCCAAGATTTACGAGAATTTGAGGAGGCACGGCGTTATTACCAACAAGCTTTGTCCATCTGTATCGAATATAGCGATCACTATAACCAAGCTAAGATGTACCACCAGTTGGGAATGGTTGCCCAAGATTTGCGGGAATTTGAGGAGGCGCGGCGCAATTACCAAGAAGCTTTGGCTATTAATATTGAATTTGGCGATCGCTATTCTCAAGCTAGCACCTACCACCAATTGGGATATGTTGCTCAAGATTTGCGTGAATTTGAGGAGGTGCGGCGCAATTACCAACAAGCTTTAGCTATCTTCATCGAATTTGGCGATCGCTATTCTCAAGCTAGCATCTACCACCAGTTGGGAGCTGTTGCCCAACAATTGCGAGAATTTGAGGAGGCGCGGCGCAATTACCAACAAGCTTTGGCTATCTACATCGAATTTAGCGATCGCTATTCTCAAGCTGGCACCTACGGCCAATTAGGAATGCTTGCAGAAGCAGAAGAAAACTACGCAGAGGCGAGGGTTCATTTGCAGACAGCGTTGGAGATATATGTTGAGTATAAGGATGAATATCGGGGGGCGATCGCACGGGAGGCGTTAGAGAGATTAGCAGTACACCTTGACGGAAATAAGCTACCCATTTGAAATCTCTGAAACCCTTTTATTACCCCCCTTAATCCCCCCTTATAAAGGGGGGAAATAAGAAAATCCGGTTCCCTCCCCAATATATCGGGGAGGGTTAGGGTGGGGTAAAAAATATTTGATACATCAATCATCACTTTTTAAATATCCTCTAAGAAAGATTACCAGAGTGATCGGGTGATGGCATTTAACAGGGGCGCAACCAGATCATACTCATTAGGCAAGTGTAGCAAGTCAATACAATGGCATTGTCAGTCGATACAATCGCATTGTTAGCCGATACTATCGCATTGTCAGCCGATACTATCGCATTGTCAGCCGATACTATCGCATTGTCAGCCGATACTATCGCATTGTCAGCCGATACTATCGCATTGTCAGCCGATACTA
>NZ_JBALDF010000019.1:0-54165 GCF_036917275.1 Nostoc sp.
TGCAGCAATCCTTTCATTGTCTGACGTGACAATAAAATCAATTAATCCTACATCAATACCAACAATATTGTTAGCATCAAAATCGGGCTTGATTGTTGGAACTGTCTTGTCTTCTAAGCTTAGTATTACATAATAGCCGTCAGCTTTTTTAGTTACAGCAACAGTTTTAATATCAAAACCATCAGGTATTTGACGATGAACAATAACTTTAACTGTACCTATTTTAGATAATGTGATTTTGTTGTTTTGAAGATGATACTTTTTGAATTGTGGATAAGTGAAAGTCTTGTATTGTCCTTTAGCTTCGAATCTAGGCTTGCCGCTACGTTTACCCGTGCTATCTCCTTTAATCCATCTGTCAAAAGCTATTTCAACCTTTTTAGGGACTTCTTGCAATACTTGAGAGTGAATACCTTTATACCAATTTCTATCTTTTTTTAGTTGGGTTAATGTTGCTTGTTGGCTAAAGCGATTGGGCTTGTCCTTTAACTCTGGAATATGGCACACAACAAGAGAACATCTATCTATAGAGCAACGGTTTCGCTCATACCAATCAAACCTTTGAGCAAGCTGATAATTGTACTGGTAACGTAACATATCTAGCGTATTATCGATAATTTCAGCTTGCTTTTTAGTTGGTTTCAATCGGTACTGATAAGATGTTTTCATAATATTATTTTTGCTTCGACCTATTGCTATAATAACATAAAGGATAGCCAAAAGACACCCAAAATGAAAAATAAAAGATTAAGCCTAAGAATTAGCGAAAGAAGAATGGTAGTGTTGCAAACTTATGCTGTAAACAAAGACAAAACTATTACATCGCTAGTAGAAGATTGGATTGATTCTCTCAATTCAGAAAAAGTTCGTTCGTCATCGACCAACGATCCTAATTGAACTGTGTTCAATATCGCTTGTTGGTCAATTCCTCACTCACGCGCATTCATCACAACACTGAATTGAGTACAATTTCAGTGTGAGACTTCTGCTGTTTCAGTTAAAGAAATAGGCGGATGTACTTGGAAGGCAAGGTGCTGGAACTGTTAGCACTGCTGCTGGGGCAAGAAGCAGAAATTTACATGGGAAGTCGGACACAGAAGCCACTAAAGTCGGGAACATTAGAGCGGATTCTCTACGCCAGAGACTTGTTATTGCAACAGATGGACAATCCACCTTCTATTGCAAAACTGGCACGCTTAGTCAAACTCAATGAGTATGCACTTAAGCGCGGATTTCTATACGATTTTAAATCATCAGGGGACAAGGTTTGTTCATAAATTTTTTAAATCATTTTGGCGATTGATATTCGTGCTGATTTTTTATGTTTGAGAATTTTTTTAGCTATTTCAATTCCTTGACTATAACTAAATATTGATTCTGTGACAAAATCAGATACTGGAATAACTAGAGCCTCTTTGGGGTGAGGTAAGTGGCAGCAAAATTTTTATATTTTTACATTTAGTCTGTGTGGAAATTTTAACTAATAATAGCTACAATAAAAATACTGAGGCATCTTCATAAAAAAATGACAGATTTAACTCCAAGTAACACATTTTTAATAGCAGGAATTGTTTTTATAACGATTGCTGTCATCGGGCAATCTAAATTAGGTTTTATTGAAATTAATCCCGGTTTTTTTGGAAGATTCTTGGCTCTATTTATTGGTATTTCGAGCTTATTATATGCTTTGGGATTACTTAATTTTTCAGCCGAAACCCTTGACTTATTAAGAACTTCTATGACAGAACAAATTAAACAAAGCATAGGTTCAATTAATGAACTTATACAAGGCTCGTAACAGGTTTGACAAATTGATTTATGGGTGCATTTGAATACTTTTGGTTAAGGGGAAAAGCTTAAGGTTATCAACTTTCTTCAGGAAGTAAGGTTGTTTCATCCTCAGGGCGATCGCCATCTAGAGATTTGACTTTAGTTATATACGGTTTGATAATTAGACTGACGCCAATTGTCCAACCTAATGTAACCATCCAACCTGCGAGAATGTCACTAGGAAAATGAACCCCCAGATAGATACGACACCACGCAATAGCTATCACATATAAACTGCCGAAGATGAGAAACAACCAGCGCCAGGAGCTAGCCCAAGTTAAGAATAGTAAAATTGCTACCAAAGTTACACTCGTCATGGCATGAGCACTGGGAAATGCAAAACTAGACTCAGGCGCAATGGACTGCCACAATTGTGGACGCACTCGATGCATCAATTCCTTCGCTGTGCGGTTGATGATGATGCTTCCCACTGAGGCGGTGAGTAAATAAGCTAGCGATCGCCAGCGTTTTTGAAGTAGTAATATTAGTGCGATCGCACCCAAAATCGGTATCGCCGTCCAAGGCAACCCAATTATAGCTAGCGTCACTGCTAAAACATCAAGCTGTGGGTTTTCTGTAGAATGAACTGCTAATAGAATAGGCACATCCCACGGGAAGCCAGCTTGATTCTGCCATATCTTCACTGTCAGGATTTCAAAGACTTGCAAAGGTAAATAGACTCCTATCAACAGGAGTAAGAGCGATCGCCAACGAGCAATCAACAGGTTTTTGAGAAAATTAAGAGGCGACTGACTCTCTTTATTGGCTTTTTTCACTTTTTCCATATCTAAGTTAAAAAGACTGATCAACGACTTCAATGATTACAAATTATTGAAATCTTGAGAAGTTCCACATTACAGTACGACAAATGTTCATAAGTAAGATTATGACAATTTTGGCATTCAATATATTGATAATAACCGTAGTGCGGGCAGTAAATATCAAGATGTTGAATTTTGTTGGCACAATTAACACAGCGTGATTTTTTAACTCTGCTAGCTGCTTGGACTTTAGCATTAAAAAAGAATTTTGAAAAAGCTGGATAATTCCAAAACCAATAATTTAAATCAGTAAAATATCAGCATAATTGTTCAGCAAAAGTAAACCACAAAAAAGGGCGCTAATGATATCAAATAGAAATCGAAATATTGCACCTATTTGAAGAAATTAAATATTTTAACGATAGAATGGCGGCGCTTGACCCATCCAAGGGCGATCGCCGCCTTTTCTCATAACAACCTAAAGTTGACACAGCTGTCACCTGTGTCAACCAAGTGAAACCTATTTCGCTGCAAAGTAGGCTTCTAGTGCCTCAGAACCACCAATTAATTTACCATCGATAAATACTTGGGGAACTGTTGTCGCACCTGTAACTGCTTTTAACGAGCGTGTGGTGATATCCTTACCCAAGGTAATTTCTTCGTAGTTAATGTCATGTTCCTTGAGCATCGCCTTAGCACGGGCACAGAAGGGACAGCCCACTTTCGCAAACAGGGAAACTACTTCGGGCTTCACTGCTTGAGGGTTGATGTATCTGAGCATTGTTTCGGCATCGGACACCTTAAAGGGATCTCCTGGCTCATCTGGCTCAATAAACATTTGATTAATTACACGATCTTTCACCAGCATCGAGTAGCGCCACGATCGCTTACCGAACCCCAAGTCTGATTTATCTACCAGCATTCCCATGCCTTCAGTAAATTCACCATTTCCATCGGGAATTACTGTGATATTTTCTGCCTCTTGATACTTTGCCCATTCGTTCATCACAAAGCTATCGTTGACAGAAATACAGATAATATCATCGACACCATTTTTTTTGAAAACCCCAGCCAACTCGTTGTAACCAGGGAGATGAGTTGATGAACAAGTCGGAGTATAAGCACCCGGTAAGGAGAAGACAACCACTGTCTTATCAGCAAACAATTTATCGGTTGTCACATCCACCCACTGGTCGTCCACACGAGTATGAAAAGTGACATGGGGAACCTGTTGTCCACGGCGATCAGAGAACATAATTTTACTTTTTGAAGTAATCAATTCCAGTCATAACCTATCATAGGAAGACTAGTATGATGTAACTATCGATCAGCTAAAAAACTTCATTAATAAATGGAGCGATCGCTGCGACAAATTCAGCGGTTGATTCATATGGTAAAACATTACGCCCATTTATTTTTATACCTCGACCTTGAGGCAAACAGGACAGGTAGTGAGCCAAGCGTTCATCTGGCGTTTCTTTTCTATTGTCTTGACTAATACTCGATGCAGTTTCCCCCACAACCGCTAATGTTGGTTGCCCAATAGAGGCGATATGACTAGTATAATCCTGTCGCCAAAACCCTGCTAAAAAAGAAAACACTGCATGGCGACTAGCAGGATTTTCTGCACCTGCAAACAATGTATCCAACCACTCTGCATCCACAGCATTATCAGAAGCAAAGAGTTGACGAGTCGAGAAAGAATGTAAAAATTTTGGGGTGCGTGCATAGCGATAAAAAGCACTCCCCAAAGGCGAATCTAACAGATTCCAAAGGAGTTTTTGCTGCCATTCTGGTGATTTATTTGTCATCAAAGCCCATGTAGGAGGCCCAGAGAGTACAAGTCTGGCAATTAAATTTGATTGCTTTTGGACTAATTGGATAGCAACTGGTAATAAAGCACCTTGTACTACTACAATCACAGGTTTTTGCACAACTGTTTGTAAAAAGTACTGTAACTGTTCTGCCCAATCACTAGGAGTGTAAGCTACATGAGGCATATCACTTTCACCACATCCTAGTAAATCAGGATTGTAAATTGAATTACACTCACCTGTATTATACCATTCGCGACAAAATCGCTGCCAAAATTGCCGTGACAATCCGACGCCAATAGGATGAATTAATAGTAAGGGAATACCCTCAGGTGTTGTATTAATTGGTTGATGAACTTCATAAGCACAACGATAATTCTGCCAACTGTAAAACTGGCTAGGAGATGCTGTCAAATTGATTGTGTTAGCTACAGTAGATGGTTGCATAATCCCTAGTTTTTAATTCTTGCTAAAAAATCATCTGTGGATGAATTAACTGGTATCCAGCCTCTTTAAGTTTTTCATTCGATACCCAAGCATTATATGGGCGGGTACTCTTGATAGAAGTATCCCATTTTACTTTGGGTAAATTATGTTTTTCAAATAGGCGCTCTAGCAAGTCTTGGCTGGTGAGATGTGCATCATCTACCAGATTGTAAATCCCTTGCAAACGACGGTGACGGGCAAATTCTATCGCACCAACAATATCATCCAAATGAATCCAATTTGTGATATCCTCGCCATTGCCAGGACGGGTTGTACCAGAATATCTGCTAAATATTTTCAACAGTTCTCTGCCAGTTCCATAAATTCCTCCTAAGCGAAAGATACAAACGCGGAGATTTTCACTAGATGCTGATAGCAATACATCCTCTGTTTTTCGGAGAATCTGTGCATTTTGATTAGCGGGTGCAAGCGGTGTTTCTTCATCTACCCACACACCATTTCTGTCACCATACACGGCATAACTCCCAGTGTATATTAATTGTTTCACACTCGGAATCTGCTGCAAGGATGAAATTAAAGTTTGAGCAGTTTGTAGATAAGTTTCTTCATAAACTTCCCCATTTTTTGCACCAACACTCAAAAGTACAACATCTTGATTGTGCAAAACTGATTTTAGACTATCTAAGTCATTCCCGCAGGTAACTACAACTCTTTGGGATACTGATTGTAGTGCCGGGACACGCTCAGGGGAAGTTGTGGTTACACTGACAACAAAATTCATCTTTTGTTGCCAATATTGAGTAACTTTATAACCAACATAACCACAACCAATGATTGCAACGTTCATGACAAATTAGACACAAATAAATTAAACTACTTATCGAGACTAAATTCTAAATTAAGGGACTGGATGTAAATAAATTTAACAGTCCAGAGCTAACACTCAATAGTCAATAGTACAGAAAACTTTACCTAATCACTAATGACTATTTTGTTAATTATTTCTCAATTATGGCAATTATTTCTGGTGAATTTTGCTGGACACTACTATTAAATCGAGCTATTACTTCACCTTGTTTATTAACTAAAAATTTTTCAAAGTTCCAAGCTCTAGTTCCCGTTGGTTTAATTGCTTTGATAAGTCGCTCATAAAGTGGATGCTGCTGCGAGCCTTTGGCATGAACTTTATCGAATAGTTCAAAGGTAACACCATATTTACTCGTGCAGAATTGCGAAATCTCTTCATTGCTTCTTGGTTCCTGCGCTCCAAAATCGTTACAGGGAAACCCCAAAATACGTAACCCTGCTTCCCCATACTTCTGGTTCAATTTTTCTAACCCTTCGTATTGAGAAGTATAACCGCAGTAGGAAGCCACATTCACAATTAAGAGTACCTTTCGGGTGTAGTCGTTTAATTGCTTATCCTCACCGTTGATGGTCTTGACCGAGATGTCCGAAATTGTGTTACTCATCTTGAATCTGATTTATCGGGAATATTGCCAAGTTTCCCATATTACAGGTACTCTAAACCCGGTTTATTTAAGGAAATTAGGTTTGTTAGCCAAGTTTCCCACTACGATTCTATTTAACTCAGGCTATAAGGTTGTATGGGAGTTTCGATAGATGTTTCCCTCACTGATTGGTGCTTAATGGGCAAGGCGATGTCTAACGATAAGCTAGGATGCGGAGCATTTTTGCTCAACTGGTGCAGCTGATCAATTAAGATAGCGATCGCCTGTGAATTGACACTGACAACGAGATTTAACTAAGTGATAACTCTTCTATAAATAGCTTAACAATCTCCTTTCTCAGGATAGATATTGGAAATCTGCGTTGTTTTTGATACAAATTTGTGTCGCAGAGATAAATAATGAATATTGACTATTGCGTATACAGACAAATTTAGAGACAAAATATGGCAGGATACTTGCGAGTATTGACCGAATAATGTCACGATCAATCTGCGTGATCTAAATCAAAGTGAAAACTTAATTTCAGCAAAACTTATTTTACCTTGTGACAATTTTATGGCTAAAGGATTAAGAGTTAGTATATTGTTATTGGCAGTTCTGGGAAATCTGGCATGGTCATTTAGTGCCAAGGCTAATTTTAACGGCAAACTCACCGTGGAAATTGATGGCTTGAAGAACAAAGAAGGACAAGTGTGTGCCAGTATATTTGCAAGCAGTGAAGGATTTCCTAGCGATCGCAATCACGTCTTACAAAAGCAGTGTACCAAGATTACTGATACTCCCTTTATCATTACCTTTGAAAACTTGAAAGCGGGCAGTTATGCCGTTGCTGTCTTCCACGATCAAAATAATGACGGCACTCTCAATAGAAATGGACTTGGTATACCAAGCGAAGGCTTTGGATTTTCCAGCAATCCAGAAATTCGCACCAGAGCGCCCAAATTTAGCGAAGCAGCATTTTTGGTTGCAGGTTCAAACACTAATATCCAAATCCAATTGAAATATTTTTAAGCTGACAACGGATTTAAACTTGGTGCAGTAGACAAACTAGAACTCAAAACCACATATAATATCATGTCTGTTTAATAAGTAATCAAGCGGACATGATATCAGACACTACGCACAGTCACTGACACAATGCTTATGAGCGTCAGGGATTGAAGGAAACAATCTAAAATCCGAAATCGAATGACTTCTGCTCTATTCTCGTGAATCGTCGTGTGAATCTTCTGGTAGACCTTGTTGTTCCGGTAAGCCACGCATTCGATTCATCTGAGTTAAAGCATATCGTGCTGTTGCTTGCACTTCGGCATCTGGGTCATCTAACGCATGGAGTAACATCTGACTCATTTGACCCATCGTGTCGTAAACGCGCGTCAAGTCACGGATGGCATTTTGCCGGACTTCTGGACTTTCATCTTGGATTGACATTGCTAAAGCCCGGTTCATCGGTTTGAGTGTGCGGGTCCCAATTTCTGCCAAAGCTGCCAAAATTAAGCTGTTTTCTTGAGAATCAGCATCAATCATCAGGTCAACCATAGGCTGAATTGCCCGCGAATCTCCGTGCTGACCTAAATCCCAAATAGCCTTGTGTCGCTTCGTTGGGTCAGAACTGCGTAAGTCTTGAATTAATTCGTCAACGATATTGAGTTTAGCAAGGCGGGAAGTTTTTTCTGGTAGCAGCAATTGTGTGGTGAGTGGTGGCGTAGCTGTTTGTGGACTAGTTACAGTCTCTGGTGAGGGTGGAATCATTGGGTCTTTGTTAGCTTCACTCAAACTTTTAATATTTGATATTTCGGACTTTTGCACTTGTTTCACTTGACGAAACCACCTCAGCAGGTAAACAAGTGCGCCAATACTTCCTAGAACTCCAATGGCAAATATTAACCACCAGACAAAACCTCTCTCAGTCGGCTTGGGTGTTGCAGATGGTTTGGAAGTTGGAGCAGGAGAGACAACAAATGGAGAGGTGACAATCTGATTTTTGGCAAACAAGGCTGCTTGCAGTCTGCCCATAGTCGCCAGACCCGTAATACCATCTACTTTTAAACCCTTTGCTTTCTGGAATTTAGCTACAGCGATTTCCGTACTGGCGTTGTACTGTCCATTTACCACGCCACTATAGTACCCCAACTGCTTTAATTGGGTTTGTAGTCTCTGCACATCTGACCCTTGACTACCGGGTCTCAAAACAGCCGGACTAGCAGTAACTGTCGAACTAGCTTGTGCAAGTTCTAAAATTTCAGGTGCTAGGTTAGGTGTGGCTGTACTTGCGCGATTTGGGTAAAAACCCACGCAAGAAAAACAGGTAAATATCAAGATTGAGGAACGGCATAGCCTCATATTGCAAGTTTCAGCCTAAACGTGCTTTTGAAGTCTTTTATCTCACAATAACTTTAAGATGACCAAATGTTAACTGTTATTTGTCATTTATTCTTCTGCTCCCCTATTCCCTCATCTCCCCTTTAACGAGTTAAAGTAAAATTTGTGGTTCCGATTCTCTGACTGCTAAGGTTAGGGGGTTCAATTTTTTAGCCGATGCTTCTAAAACTGGTTGCTGTATATTAGCTATTTCGCCGACAGTAACTGTGTCGTTTTACCCTCTAAAGCATCACGTTGGTTAATCAGATAGATGCTGATTAAAGTAAGGAAAACACCGATCCACTGCAACGGACTAAGGACTTCTGAGAGGAAGAGATTACCAAATACTAAGGCAAAGATGGGTGTGAAGAAGGTCAGGGAACTAAGACTGGTGAGATTGCCACTAGATGCAAAGTAGAAAAATAACCCGTAGGCGATCGCACTGCCAAATACAGTAGCATAACCCAAAGCCACTATATCAGATGCTCCTAGATTCTCCCACTGCTGAGATTCGACAACTGATGAAACTCCCCATAATGGCAATCCACCCAAAATCATGTGCCATCCCGTAGCAGTTACTGGGTCAGCATGTCGGCACACAAACCGAATCAACACTGTTCCCACAGCCATTGATAGCGCTGCCAATAGCATCAACCACTCGCCACTAGCAAACAAATCTTGCCAGTTCCCAATTGTGATATTTGCGCCTGAGTCGAGAAAATGGAAAATCCACTCATCAGGTAAGCCAATTAAACCAATGCCTGCCATTCCCAAGGCTAGCCCCAGCCATCCCCAAAAACCAATATGTTCCTGAAATAGCCACAACGACAGCAAGGCAACAGCTAAGGGTTGCGAGTCAATCATCACAGACCCTAATCCCGCACTGGTTCTGACTAATCCCTCTGCCAAAAAGCCTTGAAATAGCGTCCCATCTACTAGAGCAAATAAGGCAATCCACAGCCATGCAGCCCAACTCTTGGGCTGGGGTTTATCCATGAATGCAGCTGCTATTAAAATTAACACTCCAGCTGGTATCAAACGTACACCTGCCATGAATAGCGGTGTGGTGTGGGGTATTACTCCTTTCATGGCTACCATTGCCGTCCCCCATAGGAAAAAGGGGGTAATTAACAGGATGGGGGCGAAGGGAAGTTGAGATGCACTGAGTTTCAGTTGCATGGGTTTATTAATGCTTTTGTTTAACAAGCGCAAAATTTGCTTCACCTAATTTTACCGAATTATGTAGTTTTGCGATCGCCTCTGGCGGGTGCAAAGCACCATCGCGTAGCGTCAGGCAGAAAAGGAATTAATACTCAGGTGTAGCTAAGGTTACACGAGGCTGAAGATTGTAATCAGACGGATAGCTTTAAAAAGCTTTATCAGGGAACAAGCACAAGCGCTTAAAATCAGGCAGATATACAGTAGTTTTTATATCTAAAAAGCCTACCGATAAAGTGCTTATTTAAACTAATAATGCAAGTGATTTATCTTTCAGAGCAGTTGACTCAATTTATCTTTATCAATTCAACAAATGCAGTAAAAGAAATGCAGGTGGAGGTTATTTCCGAAAAACTCACAGTGAAGTAACAACTCTGTACTTTATTGCTCTATAAACATGCATTATGGCTTTGCTAACTTTAAATACAATTTTTTCCAGAAGAGAGCGTTTAGGATGTGCAAATTTTCCGTGTTCCTGAAAATATGTCAACATCTCATCCATGTTTGACTGTCCCTTTTGAATTTTGACCAATTCAATTTTGTTATTGAAAAAGGAAATACCTGACATCTCGCTCCATCTCACTGGCAGCCCTGCTTTATAGGCAGCCAGACCTATGGCATTACCTTCGCCTTCATAAACTCCATTTAGCTCAAAATATTTGGCAAGGATTTCCCATGTTTCTAAAAATTCAATTTCTTTTCCTGTTGACTTAGTAACAGAAAACAAATATTCATGGACAAATGTAACATTTTCACATTCTGGATCTAAATTTAAAAATTGCGCTGCTTTTTTTATGACTTCAATTTCTTTAGAAAAATACTTGTCAGTTTTTGTCAAAGCTTTGGCAAATTTTTTCGGCATATCCATACAAGCTCTAGCACTTATCCCTGGCTCTGAAAGCCATTCTATATATTCTGGTACAGGTGCCAAGATTCGCATATCTGAATCAATGAATATACATGAATTAAATAGAGATAAAGCCTTAGCAATAGCAAATCTTTTATCGTGGTAACACTTAACACCCTGCTGCTGATGCTGAAATGCCAAAACTTGAGAATATTTGCTAAACTCTTGAGGGTCATCAGTGAGAACTATAAAAGCAGTGTTAGGTGAATATAGTTCTAGGTCTTTTGCTAATAAACTAGCCAGCCCCCGATACACTTTGCCTAATGCTAAAGTGCAAAAACAGAATTGTTGTTCACTCATATTTTTATGATTTGAGGGTAAAAGCTTAAAAATGTGAAAGTACTCAATTATTCATCACCCATTCGTACAGAATTCCTCCTGAATTCTGACTTATGAGTTCTTCTTATTTAAAACCTTTTTTACTCCTGACCGGAGTCTGATTTGAAAAAAATCTCATGAGGTAAGAAAAACCGCCAGAGAAAACCAGGGGGAAGTACGGCACTCGATTCAGCATCTATAGGTAAATATTGAGAACGATAGATTTCAATAGCCTGCTTTTTCTTAGATTGCACTTGATGAATTGCGATCCGATGAGCGCCTACCAATTCATCAAACTTCAGACTGCGAAACAATAAAGACTTCCAAAGCAACCAAATAGCATATTGCCACAGTTCTACTGTCACTTCTGCTTCAGAAATAGCAGCTTTAACCAATTGATAAGTAATTTCATGATCTCGACTGCGATCTTGTTTATGAGTAACGTATACCTCTTGTGGTTGAAAACTACTTAATAATTGTGCCATTTCTTCAATGGTTTGCTGTTGTTCAGTTTCTGTCATTTTGTATAATGCGCCATCAGATTTATCAAGAAAGTGAACATCTGTTGATTCCACTCCTAAAATCTTCAAAGCTGCTATCGCTTCTTGTCTACGAATTTGAACAATTTCTGAACGGGTAATCTTGGTATGACCTCGATGAGAACCTCCTCCATCTGTAACAAAAACAACTTTAATCGGTATTCCTTGTTCTCGCTTGAGTGCAATCATACCCCCACAACCTAGTGCTTCATCATCTTGGTGAGGAGAAAATACAATTACCGACTTCTGGTTAATATTTAGTAGTTTACTGCCTTGATACAGAAGCCAGTAGAACTGTAGTTTAATCAGTAGTTCTCGAAATCGGTATTTCAACAACCACCACTTATTGTGCAGCCCGAACCTTAAGCGATGAAGAAGATATCTTATTTTCATAGCACCAGATATGATTTGAAATTACTATCTGAAAAATTATTACCCAAATGGTATTAATATTTCATTGCAGACATAAACATTGCCAAACTGCTAACTAGCATCTGGATTGAATGACAAAGATTAATTTGTATTCGATTTAGATTTTTATCTTATTCGATATTTTATTAAATGTGTGCCAGTACGATGGAAATTTTATGTTATTTATAAAACTTAAGTGCGGACAGTGATCACGGGCGGCTGCATCATGTCAACAAAATAATTCTATTCTCAATAAGCTAAATATAATCGCATTAATCACTGCTTATTGACATAAACTTAGGCGTAGACGTTCTGTGGCTCGCCGTACCCTTCCCTACGCCACCAGGGGCGAACGGGATCTTGCTAGACACAGCGTCTCCAATAGGAAAAGGCATTGCTTTGAGTTTGGGAAACTAAACATGATGGTTATAAAAATTCTAATTTGCGCCCAACTGCTGGGGATTGGGTAAAGGCGCTCAGACTTGCTGTTAATGAGTTAACTATCTGTGGAAGGGTAGACAGCCACTATTACAGCTGAACTTATGGTAAGTGTTATTGGTGCGATCGCTCTACAAAACTTAGTGCTGATATATTTCCTGGGTTTGTTAGACCAAAATAAGCTGCTGTTGTTGAATCAACATCACAGCCTAAAGTTTTTTTAGCAGAGAAAATTATAGAAATTCGTAATAATTAATAATAGCATACTGGTCAAATCCTAGCGATCGCACATTTTTTAAAAACTCTAAAGTTGCCTCGGTTTGCGGAGGTTCAATTTCCAAAGTCACTATTTCTGGTTTTCGTTATAAAAGTTGAATGAGTTTCTCTAGCGCTTCTTCTTTCGTTGGACTAGAACTTTTAATATCTGGCAATCCTCGCACTCTAGCACTAACCCCGCTATCTTGTTCATTTTCAATCAGTACATCGTAAGTTAACTTAAGTACAGTTTTAGTAGGGGAAGTTGTCACGGATAAATTCATCAGATTTTTACCTCCAGCTTTGATATCGATCATAGTTCTCAAAGCTGAAGAATTCTCACAATCAATAAGTGTAAGCTATATGCTGAAGCCTGAGTATTCTCCAATACAGAAAACTGAGCAATTTAACCTACTTGATTTAAATTTCATAAAAAGATATCTAAGTTTTCCCAGCTTAGATATCGTATAGCAACATAACCTACATTAAATAGATTGTTAACTCTAGTCTAATTATAATTCTAATTTTTGTTTTTAAACTAAGTAAGTAAGCGTAAACAATTAAAGGTTTGCAGTAATGTCTGAAACCCTTGCTATGAGGGAATTTGATAGTTTTACATTGTGTAACATAGTTTGTTTTATTCTTGCCCACTCACTTCTTTGGGTAGTTGATCAATTTATCCTTAAGTATGATAAAAAAGTATATAATGATTTCACTATAATTGTAAATCATAGATAATTTGTAGTGGCGCATATATGAGCGCTTATACTTTATTCAGCAGGTGCGTTACACAGCATTAACGCACCCTAATTTCTAGTTTCTATGAGAAGCTAGCAAAGCTAGACTTTTCTAAACTCGCTACTAATTTTACACCAAATTCTTCCTCAAACACTGCTTTTTTATATTCTAAACTCCAGAGTTCTAAGGCGCAGTCATCATTAGGTTGAGATGGGAATATTAGTAAATTACACTGCCCCAACTGTGGATAATACTCACATTGCACTTGAGCGATCGCACCAATTTGTCGTCTATCTAATGCCACCGCTAATCTCAGAATTGCACTCAATTGACTGACCATTTGTCGCTGCTGTTTAGTCAGCAAACTCTGGTAATTTTCATGTTTTTTCTTGGGCGGTGATTTACGATGATAACGCGCTAAATTGGCAATGATTTCAATCTCAGTTTCTGTATAACCGAGTAACTCACCATTGCGAATTAGATAGTAAGAGTGCTTGTGATGAGACGAATGACTGACATAATGACCGCAATTGTGTAAGATTGCAGCTGCCCACAGTAGTTGTCGCTCGTCAGATCCCCAGTGGTGTAATGTACCTTGAGTTTGGTCAAATAAACTCTGGGCAAATGCTGCCACGCGATCGCTGTATTCTAAATTCACGTGGTATTTATTAGCGAGTTTTAGAACATTGCGTTCCCGAACTGAACTTTGGTAGCGCAGCTTATCTTCAATTAAACCGTGGGCTAACATCCAGTCTACAATTACGCCCTCCCTCAGAGAACGCTCACAGACTGTGACCGATTCACTACCCAAAAAGGTCATCACTTCCTGTAATATCACTGCACCAGCGAGTATAACTTCAGCCCGCTTATCTGGCATACCGGGAATCGCAGCTTTTTCTGAGTTACTCAGTTTCCGTAAGCGATTTACCCACTCTCGCAAGTCTTTAAGACTGAACTGGTAGCCATTTAAAGTAGAAGGAATAACACCTGACTTTTCTCGTGCATGAATCATCGCCAGGGTTTCAATTGTGCCAGACGTACCCACCAAACGCGCAGATTCCCCAAGCTGGAGATTTGCTAGCACCTCATCCACGGAACGTTCCAACATCCCACGTGCATAAGCTTGCAGATGGTGAAACTCAGTGTTGCTGATGGGATCAGTGGTGATTAACTCGCTAGTGAGTCGCACTGCACCGACTTTGGTACTGGTGAGAGTGCGCGCTTGGTGACTGTCGCCCAAAATTAACTCTGTGGAACCACCGCCAATATCAACAATCATGTGGGGCTGGTTGTGAAATTCCATGCCCGACAGCACGCCAAGGTAGATTCGTCGCGCTTCTTCTTGACCAGAAATCAAGTCAACGCTTAAACCCAACTCTGTTTCTATTTTGTGCAAAAAATCTTTACCATTGGGGGCTTCCCGCACAGCACTAGTTGCCACGGCAATGATTGTTTCAGCGTTGATAGTTTTGGCAACTTCTTGGAAGCGTCCTAAAGCAGCGATCGCCTTTTGAATTATCTCTGGTTTGAGTTCCCCAGTGGTAAGATTGCGATCCCCAAGTCTTACAGTTTCTTTTTCTCTGGCAATAATGCTGAAGGTTGGTAGTGTGGGATCAATTTTGACTACTACCATGTGCAGAGAATTTGTTCCCAAGTCAATAGCAGCAATAATCCGATCTTGCTTAGGTGGTTGAGTTGGAACACTCTCCCAGCTAGCCGAAACTAAATTCAGCATCTAGTTTTCTCTCTTTATAAGAAATGATGACAAACGGTGATATATCGGGGTAGCTGGCACTGATATTTATTGCAATACACTTGCTCAAACTGAGTGCTGTTAGCGGATAGCTAGGGTTTAGCCCGTACTCAGTAAATTAAAAAATACTCAGCACTCTTCATCTTTGGTCGAGGGGAACTAAGCTAGGACTTACGCACACTCTACGAATTCTCGGCGCTCTTGGCACGGCAGTTGCTTCAAGTCGGCAGAGCCGCCCAACGCACTGCCTCGTCTTGGCGGTTCGATAAATTAAGCGAAGTTGGCAATTTTTGCGTAAGTCCTGTAAGCTAAGTATATTCACCCTACTGTTTATAACCGTAGTGACTATTTAAAGATATTTTAAGTTGCCACTTGGGGTTATATTTTTACAAATAACAAATAACGTTATTCTTTAGATGTAAAGAGATGTAAAAATGTGTGAATTAAAGAATAGAAAATCGTAATAGCCTGTTAACTGCTAGATTGATGCTGTATTATTGGCATAATTTGGCGAATAGAGGCATGTTTTTATAAATATCAAATAACGTTATTCTATAGATGTAAAGATGTGTGAATTCATCTATCTAAAGTTATTTGTTGATTCCTATGTTAACGATGCCAGAACGCCCCCAGCAACCAGTTTGGCTTGTAATTATCCGGCTTTTGCGCTGGCATAAACCAGAAGGACGCTTAATTTTAATGATTCCTGCCCTTTGGGCTGTGTTTTTGGCAGCTTCTGGGAAACCGCCTTTGCCTCTGGTTGGTGTGATTATATTGGGTACTCTCGCCACGAGTGCGGCTGGGTGCGTTGTCAATGATTTGTGGGATCGGGATATTGATCCACATGTGGAGAGAACACGCGATCGACCCCTGGCTTCTCGCGCCCTCTCTGTGAAAGTTGGGATTGTAGTCGCGATCGTATCGTTAGCATGTGCAGCTATCCTGGCCTTTTATCTTAACCCCCTGAGTTTTTGGTTATGCGTGGCAGCAGTGCCTGTAATTCTGCTGTATCCAGGCGCAAAGCGGGTGTTTCCTGTGCCGCAACTGGTGCTTTCCATCGCTTGGGGTTTTGGGGTATTGATTAGCTGGAGTGCAGTGACACAAACCATCTCACAACCAACTTGGTTACTTTGGGGCGCGACTGTACTGTGGACATTAGGATTTGATACACTTTACGCCATGAGCGACAAGGAAGACGATCGCCGCATTGGTGTTAATTCTAGCGCTCTATTTTTTGGGAATTATGCCCCTGTAGCTATTGGAATTTTCTTTGCTGGCACAGTCTTGTTATTCGCTTGGTTAGGTGTACTCATACATCTACACTTCGCCTTCTGGATTAGCCTTGCAGTTGCTACTATCGGATGGATTTGGCAGTCTCTGCGATTAAGACAGCGAGACTTACCCAATCCTGTTTATGGTAAAATGTTTCGGCAAAACGTGTGGATTGGTTTTATTTTACTTGCTGGGATGATTGCTGGATCTTTTTAACAAGTAAAAAGTAATGTATAGAATCTCCTGGAAGAAGTATTTATGGGTATATTCTTTAATTTGTTTAGTCCCCTGTTTAAGTATGTACGTACTTGGACAGCAATAGGTCTGCTATGTTTAGTTATTGTCACCTGGTCAATTACTGCCCAAGCTGCTAGCCGCATTGATCCGCAACTGGAACAGCAAGTATTACAAATTCTCCGCGAACATCCAGAGGCAATTATCGAATCTGTTCAAGCCTATCAGCAGCAACAACAACAAAAAACAAAGCAAGCACAGCAAGCATTTTTACAGGATTTCAAGACAAATCCTCAAACAGTAATTGGTGAGTCTCCCACCACAGGTTCAACTCAATCAAAAACTGTGCTAATCGAATTTTCAGATTTTCAATGTCCCTATTGTGCCGAGGCGCATAAAACATTGAAACAATTGTTAGTAAAGTATCCAGATAAAGTAAGATTAGTTTACAAGAATTTACCGCTGACTTCAATTCATGCTGAAGCATTGCCAGCTGCGACGGCAGCTTGGGCAGCATATCAGCAGGGCAAGTTCTGGGAATATCATGATGCGCTATTTACTAATCAAAAGCAACTAGGTGAAGCATTATATTTAGATATTGCTAAAAAACTGAAGCTAGATTTAGGTAAATTTAAACGTGATCTTACTCTTGCTACTCCCGCCATTACAAAAGATATCCAATTAGCAGAGAAATTGGCTGTTTCTGGCACACCTTTCTTTGTAATTAATAGTCCGACTGTTTCAGGAGTGGTGGAGCTAGCAGATATCGAAAGTATATTGACTGGTGCTAAGTAAGTCGGCGTCAATCAATTTTTGATAATAGAAAAATAGGATTTAGATTGACCCCAGCAATCAAGTCACTTGCTTGTCAAAAAATATTTGGATAATGGAAAAATAGAATTATTATCGCGTTTAAATTCGCAAGTCTTAAACATGCATTAATGCTACTCAATCGCTGTTAAAATTGCTGGGAAAAGCCGTCTATGATTATTGTCGTAATGGGTGTATCCGGTTCTGGCAAAACCTTTGTATGCCCTGCGTTGGCAAGGCTTTGAGTCACAATTCTGTTTTTGCTACTCAAATGCTACTTAAATGCAGCACTATTTTTAAGATTTTTACTTACTTCAAAGGCTGATCGCGCTACTCAAATGCTACTCATTTTTTGCGATCGCACTTTATAACCATTCGGTCGGCTGCCGAGTCGAACGGCTACCACATTCCTGTTTGCAGGCGAGAACAGCTACCCGCTGATATCCTCCCACTGGATGCCGGGCGATCTATTTATCATTTTAGCCATACATTTTAAATTACTAGAGTGAACGGCATGGTATTCTCAAAGTATTGGGAATGCGTGAACCTGTCAAGCTGGAATCGCTCTATACAGCAGTGCAGTTTTTAGATGATGATGCTATCCGTAGTTTTGAATCTATTGAGAATTTAGAAAAAGTCTATCGCCAAGCTAAAAGCCGAAGGTTTCAATCTCACGATGGTAAAAAACAAGCAGGAATTAAAGTTGCTAATGATAAGCAATATCTGATGGTACTTGGTGGGCCTGGTGCAGGAAAGTCTACATTTGTGCGGAAGATGGGATTAGAAGCGCTCAAAGGTAAAAAAGGAAACTTTAAACACGCCTGCATTCCAGTTTTTATCGAATTGAAAAGGTTTGCATCCAGTAACATCAATATTGAAACGTTTATTACTGAGGAGTTTGATACTTGCGGCTTTCCATCACCAGATAAATTTACAGCTAAGGCTTTAAAAGAAGGTAAGTTACTAATTTTGCTGGATGGATTGGATGAAGTACCAACAAAAAACTTAACCGAGGCAATTAGTCAAATTCAGAATTTTGTTGACAAGTATGATCAAAATCGTTTCATTGCCTCCTGTCGCACGGCAGCTTATCGCAGCAGTTTTCGTCGCTTTAGCGATGTATCAATGGCAGATTTTGACGATACTCAAATTCAGCAATTTATTGATAACTGGTTTCATTCAGATGCAGACAAACAGGCGAAGACAGGCGATAAATGCTGGGAATTACTGCAAAAACCAGAACATGAAGCTGCTAAAGAATTAGCGCACACACCTTTATTGCTGACATTTCTGTGTTTAGTTTATGACCGTTCCCAAAGTTTTCCAAATAATCGTAGTGTTCTTTACAAGAAGGCGCTGCGGATATTGCTAGAAGAGTGGGCATCAGAAAAGCGAATTCTCAGAGATGAGATTTATCAAGGGCTGCATACAGAATTAGAAGAGATATTACTATCAGAGATTGCTTATACAGGTTTTGAGTCTGACAGGCTATTCTTTTCACAGCGCGATATAGTTGGGCAGATTAAAACATTTTTAGCGAGTAATCTGAATGCACCTCAACATTTAGATGGGGAAGCAGTGCTGGAGGCCATTGCTGTTCAACAAGGAATTTTGGTAGAACGAGCCGAGGATGTCTTTTCATTCTCTCATCTAACGCTACAGGAATATCTAACAGCACAATATATTGATGACCATCGCCAAGTTGAGAAGTTAGTTACTGAACATCTGACACATGAACGCTGGAAAGAGGTGTTTTTGTTAGTAGCTGGGTTAATGCGCGGTGGTGCAGATGATTTGCTGCTGCTGATGGAAAAGGAAGCGCAAAAGTATATTAACACCCCAAAGTTACAAGCTTTATTAAACTGGGCAGAACAGGTAACAGTTGGATCGCCAGGGGATTTTAAACCTGTCGGTAAACGCGCAGTTGCGATCGCCAACGCCAACGCCAACGCTTACACCTACACCATTCCCAACGCCAACGCCATCGCCATCGCCATCGCAAATGCCAACGCCATCGCCATCGCCATCGCAAATGCCAACGCCATCGCCATCGCCAACGCCAACGCCATCGCCATCGCCAACGCCAACGCCAACGCCAACGCCAACGCCAACGCCAACGCCTACGCCTTAGCCGAAGCTATTAACTACACTCGTGAACTTGAGAAATTAAAAATCTTCAATAACGTTGATTTTACTATACTAACCGCTAAATTAAAAGCATTGAAAGCTAGAATTCCTGATGATAAACAGCCAAGGGAAGTGCGTCTGGCATTTGCTAAACATCTGCAAAAAACCTTACTCGATGCTTTCAATCTCACCCAAGAAATGATCGATTTATCTAAGGCAGAAGCGAAAGCACTCGGCGATTATCTCTACGCTAATCATCTCATAATCCAGTGCAAACAAGCAGCAGTGCGAGTATCCCCCCAAACCTGGGAAGCAATTGAAGCGCGGATGTTGTTGGTTCCAGTAGTTAAGCAACAATATGAAAATGAAAAGCTAGCCAAATAAACGCTCCATGAGTTCATAACAACAGGCTAAGAATATAAAAACTCGAACCTTTACAGCAATCCTGCACTGTGAAGAGGATGTTTATGTAGCTGAATGTCCAGAGGTAGGAACCGCCAGCCAAGGAGAGACGATAGAAGAAGCGATCGCTAATTTGCAAGAAGCAACGGAACTTTATTTAGAAAAATTCCCACTTCCTGAGATAGCACCTCGTTACTTGCTAACCACTTTGAGATAACCAGTGCTTAAGCTACCAAGAGTTCGAGCTTCTGAAGTTATTAATGTTCTGGAACGCTTAGGAACGTCATCCTGTATCTAGCTTCCCTCTCCTTTATAAGGCTACCGTGTATACACAAGTCGTTTACCCCCCTTAATCCCCCCGATGTATTGGGGGGAAACAGGAATTTAGTTCCCTCCCATTTCTAAGGGGAGGGTTAGGGTGGGGTAAAACTGACGCGAAAAACCAGATGAGTAAACTATTTCAGACTTGCGTATACACCGTAGCCTTTATAAGAAGAGGGATTGAGGGTGAGGTAAGCTAGGGAGATAAATTGTATGTTATTTAATTCTTATTCCTGAGTACAGTTTTGCATAAAAGCGTAGCGTTTTGAATGCATTGAGATACATTGGCATTGCATCAAGACGCATTAACATTGTATCGAGACGCATTGGCATTGTATCAGGATACATTGGCATTGTATGGGGACGCATTGGCATTGCATCAAGACGCATTAACATTGTATCGAGATACATTGGCATTGCATCAAGACGCATTAACATTGTATCGGGATACATTGGCATTGTGAGAGGAACGCCAAATTTAATTTGCTACGAATTAATGAAATGCTGTAATAAGTTCTTGCCGTTATGACACTAAGTCCTGTAGTTAGGGATGCACAAGCTGTGGTTTTTTCTCTTCACCCACATATATCTCATCTTCTCTGTTGATAAATACCTCAGACAATACTTGATAAGCTTCACTCCAAGCTGCCATTACTTCTTCTGTAGCTGCTTCCCCCAAAACATCTTTCATTGCTTGCAGTAAACTTTTTCCGACAATAGGATATTGTTCTGGTGTAACATGGGTCTGCACATGGCGATGAGCAATCTTTTCCACCATCGATTTTAAAGCAGGCAAATTATCAATTTGATTAGCATAGCCATAAACTGCTGTAGCCAACCTCGCAGGCTGAGAACCATTTGCTTGAGCAGACATATCAAATTGTTTTCTAATTTCTGGATGATTTTGAAACATAATTTCATACATCAGAGTTGTGATTTGCTGACCGTTCTTTTTTAAGATAGGTGCTGTAGATTTAACGATATCTATTGTTTGTTGGCTAATCATAGTTTTCTGAACCACTTGGAATGTTGATTGACTTCAATTTAGTGGTTATTCCCATTCGTTACTATGAGCTAGCTCAGTTAACGAGTAATATCATGTCAAAGCCTCTATACATCCACAGCTAGAGGCATTGTTGAAAAATTGCAGCAAAGATGAAAATGTAAGAATGCAGTTATGTACATCGATAATTTATCAAGTAACAATTTTATATGCATACCATAGAGAGAAAGTCAACAACAAAAGCCTGGGCAGGTGCGATACCTTCTCTACCAGAGGCTACGCCAACGGTGAGCTTTCCTGCGGAACGCTGCGCGAACGCGATCGCAGAACCGGCAAAAGAATTTCCCTCTACGCAATTGCCAATTCTTTCTGGCAAAATCCCAGATAGCTTGCGTGGCACACTTTACCGCAATGGCCCCGCACGGCTAGAACGCGGTGGCATTCAGATGGGACACTGGTTTGATGGAGATGGGGCAATTCTGGCTGTAAATTTTACCGATGCAGTCGCAACCGGGGTTTATCGCTACGTGCAAACCTCTGGCTATCAAGAAGAAGCCGCAGCAGGTAAACTACTCTATGGCAATTATGGTATGACTGCACCAGGCCCAATTTGGAATCAATGGCAAAAGCCGATCAAGAATGCTGCCAACACTTCGGTGCTAGTACTTCCAGATAAACTTTTGGCATTGTGGGAAGGTGGTAAACCCCACGCCCTTGATTTACAAACTTTAGAAACTTGGGGCGAAGATGATTTAGGGGGGTTAACTAAAGGATTAAACTATTCCGCGCATTGTAAGCGTGACGAGCAAACAGGGGAGATTTTTAACTTTGGCATCACCCCTGCACAAAATGCGACGCTTAATATTTACAAAAGCGATTCGACTGGGCGGATTATCCAACAAGCCGCATACCAGTTAGATGGTGTACCATTGGTGCATGATTTTGTTTTAGCAGGACAGTATCTTGTATTTTTCCTTCCGCCAGTGCGGTTGAATGTCTTACCCGTGCTAATAGGGATAAACAACTATAGTGATTCGCTAGAGTGGCAACCTAAATTAGGAACTCAGATTTTAGTTATTGATCGGGAAACTCTATCTGTAGTGAGTCGTGGAGAAACCGAACCTTGGTATCAATGGCATTTTAGCAACGGTTATGTAGATGCTAGCGGTTCAGTAATTGTGGATATTGCCCGTTATGAAGATTTTCAAACTAACCAATATCTCAAGGAAGTGGCTACAGGTAAGACTCACACCCCAGCTAAAAGTACACTAACGCAAGTTCATCTGCATCCCCAAACTGGCAAAGTTACGTCAATTCAGCAACTATTAAACCGACATTGTGAGTTTCCTAATGTACCACAGCAAAACGTGGGGCTAGCTTCTCGATACACATATATGTCAACATTCCGTTCAGAAACAGATATTAGCCAAGAAATATTAAATGCGATCGCTCGTTTTGATCACAAGACTGAAACCCTCACAGAAGCAGACTTAGGAGAAAATCGTTATCCTTCAGAACCCATCTACGCCCAAGACACCCAAAACCCTGCACAAAGTTGGGTGCTAACCGTTGTCTACGATGGTAATTCTCATAGTAGCGAAGTTTGGGTATTTGATAGCGATCGCCTGGATGCCGAACCCGTTTGCAAACTAGGATTACCCAGCGTCATTCCCCACAGTTTCCACGGCACTTGGAACCCAGCATAAATAAGTTATGAGTTATAAGTGAAGAATTCAATACTTACTTTTAACTCATAAAAGAACAAGAGTTTCAGAGAGTTATTGTGTAAGTCCTAAAATTACAGCTATTTTCAGGTAAATAGACCACGCGGTAGGGGCACAGCAATGCTGTGCCCCTACGATAGATGTGGTTCAAATACTTGAATTCTGCTGTAAGTTTAGCAATGCCAATGCATCCCTCTACAATGCCAATGCGTCTCTCTACAATGCCAATGTATCCCTCTGCAATGCCAATGCGTCTCTCTACAATGCCAATGTATCCCTCTGCAATGCCAATGCGTCTCTCTACAATGCCAATGCGTCTCTCTACAATGCCAATGCGTCTCACTACAATGCCAATGTGTCTCCCTGCAATGCCAATGCGTCTCTCTGCATTTAAAAACGCTACGATTATTATGCAAAACTCTACTTAGCAATTAGCAAAGATGTGTATACAATCTCTTGAAAATCATTTAGAGATAAGTATTTTGGCAAAATTGGGATACTTCCCCATCCCTGTGCTGGAAACGATAAAATAAAAAATAAACTTACATTCATGCTGTGTTTATGGCAACCCAACTCAGCAAAGCCAAATCAGCAACAGAACTGGTAATATCTTGGGAAGCGTTGCCCGACGACTTTCAACTAGAGGATGAACCAGTGGAGAATACCGGTCAGCCAATTTTGGCTGGTGCTTTGCGTGAAAGTCTAGAAATCAGTGGATTCATTCAACCCCAGATGTTAATAGCCTCAAATTTTGGTCTTTGTGCGACTGTTAACGGGCAATTTATTGCGAAAGCACCTGACTGGGTTTATGTGCCGTCGGTTAATGAAGTTGTAAGTAATCGGAAAAGTTATACACCCAATTTAAAAGGTGATATCCCGGCGCTTGTTATAGAATTCCTCTCCGACACTGAGGGTGGGGAATATTCGGTAAAGCGAACTTATCCACCAGGAAAATGGTTTTTCTACGAGCAAATTTTGCAAGTTCCCATTTACATTATCTTTGAACCAGATGGCGGTTTATTAGAATTTTATCAATTAGAAAATAAACGCTATGAGTTAAAGCAACCTGACGAAAATGGTCGTCATTGGATTAAGACAATGGGCTTATTTTTGGGAACTTGGCAAGGAACAAAAGAAGCTAGAACTGGTTATTGGTTGCGCTGGTGGAATGAAACTGGTAATTTGTTACCTTGGGCTGTGGAACAAATTGAACAAGAACGTCAACGTGCTGAACAAGAACGTCAACGTGCTGAACAAGAACATCAACGTGCTGAACAAGAACATCAACGCGCTGAACAAGAACGTCTGCAAAAAGAACAACTGATTGCTTATTTGCAATCTCAGGGTATTGACCCGAATAATTTGCCTCCCTTCTAGTAAAAAGTAAAAAGTTACTAATAACTCCAAGATTTTGTTTTCGTAGGGTGCGTTAGTGACAACGTAACGCACATAGAATAAAAATAAACCTTATATACATTACGCTGATTAAGCATAATTGCCCATGACCACTTCTAAACGCCATTACCACATCACTACTTTCGGTTGTCAGATGAATAAAGCTGACTCAGAGCGCATGGCTGGCGTTTTGGAAGACATGGGCTTTGAATGGTCAGAAGATCCGAATAATGCAGATGTGATTCTCTACAATACCTGCACAATAAGGGATAATGCCGAGCAAAAGGTATATTCCTATCTCGGCAGACAAGCAAAGCGCAAGCATGAGCAGCCTGATTTAACCCTCATCGTTGCTGGTTGCGTTGCCCAGCAAGAAGGTGAAGCGCTGTTGCGGCGAGTCCCGGAATTAGACTTGGTAATGGGGCCACAACACGCCAACCGCCTCAAAGATTTGCTAGAGTCAGTGTTTGACGGCAATCAAGTTGTCGCAACCGAGTCGGTTCATATTATTGAAGATATCACCCAGCCGCGACGGGATAGTAAAGTAACAGCTTGGGTAAATGTAATTTACGGCTGTAACGAACGCTGCACTTACTGTGTAGTTCCTAATGTGCGTGGTGTCGAACAATCTCGCATACCGTCAGCTATCCGGGCTGAGATGGAAGAATTAGGACGCCAAGGTTACAAGGAAATAACTCTACTCGGTCAAAATATTGACGCTTACGGCAGAGATTTGCCAGGAACAACAGCAGAAGGACGGCATCTGCACAACTTCACAGATTTACTTTATTATGTACATGATGTACCAGGGATTGAAAGGTTAAGATTTGCTACTAGCCATCCCCGTTATTTTACAGAGAGATTAATTAAGGCTTGTGCCGAGTTGCCCAAAATCTGCAAACACTTCCACATTCCCTTCCAATCTGGGGATAATGAACTTTTAAAGGCGATGGCGCGAGGTTATACCCATGAAAAATATCGCCGGATCATCGATACCATTCGGCGGTATATGCCAGATGCTTCAATTAGTGCTGATGCGATTGTCGGTTTTCCTGGGGAAACAGAAGCACAGTTTGAAAATACTCTAAAACTGGTGGAAGATATTGGCTTTGATATGTTGAATACAGCAGCATATTCGCCGCGTCCAGGGACACCAGCTGCTTTGTGGGACAATCAGCTAAGTGAAGAAATTAAAAGCGATCGCCTCCAACGGCTCAATCATCTAGGAAACTTGAAAGTAGCCGAGCGATCGCAACGTTACTTTGGACGCATTGAATCCGTTTTAGTAGAAGACCAAAATCCCAAAGATAAAACTCAAGTCATGGGACGCACTGACGGTAATCGTCTGACATTCTTCAGTGGCGACATCAAAGAATTGAAAGGGCAGTTAGTGAAGGTAAAAATTATCGAAGTTCGCCCTTTTAGCTTGACGGGTGAACCAGTTGAAGTGAGACAAGCCTTGTCTGTGTAAGATAGGACTTACGCAAAAATTGCCAAAAAGCTTAATTTATCGAACCGCCAAGACGCCAAGAGCGCCGAGAATTCGTAAAGTGTGCGTAAGTCCTATAAGAATTAGACATCTGGTGAAATTAAATATGCATCATCCAGAACTCTTGTAGAGACATAGCGCTGCTACGTCTTGATATTCTTTGTCACTAGATATTTATTTCACCTTAACCCGGAAACGGATAAACCCGTAGGAATTAATTGGTGTACCTGGTGCAGTTGCATTTGGCACATTTCCCAAATTCACAACCACCACACCATTAATATTACTACCATCACATTTGATACTAGGGTAATTAATCGTGGGGTTAACACCTGGCGATAAATATTCCGCTGTATCCCCATCTTTGGTATTAGTTAAGGATTCAGTTACACCATTGTTTTGCCAAATGATCCCTCGATCGCCAGTTAGAAGACCACTTGTGTTTTTGGTTGGGAAATTATTGAATGCAGTTGGTAGGAAAGTGACATTATCAGGAATGCGATCGCAAATCAAAACATTATTTGCTATTGCCTTACCTGCGGAGAGGAAATAGATAGTGTATTCTATTTGATCACCCGGCTTGACATAACCGCCATTGATGCCACCGAGCATGAAGCTATTTAAGGATGGCCAATTGTCAGTGTCCTGGGGCGGGTCTGTTGGTGTGGGTTGGGTTGGAATGGTGATGTTATTATCATCGTAAGGATTTGTTGGGGCATCAATATAACTGCCCAAAGAATCCCCCCCAAATGTGGTAGTGCCGCCATTAATCGCTGTAATCCGTTTCACAAGCAAGACATTAGGTATTGTAGCGAGAGTGACAGTTCCTGCGGTAAAGGGCATACTTACTGTCGCAGGCGTAGGATCAACTTGCCCTGCTGCATCAATCGCCGCATAGGTAAAGCTGACGGTAATCGCTCCATCGTTGGGGTCAAGCTGCAATAGAGCAGGGTTATAGTTAGAAATTATCTGCCCTGCGGTGACGGCAGTGCCATTATAGGTCAGTGTACCATTGGTCGGCAAGGTAACAATCTTGAACGTCTTACCACTGCCCAACGCACCATCTTCTGGGTCAGTTCCCGCTAATGTTGGCACCTGCACCTTCGCTGTGCCACCGGGATTGGTTTGAGAGGTGGAACTGAGATTGGTTGTATCTGGCAGTTGTTCAATCCCAAAGTTGACACCAGTGATATTGCTAGTAGTGACGCTGACACTGACTTTGCTATCCACTGTACCATCGACTGCCCCATTCAGGTTCTCTCCAGTGCTGACCCAACCAGAGGGGAGTGCGATCGCAGGCGGTGTTGCACCAACAGTTGCTGTTGCTGTGGTGATTTGCACGGTGTAGTTCGCATTGGCTGGTACATTAGTAAAGGTGTAGGTACCATTCGCCGCTACAGTAGCAGTGGTAACCACTTTATTTGTGCTATCAACCAGCACTGCGTTTATTCCACCTGCATTGGTTCCAGTTTCTGTGCCATTTTGAATTTTGCTACCATCAATATCATCGAAAACTGTACCGGAGATGGTGACAGGTGCTGCGGTAAAGGGCATACTCACCGTCGCAGGCGTGGGATCAACTTGCCCTGCTGCATCCACAGCTGCATAGGTGAAACTTACTGTAATCGCTCCATCATTGGGGTCAAGCTGCAATAACGTAGGATTATAGTTAGAAATTATCTGCCCTGCGGTGACGGCAGTGCCATTATAGGTCAGTGTGCCATTGGTCGGCAAGGTAACAATCTTGAACGTCTTACCACTGCCCAACGCACCATCTTCTGGGTCAGTTCCCGCTAATGTTGGCACCTGCACCTTCGCTGTGCCACCGGGATTGGTTTGAGAGGTGGAACTGAGATTGGTTGTATCTGGCAGTTGTTCAATCCCAAAGTTGACACCAGTGATATTGCTAGTAGTGACGCTGACACTGACTTTGCTATCCACTGTACCATCGACTGCCCCATTCAGGTTCTCTCCAGTGCTGACCCAACCAGAGGGGAGTGCGATCGCAGGCGGTGTTGCACCAACAGTTGCTGTTGCTGTGGTGATTTGCACGGTGTAGTTCGCATTGGCTGGTACATTAGTAAAGGTGTAGGTACCATTCGCCGCTACAGTAGCAGTGGTAACCACTTTATTTGTGCTATCAACCAGCACTGCGTTTATTCCACCTGCATTGGTTCCAGTTTCTGTGCCATTTTGAATTTTGCTACCATCAATATCATCGAAAACTGTACCGGAGATGGTGACAGGTGCTACGGTAAAGGGCATACTCACCGTCGCAGGCGTGGGATCAACTTGCCCTGCTGCATCCACAGCTGCATAGGTGAAACTTACTGTAATCGCTCCATCGTTGGGGTCAAGCTGCAATAACGTAGGGTTATAGTTAGAAATTATTTGCCCTGCGGTGACGGCGGTGCCATTATAGGTCAGCGTGCCATTGGTCGGCAAGGTGACAATCTTGAACGTCTTACCACTGCCCAACGCACCATCTTCTGGGTCAGTTCCCGCTAAGGTCGGCACCTGCACCTTCGCTGTGCCACCAGGATTAGTTTGAGACGCTGGATTTAAGTTGGTCGTATCCGGGAGTTGCTCAATCCCAAAGTCTTTACTAGAGATGCTTGTGCCAGTATTAAAAGCAGCTGTTGTTAGTGGGCTAGTATTGACCCAGTTAGGAGGGAGCGATGCTGTAGGGGCAGTATTACCTACTGTGCCAGCAGTTGTACTTAAGAGAATTTTAACGTTGCTTTGATTCAGGGGAACATCGAGAAAAGTGTAAGTACCGTCTGCTGCGACAGTTGTTGTTTTTAATACTTTATTGTTAGAATCCACAAGAATAGCATTTAACAACCCACCTGCATTAGTGCCGGTTTCTGAGCCAGTATTAATATTAGTAAAAGTCCCGTTAGCGCTATTGTCGGCATCATCCCAAACCTTGCCACTGAGGAAATCATCATCATAGATTGTGTAGTTGGAAGCGATCGTTGGGGAATTACCACAAGTCGTTGTTGAACTGGCGAAAAAACTAGTTGAAGGTTGTATGGTGAATACGATTGTCCTCATGCCTTGAGGAATATTGTTATTAATGACAGTAAAAGGAATGGTAAAGACACTAGTGGCATCGCTGCCGTCGTAGTTGCCTGCAGGAATAGTGATATTAAAAGTGGATGTGCCTGATGTCGTATTGTAGTCTGTACCCAAAGCCGCTGTACCAGAGACGGAAATCGGAACACTGATCCCGCCAGTTGGTACTAAACCAACAATCCTAAGTTTAGGTGGGTTGCTAGTAGGGTTAGTTTCCGATTCTGCTGCACCACCTGAACTCGCTGTAAACTCAAGCACAGGTTTACCAGCAAATTGCACATCATCAAGGAAGTTACCTACAGTATTGTTCCCACCCGCTGTGGAAACAGCCGCAAATCCTACAGGTTTATTCCCAGAAGCACCAGTATAAGGTACAGAGCCAGTGTATCGTACCCAGCCATTTGCTGCATTATTGTTACTTACAGGAGGAATAGTTGCACCATTCTGTGCTACTGGTTGTGCCGTAACTGTTCCATTGCTAGTTGTTGAAAATGTGCCAAAAATAGTTTTTGTTGAATCGGTATTTAGTCCAATTAAAAAATTGGCTACATCAGCAACAGTTGCACTTGACCGCCCACGGTGTAAAAGAGAGAATGTGATCGTCTCATTTTTAATTAGGCATATATTCTGATACAACTGAGAAGCTTGTTCAGCATTTAACTCAGCAAATTGATTCCCTGCATTGGTTGCTGTACTAACACTAATAAATCCTGTTGTCCAAATCTCAATCAGTGGTACTTTACCTGGAGATACATAACCAGTACAGTTACCTGTTCCATTTGCTACTGAGCCATGAGTTGTTTCCCAGCCAGGGATAATACCTGGCGACACTTGAACATAACAAGCAGAGCCAAAAACAGGTTGCTCAAAACTAGGATTTAAGAACGATCGCTGGATATATTGACCTTGTGCTACTGTAGGTTGAAGTACTAATGTTGCACTGATCAGCCCCCAGCCAAAAATATTAAAATTTTGCCATAAATTCTTCATTAGTAAATCACCATAAAATAACCTTTACAAAATGTTTATCACCTTAACCCTAATCATTAATGAGGGCTAATTCACCTCAAACAAATCTTCAGTCTTTAGCTTGCCCAAAGTCGTAGATAATCTACCATCTGTATTCAGATTTAGTGTGGCGATCGCTTTTAAATACCTAAATAAACATGTCATTCTAAAAGTAATAATTAATAAATTTAAATTGCTCCATCTTTTTTCACCTGCGCTTCTGTTTGATTTGGCTGCTTTTGCTGGCGCGCTACAGGTTTTTGCTGTCCAAATCCATCAAATAATTCGTTGAGCTTAACGCTTATACCCAAATATGCACCGCCTGCGGAACGTGTTCCTGAGAAATCCCGATCATCAACTTTACCAAACACATATCCAGCCGAAACGCGCAGGTTAGGCGTGAGGTAGTAGCCTGTTTCTATGACAAACCCTGTCTCGCTGTAGCTAGACTGACTAATTACACGAGCCTCACCCACCAAATCCCAGCTATATCCCAAACGATAGGTTGCCCGGAATTGGGCTAGATTTACTGTGCTAGTACCAGCTAAATCACTGGCTATGTAAGAAGTACTGTTACGCAAGGCATATTTGCCATAAAATTCCCATTGCCAGTTAGGAGCATAAATAGCTTCTAAAGCAAAAGTATGGTCTTGGGAACCCGTACCACTACCTAAGAGGATAGTGTCAGGGATAGTTGATGGATTTTGGCGATATTCATAACGCAATAAGGCATTAAATTTATCGTTATTGGGGTCGCGGTAGGCTAAACCTAGCTTTAGGTTCGCTGTATCTCCCAATCCTGAAAGCTTTTGATTGGAAGAACCGGCTTGTTGATAACGTACCAAAGCTGTGATCGCCGGAGAAATTTTACCCGTAACACCTGCGGTAATTACTGTATTACCACCACCAGAAGAGGAGCGATGTTCGTAACGAGCGCTGGCTTGAAACTGCGGATTATCAGAGTATTCCAGCCCCACACTGTAACTATCGCCCCCATCAAATCCGATCGCAGATGCTGATTGACCAACAGCGAAGGGTTGAGCATATTGTTGACCTGCCGCAGTCCGTCCGAAGAAGTTGCCAAAAACGTGTTCGTAAGCAACGTTCAGCCGCAATCCCGAAGCAATAGTCCAGCGATTATTTAGACCTATTGCTCCTTGGGTAGTCATTTCGTTAGCACCACCCAAAATTGAGTAACGACCAGTCAAGGTAGTATCTGATCCGAGTTTGTGTTCACCGTTGACACTCAAGCTGGTGATGGAATTACCCGAATATTGACCGCTAGTGTAAAACTGTTGGGCCAGACTGATATTCACACCAGGAATTGCTGCCCAATTCAACCCTAAGATGGTACGGTCTGGGTAAACAGTATCTTTTTGGGAAGATAAACTCAGTTCATTTTGGGCTTGGAAAGTCAGATTCTTAGCGATGGGAACTGAAAAACGCGATCGCAATTGATCAGAACTACCACTCAAGGCGCTGTCGGGGATGTGGTCTTCCCGATGACGATGAATCCAATCCACATCAAGGGTAGCGCTACCCAAGCGTTGTTGAATTCCAGCGGAAATCGTCGTCAGTGAATTATTAACATTGCTCCCAGGTATGGCTTCCGAACGGGGTGCAAACAGTTCTTCAAAGGTGTCTAAGGGTTGGGGAGCAATCCCAAAGTTGTCTTCGTGGTCATATTGCGCCCTGACATTGGTACTTGACGAGAGTTTAGCTGTAACCTGCGCTCCATAACGGGTTTGTCCTGGGACAAAGCTGATAGTGGAATTATTAGCAAAACCTGTATCAGCAAAGCGATAATAGGCACGACCTAAAATCCCATTGGCAATTTGTCCCTCAGCTTCTAACCGATACGCATCACCCCTGATTTTTCCCACAACATCAGAATCATTAGTGGAATGGGCATATTCTGCCATTAACCTACCTTGATCACCCAAAGAAATTAGTGCATCTGCGCCGTAGAGTTGAAAGTCACGCACCCCGTGATTTTCTTGGACGTAAGTTGCACCGATCCAACTTTCCTGATTAAGTTTGCGGGAAAGGCTATATTGCAGACGACCTGCAAAGATATTCCCATCAGAGTCTTGGCTGTCATATTGATAGCTAACAACAATCCGGCGTACCAAGACTTGTCCAGTTTGATCAATATCAGTGCGAAGAATGGGTTCGCGGAATAATAAGGTACCGCGATCGTAGTCGATTTCGTAGTCTGGGCCTCGGTTAAGTTGCTTGCGTTCTATTACAGTCCCAGGACGATTGAGTTCTTCTAACTCGATAAAGACATTTTCACTGCCTGGTTGTAGTATTCTGCGAGAGAGGAAGTAATAGCCACTAGTGCCATCGGGAGGAATAGTATCCCGTTGAAATCCTTCTAAGTGGTTGCCATACAAACCTGTAATTTGTAAGTTCCCTAAGTTGTAGTTAGCTTTAAAGCCGTGGAGTTGACGGGTGATAGAAGTAAATTGCTGCGATCGCCGCGCAAATTCTTCTGTATTGTAGTCACCCCACATGGCATAATCAGGATCAGATCCGGGGATACGAGTTGAACGCTCAAAACGTAGAAAGAAGCTGTCTATAGAAGGAGCGGTGGCATTAAATGTCGAGCTATCGCCGTAGACTGGATAGTTTTGCTCGCTGGATTGGTAAGTTTTAAACAGGCGATTATCGCAGTTGCAATCTTCATTCAGGCTACGAGAACTATTGTATGCGCCTGTAAACAACCATTCCCCGATCGCACCAGTGGCAAATATCGCTGAATGGAAATCTAATTGCGTTCTGTTGTCTTTATCAGGTGGGAGGAAATCACGGAAACTGCCGTAATAATCTGTACCTCTAGCGCCCAAACGTAAATCTATTACACCACTAACCAAACTCGGACGTAGTGCAGTTTCAAATTGCAGTTGGGTAAAGGCTTCTAAATTATTAGCGATCGCACGAATTCTGAC
The DNA here is from genome assembly GCF_036917275.1 of Nostoc sp. GTDB lineage: Bacteria > Cyanobacteriota > Cyanobacteriia > Cyanobacteriales > Nostocaceae > Nostoc. The sequence continues at coordinate 33,077 of NZ_JBALDF010000019.1, forward strand.
AGTTTGGGCATTCAGTTGCGATCGCAAAATCGCTGTAAATTGCCCAGCTTTCGCCTCTACTTGAAATCCGGGTTCATCGGGTTTGAAATCTTTCCCAACAAACTCCCCAGCAGTAGGTATCAGAGTGATAACAGCATCACGGTTAGAGCGATTACCACTTGCATCGATCAGTTGACCCCGGATTGTAGCCGTAGAACGTCCATCTGCTGGAATCCGAGATTCAACAGTTTCTAAGGTTAGTTGCTGTGGCGCTCCCCGGACTGCTACTTGCATCGTTACAGGGGGTTCTGTCCCTCCAACTACTTGTGCAGAGATGGTGTTATTACCTTCTTTTAACGAGACACCATACCATGTCTGCGTTACCAAGTTAGCAGTGGTATCAGTTTCCGTCCGTCCAACTAAGGAGGGGTCTACCAAGGCGCCATTCACCCGCAATTCCACTTGACTACCAACGGGAAATTGCACAATCACCGTAGTAGCTGGTACATTTACTACGGTGTCAGGCGTTGGAGTCAGAATTTTAATTGCTGTGGAGATGGGTGGAGTGGGAGACACAGGAAGATTTTTCTCTTGTCCCTGTATTTCCGTGTCCCCGCGTCCTTGCGCCTTTGCATCCTCAGCTACTCCTGCTATTTTGCGTAAGCCTCTAGGCAAATCAATAGAAGTTGCTGGTTGAAATGGTTGTATTTCTGTTGGAGAAGCTTGAAACTGTGTCTTAGTGTCTCTGCGCCCTTCATTCTGGATTCCGGCTATTTTGCGTAAGCCTCTAGGTAAATCAATAGAAGTTGCTGGTTGAAATGGTTGTATTTCTGTTTCACTTGGCTGAACATCTGGAATTGAAGTATCAGTAATTGGTGCTGAAGAAGTTGAGGGAAGTTCGAGGGGTGAAAGTTGCTTGTCTGAACTTCCCAAAAGATGCGGAGAATTTGAATCCGTACTTTTTTCAGCAACTTCATTCCAATTCGCTTGATCTTCGACCTGACTTTTTACATGATCTGGAAAAACCAAAGCGAAACCTAACCCCCTAGCTTCCTTCCCTACAAAGGAAGGGGAAGAATCCAAAGCCTCTCCCCTCTTAGGGAAGAGGTTTTCCAGATTCCCTGAAAAGTGAGGATCTTCAGCACCCTTGTCTGCTAGCGAAGGCGAATCGGGGAAAAAGAGATTTTCACTTGCAGGTTCCGCTTTGACTATGGCAGGATACAAAACGAGGCTGAGAGCTACTGGCATTACCCCGATCATCTTCAGGTGAAATATACTTGTATGGTGCAGTCTGGGCTTCATTTCTTGACTGGCTCCTGGAAGGCGGGGGTAACTGCGAAGTTCATACGTACCAAGCCACCAGGCTCTAAACGCACTAAACGAGATTGGCTATTCCGTTCGCGGAATTTTTCGTTGGGAGCTAGGGTGTAACCGGGTACACTGCTGAGGTCTAGTACACCTGTATGGTTTCCTGGTAAGGCATTGGCTAAGGAAAACAAACCATTGGGATCTGTGGTGATGCGGTTTCCATCCTCCAGAAAAATCACTGCATTGGGGACTCCAGGCTCACCAGGTTCTTGTTCACCGTCAAAGTTTTTATCGATAAACACGCGACCGATAATAGTGCCACAGTCAGAAACGATTCCTGAACGAATTTTTAACTGGTGTGTTGCAGGGCCATCCTTGGTGCTAAAACGGTTATCAGCTCGTTGGGCATTAACGATCGCACTGTTGCGACCGTTACCACGCAGAGCATCGGCTGTTAGTTGAGCCGCATAGGCAATATTCAGGATTTTTTCTGTAGGAATTGTTACGTCTGTGCGGAATGTCACCGTGTTTCCATTACGTTCTGAGGTGAGAGTGATTGCTTGACCATCCAACTCTCCCCGCACAGATTTAGGTAAGAACTGGAATCCTAAAGGTAAGTTGTCGGTGACAACTATATTATTCAAACCAGCATCAGCTAGATTTTTTACTGAAAGGCGGTAGATTACCGTATCTCCAGGTTCAGCAGCAGCGCGATCGCCTGTTTTGATAATCTGCAACTGATTGGCTTGACACATATTTGTAGTGAATTCAAAGGCTAATAAGTCCAGTCCCACTGTTTCTGCACTGGGAACTAAGACAACTGTTTGCTCTAGCCTGGTCTCACCTGTGATATTGATTGGTTGACCATCTAAAGAAGTAGCGACATATCGCACCACATTATTACCTTGTGTGCCCGTGCTACCAAGGATTTCAATTTTGATGCGCCGTTGTTTATAGATAGAATTCGGCGGTGGATTGACTACAAAAATGTAAGTTCTACCTGGAGCAGTTTGACCTTTATTCGGGTCAAGTAGAAAATTGTAGAAACCCGCAGGGTTATTTGTAATGAAATATGGGTTACTATTCTCGGTATTTGGCGGTTTACCGCCCAAAACGTTGTTACTAGAAATATCTGGTAACTCTGTTCGAGTCAAAGCAAGCAAGCTGCCCAATTCTGTCCCCGTTGGGTCACTAGGGTTAAGTTCATATACGCCAACTGAAAAACCTGTATAGTCAGGTAAAATAGCGCCAGCACAACCTAATATTCGCCCTAATGGGTCAACTAATGGATTCGAGTTAACATTAAGCTGATTAGAACTTCCTTGATATTCATAATTACTAGCAGAATCTGTATAAGTATAAGTAGCTTGATTAGTTATTGGCAAAGACGCAGCAAGATTGTTAGTCGATTGTGCTCTGGCTGGTACAGATATAGTAGTATGTAAAAAACTTACCAAAATAACGGTTGCTGTTAATTTTTTACACCAGATATTATTAGAAGTAATTTGCTTTTGTTTTTGAGGACGGCTCACTGAATACATTTTTTATGGGATGCAAATTTTATTACTAAAAGTAATTAGCTTTTGGGATAAATTCACAACTACTAAACGGTATTTTGCACACAAAGCAATTAGTAATTTATAATTAAAGTTTCAATTACAAATTACTAGTTTTCGGAGTTTTTGTATCTTATTAAATCAACGCACTTGGGTTTGATAAGTCGCTTTGACTATTGTCTTTGCTGCAACTAATGGCACTTGCAAACGGATATGGGTATAAAGATTCGCTGGTGCTGGTTTGGTTTCAACTTTGCCGTCAGGAAGAGTAACTTTAACAGTGGGATTTTCGACAAAGCTGCGTCCGCCATCAATGCTATAAATAACTTTGGCATTGTTAGTAACATTGGTTGATTGAAGTACGTACACCATTCCTTTAGGAATAGGTTGATTGAGAATCAAATTCTTCACTGGGCGATCGCTCTTATTTTCGCCACTCAAGGTATATCGCAATACATCTCCTGGGCGCACTACAACTTGACCTTTCAAAGCTTGCCATGTCTTGCTTTGCTTACCTTGTTGATCCTGTGCTACTACTTGCTTATCAGCCTCTAAGCGCAATTGTATTTGCCCTTGAGTTTTGACATTTTGAGCGATGGCACTTGTAGAATGCCATACATTTGCGATTCCCGGAATTTGACCGACAAATGGAATTGTAGCAATCAGTGCAAACGCTCCTAAACCTGCAAGAGAAAGACGCTTCATATAAATAACCTCAAAAAATTTCCAGAATAATGTTGATTGTTGATTTATATTTCCCTGTTTTCGCTAGGGAATAATCAGTTTGTAGTTAGCGCTTTATGGCTAAATTGCCAACTACAAACACATAGGTCGAATGGCATCCCTCTTTGTAAACAAAGAGAGTGAGGTCAAACTATCTAATTAACCTTGCGTTGGAAAGTAAACGTTCTTTGAATACCCGGTGCAACCTGTCCAGTCACAGCATCCACATACTTAGTTACATCTGTGTTTGCCGTAGTTCCAGTTTGGTCATTACCAGGGAAGAATTGAATAGTTGATGTCCCAGAATCCTTGGCTGAACTAACAATGTTGCTAGTATCAATTTGACTGTTGTTATCGTTGTCTTTCGCCCAGTTGTTAGGACTTTGCGTGCCATCTTCAGTAATCACAATCTTGTCAACATTCAGAATCACATTTCCACTTCCCACTTGAGGAGTAGAAATATTTTTATAAGTAATCCGATACTCAATGATATTTCCTGGGGCAGGTTTTTTGGCTGTAGTACTAAATGTGCCATCAGTGCTACCCCCTGGCAGTGCTGGCCCAGTTCCTGGTAAAACTCGTGACTCTTTTAGCAATTGCAAGAAGCCAGTGTATACACGGTCAATACTGATGTTGTTGGGTTGTCCAGCAGGTAAACCACTAGTATTTGAGTCAATGAAAGCCGTAATCGGTGTGGGGAAGCCGCGTTCGATAGTAGTTGTGACGGCTGCACCTTGAGCAGTAGTATCAGTTGAGAGTGGCGTACCAGCAGGCAGGTCAACGCTTACACCATAGTTAGCTTTACCACCATTAGCTGGAACTGCATCAATTCGCACTGGATTAGTGGCACTAATTGGGTTCCCCCCGACTGTACCCGCACCACTTGTGAATGCAAAGGTTGTGCCATTGTACGTGTAAGCAGCTGATAAACCTTGATAGGATACCGTCACCACTGTACCACTAGGCAAATCACCTGGTGTTGCTGGTGGTGTAGGTACCAGAGAAATATTGGCAGGAGATGTACCACTATTCTGAACTGTGTTAGTAAAAGATACCGCAGCCGGATTAACTGTTAAGCCAGGAGCAATATTGGGTGGAATTAGTGCTGATTTATTGGTAAAGTCATCATTGTTGCTGGTGGGTCCAACGGCATCAGGTACTCCATTTGGTCCATTCAACACAGAGGTGGCATTGGGTACTGAGAGGGTCGCTATGTTGTAATTCCCAGTCGGACTATTAGTACCAGTGTTATTATTCTGTGCGTCAGTTTGATTTGCAGGAACCACCACGCCATTAGCAACAAAACCACCATCTGGTGTAGTAGGAAAGGTTTGACCAGTGGAGTTAAAGTTATCTGGGTTTTGGTCTCCTGAGTTGTCATAGATTTTAGTGGTCGGGTCTCCAGCAGTTGTACCGGCCACTTGAGCGATGTTGTAAATGTTTACTGGGCCATTTCCAGTTGCACCAGTGGTCTTAACTTGGATGCTAAAACCGTTAACTGTTGTCCCTGTACCAACTGAAGTGACAAGGTTAGGATCGTTAATAAAACCGACCCGTGTAACTGAACTTAAGGATGCTGGGGCGGTAGTTGACCACGTAGCAGCTTCAGCATTTGTATTAGTAGTGGTAGTAGTATAAACTACTCTCCAGCCGGAGGGAGCAATTGGAGTGCTATTAAGCACCGTATTTGCTGGAATAGCATCAGAAACTAAGATGCGGCTAACTGTTGCACCATCAACACTGATATTTTCACCAGCCAAAGCTGCGGGAGTCACACCACTATTAGTTACGTCGTTACCCTCAACCCGCAAGCTCAAACCATAAGTTAGCAGGTCATCAGTCAGAGGAGTAGAAGTGCCAGCATTATCATAGGCTGTCTTAGTTTTGAGAATAGTTGCTAACGCCCTAGTTTTAGCAGTATTTCCTACTTGAGTCTGCTGGGTAGCACTGGCTTCTCTCACACCATTGATTGGCGCTCCTGCTGTGTTGTTATTATCTACAGTGTAAACGTCGCCACCATCAGCAGTCCGGGGTTGGTTTTGAGCATCACCAGGAGTTTGTCCTAGTCTGGCAGTGATAATATCGCCTGCTTGAGCGCCTGCTTGCACGGTAACTGGTACACGCACCAACACAGTACCATTAACTGCGATCGCACCTGTAGTTAGTCCACCAGCAGGGATATTTATCCAGGTTGTACCGCCATCAGTACTGTATTGCAAGTTACCAGATGTAGTACTACCAGGTAATAGCCCCGAAACTGTGGCTGGACCTGTTGTTGTCGCTAAGTTAGGAATCTGGAATTTGGTAAGGTCGTTACCGACGTTGGTTACAGTGTAAGTGTAAACCAGTGTATCACCAGCCTTAGTACTAAGACCTGGGTTCGTTTGATTTGCAATCCCAGAACCTGTAACAGTAATACCAGCCACCTCTGCTACAGTCACGGTGACAGTATTAGATGTGGAATTGATGGGACTCCCTGGCGCGTTGGGATCTTCGTAGGTCGCTGTCGCGGTGTTACTGATAGATGTACCCGCAGATGTACCGTCAGCTAATACAGGTGCAATAAATTGGAAAAAGCTACCAGTTAATAATGCTGTTGCTACTAGAGATAGGTAAGGCTGATGCTGCTTGTTGACAGATTTCTTTCGGTTTACCATAGAAGTAGTTTATTTATTTGCTGAACTTGTATCTTGGGTTTTGAGACAGGATAAAGTTCAGCAATTCCTTAAAGAATTACCGACTAGACCTGCCCAAAACCTTAATGTTTCGGGGAGTGCGTATTTGAGGAGTTAACTTATTGACACTCCTGAAAAACTATATTGAGGCAATACGCAGAAATTTTATTACCTACTTGTTTTACGCGTACCATTGATTATCAAGGCTGGCAACCACAAATAGGAGTAACTTACTGTGAATTGTCTATGTAAGTAGAAATGTAACTTTTACAGCTAAAAAATCCCTCCGTATAAATAAGTAACTTCTTTAGCTGTGAATGAGTGCATCCAAGCTGAAAAATTAACTTTATCTTGGCAACACACATAGCAATTTTAGTGATCTAATCAGACGCTCAAAACAGTACAACTTATATATGTAAATGCTTTTGAGTTTTTATTGTCATATATGCATCTTATTCTGTGGAGTCATTTAGATAAAAAATAAAAATACAAGCTTAACTAAGTGATTCAGATCACTTAAATGGAGTAGTGATTGAAATAAATGTAAATTCATCATAATTAAAATGTAATTTAATCATATTACTTCTCAGTGTTAAAACTGAGTTTTTATGAGATGGAAAACAGAAGTACAAATACTAAGTAAAGCAAGCCATTACTGATATCAAAATTTTACAATAATCATTCCTTTCAATACCAAACATACCCGACAAAAATTGTCGGGTATGTTTGACTGGTATTTTTGCTCGTGTTACTATCAGGCGATAGACAAACAGGGAAAGCTAGTTTATGACTCAGGCAATCAAAACCCAAACCCAAACTCAAACCAGCACTGCCTACTTTCAAGCCTTGAAATGTAAGGAATGTGGTGCAGAATATGAACTCAAAGCCAGTAATGTTTGTGAGTTATGTTTTGGACCGTTAGAAGTCAAGTATGACTACAGCGCCCTACGTCTAACTGTCACTCGTGAAACAATTCAAGCCGGTCCCAATTCAATTTGGCGCTACCGTCCCTTTTTGCCTGTTGCAACTGACAATGTTATAGATGTGGGAACGGGTATGACTCCCTTGGTTCGTTCCCACCGTCTTGCCCGTCGCCTGGGTCTAAATAAGCTTTATATAAAAAATGATGCCGTAAATATGCCCACCCTGAGTTTTAAGGATCGGGTGGTATCAGTTGCCCTATCCAGAGCGCGGGAGTTGGGTTTCACTACTGTTTCTTGCGCTAGCACTGGTAATTTGGCAAATTCTACAGCTGCGATCGCAGCTCACGCCGGTTTAGACTGCTGTGTGTTCATCCCCGCAGATTTAGAAGCCGGTAAAATTCTGGGTAGTCTGATCTACAGTCCCACCCTGATGGCCGTCAAGGGCAACTACGATCAAGTAAATCGTCTCTGTTCGGAAGTTGCTAATACACATGGGTGGGGTTTTGTCAATATTAATCTGCGCCCTTATTACTCTGAAGGTTCCAAGACGCTAGGTTTTGAAGTTGCAGAACAACTGGGTTGGGAACTACCTGACCATGTTGTTGCTCCCCTAGCTTCTGGTTCACTATTTACAAAAATTTATAAAGGGTTCCAAGAATTTGTAGAAGTTGGTTTGGTAGAAGGTAAGAATGTTCGTTTCAGTGGCGCTCAAGCTGAAGGTTGTTCACCCATCGCCCAAGCCTTCAAAGAAGGACGCGACTTTATTAAGCCAGTGAAACCGAACACGATTGCTAAGTCGCTGGCGATCGGCAATCCAGCAGATGGCATTTATGCTGTGGAGTTAGCCCAGAAAACTGGTGGTAACATTGAATCAGTCAATGATGCAGAAATTATTGATGGCATCAAGCTGCTGGCAGAAACCGAAGGCATCTTCACAGAAACTGCTGGTGGTACAACCGTGGCTGTGCTGAAAAAACTAGTAGAAGCTGGCAAAATTGATCCAGATGAAACTACCGTGCTTTACATCACTGGCAATGGTCTTAAAACCCAAGAAGCATTACAAGGCTACGTTGGCGAACCCTTAACTATTGATGCCAAACTCGATAGTTTTGAACGGGCGCTAGAGCGATCGCGTACTTTGGATCGCTTGGAATGGCAACAAGTCCTCGTATAGTTAGGATTTAGGAGTTAGAGTGTTCCAAAAAATAAATGATCCAAAACCTGTCATTGCGAGCGCAACGAAGTGTAGCGAAGCAATCCCAAGATATTGCGATTGCTTCATTCCGCTTTGCTCCATTCGCAATGACAATTGGGCACTTTTTTACTTGGAGTACTCTTATAAGTTTTTTTATTCATGACTCCTAACTCTTAACTATATTCCTCACTCTTCACTCTTAACTTTGTACTTGTATGGCTGTAACAGTTTTAGTTCCCACTACTCTTCAGAATTTGACTAATAATCAAGCTACTCTAGAATCCAACGGTAGCACCATTGCTGAATTATTGGACTCCTTGGAACAAAGCTTTCCTGGTATTAAATCCCGGTTGTGCGATGAAGAAGGCAAGCTACGTCGGTTTGTAAATTTTTACGTCGATAGCGAAGATATCCGCCATTTAGAAGGGATAAATACACCCCTGAAAGATGGGGATGAAGTAAGTATTGTCCCCGCTGTCGCTGGTGGTTAATACAGAGAACATCAAATAAAGTAGAGGGTTGACTAGACAAACCTTTGAGAGATTGCCTCGTTCCCAGTCTCAGACTGGGAATAGTGATTAAAATAATTCGTAATTTGTAATGACGCTCAAGTTCTAAAGCTAGCAGGGGGACGTAATTCTCGCCAATTACTTTGGGGTTCGACTGTTGTAACTTGTTCAATATGGGCTAGTGATATTTGCCAAAGTTCTAAAAGTTACTTTTAACGTGTCTCAGTATTTTCTCATGAATGATTCCGGATTGCTGTAGATAAAGCGTTCCCAAAGGTTTCCTACTCCGAAAACAAATACGTTAGTCAAAGGTGACAAATCGCCCTACGATGGTGACTTCACCTATTGGAGTGAGCGAAATAGCAAACTTTATGGAGGTGAAACCTCTAAAGCCTTAAAATTGCAAAGCCATGAATGTGCATCCTGTGGTTTGAAATTCACAAGTGAGGAGCGGGAAAGTGACAGAAGAGGGATAAAAGTAAATCCAACATCTATTACAACTTGGAAAACAATATATTTAACCCTTCGGTCATCGTGGGATGAGTCAAAATACCATCGCGCAGAACGGTGTAGGGCATCTGAGCTTGCATCACCATCTGCACCGTTGAAATCACTTCACCTGCTTCATGACACAACAAGGAACACCCTAAAATCCGATCTGTCTCGGTATCTACAATCGCCTTTAGCAGTCCATCGGTTTGACCGAGTGTTTTCGCTCTAGGAACAGCTGACGCATCAATCTTCGCTACGCGGATGGCATATCCTTGTTGCTGTGCTTCAGTTTCAGTCAAACCCACATGAGCCAGTTCTGGATCGATGAACAGACAGGATGGCACTAAGCGATGTCTGACGACAAGCCGCTTTGCGTCTACGCCTGTACTGCGGTTGCCCCCATCAATTAAATTAGCTTTGATAATGCGATAATCGTCAAGCGATATATGGGTGTATTGTGGGCCGCCGTTGATATCGCCTAACGCCCAAATCCCCGGAATGTTCGTCTCCAAGCGATCATTGACTTGAATAAATCCGCGTGTATCAGTTGCTACACCAGCAGCAGCTAAATTTAAACTATCGGTATTGGGCGCACGACCAACGGCGACGAGCAAATGCGACCCCTGGACGCTGAGTTCACCATCGCCAACTTGGATTTTCAGGACGGTTTCATTACCAGTGCGCTCAACCCTTAACACCTTCGCCTTTAATAAGAATTCAATACCATCTTGTTCTAAAAGTCTTTGAACTGCGATCGCTATATCTGGATCTTGCTGTGACAGGATTTGCTCACTTTGCCCAATGACAGTAACGCCAGAGCCAAAGCGCCGAAACATCTGGGCAAACTCCAAACCAATATAGCCACTACCGAGAACGATCAGGTGTTCAGGCAAGTATTCTAGCTCCATAATCGACTCACTCGTTAAAAATTCAACTTCTGTAAGTCCGGGAATGGATGGAATTAACGGTCGTGTGCCTGTATTAATAAATAACCGTTCGGCGGTAAGTAAGCGATTGTTCCCCTCAGTCGTCGTTACTGCGATCGTTTTGGGAGCAACAAATCTTGCTTCGCCAATGATCAAGTTGTTATCCAGAGCCGTTTCTAAATTGTGCAAGTTCATTTCACGCGCAGATTGCACAACCGATCGTTTTCGTTGGATCACCTCTGCTAAATTAACGCTGGGTGTGTTGGTTTTAACCCCATAAGCAGCACTGTTTCGCACTGTGTTTGCTACATTGGCACTCGCCACCATAGTTTTAGTAGGAATGCAGGCGATGTTGATGCACCCGCCACCAATCATATTTAAACTGCGTTCAACCAGAGCGGTTTTACGTCCGTCAGCGACCAGTGCTGGTGCAAGTGTTTTACCCGCCTTACCGCCGCCGATAATAATGTCGTCATAGTGTTGAGTGTCCACTTCCATATCCTTTGAGTTTGATCAGGTGAATACGATGTCTAGAAGGTGTTTTGAATTTCAAAAAACTGGCTGACTGAGAAGGTTTTAGCGATAACGTATTTGACGAGCATAACTCCAGATAGCTAGCCCTAGCTGAGTTTCCAAAAGTTCATAACACCCGCTAGAAGATTCAACTTTTTCTACAAGCTTGCCGCATTAAAATACGGTTGTTTTTATACACCTCTAAAGTTCCAGACTGCGGGTTATCTAACGTGCCATCCCACACCCAATATTCATAAATTCCCTTCCGAAACTTATACACTCGAACACCTTCTGTCGCTTGGCTAGTTCCTTTACCCAAACTTAAATTACCGTTGGGATTGGTCGCGCGATAGAGCAGTTCACCGTTCGTATATTTCTGCCAAATATTGATGTTATAACCACCCTGGCATTTTGTACTCAGGATGATGCCAGCAGTAGAATCAGCAGCAGCAGGTAAGGAAAAATTAGCTAAGATACTGATTGGCAGAGCAAGAAGTAACGCGGATGTTTTCATAAGTGTTGTAAAATTGATGAGTTTAACACTACTTTATTGCTGCTACAACTTCATCTGTAGAAAGGACTGCATTGGCAATATACCCAAAGTTGATCAGTGCTGCCTTGTAGCCGTCGCCCAGTTCCGGATGCCGAGGGGCTGCTGTTGCATCCTTGACAACAACGACTTGGAATCCCTGCTCGAGCAATTCGCGTAGGTGAGCTTCAACACAAAGATTTGCCAACATTCCAAGTAGAATGACTTTGCTGATGTTGCGTTTACGCAGTTGCAAAACGAGGTCGTTAGTTTGCGGCCCATAGACTTTGTGGGGACTGGCCACAATCGTCTTGCCATCCTCAATGAAGGGCTTATAGCGATCAAGCCAGTCAGCACCCGATCCCAGGAATCCATCGAGGCTCAACGCACCACGGCGATCAAACTCCTTAACCTCAAGCATCATTTGCTCTAAGTTTCCGGCAAACTTCCAATTATGGTCGGTGGGATAGTAATAGTGAGGAGAAATAAAAACCTCGAATTCATTCTGCTTTGCGGCTTTGAAGATTCGCTCGATGTTTTCGACGGTCTTGTTATCCTTAACACTCTCACCCACCAAATCCCAGGAAACCCCTTTTTCGCTCAAGACATCGTTTTGCGGATCGATGACGACTATTGCAGTGTCATTCTTGTTAATGTTCATGGTTTTTCTCCTTATTTATTGATTTTCACCATTCTTTTTCTTAAAAACCACCCGCCATGTGCAGCGTTTTCCCAGTGATTCAAAATCAGAATATCTTGGTTGCCAGGGCGATCGTTGGTTCTGCAACCATGAGGGGAGTTCCAGCTTTGGGGTTGCCAAACAGCAACAACTGTGTAAGACACAAGCTTAGTCCAACTTTTTCAGCTTCAGCCTGTTGATCAATGCGGGCAAAAATGGTGATGCCTTTCACTTGAAGGACAACTTCTAATCGATCAATGGTTGCAGGCAGTAAATATTGACTGAACTGGCTAATAATGCTGTTGTTTGCATTCATAGCAGTGGACTTCTTGTAGGATAAAAACTGGGTGATATGGTCATTGGGCTTTTTAAAGATTGAGGTCTGACAATCCGGGATAATCGTCAGGACGACGACCTAATATCCAGTGGTATTTGCGATCGCTCTGGTGAATTGGCAGGTCGTTGATGCTGGCAATACGCCATCGCATGAATCCGTGTTCGTCAAACTCCCAATTCTCATTGCCGTAGGAACGGAACCAGTTGCCGGAATCATCATGCCATTCGTAAGCAAATCGGACAGCAATGCGGTTGTCTTGAAAAGCCCAAAGCTCTTTGATCAGACGGTAGTCCAATTCTTTAAGCCACTTACGTGCTAAGAACTGAACGATCGCCTCACGACCAGATAGAAATTCTGAGCGGTTGCGCCAATTGCTATCCGACGTGTAAGCAAGTGATACTAGTTCAGGGTTACGTGTGTTCCAAGCATCCTCTGCGATTCGGACTTTTTGGATAGCGGATTCATTATCGAAAGGCGGCAGGGGTAGTGGGATCGTCATTTAAGCACCAATTCCTTTAGATGCCCCCGTCACAATTGCGGCCTCTGCTAGCGGTTCGGGAAGCGGTGGATCGACAATCAGCTTGGGTGGTGCTTCGTTTGCGATCGCAATCAACGGTGATGATCCGATAATGTCCCTAGCGCTCGGTGTGTGGCTATTCATAGCAGGTAAGTACCTGAGAGTAGTTTAGTTTATATAACGATCCATTTGAAGGTGAAGCGGCGCAGAGTCATCGCTCCAGAGAAGCATTAACGTTTCTTTGATACGATTTCCCAGACCGCAGTTGCGAATGCTTTCGGATCTTCCTGGGGCAGGTTATGACCGATGTTTGGAATGACCCGATGCTGACGTTCGCCGCTAAACTTCGCTGCCGTCGATTTCCCATCGGTTGCTGGCACAACACCATCTGCGTCCCCGTCCAGTGTGATCGTCGGCACTGTAATGGTCGGTTGCGCGGCGAGTTGCTGCTCAAGCTCCTCATACATGGGATAGCCGGCAGCAAGTCCAAGGCGATGGCGGTAGGAATGAATGACGACCTCCACATAATCGGGGTTGTCGAAGGCGCTGGCGTGTTGATCGAGCGTTGCCTCGTCAAAGTGCCAGGAGGGCGAATTGCGAGTCCAGAGAATCCTCGCAATCTCACGTCTGTTAGCCGTCAATCCGGCGCGTCCGCGCTCGGTCTGGAAATAGTATTGGTACCAGATCCCGGATTCGATCGCGGGTGAAAGTGGCAGCCCTGCCTTAGCAATATCTTGGATCAGGTAGCTATTGACGGATACCAGACCTGTACATCGTTCAGGCCAGAGAGCCGCAACAACGCAAGCGGCTCGTCCACCCCAGTCATAGCCAGCAAGCACAGCACGGTTTAGCTGCAATGCATCCATCAAGGCGATCGCATCGGCACCGATCGCGGCTTGCTGCCCGGAGCGTGGTGTGGCGCTGTCGAGAAAACGGGTTGATCCATGTCCCCGCAGGTAGGGAACAATCACCCGACATCCGCATGCAGCAAGCATTGGTGCAACGTCAATGTAGCTATCGATGGAATACGGGAACCCATGCAGCAGCAACACCGGAGATCCATCGCTCGGTCCTGCTTCGTAGTAACCGATGTCAAGGACACCCGCTTTGATCTGCTTGATGGGAGTAAACCTAAATTCAGATCGTTTGGGCTTGTCGAAGCTTGCGTGTGCGGTACCCATAAGTGCCATTTCTGTGAAAATGCTTGCTGCCGCCGTTCCCAGAAAGCGGCGGCGGTTGTGTTTAATTGCTTTGAGCATCGGGTTGACTTTTTGGATTGATTAATAAGGCGATTGCACAAAGCACAGTCGCTTTACCCTTTTCCCCTACGCTAACTCGGTAAGCAGCAAAGCGATGGAAGAGCGTCTTTTCCCTTCCCCAAAAACATCGATCGCATCCTATTGCAGATATTTCTTCAATTGGGCAGCAACTTGAACAAACAGAGAACGGGTTTCTGGCAACTCGGCTAAACCATTCAGTAGTCCGAAGTCATGAATCATACCGTTGTACTGCACAGTTGTCACCTCGACCCCAGCTTCATCAAGCTTGCGTCCATAGGCTGTGCCCTCGTCATGCAAGATATCGCTCTCTGCAACCACAATTAACGCTGGAGGTAAGTCTTTGAGTTGCTCAACCGTCGCTTGTAGGGGAGAAGCATAGATGTCTTTGCGCTTTTCTGGGTCAGCGATGTACATATCATACATCCACTTCATCGTTGGTACAGTCAGAAAACGCTGATCGCCAAATTGGTGATAAGAATTCGTTTCAAAATCAGCATCTACAATGGGCCACATCAGGATTTGCAGCTTGATGTGTGGTCCTCCTTTTTCTTTCGCCTTCAAAGCAGTGACAGTTGTCATGTTACCGCCAACACTGTTGCCAACGACTGCCAAATTCTTGCCATCCACGCCAATCTCCTCACCATGCTCGGCAACCCATTTGGTCGCAGCATAAATCTCATTGATTGCCTGTGGGTACTGAGCATCTGGCGTGCGAGTGTAGTTGACAAAGACACCTGCAAACCCTGAAAGCACAACCAGATCGCGAACCATGCGCTTGTGTGTTGGGTAATCACCTAGCACCCAACCACCACCATGAATAAAGATGAAAACAGGCAATGTGCCTTTGACCCCTTCAGGTCGTACAATATTGAGGGTAATTGAATAATCCTCAGCAGTAATCGTTTTTTCAGACTCTTCAATGCCTGAAAGATCCACTGAAACGGAAGCCTGTGCATCCACAAGAACTTGACGTGCTTCGAGTGGAGTGAGTTTCTCCAGCGCCACACCCCCTGAATTCAACACTTTCAAAAATTCCTTCGTTCCTTTTGAAAGACGTGGATCATCCGCAAAATCCAAAATTTTTGCTGCTTGCGAGTTTGCTTGAGCAACCATGACATTCTCCTTTAATGAATTGTAAACAATCTGTTAAGATGCCACTGTTAAATTAATTAATTTAACAGTACTGCTTGATAAGCAGTAATTGTCATTCTACAATTACTTTTTACCGACATCGTTTCGCAGTCAAAACTATTTGTTACTAGTGGTTAGCTTGGTGTTCTCTACAACGTGAGTGGTCAGAAAGCGGCGAATATGGTCTGCGATCGCATCTCCTTCCTCTTCCAAGGCAAAATGCCCGGTATCGAGTAGATGGAACTCAACATCTTTCAAGTCACGCTGGTAGGGATAAGCACCGTCAGCAGGGAAAATATAGTCATTCTTACCCCAAACAATCAGGGTAGGGGGTTGATACTGGCGGAAATACTCCTGCCATTGAGGATAGAGCGGTGGATTTGTACCATAGCTATACAGCAGTGCCAGTTGAATTTCACCGTTGCCGGGGCGATCGAGGAAATGTTGATCGATAGTCCAGGTATCGGGGCTGATCGCTTCTAGATTGCGAACACCATTGGTATATTGCCACTTCGTCGCTTCCAGGGTGACAAGGTATTTGAGCTTTTGGGCATTCTCAGGCGATCGCTCTTGCCAGTATGCCTTAATTGGTTCCCAAAATTCGCGTAGACCTTCCTCATAAGCATTCCCGTTTTGGACGATGAGTGCTTCTACTCGCTCTGGATATTTAGCCGCAATCCGATAACCAATGGGAGCGCCATAATCCATCACGTAAAGGCTATAGCGTTTGAGATTGATCGCGGTAATAAATTTCTCCACGATCTGGGCTAGGCGATCAAACGTGTAGTCAAACTCATTTACAGTTGGCATCGAACTGTTGCCGTAACCCGGATAATCGGGTGCAACCAGATGGAAGTGATCGCCAAGCGCAGAGATCAGATTGCGGAACATGTGAGAGGATGTTGGGAAGCCGTGCAACAGCAGAATTGTTGGATTACTGCGGGAACCAGCTTCTCGATAAAAGATATTTAAACCATCGATCGAAACTGTGCGAAATGTGGTCATGACTTTACTCCTTGAAATGAACTTTAGCTTGAGGCTCCTGCCTTTGCTACTTCAGTAAGATGTGAAACCATTGAGACATGGCTCGATGGTAATGAAATGACGCTTACCTCGATCCGCTTCGCCATAAAACGCTCCAGTTCTGGTGAAATTATGCGCTCGTTTTCAGATGGGCTTTTAAAAACCATAACCGCTTGTCTATCGCCCGTGAAATCTCAACAAAGAGAGCATTAATATCCATCTCATCCAGTTCATTTGTTTTATCAATGTTTTTGCGGAGGGATTTGGCGTAAATTGCCATCAGATTGCTGCTGTTGATTAATTCCTTGCGTAATAAGCAGTAATTTTGGTTGTGTGGTTAAGAATCAGAAAACTTAATGATTTGCGGTGACAATAGCTGCCATCAATTGCTCAATGTTCCAGCGATGCCTGCGGCGGGCTACGCCTACGCTATACTGAACTCCATTAATAAACAGTGCTGGGGCAGCCGTTATTCCACTGTGTAATCCACTTTCAATATTGCTATCTGTGTTTGCATGAATTCTATAATATGTAATTGACTCTAACTTGTCGTCCACTCAGAGTTGAAACTTTTGTACAACACAATGATTGATAAATCAGTCCATATAAAAATGGAAGGTTGGCTCCAACTAAAGTTGAAATTTGGATTCCAACTTTAGTACAACTTACTTACAAACTGACAATCCCTCGTTTAAAACCAATAATCACGGCTTGAGTGCGATCGTTCACTCCCAATTTACTCAAAATTCGATTAACGTGAGATTTGACGGTGCTTTCACCGATACTCAAAGCAGTGCTAATTTCTAAATTACTCATTCCTTGCGCCATTAAATGGAGTACATCTAGCTCTGGCTCACTCGTTTTGATTGAGTTGAAGTTGGGGTAGTGCTAGGCGCCGTTTAATAAATTCGCCTTATATTTCCTCCAACACTTGTGGTATATGTACAGTTTGGGATTAGCCAAGAACATGAGTTCAGTTGCTGCCTAATTCCCAAGCTGTGCAGCAAGCTAGGGTGTTGACTACGGATTTTGCCTCAGCCCCAACAAGTTTCCGTCAATATCCTTGAAGACAGACAATTGAACTTCGTGGCCGACATCTGTAATTGGCCCGACTTCAACTCCTTTTTCAATAAGGCTTTCACGAGCAGCAACTATATTGTTTACAACAAAGGTACTAACAGCACTACCTGCAACAACAGAGTTACTTAAGTTCAATCCAATTGCAAAATTCCCAATATCAGGGATACTTAACTGTCTCCAACTAGGTGAGTCATATTTGGATTCAGGAACTAAACCGAGTTTGTCCTTATACCACTCGACACTAGCTTCCAGATTGGTAACGTCTACTTTAGTGACAAAACTATATTCACCAAAGGTGTTTTTCAATGTCATAATCTACCGTCCTAATTCAAAACTTTTGCAGTATAGATATTATCAACTATTTTAAAGGTTAAAACAACTGCAACTCAATCGGTAATTAGTAGTTCAGTATAGCTAAGTAAAAAGAGCGATATTTACAACGGGTTATTTGGCGTCGCCTGATGATTCTGTTAAACAAACGATCGTTCTTATCTTCAGACAACAAATCATCCTGCTATGTCTTTGCCACTCTTCTAAGTCATAGCTCTGAGTTTTCTTTTCTTGAGAAAGACTACTGATTTCTTGGGTGGTTGGGGAGAGCGGCATTTCTGGCAATATAGAGGTCGAATCCCAAAGGCTTCTCGTTGTGTGGGTTGTTCGCACTGCTTACATCCGAAGTTGAAAAAGCGGGTGTGAATTTCCCGCTTCTGCGCTCTGACGGTGTACTCTCGGACTTCAATAATTTTGCTGGGTATCGGATCTGTAATGAGTGTTCTATTTCTAAGAATAATTTCTAGTTATGATTAGACAAGGGATATACTGACTATCACTGTCTCCAACTGCAACGCCAGCTAAATCAGATAACCAGAGGGGAACTATGACGGCAGAAGAACAACGATTGCAAGAAGACCGCGATCGCAAAGCCTACTGGCGACGCTGGGGATCTTACCTGAGTGAGCGGCAATGGGGGACGGTGCGAGAAGACTACAGCCCCGACGGGTCAGCGTGGGACTACTTCCCCCATGACCATGCCCGATCACGTGCTTACCGTTGGGGTGAAGATGGCATTGCCGGAATTTCTGACAATCATCAGCGATTGTGTTTTGCGATCGCCCTTTGGAATGAGCAAGACCCAATCCTCAAAGAGCGGATGTTTGGCTTAACAAGCAATGAAGGCAATCATAGTGAAGATGTTAAGGAATACTACTTTTTTCTTGACAATACGCCAAGTCATGCATACATGAAATGCTTGTACAAATATCCGCAGCAGGCATTTCCCTATACGCAACTAGTAGAAGAAAACCGTCGCCGCAGCAAGCAGGAACCAGAATTTGAATTGATTGACACAGGTGTATTTGACGAAGACGACTACTTTGATGTGTTCATTGAGTACGCCAAAGCCTCTGCTGAAGACATATTAATTCAAATCACGATCGCCAATCGCAGTTCCCAAGCCAAGCCATTGCATCTGCTGCCTTCACTTTGGTTTCGCAATACCTGGTCATGGAATGGCAATAGTGAAAAACCAGTGTTAAAGGTGCTGAAATCCGAGACAGATTTTAGCATCATTGAAACGTCTCACCCCGGCATGAGCGATTATTGGCTCTACTGTGAGGGTGCAGCAGAACTTTTATTTACTGAGAATGAAACGAATTTCGAGCGGCTGTATGGCGTGGAAAATGCCTCACCCTATGTCAAAGATGGCTTTAATGAGTATGTAGTCCATAAGCGCCAGGATGCAGTAAATCCGAACCGGATCGGCACGAAATTTGCTGCTGAGTACAAATTGATCATTCCACCGGGAGCAGAGCATACTGTACGCTTGCGGCTGGCGGATTCATCTAAGATTGCCGAACCATTTGGGAGTGAGTTCGAGCAAATTTTTGGCGATCGCAAACAAGAAGCCGACGATTTCTATAACCAGATTACGAAGTTTCCCTTACCCGACGACGAACGGATCATCCAGCGTCAGGCCTTTGCTGGGATGCTCTGGAGCAAACAGTTTTATCTGTACATAATCGAAGATTGGCTCAAAGGCGACTCAGCTACTCTAACTCCCCCCGATTCGCGTCGGAGTGTTCGCAACACAGATTGGGTACATCTGTATATTAATGATATTCTCTCTATGCCAGACACCTGGGAATATCCTTGGTTTGCCGCTTGGGATTTGGCATTTCACATGATTCCCTTGGCAATGATTGACCCAGATTTTGCCAAACGACAACTGGAACGCCTGACGCGGGAATGGTATATGCATCCAAACGGGCAGTTGCCTGCATATGAGTGGGAACTGAGTGATGTTAATCCACCTGTACACGCTTGGGCAGTGTGGCAGGTCTATCAGCTCGAACAGCAGTTCTACGGACACGCTGACAAGCAGTTTCTCGAACGGGTATTTCAAAAGCTGCTACTCAACTTTACTTGGTGGGTCAACCGCAAGGATGCCGATGGTAAAAACATTTTTCAGGGCGGCTTTTTGGGCATGGACAATATTGGCGTGTTTGATCGCAGTGCGCCCTTACCAACAGGCGGTGATTTAGAGCAGGCAGATGGCACAAGCTGGATGGCGATGTTTTGTATGAATATGCTCACCATCGCCTTAGAGCTTGCTGTGGATGAACCCATCTACGAAGACATTGCCAGCAAATTCTTTGAGCATTTCCTGCGAATTGCAGCTGCGATGGATGGGATTGGTGAAGATGAACTTGTTCTTTGGGATGAGGAGGACGGATTCTTTTACGATGTGTTGCGCTTTCCAGATGGACATCATTGTCCAATGAAAGTGCGATCGCTGGTTGGTTTAGTGCCTTTGTTTGCGGTAGGAACGTTGGAACCCGAAACCCTCGAAAAACTCAGCGGGTTCCGCAAGCGAACCGAGTGGTTTCTTAAAAATCGCCCGGATCTCACAACTGGAATTGCATGTATGCATACCCAAGGTGAACACCACCGCCGTTTACTAGCAATCTTAAATGTCGATAAGCTAACTCGCATATTAAAGCGAATGTTGGATGAGGGTGAGTTTTTAAGTCCGTACGGCATTCGCTCTGTATCGAAATTTCATGCCGAGAATCCCTTCATCATCCACGTCAACGATAAGGAGTACCGAGTGGATTACGAGCCAGCTGAATCCACAAGCAATTTATTCGGTGGTAATTCTAACTGGCGTGGGCCGATTTGGTTTCCGGTGAATTATCTATTGATTGAAGCTCTAAACCATTTTCATGAATACTTAGGAGATAACTACAAAGTAGAATGTCCCACTGGTTCTGGACAATGGATGACGCTCAAGGAGGTAGCGATCGATTTGTCAAACCGACTTAAACGGATTTT
This sequence comes from Nostoc sp., assembly GCF_036917275.1. Taxonomy (GTDB): domain Bacteria; phylum Cyanobacteriota; class Cyanobacteriia; order Cyanobacteriales; family Nostocaceae; genus Nostoc. Next base: position 53,782 of record NZ_JBALDF010000019.1, read on the forward strand.
TCAACAAAATGGTAGCGATCGCCGACCTGTCTACGGTGCTGTCGAGATTTTTCAGAAGAATCCTCATTGGCGAAATTTGATCACATTTAATGAGTATTTTCATGGTGATAATGGCGCTGGCTTAGGAGCAAGCCACCAGACTGGCTGGACAGGAGTGATAGCAGAATTAATTCATCGGTGTAGCAAAAGCTGATTAAACTTGTCCGAAAACTCCAAAGCCCTACTGATCAAAGCTTTAAGACTAAGCTTTGATATCTTTGTGAAAACGTAAACAATAACTTTTCTGGGTTTTATAGCAACCGCCAGTTCCATCAAGACGTAAGATAAAGTAATCATAGCCCTGTCTCCTGGTTTTCAGAATGGCTCAACCCTATAGTTACGATC
>NZ_JBALDF010000020.1:0-64821 GCF_036917275.1 Nostoc sp.
GATCACCTCTGGAATCTGGGTTATTTGGTTAATAATGAGGTGAAGTTGCGTCAGATTGGTTAAATTAGCGATCACCTCTGGAATCTGGGTTATTTGGTTAATAATGAGGTGAAGTTGCGTCAGATTGGTTAAATTAGCGATCACCTCTGGAATCTGGGTTATTTCGTTGCAACTGAGGTGAAGCTCCCTCAGATTGGTTAAATTAGCGATCGCCTCTGGAATCTGGGTTATTTGGTTGCCACTGAGGTGAAGTTGCGTCAGATTGGTTAATTTAGCGATCGCATCAGGTATTTCAGTTAGCTCTACTCGAATTAAGATAAGTTCCTCTAAATGTAGTATTTGCATTACCACATCGTGAATGCTCTTTAAAGGATTGCCACTAATATCCAACCTACGCAAATTAGGCAAATCCAATAGTTCGAGTGGAAGCGTTTTTAAATTGTTGCCCGAAACTTTTTCGAGATGGCGGTTTCCTACGTTTTCATAACCTTCAACCTTCTTTCCCAAAATCAAAGACTCAAGCTGCTGCAACTTACCAATTTCTACAGGTAACTCAGTCAACTCCTGCCCCGACAAGTCTAACTCTCGCCAACCCTCAGCCACGGCGCGATCTATCAGTATCAACAACTCATCCTGCGTCATAATTCCAAGGAGAATGTTATTATACCTACGATCAATTTTTGGCATTGCTTACAAAACGAGCGATCGCATCCCTGACAGTATACCAGGGGGCAATCACGCTACCTAACAAATTTGAATATTTCTACTCATCACTCAAAGTTTCAATTAATAAATCTACTTGCTGCTGTCGCTGCTGCAAAAAACTTTCGCATTGACGCAAATACTCTACAGCCTTAGCAAATTGGTCAAAAACCTCTTCCAATTCCAACTCACCCGCCTCAATGCCAGCGATAATTCCCTCTATTTCGATAACCTTCGCCTCATAATTCCAACCTTCCATAGAGTCAGAACCAGAAGCACTCTTACGTTTAACCATTCAACTCTCGGCGTCCTTGGCGTCTTGGCGGTTCGTTAATTCCATAACCTTCACTTTAACCCCACCCTGCCCCAACTGAATCAACAAATCATCTCCCACAGCCAACTCCGACACAGAACGCGCGATCGCCCCATCTTCTCTTCTCACCACCGCATAACCACGCTGCAACACCGCTTTCGGGTCAAGACTAACCAACTTTTGCCGCAACAAGTCTAGATGCTGCCTTGCTTGCTGCGATCGCCCCGTCGTAATTTGCACCAAATGCTGACGCTTCCAAGCTAGCTTTTCCACCTCTTGTTGCACTTGTCGATCTAACCGCAAACCTCGTAAACGGTTTCGCAATACTTGCAATTTATTCTCAGCATTTTCTCTAAAGTCATGCACCGCCTCATGTAAAGCCACAATTCGCTGCCGATGCTCAGTATACAACTCTGAAAGTGCCGGCACAACTCTTTCCGCCGCCGCAGTTGGTGTATGCACACAGACATCTGCAACTAAATCTGCTAAAGATTCATCGCGTTGATGACCGATACCAGTAATTACCGGAATAGAACAACAAGCAAGCGATCGCACCACACGTTCATCATTAAAGCAAGCCAACTCCTCAACCGCGCCACCACCCCGCGATAAAATTAGCACTTCGGCGCGTCCATCTCTTTCCACCCGCTCAATTGCTTTGACGATAGATTCCGGCGCTTGCTCACCCTGTACTGTCGCCGGAGAAAATAAAACCTGTAAACCTGGATACCTTTGCTTGAGAGTTTTTTGAATATCACCCCAAGCAGCCGCCGTTGGTGAAGTGACGACAGCGATCGTTTGGGGGTGAGTTGGAAGCGATCGCTTTCTTTGAGCATCGAACAACCCTTCAGCCAGCAAGCGATTTTTGAGTTGTTGATAGCGCAACGCCTGTAAACCAACACCAGCAGGTAGAGTCTGCCAAACTGATAACTGATACTCTCCCCGTTGCGGATAAAGGCGAATACTGCCCAAAATAATTATCTGCTCACCGGGAACTGGTATCTGGGCGAGTTTTGCCAATTGGCTATTCCATACTACACACTTAATTCCGGCGGTGCGATCGGTATCTTGCAGCGTGAAAAATAAACCACTGCGATGATGGTTAGCGCTGGAAACTTCGCCAGTTACCCAAACTTGCCGTAATTGTTCATCTTGCTCTAACAGCAAGCGGATATAGTCAGTTAATCCAGATACTGAAAGCGCTGTATCGAGAATTAGAGAGTCAGGAAGGTCGAGAGTCATCAAAGATGCCTGAAAGCATTTGTGCTGGAGAGATTCTAGCATTTTTCATGAAAACCAAAGGTTAACCCAGTAAACGCTTCAATCTTTTGTAGACATCATCATCATTGCGCTTACCGACTAAAATCACTTCTATTAAATCGCGATCGGGAAAATACCTGTAAACAATTCGATATTCACCACTATCAACTCGATATAAACCCTGATAACCAGATAGCTGCTCACTATCAGCGAGTAAAGGTTCAACATTCAAAGCCAAAACCTTTTTTGCAATCTGTGCTGCTATTTTAGGCTGTAAACCGTTCAGAAAATCAAGAACAGTTGCTAAACCATCAAGCTTCGCCATTAGCTAAATGCTCTAATGCAGATGTAAAAGCCTTTGTACCAATCATTTTGGACTCACTTAGAGCAACTTCAGCAGCTTGACCGAAAACCATATCCTCTAATTCTTCCAGCCGATTAATTAATTTTTGGTAGCTCTCGGCTGAAATAATCACATGGCTAGGCCGTGATTGCTTGGTTAGTAGGACTGGCTCAGTAGCAGCCTTATCAAAAACCTCACCGTGTTTGTTACGAGCATCTGTGAGAGTATAGGTCTGCATAGTAGTTTTGACTATTTTAGACATTTTGACTATATTTTAGCAGATAAGTCTTCTCTCTTTACTCCTCACAAACAGAATGTAGGCGCTGCATTGTTAAAAAGCGTATGCACAGTGTTGTTACTGTTTTAATTGTTTTTCTATAAAACAGGAGATTTTGCAAAGTCATAGCTCTACAATGAATGGCACTAAGAAAAGCCGAAAGGCTTGTGTAACCTCGTTCCCAGTCTGAAGACTGGGAACGAGTTTCAAGAGGCTCTGCCTCTGGTCAAGAAAGAGGAGGCGGAGCCTCCCAAAATAGTTTCCCAGCCTGGAGGCTCTTAACGAGACAAAACAAGACTTTGGACTTATCTTAGTGCCATTCGCTCTACAATGACGATGCTTCTGGCTGAGATTATTTTTGATGCTGGGTTGCAATAGCCAGTTTTAACCCTAAGTCCCGAAATAGTAACAGTTTTCCAAAATTGTCAAGTACCACTACCCTAATCTGGTAGCGATCGAGTTACGATCTTGTCACACCCTTTTTTTGATTTGAGAAGTCCTATTCCAGAATTTTCTGGTTAAAATAGTATATCTGTTCTACTCAGACTCCCAGAGCAACACTCCTTAAAACCATATATTTAGAGGCATTAGAGGCAGGAATGGCTATCAACACCGATACTTCTGGCAAGCAAAAAGCGCTGACTATGGTGCTCAACCAGATTGAGCGCAGCTTTGGTAAAGGAGCAATCATGCGGCTGGGCGATGCCACCCGGATGCGGGTGGAGACGATTTCCAGTGGAGCGCTTACCCTAGATTTAGCATTGGGTGGTGGTTTACCCAAGGGGCGGGTAATTGAAATTTATGGTCCCGAAAGTTCCGGTAAGACTACAGTAGCGCTACACGCGCTCGCCGAAGTGCAAAGAAATGGCGGTATTGCTGCCTTTGTTGATGCTGAACACGCCTTAGACCCCACTTATGCTGCGGCATTGGGTGTAGATATTGACAATTTGCTGATTTCCCAACCTGACACAGGCGAATCAGCTTTGGAAATTGTCGATCAGCTTGTTCGCTCTGCTGCGGTTGATATTGTAGTCATTGACTCAGTAGCAGCACTGGTTCCCCGCGCTGAAATTGAAGGGGATATGGGTGATATTCACGTTGGTTTGCAAGCGCGGTTAATGAGCCAAGCCTTACGTAAGATTACGGGTAATATTGGTAAATCTGGTTGTACAGTAATTTTCATTAACCAGTTGCGGCAAAAAATTGGTGTTACCTACGGTAGCCCAGAAACCACGACTGGAGGTAACGCATTGAAATTTTACGCTTCGGTGCGCTTAGATATTCGCCGGATTCAAACCTTGAAAAAAGGTACAGATGAATTCGGTAACCGCGTTAAAGTCAAAGTCGCCAAAAATAAAGTAGCGCCGCCCTTCAGAATAGCGGAATTTGACATTATTTTTGGCAAAGGTATTTCTACCTTGGGTTGTATTGTAGACTTGGCAGAAGAAACTGGCGTGCTTGTCCGCAAAGGAGCTTGGTATAGTTACAACGGCGATAATATCTCCCAAGGACGAGACAATGCCATTAAGTATCTAGAAGAAAAGCCTGAATTTGCTGAACAAATAAAGCAACTGGTGCGTGAAAAGCTAGATAAAGGCGCTGTTGTTTCTGCTAACTCTGTAGCTAAACCCAGTGAAGGAGAGGAAGAGGAAGAAGTCGATTTAGAGCCAGAAGAATAACGAGTGGAGATTTATTATTAATCTGCAACTGCTAATAGATAGTGCGTTATGAAGACAGCTAACGCACCTTTTCCAAGGTATTGATGAGTTACAACAAGCCTAACGAAATGATTGCTACTATATGACGAGCAATCATTTTTTTGGCGTTTCTCGTTGGAATCAGGTAAAAGTAGGGTTGTACATCTGTATATCGGTGTCAACTTAAGCAAAAAGTCAGCATAAGATGTAATTTAGGAACATCTGGTTTAAATGTTCTTAGATTCCACGCTTACAGCTATTTTCAGGTAAATAGACCGCGCTCTACGGGCACAGCATTGCTGTGCCCCTACGACAGATGTGGTTCAAATACTTGAATTCTGCTGTAAGTTAACACCAGTAACAGCTATGCACCCCTACGAAGCATTTTGCAACTCAGCTGTGCGGACTGAAAGCTGCTGTGTCTGATTACCTCGTTGCACTTTCACCTGTAATACTTGACCAAGACGACTGTCTTCCACAAAGTTCTGCAATTGTTCAGCACTGGTAATAGCTTTACCATCAACTTGAAGAATTACATCGCCGCGCCGGATACCCGCAGATGCAGCTGGAGAATTGGGGACAACTCGCATTACAAAAACACCATTAACTTCTGGTATCTGAATAGGAGAGTTGGGATCGGTGTTATTTTCCTTAGCAAGATCGGGTGTTAAAGTTAGCATTTGCACACCTAGATACGGGTGAGCAACTTTGCCATCACGTTGCAGTTGGACTGCGATCGCTTTGGCTTTATCGATGGGAATCGCAAACCCAATACCCATCGCGTCAGGACGAATGGCTGTGTTAATGCCAATCACTTCACCTTGGCCATTTAAAAGTGGCCCGCCAGAGTTACCAGGGTTAATGGCGGCGTCTGTCTGAATGAAGTCCAAGCGTTTATCACTAATGCCGACTTGGGCGCTGGAACGTTTGAGGGTACTGACAATTCCCAAGGTAACGGTGTTATCAAATCCCAAAGGATTACCAACTGCGATCGCCCAGTCTCCTACCTGTACATTATTAGAAGAACCCAAGGGCGCTACTGGTAAATCGTTACCAGCATTTATCTTGACTACTGCCAAATCTGTGACTTCATCAATGCCTTGAACTTTCCCTTCAAAGGTGCGGCCATCTTTGAGCCTGACTGTTACTTTATCAGCCTTATCGACCACATGAGCATTAGTCAGAACCAACCCGCTCTTGTCAAGAATGAAACCTGAGCCTAAACCGCGCAACTGCTGCTCAGAAGGCATCTGTTGGGAGAAACCGTCACCAAAAAACCGACGGAAAAAGGGATCTTCAAAAGATGGATCAACGCGACGAGTAATTGTGCGCTCAGTATCAATCCGAACAACTGCTGTGCCCACACGATTCACTGCTGCTGTAACAAAGCTAGTGCTACCGATCGCAGCAGTGGTTGGTGATTGCCGTTGGGCAATAACTTTTGAAGTATCTCCAGCAGTCATAGGGGGTGCTGGTTCGGCTTGGGAGGGCAACACTTGCAGGGTGCTAACAGTTAGCATAACTCCTAGCGCGATCGCTAACACATGAGAACTAAGTTGACGTAGAGACCGGGATAATTTGGGAAATCGCATAATCACAACCTAATTTATTAAGCCTAATTGAAGCTTCGTCGTGACAAATCTATTTACAGTTATTTTTACTTCAGGTTTCGCCTGCTTTTCCCAACACTGGGGTTAGAGCATTTTGCGAACTATAGCAATCCTAAATCATTCGTGAGAGATTAAATCGCTGAGATACCTATAAATGCCTACTTTTAATCTCCGTATTTTCTCACGTTTAAAATCGGATTGCTATATCAGTTGGTAATGGTCTTGTTTTCCGTCAAAAATTGTTTGAGCTTCAATTTGATTATTAGAGGAGCCACGTTGAGCATATTCTGTAAATAATTGACGAATCCACTTTTGATATTTATCTAAATCTGCCATTGGACAATTTCATTTTGCCAAAATCATGAAAGAAGAGGAGTTAGGAATTTTACTATTAACTCCTCACTGTTCATTCCTAACTTTTTTAATTCCCTTGCAACGGCGCATTCAAGACTTTCTCAATGCGATCGCGCGTTTCTAGTAAGTGCGCTTTGGTGTATTCATCCTCGGAATTAACCCCCTTGAGTTTCTCATCAAGCTGTTTGAGTTTATACCAAGCCAAAGTGCGAGCATCTTCTGGAACAGATTCTTTTCGCAACACCATACCAGTCAAAATATCCAGATATTGCCGCTGCAAGCCTCGCCGCAAACTAGAAATCTTCATTGGTTTACCTTTTGGTTTGATTACTTCTGTCCAAATACCTGACTGCAAGGTGTCAAATAGTTCTGGCAGAGTTAGTGCATTTTCTGGCTTCGTTTTGAGTTCAATATCCTTGAGGCGAGAGAGGCGATCGCCTGAGAGTAAATCTCGCAACACAGAACCCTGAATGAGTTGCACCAAGTCATGAATTGGAAAATCCAAACGACCAACTTGGGGAGAAGCACCCCAATGTCGCCAACGGGAAGGTGCTAATTTATTCAGTAATTCTGGTGAAAAACTCAGGGCATCTTCTGCAAACACATACTTTTGCAGCGTTTCTAAAGCCTGCCGTTGTTCTTCAACTGGTATTGGTTCAAATGGTAATCGGTGTTGGCTAACTCCAGAAGGGATTTCGCTAGGGTGAATGCGATAGAAAGACTGTCCCCCGATATATTTTGTCGTGTAAAATATTTGCTGGAAATAGTTACCCAATACTGTGCTAAAACGTTCGCTCACATCGCTGTAACTATCACCAGCCATTGGGTAACGCTGATCGAGACGTTCCCACATCACCCGCGAATTATTCAACTGCCACTGAGAATAAAGCAGTACATTACTACTGTTATCCCAAGCATCGGCAGTTGGGTCAAGGTCATACACATCTTCATCTGTGGAATAACTCAACTCTGGCTTGTAGGATTGTGCAGCAATTTGCTCCAAAATTGGCTTTTCTGCTATGGGAGTTGATGTTTGAATTGGTATGTAGCCGTACTTAATCGCCCATTCATCATAAGGCCCCACCATACTGGGAAAATAATCTCCCTGTTTTGTACCTTGAGGAGCAATATTTGGGGGAATGTAGTCCATTACGGAACTTGTCAGACCTTTAGTTTTGGTAATTTCCGTATTATTCATCTCTTGTGGTGCTAACAGGGTACTACCACGGAAGTTATGGCGTAAACCAAGAGTATGTCCAACTTCGTGAGCGATGATTAAACGTAAATATTGATTGATATATTCTTTCACCTGGTCTGGAGTGGCCATAGTATCTGGCAGTAGTGACATTGCCAGTGAACCAAAGGCAAACTGGTTAGCAGCTTCCATCCCATAGCATAAATCGTACTCGCCTGCCATTTTCGATAAACTACTCAACAACCCCTGTTGCCCCTGCATCTGCTGAGGGACACCATTGTTTTTGGCATCTAAACCATTGGCGCAAAGTAGACGATTTTGCATCAAAGCTGATATAGTAGTCTGGTTTTGTGTTTGGCTAGGTTGGACGATTTTGCGATACTCATTCTTGAGTACTCGCACAAAGCTGGCATCTACGAGAATGTCTGCATCCAAAATTTCCCCAGTTAATGGGTTAACGCGGGATGGCCCCATTGCAAAATAACCATCGACTGTGTTAATCCAGCGAATCGTGTTATAACGAATATCTGCTGGGTCCCATGTGGCGTCATCGGGCATTTGGCGGACTTCAATTGCATCTTTGAATCCCGCCTTGAGAAAGGCTTTGTTCCACATCAGGACGCCTTCTTTCATCGCATCGCGGTATTCTAAAGGCACAGCGTTATCAATCCAGAAGACAATCGGTTTTTTGGGGCGAGAAATTACTGCTTTTGGGTCTTGTTTTTCTAAGTTCCAGCGATTGATGTAGCGGACAAAAGAATCGCCGCGATCGTCTTTGGATAAATCTTGGTAGGCGGTGATGAAATAGCCGATGCGATCGTCAGCAAGGCGCGGGCGATAATCTTTATCAGGTAGTAGGGAGAGACTATAGTGAACACGTAGGGTAAAGCCACGGTTGTCAGGTAGTGACGTAAAGCTTGGTACTTCACTCTGGTGGCGCTGGCCACCAGAGAAATTCAAAACTGACTCAATTTCTAAGTTTTGGGGAAAAGCTTTAGCAGTACCAAAATAGGACTGATCTGTGGTAGCTGGGACTCCTAAACTTGCAGATAATCCACCTAAGTCTGTGAGTAATAAATCGCCTAAGTCGATGAGAAGAGTTTTGCGTTGTGGATGAATGCTTTTAATGGAAACGGTGTAAAGAACAGAGTCACTAAACGATCGCACGAGCGAGCGCACTTGAGGATCTCCTTCACGAGTGCGAAAATTGACATTGCGGATGACAAAGTTTAATTTATCATCCACCCGTTGGAAATAAAACAAAAAATCTTGCAAAGGCATACCGCTGTAAATACCCCGTTCGCCAATCCCTGATTCCAGGGTTGCTGTAGCTAGGTAATTTTTATTAAGTTGCTCTGGCTTAATTTCTAGATAAATTTTATTCTTTTCTTTATTGCGATAAAGGGTAAACAGTCCCCCTGATTTTTGAGTATCTTTGATTACTTCGTCAAAGGCCTTTAAATCCTCCTTTGCTGCTGGTTTGGCACTAGAATTAGGCTTTGAATTTGGTTTGTCTGGGGGTTTTGCAACTTGCAAAAATGGTTGCTGTGCTGCTTTTTTAAGGTCTTTTACTACCCAAATAAACGGTTGATGCTGTACGTGTTTATTTTGATTAACTACCCAAACTTGCCCTGACGGTAGCCTCTGTTTCTGGGAAATATTTTTTGGTGATAAAGCTGAGATTTTAGTTGAAGAAGTTTCTGTGGTTAACTGACTATTAGATTTCTCTCCACTTCTACCTGTAACGAAGGCTTCTAAAACCCGTACAGTCTTATGGGTGGGTAACAATTCTGTATTAACATTCACAGATGGTGACTTGGCGCTAGCCGTTACTATTCCTAAAAACAAACCATGTAACAAAATCATATAAAAGGTTAATCTGTTCATCGCATCAATCCCCCGATAAATATACCGTAGTTACTTTTTAACTTTTGCAAAGCTATGTAGCCAGCTTTTTACCGATTTTCTCAGTTGCTTTATATCAAGCAGTAAACTTTAGAGGATGTTTGAAAAGTTCATAATGATGTATAAAATATTTTTTACCCCTCCCTAACCCTCCCCGATATATTGGGGAGGGTTAGGGATTTTTCTTGTTTCCCCCCAATATATCGGGGGGACTAAGGGGGGTAACAACGCAATTAAAATCACAGTTAACCGCTTTTCAAACAACCTCTTAGACTTCAATTTTAGTTGTAATTTTTCAGCTTTGTTACACTGTTATACTGGAGGATTTTTCCTAACAATTGCATCTCTCACAAACAGGAAGTATTATTTTTACATCAGACTAGTAAATATTGGGGAAAAATCTCACAAATTAACCAAATTTGGGAAATTACTTGATTTTTGAAAGAATTTTTCCGATGTTCCTTTATTTGCATCAGGAGAAGCTTGAGGTTATTTCGGGTTAGCGATAAACCGCCCTCCAGGAACGCCGTCAGTGTAGCCCATCGTAGATATCGCCAACGCATGAGATTTTTGGTGTAGTATTTATTGATACTATTAATTTTTGGTAATGAAAAGCAAACTAGCACAGAAAAGTTTTTAGTTCAGGATTATCAAAACAGTAATTTAAATGTAACAACGGACACAGAAATGTCAACATATTTATCTCAAGTTTGGCAACTGCTGAGAAATTATGTGAGGGATATAAGTTTACAAGAGATGCCAAAGACCACATCTGTGGAAACCGAAGCAGTTTTACCTCTAGGAAAAAGCATTAAAGCAGACAAAAGCGTTAAATTTGCTCAAGATAATTTGCAGTCAGATTTATGCTTTCAAAGATTACAAGAAAGCTTAAAAAAATGGACAATATTAAAGAGCGGTTTGACTTCTAAAATAGGTGATCAGACATCGGGCCCGCTACCATCAGAGTTCTGTTTGAAAGTAGGCGATCGCCAGATGCATGAAGAGATTTATGATTTACTGGGCAATGGAGCGCTCAAACCAGAAATAGTCAATCAACTCATGGAATTACTGGTGACAGGTAAAAAAATTCGCCTAGAACTACTTTTCTGGCGGCTAGAAGATTTTTATCGTCGCTGGTGTCAGGGAGAATTTATCGATGGGACACTAGATGATAACCTGCCTCAGAAAACAAGATTAAAGTTGGCGGCACAAAATATTGCTCTTGGGCTGAGACAGGTAGATATATATACAGGGCTGAACGTACTGATTTTACTGTTAGAGTTACATCGCTACGCCCAAGAGCGAGATGAACTCAAACAAAAAATCACCTTCTATCCATCTGCTAAACCAGACACAGACAATTTTTTCACATCCCAACTGCTGCGGATCATCAACTATAGCGATGCCCTGGAAATTGGTAATTTTAGCAGTATAGTTGGGCAATTCCTCAAAGGCGGCAACTTTCGGAGTGCTTACCTGGGCGATGCCAACCTCACTGGGGCAGACTTTAGGGGTGCTGACCTCAGCCATGCTTACCTGGGCGATGCCAACTTAACTGGGGTAAACTTCAGCGGTGCCAACCTTAGCGGTGCTAACCTCGGTGATGCCAATCTCAGCAGTGCCAACCTCACTGGTGCTAACCTCAGTGGTACCGACCTCAGCAGCACCAACCTCAGCGGTGCTAACCTTAGCTGTGCCAACCTTAGCCGCGCCGACCTCAACCGCGCTGACCTCAGTAACACCAACCTCAGCCGCGCCGACCTCAGCCACGCCGACCTCAACCGCGCCGACCTCAGCAGCACCAACCTTAGCCATGCTGACCTCAGCAACGCCATCCTTTTTGGCGCGAATCTAAGTGAAGCCAACCTTAGCAGCACTAACTTTAACCATGCCGACCTCTGTCGCGCCGACCTCAGTGGTGCTGATTTGAGTCACGCCATCCTCAACGGTACTAACCTCAGTGACACAATTCTTTTCAGTACCAACCTCAGCAACGCTATCCTTGTTGCCGCAGACCTTAGCTACGCTAAACTTAACGGTGCCAAGCTTAACAACGCCAAACTCAACGGTGCAATGTTCTTAGGCGCAGACCTCAGCGGTGTAGACTTGAGTCGGGTAACTCTCAACGACGCCGACCTCAGTGGGGTAATTCTCAGCGACGCCGACCTCAGTGGTGCCGACCTCACCGACGCTATCCTTTTCGGCACAGACTTCAGCTATGCCAACCTTAACAGTGCTAACCTCAGTGGCAGTAACCTCAGTGGTGCTATCTTCAACGGCGCGGATCTCAGCCACAGTAACCTCAGTTATGCCATTCTCGGCGGTGCTGACCTCAGCGACGCCAATATGGAAAAAATGACCTGGGGTAAAAAGCAGCAGTGGGAAGATGTGCGGGGATTACAGACAGCAGTTAATGTGCCGGAGGCGTTGAAAGAAGAACTGGGATTGAATTGAGATGAAGGGAAAGGTAAAACCCAAGCTTTGAACACCACCTTCCGAGTTCCGAACATCAACTTCTAAGTTCTGAACACCAACTTCCGAGTTCTGAAGACCAACTTCCGAGTTCTGAACATCAACTTCCGAGTTCCGAACATCAACTTCCGAGTTCTGAACACCATCTTCCGAGTTCCGAACATCAACTTCCGAGTTCTGAACATCAACTTCCGAGTTCTGAACATCAATTTCCGAGTTCTGAACACCAACTTCCGAGTTCCGAACACCATTTATGGATATCTCAGCTTGAATGATCAACTCAGAAATAGCAAATGTCTAATTATTAGCACGATGCGATCGCTCTTTCTCTTCCTCTGTGTCGCGCCAGTTGCTTCTCCTAAGGGAGACGCTGCGCGAACAAGTCGGGGAACCGCAAGGGCGCACTGGCTTCTCTGCGCCTCGGCAGTAGCTTACGGCAAGCCGCTGCGCGTCGTTAAAAGCAGCTTTCGCCAGTAGGTTGCAGACTCTTCATAGCCCAATGCCTTGTAGAACTTCCCTGCCCTACGTGTAGCCAATGCCACAAGCTTGGCATCTCGATCAGTAGCCCAACCTTCAAAGCTTTGCATCAATGATCTGCCAATCCCCATTTTTCGGTAGTCCGCGCCAACCATAATCTCCTCTACCCAGGCCACCCGCCCGTTTGCATAGAACGTGTAATGGTCAAAGCCAAGAATATAACCCACAATATCTTTGTCTACCTCAGCTACAGCGAGGTAACCTGACGGCGAAGACAATAGTTCTGAAAATGCGACACGAAAAGCCTTCGAGTCAACGACAAACGATGTCGCCAAGGTTTTGGCTAGAACCAGTAACGCTTCGGCATCTGTTGCTTGTGCCACACGGATAATCGTCATTTTCAATAATTTAGTTAGGTGCCAGTCTCAAATGATGGTTCACAACGTACAGGAAAGTTCATTGAGTTGGCAATAAAACACAGATGATGCGCTTTTTGATGTAACTGTTTAGCGAAAACAGCAAACGTCTAATTATTAACTCGATGCGATCGCCTTTTCTCTTCCTCCGTGTCCTCTGCGCCTTGGCGGTTCGTCATTCTTCCTACAACGTGAATTCGACGGCTCATACAGTGTCCGCCTAATTAACTCAATGAAAGAAAAGACCTCTCCCTGGTTTTACTACGCAAAACTGTCCCTCTCCGACTCGGAGAGGGACAGACTTGAACTTTAGTTGAATGGCACTAAAAAAGCCAAAAGGCTTGTGTAACCTTGTTCCCAGTCTGAAGACTGGGAACGAGTTCCAAGAGGCTCTGCCTCTGGTCAAGAAAGAGGAGGCGGAGCCTCCCAAAATAGTTTCCCAGCCTGGAGGCTCTTAACGAGGCAAAACAAGACTTTGGACTTATCTTAGTGCCATTTAACTAAAGTTCAAGACAGAGAGAGGTTCGTCGAACCACGGTGAACATCATCTTCCAAGTTCCGAACACCAACTTCCGAGTTGTGAACACAACTTTTTGAGTTTTGAACACCATCGTTCGAGTTCTGAACACGACTTTCCGAATTCTGAACACCATCTTCCGAGTTCCGAACACGACCTTCCGAGTTCCAAACACCATCGTTCGAGTTCTGAACACCATCTTCCGAGTTCCGAACACGACCTTCCGAGTTCCGAACACCATCTTCCGAGTTCCAATCTCAAAAGATGGCAATCTGCGCTTGAGTAATGAGCAATACTACCTCAAAGCCAGTTGTGAGTGTGTTAACTCTACATCAGAGGGCTTATTCCCGCTTGCTAGAGTGTGAGTAGTTCACGTAAAATATAATGCCATTGTTGCGGCAGTTCTCATGACCTCATCTGCGTCGTTTGACACATCAGAGTCTTTACAGGCGGATATCGCTGAATTGATCGCTCGTTTACCGACATTAAAAAATCGGCAACTTATTCAGCAAGCACTTGCTACTATTGTTCGTCTAGCTGATACCGAAATTGAGCGTCTTGATTGGAAAATATTGTCGGCTGCTTTAGTAGATATGGAGCGCGGTTTCCAACTCTTCTATAATTATCGACACGTTCGCAAAATCACCGTCTTCGGTTCTGCTCGTCTAGCGTCAGATACGCCAGAGTACCAAATGGCCCTTAAGTTTGCTCGTGCTGTTTCTCAATTAGGATTTATGGTGATGACAGGCGGTGGCGGCGGGATTATGCAAGCGGGTCACGAAGGTGCTGGACGAGAAAATTCTTTTGGATTAAACATTCAGTTACCCTTTGAACAGCTAGCGAACCCGTTTATAGAAGGCGATCCCAAGCTAATTAACTTCAAATATTTCTTTACCCGCAAACTGTTTCTCCTCAAAGAAAGTGATGCTATAGCCTTGTTTCCTGGCGGCTTTGGCACTCAAGATGAAGCTTTTGAATGCATGACATTAACCCAAAATGGTAAATTTGGCCCAGTACCTCTAGTTTTAATCGATCGCCCTGGTGGCGATTACTGGTGGTCTTGGAGCGAATATATTGATAAGCAACTAGTACAAAATCGTCTTATCAGTCCTGAAGACCCCAGCCTTTACACGGTGACAGACGACTTAGATGTGGCTTGTGATGTGATTACTCGTTTTTACCAGGTTTATCACTCCTGTCGATATGTCGGCAATAAATTAGTCATCCGCCTCAAGACAGATATATCAGACGCTCAGGTAGAGCAACTCAATGCTAATTTTAGCCAGATTATTATTCAAGGACGGATTGAAAAAAGTCAAGCATTACCTCAAGAAGCACAAGATGAAACTGTTGGACTACCCCGGCTCATTTTGTACTTCAATCAACGCGACTTGGGGCGCTTGTATCAGATGATTGCCACAATTAATCAGATGGGTACTCCTTCACCAGAGGATGCAGCGCATCCAGAAAAAAAGTAGGTATTAATAAAGGGAAGGGTAAAGGGAATAATTTTTTTGAATCTTTTCCCTTTTTATGATTATAGAATTACGCCGCATAGCCCGCACAACTCTTGGAGATGCTGCGCGTAGCTTGCTTCCCCGTAAGGGTACGACAAGCTCAGTGACCATCGTAGATATCGCCAGTTCCTGAATCAGGCTAACGGCGTAGTCTCTCCACATATCAAAAATGTCTGTATAAAGCATTTTTCAAGTATTTATACCACGACTGAGCCGATGAATGGGGAATAGGGAGGAGAAAGTGGTGTAGTTCAATTACTCATGCGGCTATCTTGATGAGCGATCGCATTTTGGCATTGTCGAAGCAGCCAGGAAAACAATATGATTCACGCTACTTAACAGATGAGAAAAACACTAGTTATTATGACTCAATACTGATTATGCTAAAAAAGCTTGTATATTAGCACAGGAAACA
Organism: Nostoc sp.; assembly: GCF_036917275.1. Classification (GTDB taxonomy): domain Bacteria; phylum Cyanobacteriota; class Cyanobacteriia; order Cyanobacteriales; family Nostocaceae; genus Nostoc. The sequence goes on from NZ_JBALDF010000020.1 coordinate 15,471, forward strand.
ATATATCAAATCCTAATAGAGGAATAAAAGATGCTGGAATTATTGGGTTCAGGTTTGGTGTCACTCTGGCTGAAAATGGCCGGGGTACAAATCAAGCCTCTAGATGCCTTAGATGCATTGACTTGGCAAAGTAGCCCTGGCTTGGTTCTTGCCCCTGATCCCAATCCAGCTGGGGCGACGACGGTGCAGGAATATCTGAAAAAGCTCATAACATCAAAAGTCGTGGCGCCAAATCTGGCTGAGAGTCAGGGAATTTGGATGCAGTCGGGGCCGATGTTAATGGCAAATCACCAAGGTACAACACCTCTGCCGGCTGCCTCTTTAACTAAAATTGCCACTTCATTAGTTGCTTTGAAAACTTGGGGGCCAGATTACCAATTTGATACTTTAGTGAGTGTGACTGGCCCAGTAGTAAATGGAGTTGTGCAGGGCGATTTGGTAATTACAGGCCGTGGCGATCCGATGTTTGTTTGGGAAGAAGCGATCGCACTTGGTAATACTCTCAATAAAATGGGCATCAAGCAGGTAAAAGGAAATTTGATCATCACTGGCAATTTTGCCATGAATTTCCAACGTCAGCCGATGCTAGCAGGTCTGATGCTCAAGCAAATACTAAATCGTGCGACTTGGGGCCGCCCCGCTATTTTCAGGTACTCAATTATGCCCAAGGGAACGCCCAAGCCTCAAGTTGTGATTACAGGTGGGGTGAAAGTTGAGGCGCAACCAAACCCTCAACAAACTTTGTTAATGCGTCATCGCTCATTGCCCTTGAAGCAACTGCTTAAGGAGATGAACGTTTACAGTAACAACGATATGGCACAGATGCTTGCAGACTCACTGGGAGGAGCAACTGTAGTCCAATCCACTGCTGCTAACCTTGCTAGGGTGCCACAAGTGGAAATTCAGTTAATCAATGGTTCTGGACTGGGGCCGGAAAATCGCATTTCTCCCAGGGCTGTCTGTGCCATGCTGATGGCTATTCAAGTTGAGGCATCTGCCCATCAGCTGAATCTGGCTGACTTGTTCCCCATGTCTGGGTTTGATCACCGAGGTACACTACACACCAGACACATTCCCCTCGCTACTGTGATCAAAACTGGCACTCTCCGCGATGTTAGCGCTTTAGCAGGAGTGATGCCCACACGCGATCGCGGTTTGGTTTGGTTTGCGATTATCAACCGGGGGACAAATGTCTGGGGTTTCCGGACTGGACAAGACCAACTATTGCAAAGTGTTGTAAAACAATTACAACTACCTTTGGCCGTTCCTGCTGCCATCACTCCCCACTCAGTTATCAACTCTTTACCCCAGCTAGGCGCAACCAGTCGAAATGAAATTTTATCCAAAAGTTAATTCATCGTCCAGAGTCATCATTAGACCTCTTGCAAAAATAAATTATGGTGTGATAGTAGGTTTGAAAAATTTGCTTTCTATCTCTATCAGACATCCTAATGAGGTAACAAAACTTCTTTGTATAGATTCTGATATGGATTTTTTCTAAAACCTCTAATCACACCACAAAATAATTATGCAACAGGTCTATTGATTGGCAAAATAGACGTAGGGTTTTTGTCCCTGTGATGCATTTTGATACTCTGGTGGTTAGGAGTTTAGAGAGGTAATCCCCTTTGGCGCAGTGACATTCAATTTAACTTGTTGAGAAGAAACTTGAGTGTGAAACCCTTGCTATTTCGATGCTTCCCAACTTAGCAAGAAAAGTCAAGAGCCTCATCAGTTATATCTTTTTGGAAACAGTTCTGTTGCTGCTGAGTGCTACACCCAACATGCCAGCTACCAGGGTTCCCAAAATAGTTGTCGGTTCAGGAACCGCAGATGCTTTAATCCGATTCGGACTTGAGTCGAGTAATTGAGTATTGCCTACTGTAATATTTCGGTAAAGATAATAGGTTGCTCCCGGAGAGATAAGGGTACCGTCGGGAGTCTCAACATTGCTGATAAAAACATCACCTTTACCACTACCCGTGCCTAGATCAAAAGCCCCAAATAAATTGCCTGTAGTCGTGTCAAAGTTAAAATTGAAAAACTGATTGCTTGATACACCATTAACAACCTCGTTTTTAGTTCCAATCAACTCCTGTGATGGATTGAAAAAAGAAACATTGAGTGACTGTAAGGCTTTTGTAGATCCCGCACCACTTTCGGAAATTATGGCTGGAGTGGTGGTTTCATCATAGCTGAACGAGCCAGAAGCCGAATAACCAGCATCACCCTTCCAGTTAAATGTTAAATCAGCAGCTTGAGCTAGATTAATAGAAGCAATGATGGAAGTTGTACAGAGTGCCAAACTAGTTGCTACGTGCCCTGCGGCTAGGGCGAAAAAGCTTTTCATTGATTAAATAGCTCCAATTAACAAATTAGTGCAAGTGAGTGTACTCGTGTGACACGGCAGTAACAGCCGAATTTATGATAAAGAAATAAAAATGGAAATGTTACGTATTTTACTTGAAATAGGGTATCTCAATAAAAAACTCAAAATGAGGCAGCAGATAATCAAGTTTCCTGCTGCTACCTCTGCTTTCTCCTAACTACTCAACGCTTTTAAAAACCGTTGTAAACTCTTAAACACACTGGGCTTTCTTGCAGGTGCCGCGTCTGTTGTTGTTTGCGGTTGTCCCTTCATGAGGATAAGATCCAACTCATCACCCGATGGTTTTGTGGGTAATTCGGCAATTCTTTGATATTCGCCGTTGGTTTCCAGCCAAACTTCCCACTGTCCTGGGTAGCAGCGATATAGGGCACTTTCATCGTCTATGGGGCGCACGTAATAGGCAGATTCAATGGTACTGATAAAACGATCGCGGATTTTTCTCGCTGCATAACCGATGCCCACAGTTCCAGAATCTTCTAAGCGGGGATTTAACAAGACTAAAGGGCGATCGCCTATTGCTTCACATAACTTTTCCAACTGCGGCACTTCTACGGAAGTGGGGGCAATAAATAAGAAAATTTCATCCTCTGGTTGAATTTTTGTCTGCAAGGAAGCAGCCCTACCCGTACCAATATCCAAAATTTGAAATGGTGCATCAGCCCAATTGCGGCGGGCTAGGGCCGCCGCACCAGCGTCAGCAAAGAAAATCTTCAAACGGGAATCATATTCTGTAAACACAGGCAAAAATTGTTCCGCCACGGGCATAAACTTGAGTTCTGGGAACAGGAACTCAACTTGTATACGAGTACAACCATCTGCAAGGGCAGCTTGGACGGCTGTCTGAGATTGGGCGATCGCATCTTCAAGAGTATTTGGAAGTTCACTCATAGTTTATATGTCACTCTAGCATTACTTCCATTGTTTCAGTATTAGCTCTGATTTTGGCGTTGCTAAATTTGAATATGAATCATTTGATCTTGATATGGGAAGCATAAAAACTCAAGACGTTTTTCTTCATATCACTGCACTCAAAGAAACAAATCATCGTCCACAAGTTGCTGATCTAATTTGCTATCAACTAACTGCTACATCATCGCGCTGTTACTACTCCTCATTCACAATTTCTCGCCTGACAAATAAAGCCCGATAAACAGGTTCACCTCGCGATAGGACGCTTGTTTCCCGTTCTGTGGGCACTGGTAGCGGATTTTGGGCTAACCATTCTCCAGCACCCATTTTCTGATAAGCTGGATGAGCAGCAAAGCGATCGCGCATTTCCACAGAGACAAACTCCATATCTGATTGCAGAAATACAACTCCACCAACCGCAAGATAACTAGCTAAGTCTGCCACTAATTCTGGTTGGACTACACGACGTTTAGCATGGCGGGTTTTAAACCAAGGATCGGGGAATTGAATTGTAACGCGTTGTAAACTTCCTGGAGGGAGGGAAGATAAAAGTGAGTGCAGTGAGTTATTCACATTGCAAAACAAGTAATGCAGATTTGTTAAATCTAACTCAGAACGTAACTTATTCGCCTCCCCCACCAGCGGTTCCCGAATTTCTAAGCCGAGATAATTCCAGTTGGGTTCTATCTTGGCCATATTCACCAAAAACTGTCCTTTAGCGCAGCCAATATCTAAATGTAGTGGTTGATTTGGCTTTGCATAAATTTTTTCCAAGTCTTGGGGACTTGCTGGTGTTTGATACTTTTTACCAAGTGGATTAACATGCTGGCGGACTCGGACTGCTGCCAAAATTTGCTCTCCTTTACGTTAAAATATCCTGATGTACTAACTGTGAAACTCCTTTGCAATTGATGAACTGTTACAAACGTTTAAAATTGTACTCAATCAGGAAGCCTAGCTTGCCGCCGTAGGTATCGCCTTATCGAAAAAAAAGCATACTTCTGCTTGAGTGTTAAAGAAAACGTAAAAGCTTTATCACCTGAGACTTTGAAGGAACTCTTGCTTGAGCGCAAAATAGTTAGTAATCTCTGCAAAAGTAAGCGGTGTAACTTTTATTTCTGCTCGGATTGGCTGTAATAAAGCGTATAGGCTGCAATGTGAACTGTTAGCCTTTTTATATACGCAACGGTCACTCATACCAGGTATCCGAAAGTAGTCACCTATTTCTAGTTGTTGGAAAGTCATCATCTCCTCAGAATTTTTGCTAAATAACGGTTATAAAAGTAAGAGCTTATAAAGCCTTTAACTAGCCAAAAGCATCTATATTGTGATTTATTATACCCTTGATTAACTAGATATTTGGGTTAGTTATTCAGGCAAAAAAAGGCATTATATATGCTAGGATTGTATCAAATTCTGGCAATTATTCAAGAGCAATTTAGAATAATTTTGCGCTTTATTGAATAAAAAAGCTAAAATCTACGATTTTTGGAGATTTTTAGGTTATGACAACCTCACAGGAGAGGATTATCCCGATAGACTTGCGAACCGAAATGTCGCAGTCTTATCTGGAATACGCCATGAGCGTGATAGTGGGTCGGGCGTTGCCAGATGCCAGGGATGGTCTAAAACCTGTGCATCGTCGCATTCTCTACGCAATGCACGAGCTAGGTCTGCTCCACGATCGCCCGTTTAAGAAATGCGCCCGTGTAGTGGGAGAAGTGTTGGGTAAATATCACCCCCACGGCGACACGGCAGTGTATGATGCCTTGGTGCGAATGGCGCAGGATTTTTCCATGCGATCGCCCTTAGTTAACGGGCATGGTAACTTTGGTTCGGTAGACAACGATCCGCCGGCGGCAATGCGATACACAGAATGCCGCTTGCAAGCTTTAACTAGTGCCGGTCTACTGCACGATATTGAGTATGAAACCGTAGACTTCGCTGATAACTTCGACGGTTCCCAGCAAGAACCGACAGTTCTACCGGCGCGGATTCCGCAGTTGTTGCTCAACGGTTCCTCTGGAATTGCCGTGGGCATGGCCACCAACATTCCCCCCCACAATTTGGGCGAATTAATTGATGCTTTGGTGGCAGTAATCCACAATCCAGAAATCACCGATCTCGAATTAATGCAGTATGTCCACGGCCCAGACTTTCCGACTGGGGCGCAGATTTTGGGGACATCTGCGATTCGAGAGGCTTACACCACTGGACGTGGTTCCATTACCATGCGTGGTGTAGCTAACATTGAAACCGTTGAACAGCGGGGACGCCCAGATAGAGAAGCAATTATCATCACCGAATTGCCCTATCAAACCAACAAAGCGGCGCTGATTGAAAAAATCGCCGAAATGGTGAACGAAAAGCGGCTAGAGGGCATTGCAGATATCCGTGATGAAAGCGATCGCGACGGGATGCGAATTGTCATCGAACTTAAGCGTGATGCTTATCCCCGCGTCGTTCTGAATAACCTTTACAAGCAAACGCCACTACAAGCTAACTTTGGGGCGAATATGCTGGCGTTGGTGAATAGTGAACCCCAGGTACTCACCCTCAAGCAGTTCTTAAGCGTCTTTTTGGATTTCCGCATCGAATCCATTGCCAGACGTACCCGTTACGAACTGCGGAAAGCCGAAGAACGCGACCATCTCTTGCAAGGGTTATTGATTGCCCTGTCCCAGTTAGATCCAATTATTGTCTTGATTCGCCATGCCCCCGATGCGCCCACAGCCAAAGGTGAGTTGATCACAACTTACGGACTCTCGGAAGTGCAAGCAGATGCGATTTTGCAGATGCAATTACGGCGGTTGACTGCTTTAGAAGCAGACAAAATTCGTCTGGAACACGAAGAATTACAAGCGAAAATTACCGATTTGCAAGATATTTTGGCACGCCGGGAGAGAGTGCTAGAAATTATTGAAACCGAAGTCGCACAACTAAAAACTAACTTTGCCACACCTCGCCGCACGGTGATTTTACCAGGGGAAGGTGAATTAGACGATCGCGACCTAATTGCCAATGAAAAAGCAATAATTCTGGTAACAGAGCAAGGCTACATCAAACGAATGCCAGTTAACACCTTTGAAGCCCAAAGCCGTGCTACCAGAGGTAAAGCCGCAGCCAAGGTGAAAGATGATGATACCATTGAGCATTTCTTGACTTGCTGCGATCACGATAGTATCTTATTCTTTAGTGAACGTGGTGTTGTTTACTGCCTGAGAGCTTATCAAATTCCAGCGAGTTCGCGTACCAGTCGCGGGACACCAATTGTCCAAATGCTACCCATTCCCAAAGAGGAAAAAATCACCTCGATTGTACCAGTTGACGAGTTTAGCAATGATGAATATTTAGTGATGCTCACTAAGGGCGGCAATATCAAGAAAACTGAATTGGCAGCCTTTAGTCACATTCGCGCCAATGGTTTGATTGCTATTTCCTTAGAAGAAGGCGACCAACTACGGTGGGTGCGACGCGCCAGAGTTGAGGATAGTATAATCATTGGTTCTCGTAACGGGATGGCGATTAACTTCCGGTGCAACCACGAACAACTGCGTCCTTTAAGTAGGGCGACTCGTGGGGTGAAAGCCATGAAACTCAAAAATAAAGATGAACTGGTGGGTATGGATATTCTGCCCGCAGCAATTCTTGAAACTTTGGATATAGTTACAGAAGCGGAAACAGAAGATATCGAAGCAATCGAAACAGAAGATATCGAAATTATCGAAACTAATGAAGAGTCCGCAGAAGTGCCTAGCAGTGGCATTGTTGGCCCTTGGGTATTGGTAATTACAATGGGAGGATATGGTAAGCGTGTACCAGTTGCCCAATTCCGCCTGCAAAATCGTGCTGGTCAGGGTTTAATGGCAACCAAGTTCAAAAACCGCAAAACTAAAGATAAGTTGGCAACCTTACGCATTGTCAACAATGATGATGATGAAATCATGATGGTGACAAATCGCGGTATTATCATCCGGCAAGCGGTAAATGCAATTTCTATCCAATCGCGATCGGCAACTGGAGTCAGAGTGCAACGTTTAGACGAAGATGATGCCATTACCGGAGTGGCAATAGTTCCACCTGATGCTGTCGATGCAGAAGAAGCAGAATAAAAAGCAGGGGGAGAGGTTAACCGCCTTACTCCCTTACTTGATTGCCTTAGCCAGCGGCATTTTAATGGGGCTAACCGTAGCCCCTGTTGGTGCATGGTTCTTGGCTTGGATTGCCATAGTTCCCTTATGGGTGCTAGTTCTCACTTTAGCCAAAGGCAAAAACCAATTCCCCCCGGCTTTCCTCTGGGGTATCGGTTATCACGGTGTCGCTTTATTCTGGATTACCGGAATTCATCCGATGACATGGTTGGGCGTTCCTTGGTTGCCAAGCTTGGCAATTACTCTTTTTTGTTGGGGATTTCTCAGTGTCTTGGGAGGGGTATTCGTTGCTATTTGGGCGGCTGTAATGGTTCGCCTGGGCGGACGAAAATCGTGGCTACGGATATTAATTGGGACAGCCGTCTGGTGCGGCTTAGAAAGTCTGTGGAGTGCTGGACCTCTGTGGTGGAGTTCTCTTGCTTACACTCAAAGTCCGCACAATCTCGTAATTGTACATTTGGGTCAACTCTCTGGGCCTAATACTGTGACAGCAGCAATAGTTGCTGTTAATGGCTTAATTGCAGAAGGATGGACGAACCGCCAAGACGCCAAGTCCGCCAAGATTTCCTCTGTGTCACGCCAGTTGCTTCTCCTAAGGGAGACGCTGCGCGAACAAGTCGGGGAAACCGCCCAACGCACTGGCTTCTCTGCGCCTCTGCGGTTTGTTAATGAATACTGGATTATCGCCACAGGATTATTAATTACCTTACACCTGATTGGTTTTATCTTATATAGCCGTCCCATCGTCCAACTCTCAGAAGCAGCTTTGAAAGTAGGGATTGTTCAGGGTAATATTCCGAACCGACTTTTACGAAGTTCTGAAGGGTTTCGTCGCGCCCAAGAAAACTATACTAATGGATATCTAACTTTAGCAGATCAAGGTGTAGATGCAGTCCTCACCCCAGAAGGAGCCTTACCTATTTTCCAGCGCAATTTGATGCAAACTGCCTTAGTCGCAGCAGTGAAGAAAAAAGGCGTAGTTGCTTGGATTGGGGCTTTTGGCGAACGGGGAGACAGTTATACAATTAGTTTGTTTACTTTCAATAATAAAGGTGAAATTGTCAGCCGCTACGATAAGTCCAAACTAGTGCCTTTGGGAGAATATATTCCTTTTGAAGGAATTTTAGGCGGGATAATCCAACGCTTGTCGCCTCTGGATGCACACCAAGTTCCGGGTTCGGCAAATCAGATATTTGACACTCCTTTTGGTCGGGCGATCGCTAGTATATGTTATGAATCTGCTTTTCCTGAGCAATTTCGCCGTCAGGCTGCGGCGGGTGGGCAATTTATCCTCAGTTCTTCTAACGATGCCCATTACACTGCATCCATGCCATTCCAGCACCATGCACAGGATATCATGCGGGCAATTGAAACTGATCGATGGTCAGCACGGGCAACTAATACAGGATATTCAGCTTTTGTAGATCCTCACGGCAGAACCTTGTGGATATCTGGATATAATACCTACGAAACTCATGCTGATACAATTTATCGCCGACAGACACAAACTTTATATGTGCGTTGGGGTGATTGGTTAACACCTTTGTTGTTAATATGCTCTGGAGGAGCTTGGCTGGTAACTCAATTTAGCGATCCAAATAAAATAAGTAATTAGTAATTAACTACGCCATCCTAAGTTGTATTTACTGTTACTTATAGTTTTATCAAACAGAATTTAGGAGTCAGGAGTCAGAAGTGAAGCTAGAGAAATCCTAAATCATTCGTGGAAAGTTAGATCCCCGACAACTTTTACGAAGTCCGGGATCTCGACACCGTGAATTTGAACGAAATCAGATAGGATTGCTATAGAGGAATCTGATTTTATTCTTGGTAATAAAAAATAAACCAGGCATCCATTTAGCTACTCCTGTTAACTGACGATTTTCCGGCTAATGGCCTCTCCAATCTCCATCAGTGTCTCTTCCTCTTGTGGAGTAAATTCGTAGGAAGCTGGCTTGGCAATGCCCAAGGTACCATGCAATCGGCCATTCAGCATAAGCGGCACCGTAATTGAGCCTTTTACCTTAGTTTCTTTTGCCGAGGGCCTGGCCACTCCCAATTCATCGGTTTGCAAGTTGCAAATCTGTACGGGTCGCTTGCGTTCGGCGGCGACACCGGCCATCCCTTTGCCGATGGGAATTACCGTCATTTTAGGTAACAGGAATTCCGGAATGCCCTGGTAAGCCTTTAGGTGCAATAACTGGCTGTCCTGATTGAGGGTATGGATGGTACCTGTAGAGCAGTCAAAAGCGGCCAGGATTTCGGTCAGCAGACCGTTCCAGTCGATGGCAGACCCTTCGTCAGCCAGGGTCTCAAAAATGGGTTTGGTATCTGAAGTCATAGTGGCGGGAAATGGCGTCAAATGAACAATCGATGCTGTTGGCAAAGTCATAAGTAGACAAAGTAGACAGGTATCCGGTAGAGTGTCACCTTAAGATTACCTGTGTAGTAAGTCTTTCAGCATTAGCATAATTTTCTGTACGGTTGCTCATTTCACCCCTCTTCTTTATGGGAGACGCCAAATTTGTATCCAGGTATTTACGGAGACAATCACTGCTCACATTTATCTTTAATCTACGCATTATATTAAAAAGCATTATTTATTCTTACTAAATAACTCAGTATAAATTACATTAAAGTATTTATTACAACTTAAAAGTAAGTATTAATATTTATGACGAAAATAATTTTATCTCAAAGCTTCACAAGAGTAATATCAACTCCTTTAAACAATTGTACGTATTATTTTTGAGAAGTATCAGTGCTATTTTTAACTTTATTGATTAAAGTATTGCTGTTACTTTTATTTTTCTCAGTGCTAATAAAGTCTATTAATTTACTTTTACTTTAAATAAAATAACGGAGAAATAATTCCTGTATAACTTGATATAACTAGTTTTTAACCAAAATTATATCAACTTAGAAGTATAAAAAATCTGATTTACTAAAGTAATAGCAAGTACACGCTTTATCCATAGTTGTGCTTCATGAAATGGAGAAGGCAGGATGTAGACGGTGAATATCTGGCGTTTTCCTACTATGTTGGGAAAAATTTATTTTTACTTGCCACATGGTTAAAAGCTGGCATTCACTTTTTTTATATGTAGTTATAAAGTTGACATTCACTTTTTCAAATGCAAGAAATGAATAAAAGATGGATAAGGCATGGCTATCATCAGACCTACAGAAACACTAAACACATCTCTAAATTTTCTCGTTAGGCTAAAATCTCTGACGTTTGTTCTAGCAGGAGTATTATGCAACTATCAGGATGCGATTGCCCAAACTCCTGCTCCTCAGATGTATCGGTTAGAAGATGTTCCTGTTAGACCCTTACGGTCGGATCTATTGCCGCAGTCATCAGATAATAATCAATTACTTCCTCCTCCAAAACTACTAGAGCAACCAATTTCGGGACAGGATGATCCTAATGCCAGATTTCAGGTTGATCGCATTGAAGTAGTTGGCAGTACAGTTTTCAAACCAGAACAGTTGACTGCTGTCACAGCTCCTTTTGTTGGGCGGAAACTGACATTTATCGAGTTGTTGCAAGTCAAAGATGCGATCACGAAACTCTATGTTGATCATGGCTATGTAACCACGGGGGCGTTGATTGTACCGCAGACAGTAGAAGCTGGGGTGATCAAAATTCAGGTGATCGAAGGTAGTCTGCAAGAAATCAAGATTATCGGCAATAGGCGATTGCGTAGCCAATACATTCGCGATCGCATCCTACTTGGTGCCAAAACACCCTTGAACGTGCCGCACTTACTAGAAAAACTACAACTACTCCGCCTCGATCCGCGGATTCAAAACCTGTCAGCCGAGTTGCAAACAGGTGTGCATCCCGGAACTAGTGTATTGCAAGTCGAGGTTGAAGAAGCTAATACCTTTAAGCCAACAGCAACCCTAGATAATGGGCGATCGCCGAGTGTGGGCAGTTTTCGTCGGGGAATAGATTTGCAAGAAGCCAATTTACTGGGCTTAGGCGACACCCTCAGCGTCGGATACGCCAACACTGATGGCAGTAATACAATCAATCTCAATTACACACTGCCGATTAATGCCCGCAATGGCACTGTATTCTTTGGTTTTAACCAGGGATGGAACCACGTTATTGAAAAACCATTCAGCGTCCTTGATATTCAGTCAAACACCCGATCTTACGAATTGGGCTATCGCCAACCATTGGTGCAAAAGCCAACCCAAGAGTTGGCGATCGGGCTGTCATTCTCACGTCAGGAAAGCCAAACTGAGTTGGGTATTGATAACATTGGGCCATATAAACTCTCACCCGGTGCGGATGCGAACGGAAAAACCAATATTTCTGCCCTGCGCTTTTTTCAAGAATATACTCAGCGAAGTAACCAGTATGTATTTGCTGCGCGATCGCAATTTAGCTTTGGCGTAGATTGGTTCGATGCGAATGTCAGTCAGGATGAACCAGATAGCCGCTTTTTCGCTTGGCGGGGACAGGCGCAGTGGGTGCGACAGTTAGCACCGGACACGCTATTTTTAACTAGAGGCGATTTCCAACTAGCAGCAGATTCCTTAGTGCCCTTGGAGCAATTTGGCCTCGGTGGACAGCTAAGTGTACGGGGCTATCGCCAAGACTCATTAATTACAGATAATGGCATGTTGTTGTCGGCTGAATTCCGTTTGCCCATTGTTCGTGCTCCCAAGATTGGCGGAGTGCTGCAACTGACACCCTTCATTGACGTGGGCAAAGGCTGGAATGTCAAAGGCGAAAATCCATCGCCGAGTCTGTTGGTTGGTACCGGGTTAGGGCTGTTGTGGACACAGGGCAATAATTTCTCAGCGCGTCTGGATTGGGGCATTCCTCTGACATCAGTCGAAGGTGAAAAGCGATCGCTCCAGGAAAATGGGTTGTACTTCTCAATAGGTTATTCACCGTTTTAATCCAACAAGCTACTTCAGTAGTGCTGGGTGCTGAGAGAGTTATTAGTCCTGAAGAAGCACTCATTGCTCGGCACTGTTTCGGTGAATGTTAAAAGCAATTTAGGGAACTTTAATTATTAAGTATAAATAGAAATTGGACAATGCAAACGACCTCTGTTGCTTTGGGTTTGGTAAATGGAATATTGACAGCTGGGATGCTCCTCTGGAGCGGCTTTGCCAATGCCCAGGTGACTCCCGACGCTACCCTCAACACCACCGTCTCCCAAAGTGGTAATAACTTCACCATCACTAACGGTAGTGCCGCAGGTAGTAATCTGTTTCACAGCTTTCGTGAGTTTTCCGTGCCCATCGGTGGTTCAGCCACCTTTAATTTAATCAACACGCCCAATATCTCCACCATTTTCAGTCGTGTAACTGGGGGTCGTATTTCCCAGATTGACGGCGTAATTCAAACAATTAACAGCAATAATCCTGTTAGCCTGTTTCTGCTCAATCCCAGTGGGATTATTTTCGGTGTCAATGCTCAATTGAATATTGGCGGATCGTTTATTGGCACTACTGCTAACAGTATTAAATTTGCTGATGGTGCTGAGTTTAGCGCAATTGGTTCTCAAGCCGCACCGTTGTTGAGTATCAATGTTCCTGTTGGTCTGCAACTGGGTAGCAATCCTACACCAATAACGGTTCAAGGTACAGGATACTCCTTGACCACGACCAATGCATCGGCTCTGCTTCCCATCACTCGGATTCCCAGTTCTACAGAACTGTCGGTACAGCCGGGAAAAACCTTAGCCTTGGTAGGTGGGAACCTAGATTTGAATGGGGCAACTCTGAGAGCCGAACAAGGGCGAGTAGAATTGGGCAGTGTGGGTAGCGCAGGGCTGGTCAACTTGATGCCAACCGCACAGGGCTATATGTTGGGGTATGGAAATGTGCAACGCTTTGGCGATATTCATCTGGCAGGGCGATCGCTATTAGATATCACCGGAGTGAATGCAGGTTCTGTACAAGTTCAGGGTCAGCAAATTCAATTCACCGATGGCTCTCTGGTGCTGGCGCAGAATTTCGGCAATCTCCCTGGTGGTGACATTCGCTTTCAGGCTACGGAGGCAATTGATCTGATTGGTACAACACCCGATGCTAAGATTAAAGGCGGGGTGCATAATGAAGCCTTTGGCATTGGAGCTAGTGGGAACATCAGCGTCATTACTCCCAGGCTGACCCTCAAGCAGGGAGCGGCATTAAATAACTTAACATTCGGAGTGGGTTCCAGTGGCAATATCCAGATCGATGCAATGGCGATTGATATATCTGGCTTCTCACCCATTAATCCCGGTGTTGCTACCAACATTAACACTACCACGTTAGGCACTGGGAACGCTGGTAATGTTATTGTCAATGGCAATAGTCTAATGGTGTCAAACGGTGCCTCATTGTCTTCGGCTACCTTTGGCAGTGGCTCTAGCGGTAAAGTGACGATTCGTAACAACAATACCACGGTGACCGGAGAAAGCCCCTCTGGAGTCTACAGCAACATTAGCTCAATTACATTTGCAACCGGAAATACCAAAACCTTGACGCTAGATACTGCCAAATTGCAAATTCAGGATGGGGGAGTAGTTGCCGCCACCGCATTTTTTGCAGGTAATGGGGGAGATTTGAACATCAACGCTACCGAATCGATCGCAATCAGTGGTCAAGGCCAGACAAATCATAGCAGCATTAATGCGTCCAGTATCCGACTCGATCCGTCATTGCGGCAGCGATTCGGTTTGCCAGATATGCTAATAGCTAATGCCGGCACTGTGAGCATTACCACACCGAACTTAATGCTGGCGGATGGTGGGACAGTCAGTGTTACCAATCAAGGCAGTGGAAATGGTGGCAATATTAACATCAATGCAGATACCATCCAATTAAAGAATAAAGGGTTTATTCAAGCTCAAACAGAATCCGGCAATGGTGGCAATATTACCTTACAAACCAGAAACCTGTTGTTTCTACGAGACAATAGCCTGATTACCTCAACAGCTGGGGGTAACGGTAATGGGGGTAATATCAACATCAATGCACCCATCATTCTCGGATTAGAAAACAGCGATATTATTGCTAATGCAGTCCGAGGTCGTGGTGGTAATATTCAAATCACTACCCAAGGCATCTTTGGTCTGAAATTTCGTGACCAACTCACACCAGACAATGATATTACTGCAAGTTCACAGTTGGGTGTGAATGGTAATGTGCAAGTTAATACCATTGGTGTCGATCCAAATTCCGGTTTAGTCCAACTGCCAGCGAATGTAACTAATCCAGCGCAGCAAATAGCCACTGGTTGTTCTACAAACCAAGGCAGTAGCTTTGTGGCAACAGGACGAGGTGGTGTACCGCAAAATCCCAATCAGCAAATAACCAGCGATCGCACCTGGGACGATGTGCGAGATTTATCTACTTACCGAAAAACTGGCAATGTCACTCCCCAAACGCATGTATCACCAAAGGTTCTCGTTGAAGCCACTTCTTGGTACCGTAACGCTGATGGCAAAATTGAATTAATAGCGGCTCCATTTCCTACCTACGTGCAGCAATCATTAACCTGTGCTGCTTCACCTAAGAGTTAACTACAAATAAGGTTAATAACAATTCCATTTTGGGAAACCTAAGTACATAGCTCAAAATGGAGACGGGGTGATGAAAGTAATTTCTGCTAGGTTCGGTCTGATCGGGGGAATGTTAATATGTGGGATTTGGAATAGTTGTGCAAATGCTCAAGTAATTACCGATGGAACTCTCAACAGCACAGTATCCCAAAGCGGCAATAACTTCACGATTACCAACGGCAGTCGTGTCGGCAACAACCTGTTTCACAGCTTCAGCCAATTCTCCATTCCTAGCAATGGTTCTGCATTCTTCAACAATGCCGCAGATGTGCAAAATATTTTTAGTCGTGTGACTGGGGGCAGTATTTCCCACATTGATGGTTTAATTACAGCCAACGGTAGCGCCAATCTTTTTTTACTCAACCCTAATGGAATCATTTTTGGTGCTAATGCCCAATTAAATATAGGCGGTTCATTGATTGCAACGACAGCTAATAGCATCAAATTTGCTGATGGAAGTGAATTTAGCGCCATTAATCCCCAAACTAACGCATTATTAAGTATCAATGTTCCCATTGGACTGCAACTAGGTAATAATCCTTCAGCGATACAAGTCCAAGGTACAGGGCATTTAGATATTGAGAGCGATATTATTCCTACGATTCGCAATCCTAGCCCAACAAGATTGCAAGTACAGGCGGGAAAAACTTTAGCGTTGGTGGGTGGTAATCTGAATCTGAATGGCGCTACCTTGACTGCCGAAACAGGGCATATAGAATTAGATAGCCTGGGAGGTGCAGGATTAGTTAGTTTAGTGCCAACCACTCAGGGATATAAATTGGAGTATGGCAACGAGCAAAGCTTTAGTGACATTCAACTAGCACAAAAGTCACTATTAGATGTCAGTGGGGTAAATGCGGGTTCAGTTCAGCTTCAGGGACGAAATATTCGCTTGAGCGATGGTTCGTTAGTTTTAGCGCAGAATTATGGAAGTCTTCCTGGTGGAGACATTCGTTTTCAAGCATCAGAAGCCATCGAGATGATTGGCGGAACATCCGCTACCACAATTCGGGGTGGGATTCGCAGTAACACCTTGAGCACCGGAACTGGTGGGAATATAAGTATCATTACTCCCCGGTTAACACTCCAACAGGGTTCAGGGATAGAAAACTCAACACACGGAGTAGCTAATAGTGGCAACATTCAGATTGAAGCGGCAGCAATAGAGATGTCCGGTTTCTCACCCCTGACGCCCATTGCAACAAACATTCTCACTGGCACATACGGTACTGGGTCAGCAGGTGATATCTCTATTAATGGGGATAAATTGGTAATATCTGGTGGAGCTTTATTGACTTCATTAACATATGGCAGTGGCTCTAGTGGTAAAGTGACAATTCGCAATCAAGATACCACAGTTATGGGGAAAACCCCTTTTGAAATTGCTAGTAACATTAGTATCAGTAGCTTTGCGAACGGAAATACAAAAGATTTGATCCTAGATACTGGGAAGTTACAAATCTTAGATGGAGGAGCAGTTGGTTCATTAGTATTTTATGCTGGGAATGGAGGAAATGTCAGCATTAATGCTAGGGAGGCGATCACAATTAGTGGTGTCAGTCCTAACATTTACAGTAGCCTCGGTTCATCTGTCATCCGTTCAAGTCCACTACTACTTAAGTTATTGGGCTTACAGGATGTACTGACGGGAAATGCTGGTAATGTTAGCATTACTACACCAAATTTGACACTCAATGATGGCGGTGTTGTGAGCGTTACGAGTCAAGGTAGTGGAAATGCTGGCAATCTCAACATTACCGCAGATCGCATCCAATTAAAAAATCAAGGCTCAATCCAAGCACAGACAGAATCTGGTAATGGTGGCAACATCGGATTACAAGTTGGTAAGTTGTTGCTGATGCGCGATCGCAGCAATATTAGTGCTACAGCAGGCGGTAACGGTAATGGAGGTAATATCAATATCAATGCACCTATTATCGCCGGATCAGAAAACAGCGACATTATTGCTAATGCGGTGAAAGGTAGGGGGGGTAATATTCAAATCAGCACACAAGGGCTTTTCGGACTGAAGTTTCGTCCCCAACTGACACCAGAGAATGACATCACTGCTAGTTCCCAATTTGGGGTTAGCGGCACGGTTCAAGTCAATACCATTGGCATTGATCCAAATTCTGGCTTAGTCGAATTGCCAGCAAATGTAATTGATCCATCTCAGCAAATTGCCACAGGCTGCGCGGGTAGTGAAGGCAGTAGCTTTGTGGCAACGGGACGAGGTGGTGTGCCGCAAAATCCCAATCAACAAGTGACGAGCGATCGCACTTGGTCTGATATCCGCGATATCTCTGCATACCGGAAAACCCAGAAGGTACAAGCACAAATGCCCCAATCTCCTAAGATTCTCGTTCAAGCTACTTCTTGGCGACGGAATGCACAGGGGAAAATTGAGTTAATTGCGGCTCAATCAACCCATGTAGAACCATCTTTAACCTGTGCTGCGGTGTCAAACTAATCAGTCCCGACGTTGGATAATGTATATTTCCTTTTTGGAGATATCTAATAGATCCAAGTTATAAGTTGGGCAATATAAGTTTACTCATTCTTTAAGCACTTGTGCTATGACTGATTTTTCAAAAGCTGTTATGAATCTTGGTAATCACTTATGGCTTTCCGAATTAAACAAACTCATTGGCTATATGTCAGCCTTAGTATTTTAAGTTTGTGTTTAGCATTTATCATTACACCTGTAAAAGCATCTTTACCAGTAACAACCACAGTTTCTTCTTCCCAGCTTACCAATTGGCTAGAACAGGGACGGAATCTCTACCGTTCAGGACGTTTTGCAGAAGCAATGACAATTTGGCAAACGGCAGCACAACAGTACCATACCCAAGGCGATCGCCTCAACGAAGCTCTAAGTTTAAGTTACCTCTCACTAACACAACAGGAACTTAATCAGTGGGAAGCAGCCAGTCAATCTATTGAGCAAAGTCTGAAACTATTGCAAACCTCTATTCCCTCTGCTGATGCCATTCTCTGGGCACAAGCACTCAATACCCAGGCAAATTTGCAATTGCACAATGGCAAAGCCGAAACTGCCCTCGAAAGTTGGCAGCAAGCTCAAAAATATTATGAGCAGGCAGGTGACAAAATGGGCAGCTTGGGGAGTCAAATCAACCAGGCACAAGCTTTACAAAGTTTGGGATTTTATCGCCGTTCTAAAGTGCAGTTGGAGACGCTGACTCAAAAGCTTTTAGCAATGCCAGATTCGGAAATCAAAATCAGTGGGTTACGATCGCTTGGTTTAGCCCTACAAATGATTGGCGATGGAACAAATCAACAGGTGTTGGAGCAAAGTTTAGCGATCGCTCGTAAAATTGAAGCCAAACCCTACTTGAGTTCTATCCTGCTGAGTCTGGGAACAACTGCCGTTGACTTGCAAGATCCAGAGGCGGCATTAGATTACTTTGAACAAGCAGAACAGCTAGCCACCAATCCAAGCGATCGCTTGCAAGCACGTTTAGCTCGTTTCAAACTTTTCCTCGACTACAATAAGCCTGAGTTTGCTACCCCATTGGCACCTCAACTATTACAACAACTTAAGGAACTATCCCCCAGTCACACTTCCCTCTACGCAGCCATCAATTTTGTTGCCACCCTGAATCGGCGCTCAACTCCTGACCAAATCATACCCCTGAAAGACCTGGCGCAACTCATGGCAATCACAGTCAAGTCTGCACAGCAAATCCAAGATGCTCAAGCAGAAGCTTATGCACTGCATCAGTGGGGAAAACTTTATCGCCGTACACAGCAGTTATCACAAGCACAGGAGTTAACTCAGAAATCCCTTGATATTGCCCGTCAACTCCAAGCTAATGATATAATTGCTCAATCTGCTTGGCAGATGGGACAGTTGGATAAACAACAAGGCGATCGCTCAAAAGCAATTAGTGCCTATACCGAAGCCGTCAAAGCCTTAAAGTCACTACGAGGGGATTTGGTTGCCATCAACCCCGATGTTCAGTTTTCTTTCCGCGAAAGTGTAGAGCCTGTTTACCGAGAACTAGTCGGTTTACTTTTAGATAATCAACCGAGCCAAGCTGCATTGGTGCAAGCCCGTGAATTAATTGAGGCACTCCAAATTGCAGAACTCGATAATTTTTTCCGGGAAGCCTGTTTAGATAAAACTCAGCAAATTGATCAGGTTGATCCCACTGCAACCGTCATTTATCCAATCATCCTGCCCGATCGTTTAGCGGTGATTCTCTCCAAAGCGGGGCAACCACTCGATTACTATATTACTTATAAATCTCAAGCTGAAATTGAGCAGACTCTGAACAATTTTTTAGTTGCTCTCAATCCTGTCTCAGATTCCAAAGACCGAAATCGATTATCCCAGCAGATTTATGATTGGCTGATTCGTCCAGCCCAAATCAATCAAGGATTCAAAGATACCAAGACATTAGTGTTTGTTTTGGATGGCCAGTTGCGTAACATTCCAATGGCTGCCTTATATGACGGAAAACAATATCTAATCGAGAAGTATGCAGTCGCACTCTCACCAGGATTGCAACTTATGGCTACGCGATCGCTAAAGCAAAACAAAATAAATGCGATCGTGGGTGGTATTAGCGAATCTCGCGCTGGTTTTAATGCTTTGCCTGCTGTGGAATCAGAAGTTAAACAAATCTCAAAAGCGGTGTCGTCCTTTATCTTGCTGAACCAGGATTTCACAAGTCAAGCCCTCGCTCAACGCGTGAAATCCAGTAATGCTGGTATTGTCCACCTAGCAACCCACGGACAGTTTAGCTCTCGCCTCGAAGATACTTTCTTGCTCACCTGGAATGGACAAGTAAACGTCAAAGAGTTGTCCGAACTCCTGAAAAATCGGTATGGTGATCCATCAAAAGCAATCGAGTTGCTGGTACTGAGTGCCTGTGACACAGCAGCAGGGGACGATCGCGCCGTCCTTGGGCTAGCAGGTTTGGCTGTCAAATCTGGGGCCCGCTCAACCATAGCTACTCTATGGCCAGTTAAAGATAAGGCAGCTGCGATGCTCATGACTCACTTCTATGAGCAACTGCGACAACCCAAAATCACTAAAGCCGAAGCACTACGGCAGGCACAAATAAACATGATTCAACAAACTGATTTCCATGATCCGTTTTTTTGGTCTGCTTTCGTTTTAGTTGGAAACTGGCTTTAATTAAGTAATAGTACGTAATTAAATAAGATATTATAATGCGTTTTTTACATATTTTTATTACCAAATAGTCTATATTTTATTAGATATTATCCCATTATTACAGTGATTAGAGATATTCTATAAGTTACTTCCCACAGTCGCAATTAATGTATTTTGTATCACCTCTCAAGCAATTGAGGTATGACATTATGAAACGTCGATATTTAGCTAGTATATTGAGCGTTATCGCTCTAATTGCTAGCAGTGCCTGGACTAGCGCTAGTGCTGTGACATTTACCCCACCTGCAAAAAATAGCGCTCCTAGCCAAGCGACTGGGGGAGCTTCTCGCGGTAGTATATTTACGCCTGCCTCCGGGAAGGGTGCGCCCAGCCAAGCGACCGGGGGAGCTTCTCGCGGTAGTATATTTACCCCAGCTTCTGGCAAGGGTGCGCCCAGACAAGCGACTGGGGGAGCTTCTCGCACTGGTACTTACGACTTGAATCCATCGACTGTAGAAGCAAAAGGCCCAACAGCGCTAATCGCACTTCTGCCCCAAAGCTTCTATGGCACAACAGTGTCTGAACGTCCCACAATTCTGGTGTATCTCCCTGCTTCCAATGCCCAAGAAGCTGTGTTCAGTCTCAAGGATGAAGCTGGCAACATGCAGCATCAGATGAACATTTCAGTTGTAGGGAAAACTGGGGTGATTGCGATCAAATTACCAGCTGATGCACCCGCTTTAACCGTTGGCAAAAACTACCAATGGTTCCTAGCACTCAAACTGGATGGGCAACTCAGTCCAAGTACGCCTTACGTTGATGGTTGGATTGAGCGAATCCAGCCCAGTGCTGATCTGGCAACCACAATGCAACAACAGGATGGGCTGAAGCGGGCGACTGGTTTGGGTAAAAACGGGGTTTGGTATGATTGTGTAGCAACACTTGCTGCACTGCACACCGCCCAACCTACCAATGCAACTCTCTCCAAGCAATGGGAAGAACTTCTGTCCTCAGTTAGTTTGAAGGAGATTGTAACAGCACCGCTAATATAGCACTAGGACTTACGCACACTCTACGAATTCTCGGCGCTCTTGGCGTCTTGGCGGTTCGAGAAATTAAGCTTTTTGGCAATTTTTGCGTAAGTCCTAAGCACTTCTCAATTGAGTCGGAATACAGACCTAACCCCAACCCCTTCCCTATAAGGGAAGGGGAGTAAATTCCAAACCTCTCTCCTAAAACGAGAGAGGTTTAGAAGTGAGGTCAAAGTGTATTAACGAGGACAATAGCATCCGCTAATTAACATAATCAACAGGTGTTAGTGGGGTATTACTCCACCAACGCTGACCAAGATCAATAAACTGTATGGCACAAATATGTGGCGCAGATTTCAGACTTTCATCCAACGCACTCGCAGCGTCTTGATCATTAGTCCCAGTGTTGCTCTGACAGTTATTGTCGGGCAGTCGTTGGGGCTTTTTAATTTACCTGAATGGAAACTTCGTGATGAATGGGTTCGTTTGCAATCATCGAAGAAAATAGCCAACGAGATTGTGATTGTCACAATCGATGAACGCGATATTCAATCGGTGGGTAAATGGCCAGTTCCAGACTGGGCACTAGCACGATTACTCGATAAAATCCGGGCGCAACAGCCTCGATCCATCGGACTGGATCTCTATCGAGATTTGCCCGAAGGAAGTGGACATGAGCAACTTGGGCAAATTTTCCGCACCACTCCCAATTTAATTGGAGTTGAGAAAATCATCGGTGAGCGCGTCAATCCGCCACCAGAATTGAAAAAGAGAGATCAGGTAGGATTAGCGGATTTAGTCCTCGATGGCGATCGCTCTGTCCGTCGCGCCCTGCTTACAGCAGTAGATGCCAAAGAACAAGACACCATCAAAGCAGGGCTGGCAACCAGTGTAGCGCTCAAGTACCTCGAAGTTGAAGGGATTACCTTAGAAAGCATTGATGCCCAGCGGCAAAAGTTCCAATTGGGTAAGGAAGTCTACCAGCCACTGCAAAATCAAGAAGCAGGTTATGCCGATGGCGATTTAGGAGGCTATCAAATTCTGCTCAACTGGCATGGAACGGATGCAGCATTTCACACAGTTACCATGCGCGATGTCTTAGCAGGGAAAATTCCGGCAGATATAATGCGCGATCGCATGGTATTTATTGGATCAATCGCCTCTAGTACCAACGATTTTTTCAGCACACCCTTCAGTTCCTCCTGGATATCTGCTCAAAAACCGACACCTGGTGTTGTTATCCATGCCAATATTGCCCATCAATTGGTACAAGGAGCTAAAACAGGAAAAACAACCCTTCACGGCGTTTCCAGCATTTCTCTGTGGCTCTGGATTGTTTTGTGGTCTGTGATCGGTTCTATGAGTAGTTGGTGGTTAGCCAGTGCGCCTAGAAAGCTACAGATTCCAGGTGGCCAGATTCTTTGGATAACTGTAGGGATCAGTGGGGTCTGCTTGGGGAGTGCTTACGGGATATTTTTAAATGGGATTCTGATTCCGGTTACACCAGCTTTAACCGCGTTCATCAGCAGTGTAATTGCGACAATGAATGCCTATAAACAGCAGCAGCTAGAAGAAGCGAATCACCAACTAGAAATTGCCAACGATCAACTATTAGATTATTCCAAAACCTTAGAGGCAAAAGTCGAAGAGCGAACTCATGAACTGGTTGAGGCAAAGCAAGCTGCCGATGCCGCTAACCAAGCAAAAAGTGAGTTTCTTGCAAATATGAGCCATGAGCTACGGACACCGCTCAATGGCATCCTTGGTTTTGCACAGCTACTAGAGCGATCGCCAGACATGACAAACAAAAACCGTGAAGGAATCAATATTATCTCTCAATGCGGGACGCATCTTTTGATGTTGATCAATGATATTCTTGATATCTCAAAAATTGAAGCTCGGAAATTGGAATTGGTAGCAACTACTGTGCATCTGCCGACCTTTTTACACGGTGTTACCGAGATTTGTGGGATCAGAGCCGAGCAGAAAGGGATTACTTTTAATGTCTTAATCAGCGATCGCCTTCCCCTTGCCATTGAAGCAGATGAACAACGGCTGCGACAAGTATTGATTAACTTGCTAGGCAACGCGATCAAATTTACAGACATCGGTAGTGTGACGTTCAAAGTAGAGGCACTGGAGACTGGGCAAGATTCTGCCCAATCCCTAACCACTAAGATTCGTTTCCAGATTGAAGATACGGGTATTGGTATGTTACCAGACCAACTAGAGAAAATCTTTTTGGCCTTTGAGCAAGTAGGTGAAGCAGGGCAGCGATCTGAAGGTACTGGCTTGGGATTGGCCATCAGTCAAAGAATTGCAGCATTAATGGAAAGCCAAATTCTAGTGCAGAGTCGCTTGGGTGAAGGAAGTATATTTTGGCTAGATTTGACAGTCCCACTATCACTTTCCCATGATTGGCATGAACAGGCGATCGCCCCAACCCAGCATTCGATTACCAGAACTTCGGGTAGTGCGCCTCTGGTTCTGATTGTCGATGACGATCACAATCACTGCTCGATGTTAACGAGTTTGCTGCAAGAAATTGGCTGTCAAACCTTGGAAGCAACCGACGGGAAACACGGGCTAAAAATGGTAAAAAAATGCAACCCAGATGTGATTCTGCTCGATTTAGCCATGCCCAATATGGATGGTTTTGAGCTAATGATTCACCTGCAATCTGATCCAAAAACCCGTTCTATTCCAATCATCGTCTCTAGTGCCAGCGTATTCGAGGAAAATCGGCAGCGGAGTTTACAAGCAGGAGCAAAAGCATTCTTGCCCAAACCCCTCCAAGTTGACGAGCTATTCAATACACTGCGCTCGGTGCTAGAAGTTGACTGGAGTTATGCCCAATTTACACCTCAGCAGTCATCTCCTGAAGGTGAGTTACCTGATAACGAATGGGTTCTGCCATCGCAAGATGTTTTGCAACAACTTTATCATCTGGCAATGATGGGCGATATCGCAGCGATCGAGAAAATGTTAGAAGAGTTAATTGCACAAAACAGCCAGCTAGCTCCTTTCGTAGTTGAGTTAAAGAAACTCACTGTCAATTTCCAAACCGGACAAATACGTAAATTTATAAAATCATTTGTAATAATGGAGTCACGGCAATGATGGCTGATTCTCTCTCGAAGCCAATACGTATCCTTTTGGTAGATGATAATCCAAACAATCTCAAAGTGCTATCAGAAATGATTCAGGGATATGGCTGGAAAGCACTCATGGCAACGAATGGAGAGTCTGCGATCGAACAAACAGAATATGCTCTTCCCGATCTGATTCTCCTGGATGTGATGATGCCTGGTATTGATGGATTTGAAACTTGCCGCAGGCTGAAAGCCAATCCTATCACTCAGAATATTCCAGTCATTTTCATGACTGCCCTATCCGATTCTAAAGACAAGGTGAAAGGATTAGAAATTGGTGCAGTTGATTACGTTACCAAACCCTTCCAGCAGGAAGAAGTCATTGCCCGATTAAAGTTACACCTGAAAATCTCCCATCTCACACATACTCTAGAGCAAAGGGTACAAGAGCGCACCGCAGAATTAACCCAATCTCTACAACAGTTACAACAAACCCAACTACAACTCATCCAAAGTGAGAAAATGTCTACTCTGGGACAACTTGTTGCAGGCATTGGTCATGAAATTAATAACCCGATTGGTTTTATTGAAGGAAATTTCTCCTATATTACAGAATATACAAATAATCTTCTTCACTTGGTCAACCTTCAACAAAAGAAGCTACCGCATCCAGAACCAGAAATTGAAGAACTTCTCAATCAAATGGACTTTGAGTATCTAGCAGAGGATATTCCAAAATTGCTAGCATCAATGCGCCAGGGAATTGACCGCCTTAAGGGCATCAGCCTTTCTCTGAGAACTTTTGCTCGCTCAGATATTTCATCTAAGATGGAGTTTCAGATTCACGAAGGGATTAATAGCACCTTAATGCTATTGAAACACCGATTGCAAAACAAAAAAGACCGCCCGACAATCGAGGTTATCACCCAATACGGAAAGTTACCTCCAATCAGTTGCTATCCCGGACAGCTGAACCAGGTATTCATGAATATCATTGCTAATGCCATTGATGCATTCGATGACCTCAATCAAAACTACTCTGATCAAAAGATTGTTGGTTGCCCGAACACTATCACTATCACTACATCAGTTAATTATCAGCAACAAACCGTGATAATTTGCATTCAAGATAACGGGCCCGGAATGCTTCCTGAGGTACAAAATCGAATTTTTGAGCAATCTTTCACAACTAAACCTGTAGGCAAGGGAACTGGGCTTGGATTAGCTATTAGTTACCAAATTATTGTTGATAAACACAATGGACAAATTGACTGTTTCTCAATTCCTGGTGAGGGAACTAAGTTTATTATTACTTTACCGATTTAATATTTGATGTCGGGTTTATTATTTCAACTTATACTGCATTTTTAAATGTTTTATAATAGTTTGCCGATTGGAAAAGTTACATTTTGGTAGTGAGTATCCAAAATGTGTAAAAACATAATTTGTCATAGTGGACGGAACGTAGTTAAGCAAAGCGATCGCAAAGTCCAGATGGAGCAAATTGCAACATTTATGCTACCCTGCGGGTTCTCCATTCGCAGAGCATTTTCAAGAGTTGGAGTCCACCTCATTCGCAATTGACGAGTAACAATTTTGGTAAATTTGCTTACATTGGGATGCTCTCTTTTGCTAAACACTGATTATTTATATACATAGTTTGCTTTAATTTACAATTACCATCAGACTGAAATTTAAATACATAATTTTATCCTAAATTAAGTTTAAAAAAAGTTTATGAGCGATCATTTGTTGACTTTAAGGTGTTTAATAAAGTTATTACCAAAAGTCTAGTAGAAGCAAAAACATGAAAGGTTTCAGGAAGTTATCCTCAATAGCACTATTGCTATGTGCCTTTGTGTATCCGCCCTCATTAGCTGAAGCAAAGGATATTTCTTTAAGTAATGTTCACAATGAACAAAGCGCTACACCAGAGGCTAACCTAGTTGGAGATAAAACCGGAGAGCTTTTAATTGCTCGACGGCAGATTATCCGACGACGGGAGCGTTTTAGACGATACGAAAATATCCGACGACGGGAGCGTTTTGGAGGACGCGAAAATATCCGACGACGGGAGCGTTTTGGAGGATACGAAAATAACCGACGACGGGAGCGTTTTAGACGATACGATAATATCCGACGACGGTATTGATGACTGCTGATTCAACTAAGCCAATTATTAATGGTTAGTGGTTATTCTAATAACCACTAACTATCGTTACGTTCTAATGAGTTGCTACTACCTCTGCTTCAAGGCGAACCAGTCGGTCTGCCAAAAGTTTCTCAAGGTCTTCTAATGCCTTGGTGAAACCTTTGATGCCCTCGTCTAATTTGTCAAATGCCATGCGGTCAGCAGCGTGCATCTTGTCAAAGGTAGCTTTGTCAATGGATATCTTTTCAATTTCCAAGTTTGCTACCTTGGCGGGGTCAAGTTTGCGTGGCAGTTCTCCAAGAGTTACGTGTAATTCAGCCAAAAGTGATGGCGAAATTGTCAACAAATCACTACCTGCAAGTTCAGTAATTTCACCAAGATTGCGGAAGCTAGCTCCCATAACTTCGGTTTTATAGCCGAATTTCTTGTAGTAGTTGTAGATTTTGGTGACAGACAAAACTCCTGGATCTTCGGCTGCTGGGTAGCTATCGCGTCCAGTATCTTTTTTGTACCAGTCGAGAATCCGACCGACGAAGGGAGAAATTAGGGTAATGCCAGCTTCTGCACAAGCGATCGCTTGGTGAAGACCAAACAACAAGGTAAGGTTACAGTGAATACCTTCTTTCTCTAGAATTTCTGCGGCGCGAATACCTTCCCAGGTGGAGGCAATTTTAATTAACACGCGATCGCGGCCAACCCCAGCTGCTTTATACTGAGCAATTAATTCCCGTGCCTTAGTCAGGGTAGCTTCGGTATCATAGGACAAGCGAGCATCCACTTCCGTAGACACACGACCCGGAATGATTTGCAAAATCTTTAATCCAAAGGCTACTGCCAAACGGTCAAAAGCTAGAGAAACTATCTCTGCTTGAGTGGCTTTGCCTCCAGCATCTTTCTTCGCCTGGAGTAAAGTTTGATCGACAATTTCCTGATATTCCGGCATCTGCGCCGCAGCAGTAATCAAAGAAGGATTGGTGGTAGCGTCTTGGGGTTTGAACTTTTCAATTGCCTGGATATCCCCCGTATCCGCGACCACAACAGTCACTTCTCGCAATTGTTCTAGTAAATTCTTAGACATAAAATGCTCCGTGATGTTTATTTAGGATTTACTTAATTCCCCAATTGTTTAAACTCTAGATTATTCCTTCAATTCTGATTTTGGCAATTTTTCTGAATCATTGCCCAATGCTTACTATCCACAGCCACAGCCCTATTTTAGGTGGGTTATGCCGAAATTGGCTGTCCAATTGAATGCACTTTGATTAAACTGGTTGTTCCTGATTTACCAATTGGAACGCCAGAGGTAATCACTACTTTATCGCCCTTATTCGCTAATCCCATGTCTACAACTGTATTTACCACATTGGTAAACATCTCTTCGGCATTGTGAACTGGTGGGATAAGCAAAGGTTCCACACCCCAAGAAAGCGCTAACTGGCGATAAGCAGTAACATCAGGGGTTAGGGCAATAATCGGAGAAGTTGGCCGATATTTAGACACCATTCTGGCTGTACTTCCTGAGGAAGTGTTACAGAGAATTGCCCGTGAGCCTGTTTCATAAGCGATGCGACATACGGATTCTGCCACAGATTCGGTAACGCTGAGACTGCCTGCTTCATGACACCAGGCATGTTTGCTACCCTCATCTAAAGCCTGTTCTGTCCGCACGGCGATATTGTGCATCATCTGGACGGCGGCGATGGGATATTGTCCGACGGCGGTTTCACCAGAAAGCATTACTGCATCCGTACCATCTAAGATGGAGTTGGCAACATCGGTTGCTTCGGCGCGGGTGGGGTCAGGGGCGCTAATCATCGACTCTAGCATTTGGGTGGCTGTAATCACCGGCTTGCCAGCACGATTGCAACGGCGAATAATATCTTTTTGAATTAGGGGTACTTCGTGAATTGGCACTTCCACGCCTAAATCGCCACGGGCAATCATAATCGCGTCGGCAACTTTCAGAATGGAGTCAAAGTTTTCTATTGCCTCTGCTCTTTCGATTTTGGCAATTAAGCGGATGGAAGCGCCAGCAGCTTCAATCATTCGCTTGGCGGGTTCTAAGTCTTGTGGCGATCGCACGAAGGATACCGCTACCCAGTCTACACCCAACTGAATCCCAAAGCGTAGATCCAGCAAGTCTTTTTCGGTGATCGAACTGACAGGTAAAGGAGTTTCTGGCAGGTTTACTCCTTTGTGCGTAGAAATTAATCCGCCAATTTTCACCTGGGCGCGAATGCGATCGGCATCGCGATCGGTAACAATCAACTTAACGCGACCATCATTAATTAAAATTGGTTCGCCTGGTCGCACCATTGCAAACAAAGTCGGCAATGGTAGGGGTAGTTCCTCGATAGTCTCACCCTTTTCTTGCAAAACAAAGGTAACTTCACTACCAGCTTCTAAATTTAACCCTTCCGGTGGTAAAATTCCCAAGCGAATCTTGGGGCCACACAGGTCTTGCATAATTGCGATCGGCTTTTGCTGCTCAGTACTAATCTGCCTGAGATAGTGAGCCGTTTTGGCGTGGAATTCATAAGCCCCGTGGGAAAAATTCAGCCGCGCCACATTCATTCCAGCTTCTACTAAAGCTTGCAACCTTTCAGGTGCAGATGTAGCCGGCCCAACAGTACAAATGATTTTGGTTCGACGCATAGGGATTGGGGGTTGAGGAGTAACTTGCAAATTTGGATGCTTTGAGCGTAGGCGTAGCCCGTCGTAGACATCGCCCAAAGCATCCAAATTCACACGTGCTTCATATCACTGGGTTGCTAAGTAAAGATACTAAATGACGTTTTACTTTCGGGGTATTTACCATTTGACCCAAATCCCAAATTTGAGGCTGGGGACTGGGGACTAGGGACTAGGTAATGCCCCATGCCCTATGCCCCATCTCCAACAACTAATCAAACCGCAGCAGCTGTCGGGGCGAGCTTTTCATTTTGTGACATAGACAAGATCAGGTCAATCACGCGATTCGAGTAACCCCACTCGTTGTCATACCAAGCAATTACCTTGAAGAAGTTGGAGTTCAACTCAATCCCAGCACCTGCGTCAAAGATACTGGAATGGGTATCGCCTTGAAAATCTGTGGAAACTACTTCTTCATCTGTGTATCCCAAAATACCCGATAGTGAGCCTGCGGCAGCCTCCTTCATGGCAGCACAGATTTCCTTATAACTGGTAGCTTTGGCAGTTTTGAAAGTTAAATCAACTACAGAAACATCGGGAGTCGGAACTCGCAATGCCATACCAGTCAACTTACCCTTCAATTCTGGTAAAACCAGTGCTACGGCTTTAGCTGCGCCTGTGGAGGAGGGAATAATATTCTGGCTTGCACCTCGACCACCCCGCCAGTCCTTTTTGCTGGGGCCGTCTACAGTTGGCTGGGTAGCAGTCATAGCATGGACTGTGGTCATCAACCCTTCAGTCAACCCAAAGTTGTCATTGATCACCTTAGCTATGGGAGCTAAACAGTTTGTAGTGCAACTAGCATTGGAGACAATGATATCCTTGCTGGGGTCAAACAGGTGATGATTGACACCCATTAACAGGGTAGGAACTCTATCTGGATCTTTAGTGGGAGCGGAAATTACCACTCGCTTTGCACCTGCCTTCAGGTGGTTTGCGGCTCCTTGGTAATCAGTGAAGAGTCCCGTAGATTCCACGACGTAATCTGCACTTAATTGTCCCCAAGGTAACTCTGCTGGATTTCTCACCGACACGCAAGGAATAAAATGCCCGTCAATGAGGATGCCATCTTCCTTGGCTTCAACCTTTTGCTTTAATTGGCCGTGGGTTGAGTCGTACTTCAACAGGTAAGCGAGGTTATCTGGTGGTACTAGATCGTTAATGCCCACAAACTCGATATTGGGGTTATCGATACCAGCGCGAAGCACAAGTCGCCCGATTCGACCGAAGCCATTGATACCAACTTTCAATTTAGTCAAGATTAAACCTCCCGTTGTGGAAGTTGAACAAAAGGAGAAAGTTAAAAGTCAAAATAGATTGCCTTTTACTCTTTACTTTCTGATCCTGACAGCCTCGGTCGGCTAAGGGATATTTACTTGGCATCTTTTAAGGTTTGGGACATTGGGGATTACAAATTGGGAAAACCCTGATTTAATTTACTACTTATCTGTTTGAGCTAATTGTTCGAGTTTTTACAAAGTCTGATACATTGTTAAGCTGTTTAAAACCTCGTTTCCAGCCAGAGGCTGGAAATGCTCGTCATTGGGCTGCTGCCGCAAGTTAAGAGGCGGAGCCTAACCGGAGGCATTCCCAGTCTCTGACTGGGAACGAGACAAGCCCGATTTAAACTGTTTTGATACATTAGACCTCTTGCAAAAATCCTTGAATCACCCCTCCCCAACCCTCCCCTTATAAAGGGGAGGGGGCAAGATTTCAAGTTTCCCCCCAATATATCGGGGAGCCAATGCGTTGCGGTGAGGCAGTCCGATCTTGGGGGTTTCCCCCATGAGGAACTGCTGAACCCGAAGGGAGGTTCCCTCCGTTGTAGCAAGTGGCGTGGGATTAAGGGGGGTCTATTCGACTTATGCAAGAGGTCTATTGTTAGATCGTCTAGACTGTTCAAATAATTTGCCCTTGCAATCCCCGATTCGTTAGGAGGTAAACAGCAAAGGTTCCTAGCCAGTGACTAGCTGCATAATGTTCAATGACAACATCTAGTCCATTGTGCCGATGGTGAACGGCAGTAGAACGAAGGGTTTCTATGCGGCGATCGCCATTTGCCAATCCAGAGATGATACCATCAAGCATCCAAGCGCGACTGAGATTAAGACCCCAGAAGTGGGATTGCATATAATCTTGAGGATTATCTACTATGTTCGGTTCTAACCAATTTGCCGAATTCTCAATCGGTATTTGGGGAAGAAAATCGGTCAGCCAGTCAGTGAAAACTGTTGTTGGGAGGACTCGCCGCATCAGGTCTGCTTCAGCAAGGCCAGGAGAGAGAAAATCGTAGCCAAGTGGCTCGAATTGTAAGGAATAATTGCGATCGCTAAAATAAAATTGCCGTACTTTGTTCTCTACTAACTGAGTAAACTCAGCATTTTCGGTAATCCGTGCCCAATCTAGCATCAAACCAAGTGCAAAAGCTGTTTGGCTATGCATCCCTGTGCGATTCGGAAGTTTCAGTGCCTCAATCCAACGGTGTAAGTTAGCTGCAATCAACTTTTCTAGCGGTTCTAATACAATCCGCCATTCTTTCGCTTGAGGATGATTCCACTCGTGAAGTTCCGCAGCCAGTTGCAGAAGCCATGCCACGCCATAAGGAAATTCATAAAAGGGTAGCCGTTGAAAATGGGCAATCTCTCCTTGAATCTTCTCAGGTGTTAAGCTCTGCTCAAGTGCTTGCTTTGAGGCTGCATTGAAGGAGGCTTCAGGAAAGTGACGCATGAGACGTACTAGCAACCAGTGACCATGTACGGCTGAATGCCAATCTAAGCAGCCATAAAAAGCAGGAGTCAATTCACGCGGTGGTTTTATATCCTCGTCGCTATCAGCCCAATACAGATTACTGTTAGGATACTCCCGCCCGATACAATCCAGCACTAATTGAGCAAATTGTGCCGCAGTCGTTTCATTAATCTCCAAATTATCGGCTGGCATGGTCAGTTAGTATTTTGCGTAAAAGCGTAGCGTTTTTAATGCAGGGGAACGCATTAACATTGTATTGCGACGCATTGGCATTGTCAGGGGACGCATTAACATTGTATTGCGACGCATTGGCATTGTCAGAGGACGCATTAACATTGTATTGGGATGCATTGGCATTGTCAGAGGACGCATTAACATTGTATTGGGATGCATTAACAATGCGGCCAACGCATTAACATTGTATTGCGATGCATTGGCATTGCAAGGGATCTGGGCAGTAACTTTTGCTTACAGCAGAATTCAAGTATTTGAACCACATCTATCGTAGGGGCACAGCAATGCTGTGCCCCTACCGCGTGGTCTATTTACCTGAAAATAGCTGTAAACCGCGTCCACCTTGAAAACTGTAGTTTTTCACCATCAGAGCGAAAGATATAGCAAGGGACTGGGGACTGGGTGAAAAGCCTTTTTGTGTCTAAGTTTTATCATCTGTTAACGTCCTAACCATCTTAGCTGTTGCTATACCTGTGCGATCGCTGCTACAAATAAGGGTAGAGTGACTTCCCCTTTATCCAATATCAAGTAATCTGCTCCGGCAGATATCATTTCATTAAATATGCATGGGTAAATAATTTAGCCGGAAATACCAGGACTTTTAGGACGGTTCTAATATCTGTTCTTTCTATAACTTGGCAAATTGGCAACTCTCAGAAAATTAACTGTGTTATTTTCAATACCATACAAGGTGTATTTGCACTTTCAAGCTATTTAGACGGGTTGCAACCCGTCTTTATTTATCACTAGACCTCTTTAAAATCTCGTAAATATCCTTAAATCTCGTTTCCAGATTCTACTTTGGAAATGGACTTCAAAGCGGCTCTGCTGCGAATTCGGGAGACACCTCTGTATGGGCATTCCCAGTTTATGTTTTGTCGCTAGAAGCTTTTAATCAACTGTCTGCTCGTTAGTCCAATCCTTGCCCAATAAAGATAGGACTTACGCAATAACTCTTTAAAACCTTATTCCTTTGTGTCTTACCCTGCGGGAAGCCACTTGTCTATGCGTCCTTTGCGGTTCGTTTTTTCGTGATTTTGCGTAAGTCCTGAAAGAGAAACTTTTAATTTCTTACTCCTGAAAGGGGGTGCAGTATTGTTAAATGAAAGCTATGTCTGGTTTCAGCTTTCAGATAGCGTTCTTGCAAGGGTTGCCACTGCTGCCACGACTGGTAACGATTTTCAGTTAACAAATTAGCAAGGGTGGGCAACTCAGTTTTAATTTCTGACTTGAATACATCTGTAAGCCAGTCAGTTAAGACCGCACTATCTTGCATCGTACCCAAAATTTCTTGGATACTTTTCACTTCTGTAAGAGAAGCTGCGTAAGACTCGCCATATAAGTCAGTAAATAACTCCATCTGGTAGCGTATACGTTTAGCTTCTTTTCGCAAGCTATGAAGAATTTCACCTTCTGTTGTCAATTGTTTTTCTATCTTTTCTGGTTTCCAGTTTTTCTGAATTTTCACTTCTGATTCCACAAATTGGGTGCCAACTAGCCAACCCGGATGCAATAAAAAGTTACTCAATTCTGGTAACAGTAAATCTGGTAGCACTTGCTGGATAGGAACAGATGCCAAAGGATGATAACTGGGTTTCTCTAACCACTTGTCCAATGCATCTTTTAGAGACTTGTAAGATTCATCTTTTAAGGTTTTCTGTACACTCGATAGGACATCTTCACGTTGTTTAGCCAAAGCTGTGAAAACTGTTTGTAGAGATTCCTGCTCTTTGCAGGGTAAGTTTGGTTTGTAATTATTTTCTAAACTTTCTTTGAGTACGTCTAAATCTCGCAGATTACCAAGACGACGAGCTATTTTACCAATATTTTTATCGCTGACTGGTTTTGACACATCTAACGCTAGCCCAAACCTAGTTACAGCTGTGCGTAGCCGACGCATTCCCACTCGCATTTGGTGCAGCGCTTCTGGATCTTCATCTTTCTTTACTGATTTTTCCCACTTCAAGGTTTTCTTAAAGTGTTTTTCAATCGCTTGATACGCGTAGTCCCCTAGAGTTTTTACCGTAGGTTGTGTGGCTAATTTCATAATTTGTCTTAATGACTACCTAATCAGGTTATTGCATAATAACATTAGTTAAAAGTTTGCATCTACTACTTTTGATATTTTTTTACTCACTGAAAATGGTAAGTATTCTTATGATTATTGATATTTGCATACTATTCTAAAAATATGCTACATCTATCAAAGGTTTGAAAAGTAAATTTACCCTGACAATTTGATATTAATGATTGCTTAATAATATTTTGCATAGATTAAATGATTTATTGTCATAGCAGAATGAATCTTTTTGCAATCAAAATCATATTTATTCAGTCAAATTTTGTTAACTTTTATAGATAATTTTAAAGAACATAGAGAAGACTTATCAGCGGTGTTGTTAACACATCAGAAGTATTTATGGTTGGGGTCAAATGAAACCTCAACTATTGAACAACTCTCTCTAGTTCGGATTTTGGACTTTCCTGCGGAACGCTACGCGTAGCTTGCTTCCCCGTAGGAGTACGGCTACGCTCAGTGGAACGATTTTGGATTGTTAAAGGTTAGTGGAGATTGCTTGTACGGGACAACTGGGGATACACTGTTCGCAGACGATACAGCGCGATCGCGTGAATGTCAACTTGTATGTCTCTGGGTGGAGGGTGAGGGCTTCGGTAGGACAGACCCCAGTACACAAGCCACAGTGAACACAGACATCAGGATCAATCGCAATTTCGCCTAATGTAGAAGAAACGCTAACATGGCGCGATCGCATCCACTCGATCGCTGCATCTAATTGATCGATATCTCCCGATAGTTCCACTACCAGTTTGCCAATTTGATTTGGGGCAACTTGGGCGCGGATAATATTGGCGGCAACGTTGAACTCTTTGGCCAGTACGTAAGTTACTGGCATTTGCACGGCGCGTTTTGGGAAGGTGAGTGTTACTCGTTTTTTCACAGGTTTAGCAGAGGGTTTTTTCTGTTGTAGCGTATTTGGAGTTTTATCAGTTCTTCTCTACAGAACGCTGTGCGAACTGCCCAATGTGGCAGCCAGACTAAAAACCGTTAGTATCTGTGGTTGTTGTTTCATTAAACATCTCCAGAAATTAAATATGCGTAACCTGAAACCCTTGTAGAGACGCGAAATTTCGTGTCTCTACATTCATTTTCGGAGATGTCTGTCCTCTCTGCTTTCATCAAATGAGATACTTCAAGCTGGGGAAT
Organism: Nostoc sp.; assembly: GCF_036917275.1. Lineage (GTDB taxonomy): Bacteria > Cyanobacteriota > Cyanobacteriia > Cyanobacteriales > Nostocaceae > Nostoc. Next base: position 50,814 of record NZ_JBALDF010000020.1, read on the forward strand.
GCCAAGAAGTTCGCTGATTTTGCGATCGCCGTTTTGGATGTCGCTTTTACTTCGACTCAGGGACTGCTGGTATACTTCAGAACACCTTCAATATTTTCAATTCCTTGTATGACTGTTGAAGTCCACTGAAGTGTGCCATCTCTTCTTTTACAAGCAGCTTTTAAACTGTTTCCTCTAATGCGGATGTGCTGGCAACTGAACTGATAATTGCTAGCTTTACCAGGGTCAGTCACTTGTAAAGTGCCGTTAATATTTTCAATCCCTTGTAATTCTATTGAAGTTTTGTTGAACGAACCATTGCTTCGGCTACAACTAGCTGAGAGAACGTTGCCATAAACTGAGATGTGGTTACAGCTTTTCTGATAACTGCTAGATGTAGCATTAGCAGGGCTATTAATCCCAACTAAAGTAGATGTTGCTAAAAGAGCAATTACACTAAATAAATTTCGCTTCATGATTTTGTTTCTCTATGCCGACAAATTGTTCTACATCTTCAAATAAGCCGATTTCGGATGCAATCCCATAATTTTTTGACTCTAGATGGGGTAAGTTCACGCCCAAACACTGTTGGCGAAAGTGTTACAAGTCATCAGAGAAACTTTTTACTAACCCTTTTTAATGCAGTATTACCCAAGTCACTTATAATGTCCTTTGTTACTGCCGTCCCCAGTTTTCACAAATGTCAAAAATATCACTAATATCAGCTTCGTTTAAACACTTATAATATCTGTAGATTGGGTTGAGGAACGAAACCCAACATTAACAAGAAGAAAATATAGCACCAGATAATACCTGTGCCCAAGTGTTAAATACGCCGAAAATTGTGCCCTAGATGGCAAAAAAAATGGAACTAATTACTAATAGAGAACTGATTTTATTTTGTAATCGGACTCCCTAACAAATTTCTTCTAAGAATGACTGGCGATGTCTAACGACAAGCCGCTCCGCGTCTACGCGGAGTAAATTAACCAAAACCCCAAATTGTTGAATTCCACGATTTGGCCTTTTTAGCATAGGTTTATATCTTATATATTTTGTTAAACTAATGACTAATTAACGGATTCCCAAAAGATAACTAATAGCTTGAATCACACTTAAATAGAAATTACCTTCTCTTTCACGGAATAGTTCAAAGGTAGAACCAGGTGTGCCAAAAAATGGTCTGAGAGTCCATCCTAACTGACTGCCTACGAAAGCGTAAAGAAATAGCCAAAATTGTAAAATCTTCTGGCGTGTCTTGCTACCTTCATTATCTTGTTCTAAAACTAAACTCGTGGCGTGATATAAAGACGAAACACCAATAAATCCAGTTATAGCAAAGATGAAAACATTTAACAGAATTAAAAATTGGTAATTATTCGTGGTAATCAAGAAAAAAAGCGTGATTGGGGCAAAGCTAAATAAAAGTACGCTTGTAACTGAAACAGCAGTCAGCACTAATGCTAAATGCTGTCCAAAAGTTCGCTTTGAACCAAAAATAATATTAGCAAAGTACAACGTCGGGATACAAATCAGGAGTGTGATTAAATAAAGGGCTGGGAGTTTAATGGCGGAAGACAAAGCTTGCATCCAACTATGGTATGCACCAATGATTCCGCCATAAGCAGCGATAAATAAGGAACTACAAACCAGCAGAGAAATGATTTTATTTGGTAATCTCGTACCTTGGCGAACTTCCTCTAGAAATCCTTGGCGATCGCGCAGAAAACCAATCAACACCGCAAAGTATTTTATTCCTAAAGATTTCCGTTGAATCATGTTATCCTCACACAGGTATTATTCTAAGTTTCATCTTCCTTGATCACCGCCAGAACCATACTTCCAGGCATCAACCAAACGATGCCAATAATATTGTTGTTCATTTGGTTGATTCTTAATCCATGTTTCTAGCATTGGACTTAACCAAAATAAGGCAGTATATACACCTAAATTACAGTAATGTAACATCCAATCTAACAAACTTGCCAAACCTACTTGGGGAATTATTTTGGCAACTAATATCGGATGATATAAACCAGTTTTTAACAGTGTTTGCGTTAGTGCCGAAAACTGCACTATATCCTGTAAAAATGGTTTTAGCACTGGTGTACCCAACTGTTGCATTTCCTGAAATACCGCCGAGAGGAGTTGGTTAATTTGATCTGGGGCAATTTTCTGATTTATACCAACACTCATCGCTTTTTGAAACAACCAGGTAACAGTCAAACTTGGCTGATAGGGTTGCAGCAGTGCTAAGGCTTGTGCAGATAATTGTTCTGTTTCCAGCGCTTCGTAAATGCCAAATGTTAAACGCTTCAGGTGACGCACCATTGCCCCAAAACCACCAAAACTCAAGGGAGATTGACTACCACTGCTATCTCCGGCTGGTAGAATGCGACTCCAAGGGGTTTTTAGGGGACTTTGGCGGTAGGTAGGAAAGAAGCCAAACAACGCTCGTTGAAATTTCAGCTTGCTCAATTCCACTCCCTGATATTCTGGTAAAAGACGCAGATATTCTTCAAATAGAGCTTCTAAACTCAAGCGTTGGGGATGTGCATCCATGTAAGTAAACAGGTAAGTGGTTCTGCCATCCCTGGCTGGGAAGGCTTCCCAGAAGTATTGGCATTGATTCTGTAAAGATGTAAATGATAATAACAAGTCGCCTGAGTTATTTTCCGGAAAACCTTGGGCGCAACTTCCCACAACCAAGCAAAGGGCATCTGGTTTTTTTCCTTGGCGTGCTTGTTGGGTGATGGGTGAAAAATGTCCCATCGCGTCGATTAATAACCGAGTTTTGAATTGGTTATTTACCATCACCCCATCTGGATGAACCACCGCTTCAGTAAAAGGTGTGTTTTCTAACAACTTTCCCCCAGTGGCGAGAAATCGGGTTTTTAAAGTAGCCAGTAGATAAACCGGATCTACGCCGATATTCAAAACATCCTCTACCCAAACTTCTGTACCGCCAGCAAAACTAACTCGCGCTGGGTTATATTTAGTGGCGATCGCACTTGCTAATTCTTCCTCAGTTAGCAAGTTCAATTCCACAAACACATCTAATTCTTTGCGAGAGATATTCCACTCTTGATCCCTCCCCCGCAAAATTCCCCGTTCCAGCAACGCCACCCGCAGTCCTTTCACTGCTAAGGCGCAACCAATTAAAATGCCTAAAGTGCCACCGCAGATAACTACATCGAAGTCTACAGCGCCTAAAGGCTGTTGACTTTCTTTAACTAACGTTGGGATAGGTGCGGTGTTTTCGCGCACAGATGTGAGGATGCGATCGCTTTGGCGCAATCCTCCTAAAGCATCGCCGGGTAATTGGGAAAGGATTTCTTCAGTTAAAGACATTTTGGAAAAACTCAACTCTACATTCCAAAACTACCTGAAAATGAAGAAAGTATTTTACCCCACCCTAACCCTCCCCGATGGATTGGGGAGGGAACTAGATTTCCGGTTTCCCCCCTTTCCAAGGGGGGATTAAGGGGGGTAATTCGACTTGTGTATGCACCGTAGCCGAGTCGGAAAGGGAGAGAATAGAGCTTTAATTTAAGGCTAGGAGAGGTTTGTCTAACTCACGTTAAATTATCCCAAACCGAATAGTTTTGCGATCGCAGGCAATAATTTATTACCCGCTTCCACCAGCGAAGCAACAGCAGGTAAGCCTGTAAATATCCCTTTCAACATAGTGATTGCTGTTTTTGCCGTCTTCTGCTTGGTGGATTCTTGAGGATTTTTCCCCGCTTCTGCCAAAGTTTTCACCTGTTCTAACGCTTCGGCTTTCTCTTCTTCTGGCAAATATGTGGATTGGATGATTGCATCTTGCAACTGCGACAATAATTCTTTAATTCCCGGTTTATCCGCATCTGGTGAATCAGGTAACTGAGTGAGGGCAATACTTACATTACCGCTAATGGTTCCTAGATTAGCAACAGAACTATTCCCAGCGATACCGCTGACATTACTGCTGCCTTGAATGTTGATGCCGCTGATATCAGACATGATGGTATTTCCTTGTGTATAAGATTTAGGCTGCCCAAGTGCAGTTGTGATCATATTTTTTAAATCACTAATATAACTATCTTTTTCTACCAGCAATAATTGCTGCCTCTCCGATAAGGCTTTGAGTTGATTATAATCATCAAAATATTCTGCACTCAGTTGAGATTTATCGCTACCTGCGGCGGTTTTGGCTCTGAGCAAGATTTTATCATCGCCGCGTTTCTCCATTGCGACGATTTCTAACTCAGCTTCTGGATGGTTTTCGGCAAGGTTTTTGAAAGCTATGGCAACAGCGCGGGGGTCAACGCCTTGATTATGGTAAAGGTCGAGGGTATCAAAAATTGGCTTGATAAAGTTGGCAAAATCCCCGTCTGCAAATACCTCTTGTTTATTATCAGGTTTGCGGAGGGGGTCGGGGTCTTCTTTGGTGGGTAAGCACATGAAGACATATTCACACCTTGCACCATGCAATTTAGTTGTATTTGTAATGCCCCAATCTTCGATGTACGCTCCTGTGAGTGTTGCACCTGTTAAATCTGTGCCATCTAGTTGCGTTTGCTTCAGCTTTGCTCTTGACAAATCGGCATCTTGCAAATTGGCTTCACTGAGATCAGCGCCAATAAAGCTGGCATCTGCTAGGTTAGCTTTTTTTAAGTTGATACCTCGGAGGTTTTGACGGTCAAAGTTTTTGTCCTGTCCCTGTCCTGTAACCAGCAGTTGACGTACTTGTGAGTTTTGCAGATAAGTCGAGCCAGGGCGAACACGGTCAAGCATTTTGGCTTGATACCAACGGCTACAGATAAGAATAGTGTTGCGTAAATCTGTACTTTTGAGTGTGGCTTGGGTGAAATCAGCATTGGTTAAGTCAGCGCCACGAAAACTTGTACCTCCTGTTGCAGCAAAGGTAACAGCGATATTACGAATCAAGGAGTGCTTTTCGTCTCCTTTCATGGCTCGCCAACTGATGTAGATGCTAAGTAACGTTCCAGCTCCGGCTGCGACTGCGGCGACGGCTCCGGCGACGGTTGCGGCGACGGTTGCGGCGACGGCTGCGGCGACGGCTGCGGCGACGGCTGCGGCTCCGGCTCCGGCTGCAACGACGGCTGCGGCTGCGGCTGCGGCGATGGCTGCGGCTGCGGCTGCGGCTGCGGCGACGGTTGAGGCGACGACTCCGGCTCTGGCTGCGGCGACGGCGACGCCTCCGGCGACGGTTGAGGCGATGGCTCCGGCTCCGGCGAAGGCTCCTAAACCAGCTACTGCTCCTTGGCGAATTGTGACGAAGAAAAAGGCAATTAATACGATTAGGACAGTCCAGCCGGCAATCTTATTCTCCAAGCTGGAATCAAATATTAGTGACACCAAATAACCGTTGAAAGCCCATAAAAATCCTGACAGTCCCAACAACAGCCAGGAGATTAGGACTAAGAAAATTGCCCAACGGCGTTGCAGTCCAGCTTTGGCATGGCTGAAGTTTGCACCTGTTAAATTAGCACCGCTAAAGTTTGCCCCTCGGATGTCGGCATAGCTAAAGTTTGCACCCGCAAGGTTTTGTCCTTTGAAGTTGCGTCCTTGGAGATTTTTACCGGAGAAGTCTAAAACCATGTTCCACTTTATGGAGGTGAGCAAATTTTACTACACGCTCACTCCTGTAAATTCAGGAATGGTTAGATATTTTTCATCAATGGAGTTCAAAGACTCATTCACGAGTATAAAAGACTCGTTGACGAGTATCAAAGACTCGTTCACGAGTATCAAAGACTCGTTCACGAGTATAAAAGACTCGTTCACGAGTATCAAAGACTCATTCACGAGTATAAAAGACTCGTTGACGAGTATAAAAGACTCATTCACGAGTATAAAAGACTCATTCACGAGTATAAAAGACTCGTTCACGAGTATCAAAGACTCATTCACGAGTATAAAAGACTCGTGAATGAGTATAAAAGACTCGTTGACGAGTATAAAAGACTCATTAATGTAGTAAATTTTAAGTAGGGTGCGTTATGGTTTCACCCAATGATTTAGATTATAGCGCTTCTCGTCTGGATGCAATACATTTTGACCTCTCTCCAAACCTCTCTCCTAAAAGGAGAGAGGCTTTGAGGCTTACTCCGCAACGCTAGTAGGGAAGGGGCTGGGGGTTAGGTCTGTATTTCACGCAATTGAGAATTGCTATATGCGTATTGTGCCCCTCGCATTGCAGACGGCACAAATTTTATTTCTAACCTTCCCCATCCCCCAACATTTGAGGCAGGTAAAAAAGCTTGCTCTAATTCCCTCCTCATTACTGCAATATCATATCCGCCAAATTACCCATAATAAAAGAACGCCACCCTCAATCCCTACGGTGTACACACAAGTCGAATTACCCCCCTTAATCCCCCCTTGTAAAGGGGGGAAATAAGAAATCTAATTCCCTCCCAATCTTCGCGGGGGAAATAAGATTTCTAATTCCCTCCCAATCTTCGCGGGGGAAATAAGATTTCTAGTTCCCTCCCCAATCTTCGCGGGGGAAATAAGATTTCTAGTTCCCTCCCCAATCTTCGCGGGGGGAAATAAGATTTCTAATTCCCTCCCCAATCTTCGCGGGGGAAATAAGATTTCTAGTTCCCTCCCCAATCTTCGCGGGAGAAATCAAGATTTCTAATTCCCTCCCAATCTTCGCGGGGGGAAATCAAGATTTCTAATTCCCTCCCAATCTTCACGGGGGAAATAAGATTTCTAATTCCCTCCCAATCTTCGCGGGGGAAATAAGATTTCTAATTCCCTCCCAATCTTCGCGGGGGAAATAAGATTTCTAATTCCCTCCCAATCTTCACGGGGGGAAATAAGATTTCTAATTCCCTCCCCAATCTTCGCGGGAGAAATAAGATTTCTAGTTCCCTCCCCAATCTTCGCGGGAGAAATCAAGATTTCTAGTTCCCTCCCAATCTTCACGGGAGAAATCAAGATTTCTAGTTCCCTCCCCAATCTTCGCGGGAGAAATCAAGATTTCTAGTTCCCTCCCCAATCTTCGCGGGAGAAATCAAGATTTCTAATTCCCTCCCCAATCTTCGCGGGGGAAATCAAGATTTCTAATTCCCTCCCCAATCTTCGCGAGGGAAATAAGATTTCTAGTTCCCTCCCCAATCTTCGCGAGGGAAATAAGATTTCTAATTCCCTCCCCAATCTTCACGGGGGAAATAAGATTTCTAGTTCCCTCCCCTTTATAAGGGGAGGGTTAGGGTGGGGTAAAACTAACGCTAAGGAGTTTAATAACTAATCAAGCAGACATAATATAAATGCTCACCCCGCCAGCCGATACATAATCACTTTTCCTTTCCAATTTTCTTCCACAAATACCAGATACTCACCATTGGAACGCCGAAAAGCGCGGATACCGTAGGGGATATCAATCCAGCCACTTTCGCTACCAACTTCTGGGCCTGGTTTTAACTTTTGTACTTGCACTCCCGTCTTGGCATTATAGACATATACCTCTGCGGTTTTAACTGTCACCGCAAATACATGATCTCCCGCCACACTCATTGCAGCCGTAGACACTTCATGTTTGCCGGTGGTGTCGTAGGGAATTACAATCCGCCATTTGGGAGTACGATTACCTTTACGCCAATTGTCAAAACGGGCAATCTCAGAACCAACAACTCCAGTATCGTCACCGAATGCAGGGTGATCTACTGTGAAGCCTGACAAATACATAGTATCTGTTTCGGGGAAATATTCGATCCGCCGCAAGTCGTTAAACATGCTGGGAGTAGTTTGCTTCTGCATCAAACTATAGTTGTAGATGGGGTTGCCTTTCGCATCTATTCCCTGTAAAAGATAGTGGCGAATGCCATCCTGGGTTCGCAAAGCTTTCCAAACATCTCCTTTGCTGTCTACCCACCATCCGCCGATATAGGGATAATCTTTGCTGGTATCATATTCGTTCTTTTCAAATTTGCCATTACCGTTGCGATCGCGCCAGATCCATTCCCCTTTTTCTGGTTGATGCGGTGGCCAATTCCCGGTGAGAAATGGTTTATCTCCGCTATTGGTACCGACAAACATTCCGGCTGGGATCGCAATTTTGCCATCTGTGGCTGGATTAAAACGATATATTTGCAGAAAGCTGCTATACATATCTGTGAGGTACAAAAACGGCTTCCCTTGGATGCGGCGAACAAAGGTTCCATCTGGCGATGTATGCAGACGTGGATCTTGAGGATATTTGAAACCATTTAAAGTGTAGGCTTTGTAAGTCCATTGCTTACCAGCAGGCTTACTGTAGTTCATCAGATAGTGTTCTTGTTTGGTGAATAAATCTACACCATCAGTTTTAGGATCGGCATCTGCATTATCGACGAATATCAATCCCAGCGATCGCCAGATTAGTTTTCCCGATGGCGAAAATTTCCGCAAATCTGTTCCTGATTTGTTGAAACCATCACTATTTATATAGATATTCCCTGAAGTATCTGTACCGACTCCGGTAAGTCCGTAAAGTTTCAAATCTCGAACTTCACCAGCAACTCCTGCATAGATACCACCCTTACAGCCAAAACTACCCACCTGCACTGGCTTATCTTTGATATCATAAATCAACATTTGCTGACGTGGGCCATTTTCTGCCACTAACAGCTTACCTTGATGATCAATTGCGATCGCTCTTGGTTCAACAATATCTGCAATCTGTTGGGGCAATTGCTTTCCACTCTGGGTATAATGTACAATCTTGGCAGGATTACTACCATTTTTGCTTTGAATAATCCAGAGATTTTTTTGTGGATCAATTGCGATCGCTCCCGGATTAGCAACAGTAAAGCTGCGGAGTTCCTTCATCGTATCAGGATCATAGACACGAATCTGATTAGCAGCAGAATCACTCACATACAACTCGCTTTCCACAGTTGCTAATCCAGTGATTTCATTTTTAGTGCTGGTAATAAACATACTTTTATCCCAGCCACGCCCATTAGGAAACGGCGCAGGTTTTCCAGACAAGTCATAACGTCTAACGCAATGCCAAGTTGTTCCTTCAGGTGGGTAATCTTCATCTGTTTTGCCCCTCGAACCCTGAGTCATGGCAATGTAAATATATTTACTATTTGCTGTTACAGCTTTGCCACCGCCACGACTCCAGCCGTGAGTATCCCCAATAGCACCAATAACTTTACCATCTTTATATATTGCTGCCTCCATTCCCGCCTCATCCCAATGACTGTTTGTATAAACTGTGCCATCAGGGGCAACATACATTGCCTCAATATTGTTTTGTACCCGCAGATTTCCACTGCCAAAAGTATTACCTATCCACGATGTTTTGTACGTGAGTGTGGGTGTTCCAGTTATCGCCCAGTCTGTTGTAATTCCAATGCTAGTAACAATTACTCCAGCAGTCAGACTGAGTAAAAAATTAAAAGTTTTACTTCTTTGTAAATATCTAATATTAGATAATTTTTTGATGTCCTGATTAAACTTGTGACGAAGTTTTACTAACTGCGCCAGTAATTTATTTGTCATATAAGTTTTAAGCTTTTAATTATTTATATACAATCACTTTTTTTAAAATCCGCATAAAATCTAACTATTTTCAACTGGATAAAATATAAGTTATTTAGCGACACAACCTTTAATTAAATATCAATAACAAACAATCTAAATTACCAAAATCATATTCACATAAACTTTATCAAAATAACATTATTTTAATAAATGTATTAATATTTACTTTAACACAAGCCAAAGTTGTAAAAATTAATACAGACTTGTTGATTTATAAATTAGTTAATCTTGGTTATTTCCTTTCCTGGTCTACCACTCAGCTTGTTACCTTGTAGGAATCATCTATATTAGACCTCTTGCATAAGTCGAATAGACCCCCCTTAATCCCCCCTTATAAAGGGGGGAAACTTGAAATCTTGCTCCCTCCCCAATACATACGGGGAGGGTTGGGGAGGGGTGATTCAAGGATTTTTGCAAGAGGTCTATTGTAGTCAGTGTTCTTTAGTTAATAAAAACACAGGTTTGAATTCATTGTTGACGTTTACATATAAATAGTTTATAAATTGGTGTTCTATAAAAAACTTTTATTTGTAATGTGTATTTGTAAAATCTAGTAATTCATGTTGGGATATAACAAACACGCTGTAAGGACAATTCATGAATTGCCCATACTGTTTTAATACATTTATAGGAGATACATTAATGGAAGGTAATAAAAAAACAAGTTTTGCTTCATCATCTGCATCTATTCTCACCCTTGGATTAGGCTGGTTTCCCAAAAGTCCTGGAGGATTAGAAAGGTATATTTATGAATTAACTCATAAATTAGCAGCAAATAAAGACGAGGTTGAATTATGTGGAGTCGGTTTACCAGAGGCTGAAATAAATTCACCGATTAAGCTAACTAACCTGGCTTCTGTTGATAGTGCTATTTGGCAAAGATTATGGTCAATTCGCACTAACTTCCAAAAAACAAGAACAAGGAAACCAGATGCTATTAATTTGCACTTTGCATTATACAGCTTTCCTATTTTAGATATTTTACCAAAGGGAGTACCAGTTACTTTTAACTTTCATGGCCCTTGGGCTTCTGAGAGTCAGCAAGAGGTAGTTAATAAAAATCTCAGTCTTTTGATCAAACACTGGCTAATAGAACAAAACACTTATAATCGCTGCGATCGCTTCATTGTTTTGAGCAAAGCATTTGGTAAAATTTTACATGATAAATATCAAGTCCCGTGGAGCAAAATTAATATTATTCCTGGTGGAGTTGATATTAATTGGTTTCAACCAAATTTATCACCCCAGGAAGCTTGTACAAAGCTAGGCTGGCCAAGTAATCGCCGGATAATATTTACATCCCGCCGCTTAGTACATCGAACCGGAGTTGATAAATTATTGCAAGCACTGGCTATAATTAAGCCCAGAATACCAGATGTTTGGTTAGCGATCGCAGGTCGTGGTCACATCCAAGCTGCACTACAACAACAGGCTACAGAATTAGGACTAGCCGACAACGTTAAATTTTTAGGTTTTCTCCCTGATGAGCAATTACCTATAGCTTACCAAGCTGCTGAATTAACTGTTATGCCTAGCCAATCTTTTGAAGGATTTGGATTAGTAATAATCGAGTCTCTAGCCTGTGGTACTCCTGTTTTATGTACCCCAGTTGGGGGAATGCCAGAAATTTTATCAGGATTTTCACCCGATTTAATTACTACTTCAACAGAAGCCTCAGCCATTGCTGAAAAATTAGAGCAAGTGCTTTTAGGAAATATCCCCATCCCTTCACGATCAGCCTGTCGCCAGTATGCCACTACACACTACGACTGGAATCAAATTGCCCAGCAAGTACGGAAGATTTTATTAGCTTAAACAAGTGATTGCAATAGATGTTAAAGGTGCTGCGTGAGTCAAATTAGATAAACTAGAGGTTTTATGAGAATTCTTTTCTTAGACCAAAGCGGTAAACCAGGCGGTGCAGAATTATGTTTAATAGATATTGCTAAACCTTATGGCGATCGCGCTTTGGTAGGTTTATTTGCAGATGGCCCATTTAAAGATTTACTACAGCAAAATCATATCCCAGTAGAAGTTTTTGCAACTCAAGCAATCCAAGTTCGTAAAGAAAGCAGTTTGGTACAAGGATTAAAGAGTTTGGGACAACTTGCACCTTTGATTACTAAGGTAGTTAAAATAGCGCGTGAATACGATTTAATCTATGCTAATACCCAAAAAGCATTAGTTGTAGGGGCATTAGCAAGTTTTTTCAGTCGTCGCCCTCTAGTTTATCATTTACATGATATTCTTTCCACAGAACATTTTAGCAAAACTAATCTTCACATTGCTGTTAACTTAGCTAATCGTTTTGCATCATTAATAATTGCTAATTCCCAAGCTAGTAAGACAGCTTTTTTGCAAGCAGGAGGACGCCAAGATATCATCGAAGTTGTCTATAACGGCTTTGAACCAAAAATTTATCAAACTGATGAGTCTGACATTAATAAATTACAGCAACAATTAGGATTGTCAGGAAAATTCGTAATTGGACACTTTAGCCGTCTTGCACCTTGGAAAGGGCAGCATATTTTAATTGATGCCCTTGCCAAATGTCCGCAAGAGGTGACAGCAATTTTAGTGGGTGATGCACTATTTGGCGAACAAGATTACGTCCAACAGTTACACCAACAAGTTACCCAACTAGGACTAGAAAACCGCGTCAAATTTTTAGGATTTCGTTCAGACATTCCCCAGTTAATGGCAGCTTGTGACTTGGTAGCACATACCTCTACTTCCCCAGAACCCTTTGGTAGAGTGATTGTTGAGGCGATGCTATGTGGAAAACCTGTGGTTGCAGCAAAAGCTGGGGGTGTAATGGAATTAGTAGAACATGGAATTAATGGTTTTCTCGTTACACCAGGAGAACCCCAGGAACTTGCACAAGTAATTATCACCTGTCTTCAGGAGACAGAAATAACTGCAAGTATAGCCAATAATGCCAGGAATATTGCTAGTGAGCGTTTTGATATCGCAATTATTAATCAGCAAATTGCTCAACTGCTGTCTCATATAACGTCCGCTTAAATAGACATATAGCGGTTTTAAATTGCGTGGAGTACAGACAATTCGTAGGGGCGCACAGCTAGCTGTAATTGTGTGCCCCTACTAGGTTTCAAAGCCTCTCTACCCGTGGGGATAAGTTTCCAGCGAATGGAATTTAAAAACTTTGCGTTTCCCTGGGAATGAGTATACCAAGTTGGTTAAGTTAGCAATAATGTATGTCATATAAATAATGTGATTAATAAGATTGACTTAAAAAATTCGTATAATATCATCATTGTGACTGATGTAGCAAAAATACATTTAACTACCCAGACTTGGTAGATAAAAAGATTTTGCAGAACATAGCGATGTGTGATGAAAACACATCGCAGTACACAAGTGGAATCAAACAGATAAAGAACACTAATTTTATGACATCAACCACAACTTACACTTACGATGTTGATCGCAAAGTGATGTCCGAGAAGACAGACAACAACAGTGATGGGATAATAGACTCAGTTATTACCTACCGCTATGACCTGACATCCTATAGCACTGACAACGGCGACGGCAAAGTTGATCGTGTCGAAACCTATACTTATGATGCCAAGGGCAACCGGACATCCCTTAGCAGTGACAACAACGGCGACGGCAAAGTTGATTTTGTCCAAACCTCTACTTATGATGCCAAGGGCAACCTGACATTCACCAGCATTGACTACAATAGCGACGGCAAAGTTGATTCTGTCCAAACCTCTACTTATGATGCCAAGGGCAACCAGACATCCAATAGCCGTGACAACAACGGCGACGGCAAACTTGATTCTGTCGAAACCTATACTTATGATGCCAAGGGCAACCAGACATCCTATAGCCGTGACGACAACGGCGACGGCAAACTTGATTCTGTCCAAACCTTTACTTATGCTTATAATGCCAAGGACAACCGGACATCCGTTAGCATTGACTACAACAGGGACGGCAAAGTTGATGTTGTCTATACCTATACTTATGATGCCAAGGGCAACCTGACATCCACGAGCACTGAAGACAACGACGGCAAAGTTGATTCTGTCCAAACCTCTACTTATGATGCCAAGGGCAACCAGACATCCTTAAGCAGTGACAACAACGGCGACGGCAAAATTGATTCTGTCGTAACCTATACTTATGATGCCAAGGGCAACCGGACATCCTTAAGCAGTGACGAAAACGGCGACGGCAAAGTTGATTCTGTCCAAACCTATACTTATGATGCCAAGGGCAACCTGACATCCACCAGCACTGACGACAACGGCGACGGCAAAGTTGATCGTGTCGAAACCTCTACTTATGATGCCAAGGGCAACCGGACATCCACGAGCAGTGACTACAACGGCGACGGCAAAGTTGATTCTGTCGATACCTCTACTTATGATGCCAAGGGCAACCGGACATCCACGAGCAGTGACTACAACGGCGACGGCAAAGTTGATTCTGTCGATACCTCTACTTATGA
>NZ_JBALDF010000021.1:0-16637 GCF_036917275.1 Nostoc sp.
AAAAGCGTCGCTTTTTAGCTCTTCGCTTCCGGCACTTATTCAATATAGCGAACCTCCTTAAGCTTGTCAACTATTTTTCCAAAAATATTTTGGACCGCTTTTCAGTCCCTTGAAACTGCTCACAGTGACGGGTTGTAGGCAACAATAGTTTATGCACTGTGCTGAGTAAGGAAGGGTGAAGCGTGAATTTTCAGTCGGTAATAGGTTTATTGCATGAGTTTTGGGGCGATCGCGGTTGCTTGATTGCCCAACCTTATGACATTGAGAAGGGGGCAGGTACTAAGAATCCTCAAACATTTTTAAGAGCATTGGGACCGGAACCGTGGGCTGTTGCCTACGTTGAACCGTGTCGTCGTCCGACGGATGGGCGATACGGCGAAAACCCCAACCGCTTCCAACATTATTATCAGTACCAAGTTTTAATCAAACCGTCGCCAGATAATATCCAAGATATTTATCTTGATTCATTAAGGGTTTTAGGTATTCGTCCTGAAGACCACGATATTCGGTTTGTAGAGGATAACTGGGAAGATGCGACAGTGGGAGCTTGGGGCACTGGGTGGGAGGTATGGTTAGATGGGATGGAAATTACTCAATTTACCTACTTCCAACAGTGTGGGGGAATAGATTGCCGTCCTGTGTCGATTGAGATCACATACGGGTTAGAGCGATTGGTGATGTACCTCCAGGAAGTGGAGGCAATTACTAAGATTCATTGGACGGACAACATTACTTATGGTGATGTTTACCTCCAGGGAGAGATTGAGCAGTGTATCTACAACTTTGAAGCGTCAAATCCTGAGTTGCTACTGACACTATTTAATTTATATGAGCAGGAAGCTACCCAATTGACGGAGCGAGGATTGGTCTTGCCTAGTTTAGATTATGTAATGAAGTGTTCGCACACGTTCAATCTGCTGGATGCTAGAGGTGTGATTTCGGTGACGGAGAGAACTCGCTATATTGCCAGGATTCGTCATTTGGCTAGGAGGGTAGCTCATTTATATGTTGAGCAAAGGGAGAAGTTAGGTTTTCCGTTGCTCAAAGATGCCGTGAGTTGAAGAGGAAGCCCGACATCCTAAAGGGTGCGGCTACACGAATTAAGTCTGCTAGGAACAATTGCATATTTGGTCAACGTAACACTTTGTGTTTTATTTATCCAGGACTTACGCAGAATTATGAAAAAACGAACCGCAAAGGACGCAAAGGAATGGAGTTTTAAAGGGTTTCTTGCGTAAGTTCTATTATCCATGCTGTGCTGGGGTTTAAGCTAGGTAATGTCACGCATTTAATTTGCACAACTAGGGCAGGCAAGATGCCCACCCCACAAGAGATTTATTTTTTTGAGGATGCAAATTAAAAGATTTTTAGCTTATATCTTGATGATGTCGCTATTGCTAAAAGTCAGAAATACCGTTAAATCTTGAGTCTAGAACATTAAGGCTATAAGGATAAGGCCCGCATAGGTGGGCTTTGTTTGTATAAACTTGATGGACTATACTTCACCACAAGCATAAAAATTTTCGGAGTTGCTGATTAAAGAGATGAAAAGCTCACGCAGAGAGAAGTTTGAGCAGCGGAAGCCACCGCTCAAAACTTCAATAGGCGCTCCAGGCGCAGATAATAAGAGTTTGAAATATTTGATTTTTGAATTTCATAGCCAATTTTAGCAACGCCGATTTTTCTCTATTGCTACCCTAGCTATTTTTAAGTTATATCAAGTTCGGGTTGTCAGGTGCTTTTACAAAAAATCTTATGATTCAAACCAGTGGTGTAATTATTTGTCTTGGCTACATTTTCGGGTTGCTGTTTACAGCAGTTCCTTGGGGTGGTGTGTGGATTTTGGTTCTGGGGATAGTGGGAGCAATTCTTTTTAGAAGACGTACCGCTTCACGGCAACTTGCCCAGAAACCAGAAAATGCTGGAGGCAAAAATAAGGTAGTGCCCAACACTTGGCAAACTACTCCCCATGCTCGAATATGGCTAGCTGCTGGCTTAGTGGGATTATTGGCAACTCTATATTTTCAATGGCGAGTGCCGCAACCGGGTGCAAAAGATATTAGTCAGTTTGTCCCGTCTGGAAACAGCAGTAATCAAGAACAACTTGTGATTGTTCGCGGCGAAGTGGCGAGTAATCCCCGCTTGACTCGCAGTCAGCGAGGACAATTTTGGCTGGAAGCGACTCAGTTAGATGAAGTCAAAAATGAAAAAGGTTCAGCAGGTGTCCCAAAAGGGGTGACAGGCAAATTGTATGTGACAGTGCCTATACTTCAGGCTACTGGGTTATACCCTAGTCAACAGATTGCTGTGACTGGAATTTTGTACAAACCAAAGGCGGCTTCTAATCCTGGTGGTTTCGACTTTCAGAAGTTTCTCAAGCAAGAAGGAACGTTTGCTGGTTTGATTGGGCGACAAATAAATGTTTTGGATCAGGAACGGAAATGGGGATGGTGGCAAATTCGGGAGCGAATTGTGCGATCGCAAGTTCGTTGGTTGGGTATCCCGGAAGGGCCTCTTGTGAGTGCAATGGTTTTAGGTAGCAAAGCTGTAGATTTACCCTACGATATCCGCGACTTGTTTGTACAAGCAGGATTAGCTCATGCTTTAGCAGCCTCCGGCTTCCAAACTTCCTTGATTTTGAGTGTGATATTACAGTTAACTAGACGGGCAAAAAAAGTAACGCAATTTACCCTTGGCTTTTTGGCTTTAATCATTTTTCTGAGTTTAACAGGTTTTCAACCTGCGGTACTCAGAGCCGTAATTATGGGTTTTGCGGCATTAATTGGTTTGCTATTAAAAAGAAAGGTAAAACAGTTGGGATCATTACTATTAGCAGCAACTCTGTTATTAGTATTTAATCCTCTATGGATTTGGGATTTAGGTTTTCAATTGAGTTTTTTAGCAACACTGGGATTAGTCGTAACAGTACCTGCATTAGTCAACCGTCTAGCATGGCTACCACCTGCGATCGCTGCTTTGATTGCCGTTCCCTTAGCTGCAACTCTTTGGACTTTACCTGTACAACTTTTTGTATTTGGAGTTGTACCATCTTATAGTTTGTTGCTGAATGTGGTTAGTACTCCATTAATTTCGATCATTAGTATAGGTGGAATCATCAGTGCTTTAGCAGCTTTAATTTGGATTGAGGCAGGAAGCTTCCTGGCTGGGGTGTTGCATTACCCTACTGATTGGCTAATTAAACTAGTGGAATTTTTTAGCAAGTTACCAGGAAATTCTGTTGCTGTAGGCAGCATATCTACTTGGCAGCTTCTGGCGATTTACGTTTTGATTATATTGGTTTGGCTAGTGCCTTGGTGGCAGCGGCGGTGGTGGTTTGCTAATGTGATTGCGATTGCTTTAGTATTTATCCCCCTTTGGCATTCTACAAATACATTGTTTCGGATAACGGTATTAGAATCTGGTACCGAACCAATTGTAGTTGTTCAAGATAGAGGTACTGTAACTGTAATTAATAGTGGGGATGAAGGGACTGGACGTTTCACAATCCTACCATTTTTACAACAGCAGGGTGTAAATCAAATCACTTGGGCGATCGCAACTGATTTCCAAGGCAATGAAAGTAATGCTTGGTTGGAATTACTACAACGTTTACCAATCAAAAATTTTTCTGAATATTCCCCTAAGCCAGAAAATTCTATTGCAACTCAGGCAATTCAACAAGAATTACAAAAGTATCAGGGAGCTTACCAACCGCTGGCAGTTGGTCAAACTGTGGAAACTGGTTCAATAGTGGCACAATTAATCAACGAGCAATTACCCATATTACGATTGCAAATTTTAGATCAGAATTGGTTATTAGTCGGTAATATCAAGTCTAAAGAGATACAAAAACTAGTTAAAAATGGAAGTTTGCCTCATCCACAAGTGCTGTGGTGTGCCCCTCAGTCATTAAAAGATTTAGTTATTGCTTTGAAACCAGAAGTAGCGATCGCTTCTTCGGCTAACTTTGATCCAAAAGTTTTATCTGAACTGAATCCAAGCCAAACTAAACTATTTTTTACAGGACGAGATGGGGCTATTCAATGGACACCTAATGGTCAGTTTGAGGCATTTATTGAAGCGGCAGAAAATAAGTCTTCTATATTATAAAGAATTCACAACGAAGTAAATTTAAAAGTATAATATTTCTTTTTAAGCAAGACTACTAAAGATAGATGTATAGTCATTCGCAAGGAAGTAAACTCTCGAAAGGTATCAGGAAGCAGATAAGTTTCTATTCTCATAGGACTTACGCAAAAATTGCCAACTTCGCTTAATTTATCGAACCGCCAAGACGAGGCAGTGCGTTGGGCGGCTCTGCCGACTTGAAGCAACTGCCGTGCCAAGAGCGCCGAGAATTCGCAGAGTGTGCGTAAGTCCTATCTCATACCTGGTGACTGGGATTACTCACTGGAAGATATATTAAAAAAAGAAAATGGGAAGTTTAATTGAATTTACGTTGTTTGCTCCTCGTAACAAAGGAGCAGCTTTAATTGGGTCTTTTTCTGACTGGAAAGAAATCCCAATGGAAAAAAGTGAAGATGGTTACTTCCGCACTCAAGTAAAACTGGAAGACGGCATTTATCAATATAAATTTCGTCTTCAAACCAAAAGCCCAAATTTTGTACTTGATGAATTGATAGATGTTATTGATCCTAATGCAACAGATGTTAATGAAACAGAAAAATTCAGCATGGTGCAGATTAAAAATGGCCAACGCATTATTGATACTTACGTTTGGCAACATGACGATAAACCGTTGCCTGACAATCGGGAATTAGTCATATATGAAATGCACGTTGCAGATTTTACTGGTGATGAGGTTGGCCTTGAAAAACGAGGCAAATATTTAGGGATAATTGCCAAGTTAGATTATCTAGTTAAATTGGGAGTTAATGCAATTGAATTAATGCCAGTTAATGAGTATCCCGGTAACTATAGCTGGGGCTATAAAGTCCGCCACTTCTTTGCTACAGAATCTAGTTACGGTTCAACAGAAGATTTAAAACGATTAATAGATGAGTGTCATGCTAGAGGCATTCGCGTTTTTATGGATGGAATTTATAACCATACCGATGAAGAATGCCCGTTAATGCTGATTGACCGGAATTACTGGTATTACGAATACATGCATTATCCTGAAGACCCAGATAATTATTGGGGGCCAGAGTTTAACTATGATAATTATGATAAAAAATTAAATGTTAAACCCGCATGGAAATACGTTGGAGATGTGGTGCAATTTTTCATTAAGGAGTATCACATTGATGGAATTCGTTTTGATGCAGTGCGCCAATTGGCTAACTTTGAATTTCTCGACTGGATAGCACAGCAAGGGAAAAACCATGCTGCACCCAAGCAGTTTTATAATATTGCTGAACATATTCCCGATACAAAAACTGTAGTCAAGCCAGATGGGCCATTAGATGGTTGTTGGCATGAGAGTTTTCGATACTTTATAGTTCCACATATTTGTGGAGAAACATTTGAAATAGAACAACTAAAGCAAATTTTAGATCCCAAGCAGCAGGGTTATGCGATCGCTACTAATGTGATAAATTATTTGGCAACCCATGATCGCGAACGTCTATTGCGAGAATTAGGCGATCGCGGTATCTTTGACGCAGAAGCATTTAAACGAGTAAAGTTAGCAGCTGTGCTCTTAATGACAGCGATGGGCATACCAATGCTCTGGATGGGAGAAGAGTTTGGCGAATACCAGCTAAAAAGCCAAGATGTAACTAAGCCACAAAAGATTAATTGGTCTTTGTTGTCAGGCGACCAGAATCGTGATTTATTTAAGTATTATCAAAAACTCATTGCTCTACGCAAGCAGAATCTTGCCTTGCAAAGTGACAATATTGAGTTTTTCTACGAAAATGCCGACGATAAAGTGCTGGCTTACACTCGCTGGGATGAACAAAATTCTCGTGTTGTTGTTGTGGCTAATTTTTCTGATCAGAATTTAACTAAATATCAAATTCCAGACTTCCCAATTGCTGAGTATTGGCAAGATTGGTTCCTCAAGGGGGAAGTGGAAGTTGGGAAAGATGGTTTAATCACTGACTTGCCAAGCTATACAGCCAAGATATTTGGGGAGTAGTAGCCAGCCAAATAGTAGATGTAGGTTCTAGTTTAGTGTATTTAACTTTGTTCTTATTGCGCGATCGCTAATCGGCAGTATCCAAACATCGAAATTCTGTAGTTTGGCACTTCTGAGTGTAGAAAATGGAATATTCCATACAATAACTCCGTTGAAGAGTCTTTTATACTCGTTGGCGAGTCTTTGAACTGCGTTAGCGAGTCCTTTATACTCGTCGGCGAGTCTTATTAATTGCTGATTGTAAATATTCTCCGCATTATTGCGGTTTGGCTAGAGAATAAGATCATTTTAATAGGATTAATTGCAAAGGGTGCATCCGCTCTCCTGCTGACTCTGCTTGCAACAGCCGTTGGTAAAGACTTAGTAATGTTCCAGCTCGGTGTTTGTTAAAAAGTAAGCGATCGCCTCTTATATCAACTCTTGCAACAACGCCTATAAATTCTTGTGAAAATCGCAATAGTAAGATTGCCGCAGGTATTGCATTGGGAAGCGATCGCAACTATAAATACAATTGGTTATGGATTATACTCACCGTCTCCACTACCAGATGAGACTGGAGTCTGGCTTCTGACTTACTTAGTCTTTTAAAGTGCAACATGTAGCAGCAAAGATGATTCCACATCCAGTTTGATGGCTGTGATATTATGGGAGACTGCTACATACATTTAGAAAAACTAGAAATTGAATCGATCATGGCTCTGACGCAACTGCGGAAACAAGAAATAATTTCCAACTACCAAGTTCACGAAACCGACACGGGTTCGGCCGATGTCCAAGTTGCCATGCTAACTGAGCGCATTAACCGCCTCAGCGAACATCTCCAGGCAAATAAAAAAGACCATTCTTCTCGGCGAGGACTGTTGAAGCTAATTGGTCAGCGTAAGCGTCTTCTAGCCTATATATCGCAGGAAAGCCGGGAAAAGTATTTAGCTTTGATCGCTCGCCTCGGTATTCGTGGATAGGAACTAGCGCTTATGTCTGCTGAAGAATCTGAACGCAGTCGCTTACCCTTTGAACCAAATAAAAAGCGCCAAAAACCCGCAAAAACTCAAAGTAAACCAGCAGCGCAGCCACAAGAATCTGGGAAACAGGCTGATAAAAAACAGACTTACACCAAACAAGAGATGGCTATTCCTCAAGTAGTCAGCCAGAGGATGATCCGACGGGTAGCTGTGTTCTGTGGTGTACCAACAGCTTTAGGCATTACCACCCTGGTTGTCAGCTATCTGCTTGCTATCTACTCCCACATCCAACTAGCTCCCATCGCCGTGTTATTGGTAAATATGGGATTATTTGGTTTGGGGGTCTTAGGGATAAGTTATGGCGTTCTCTCTGCCTCTTGGGATGAAGAAAGAGTCGGAAGTTTGCTGGGTTTGGGTGAATTCAACACCAATTGGGGACGAATGGTGGGAGCTTGGCGCGAAACTCGGCAAAAAAACTCCTAATGAACGGCGCTCAGGTATTAGATAACTACGGTATTGGGTAAATAAAGAAGTGAATGTTGAAGTTGAAATTTTATAACTTCAACATTACTAACAAAAATTATTATATAATTTTTATACCCTATATCCAGTTTTTTAACAGTAAAATCACTGACTGAGCGTCAAGCTACTGACTGAGTGGTATATTTTATAAATAAATTTTCTTTTTAACTATTCGTAATTAGGGCAATAGGCAATAATAAAGTCAGCCAATTTACAGAAAAATTTACTCAATTAATCAGGAATTTTCACATGATTATAGTAATGAAGAGTGGTTCCCCAGAGGCGGAAATAAACCGCATTGATCAGGAACTAACTAGCTGGGGGTTAACTCCAGAAAAAATTATTGGTCAACACAAAGTAGTTATTGGTCTAGTAGGTGAAACCGCCAACTTAGATCCATTACAAATTCAAGAACTTAACCCCTGGATTGAGCAGGTGTTGCGAGTAGAGCAGCCTTACAAACGAGCCAGCCGCCAGTACCGCCACGGCGAAGCTTCGGAAGTGGTGGTTAATACTCCCAATGGAGCGGTGGTCTTTGGTGAACACCAACCTTTGGTAGTCGTTGCCGGCCCCTGCTCCGTAGAAAATGAAGAAATGATTGTGGAGACGGCACGGCGCGTCAAGACGGCTGGAGCCACATTTTTGCGAGGAGGGGCTTACAAACCCCGGACTTCACCTTACGCCTTCCAAGGACACGGCGAGAGTGCTTTGGATTTGTTGGCGAAGGCGCGGGAAGTCAGTGGACTAGGTATTATTACAGAAGTGATGGATGCCGCTGACCTAGATAAAATTGCCGAAATTGCTGACGTGATCCAGGTGGGGGCAAGGAATATGCAGAATTTCTCTTTGCTTAAAAAAGTGGGAGCGCAGGCGAAACCAGTTCTCTTGAAGCGGGGAATGGCGGCTACTATTGAAGATTGGTTGATGGCAGCTGAGTATATTCTGGCATCCGGTAATCCCAATGTAATCTTGTGTGAAAGGGGAATACGCACCTTTGACCGCCAGTATACGCGAAATACACTGGATTTATCGGTAGTGCCAGTGTTGCGAAAGCTGACTCACCTACCAATTATGATTGACCCCAGTCACGGCGTAGGTTGGTCTGAGTTTGTGCCTTCAATGGCAATGGCTGCGATCGCAGCTGGCACCGATTCCCTGATGATAGAGGTTCACCCCAACCCTGCCAAAGCCTTATCTGATGGGCCTCAATCTCTGACACCAGACCGTTTCGATAACTTGATGCAAGAATTATCAGTTATTGGTAAGGCGGTAGGACGTTGGCAGCAACCAGCAGTGGTTTTAGCTTAAAATTTTGAAAATGCTAAGTAGCTAGGTGTAAAGAAATTAAAGTTTATAGTCAGGATTTTAGTCTTGATAAACCTCAAGCAGTTGATTTTGCTGACTAGAAATTTGATCGTGGACGATCACTTAGGTTCGTTATACACGTCGATCACGTTTGATGTCGCCAACAACTTTTTCCAAAATCCAGTTCTCTAATTTATCTGGGTTTAATTGTTGCTGATGTGTAATCAACCGATTGGCAATTTCTTCATTGCCACTGATTAAATTAAGAAGTTCTTTATACAATGGATTATTTTTGGATACTCCTTTTGGTTTACTAGGTTGCCTCTTCATTTTTTTGAGGTCTGGTAATGGTGTATCTGAGGGTGGAGATAGAGAAAGTTCTGTTTGTGTTTGTGGTGTTTTTGAACGTAGTTGTTCTTGTGGTTTTTTGAGCTTCAAGTCACTAATAACTTGTTTTAAAAGCCAGTTCTCAGATTTACCTGGGCACAATTGGCGCTGTTTTACCAGTAATTGATTAGCTATCTTTACGTTGTTGGTTAGAGCAATTAATTCACTGTGCAAATATTTGTTGTTAATGTCTATTTCCTCTTGAGTTACTTTGAATTGCAAAGGTAGTGGCGATATTGATTGCTGGGGAACTTTAGCTTTTAGTTTTGATGTATCTATCCCATGTTTTTTAAGTAGTAATTCATACTCATTGATAGCTTGTCTAAAAAGCTCTACAGATTCTTGGTAGCCGTTTACAGACTGCTTAAATAGTTCTGTGGATTTTCGGTACTGTTCCAAAGCTTTCCTCTGAAGCCAAATCTTGATAATGCATATAACCAGCAAGAGGAATGCAACAAATAAAGCAATCTGTAGCTGAAGGATGAGGGTAAGCTGCATAATGAATTTTGAGTTGGTGGTACAACTCTACAAATACGGGGAATCTCTAGGTGAAGACATCAGAAGAATCCCCGTATTTGTTTCACCCTCATCTATGACAACAGTAATTTATCCTGAGCAAAAAGCATATGTGATTAGTTGTGATGCTGAAGCGATCGCGATCGCTAAAAAACTGGCAGCTGAATTTGTCAAAGGAGATTCAGAAGGCTATTAGTAGCGGCGTCTACCTTATGAAGAGGTAAAAAAGTTCTCTGCTAGCTGGTTATGGGGAATCACTGCACCCAACGAATATTGAGGGGTGTTTGTTTCCAATACCACCTCATAAAAGTGATCAACCTGAGAGATTAAACTTGCAACTGCCGATAAAAAAGACCTATGGAAACAGAACTCGCAAGTGAATTAGCCACCATGTATTAATGGCAATGCGCTTTTTTAATCAGGTTAGCCAGTAAATTAGATGTAGGGTGAGAAAAAATAATACTGAATCAAAGCGATGTCTAACGACAAGCCGCAAGGCGTCTACGCTTCTTATTTTGCATCTATCGTCGGCGAAGAAAATGCTGTCTGCCTTTGGGAAAACATCGAACTAGGTCAGCAAAAACGTATCCAACAGGCGATCGCTTCTGGACATCCTCCCAGTTGTATCGTTTATCCCCGCAGCCAACAACAGCTAGCAGCAGTCATTGCCACAGCTTACAGTAACAACTGGCGTGTCCTCCCCTGCGGTAATAGTAGTAAACTCAACTGGGGTGGTTTAGTCCAGGGCATTGATGTTGTAGTCAGTACAGAGCGGATCAACCAACTGATTGAACACGCTGTTGGCGATTTGACAATCACGGTAGAAGCTGGGATGAAATTCTCTGATCTCCAAGCACTTTTGGCAAAGTCGCGGCAATTTCTTGCTCTTGACCCCACAGCACCAGAGTTAGCAACCATTGGCGGTATTGTTGCTACAGGTGATACAGGTTCTCTGCGGCAACGTTATGGTAGTGTGCGCGACCAGTTACTAGGTATTACTTTTGTCCGTGCTGATGGACAAATCGCCAAAGCTGGGGGAAGAGTAGTTAAAAATGTTGCCGGATATGACTTGATGAAGTTGCTTACTGGGTCGTATGGCACATTAGGCTTTATTAGTCAACTAACTTTTCGGCTGTATCCGCTAGCTGAGGCATCGGAGACGGTGGTACTAACTGGTACGGCGGAGGCTGTATCCCAAGCAGCTGATATTCTTCGAGGTTCGGCGTTAACACCAGTCCAAGCTGATTTGCTATCAACTAAACTGGTGTCCAGCTTAGGTTTGGGTGAAGGGCTGGGATTAATTGCTCGTTTTCAAAGTATTAGTGAGAGTGTTAAGGAACAGTCAAACCGAGTTTTGGAAGTAGGGCAAAAGTTGGGGTTAGATGGGGCTATTTATGTAGATGATGATGAGGCTAGTCTATGGCAGAGATTGCAAGAACGAATACATTATACTGCCACAGAATCTGTAATTACCTGCAAAATAGGAGTGTTACCTACTGCTGCCGTGGAGATTTTGACTCACGTAGAGTTAGGTTTAATTCACATTGGTAGTGGTTTAGGTTTGTTACAATTAGAGGGTAAAAATCAGGTTCTGAAAGTGCGCGATGAGCTACGCTCCGCTGGAAGCGATGCCTACGGCGGGCTGCGCCTACGCACTCAAGCTAATAGAGGTTTTTTAACAATTCTGGAAGCACCAGTGGCGGTTAAAGAACAAATAGATGTTTGGGGCTATACGGGGAATGCTTTGCCGCTGATGCGTCGGATTAAAGAACAGTTTGATAGTAAAAATATTTTAAGTCCTGGTCGGTTTGTGGGTGGGATTTAAGAAACTAACCGCAGAGACGCTGAGGGCGCTGAGATAGAGAGGGGAGAAAAATAATTATGCAAGTTTCAGAAAATTCTGTTAATAATACGGCTAGTTTAAAGAATTTGAAGGGGTTTGATGAGAGTCATCCGCCTGACCCGAAGTTGATTGATAGTTGTGTACATTGTGGGTTTTGTCTCTCGACTTGTCCCAGTTATCGGGTACTTGGGAAGGAGATGGATTCTCCTAGAGGACGCGTCTATTTGATGGATGCAATTAATGAGGGTGAGATTGCTTTAAACACAGCAACTGTAGAACATTTTGATTCTTGTTTAGGCTGTCTTGCTTGTGTAAGTACTTGTCCTTCCGGTGTGCAGTATGACAAGTTAATATCTGCAACTCGTCACCAAGTTGAACGGAATTATCCCCGCAGTTTGCCAGACCAATTTTTTCGTCAACTGATATTTTCTTTGTTTCCCTATCCAAACCTTTTACGGGTTTTACTAGTTCCGTTGTTGGTTTATCAAAAGTTGGGTTTTGCTAAATTCTTTCGCGCTACAGGTTTACTCAATAAAATATCGCCCCGTTTGGCAGCAATGGAATCGATTCTGCCAGAAATTACTCTTAAATCTTTTCAAGATAATTTGCCTACTGTCATTCGCGCCCAAGGTGAGAAGCGCTACCGAGTTGGGGTAATTTTGGGATGCGTGCAACGGCTGTTTTTCTCCCCAGTGAATGAAGCAACGGTGCGGGTTTTAACGGCGAATGGTTGTGAAGTTGTGATTCCAAAATCTCAAGGTTGTTGTGCAGCGCTTCCCGAACACCAAGGACAAACAGAACAGGCGAAAGCTTTAGCAAGGCAAATGATTGATAGTTTTGCCAATACTGATGTAGATTTCGTAATTATCAATGCTGCTGGTTGCGGTCATACTTTGAAAGAATACGGTCACATTTTAGAAGATGACCTAGAATATCGGCAAAAGGCGAAGGATTTTGCAGCTAAAGTTAAAGATGCTCAAGAGTTTTTGGCAACTGTTGGGTTAACAGCGAAACTTTCACCACTGACTGATAAACCCTTGAATTTAGTTTATCAAGATGCTTGTCATTTATTGCATGGACAAAAAATTAGCGTGCAACCACGTCAGGTATTGCGACAAATTCCAGGGGTGAAGTTGAGAGAACCAATAGACGCGGCTTTGTGTTGTGGTAGCGCTGGGGTTTACAATATGCTGCAACCGGAAGTTTCTGAAGAATTGGGTCGGCAAAAAGTGCAGAATTTGTTGAATACTGGTGCTGAGTTAATTGCTTCTGCTAATCCAGGGTGTACTTTGCAAATTACGAAGCATTTGCAGTTGCAAGGTAAGAAGATGTCAGTTATTCACCCGATGGAGTTGTTGGATTATTCGATTCGGGGTGAGAAGTTGGAATTGTAAACTTAAGCTAAAACCTCGTTAAAACCTCGTTTCCAGCCAGAGGCTGGAAATGCTCATCATTGCGGCTCTGCCGCTAATAAACGAGGCGTAGCCTCTCATTAGGCATTCCCAGTCAGAGACTGTGAACGAGACAAACCTCTCCCTGCCTTAAACTAAAGTTCAAGTCTGTCCCTCTCCGAGTCGGAGAGGGACGGTTTTTACGTAGTAAAACCAGGGAGAGGTCTTTAAAACCTCGTTTCTAGCCTCTGGTTGGAAATGCTCCTTATTGGGCTGCTGCGGCAAGTCAAGAGGCAGAGCCTCTTATAGGCATTCCCAGTCTTTAACTGGGAACTAGATATAGTCCTTAATCAGCCGCCTTGAAGAAGTTTTTTCCGAAATAACGGCTTTGTCGTCTGTATAATCACTGAAATGGGCAAGAGTGTCAGCCTAATTTCGGGTGATTTGTGATGAAACTAGATTTAGTCAGGTTTTTTCAAGCTTGCAACCCCAGTAAGACTCTAGTTGTGAGCAAACCGGAAGATAGACAATATTATATTGATTTCTCCAAAGTGCGTGGGGCTAAGATTATTGAAGAATTAGGGCGAACTATTACCCGCCTTGCACCGGAACAATCTACCTGTCAATTGTTTACCGGACATATCGGCTGTGGCAAATCCACTGAGTTACTGCGGCTCAAAGCAGAGTTAGAGCAGCAGGGATTTCATGTGGTTTATTTTGAGTCTAGCCAAAGCCTGGATATGGCTGATATTGATGTTACAGATATTTTACTGGCAGTAGCTCGTGAAGTTAGCCAAAGTTTGGAAACAATAAAAATTAATCTCAAGCCAGGATACTTTCAAACTCTGTTTACTGAACTTGGTGAATTTTTGCAAACGCCGATAGAACTTGGGGGAGAGTTATCTGTAGGTATTGCCAAAATTACTGCCAAAACTAAAGATAGTCCCAAGCTTCGCGGGCAGTTACGGCAATATTTAGAACCGCGTACTAATGGCATTTTAGAATCAATTAACAAAGAATTGCTCAAGCCTGCTAGAGAAAAACTCAAGCAGCAAGGTAAAAAAGGACTGGTGGTAATTATAGATAATCTCGACCGAGTGGATAATTCTTTAAAGCCTTCCGGTCATTACCAGCCAGAATATCTCTTTGTGGAACGCGGTGAACAGTTAAACCAGCTAAATTGTCATGTTGTTTATACTATTCCCCTAGTGTTGATTTTTTCCAACGCTTTAGGAAGGTTAACAAATCGCTTCGGGGTAGACCCCAAGGTTTTACCAATGGTTCCTGTGCAACTACAGGATGGTTCACAATTTTCACAAGGAATCACGCTGCTGCAACAGATGGTTATGGCGAGGGCTTTTCCTGGTGTGAGTTGGGAACAAAGCCGAAATTTAATTACTGAGGTTTTTGATAGTCCTGATACTTTAGAAAGGCTGTGCTTAGTTAGCGGCGGTCATTTGCGTAATTTGCTGATGTTATTATTTCGCTGTCTTCAGCAAGAAGACCCACCTTTGTCGCGAGAGTGCGTAAATAGAGTAATTAAACAACGCCGCAATGAACTAATTTTAGCAATTACGCCCGATGAATGGGAATCACTGCGTGAGGTGGCGGAAGAGAAAAGCTTGAGAGGTCATGAAAGATACGAACTTTTGCTCCGCAGTATGTTTGTATTTGAATACCGGAATGAGGATGGTTCTTGGTTTGATGTCAATCCGATTTTGGCTGAAGCCAAGGAATTTAGGTTATGAATCGGCTGTAGGGGCGTACAGATGTCATTGGTGTCAACTTAAGCCAAAACACTCTCGTGTTTCTCTCGTTTCCAGCCAGAGGCTGGAAATGCACCTCATTGCGGCTCTGCCGCTAATAAACGAGGCGGAGCCTCACAGTGAGCATTTCCAGCTATAAACTGGGAACGAAAGAATAACGTTAAGCATCTCAGTCGTGACGGGAGCGATATCTGTCGCGACGGGAGCGATATCTGTCGCGACGGGAGCGATATCTGTCGCGACGGGAGCGGTATCTGTCGCGACGGGAGCGATATCTGTCGCGACGGGAGCGGTATCTGTCGCGACGGGAGCGGTATCTGTCGCGACGGGAGCGGTATCTGTCGCGACGGGAGCGGTATTTGTCGCGACGGGAGCGGTATCTGTCGCGACGGGAGCGATGTCAGTAGAGTGTATTATCGCGTTAGCGCAACGCACCATCAATAATTAAAGGTGCATTAGCCTACGGCATAACACACTCTACTGGCGAATGTCATTTACTTACATGATGTAATCATATAAACAGCTACTATAAAGTAAATTATCTATGTTATGAGTAATCAGCAAGAGCCAGAAAATTTAGCCTTTGACAATGAACGTTCATTGCAAACTCTGGTGCGAACAATTACCCTTTCTCAGGGAGAATTTTCGCTGATTTTGCTGCGTTGTAACTATGCTGTTTTACGTCAGCGCATGGTGGAACGCCTGCGCCAATTATCTCCTGTACACATTCACGAAATTATCCTACCTGCATCGGTCAAAACCCTTTACACAAATATACGCGAACAACTCTTAAATGAACAGCCATCAGTATTAATGGTTTTTGGTTTGGAGTCGATTAAAGATATTGATACAGTTATGACTTCAGCTAACCAAGTGCGGGAGGAATTTAGAAAGAACTTCCCGTTTCCGATATTGTTGTGGGTTAATGACCAAGTTCTACAAAAATTTATTCGATTAGCAACTGATTTAGAGAATTGGGCAACTATCATTGAGTTTGAAAACCCTACCGATGAGTTAGTCAACTTCCTCCAGCAAAAAACTGATGAAATCTTTGCTGGTGATGTAACACCCGATTCCCAAATGTGCCGGGAACTAGAAACCGCTCGTCAGGATTTGCAAAATCGAGGAGAAGTATTAGAAGCAGCACTTCAAGCAAGTTTAGAGTTTGTGCTTGGTTTGAATGATTATTTCCATGACCAGATAGATTCTGCTTTAAGACATTATCACCAAAGCTTGGAGTTCTGGCGAGAAAGTAATCATTTAGAACGACAAGGTATATTACTCGTTAATATTGCTTTGGCGTATAACCGCCAAGCTGAAAAAAATCAGACAGAAAATCAACGCTATTGGCAAGAGTCTAGAAATTACCTTCAGCAAGCTATAAATATTTTTGAACAAGCACGACGTTCAGATTTAGTCGCAAAACATATTACTAAACTGGGTGAAGTGCTGCGACGTTTACAAGCATGGGCAGAGTTGCAAAGCCTTGTTGAAAAATCTCTGCCGCTACATCAAAATTATGGCACGCCGTTGCAGTTGGCTGAAGATTATGGTTTTTTGGCAGAAGTAGCCGCGAGTTAGAATCGCTGGTGGCAGTAATGCACAGTGGGAAAGAGTTAAAAACTTTGGTAAAAGATGGTCGCCCTTTAGAAAAATATCCAGCTATCAGCCCTATTTTTGCTTTGGATAGTATTCTCGATAAAATTAAAGAACGTAACCAGTTCCAAGGGCATCAAGGCTTAGTCAGAAGTGTGAGTTTCAGCCCGGACGGCAAAACCATCGCCACGGCATCAGATGACAAGAGTGCGCGGTTGTGGACGCTCAACGGGCAACTGCTGCAAG
>NZ_JBALDF010000022.1:0-116955 GCF_036917275.1 Nostoc sp.
AACCCAATGGGGTTATCTCTCAAATGTCACTCATCCCTGAATATTTATACTCATTTCGAGTGAACGAATCGCACCTCAGGTCTTAAGACACTGAGTTTCTCACTTTCCGAGTTATTTTATGATTTGATAACGTGGCAAAAATTTTCACGTCCTCTTCCCTGTTTGCGTCCGAAAAAAGTAGAGGGGTTTCAGATGTTTTGTCCGCTGTGAGTCTAGTCGCTGATATTGTTGATAGCTGAGAACGAATTAATCATTCATGGGATAAGGATTTCAGATCATGGGCAAATTTAGACGCGTACCCGTTGGGATTGTTGGCGCGTCGGGCTATGGCGGAGTACAGTTAGTACGACTACTGATGGATCATCCAGAAGTTGAACTGGTTTATTTAGGTGGTGAGAGCAGTATCGGGAAATGCTTTGGAGATATCTACCCGCATCTGGCTCATGCAGCTAACCTGCCAATAGAGGCAGTAGAACCAGAAATAATTGCTCACCGCTGTGAAGTAGTTTTCCTGTCTTTACCAAATGGTCTGGCTTGCCAAATCGCGCCTAAACTATTAGAAAAAGGATGTAAAGTACTGGATTTGAGTGCAGACTATCGGTTCAGTGATTTGGCAACTTATACAAGTTGGTATGGGACACAGAGAAACGATCGCTCAACTGCTGCTACAGCGGTTTATGGATTACCAGAACTGTATCGCGATCGCATTGCTGAAGCTCAACTCGTTGGTTGTCCTGGTTCCTATCCCACTGCTAGTCTCCTTGCACTTTCGCCACTCTTAAAGCAAGGTTTAATCGTCCCAGAAACAGCTATTATTGATGCCAAGTCCGGCACATCTAGCAGTGGACGGCAAGCTCAAACCAACTTATTACTAGCTGAGGCGGATAACTCCATAACAGCTTTCAATATCGGCCGTCACCGTCATACCCCAGAAATTGAGCAAATTTGCAGTGATTTAGCTGGTCACGAACTCATGATCCAATTTACACCCCACCTTATCCCAATGGTGCGCGGTATTTTGGCAACGGTATATGCCACACTGCGCGATCCTGGTCTAGTGCGAGATGACTTAATCACAATTTTCTCAGCCTTCTACCGCAACTCTCCTTGGGTGAGAATCTGCGGTAGCGGCGTTTACCCCCAAACGAAGTGGGCAAACGGCAGCAATCTTTGTTACATCGGTGTGGAAGTTGACCCGCGTACAGGTCACGTGATTGTCATGTCAGCAATTGACAATCTAATTAAAGGACAGGCGGGGCAAGCGATTCAGTGTCTAAACCTGATGATGGGCTGGGATGAAACCTTGGGGTTACCCAAGTTGGGGTTTTATCCTTAATTGGGCATGGGGCATTGGGAAGAATTCTTGCCCCAGTCCCCAGTCCCCAGTCCCTACTTCGGTCCTAACCCCACAGCACCAGCATAAACGGCGCGATCACCTAGTTGATCTTCAATTCGCAGCAAGCGATTATATTTTGCTACGCGTTCGCTGCGACAGAGGGAACCTGTTTTGATTTGACCGGCACGGGTTGCTACGGCTAAATCAGCGATCGTTGTGTCTTCTGTTTCACCAGAACGATGGCTAATTACTGAACGAATACCGTTGCGAGTTGCCAAATCAATTGTTTCCAAGGTTTCGGTGAGAGAACCAATTTGATTGAGTTTAATCAAAATTGCATTAGCAGCTTTTTCCTGGATGCCTCTTTGCAAGCGTGTGGCGTTGGTAACAAACAAATCATCTCCTACCAACTGCACCCGCGAACCTAACTTCTGGGTGAGTAATTGCCAATTTTGCCAGTCTTCTTCGTGCAAGCCATCCTCAATTGACACAATTGGATATTGATCAACCAATTGTCCTAAATAATCAATAAACTCAGCCGGGGCATGAGGTTTACCATCGTAAACATATTGACCATTCTTATAAAATTCGCTAGCTGCCACATCCAATGCCAAAGCTACTTCTTCCCCTGGCTTATAACCAGCTTTCTTAATGGCAGCAACCAGCAATTCCAAAGCCACCTGATTGGATTCTAGGTTAGGGGCAAAGCCGCCTTCATCGCCTACACCAGTCAGCAAACCCTTTTCATCCAACACCTGACTGAGGGTAGCAAACACCTCTGCACCCCAGCGCAACGCTTCCCGGAAGGAAGTTGCCCCAATTGGGACAATCATAAACTCTTGAAAATCCACGTTATTTGAGGCGTGTGCGCCACCGTTAATCACGTTCATCAACGGCACTGGGAGCAAATTCGCTAAAGGGCCACCCAAATAGCGATATAGAGGAATTTCTAGAGACTCAGCACCAGCTTTGGCTGCTGCCAAGGAAACCCCCAAAATCGCATTAGCCCCCAAATTCGATTTGTTAGCAGAACCATCTATAGCGATCATTGTGCGGTCTAGCAATTCTTGGTTGAGAGCATCCAAGCCCAATAATTGAGGTGCAAGTGCTTCTTTGACGTTTTGTACTGCCTTGAGTACGCCTTTGCCCCCGTAACGGCTTTTATCGCCATCACGCAGTTCGTGAGCCTCAAAAGTGCCAGTAGAGGCACCACTCGGAACCTGCGCCAGTCCGACAACACCGTTGGCTAAATGCACCTCGGCTTCAATTGTCGGTCTACCCCGTGAATCGAGAATTTCACGAGATGCGATCGCCTCAATGGCAGTATCTAGAATGTTACTCATCTGTACTTTATCCTTTATTCAAGTCTGTTACGCACACAGTCCAGTTGCCTAACCCAATCGCTAGCATAGGCGTTTAAGAGACTTTATTGGCTGAGATTAAAGAAGATTTCCATTATATGAATCGGGAACAATGCCAAAAATGGGTAAAGTCACATTTATCTTGTCCTTTACCTTTTAATTCTTTCCCTGATGGCATTTTTACTTTAGACTTTCAGCTAGGTAAAATATTGGCAGAGAACACTAAATCAATTACAGAGAAAAGCTCATGCGATTACTACACACAATGCTGCGGGTGGGCAACCTCGAAAAGTCCTTAAAGTTCTACTGTGAAGTTCTGGGAATGAAATTACTGCGCCGAAAAGACTATCCAGGGGGAGAATTTACCTTGGCTTTTGTTGGGTATGGTGAGGAAAGTGACAACACGGTGATAGAACTAACCTACAACTGGGGGGTGGAAAAATACGAATTGGGTAATGCTTATGGTCACATTGCCCTTGGTGTTGATGATATTTACGCTACGTGTGAGGAAATCCGCAATCAAGCCGGTAAAGTCGTGCGCGAACCAGGGCCAATGAAACATGGTTCGACAGTAATTGCTTTTGTGGAAGATCCAGATGGGTATAAAATTGAATTGATTCAACTGGGAACTCAAGGGTCAGCAGTCAAACAGGAATCACAAGAGCAACTTGTGAGTCAGTAATTCTTATAATTAAGAATATAGGTGATGGATCTAAGCTTCAGTAGTGCTGAATCTTGAGTGCGGAGGAAAACCCTGTCTAAGGCAATAAAGGGATAAGAAAATCCACACCGATGTCTTAAAAACTTGAGCTAGATACGGAGAAACTAGTTTTTCCGCACACTGGCGTCTCGCACTCCTGTTACCCAGACGCGCGAGACTTTTCGCTTTTTGCCTGCCATTTTTAGGCGGGCTAGGGGATCTCCTCTGCGTAAATCCTATTAGTATTATCTCCATACTGTCGTGATGAGCAGCACTAATAGTAACGCCGAATAGCCCGTCGTCAACATTGCTCCAATAGTACCATTTGGCAAAGTCCGCTCAGAACATTGTTTTCGTTTTAAATTAGAAAATAGGTAATAGAGTGAACTATCACCAAATAACCAATCCTAAATTGCCACCGGAGATACACGCGGATATACGCTGAGAATGTCTGGATAATTAGTGACTAAGGAAGAGTTTTTCCAATCCTCAATCCCCAATACCCAATCCTAAACTAAAAATCAAAATTCCAAAATTCTAAAGATGCAACCTACAGATCCGAATAAATTTACTGATAAAGCCTGGGAAGCGATTGTTAAATCTCAGGATATAGTCCGTGCTTATCAACAACAGCAATTAGATGTTGAACATTTAATTCTTGCCCTGTTAGAAGAACCCACTAGTCTAGCAATACGTATCCTGGCTCGATCTGAGGTCGATCCAATCCGCTTGCAACAGCAGCTAGAAGCCTTTACCCAACGTCAACCCAAAGTTGGTAAAAGTGATCAGCTTTACCTTAGCCGCAATTTAGATGTTTTACTAGACCGAGCCGAGGAAGCTAGAACCAGGATGAAAGACTCCTACGTTTCTGTGGAACACATCCTCTTGGCATTTGCTGAAGACGATCGCATTGGACGAAAGATACTCAAAGGCTTTAGTGCGGATACAGAAAAACTAGAAGCTACCATCAAAACTATTCGCGGTAGCCAAAAAGTGACAGATCAAACCCCAGAATCCCGCTATGAAGCCTTACAAAAATTTGGCAGAGATTTGACAGAACAGGCAAAATCTGGAAAACTTGACCCAGTAATTGGGCGGGATGACGAAATTCGGCGGGTAATTCAAGTTTTGTCTCGTCGGAGCAAAAATAACCCGGTATTAATTGGTGAACCTGGGGTAGGTAAAACTGCGATCGCCGAAGCTTTGGCACAACGGATGGTAAACGGTGACGTTCCCGAATCTCTGAAAAACCGCAAACTCATTTCTTTAGATATCGGTAGTTTGATTGCTGGGGCCAAATTGCGAGGAGAATTTGAAGAACGCTTGAAAGCAGTCCTCAAGGAAGTTACAGAATCTAACGGTGACATCGTACTGTTTATTGACGAATTGCATACTGTAGTCGGTGCCGGTTCCACCCAACAAGGGGCAATGGATGCCGGAAATCTGCTCAAACCAATGCTGGCGCGGGGAGAACTGCGTTGTATTGGCGCGACTACCCTCGACGAGTTCCGCAAACACATTGAGAAAGACGCTGCCCTAGAACGCCGCTTTCAGCAAGTTTTTGTGGATCAGCCAAGTGTGGAAAATACTATTTCCATTCTCCGGGGATTGAAAGAACGCTATGAAGTGCATCACAACGTCAAAATTTCTGATTCGGCTTTGGTAGCAGCAGCAACTCTATCAGCACGTTACATTAGCGATCGCTTTTTGCCAGATAAAGCCATTGATTTAGTGGATGAGGCAGCAGCACAGTTGAAAATGGAAATTACCTCCAAACCAGCAGAATTGGAAACCATTGATCGCCGCCTCATGCAGTTAGAAATGGAAAAGCTGTCATTAGCTGGCGAAGAAAAGGGTACTCCCCAAACTAAAGAACGTTTGCTGCGAATTGAGCAAGAAATCGCCAGTTTAACCGGAAAACAGAAAATATTTAATGAGCAATGGCAAGGTGAAAAGCAGATATTGGAGGCGATAAGCGCCTTAAAGAAAGAAGAAGATGCGCTGCGAGTGCAAATTGAACAGGCGGAACGTGCTTATGATCTAAATAAAGCTGCCCAACTGAAATATGGCAAATTGGAGGGAGTACAGCACGATCGCGAAGCCAAAGAAGCGAGCCTTTTAGAAATTCAAAACCAAGGTTCCACGTTGCTGCCAGAGCAAGTCACTGAAGCCGATATTGCCGAAATTGTCGCTAAATGGACAGGAATTCCCGTCAATCGCCTGTTGGAATCGGAACGGCAAAAATTACTCCAACTAGAAAGTCATTTACATCAACGAGTCATTGGGCAAGAAGAGGCTGTAGAAGCAGTAGCAGCAGCCATTCGCCGTGCCCGTGCAGGGATGAAAGACCCCTCTCGTCCCATTGGATCATTTTTGTTTATGGGCCCCACAGGTGTGGGTAAAACCGAACTCGCCCGCGCTTTAGCTCAGTTTCTCTTTGATTCTGATGACGCATTGGTGCGCTTAGATATGTCTGAGTATATGGAAAAACACTCAGTTTCTCGCCTTGTGGGAGCGCCTCCAGGATACGTAGGATATGAAGAAGGCGGTCAACTTTCCGAGGCGGTTCGCCGCCGTCCCTACTCAGTGGTGCTATTGGATGAAGTGGAAAAGGCGCATCCCGATGTGTTCAATATTTTATTGCAAGTGCTAGATGATGGGAGAATTACTGACTCTCAGGGGAGGACAGTAGATTTTCGCAACAGCGTTATTGTCATGACCAGTAACATTGGTAGTGAACATATCTTGGATGTAGCTGGTGATGATTCCAAATATGAAAAAATGCGCGTCAGGGTAATGGAAGCTTTGCGATCGCATTTCCGCCCGGAATTTCTCAACCGCGTTGATGATATTATTCTCTTCCATACCTTAAATCGCACGGAAATGCGGCATATCATCCGCATTCAACTCAAACGGGTAGAAAATCTCCTCCGAGAGCAAAAAATCTTCTTTGAGATATCCCAATCTGCTTGTGATCACCTTGTCGAATCAGGCTATGACCCAGTTTACGGTGCCCGTCCACTGAAACGGGCAATTCAGCGAGAAATAGAAAATCCTTTGGCCACCAAGTTATTGGAAAATACTTTTATCTCTGGAGACACGATTATGATTGACAAAAATGAAAACGGTCTGTCTTTTAGTAAAAAAGTGCCAGTGAAGGTGTCAGTACCACAGATTGCTACGTAGTCTGATAAGGTGATTATAAATGGCAGCTACGCAGATAAAACCCACCTCCGTGGGTTTATTTTTCTTATTTTCTACGAGACATTGTGCGATCGCAGAAGCGCTAATGTTAAATAGGACTTACGCAAAAATTACCAAAAAGCTTAATTTATCGAACCGCCAAGACGCCAAGAGCGCCGAGAATTCGTAGAGTGTGCGTAAGTCCTATTAAAGACATTAAATCAGTGTCTAATACCAGTTTAATTTTTACAGCTTGGTTGGAGAATGCGGGCTAATAGACCTGCGGTGAAAATCGGGAGTAGGGAAATCCGAATCAGAAAATGGGGGCAAACAATCCTCAAAAAAGGAGCGTAGGCGCAGCCCGTCGTAGACATCGCCTAAGTTATGGTTTTAAAATCCTAATTGCTTGATACCTTTCTGTGTTCTCCGGGTTTATCCTGGAAAACAGAGGGTTAGGCTGTATTAGCCACTATCATCATTTCAGATACTAACGTCGAAGATTACCAATTATGCTAGAACAAGGCACTATCAGTATCCATACTGAGAATATTTTCCCGATCATTAAGAAGTCGCTTTACTCAGATCATCAAATCTTCTTGCGGGAACTGGTATCCAACGCCGTAGACGCCATCCAAAAGCTGAAAATGGTATCCCGCGCTGGAGATTACGCTGGAGAAATTGGCGAACCAGAAATTGAAATTGCCATTGACAAAAATAACAAAACCCTATCCATCTCCGATAACGGTATCGGGATGACCGCAGAAGAAGTTAAGAAATATATCAATCAGGTTGCCTTCTCTAGTGCTGAAGAATTTATTCATAAGTATGAAGGCAAATCAGATCAACCGATTATTGGTCACTTCGGTCTTGGCTTCTACTCCTCATTCATGGTGGCGCAAAAGGTAGAAATTGATACTCTATCCTACCGAGAAGAGGCACAGGCAGTTCACTGGACTTGTGATGGTTCCCCAGCATTCACCTTAGAAGAGTCGCCCCGGACAACTCGCGGCACTACTATAACTCTCAGCCTGCAAGGAGAAGAAGAGGAATTTCTAGAAGAAGCACGAATTAAGAATCTTGTCAAGACCTACTGCGATTTCTTGCCAGTACCGATAAAACTAGAAGGTGAAGTACTAAATAAGCAAATAGCACCGTGGCGAGAGTCTCCGAGTAATCTCAGTCAAGAAGAATATTTAGAGTTTTACCGCTACCTGTATCCTTTTCAAGAAGAACCGCTGTTATGGGTACATCTAAATACTGACTATCCGTTTATCATCAACGGGATTCTGTATTTTCCCAAAATGAGGCCGGATGTAGATGTTACTAAAGGGCAGATCAAGCTATTTAGTAATCAAGTTTTTGTTAGCGACAACTGCGAAGAAATTATTCCGCAATTTCTAACTCCAATGCGGGGTGTGATTGATAGCAGCGATATTCCTCTGAACGTATCGCGCAGCGCTTTGCAAGGCGATCGCACCGTGCGACGAATTGGTGATTACATTGCCAAGAAAGTAGGCGATCGCCTCAAAGAACTTTTCCGCGATAACCGTGAACAATACATTAGCGCCTGGAAGGATCTTGGTACTTTTGTAAAATTCGGCGTTCTCAACGACGAGAAATTCAAAAAACAAATTGAAGATATTATCGTCTTTCGCACCACCGCCAAGCTGACAGAAAAGCCTGCTGCTGAAACTCCAGTAGTCGAAGTCCAGTCTTCAGACGGAGATGCTTGGCAAGATGTCACTCCTCCTTCAGCCAGTCCTGATTTTTCAGAACCCAGCGCTCCCTATACTACGCTCAAAGAGTATCTAGAACGTAACAAAGAAAGTCACGAAAACCGGGTTTTCTACAGCACCGATGCAGCAACCCAAGCTACCTATATAGAACTACACAAAAATCAAGGCTTGGAAGTCCTGTTTATGGACTCCTTCATCGACACCCACTTTATCAACTTCCTAGAGCGGGAATATCAGGATGTCAAATTTACGCGGGTAGACTCAGATTTAGATAATACCCTGCTAGAACAAGACAAAGCTACGGAAATTGTTGATCCCAAGACGAACAAAACCCGGAGTGAGAGCATCAAAGAGTTATTTGAGAAATCCCTCAACAAACCCAAACTCAACATCCGCACCGAAGCTTTGAAATCAGACGATCCTCAAGGGACACCACCTGCGATCGTGCTTTTACCAGAAATTCTCCGCCGGATGCGAGAAATGAACGCCATGATGCAGCAGCAGACAGTAGATTTTCCTGAAGATCACGTTTTGCTCGTGAATACTGCTCACCCGTTGATTCAAAATCTGGTAAATCTTAACCAAGGTAGTATTATTCAAGGTGATGGTCAATCGCCTACAGATCAGTTAGTAAACTTGATTTGTCAACATGTCTACGATTTAGCGCTGATGTCTCAGAAAGGATTTGACGCTGAGGGGATGAAATCTTTTGTCGAGCGATCGAATGAGGTACTCACCAAGCTGACGGAGCAAGCTAGTAAATAGTGCTGAGTTTGGAGAGAGGCGATTAATCGCGTCTATATTTCTCCCCCTGTCCCCCATCTCCCCTCTCCTTCCTTTCCTACTTCTGTTGCCTAAGACCTAAAATGGAAAGGCTGTATTAAAATAACAATCTGGAGATACTTGCTATGTCCCGTCGCTGTGAACTAACTGGTAAGAAGGCAAATAACGCCTTTGCTGTTTCTCACTCCCACCGCCGTACTAAACGCCTTCAGCACGCCAATCTGCAAAGCAAGCGTGTTTGGTGGGCAGGCGGAAATCGCTGGGTAAAATTAAAGCTGTCTACTAAAGCAATCAAAACCCTAGATATTAAAGGGTTAGAAGCAATGGCAAAAGAAGCTGGTATTAACTTGAATCATTACTAAGTAACATGGATTTATAACCTGAGACTTTCGTAAGGTCGAATACAGGTGATTTGTTGGGGCGTACAGCTAACTGTGCGCCCTACTGCTTAATATCAAAATCTAGAAGGATAAACATTTAACTAGACTATATAGTCCATTACAGATCCATGATCTATACCTGTAAATCTACGGAACATCAGAATTGCTTCCATTTCACTAAAACTGGCAACTATATCAACTGCTATTCTTACTTTTTGATGTTTCTGGTCTCCCGTTGTTAATAATCTTTCCAAAGAGCCATGTTGTAAGAAATGAGCAGGTATCAAATTAACTTGATTAGTTTCAACTGCTTCCTTATAAACATCAAACAGTGTTTTGATAATTTTTCTTTGACCATATTGTTGAGTCGCAAGTCGTGGATTAAGGATCACATATTTCCATACGATTCGTTGTAGGAACTTTAGCTCTATTTCTATTTTTATTGGACGCTCTAGATAACCGTGTTCACCATAATCTTCTTTTAAGCTAACAGATTGAACATAGTTCTGAATTAAATTAGAACTAACGCTTTTTATATATGCAATTTGTTCAATAGAACCAGGATTATCTCCTTTCTTATTACTATATAAATTGAGTAGGTTTTTTAAACTAATTTTCTGTTTTGATTCATTAATTTGCTCTTTCAATTTGTTGTCTGATATGGTTTTTACCCAGTCATTTAAAAACTTCTCAAACTCATCTTCATTATTGATAATAGTTTCTAAAGGAATTAATCCAGCAAAATAAAAATCTTCTAGGTCATGAACACTATAGGTTACGTCATCAGCAAAATCCATTATACTGGCTTCAAGACTTTGTTGATAATTTTGCAACCCAGTTGCTGAAACTTCCCTCACAAACTCAAATGCTTTTCGATCTTGATCATAGATTGAGTATTTTTTTGATCTCTTTTTTGACTGAGTATTCCCATTATCTCTCTCACAAAACCAAGGATATTTTAAAGTTGCATTTAAAGTTGCTCTAGTTAAATCAAGCCCAGGATATTGAGGGCGGTGAGGTTCAAGCAAGGTTAATATCCTAAAAGTTTGTGCATTTCCTTCAAATCCATCAGATAGTCCATGACTCCTTGCAAGTTGATCAAGTTCTTTTTCAGCAATATGTCCAAAAGGTGGATGACCTAAATCATGTGCTATTGCAGCTGCTTCAACTACATCAGGATCAAGACCACCATATTTATTGATCAGGTTTGAATTTGAATTATTTAGTTCCTGTAACCTTTCTGCAAGTCGCCTTGCAACCTGTGCAACTTTTAACGAATGGGTTAAACGGTTATGAAAAACATTGCCCTCACTTGCACTTACAACTTGAGTTACTTGTGCAAGTCTTCGGAAATATGCAGAGTAGATTAGACGGTCTCGATCTATTTGAAAAGCTCGTCTTTGATCACCTTGCTTACCTGAGTTATACTGACGAATTTCTCTATAATTCATTTTCTGATTTTTTATACATTTACTACTTAATGTAGCAATTTATATATAAAAGGCAATGATTATCAGACGACCTTCAGCTGCAATATGATATTGGGCTGCCTACTGTGTAACTACTTAAACTGGCTGAGACACTTCCCAAAGTTGAAAGAATAATCGTAAGAAACAGTCATAGAACTCACCACCACGACGATGTTTGATTATGCGAGAATCTTTACCATGTGTATGTGCTGAGTATGGAGTGAAGTAAACAACTCGATCAGTGATTATGATTCTACCAATGTGAGGATAGTTAAAAAGTCTAAGTTCAATTTCTCCATTGCTTATATAGTTTTCTAGATACTTAATTGTCATCTCGATTTGATTGTGAAGTACCCCCCTTCCAAATGCAGGGTCGAAAGTAGCTAACTCTTTTTCCCGTTGCATTATCCAATCAGTACCAGCCGCGTTAGGTAAAGGTAACATTACTTTAAACTCAGACAATTTTCCACGTGGCTTGCGATGCAACACTTTACTGAATAACCCTCGTTGAATATCATTCCCTCGACCTGTTATCAAGTACACGAATGAAGCCTTTTCAAGTTCTCTTGTAATGTCTTCGTCAGCTTCCACTTTTGATCGAAATACATACTCAATATCAATATCAAGTAGCCGTCCTAAAACTCCAGTGAGCAACCATCTTATGTACCGCGAAACCAAACCACCAAGGACAATTAGGATGATGCTGCCTACAATAGATGCCAATACGCCATTAATAAGAAAATTAGCTATAGTTTCCACAAACTCTTAATTACCTCTAATTCATTAGTATTAATTGTCCACCGACAACCTAGAAATACTGTCCTCAACTGTAACCTAGCAGCCTAACTAATTAGTATATACAAAACTTTCCTATATCTACGTTATTTGGGATGATATCAAGGATTTATCCGTATATCAGTAAGGGATATTCAGAATTTTTTTGAATAACATTCTTCTCAGGGTATTTTGCAGTATGTTTCTATATATCATTTACTTTGTCGTGAAGCTGCCACGCTTCAAAAATAAAATATTTTGTGATCCACACCTGCAAAGTCTGGGTTGAGACTGATGGTGTCATTCATAAAAAATACCATCAATCTCCTAACTTACCTGCGGAATGTGGGTTTTAATGCTGATGGTAGCAAGAAACAAATAAGTCATTGCTGTTGGATCTGCTTTTGTAGCCAAAGACGAAAAGCTTTGAGTGTTGCATTTCTGCCTGCTGTTGTACTTTGCTCCAAATTTTGGGGAATCGTTTCAATTAGTGGGAATAGAGGAAAATTTAGGCTTTGCAAAGACTCTATATAATGCCCATCTCGTAGAACATTAATTTGCAAATTTCCTTTATTAAAACGCCAAAGCTCAGGTACTTTTAAAGCTTCATAAATATTAGGATGAGTGCGAGAAGTAATATCAATTTCTAGAGCTAAATCTGGAGGGGGGTCTACTGTTAAATCTAGTCGCTTCTTCGGGCGAATCTTAGATTCATTTTTTATATAAAAACACTGGTCAGATTCTATACCTTGAGCCATTGCTTGATTTTTGAAAGTGGTAGAACCAAGGCTGATGAACTCAGTATTTAGCTTTTCCAAAAGCGCTTTGACTAAATCGCCAATAATTTCTTTGTCATATTCATGTTCTGGCAGTGGTGCCATAATCTCCAGTATTCCCCTGTCATAAGCAATTCGTGCAGCACGATGTTCCCCTAAATCTTCTAGAATTGTTTCCAATTCCTGCCAGGTTACATCTCGCAGTAGCACTCTTTGTCCTGGTGGAACATGAATGCGCTTTAATTCCAACAACATCATCTCCACTCCCAGTAGCTCAAACCTAAATTTAGCTTACTCCAGTTGACTAATGCGCTACGACAATTTTTGCTGCTTCATCATTAAAATTGTTGGATGGTTGTACACACAGCAGCTTGTCGTCGGACATCAGCTGCTTAAAAAACCTCTTAGAGAAGTGTATACGGGAGCGCAGGGGCGATCGCTCCTACATAAATAAGTGTAGTTTAAAGAAAAACCTCTGGAGTTCCCAGAGGTTTTGGTTCCTGATTTAGTTTCTACTTGTTACTCCACCTTGTCCTCAGTCATTTCCCGATAATGAAGGAAATTATTTTATTTGAGTAGTTAGGGACTTCCAAGCAATTTCCTTACCAGAAAAAGCCTTGAGTGAACCCTGAAAATTACCATCAATGCTGCTGTAACTATTTAAATCATTTGTAAAATGTGCTGGATTTAGCTGAAAATGATTCTCTAGCTTTTGTCGCAATTGGTTTGTAATAGTCCATAACTGCTCAAATACAGATGTATTATCTGAGTTGAGTTTTTGGTAAATCATTGTTTTTTTACTGCGACATTGAGCATGAATAATAAAAACATTCATGATTGCTTCTTAATTTTAAGAACAAAGCAATCTAAGAGGATGTTTTAAAAGTCCATAATGATGTAGAAAATATTTTTTACCCCTCCCTAACCCTCCCCTTATAAAGGGGAGGGAACCGGATTTTTCTTGTTTCCCCCCAATACATCGGGGGGATTAAGGGGGGTAAGGATGTACTTCATTTAGATGCAAAATGCTGTATTAGAAAAAATCGTGTGAACCCTTGGTAGATAAAAGCTCTAGAATTCAGAAATGGCAAATCTTTTCGGAGAGTGACAGAACAGGGTTAGAGCCTAGTAAGGATGCTCAAGTAAGGAAACACTATCAAATTCATCATCGGCATTCGCTATCTAAAAGCAGGCTGAATTTCTGGCTCGCAATTTTTGATTAATTCTTCGCCTGCGATCGCAAACCAGGAATCGTTACATCTATTGGTGTCACCTGTGCTGCTAGCTGCGTCAATGGCGGTTGAATGGCGGTTTGATTCCCCACGACTAGAGTTACAATCCTTTCTGGCTTGAGGTATTCTCGTGCTACCCGTTGCACATCAGCGACGGTGGTGGCGGCGACGGCCTTTTGATAGCGAAAGAGAAAATCAGCCGGATAGCCGTAATATTCGTATCGCATCAACCGTGATAAGGTTTGGCTGGGGTCTTGAAAGTTGAATACAAAAGAGTTGAGTGTAGACTCTTTGGCAAAAGCCAGTTCTTTTGCTGTTACTCTTTGAGTTTGGATGCGCTTGATTTCAGCTTGTAA
Source organism: Nostoc sp. (assembly GCF_036917275.1). Classification (GTDB taxonomy): domain Bacteria; phylum Cyanobacteriota; class Cyanobacteriia; order Cyanobacteriales; family Nostocaceae; genus Nostoc. Next base: position 14,087 of record NZ_JBALDF010000022.1, read on the forward strand.
AGCTTTGACAAACTGCACAGTAGCATCCGATCGCGTTTGTCCACCAGCAATAAATATGCCAGGATAGTCGTAGCGGGGACTCCACTGGCCATAGACAGAGTAAGCTAAACCTTGACGCGATCGCACTTCATTAAATAAGCGTCCACCAAACCCATTTAACACCCCATTTAATACATCCAGCGCCGCATAATCGGGATTGTCGAACCGTCCGCCTAAATGCCCGATAAGCACACTACTTTGTGTTAGTTGTGGCTGATTTACAAAAAATACTCCACCTGTATTAGCTGGCGAAACCTTTGGTAATTTGGGTTTAGCAATACCTGGGTTGCGGTTCCAGTCGCCAAACTTAGCTTGAACGAGCGATCGCATTTTCTTCGCCTCAAAATCCCCCACAATCCCTAAAATCATATTATTGGGGTGGAAATATTGCTGATAGAACTTGAGCAAATCCTCACGGGAAACCTGATCTACCGTTGCATACTCTATCGTGCGAGCATAGGGACTATCTTTCCCATAGATCAATTTCTTAAATTCTCGACTAGCAATACTATCTGGATCGTCATTGCGACGAGCAATGCCACCCTTAGCTTGTGTCTTAGCTAAGTCTAGCTTTTCTTGAGCAAATACTGGCGATCGCACCACCTCGGCAAATAGCCCAAACACTGTTTCTAAATCTTCACTGAGTGCGTCAAAGCTAGCACTACCAGAAGCTTCAGCTATACCAACTTCTACAGATGCCGCCCGTTGTTCCAATATCTCGTTGAGTTCATCAGCCGAATGCTTCTTAGTTCCCCCAGTTCGCATTACTGCGCCTGTAAAACCAGCTAAACCGACTTTTTCCAGTGGTTCTAAGCGATTACCTGTCCGCACAAACGCCGTCCCATTCACCAACGGTAACTCGTGATCCTCCATTAAATAGACAACCAAGCCGTTTTGGAGAACAAACCGCTCATACTTGGGTAACTTAATCTCAGGTAGGGGTGGCAACTGCAACTCACTATAATGCTTTGCTTGTGCCGTCGCCGCTAGAGAAAAATTACAAGTTAAAAGTAAACACGCAAAAACTGCAACCAAAGCATAAATAAACCCCTTGCCATTTTGAATCTTGAACACCATCCGCTTTTTACCCTTCACCTTGTACCTCTGCATATCTCTCTACCTTTGCGTTCTTTGCAGTTCGTTTTTCATCCTTCTTTCGACAACAACTTACCAATCGAGCGATTTTCAGCTGTAAACGTCTGTTTCGCCACCCGTTGAATATCAGCCGTTTTTACCGCTGCAATATCATCCAACTGCTTAAACAAATTCCGCCAAGAGCCAGTTTTCACCTCATATTCCAACAATTGTTGAGCCATCCCCATATTTGAATCGAGGGTACGTAACAAACCCGCTCGTGCTTGGGTTTTCACCCGTTCTAAATCAGCCGCTTCTACAGGCTCAGTTTTTAATTTGTCAATTTCTTGACGCAAAGCTACCGCCAACTCATCAACTGTATGACCAGGAGCTGTGAGAGCATAGAAAAATATTAGGTTTGGGTACTTATCTCCAGGAAATCCACTGTAACCTTGAGCATTTAGCGCCAAACGCTGCTTTTCTACCAAAGACTTATACAACCGCGATGTGCGCCCATCACTTAATAAACTGCCAATGATTTCATAGACTGCATTATCTGGATGGGTAATTGCCGGACGATGATAACCTTCTAAATACCAAGGTTGAGAAGGTAGTTGTAAAGTAACTTCCCGTGTTTGTTGTTGTGGCGGTTCCGTCGGGATTTGTTCAACAGCTTTGGTTTTTGCTTGATAGCGGCCAAAATAAGTTTGCGCCAGTTTTTTCACCTCAGCCGGTTTAACATCTCCGACAATAGCGATCGCTAAATTACTTGGTACGTAGTGAGTATCAAAAAAATTTTGGACATCTTCTGGTGTTAGATTGCGGATATCTTCGTCGTAACCAATCACTGGACGCCTGTAGGGATGAACTTTATAAGCAGTATCAATAAACTTTTCCACCATCAGTCCAATGGGTGAGTTCTCCACCCGCATCCGGCGTTCTTCTAAAATTACATCTTTCTCTTTATAAAACTCACGACGAATTACAGGATCAAGAAATCGCTCCGACTCCAGCGACATCCAAAGCTCCAACTTATTGGCAGGAAAACTGTAAAAATAACGGGTGGCTTCAGTAGAAGTATTGGCATTTAAACCCACGCCTCCCGCTTGTTCCACAATTTGCCCCAGTTCGTTTTGCTTGACTAGTTTACCTGCTTGTGATTCTAGTTGCTTAAACTCAGTTTCTAACCGAGCAACTTCATCTTTTTTGCCATCGGCTTTCGCTGTTTTAATTTGAGTATCTAACTGCTGCAAGCGCTCTAGTAACGGTTTTTCTGCTTTGTAGTCTTGTGTGCCAATGCGCGTTGTCCCTTTGAAGGCCAAATGCTCAAGAAAATGAGCTACGCCAGTTTTACCATCTGACTCATCCACACCACCGACATTGGCATAAGTAAGAAAGGAAACCACGGGCGCTTGATGTCGTTCCAAGACAATGAATTTTAAACCATTGTCGAGGCGAAACTCCGTTAACTGCTTAATCACTCGATCCAGATAAGGTTGGATCGAACTTTGAACTGGCGGGGTTTGAGTTTTGACTGTTTGAGGAAGTACCGTTTGAGTTTGAGCTAGAGCAATTTCTGGCAGTAATCCGCACCAAAGGACGATCAAAGTCAACAAAGTAACAAACAACCGCCGCAATCTGACAAATACTTTATCTAACCAATCCAAAATCGTTCGATGGTTCCTGAGCGTACCTCTACGGGGAAGCAAGCTACGCGTAGCGTCTCGTAGAGAAGTCGTTCGCGTAGCGTCCCGCAGGGAAGTCCTTAATCTGTTTTGGAAAGTTCTAATCGCCGGGAACCAGCGCTCAGACTTTCCGCAAAATCTTAAAATTGACCGACTGATCTGGTTCATAAGCAAAAATTAAAATAAAGTTACACTACCTAAGAAACAGGATACTTAGCAAAAGGACATTAATCTTGTATTAAGCTTTCACTAGCTTTTTAACTTGATGTTAGACAATAATGCTACAAATCGTGTTCCGCAAATTTCACCATAACTGTTATGCGAGTTTTTAATTCTTCCCCACCCTCAGAGACTCAGACGCGCACCCGGATTTTACAGGCAGCACAACGATTGTTCGCCGCTCAAGGATTTGACGGCACTACTACTCGTGATTTAGCACAGGCGGCAGGTGTAGCTGAAGGCACTCTATTTCGGCATTTTCCCAATAAGAAGGCAATTTTGGTGGAAGTAGCTACGAGTGGCTGGGTAGAGATTCTTACAGATTTGCTGACAGAATTGAGTGAAATGGGCAGCTATAAAGCCGTAGCTCAAGTGATGCGTCGCCGGATGTGGAACTTCCAAAAAAATGCTGATTTGATGCGTGTTTGTTTTATGGAGGTGCAGTTTCACCCCGATTTGCGCGATCGCATCCAATTAGAAGTTATTACTAAAATGACCGATGTGGGTGAAGCGTTCTTTCAAACAGCGATGGACAAAGGCATTTATCGTCAAATGGATGCCAAGCTGGTTGCTAAAGTTTTCTTGGGAATGTTTGCGATCGCAGGTTTTTCTAACAACACCCTTATAGAACCTGACGCTTCCCCCCAACAAATGCAGCAAATGGCTGAAGGACTCGCTGATATCTTCCTTAATGGAGTCTTAGCCAAAGAGTGAAGAATTATAAATTATGAATTATGAATTTTACTTCTTATTCCTAACTAATGATTGCTTTGGCTTGCTGACTCCACTGTTGTACTAGCTCAATCGCTGGACACAAATCTCGTCGCTGCATTGTTGCTACTTGCAAACGCATAATTTGTTGGTGCAATCTATGAGTGGGAGTCTGAGCCAACTGTGCTACAGAACCGATACCTGCATGAAGCAATAAACCACAATATTGGACGCCTACACTGGGAATACGCGCCAAGTCAGCTAAAGCCATCCATTTATTTACATACTGAAGATGAATCTGTAGTTTATTTGCTAACGCCAGCCGTGCCTCAAGAGTCTTGCCTTGTTTGACTAGCGCTACTGTGCTAGTAATCCCACAATTTTGTAGTTGAGATTGTTCTTCGTGGCTCAGTCCGGGTAATTGCTCGATTGGCCAGTCACAAGATGTGAGCAGATTTCGACTATTTGTATTTTTAGCAGACATTTTTAAAACTAAATATAGACTTCTTTTAATATTCTGACAAATGAAAAAACTTCATCACATATATAGCAATCTTAAATCAAAAGCGTAGAAACAAGATCCCCGACTTCTCTAAGAAGTCGGGGATCTGAGCCTTTCAATTTTGGCATTGTTTTGCTGCTACCCTGCGGGAATGTTTCATGAACATACATCTAAATGCAATCTCCTGCAATGCGATTGTATTGACTGACAATGCGATTGTATTGACTGACAATGCGATTGTATCGAATAACAATGCGATTGTATCGAATAACAATGCGATTGTATCGACTGACAATGCGATTGTATTGACTAACAATGCGATTGTATCGATTAACAATGCGATTGTATCGACTAACAATGCGATTGTATCGAATAACAATGCGATTGTATCGACTAACAATAACATTTCACCATGTTAGTTTATTAATAGGACTTACGCACACTCTACGAATTCTCGGCGCTCTTGGCACGGCAGTTGCTTCAAGTCGGCAGAGCCGCCCAACGCACTGCCTCGTCTTGGCGGTTCGATAAATTAAGCGAAGTTGGCAATTTTTGCGTAAGTCCTAATTAAAATGAAGCGGTAATGAACTTATAGCAACAGCCAAGGTGGTTACGACATTAACAGATGATAAAACTTAGACACAAAAAAGCTTTTCACCCAGTCCCCAGTCCCTTGCTATATCTCGCATAACATTTACGGTTTGTCCGGCGAGAAAGACGCGATCGCCTCGTCCCCTAACGTTAAGATGGGTGTAAAAGATTTCAAATCTAGCTCGTTGATAGTGGAATGTCCTTATCCCATTGCCCAAGTTATCGATGCTGAGTTTTTGCCGGATACGATTGATTTGTAATATTAGGTTTATGCAGTAATTAACTCACCTCGCATAACAGTTACAGCTTGTCCGGCGAGAAAGACGCGATCGCCTCCTGTATAGCGTACTTTCACTACCCCACCGCGACTCGATGCTTGATAAGCCAATAACTCATCTTTGTGCAAGCGATCGCGCCAAAAGGGAGCGAGACAACAATGAGCAGCCCCAGTAACGGGGTCTTCATTAATACCTACTCCTGGTGCGAAGAAGCGAGAGACGAAATCATAATTTAAATCTGAAGAAGCAATGCTGGTGACTATGACATCAGAAACAGGCAACGTTTTTAGTAATTGAAAATTAGGCTGTATTTGCTGCACCAAGTCTTCCGATTCCAATTCCACTAAATAACCTAGTGAATTCTGCAAGGCAGATTTGTATGGTACACCCAAAGCCTTGCTCAGTTCTGGAGGAGCGATCGTTTCTTGTGAGTGATTCACAGGAAAATTTAACTCAATCCACTCACCTTGCAACTTTGCAATCAGCACTCCACTTTTGGTGTAGAAACGCGCAGCTTCATTCGGTGACAAATGTCCCTCTGACCAAAGTACATGGGCGCTAGCTAAGGTTGCATGACCACAAAGCGGTACTTCCACCGTCGGCGTAAACCAACGCAGATTGAAGCCATCATCCTGTCTAACTAGAAAAGCCGTCTCAGATAAATTCATCTCCTGCGCTACGTTCTGCATCCAGCGTTCGTCTTGGGGAGTAGGCAAAACACAGACAGCAGCAGGATTACCTGCGAAAGGTATATTCGTGAAAGCATCAACCTGAGTAATGATTTGTCTCATTAGAGTCGCTTTAAAAGTTAGACAGCATTATATTTCTCAGGAGTGCGTTGAAGATTTATGCCGACCGTTACGATTATTCTCAGACGGCTAATCGTTCGTAGGTTAGCACAGCCGTGTTAAAGCGCGTGTTACATCCAAATGAGAACCCCCATATACAGTACCTTATAAATTAGGAATACAATCTCCAAAAACTGGGGTCAATGTTCAAGCAAAACGAAAACATGAGGATGAAAATCTTCAGAAGCATCTTTGCAGCTGTCAACTTAGCGCTAATTTCTGGAGGATTAGTTAGTTGTGTTGTTGAGGTACCGCGGCCATCTGCTCCAACTGAGCAACAAAAACCAGTCCTACAACCTACCCAACAGCCTAACCAGACTAACCAGAAGGACAAAAATGGCGACGACAAACATCGCGATCGCAAGAATGATAAAGACGATGACGATAAAGAAGATAACGACTAATTGAAGAAGAATTCAGAAGTCAGAATTCAGGGGTCAGCAATATTTCAGTGGGGATCTGAATCCCCCACTGAAATATTGACCACTAAATCAGAGATTTAGTGGGGGTTTTAAACCCGTTTATTCATCCGCTCTTATCGTACAGAAAACATTTCTGAATTCTGACTCCTGAATTCTGTTTGATAAAGACAAAACTATAACCTTGAGTTTCCATTTATGCTTATCCAACAAACTTCTACTTCCCTCGTGGATACTTTACGTCTCCGACGCCAACAACTAGCCAACCTCATTGATTTTCCAGTAATTCTGTGGTCAGGTAGTAACAGTCCGCGCAACTTTGCCGCAAATCTTCTTCCGTTTCGCGCTAGCAGTCATTTCCTCTATTTTGCCGGACTGCCATTATCAAAGGCGGCAATTCGTCTAGAAGCGGGTAGGCTAGAACTATTCATTGACGATCCATCACCCAGCAGCGCCCTTTGGCATGGAGAAACGCCAACACGCGAGGAAATAGCCCAGAAGATTGGCGCGGATGTGGCAAGACCAATGGCAGAATTAGAATCTTTGGTAGAAGATGCCGCCACAGTTGCTGTACAAGATGCAGCTACTTGGACGCAACAATCGCAGCTATTAAATAGATGGGTGTTACCACAAAGTCCTCCCCAAGGAATTGATTTAGAGTTAGCTAAGGCGATCGTTTCTATCCGCCTTACTCACGATGATGCTGCATTAACCCAGTTGCGAAAAGCGGCGGCTGTCACTATAGAGGCGCACAAAGCTGGGATGGCAGCAACACCAAAAGCGAAGCTAGAAGCAGAAGTTCGGGCAGCGATGGAAGGGGTAATTATTGCCCACAACATGACCACCTCATACAACAGTATTGTTACAGTTCACGGTGAAGTTTTGCATAACGAACACTATCACCACCCTCTACAACCAGGTGACTTATTGCTTGCCGATGTTGGCGCTGAAACTGAGATGGGTTGGGCAGGTGATGTCACTCGCACTTGGCCAGTTTCTGGTAAATTTTCATCGACCCAGAGAGATATTTATAATGTCGTATTAGCAGCCCATGATGCTTGCATTGCCAAAATACACCCTGGTGTAGAGTATGAAGATATTCATTTGCTAGCTGCCACAGTTATCGCTGAAGGTTTAGTAGAGTTAGGCATTTTACAAGGAAATCCCCAAGATTTAGTAGAAATGGATGCCCATGCCCTGTTTTTCCCTCATGGAGTCGGTCATCTACTGGGTTTAGATGTCCATGATATGGAAGATTTGGGCGATTTAGCAGGGTATGAAGAGGAACGGGAAAGGAGCGATCGCTTTGGCTTAAGCTACCTGCGTTTAAATCGTCCTTTGCGTCCAGGAATGTTAGTCACAATTGAACCTGGTTTTTATCAAGTACCAGCAATTTTAAATGATGCTAATGTTCGCTTAAAATATCAGAATGTAGTGAATTGGCAACGTTTATCTGAATTTGCCGATGTCCGCGGAATCCGCATCGAAGATGATGTATTAGTCACTGAGGTAAGTAGCGAAGTTTTAACAGCCGCATTACCAAATAGTGCCAGTGATGTGGAAGATTTAGTGAGTTGTTAAAAAATATCGGCGTTGCTGATTAGATTAGAGACGTTGCAATGCAACGTCTCTACAAGAGTTTTGAAATCACTTGAATCTGTGCATCATGCCTTGCTAATTCATACTAATAAGATATAGTATTTGACCTCGTGATATCTAAAATAATTCCAAATTCATGATCAAAAACCCCATAGGATTACTACTCAACGGAGTTATTGTCAGTTTAGGACTATTGCCATTATTAGCTCAAGCACAACAGCCGATTTCTGATACCCAAGTTGCGGCGATGGTAGAGGCGTTGCGACAGGCTGCACCGCAAACAAAAAATCCCAACGATGGACTTTACAGCGAATGGCAAGTTAAACCAGAAACCCTCAAAGGCTGGTCAAAAACTTGTCTCAAACGAGAATTAACACCGACGCAGTTTGAAAACAGCCCTGCGATCGCTCGTCAAGTTGTATCCTGTATTACGCGCCGTGAGTTAAGCAATCAATTTCGTGCTACCAACAATAATGAAATTACATCTGTGCGTGGCGCAGCTTGTTGGTGGATGACTGGTAGTTATACAGGCTGTGACAAAGGTTTCACTGCTGAGTATGTGCAAAAAGTTGTCCGCTTTTATAAACAACAGCTCTCAAAACCAGGAGCAACTCAATCATAAAAGGGCGATTACAACAGTTTTCAAATCGATAAGCCATGCGTAAAGCTCTCTTTTACAGGACTTACGCAAAAAAATCATGATAAAACGTAGACGCAAAGCGGCTTGCCGCAGGCTACCGCAAAGGACGCAAAGGAATAAGAGTTTCAGAGAGTTATTACGTGAGTCCTGTTTTAGAAAAAGAGTGGCTTTATCCAGTCAAAGAGAAAGGCTTTCCCAGTAATTTAATGCCCATTCAAATGAACGCTTGTCAAACCTTTTACCAATTTGATATATCTCTTCCCAAGAATATACTTTTTTTGAAACCCTTTCCTGTGTAGCTGCTAAGTTGGAGATTATTATGTAGTATTTGCCTTGTCCATGAACCTGCTGCTTGACTGTATCTACTACTCTACCTGCTGGTCTAAAAGTCATTTGAACATCATCAACTGCTGGTTCCTTTTTGAGCATTACTGCGGGATGACCTTCTAAGCATATACAGTCTCCTTCATCTTCAGGGTCTTGTTTATCCTTAAAAATAGACCACTGATGCCCAAAGTCGCACATATATGCTCTATATTCTTTCATATATTTTTGCTCTCCTGCGCTTTCTCAACTATTCACACTAAAATCCTTAATTTATCTGTAGTGCTGGCATTTTTCCCTTTGAAAAATCAAAATTTACACCCAAAGGACGGTTTACTACTTCAATAAAGGTAGGTATCTGGTTGCTACAGTCGCGGTGAAAAATACTAAGCTGGTAGATAGCACGTTTAAACTTTAGCGGAAATTCCAAATCGCATTCATCGGCGGTTCAAACTTCCTCATTGACGAACTACCTGTAATTACATTATGTTTGATGCATTATCTGATCGTTTAGAATCCGCCTGGAAAAAACTGCGGGGACAGGACAAAATTTCTCAATCCAACATTCAAGATGCATTGCGCGAAGTGCGCCGCGCCTTGTTGGAGGCAGATGTCAATCTCCAGGTAGTCAAAGATTTTATTAGCGAAGTCGAAGCCAAAGCACAGGGAGCCGAGGTGATAACCGGGGTGCGACCTGACCAACAGTTCATCAAAATTGTTCACGATGAACTGGTGGAGGTGATGGGAGAAGAAAATGTTCCCATTGCAGAAGCCAAGGCACAGCCTACTATTGTGTTAATGGCTGGGTTGCAAGGTACTGGTAAAACTACAGCTACCGCTAAATTAGCCTTACATCTCCGTAAATTAGAGCGTAGCTGCTTGTTGGTGGCGACAGACGTATATCGCCCAGCAGCGATCGACCAGTTGGTGACGTTGGGTAAGCAAATTGACGTACCAGTATTTGAACTAGGAAGCGACGCAGACCCAGTAGAAATTGCAAGGCAAGGTGTAGAACGCGGCAGGGCAGAAGGTGTAAACACAGTAATTATTGATACTGCTGGACGCCTGCAAATTGACGAAGACATGATGGCGGAATTAGCCCGGATCAAAGCAACTGTCCAACCCGATGAAACTTTGTTGGTGGTGGACGCGATGACTGGTCAAGAGGCAGCCAATCTTACCCGCACCTTCCATGAGCAGATAGGAATTACTGGGGCGATTCTCACCAAGCTGGATGGTGATAGCCGTGGCGGTGCAGCGCTTTCGGTGCGAAAGATTTCGGGAGCGCCGATTAAGTTTGTGGGCGTGGGTGAGAAAGTCGAGGCACTGCAACCGTTTTATCCCGATCGCATGGCATCGCGGATTCTGGGAATGGGCGACGTTCTCACCCTGGTAGAAAAAGCCCAAGAAGAGTTTGATTTAGCAGATGCTGAGAAAATGCAGGAGAAAATCCTGTCAGCGAAGTTTGACTTTACTGACTTTCTCAAGCAGTTGCGGATGCTGAAGAACATGGGATCTCTGGGAGGCTTCATCAAGATGATTCCGGGGATGAACAAGCTCTCAGATGATCAGCTCAAGCAGGGAGAAACGCAGCTGAAGCGCTGTGAGGCAATGATTAACTCCATGACTCGCCAAGAACGCCACGACCCCGATTTATTAGCCAGTTCTCCTAGTCGGCGGCGGCGGATTGCTTCTGGCTCAGGCTATAGAGAGTCAGATGTGACTAAACTGGTGGGTGATTTCCAAAAAATGCGATCGCTCATGCAGCAAATGAGTCAAGGTGGCTTCCCTGGAATGCCGGGAATGTTCGGCGGTGGCGGTATGGGCAACGCCTTCGCAGGTGCAGGTAATCGTCCCGCAGCCCCAGGATGGCGGGGTTATGGTGGTGACGCCACAGGCACGAAAAAGAAAAAAACCAAAGATAAAAAGAAAAAAGGCTTCGGCAATCTTTAGTCATTAACTAAGGACTAATGACTAATGACTAATAGCAGCAAATGCTAGGCAGTGCTAAAATTAGCATTTCGACCTCAGAATTAATCAGCACAGGAAGCTGACCTTCAATTTCTCGGCAGCAGCCAGATTTAGGTTACTTCCTAATCAACTAGTTACTAACTAATATCTAACAACCAATAGGAGAATGATTCTTCAACCATGATCAAACTGCGCTTGAAGCGATTCGGTAAAAAGCGGGAAGCAAGTTACCGCATTGTCGCCATTAACAACCTCGCTCGCCGCGATGGCCGTCCCCTAGAAGAGTTGGGATTCTACAACCCCAGAACCGATGAAGTGCGATTAGACGTTCCCGGCATCGTCAAGCGACTACAACAAGGCGCTCAACCTACTGACACCGTCCGTCGCATTTTAGTAAAAGCCAATGTTTTTGAACAGGTCAGTGCCACAGCCGCATCATAATTCCGGAACAATATCCCCAACAGCTAGTCCCAACTATCTTGGGCTGGTTCAGTTTTTGGTGGAGCCGTTTTTAGAATCTCTAGAGACTTTAAGCGTCGATTGTGAAATTTCTCAAACCCTTAATCGGGTTTGGGTTCGCATCGCCTTTGATAGCACAGATAAAGGAAAAGTGTTGGGTCGAGGGGGACGCAATATTCAAGCGATTCGTACAGTAATTGCCGCAGCAGCTGCTGCTGCTGGGCAATCAGTATACCTGGATATCTACGGCAGCACCACGCCGGGCCGGGAGGGTATGTCTTTTGATGAAGACACAGAAGAGCGATCGCCACCGCCAACTAGGAGAGAACCTCGGGCAAATGATGGGCCTAAACCCATTGTTAAACCCCGTCTCCGCTAGGTTAAAACTACAGATATCTGAGCGGTTGTGATCACAACCGCTCAGAATTTTTGTAAAGATGGAAAGTAGCAAAAAGATTTTTGGATCTTTTTTTGAACTCTTCACCAGTACCATACTGCTGATAGTAGGGGCGTACAACTGTACGCCCCTACAGCCGATTTATTTGTTGCCAAGATTTTTTCAAAATGTAAGTAATAAAAGTTTAATTTCGCCGTTAGTGAGAAAAATTAACCTTTGTCAAACACAGATCCTCACCAATTAAGAAATACTATGGCAGGTGCCTTAACAATTCAGCTGCCGAATATTCCCAGTGCGATCGCTCTTGCCGGAGATGGAGAAGAAAATCTCAAAACCCTATCTCGACAAACAGGAGCCAGTTTAGTGCTACGCGGACAGGAATTACTGATTTGTGGTACCCAAGGGCAAATTGATCTGGCTTCTCGATTAGTGCGATCGCTTGAAGACCTCTGGATTAAAGGCAATGTCATCTCTAGTGCCGATATTTCAACAGCCCGTCAAGCCATAGAAAGCGATCGTCAAGGGGAACTGCAAGATTTACAGCGAGATGTCCTTGCTAAAACTCGTCGCGGTGAAGAAGTCCGTGCTAAAACCTTTCGCCAGCGCCAATATATCGACGCACTCCGTAGGCGTGACCTCACCTTTGGGATTGGGCCTGCTGGTACTGGCAAGACTTATCTCGCCGTTGTTGTCGCCGTGCAAGCACTCCTTGCTAACCAGGTTGAAAAGCTAATTTTAACTCGTCCTGCCGTCGAAGCCGGTGAAAAACTTGGTTTTTTGCCTGGAGACTTACAACAGAAAGTTAATCCCTATCTTCGCCCACTTTACGATGCTATTTATGAATTTATCGACCCAGAAAAAGTACCTAGTTTAATGGAACGTGGTGTGATTGAAGTCGCACCACTCGCCTATATGCGGGGACGCACCTTAAATAACGCCTTTGTAATTGTGGATGAAGCTCAAAATACTACACCCGCTCAGATGAAAATGGTTTTGACTCGTTTGGGCTTCCGTTCTCGGATGGTGATTACAGGCGACATGACACAAACTGATTTACCACTTCATCAACAATCGGGTTTAGGAGTGGCTTTACAAGTTTTAAAACAGGTTGAAGGCATTGCCTTTTGCGAATTTTCCCAAAAAGATGTCGTGCGCCATCCTCTAGTTCAGCGCATTGTCGCTGCTTATGAACAATACGAAAAATAGACATAGGGCATCAAAAAATAACAAAGGATAACAATTTATGAGTACTACTTTAAAAGAATTTTTAGCAGCTTGTGAGACTCTTGGAACATTGCGTCTAATTGTCACTAGTAGCGCTGCTGTATTAGAAGCAAGGGGTAAGCTAGAAAAGTTATTTTATGCAGAATTACCAAAGGGTAAGTATGCGAATATGCACACCGAAGGCTTTGAGTTTCACTTGAATATGGACAAAATTACTCAAGTGAAATTTGAAACAGGTGAAGCAAAAAGGGGTAATTTTACAACTTATGCCATTCGGTTTTTAGATGAGAAACAGGAGCCTGCTTTAAGCCTATTTTTGCAATGGGGGAAACCGGGAGAATATGAACCAGGTCAGGTTGAAACTTGGCAAGCTTTACGGGAGCAATATGGAGAGATTTGGCAACCTTTACCAGCAGAAATTTAATCCGGCTAAACTGATAGGGGTGGAGGAAATCGGATATCTGCACTGAACTGCTCTACATTAACGCTGCGATGAATCGGTAAAACATATTCTAAATTTTCGTGGGTGCGAGGAATAATATGATAAGAAAGTACCTCGCCGCCATTAACTCGTAGAACCGCCTTTAATGCTGCTGTTATCGCCACATTTACCTCACCTACAACCCCCCGGATTAACACGGTAATTCTTCCCAAATCAGTATTTTCATAACCAACAAGGGTGATCCGGGCAGCTTTACACATGGCATCTCCCGCTTCTACTGCTGTGGGAACGCCATAAACTTCAATCATACCTAATGCCAATGTCATGCTGTTACCATAATTTTGGATTGTGGAGTTAAGTATCTTTAACTATGTTGGCTTTTTGTGATGGTAAATTAGTGACTAAATGATATTCTGTGGGTGAATAGCTAGCAAAATAATACACAATAGCTGAAGTTCATTATTATCTCATAGATTAAGTAAATTGGCGCAAATCAATTCAACTGGACAAAAAAAAGTAAAAATCTGTGATTAGTTTTTAGTCAGCGCTTGAGTGTTAAACCACTTACTACAAAGTTTTAATTTTTTAAAAAAACTTACTTGATTTTTAATCGATAAATACGAAACTGCTAATGCGTACAATGAAGGTAATTTGGAGTTTTTGCTTGCTGGTTTTATTCCTATTGTGGAGTGGCGAAGCTTTTGCAGGAGAGTTATCTGAACGATTAGCAAATTTTCCCCAATGGGAAAAATTAACTTCAGTGCAACCGGCTTCGGGTGATTTGGTTTACCCTGAATGGATGGCTGGTTATTGGCAAGTTACAAGTACATTGGTAGATTTAGTTGCGCCTTTAGCACCAGATATCGTAACTCCAGGGTTTGAAGGTAATCGCCGACAATTAAATCAGCCTGTGAGTTTTGTAGTAAGATTTGTGAAAGAGCAACCACATGCTGCCAGGTTAAAAATATTTCCTCAGATAGATAATAAATCCCCAATTTTAGTAGCAGATAGAGCGTTTAATAGCTTAAATTTGGCACGAGCTTATTTAGGGGATAAAGTAGTGTTATTAGTTAAAGTAGATCCAGATTCACCTAATCGTCAGATTACTTTTTTGCGTAGCAGTCGCCAACTAGTTTCCATTGTGACTGCACGGGCCATAGAAACTACTCCTGATGACAAGTTCATCACCACAGAAGTGTTTCAACAACTATTTAAAGGTGGTTCACGCCCCTATTTAAACTCTGTAGAATCTACCACCGCTTATCATAAACTTCCAACAGGTAATCCGGCGATTGAGGCAGATCAAGTTACTGCTGTCTATCTTTCACCCCAAGATCCAGATTACTTTAAAGCTGGTTTTCAACCAGTTGCTCTCTATCGCTATCGCCTAGAATTTGTCCCCGCACAAATGCCTACTACTCCAAAGTAGTGATTTAAACCTATAACCTTTGACTATTCTGTACTACAAACGTAATACAAAAATTCCAAGCTTCCGATCGCGTCCTTGGACAGTGTGCATCATGGCAAAATTTAGAGATATTCTCAAATACTACGATCGCTATCGAGCGCTGATAATTTTCAGTATTACCGCAGCTGGCGTTTTTGAAATAATTGATTTGGTGGTGCCCTATGCCACAGGGCAAATTTTAAACGTACTTTCGGGACAACCCCTAGATCGTCCCATAGAGAATGCGATCGCTGCAATTAGCAACCTCACGCAACTACCACAAAATCGATTATTATCGCTAGGGGTACTAATAAGTATAATCTTCTTAGTAACCGTTGCCAGAGCACCGATTCAAATCTGGTCAACTTGGTGGTTTCATTGGGATATTGCTTTACGTACCCGACGAGATAACTTCACAAAGACGGTAATAAAAATACTCACTCTCCCTTTAGAATTTTACGATGAAAATAACCCAGGACGTGTTGCCGGAAAAATTTCTAAAGGTTTAGAAAATCATACCTGGGCTTATTCAGAAATTGCCGGACAATTAATTCCCAAGCTAATGCGAATATTGGGAATTTTTGTAATTATCTTGTTGATTGAGTGGCGCATTGCCATATTCTTTCTGATTTCGCTCATAGTCATTCTCCGCTTTACCCTCAGAAATTTAAACCAGCTGATGGAACGAGAACGACGGCTAGATAAATACATGGAAAATACCCAAAGCCGCAACTCAGAAATTATCACCAATATCAAAACAGTTAAAGCATTTGCAACAGAAGCGCTAGAACTAAAACGGCAAAACCAAAGGCTTAACCGAGAGTTTAAAGTAGTAGTTTTTCGCATCCATCTTGGTTACATCAAGCTGAGTACTTTCACAACGACAATCATTCAGTTTTGTGTGTTTATAGTGCTAGGTTTGACCCTTGCGGCTACACTAAAAGGTCAGATTTCTTTAGGACACTTTATCACCACTTTAACAGTTTCCAGCATGGCTTATGCCGAGTTGGAACCGATCAGCAACCTGGCTGAGATTTTTGCTCGTCGTTATGCCTCAATGTTGGGGTATCACGAATTTATGCAGCAACCAACAGGGGTAGATGCAGTCAGTTTAGAAGAAAGTACATCAGCCTATAGTTTCACTGGGAAAGTTGAGTTATCGCACGTCAGTTTTGGATATGATGCTAACCGTCAAGTTTTGCAAGATATCAACTTGTTGATTGAGCCATATCAAACAGTTGCATTAGTGGGGCGTTCCGGTTCTGGGAAGTCTACTTTAGTGAAATTGCTGTTGCGATATTTTGAACCTCAAGAAGGTCAAATTTTGATTGATGGTCAAGATATTCGCACTTTGGATGTGAGTAAGTATAGACGGAGGCTAGCGATCGTTCACCAAGAAGTAGACGTTTTTAACGGTACTATATTGGATAATCTCACCTACGGCAGACCAGATGCCAGTTTGGAGCAGGTTCAAGAAGCCTGTAGAATTGCCAGAGTCGATGAAGTAGTGCAGCACTTACCCCAAGGTTATTACACCATCGTGGGGGAACGAGGTGTCAGGTTATCTGGAGGACAAAGACAACGCTTGGGAATTGCCAGGGCGTTGCTAGTGGAACCAGACGTACTAGTTTTTGACGAAGCCACCTCTAGCTTAGATTATGAGTCTGAACGTTCGATTCAGCTAGCGATGCGATCGATTCAAGGTACTTGCACCACCATCGTCATTGCTCACCGTTTAAGTACAGTACGGGAAGCAGATAAAATTGTGGTTCTGGAGCAAGGAAAGATTGTAGAAGTGGGTAGTCACAATGAACTCTTGCGTCACGAGGGCATTTACCACCGCTTGCACTCCCTGCAAGAAACAGGAGAACTTCTGAGTTAATTTATATCTTGCACCTGCTCAATCTCCAGCCAAGAAATTTATTTCTTGGCTGATAGCCTTAGAGGTTGTTTGAAAAGTGGTTAACTGTGATTTTAATTGCGTTGTTACCCCCCTTAGTCCCCCCTTTCTAAGGGGGGAAACAAGAAAAATCCGGTTCCCTCCCCAATACATCGGGGAGGGTTAGGGTGGGGTAAAAAATATTTGATACATCAATCATTACTTTTCAAACATCCTCTTAGTAGACTTAAGTGGATTGAAATCCATGTTATCAAAAAGTTTAAATCCATTTTAGAGAAATGCAAGTTATCAGCCATAGGTTAGAAAGCTATGGCAGTTTTTGATCCTGGTGGAATATCTAAGTTAAGGGACTTGCAAATAGCGTTAAAGAACTGCTGAAAATCCAGCAACAAAATAAGATGCCAGGAGTTCAATTTCGCACCTATTCTGCGGCAAAATTAATATTACAATATGGGGAATTTGCTCCATTTTCCAAGAAAAGGGTCAGCTAGAATCGAAGCAGTGACATATTGAAATTCGTTTTCCGCGCTTAGGTGAAGTGCGAAAAGTAAATAAAATAAATAATCCATTCACCACTGCTAAAATACTAATCAGTACTCGAAGTCTTCCAATAATAAAAAACTAAGATTTACTCTTATCTGCTTCTTTCTGCGCCGCCTCACTGTATTTCTTATATAGTTGAGTACGAATCTTAGCTTCCTGATAACGGCTATGGTTTTGTGGCACCGTACCCATTAAATCTGAAGCTCGTTGCCACTTAGCAGCTATCTCTAACCACTGAGTTGAGGTTGTGGCTGTTTTACCGGATGCAGAAGCAAGGTTTGCAATTCGCACAGATATTGCAAATGGGTCATCAGATGGCTCAGAAAGGCTATTGTTAGCAGCACGGGATGGTGTCTGGGCTTTATTATCGTTAATATTTTCTGTAGTTAAAGATTTGGAAGTTTCTAGTTGCATTAGGTTTTTCAGGTTATTACCTAATTGGGCATAAACAACCCAACCAAGCAACAAAAGTGAGCATAAGCCAGCCGCTGCTAATATCTTTTTTTTCGGTTTATTTTCATGTTTTTCTTTATTGATAAGTACTAAAGGACGAGAGGCTGGAGCTTTAGGGAAATTTGGTTTTCCTAGTTCAGCTTGAGCTTCTGTGAAATCTTTAATTAGTTGCTTTAGAATATTGGGCTGAATTAATGTAATTTCCTGTGACCAAAGCAGTTGGTTATCGCGATCGCTATCTATTTCCTTTAACCAAAGTAATTGTTGTTCTCGAACAATCCGACTGTTGATATTGACTAGGCGAATGTGACGCGGGGCGATGGACTCAAGAATTTGCTGGATTTGTTCTACTAGGGGAGATTGCTCAAGTTGCTCTACCCTAGCCGCCTCGCACAGAAGTTGTAAGACACCATTAGAAAAAATGGCTCTAGTTCTGACACCAGACTTGGCTAGCTTTTCGTTCAATAGCTGAATAATCGCAGCAACGCTACCTTGGTGAGCCTGCCAAACGATATCATTTATCCGATCTACCATCTGAAATTTAATAATAGATCTTCCACTGTGACTGATTAACGTACTCATTAATTTAGGGACTCTTTTCTACTGACCTTGATCTTGTCTTCGATTTTACGAGTAAAAAGATGAGTTGCCAAATAAAATCATAAAAGTAGAGCCTCCCTTCTCGGTTCGGCAGAAACGGTTGATCACGCTAAGTTAATTGGACACTCTCACGCCTTGAAAGCGTGGGATTCTTGGACTGAAACTGTGCTTTCAGGGTAACGCCCATACTGGCGAATGAGCTACCTGTTTGACATAATACGTTATGATCTTTTTTAGCGATCGCCTTTGGTCAGGTTGAGGTAGGTGAATGGACTCTGCGATCATGCGAAGCACCCGCTAAGAGTGATCGCAAATCTATGGCTAAATAGTATCAGGGTCAACACCAAGCGATTAAAGTTGCCAGTAAAGCATATAAGTGAACATAACTTTCTGCTAAAGGTTCACCATCCGAGCTTGGGTAAAATACTTCTATTGGTTGAGAACTGGGTAAGAGGCTAATCATAATTAGCTAACTGGTTGAGAGGATGAGTGCATGATTATATTATTTCAGAGACTTTCGCTGATATTTCTGGAACTGTTACCTGTCAGGTATCGTTCACAAACCAAACAAAATAGCTGTATCAAGATAATTTTCTGAGTAACTCTCGTTTTTTTTGCTATATTGCCAGAATGACAAGACTATTTAGCACAGCGATCGCTACATTAGAAGATATATAAATAAAAATCATTATTGATTTTTATTCATCCGCAGTTCACACAAAACCATGAGTGCAAGTACTATTATTTCCGACAATCCCCTACTCCAAGGCGTTGGTTTACCTCCCTTTGCAGAGATTAAACCAGAACGAGTAGTACCAGCCTTCAATCAGTTGCTGGCAGAACTTGACCAGCAGCTTGCCACCTTAGAGGCTAATGTAGAGCCGACTTGGAGTGGTTTAGTAGAACCCTTAGAAAAGCTGACTGAACAGCTTACCTGGAGTTGGGGGGTGGTGAATCATTTAATGGGTGTTAAAAATAGCCCCGAACTGCGCGAAGCTCATGAAATCGTACAGCCACTAGTCGTACAGTTTATCAACAAGCTCGGTCAAAGCCAACCCATCTATAATGCTTTTAAGGCACTCCGTACCAGTGATAGTTGGGCAACTTTAGAATTAGCTCAACAGCGCATTGTAGAAGCCGCGATTCGAGATGCTGAACTTTCTGGTGTTGGCTTAGAAGGAGAGGCAAGAGAGCGTTTCAACGCCATACAGATGGAGTTAGCAGAACTTTCTACCAAATTCTCTAACCACGTACTTGATGCCACTAAAGCCTTCAGCCTAACCCTAACAACACAAGCGGAAATTGACGGTTTACCACCAAGCTTAGTGAGTTTAGCAGCCCAAGGTGCTCGTGCAGCTGGCGAAAGCAACGCCACACTTGAAAATGGCCCCTGGCGGATTACTTTAGACTTCCCCAGCTATGGCCCTTTCATGCAGCACAGCACCCGTCGAGATTTGCGCCAAAAGCTCTACAAAGCTTATATCACCCGCGCTTCTGGTGGCGATTTAGATAACAACCCCTTAATTGAGCGCATTTTGAAGTTGCGCCAAGAACTCGCAGATATACTAGGCTTTAAAAGTTTTGCTCAATTAAGCCTAGCTAGTAAAATGGCTCCCAACGTTGAGGCAGTCAACGCCCTGTTAGAAGAACTACGCCGCGCTAGTTATGATGCTGCTGTCAAAGACTTGGCAGAACTCAAAGCTTTTGCCGCGGCACAGGGAGCAGCAGAAGCTACGGATTTAAAACACTGGGATATCAGCTTTTGGGCAGAACGCCAACGAGAAGCAAAATTTGCCTTTACCGCTGAAGAATTGCGTCCCTACTTTCCCCTTCCCCAAGTGTTAGACGGCTTATTTGGACTAGTCAAGCGGCTGTTTGGCGTCACTGTCACCTCTGCCGATGGTCAAGCGCCAGTATGGCATGAGGATGTCCGTTATTTCCAAATTGCTGATGAAACTGGTTCTCCCATAGCCTATTTCTACTTAGACCCCTACAGCCGTCCAGCGGAGAAACGCGGTGGTGCTTGGATGGATGTGTGCATCAATCGGGGTAAAATCACTGAAAATGGTGTCACTACCATTCGCTTACCTGTAGCTTATTTGGTGTGTAATCAAAGTCCTCCCGTAGATGGTAAACCTAGTTTGATGACTTTCTATGAAGTAGAGACTTTGTTCCACGAGTTTGGTCATGGATTGCACCATCTGCTCACTAAGGTTGACTATCCCGGAGCCGCAGGCATCAATAACGTGGAGTGGGATGCAGTGGAACTACCTAGTCAATTTATGGAAAACTGGTGTTATGAGCGACCCACTTTGTTTGGAATGGCGAAGCATTACGAAACTGGTGAAGCCCTACCGGAGCATTACTATCAAAAGCTGCTAGCGGCGCGTAATTATATGAGTGGTAGTGCCATGTTGCGGCAGATCCACCTGAGCAGTCTTGATTTAGAACTACACTACCGTTATCGCCCTGGTAGTAATGAAACTCCGTCAGATGTGCGTCATCGCATAGCTAAGACTACTATGGTTTTACCACCACTTCCAGAAGATTCAATTTTATGTGCTTTTGGACATATTTTTGAGGGTGGTTACGCAGCAGGCTACTACAGCTATAAGTGGGCTGAGGTACTGAGTGCTGATGCTTTTGCCGCTTTTGAAGAAGCTGGGCTAGAAGATGAAGAAGCTATAAAAGCTACAGGTCAGCGTTATCGGGATACGGTGCTGGCACTCGGTGGTGGTCAGCATCCAATGGAGGTGTTTAAAACTTTCCGAGGTCGTGAACCAAGTACGATCGCTTTGCTCAGGCATAATGGTTTAGTCAGTGCTGCTGTAAACTAAACAACACTTCTGTAGGGACGTTGCATTGCAACGTCTCTACTCGTATCAAATCTTTCTAAACAATCCTTAGCTAGACATGGTTTTCCAACCTGCCAGACCTGATGGTGGGGTTGGTTAAGATTATAGGATATGTTTTGGGCTGCTGATTTGATTACACAACTACTTTAAAAGATGTTGAATAAGGCGTTAAAAAGGCTTGCTCTAGTTCGCTCCTTTTTAAGGAGGGTTAGGGAGATATCGGCTCAATTTCAATAAGAAACCCCCTCTGCTTTGATTATAGTAAAGTGATTACTAGGCAGAAGGGGTTCATTTTTTATTTTTGTTTAGGCAGATTTTAAGGATCATGCTGGCAAAAAACCAGTTTCTCTGATTTAAAACCCGCAAAAACCTATGTTGTGTTTATTTTAACCTGCCTACTATGTTCAGCCTATTTCCAATCGGGAATCTCGGCATCTTCTCCACCAATCCCGATTCCAGTGTTAAATATTTCAGCACCAGTGAGATTGAGATCATTCATTGATGCTTTATACACATTAGAATCGTGAATCGTCGCGCGAGTAAAATTTACTCCGTTGAGATTGGTTTGCTTCAAATTCACATTGGTTACGTAAGCTGATGTTAAGTTAGCACCTGCTAAGTTTGCACCAGTTAAGTCAGCACCTTCGAGGTTAGCCCCTACAAGGTTAGCTCCTTGCAGCTTTGAGCCTCTCAAGTCAGCACCAATTAAATGAGCGCCACTGAGGTTAGCTCCCGATAGATTACACTGGACACATTCCCCAGTTGAAAGCAGTTTTTGTAAGTCCTGCGGATTCTCGGCTCTAACCGAGCTAGCGAAAAATAGGGGAGTTGCTAAGGCCATGGCCGCTAATAGCTGGAGTTTCATAATTTTCCCCCTTTAATAATCAAGTTGCGTCCGTTCTGTCCCTCACAACTCTATTATCTCACTAAACTTTGTGAGGTCAATCTATGCCTTCACAAGTTGGTTGTGATATGAAACAAGGATAAAAGTGAGATCACAAATGCCATTAATTCTGATTTTTGGCGATTTTTACTCGATAAACCCTAAAAAACTGCCAGTGTTAAATCACTGTTAAATTTTTTTAAAAGCTTACACTACTCGCCATAATTTGGCTAATTTGATAAGTATTTATACTTTTTAGCAAATACTATTAGCTTAAGTCCTCAAAAATTCTCGCATATGCTGATTAACTAACTCTGGCTGTTCTTGCTGCACCCAATGGCCACAATTGGGAATGTATTTGATTTGAAAGTCCCTGACATAGGCTGCGGTGTCGTAGGTTAGTTCCTTGCCGAGTGCAGTGTCATTTTCTCCCCAAATCATCAGTGTTGGCACTTCCAGAACGCCCCAACTTGGATTTAGTATTCTCTGTTGAAAAATATTGCGGTAGTAGTTCAACATTGCTGTGAGGGCACCGCGTTTAGCAGCAGCATTTTTATAAGCGTCAATATCCGCTTTGGTGAAAGCACTTTTGTTAACTGCTGTACCTTTAAAAGCTGTTTCAATTGCTTGGTAGTCTGAAGATTGTAAAAGTAATTCTGGTACCCACGGTAGTTGAAAGACAAATACGTAGTAACTACGCAGCAACTGTTGGGGAGTACGTAAACCTTGGGCAAATTTGGCAGGATGAGGCAGGTTAAGAATAATTAATTGTTCTACCATTTCGGGGTGAGCATAGGCGAAATTCCACGCGATCGCACCGCCCCAATCATGTCCAACTAAAACACATTTTTGGTATCCTAATCCTTTAATTACTCCCTCAACATCTTTGATAAACTCATCCATTACATAAGCTGATTGCTCATTTGGTTTATCACTATCGTTATAGCCACGCAAGTCAAGGGCAACAACTTTAAAATCTTGGGCAAATTCTGGTATTTGATGCCGCCAAGAGTACCAAAACTCAGGAAAACCATGCAGCATCAACATTAAGGGGCCTTCACCTTGGGTAACGTAGTGTAGTTTCACCCCATTAGTAATTATATAATCGTGTTTCCAATAACTTTCTATTAAAGACATAATTAATCAAATATCAACATTATCAAATACTAAATAATCATACTGCACTTAATAAGTGTAATATTATTTTGAGCAGCCTCACATCTATTGGAAGACAGTATTATGATAGTAATGTACAGTGACAAATTAAAAAACTTCGTGTTAATTTAAATACAATTATTTTTCATTAACCACCAAGAGCGCAAATATGCGATCGCTTTTTCTTTTTGTTTGGCTTCGACTTCGATCCACGGTGCTTGGTGGTAGACGTTGGGCATATCGGTAATCAAGTCGCTGTGTTTTCTGTCATTGAAAGCTTGTTCACCATTGGAAATATGGACTAATTGCCAATCTGGATTTGTCCAAGTTTCTTGCGCTGCATAAAACATGGATGCTACACTCGGATGATCGTAGCTATCTAAATTTTCGTGGCAAATATGGTGATGGGCATCAAATACCATCGGCACGCCAGCTTGCTGACATACTGCTAAAATTTCATTAGCGTTATAAGCATATTCATCATTTTCTAGAGTCAAGCGGCTTTTGATATTTTCTGGTAGTTCGGAAATTACTTTTACTAGTTGTTCAGCACGTTGAGATTTGCCACCATGAATATTCATCAATGACCAAGGCGATCGCGGTAAGCCCAGTAAATCAAGTGTGTGGGAATGTCCTGCTAGATTATTGATACTTGCTTGTACCACTGAGGAAGAATCAGAACTCAACACTACAAATTGATCTGGATGCAACACCATTCTTATACTCAATGCATTTGCTCGTTGACCAATTATTGCTAAATCAGCGCTCATTGCCTCTAATATATTTGCACCGATTTCGTCTTCTAAGTCACTTAGAGGAAATAAATTAGAAGACATCCGATACAGCTGAATTTGATTCTGCTGACAAAACGAGAGGGCGTCATGCAAGCGTTGTAAGTTATGCCGATACAGTTCACTCAGGGCGCTTTCACGTTCAATAAGGGAAAGTTTTAAGTAACGTGTGCGCGTCATTGTCCGAAAGCGCACTTGTTTGTCAGAAGTGATGCAAACTAGCCCTAAGTTGGGCAGTTTAGTTTTTTGACACTGGTGTGGATTAGGTAAATTTTGGAACTCGATTACAGCCATTAACTATATTTACTAATTGTTGTTTATTTTGAATATTTTTTAATTTAAACAAGTTCTGCCATTGACTTACGACTACCTAAAGAATGAACTTTTAAGTCACGGCACTCTACTAATTTGACTTTGGTAAATAAAGTCCAGTGCTATCATTGGGACAAGCATGGCTTTTGGGTATTGTGGCACTAGGTTTAGTTGCCTATGGGATTTACACAATAATACAGGCGCGGTATCGTTGGCTAATCAATGTTTAGATAGTGCAGCGCCGAGAATTTCAATTTATAGAAATGGCAATAATAGAAACACGTGGTATCTGGCTGACCACTACTGATAGTAAAGTTCTCAGGTCAAAACAACGCATTGCTGAGGCGATGGATTTGCTTGCCGAGACAGGATTTAATGTGGTATTCCCCGTTGTTTGGAACAAGGCAGTAACTTTATATCCTAGTCAAACAATGCAGCAGACATTTGGAGTCGAAATTGACCCGATGTCTGTAGGCCGCGACCCTTTAGAAGAAGTGGTAGTTGAGGCGCGGCGAGTTGGGTTGAAAGTAATTCCTTGGTTTGAATACGGTTTTGCCAGTTCCTACAATTTGAATGGTGGTATACTTCTACAGAAAAAACCGGAATGGGCTGCTCGTGATTGTAAGGGCAACTTACTGAATAAAAATGGCTTTGACTGGTTGAATGCATTAAACCCGCAGGTGCAGGAATTCTTGTTGAACTTGGTGCTGGAGGTTGTGAAAAATTACGATGTGGATGGTATTCAAGGTGACGATCGCTTCCCAGCATTCCCCTGTGAAGGTGGTTATGATCAAGTAACTGTAGCACGTTATCATCAGCAATTTAATCATAATCCGCCACAGAACCCCAAAGACAGACAATGGTTACAGTGGCGGGCAGATATTCTCACTGAGTTGTTGGCGCGTCTCTACCGGGAGGTGAAAGCAGTTAATCCTAACTTGCTAGTAGCGATCGCACCTAATATTCATGATTGGGCATTCCGGGAATATCTGCAAGACTCGCCCGCATGGCTGAAGCGGGGAATAGTTGATATGATTCAGCCGCAGATTTACCGCCGTGACTTTAGGAGTTATCAGGCGATCGCTGATAAACTAGTAAACCAACAGTTCACAGATGCAACATTGCCAAAGTTAGCACCGGGAATTTTGATGAAGCTTGGTAGTTATTGTATTAGTCCAGAATATTTAGTGCAGGCAATTGAATACAATCGCCAACTTGGTATTCAAGGAGAGGTATTCTTTTTTTACGAAGGTTTGCGCGAGAATAACAATACCTTAGCTAAAGTTTTGCGAAATGGCCCTTATGCTAAATCTGCATCATTTCCTACTCTGTCTGATTTGAGTACGGATAGCGTGAGTAACAAGAGAACATCTTCAATTTGCCAACGGTTGTTAAAAAAGATTTTTTAAGGAAAAATGCGCGTGGAATCTCAATTATCGGTAGAACAAGTAATTAAAACTTTAAAAGAAGATTTACCAACACTTTTTAAAAAAGATATTTCTTATGACATTTATACAGACGATATCTACTTTAAAGACCCAGTAAATACATTCAAATATAAATTTAACTATCGCATTATATTTTGGACATTACGATTTCACGCTCGGCTGTTTTTTACCCAAATTTACTTTGATGTGCATGAAGTTTCTCAGTCAGCCGAAGATACGATTTTAGCAAAGTGGACAGTGCGGGGAGCGTTGCGGGTTCCTTGGAAAGCAGGTTTGCTTTTTAATGGCTATTCAACGTATAAATTAAACCAAGATAATTTTATATACGAGCATATCGACACATGGGATCGTAAACCAGGCGAGATTTTAAAGCAGTTTTGGCAAAGGGGAGAGATGGCTAATTAGCTGTTTTTCCCAAAAAAACTCGATTGATATTTACCCAAAATATTTGCCTGCACTGCCTCTTGGCGTTTTTTAGTTTCCTTGAACTTACGTTTAGTTACATCCCAACGATTTGCCTTATAAAAATTGTAATATTTGTAATGTATAATAAATTACTAGACCAATTTTATACTTAAAGAGTAGCGGAGATGGTAAAAGATAGCCCAAAAGTTAGCCTAGATGCACTTATACCTAGAGAAGCATTTGAGGTTCAAGGACAGCAATCTCAAATTATACTCAGTAATATTCCTATGATACAAATTCGTAATTTGGAGCAAAAAGATTTTTTCTATCCATTTTTACGAAAACCCGATTTTCAACGAGAAACCAATGAGTGGGATGCTCAGAAAATATGTGATTTTATTGAAAGTTTTTTAGATGGTGATTTAATACCGGCTGTTATTCTTTGGAGAAGTAATAGTGGTTATTTTTTCGTAATTGATGGCTCACATAGGCTAAGTGCTTTAATAGCCTGGATAAATGATGATTATGGCGATAGAGATATTTCCAATAAATTTTATGATGCATACATCACAGAAGAACAAAAAAATGCTGGTCAGGAAGTTAGAACACTAATTAAGAATAAGATAGGCTCTTACCAAGATTATGAATTATCAACACAGCACCTAGACAAAATAGATCAAAAAACACTTGAGAGAGCAAGAAATTTGGGTAGTTTGGGTATCCAACTTCAGTGGGTTGGTGGTGATGCATCTAAAGCAGCAGATTCATTTTTTAACATTAATCAAAAAGCAGCACCTATTAGTCCAACTGAAATGCGTTTATTAAAGGCTAGGAATAAACCTAATGGTGTTGCTGCTCGTGCAATTATGAGAAGTGGTAATGGTCATAAATATTGGTCAGAGTTCTCACAAGATAAACAAGACAAAATTGAAAAACTAGCTCAAGAAATACATCAACTGATTTTTGAGCCTAAGCTTAAAAATCCTATAAAAACTACAGATGTTCCAATGGTAGGAAATCTATCAACTTCACAGAAAAATGAATTTATCTTAGAATTCGTCAATATAGTTAACAATATAGAAGTAGAAAATGAACTTGATTTGAATGATGATCCAACAGGAGAAAATACTGTAAAATTCTTAACGAATTGTCAAAAATTAGCCCAGAGAATAAATGCTAATGATCCTTCATCTCTTGGACTTCATCCGCTCGTATATTTCTATACTTGTGATAGTCGATATAGAGTAGGTTCATTTTATAGTGTTGTTAGCTTGGTATTACATTTAGCAAAAAATAAATCTTATGATAAATTTATAAAATGCAGAAAAGATTTTGAATTTGTGATTTGGCAACATGATGATATAGTTCCACAAATTGTAAGTAAAAGTAGTGCAGTCAAGGCACGAGAAAAGGTTAAAGATTTTTATTTAACAATAGTTGATAAATTAACACAAGGTGTAGATAAAAAAAATGTTATGAAGGAAATCATAGCCGAAAAAACTTTTGGTTCCTTAAAAATGAAACCTAGAGTTAACACAAGTGAAACTCAAAGTAAAACTTTTTCACGAGAAACCAAAGCAGCAGCTTTTATCAGAGATGCTTTACCTAAAGTTCAAAGATGTAAAATCTGTGGTGGCTATCTTCACAGTCACTCTATATCTATAGATCACAAAACAAGAAAACAAGATGGTGGCTTAGGTAATTTAGCTAATGCACAATTAACTCACCTATACTGCAATACAACATTCAAAAATTAAATATTCTCAAACTAGGCATAAAAATTAGAGATAAGATTCTTTAGTTTTATGCAATGCAAATTACTTGGAAAAGACTAAGATTTAATTGCCGGATACTGTTTCAAAACTTGCTGCAAATATTGCCCAGTATAAGACCTGGGATTTTTTGCAACTTCCTCTGGTGTACCCACAGCAATCAATTCTCCGCCTTTGTCGCCACCTTCTGGCCCCAAATCTATTACCCAATCAGAACAACGAATTACATCTAAGTTGTGTTCAATTACTAATATTGAATTGCCTTTATCTACTAATCTTTGCAACACATCCAATAATTTATGGACATCGTAAAAAGATAACCCTGTTGTCGGTTCATCGATTAAATAAAGTGTCTTACCTGTGGCGCGTCGAGATAGTTCTGTTGCCAATTTCACCCGTTGCGCTTCACCACCAGATAAGGTAGTCGCAGGTTGTCCTAGTTGGACATAACCCAAGCCGACATCAAATAAAGTTTGCAAACGCGCGATCGCTTTGGGTATATTCTGGAAAAAGTCTAAACTTTCCTCAACTGTCATTCTCAGAACATCAGAAATAGACTTATCTTTGTACTTCACTTGTAAAGTTTCGCGGTTGTATCTTGCACCTTTACAAATTTCGCATTGCACGTAAACATCTGGGAGAAAGTTCATTTCAATCACATTCACACCCTGTCCACTACAAGCTTCGCAACGTCCACCTTTAACGTTGAAGGAAAATTGCCCGGGTTTGTAGCCCCTAGCTTTCGCTTCTACTGTTTGAGAAAATACATCCCGGATCGCATCGAAAATTCCTGTGTAAGTTGCAGGGTTAGAACGTGGTGTGCGTCCAATGGGAGATTGATCGATAACGATCGCTTTATCAATCGCATTCAATCCCTGAATTTTATCCAAATGTCTCGGTAAAGGAACTTTCTTAGTTAAATGGTGTTGCAGAGATGGATATAGTAATTCGTTAATCAGCGTAGATTTACCAGAACCAGACACGCCAGTAATAGAGACAAGTTTACCTAATGGAATGTCTACATCTATATTTTGTAAATTGTTGCGATGGGCATTTTTAATTCCCAAACTGCGCCCATTTCCTTCTCGACGTTCTGCTGGTGTGGTAATTACCCGTCTTCCTGATAAATATGCACCCGTCAAGGAATCTTCTGCTGCTAATAACGCCGGAAAATCACCTTGGGCGACAATATTTCCGCCGTGAATTCCTGCACCAGGGCCAATATCAACTATGTAGTTAGCTGCACGAATTGTTTCTTCATCATGCTCAACGACAATTAATGTATTACCCAAATCCCGTAATTTAGTTAAGGTTTTAAGCAATCTGCCATTATCTCGTTGATGCAAACCAATACTCGGTTCATCTAAAACGTAGAGAACTCCTGTTAAACCAGAACCAATTTGTGTTGCTAGACGAATTCGTTGGGCTTCGCCACCAGAAAGGGTCATGGCGGGACGGTCAAGGGTGAGGTAATCTAAACCTACATCTAACAAAAACTGCAATCTAGCTTTGATTTCTCTCAGGACTAAATCAGCAATTTGCAACTGGCGATCGCTCAACTTTAATTGCTCAATTCTCTCTCGACAATCTCGAATTGATACTCCAGTTAATTCTAAAATTCCATATTGTCCCAACTTCACCGCTAAAGCTTCCGGTTTTAACCGTTTTCCCTGACAAACCTCACACGGTTGATCAATTAAATACTGCTCTAATTTTTGCTTAACTAATTCAGAACCACCCTCATACTGCCGTTGCAAAATTGGAATAGCACCTTTAAAACTCTGTTTCCTCTGTGCCTCTGCGGCTTGTTCATCTTTGTCTCCATACAAAATAATTTGTTGTTGTTCTCCTGTCAGCTTGCTCCAATTTGTCTGTAACTCAAACCTATAAATCTGTCCCACGCTATAGAGTAATTCCAGATAATAAGAATTATCTTTTTCTGACCAAGGCGCGATCGCAGCATAAACTGGGGCTTCTGGGTCAGGTATGATCAAGTCTGGCGCAAATCTTCTTAAAGTCCCGATTCCATGACAGTGCGGACAAGCACCATAAGGTGAGTTAAAGGAGAACAATCGCGGCGATAGTTCCTCCATTACCGCGCCATGTTCTGGACAAGCAAAGTTTTCTGAAAATACTAATTCTTCTTCTTTTTCTTGTCCGTCGTCACCAAGTAGACTCACCAGAATGGCTGCAATCCCACCCGATTGCTTGAGACACGTAGACAGGGAATCAACCAAACGCTCCTGAATATCAGCCTTTTTCACCAAGCGGTCAATTACCACTTCGATGCTGTGGGTAAAATTTTTATCCAATTCAATGGAATCTGACAGTTCGCGGATCTCGCCATTGATCCGCACGCGGACAAAACCTTGAGAAGCCAGACTTGACAAAAGCTTACGGTGTGTGCCTTTTTTCCCTCTAACAACGGGTGCAAGAATTTGGAAGCGGGTGCGATCTGGTAATTCTATGATGCGATCGCACATCTCATCGATTGTCTGGGGTGCAATACAGCGATCGCATATGGGACAATGGGGTTCGCCAGCTCGACCAAACAACAGCCGCAAATAGTCGTAAATCTCCGTCACTGTACCCACAGTGGAACGAGGGTTATGAGACGTTGACTTTTGGTCAATGGAAATTGCTGGACTTAAGCCTTCAATCGCTTCCACATCCGGCTTATCCAGTTGTCCTAAAAATTGCCGTGCGTAGGCGCTGAGGGATTCCACGTAGCGACGTTGCCCTTCAGCAAAAATGGTGTCAAAGGCGAGAGAAGACTTACCAGAACCAGAAACGCCAGTAAAGACAATCAGGCGATCGCGTGGCAATTCTAAGTCAATATTTTTCAGATTATGCTGCCTAGCACCCCGAATCCGAATGGTATTCTGGCTGTTGTGGCTGGGGTAGGGAAGATGTCCATTCAAGGATGCTGCTAGCTGTTTGTCTGACATATTGGGGGGCGAAGAGGGAGTTTCCTGTGAAACAGTCCTTAATAATACTATCTTTAATCAGTTTATAGTAGAACAATCGTACTGTTATAGATAGTTATTCCTCCAGATTCATCCCGCAGACATCCTTAAGAGTCTGCTAATTTGGAAGCATCCCGATTTAAATCCTTCTGAGGGTGAAGCTATGGTATCGCAAATCCAACCGCTGACCCAGCCAGAGGTCATCTACCCCGATAGTGACGGACTTTTAGGCATTTGGCAGGGAGAGCGAGAAAATCGCACAGGTTATTGGTTGCGTTGGTGGAATGAAAATGGAGAGTTATTGTTGTGGGGTTCGGAGTTAGCAGCAAAAGTACAGCAAGAGAAAAATGCTGCTCAAGAGCGTGCAGAACAAGAACGTCAGCGTGCAGAACAATTAGCAGCCCAGTTAAGAGCCTTGGGAGTCGAACCGGAAGTTTAAGATATTACTTGCAGTTCAGAGGTCGGAGTTCCGAGTAAAAAGGTCGGAGTTTCGAGTAAAAAGGTCGGAGTTTCGAGTAAAAAGGTCGAAGTTTCGAGTTCAAAGGTCGAACTGCTAAGTAAAAAGGTCGAAGTTTCGAGTTCAAAAGTCGAACTGCTGAGTAAAAAGGTCGAAGTTCCGAGTTCAAAGGTCGAACTGCTGAGTAAAAAGATGGGACTGCCGAGTAAAAAGGTCGAATTGCCGAGTTCTGAAGATGAAAACTGGAGTTCTGAGCTTCAACATTGAAGATTAAAGGTTTATTTATCCTGTTTCCTTCTGATTAATCCTCGCTTTTAACTTCTTCTTTACTCCAAACATATTTACGGCAGACTTCGCAGGCGGCTTTTGCCTCCTCAGTTTGCGGATTGGTGAAGATGGGATGGTAACGCAACCTGTCACAGCAGACTTGTAACCATCCACGCCAGTCAGCTTGCCACAATCGCACAGTGCCGTCAAGACCGCCACTGACAATCGTCTGCCCATCCCGGCTGATGGCGACAGAATAGACTACACCCTCATGACCACAGAAGGGTTCAGCCAAGGGCAGACCTTGGAGATTCCACAAGCGCACAGTGCCGTCACTACCGCCACTGACAATCGTCTGCCCATCCCGGCTGATGACGACAGAATTGACCCCACCCTCATGACCACGGAAGGGTTCAGCCAAGGGCAGACCTTGGAGATTCCACAAGCGCACAGTGCCGTCATCACCGCCACTGACAATCGTTTGCCCATCCGCGCTAATGGCGACAGAATAGATTTTATCCTGATGACCACGGAAGGGTTCAGCCAAGGGCAGACCTTGGAGATTCCACAAGCGCACAGTGCCGTCAACACCGCCACTGACAATCGTCTGCCCATCCGCACTGATGGTGACAGAATAGACCCAATGCTGATGACCACGGAAGGGTTCAGCCAAGGGCAGACCTTGGAGATTCCACAACTGCACAGCGCCGTCAACACTGCCACTGACAATCGTCTGCCCATCCCGGCTGATGGCGACAGAAATGACTCCACCCTGATGACCACGGAAGGGTTCAGCCAAGGGCAGGCCTTGGAGATTCCACAAGCGCACAGTGCCGTCAAAACCGCCACTGACAATCGTCTGCCTATCTCGGCTGATGGCGACAGAATAGACCCTATCCTGATGACCACGGAAGGGTTCAGCCAAGGGCAGACCTTGGAGATTCCACAACCGCACTGTACCGTCTTCACCGCCACTGACAATCGTCTGCCCATCTGCGCTGATGGCAACAGAATAGATTCTATCCTGATGACCACGGAAAGGTTCAGCTAAGGTCTGACCTTGCAGGTTCCACAACCGCACAGTGCCGTCAACACCGCCACTGACAATCGTCTGCCCATCCGGGCTAATGGCGACAGAATAGACCCAACCTTGATCACCACGGAAGGGTTCAGCCAAGGGCAGACCTTGGAAATTCCACAACCGCACTGTGCCGTCTTCACCGCCACTGACAATCGTCTGCCTATCCCGGCTAATGGCGACAGAACTGACCCAACCCTGATCACCACGGAAGGGTTCAGCCAAGGGCAGACCTTGGAAATTCCACAACCGCACTGTGCCGTCATAACCGCCACTGACAATCGTCTGCCCATCCGGGCTAATGGCGACAGAACTGACCCCACCCTGATCACCACCAAAGGGTTTAGCCAAGGGCAGACCTTGGAAATTCCACAACCGCACAGTGCCATCAACACTGCCACTGACAATCGTCTGCCTATCCCGGCTAATGGCGACAGAATAGACCCCACCCTGATCACCACGGAAGGGTTCAGCCAAGGGCAGACCTTGGAAATTCCACAACCGCACTGTGCCATCAACACTGCCACTGACAATCGTCTGCCCATCCGGGCTAATGGCGACAGAATAGACCCCACCCTGATGACCACGGAAGGGTTCAGCCAAGGGCAGACCTTGGAGATTCCACAACCGCACAGTGCCATCAACACTGCCACTGACAATCGTCTGCCCATCCGGGCTAATGGCGACAGAATTGACCCTACCCTGATCACCACGGAAGGGTTCAGCCAAGGGCTGACCTTGGAAGTTCCACAACCGCACTGTGCCGTCTTCACCGCCACTGACAATCGTCTGCCCATCCGGGCTAATGGCGATAGAAATGACTCCACCCTGATGACCACGGAAAGGAATTAAGACCTCCATCGCTTGTTGCAGGCTATTCTGAACTGGAGTGAGAATTTGCTCCGGCATTTTCTCCAGATTCTCACCTATGACTTGTATTGCCATAACCGAAGCTTTGAGGGGTTGGACAGGGAGTATGTTCTTGATAGTTGCTATTTTCTCTTGCAAAGATTTTTTAATGCTGTCTTGGAGAACAAATTGCCGTTCGGCACTCCGTTCTTCTTCATAAGCAAGGCTGCGCTGATAAAATTTCTGGGTTGGAGATGATAAATCAGGCTTTAACTTTTCCCAATTTTTTTGCACCTCTGCGAACAATCCTCTTGGCATGAGGTATTTTTCATCTTCTTCCTTGTGCAACCATTCTTGGAAAACATCTGCTAATCTATCACTCAACAGCCGCAAGTCTCGATCTTGTTGTCGCCATTCTCGCAACCTCCGCCAACCATCAATTAAGGCTTCATGGGCTAAATCAATCCAAACTTCTTCTCTGGCTTCTGTGTCAATTACTATTAAGCGTCCTTGGATCAGCTTTTCTATAACTTGTTTTATCACTTGCTGCTCATCTGGGTTTTCACCAGCAAGACTTAACAATTCCTGTTTTGGTTGTCGCTGTCGGGTATCCTTACCTTCTGCACCAGTACGCACCAATTTTAAGAAAATTCGCTTTACCCACGCTTGCGGCTGCTCTGTAAAACTTACATACAGCTTTTCTGCATGACGCTCCAATGCCCCAATGACTCCACCAAGTTCGTTAAACTTAGCAATTGTTAACTGGTGAGTTTGTTTATCGCGCTGTTCCCAAAGTTCAGTCAGCGCAAACTGCAACAGAGGTAAGCAGCCTTTCTCTTGCCCCACTACTTCTTGCCGGATCGTTCCGAGTAAACCTCTTTGTAACTGATAACCTTGTAAGTTGGCTGGGGATTCGATCGCTTCTTCTAATTCTGCCCCTAGTAATGGCGGCATATACACAGCCTGTTCCTGAATTAGTTGTGTCAGCGATTTATATTTCAAACAGTATTCCAGAAAATCAGCTCGCATCGTGGTGACAATTGCTAACCGCCCTTCAGAAACTTGGGTTAACAACTCAATGAATCGCTGTCTTTCTTCTTCCTGAGAACCAAGGGTAAAAATCTCTTCAAATTGATCTACCACCAACAAGCAACGCTCAGAACCAGTCAGCCTAGAAATTACTGGAGATAAACCTTCTGTGTCAATGAGAGCCGAGATTTCCCTAATTTCCGTGCGTTCAAATAACTGTGTAAAGGCTCGTTTTAACTCTGCTAAAGGTTGAATTCCAGGCAAAATTGGTTCTAAGATTCGCCAACCATTTTTTTCTAACACTGGAATTAAACCTGCCCGTACTACGGAAGATTTACCACTCCCCGAAGCGCCAATGATCGGAATAAAGTTAGCTTGAGTGAGTTTTTGTTGAATTAAGCTAACTACTTTTTGCCGACCAAAAAAGAACTTGGCGTGTTCTTTGTCAAAAGCTTGTAATCCCCGATAGGGAGATTCTTCACTCACCACCCCAACCGCTACCGGATTCTTCGGTGGATACCAAACCAAAGGAATTGACCTACCGCCACCCATGTAAATTGCTTCTTGTCCAGTTTCCTTGAGTTCCCGCGATACAAAGCTTATCAAGTCGTTGACATTAATTTCCCCGGTAGCTTCATCAGCTTTATCTTCAGCAAGTCCTTTGAGAATTGCTTTGGTGAAAATCCCACCTTCGGCATCTTCCCGCGCTCTTTCAAAGGCACGAGAGGCTGTAATTAAGCTGTAGTCTTGTTTGCTGTTGAAAATAGAGAAACCAGAGTTGATAAAACTTCTTTCCAGAAAAGACCCAGCATAGCAGCAGTCCAGCAATACTACTAAGCTGCTGAGTTGAGATTTACTGATTAAAGTGTTGAAGTCATCAAAGGCGATCGCATTTTGCCCATCCTTGTTACAATCTGATGTTGCCAAATACCCTTTGGCTTCACCTGTCAGGCTGGGTGCTTCAAATCCATGTCCGGCAAAATAAATTAATGCCTCCGCACCTTTGGCTTTTTCTAACAAAAATATTCTCAGTGCTTGTCCGAGTTCTTTACCAGTTAACTTTTTATCAGGTGTGATTTGCCAGCGATTCTCACTCTCGATTAACTTGCCAGGTAAAGGCTGAACATCGAATCTACCTTGTTCGCGCAGCAGTTGGGCGATGTGTTCAGCATCATTGACAGCCTTTGGTAGGTTGGTGAAATTGTCATATTTAGCAATTCCCAACACCAATGCATATCTAGCCATATAATCTAACCTGGCATCCGTTTTGGCCTAATCTTACTAAGAATAACTTCAAGAGTAACTGAGGCTATTATGTCAGAAGTGCAACGTTTAATTATCAAAGAAGACGATCAAGAGTACGAAATCTATGTAGAATCAAATACCGCTCCTGAGATTCCAGAGGAAGAGGAACCGGGATACCGTGATGGTTTACCCACGCTAAACATTCAAGAATTTCAGGGCAGAATTCGTAATTATGCCAAGTTAGCTGTTGGTGCATTCAAGAATTTACCTGACGCTGAGGAGGTAACAGTTAAGTTTGGCATCAAGCTGGGTGGGAAAACTGGCATTCCGTTTTTAACTGAAGGGTCGGCGGAAAGTAATTTTGAAATCGAGGTTAAGTATAATTTGGCAAATAAAAAGCCGTAACTCGACGCATTACACATATTTATTATCAGGGCACGGCATTGCCGTGCCCCTACTATGTGTGGCATCTTCACGCGAATTGATATTGATGAAATCACACAGGATTTTTAATTAAAAAGGGATATCAAACAGGAAATATTTAATATCAGAATTATGTTGTGGCTTTTCTGGATCATCTGCCCAACGCTGGGGATTATTTAAAATATATTCTCGGATGTTATCTAGAGACTTTTCTTCTCTACCAATGTGTTCGTAAAAATTGCGTTGCCAGATTGATTGTCCTTTGGTCTGCCAAATTATATTAATGCCTTTGCTGACAACGCCTTTATAGCTACTAATAACTGTAGAAATGGAACCCCTTATAGGTTTACCGAATTTTTCTATGTTGTGGGTGAGATGTTGATTGAGGGCACAACAATGTTGTGCCCCTACAGGTTTGTCGGTGATGATTAAGATGCCATGTAGATGGTTAGGCATGACCACAAAGGTATCTAATTCAATGTGTGGAAAATGATCGGGTATTGCTTGCCAGCAGTTGAAGGCAATATGACCTAAAGAATTTAATTGCATTTCGCCATTGACCACATTACCAAATAAACATTGCCGCGCTTTGGTACAAATGGTGATGAAGTATGCACCAAGTTGGGTGTAATCATAACCTTTTAAGCGAATAGAACGGCGATGATGTATTTGTGGATTGTAAGGCATTTATTTATATATCCAGTTACTAGCAATGTATGTCTATTTGAATCAATAATTTTTACCTTTACCCATATACACAACGTAGGGGCACGGCATTGCTGTGCCCTCCTACCCATTAGGCATCCTGATGTGAAACAATATTGTTTTACACAATATCTTTTACATTAAAATGTTGCTAATTCCTCTAGGGAAAATTACAAACAAATTCTTGGCTGTGGTGAACATTTCTATCAGGGCACGGCAATGCCGTGCCCCTACGCAAAATATTTGTGGTGGCTTTATTTTTTAGGTTTATAAAGAGGGGATTTTAAGGAAAAGATTCGCCTTTTTTTCACCATCATTTACCTTTGGATCTCGGACGTTGGTGTTCAGAGCTTCAAGTTTCGTGTTTTCATCTCGAAACTTCATGTTCTGAGGGTGAAGCTTCGAGTTCAGAACTCGGAACGTCGAGCAATTTACTCCAACATCCGAGTTCTGAGCCTCAACATTGCACCTTTGAAGTGCAATCACCAAGCTATTTTCTACAACGCTGCTGCTTGAGGCTTGGATTTTCGTGATTTACGGGCGAACCTTTGCCCCATTTCCTCAACTACTCCATCTAAACCAGCGCCTTGTCCACTAGCTTTGGCATAGTTATACACCTGCAAGGCGGCTGCATAAGCTTCACTACCCACCGCTAGCGAAGTATCATCCAGCAACTCTTGTAATTGTGACAAAGACAGCAATACTGGATATAAAGCTTCAAATAATTGAACGTCTTTCCGCATCTCATTAAGGTCAAACGATCGCGGTAAAAACTCTGGATTCTGTGTCGCCACCTCCAATGCTTTGCTTACAAAGGCGCGGCTTTTATCTCCCATTTTGGGTAAAGCTTTCCGCTCCTCGCTACTCAAATCAATCAAAAATGGTAACTTTTCTTTAATTGTGGCGATCGCTTGTAACACAGCATCTCTCTCTGATTGCGCTAGTGCTGCACTAATTGGGGCTGTGGACATAAAAATTAATCTCCCGTAGGTTGCCTAATTTTAGAGTGCCCACATATACAACAAAACTACCAAGTTATAAGGTTCAACAACACGACGTAGGGGTATGGCAATGCCGTGCCCCTTGAGAAAAATCGCACATCGCGCTAGTCTTCATTGACGTAACTGCACGCTGTAACATTAGGCGATGACAAATCAACTCTCTCCAGAAATTCCCTCTTGCACTTGGAGCCGTCCCATCGGTTTAGGCTGGGACAAACCTTATACCGTCCGCTACGCAAGTAATGTCGATGATGGCCCTTGGCATGGTATGCCTTTAGGTGGCTTTGGTGCAGGTTGCATCGGTCGTTCTTCACGGGGAGATTTTAACCTGTGGCACATCGACGGTGGTGAGCATACCTTCAAAAATGTTCCTGCTTGTCAATTCAGTGTATTTGAATCCAATGGCACATCTTCCCAAGCCTACGCTTTATCTACGCAAGCGCCCGAAGATGGCACTCTCAAGGCTTGGCAATGGTATCCGACAGTTACCGCTACAAAAGGGACGGGCAATTATCACGCGCTCTACCCACGTAGCTGGTTTATGTATGAAAATATCTTTCAAGCACAGTTGACATGTGAGCAGTTTTCCCCGATATGGGCAGGAAATTACCAAGAAACTAGCTACCCTGTGGCAATATTCCTCTGGAATGCCCACAACCCAACAGATGCACCAATCACTCTTAGCATCATGTTCACTTGGCAAAATATGGTGGGCTGGTTTACAAATGCTCTCAAATCTCCCGAAGTGCGGGTACGCGATGATGGGAGTCCGGTTTACGAATACCAACCACGCTGGGGCGAAAGTCAAGGAAACTATAACCAAATAGTTGAGAATACACAACAGTTTGGCTGTCTTTTAGGTCGGGTTGGTAGTGATCAACCTTTGAAGGAAGGAGATGGAACTTGGTGTATTGCAACGCTGAAGCATCCCCAGGTGGAAGTATTTCACCATACCCATTGGAATCCTGAAGGTACGGGTGATCAGGTGTGGCAAAGCTTTGCGAAAGATGGTTCTTTGCCCAATAATATAGATACAAATCCAGTAGCAGAAGGTGAATTAGGGGCTGCGATGGCTACGCCGGCCGCAGGCATCGCACTCCGTTTCACTCTCCAACCAGGCGAAACTCTCGAAATCCCCTTTGTCCTCGCTTGGGATTTGCCCATTACAGAATTTGCCGCTGGAGTCAACTATTATCGCAGATACACAGACTTTTTTGATAAAAGTGGAAATAATGCTTGGGCGATCGCATCCACTGCGTTACAAGAATACCAAAGCTGGCGATCGCAAATTCAAATTTGGCAAAAACCCATTCTCGACCGGGAAGATTTACCCAACTGGTTTAAGATGGCTCTATTTAATGAGCTTTATGACCTCACTAGCGGCGGTACTCTCTGGAGTGCAGCATCAGAACTTGACCCTATCGGTCAGTTTGCAGTGCTAGAGTGCTTAGATTACCGTTGGTATGAAAGTCTAGATGTGCGGCTGTATGGTTCTTTTGCCCTGCTGATGCTGTTTCCAGAACTAGAAAAGTCGGTGATTCGGGCATTTGCACGGGCGATTCCTGAAGGTGATGACACACCCCGAATAATTGGCTATTACATGACAATCAAAGCTGAAAGTCCGATCGCCGTTCGCAAAGTCGCAGGTGCAACACCCCACG
This sequence comes from Nostoc sp., assembly GCF_036917275.1. Taxonomy (GTDB): domain Bacteria; phylum Cyanobacteriota; class Cyanobacteriia; order Cyanobacteriales; family Nostocaceae; genus Nostoc. The sequence continues at coordinate 53,754 of NZ_JBALDF010000022.1, forward strand.
ATTTAGGCGCACCCAATGAACACGTTTGGGAGAAAACCAACTACACCAGCTATCAAGACTGCAATTTATGGAAAGATTTAAGTAGTGATTTTGTCTTGCAAGTATACCGTGATTTTCTGCTCACGGGTGCTGACGATGTAGAATTCTTAGCAGATTGCTGGCCTGCGATCGTTCAAACCCTCGATTACTTGAAAACTTTTGACCTTGATGGCGATGGAATTCCTGAAAATTCTGGTGCGCCTGATCAAACCTTTGATGATTGGCGGTTGCAGGGTGTCAGCGCCTATTGCGGAGGGTTATGGTTAGCGGCGCTAGAGGCTGCGATCGCAATTAGTGATGTTCTATTAACTCACAACCTTGGCGACCTTGGCGTCTTGGCGGTTCAAAAATCCATCTATGAAGCTTGGTTAAAACAATCTCGCCCCATTTACGATGAAAAACTTTGGAATGGGCAATATTACAAACTCGATAGTGAAAGTGGTTCCGATGTAGTAATGGCAGATCAATTATGCGGACAATTCTACGCCCGTCTGCTGGATTTACCTGATATTGTACCGAGCGATCGCGCCCTCTCTGCCTTAAAAACTGTTTATGATGCGTGCTTTTTGAAATTCTGCAATGGTGAATTTGGTGCTGCAAATGGTGTTCGTCCTGACGGTTCACCAGAAAACCCCAAAGCTACTCATCCCCTGGAAGTCTGGACGGGGATAAACTTTGGGCTTGCGGCTTTTCTTGTGCAAATGGGAATGCAAGATGAAGCGTTTCGGTTAACGCAAGCTGTGGTGCAGCAAATTTATGACAATGGTCTGCAATTTCGCACGCCTGAAGCTATCACCGCAGCTGGTACTTTCCGCGCTAGCACTTACTTACGGGCAATGGCGATTTGGGGAATTTATTTAGTTATTAATTGATTAGCTTATCAAAACGCTTCTCGTTTTGATGCAACACACGTAGGGGTGTACAGCTACCCCTACTAACGGTCATATTCCACGGATGGTGTGTGGGTTGGCAAATTTAGCCTGTCTTCATCTGAGAAAGCAGAGTCTAGATTTGTGATTTTATTTTCCGAGTGTTTCCGGAAGCGAAGGAAAATTTCAGTAATCGTAATAGTTGAAGGATTGAGAATTCAAGACTACTGTTTCAAAAAATGCAAATATTACTAGCTTTATTCATAAATCTTGCTAATATTTCCCAGACTACATTCACAATCAAAAACTAGGCTATGGCGTGCCTATCCTTTTATACAACAGCAAAGTTCATCAGATTGTCGCGCTGCGTACTGGGCAATGACTAGCCAATACTGCCATATACGCTTAAACCACTACAATTTGCGTAACCTAGCACAGGTAGGTCGTAGAGGTGCATTTCTCCAGGCTTTAGCAGAAGCAGCCCAAGCTTTAAGATATGAAGTGCTACTAGTGAGGGCGAATCTTAGTAAGCTGGACTCATATTATAACCCGTGGGTAGCTCATTTGCAAGGAATTGATTATATAGTTGTCTGGCTTAAAGGCGATCGCATATTGATTAGTGATCCAGCCATCAGCAAGGACTGGCTTTCGCGTCCAGATGAAACTAGCTGGACAAGATATGTCCTACTTTTATACCCCCAAAGGTGAGAAACTCTTCTTAGAGGTTGTTTGAAAAGTGGTTAGCTGTGATTAAAGTCACCCCCCTTAATCCCCCCTTGTCAAGGGGGGAGACCGGAAATCTAGTTCCCTCACGCCACATGCTTCAAGTCGGGCATTGCCCGCCCAACGCAGTGGCTCCCCAATCTTCGGGGAGGGTTAGGGTGGGGTAAAAAATATTTGATACATCAATCATGACTTTTCAAACATCCTCTTAGATTGCTATGAGCAAAGCACTCATCCATGACTCATGGCAATTGGTGGTTTTTATTACCACTTAGCCCAACTACAACTACATTTGTAATCTCATTTATATAAATCTGTTAGATGTTAATACACAGACAAAATCTTACTGAATCAACTTAGCATTATTCTCTGTTAATTAACTTTCACTATATTAGAAAATTATTTAAATTTATACAGGTTTAGCCGGCTAAATTTTTGAAACCATTCCATAACTGATGTTTTTTAACTTAATTAATAATAATAAAAACCATATATATTACTATTAAAGGTTGTTTGAAAAGTGGTTAACTGTGATTTTAATTGCGTTGTTACCCCCCTTAGTCCCCCCTTATAGAGGGGGGAAACAAGAAAAATCCGGTTCCCTCCCCTTTATAAGGGGAGGGTTAGGGAGGGGTAAAAAAATATTTTACACATCATTATGGACTTTTCAAACATCCTCTTAAACACTAATTATTTTTCAAAAGTAGGCTATTTGTGATTTCTCAATCATGCTCATGAAATATTCATGAGCAGTTTATAGCGATTTCATTTAGATAAGCTAAAGCTATCATCTTTATAAATCAATAGAATCAAAGGTAATAAATTAAATTGTAATCTAATTGAAAATATTTAAATATTTTCAATCTACATAGCTGCTCAAATTTTTTCAGTCTCTATATATTACTATTTTTATAAGTTGTTTTACTTTCTGGTTAATGGTAATATTTTCTAGTGACTCAACAATAATAAAGGGTTTAAATTGATGTTGTGTGGGGGGTCAGACCCCTCATTAATTAGCAAAGAAGGACAAAATTAAAAGTTGCACAATCCACAAGTATATATCGAAATACATTCAGTAAATTTAACTTATAAATCTGCTAATCTAGAAAATGACATTAATAACAGAAAATAGTATATATACAAATAGTGTTGTTAACGCTTAAAGGTAAATAAATTTTCTCTACTAGCCCAAAAGAATATGTAAAATTCCCGGAAAATGCTTAATTGAACAGTAGTAAGAAATACAAGCAGGTAAACAGATAAAATTTATTGAATTAGGAGTTTAAAAAGTTTAAGAGGACAAATTTATATTTACCAAGAGCCATACGAGAATTTTGTCCTACCAGTCATCTGACAAGACCAAAGGTAAATTTTTACCTTTCACTCACTAACAAGCAAAAGCTATAGTTTCCTCTTTACTTCATCCCAGATCCCTAAAAACTATGATGAATCAAGACATGGCGGGCATTAGTAGTAACATAGATAAGACGGTGAAAGCTCAACAATTTGACAAAGTAGTTGAAGCAATTCTTGCTGGAAAATATTCCTGGGCATGTGTTTTAATGCTGCGATTTACTGGCTATAACCCTCTCCATTACATTCCATATCGCACCTATAATCGATTGCTAAAAGAAAACTCTAAAGCCAGTAGGACAAATCAACAGCAAAGTGAAAATCTCAAAATGTTGAAACATGCTAATGATTCAATATCTGATAGTAATAGCTCATCAAGCTGCTTAAGCAAAATTAAAGACCGAGCTTATCTGGAAGTAGTTGGAAAGCAAAAAACAGAAATTCGTGGTGGTAGTTTAGATCATAGATTGGCACAGTAAATTAACGATCATTAATCAATGAAATCGCAATTAAAACCAGAAAGCACTCAAGACATTTTCTTGAAACATTGTGGATCTAATTAAAAACTATTTGGAATCAATAGATTCTACCCTAAAGTTGATTGAGAGCCTGCTATGCTAATTTAAAATTTTTAGCATGGCAGGTTTTCTCTAGCAATGATTAATTTAATATTTTTTTAAAAAATCTGCCAAAATGGCAAATATATATTAATGAGATTGGTAAACTAATAAAAACTACAACTTCAACAGAAATAGAGGTGATTGGCAAGCAAGTTAATTTTAAAAAATAAAATCAATGATTAGTTCTGACTATGAAAGAAATCAAACTGATTATAAAAGTAGTCAGCATTTGATGGAGTAAATAACTCCTACACCAAGACCAATGATGCAACCGTTACTACTGGTGGTTTTATTTTCGAGGAAGTCTGAGCAAAAGAATTTGGAGCGGTAGCTTCTCCCAATCCAAACTTCACACAGCTTTCACCGACTGCAGAAGGTGCAAGTAATGCTTATAAAGCTTTCTATACTGTGGTTGGTGTTGCTTTAGTTAATAAAGCAAACGCTTAACACCAATACCAGAAACGGAAATAAAAAAGTTTCGGTGAAATCGTTGTCCTGGCTGGTAGAACTAGTAGCTCATACGCTTCTCTTTCGACTATTGTAATCCTAGTCCTCCCAACCTGGATTATCTCTGCTTTCTAAACTTTCAATTTATATAGCAACTACTGGAAGTTCAAAACTTGAATAGCTTCCAGTTTTTTTATGTGTAAATAAAAATAAGGTGGGCAATTTACCCACCTTACTTTTTGTAGAGAATAGTTAATCCAAAAATGAATTAAACCTTAGCTAATTCTGGGGTAGGACGCTTGCTGCTGCGAATTGATGTAATAGCCTCAGCATAATCCTTAGCGTTAAATACAGCTGAACCAGCGACAACTGCATTAGCTCCCGCTTCCAAAACTTGCCAGGTATTATTTGCCTTGAGTCCCCCATCCACTTCAATCCAAGGGTCAAGACCACGTTCATCACACATTTGACGCAGCTTGCGGATTTTGGGTAATACACCAGGGATAAAGCTTTGACCACCAAAACCAGGGTTGACGCTCATAATCAGTACTAAATCGCACAAATCTAGAACGTATTCAATTAGCTCTAGAGGGCTACCAGGATTAAGTACAACTCCAGCTTTCTTACCAAGTTCTTTAATTTGTCCTAACGTGCGGTGCAAGTGTGGGGAAGCATTATGCTCGCAGTGTACGGTGATATGATCGGCACCAGCCTTAGCAAAATCCTCTACATACTTTTCTGGCTCCACAATCATCAAGTGGACATCTAGTGGCTTGGTTGTAATCGGACGAATCGCCTCCACAATCAGAGGACCTATCGTAATATTGGGTACAAAACGACCGTCCATTACATCAACATGAATCCAATCTGCTCCAGCCGCGTCTATGGCGCGAATTTCGTCACCCAGACGACTAAAATCGGCTGATAGGATAGATGGAGCAATTACAATGGGCTTTTGAGATCGGTTTTGGGTCATGGCTAGTGGGTTTTAAGCGTCCTCGTCTGTACGCATTGTAACAAAACATTGAGCAAGACTCATAACTTTGATCCCGGCTTTTTTGGGGAGATGGGGAATAGGGGAGAATAAAACTCCTAATTCAACTCCTATCTCCTAACCGGAACTTCGGAAGCTTCCGGCTGCGCTCTTAACTTATAACTTCTAACAACTGATAAATGACTAAAAAACTAACCTGGATAATTTGGGGATTAAGTGCTTCTTGTCTGAGTGCGCCGGTAATTGCTTCAGTTTTAGAATCTTCTCTGGGAACTAACGGTATTGATGCTCTGAAGCTACACCAATCTCCTTATAATTTAATCGGTCGTAAGATTGCTATTGGTCAAGTGGAAATTGGCCGACCCGGAATGTTTGGTTGGGATAAGGCGGTGTCTAAAAATCGCGCCATATCTTTAGCGGCAGTATTTTTACGCGATGGGCCAGCTAAATCAAATACTGGTGTTGATCCTCACGCTTACAATGTCGCTGGTGTGATGGTGAGTCATGACAAAGCTTTGCCGGGAGTTGCTCCGGGAGCGCGACTGTATTCATCTGCGGTGGGTTCCACTAAAAACATGGGTCAGCCAGAAGAGTGCTTATCGGCCCAGCACATAGCGCTACAAAATAGTGGCGATGTCCGTGCGATTAACTTTAGCTTTGGTGAACCTCTGAGCCGCGATCCTAGACCAGAGGCGACTTTAGACGGCAATGCCTTACTAACTTTATGTGTTGACTGGTCTAGTCGCGTTCATGATGTTTTGTATGCGATCGCAGGTAATCAGGGTAAGGGCGGTATTCCCATTCCTACAGATAATTTTAACGGGGTGAACGTGGCTTTTTCATCCCGCAGAGGGGGAGTTTTTAACAAAGTAGACGTGGCTAATCTATCGGGTGCTAACCAAGGAGTGAGTGGAAAGTTAGCTGGAAGAGAATTTGATCTTAATGGGCGTCGCGCTATCAGTTTAGTTGCTCCTGGTAATAACATTCCCTTGCTTAATCCAGATGGCAAATTGAATAAGGTCACGGGGACAAGTTTTGCAGCGCCTCAAGTTACGGCTACTGTTGCTCTGTTACAGGAATTTGCTGACCGACAACTCCGAGCAAAACAACCCCACTGGAGCATTGATTCTCGGCATCATCAAGTGATGAAAGCTGTATTGCTGAATTCAGCAGACAAAATCCAAGATAGCGGTGATGGCTTGCGGTTGGGAATGAGCCGGACGCTGATTGATAAACAAAATCAAAACTGGCTAGATTCAGATGCTTATAAAGATCCTAAGATTCCCTTGGATGCTCAAATGGGAGCGGGTCATTTGAACGCGTTTCGCGCTTATCAGCAATTTAGTGCTGGTGAATGGCCGCCATTAGCTGCGGTGCCAGCTATTGGTTGGGATTATCGCACAGTCGATGTGGGAGCATCTGTTGACTATATTTTAGCAAAACCGTTAAAGCAGGGAAGTTTTGTTGCTATTACCCTAAGTTGGGATCGATTGGTGGAACTCAACGATAAAAATAAAAACCAGGAATATGACGTGGGCGAAAATTTTCGCGATCGCGGTTTGAATAATCTCGACCTATATTTAGTAAAAGCTGATGCTCAAAATTCAGATGCTGGTGCTGTTTGCTCCTCAATCAGCCAAATCGATAGTGTAGAACATATTTTCTGCCCGGTTGCTGCTACTGGCAATTACAAAATCCGTGTCCAGTTTCGGCAAAAGCTCAATGAAGCGACTCAGCCCTATAGTTTAGCTTGGTGGAGTGTACCTGTTAATTGAAATAGGGGCGCACAACTTTTATTTGTGTCAACTTACAGTCTTTTTCATCTATTTGAACAACACTCTCCTATTGGGGCGCATACTTGTGCGTCCCTAAAAAAATTGGTATTTCGTGAACTGAGAAAGGTGATTTTATCTTTAAAAACAAAAAAAGGTGGTTATTTTGTGATTAGGTAATCTACAATACTTTTATTGATAAATATAAAAATCGAGATTTTTTATAAATCGTCTGCATAGCCGCCTCAATTATGAATTAGCAGCTTTAATACGTTGTGTTTAATTCTTCTGAACTACTAACTTGCTGTTACAAAAACTGTAACAGTCCCATTTTTCTATTGGAGCAAATGCAATAGTTAATCATTGACACAGTGTCTGCGTCAACTCTGACCACAGATCGGGAATCTTTCGCAACTGAGGTAGTATGATGATTCGGCAAAAATATAGTAGTATGAGAGAAAATTTCATGCAAAGACGTTATGGTGTCAGTCTGGGCAGACGTTATGCTCTAGCAGCTGCAAGTGTTGTTCTATTTAGTGTATTAGGGTATTCTCAAATCGATAGTAATAAAAGTGCCCTTGCCCAATCTAGTTTACCTCAGCCAGAAACTCCATCGCAAAAAAAAACACTCAAGACTGATACAAAAATCCTTGAGTCTAGCAATAAGTTTGGCTTCAAACTATTTTCACAACTTCTGAAAAGTGATAATGGTAAGAAGAACGTTTTTATCTCACCTACGAGTGTCGCGATCGCTCTAGCTATGACCTATAATGGCGCGAGCGGCACGACTCAACTAGCGATCGCAAAAACCCTGGAATTACAGGGGGTAAATCTGGAAGAAATCAACTCTTCTTACAAGGAAGCATTAAAGCAGCTTTTAGACAATTCAGATCCAAACGTACAACTGAAGATTGCTAACTCACTTTGGGCAAATAAAAATGTTAGCTTTCGGCCAGACTTCCTCCAGAGAACGCAGGATTTCTATCAAGCTAAGGTCAGCAATTTAAATTTTAAAGATCCCGCAGCGCCTAGTATTATCAATAACTGGGTAAAAGAGAATACTAATGGCAAAATCGATCAGATAATTGGAAAAATTGAACCAAGTCAGGTGTTGTTTCTGATTAATGCCATATATTTTAAAGGAAAATGGAGTAAGGAATTTGATAAAAGTCAAACTGCTCAATACCCTTTTTACATCACATCTGGCAAACAAAAACAACATCCGATGATGTCACAAAGTGGTGACTATAGATATTATGAAAGCACACAATTTCAGGCAGTTAGTTTACCTTACGGCAAAGATGGCAAATTCAGCTTTTATATATTCTTGCCGAAACAGAACTCTAATCTCAAAGCCTTCTATCAAAACTTGAATGTTGAGAACTGGGATAAATGGATGACTCAGTTCGACAAGCAAAAAGGGTTTATTCGCCTACCCCGCTTCAAAACAGATTATGACGTTACACTCAATGATGCCTTAAAAACTTTAGGCATGGAAGAGGCTTTCAGCAGCAAAGCCAATTTTTCTGGCATGGGTAAAAATTTTGCCATTAGCGAAGTTAAGCATAAAACTTTTGTGGAAGTGAACGAGGAAGGCACCGAAGCGGCTGCGGCTACTTCAGTGGGAATAGTAGCAACAGCTTTGAGACAGGAACCAGAACCATTCCGAATGATTGTTGACCATCCATTCTTCTGTGCCATTAGAGATAATCAGACGGGAAGGGTTTTGTTTATGGGTTCAATCCTCGATCCGCAGTAAAAAATTCAAAATGAAGGAATTTTGAATTTTGTAGACAGCTGAAGGGCAGCTGATTGGAGAGTATTTTGAATTTTGAATTTTAGGGTAATGTCGCTTCAGAAATACTCAGAGTGTTGTTGGCATCAGCTTTCAGGGACTCGTTTGCTGCAACGGTTGCAGTTATTTCCCCAGTGGCGATGTCTTCCGTCTGACTGATTAACCCTCCAGGACGCAGGGCACTTAAAGCAGTCTTAATCACAACAGCTGTAGGTACTGCCACAATTACACCCAACAGTCCGCCAATTCTTGCCCCTGTTAAGACTGAAATCAAAATCCAAACTGGATTTAAACCAGTAAAACTGCCTAAAATTCGGGGGGCAATTAAGTTTTCGAGAATTTGCTGTACAATTACTGCTGCTATCAACACTCTCACACCCATTGAGAAATCTTGTAGCGCTACCAATAGTGTAGTTAAGGCGATGCCTACAGAACCGCCAAAGGGGACGAGAGCCATCAGGCCAATAGTTAGACCAAATAGCAGCCCAAATGGCACTTTCAGCCACAAAAAGGTAGGAATGAGGGCTGATGCCATGCAAGTAGACAAAATCAGCTGGGTGATGAAGAAGTTTTGGAAGCTGAGGCGGACTGTTTTGGAGAAAGGATCGCGAAATTTATTAGGTAGCCATTCCACTAAACTTTGCCAGAGTTCACCCCCATGCTGTAAAAGGTAGAAAGTCAAAACCATCGTCAAGAGAATATCTAGGAGACTCGTGACTGTAACTACCGCCAGATTTAAAACTTGTCCAGCGATCGCTTGTAATTGTCCCTTGACGCGATCATTGATTTGCACTACCAGAGCATCGAGATTAATCGGTAAGCCGAAAGTCTCGGCTTTTTCGTTTAATATCATTAACTGGGAGCGTCCAGAGTCGATCAACTCTGGTAAACGAGCCACCAGTTGTTGAGCTTGGGTAAGGGCCAGCGGAATAAGTGTAACACCCAACGCCAATAAAATTGATAAAGCCAAGAGAAATACTAGGATAGCGACTTGCTCTCGCCTAGCACCTTGATGCTCCATCCAGCTCACGGGGTAGTTGAGCAGAAATGCTAGCACTGAGGCTCCAACTAAAATGACTATGAGAGAATGGAAATAATTAAAAAATACCGAAAGTGCCCAACCATTTAGAACTAGCAGCGGTAGGAATAACGCGATCGTTACGATTCGCGCTATTGGTGTGAATGTTTGCCACCAGTCGAGTAGCTTGCGTGTCTGCATTTTGAGCTGATTGCGGGATAGAACTAAGTTAAATCTTTCTTTACAGCTTATTATCTCTGACTATATGAGACTTATTCATCCTTCTAATTTAGGAGTTAGACTAACCTACATGGAAAATTTTGAACCGAAAGAGAATAGGGAGTGGAGACAAGGGGGACAAGGGGACAAAACCATACCCGATGCCCGATGCTCCATGCCCAAAACACAGTTGCTTTTATATTTGATTCCGATCATCGGCTTTTTTCCATCCTTGTGGACTCTCTATCGGGGCCAGGGTAGTCGGGAACAACTTGCGATTAGTCGTTTGTCTATTACTTTGGCGCTTACTTGGCTGTTGGGATATCTATTATTATCTACCGGTGCAGCAACTTCAGATTTTTTAACGCTACGTCTATTTATCCTCAATAGCTTTCTCACATCAGGTTACTTTTTAGTAAGTGTCTGGTTGATTTTGCGCCTGATGCAGGGCAAATCTGGGCGTTTACCAGGGTTTAATACTTTAGCAGAACGAGTGCTGGGTAAGTATTTATCTTAATTTTTGCGGATGCTCCTTTTCCAGTATTTTTACTTATTTCCTAAAAAAATCTGGTTGATTTATCTATATATCTAGTCAAATCCAGTTTATTATTGCCATACTTCAGTAAAACATCTCTAGATTGGCCCAAAAGAAGGAAAAATGTTGCTATAAGTGTTGTGGTTGACACTACATTAAAAAAGTTAGCACTGATAATTAAGAGTTAGCTATTATGGGTTGATTTGTCTGCATGTTTTTAGTCTGCAAATTTACCGAATTTGATTAGTGAGTAAGTGTGAGGAAGTCTGTGACCATTCAAAGAAGTTCGGCAGAAGAAAACCAGTCGGGAAAAGCCTCTAAGTCCAGTAAAAAAATTTCTCAGAACTCGAAATCAGGACGTTGGCTGTGGTTTTGGGTAGGGATGAGTGGTATTGCTATGGTGTCAGCAACAGCAGGGGCGCTTTTGGCGGTGTCTTTAACCAGTACGCCTTTGCAACAAGCCCAGCTAAGTCCAAAGGATGAGGCGGCTTTTGATGGCGATCGCATCTCTGGAAGTGGGCTACGATTTTCACAATTAACTCGCCCAGTGAATCTCTTAGTTTTGGGGATGAGCGTACTTCCCCCGGATATCCAAAACCCTCCCCCAGAAACCAAAAACCTCAAATACCAGCCCCAGGTAAACTCCTTTGATGGTCTTTCCGATGTGATGCTCTTGCTCAAATTTGATCCAGAGACGAAAAAAATAATCATGCTCTCCATTCCCAGAGATACCCGCACAGAAATAGAGGGGTATGGAGTGAAAAAAATTAATGCTGCCAATGTTGACGGTGGGCCAGCTTTGACTGCTAGAACCGTCAGTAATCTCTTAGGTGGGGCGGGAATTGATCGCTATATCCGAATTAACGTTCTGGGAGTTGCCAAGCTAATCGATGCTTTAGGAGGCGTAACAGTCTACGTCCCCAAAGATATGAAGTACCAAGATGATTCCCAGCATTTGTACATCAATTTGAAGGCGGGTAAGCAGCATCTCAACGGCGATAAGGCATTGCAATTGCTGCGTTTCCGCCATGACGAACTTGGAGATATTGGCCGGATTCAGCGGCAGCAAATGGTTATGCGTGCTTTGATGGATCAAACACTCAACCCAGCTACTGTGGCTCAATTACCTAAAGTTCTTGATGTAGTGAAAGACCACATTGATACCAACTTGACGGTTGAAGAGTTGTTGGCGCTTATGGGTTTTGGGGTGCAGACAAATCGCTCTAATATGCAAATGTTAATGCTGCCAGGTCGCTTTAGCGAGAAGAATGAGTTTGATGCTAGCTATTGGTTGCCCAACAAAAATGGTATTGCCAAACTGATGGCTCAACACTTTGGGTTGGAATCAGAACAGGAACAGCAGGCGACTGCAACTGATCCGCGCTCTTTACGTGTAGCAATTCAAGATAGTACAGGTGGCGATCGCTCTAATCTCCAACCATTAATTAGAGCCTTGGAAAAATCTGGATATCGCAACATCTATGTAGCCAAGGCATGGGGTGAACCTCTAGACGTAACTCACATTGTCGCCCAGCAAGGAGATGGTGACACTGCCGAATCAGTTCGCAACACTTTAGGATTTGGCGAAGTGCGTGTGGAAAGTACTGGCAACCTCGGCTCGGATATCAGTATCCAAGTGGGTCAGGATTGGTTGCAACAAAAATCTATTTTAGAGGAGTCGCTGACCAAATAATTACTAATTTGTAATTTGTAATTAATAGGACTTACGCACGGGTAACGGAAAACGAACCACAGAGGGCGCAGAGAAGCCAGTGCGTCCTTGCGGTTCCCCGACTTGGAGCAACTGGCGCGTTACGAAGGAATGAGAGTTTGAGAGGGTTTTTGCGTAAGTCTTAATTAATTAGAAGTATGTTGACACCCTAAAGTGATCAGATCAATGTTTCTAACTGAACTGTTTACACTGGCACAAATGCTGCTGACAGTGAATTTACTACCTGGTTGAGTTCTTGAAGTTTAGCTGCTACCACACCATTGGTTAATAATTCTTCTGCCTTAGCTAAACCCTTTGACATATCTGGACAAATACCACTCCGCCATAAGTAAAATCCGCCATTCCACAAGGCTGTTTGCATCAATTCGCCTGGTTTACCTGCTAAAACCGCCTGAATATCCGCCATTAGTTCTTCAGTAGTTCCAAGGGGTACGTTCTTGGTAGTAAAGCCGTAATCACGCGGTACGAGATGCAATCGTTCTACCTCTTGGGATGCTACGGATGAAGATAAGCTGATGATCGCAGTGCGATCGCGCGGTAAGTCGCAACTACCTTCCAATCCTTTCACTAATGTAAATTTTGTTACTCCCCGCAGCCCCAGAGCTATCTGAAACATCCCTTCTGTCGGCGGATGCACAAACCCAGCAATTACGTGAGCATTCCCAGCATAAGGACACCATATTAGCTCCATTGTTGCCAAAGGCGGACGCTTGCCGAGTTGGTCGCGATACTCCCAAATGCTTTTAGTTAAGGGGAAATGCTGAGGTAGATAAATAAAGCCGATTCCCGTTTGCTCAAACACCTGCTGGGTTTTTGCTAGTGGTAGCGTAGTCCAATTGACTCCTAAACCCTGCCAAATCTCTATTAGGGGTAAACCGTATTTCGTTGGGAGGCGATCGCCACCGTGCATTACCACTGGTTGTCCAACTGCGGCGAGTAGTAAAGCTGTTACAGGACTAATTGGTGCTGTACGTGTTCTGCCATCATAAGGTATACCAAAAGCGATCGCTGGTCGTCCAGAAACCATTGGTTGTAGTTTTGGCCCCAGTTCATCATAGGCATCCAACATTCCCGCTAACTCTTCCCCCGTGGGACGCTTGATTCGATGAGCAATCAAAAATGCTCCGATTTGGGCTGGTGTCGCTTCACCTAGCAGCATCATTTTTGTAGCGGTGGCTGCTTGGGCGCGAGTTAAATTTTCAGATGTGTGATTTCCGCTACCTACTTTTTGCAGGAATTCCCTAAATACATTGCTCATTTGTCCTTTGTCCTTTGTCCACTGTCATTTGTCCATTGTCCTTTCTGAAAATGACTAATGACTAATGACTAATAATTAATCACAGTTAAGAAGCCGATCGCTGCTGATCAATTTGTAATGGTATATTTTCGCGCACGAGTTGCCAAAAGTGGTTAATAGGGGGGATTTGGAGCCGATCTTGAGTTGTTACCATAACTACCCGACGAGTCAAACTGGAACCATCTCCTAAACCACTAGTATTATTGCTGGCTAAGGAACGAATCGCCAGGGTAGGGTCTTGGCGTGCTTCTACTAATGCTGATTGAGGTAGCAAAGCTATCAGTTCTCCTTGGCGTACCACTCCCCGGAAGGCATCTAGGGTATTTACCTCTAAAGCTGCCTGGAGTTTAGCTTCCATTCGCTCAAATCTATCTTTTATTAAGCGCTGCATCCCATAACCATCTTTGAAAACCACTTGAGGATAGCGAATTAGCTCCGACCAAGGGATGCATTCATATTGGGCTAGTGGATGATTGGCTGCGGTTAGAACTTCTATAGGTTCATCATAAAGTACTTCTACTACCATTTCTCTACCAGTGGTTAAAAAGCGATTATTCATCACAATTGCTAAATCCACCAATCCATCTTTGAGGACTTTGAGGGCGCGATCGCTTCCCAATGAAGTTACGCGCAATTGCACATCTGGATAATCATGACAAAATTTTTGCAACACTGGTGGTAAGTAAGATCCACAAACAGAGTGAATCGCGGCAATGCATAGTTCTGGCTGCTTTCCGGCGATTAAATCAGCTAATTCTTCTGTAGCTGTCTGCCACTCTTGGCAAATTTTGCGGACACGGGGTAGTAAACATTCACCTCCGAGTGTCAATTTTCCATGACTTGTTCTGTGAAACAGTTCTACACCTAAATCTGCTTCCAATGCCTGGATTTGGCGACTAATCGTCGATTGGGTGACACCACATGTTCGCGCTGCTTGTTGAAAGCTACCGGTTTGGGCGATCGCTAGAAAGGCTTGCAACTGCTCTAGGCGCATTTTTATGTAGCCTGAATTACATTTATTGGTTTCATTAAGTTAACGGATTTTTAACCAAAGTTTGGTAGGGTTTGTTACAGGTCTTTTCCTGAGATTTATATTTGTGTAAATTAGGTTTTACTGCCTTTGTCGTCAATTATCACTTATACCAATTTAATGTGAAGCTGCACTAAATAAGTAACTCTCTATTCTTGGCGCTCTTGGCGTACTTGGCGGTTCGTTTAATATTCTGTGCATCTTTAGACAAAATTGGTATTAATACTGAACGCACACAGATAGCGCATACTCTTTGAAAAAATTTACCATTCAGCCAAAGCGATCGCTATTCCTTGCTGTAAATCTGGTGTGAGTGTGGCGTTATTTGCTAACTGCTGCAATTGTTGATGTGCGGCTTCCCTATCCAGATTTTTCAGTGCAGCGATCGCATGTAGTCTCACCGATGCATTAGAATCAGCTAGCAGCGAAATCAATGGTTCAATAGCTTGCATTTCGCCTAACTGTCCTAAAGATAAAGCGATCGCACAATTGATGCTGGCAATCTCTGTGGCTGAATGTTGCGATTGCAGTATTTGCAGTAATATTTCTGCGGCTGGTGTAGTTTGCGGCTTTTGCACTCGCCCCAAAACTGTGACAATTTCTTGCCAAAGTGGCTCGGATGTGATTTGGTTAAATGCTGTTTGTAAATATTCCAAACTGGATGGCGTCCCCATCCAACTTAAAGCGCGAATGGTTTCTAATTGCAGCGTTATCGATGTATCGGGTGAAATCAGCAAATCAAATAAGTATTTGGTAGCGTCATCACCACCCATTCGAGAAAGGGCAATTGCGGCTGCACAACCAACCTCAAGGTTAAAGTCGTACAGCTTAGGTTGCAATCTCGTTACCAAATCTAATGCTTGGCGTAAGTCGGGGCGAAAACCTAAACCAAGCACTGCTGCACGCCTAACTGTGGCGGCTGTATCATCTAAAGCGTTTAACAATACTGGTGGTACACGTTCGTCATGAAAACTGCTAAGGGCTTCAATTACGGCGACACGAATTGCTGCTTGTGAATCTTGCACTACACTCAATAGCGGTGCAATGGTTTCTGGCTGCGGAATACAAGAAAGCGATCGCACTGCTAAAAGCCGTGTATCTTCTTGTTTTAGGAGTTCAGAGAGGGCAGCTATCGCAACAGTACCCATTTGCCCCAGTGCTGTAGTTGCGATCGCTTTGAGTTCTTCATCCTCATCGGTTTTCAACAATTCTACCAAGGGGGCGATCGCTTCAGGGTGCTGAAATTCTCCCAAAGTCCGCGCTGCATACCAGCGTAATTCTTCTTCTGCATCTTCATCTTTTAAGATGTCAATGAGTGGTGGGATGGCAATTTTCCCCAAGTGAGTCAGCACTTTGGTAATTTCCCAGCGTTGTTGAAAATCTCCCATCTCTAACATTGAAAGTGTTAATGTCAGCAGATATTCTTGATTTTTAACTATCTCTGGATGTTTAGAATCTGTCCCTAAAATTAATTGTTGTAAATATTGAATTACTGATGACCAATCAGCTGCATCGTATGCTGTTCGGGCTTGCACCAAAAGCTGGTTGATATTACTCACGATACCCTGAATTGTATTGTTTAACTTGGCTTGACTACAACTGAATTACCCTCAATCTTGGCGGCGTAAGTTTTAAGCGCTTCTGTAGCTGGCCCTTTTTGGACTTTACCATCAACCCCAAATTCCGAACCATGACAGGGACAAGCGAATTTTTTTGCCTCAGCTTTCCATGCTACGGTGCAACCTGCGTGAGTACAGGTAGGGTTAACAGCTGTCAGATTTGCAGCTTTAGATGTGCCAACTACCAACACAGGCCCAGCAGGTGAGTTTTTAGCCAGCAATTGGCCAGTCTTATCTAATTCTGCCGAGGTGCCTACTGTTTGCCAATCCCCGGATGCTGAAGTTGTTTGAGAAGAACAGGCTGCGATCGCTACTGGTAGACAACTCGCTATCCAACCCAAACCTACCCAATTAATAAAATCACGACGTTTCATAGCTGTTGAAATAATATCTAAGTTTTAGTTAACATCTGCCACTCAATTTTAGATTTTGGATTTTGAATTAATCTATGGCAGTCCAAAATCGCTTCAGTTATTTCAAATACTCTTCATCAAAGGCTTTTTGTGGCTTATTTAGTGACTTTGATGCAAAAAATGCATAGGTTTCATACTTTTTCAGCAATTTTACCAAAAAATCGTAACATTTTATACGATTTTAACAGAAATCTCCCTTTAACTTATGAGTATCGAAATTGTTACATGAACAGTATCTAAAGCTGCTTGACAAATTTTCCAAATGTAAATAACGACAAGTTTTCTTTAATTAATCACGGATTGGGGTTTCGCTTTGGAATGCTCTTAAGTAAAAATAATCAACCGTAAGCAAATAAATATTAAGTTTTTATTCCTAAACCCTCGTAGATACAACACCTGATGGAACTACGGGTTGGTTGATGTTGGGTAATTATCACCACAAATTATCACTATATTCAGTAATTTGCAACGAACAGACTCATGACAGACACAGCAACTACCACCAGCCTTAATAAGTTTGAGAAATTAAAAGCAGAAAAAGATGGACTCGCCGTCAAGGGTGAGATAGAGAAATTTGCTGCCCTCGGCTGGGAAGCAATGGACGAAATCGATCGGGATCATCGATTCAAATGGGTGGGTGTATTTTTTCGCCCAGTCACTCCAGGCAAGTTTATGATGCGGTTACGGATGCCCAACGGTATTCTCACCAGCAGTCAAATGGGTGTTTTAGCCCAAGTGGTGCAGCGCTATGGAGATGATGGCTGCGCTGATATTACTACCAGACAGAATATCCAATTACGAGGGATCAGAATTGAAGATTTACCAGATATTTTTAATAGATTTGACACAGTTGGTTTAACTAGCGTTCAGTCAGGGATGGATAACGTCCGCAATATCACAGGCGATCCTGTGGCGGGGTTGGATGCAGATGAGTTGTACGACACACGAGAGTTGGTACAGCAAATTCAAGATATGATCACCAACAAAGGGGAAGGAAACCCAGAGTTTAGCAACTTACCACGGAAGTTTAATATTGCGATCGCAGGTGGAAGAGACAATTCAGTTCACGCCGAAATCAACGATTTAGCTTTTGTTCCAGCATTTAAGGAGGGGACTGAGCAAGAATTTTCAATATTTGGCTTTAACATCCTTGTGGGTGGCCTTTTCTCAGCTAAACGTTGTGAGGCGGCGATTCCTCTAAATGCTTGGGTGGCTCCAGAAGATGTGGTAGGTGTATGTAGAGCGGTTTTGGAAGTCTTTCGTAATCATGGGCCACGTGCTAATCGGCAAAAATCGCGGCTGATGTGGCTAATTGATCAATGGGGTTTAGAAAAGTTTCGAGCAGAAGTAGAAAACCGTTTGGGTAAATCATTGTTACCCGCAGCAGCAAAAGACGAAATCGACTGGGAAAAACGCGACCACATCGGGGTATATAAACAAAAACAACCGGGATTAAATTACGTAGGCTTGCACATTCCCGTCGGGCGACTGAATGCGGAAGATATGTTTGAAATCGCACGTGTAGCACAAGTTTACGGCAGTGGTGAGATCCGCTTCACAGTTGAACAAAACATCGTTATTCCCAATATTGCTGAATCGCGCTTAGAATCATTTTTAACAGAGCCTTTGCTGGAAAGGTTTTCCATTGAGCCAGGTTTGTTAATGCGATCGCTTGTTTCCTGTACAGGCGCACAATTTTGCAACTTCGCCCTGATCGAAACCAAAAACCGCGCTCTGGCAATGATTAAAGCCTTAGAAGAAGACTTAACCTTCACCAACCCAGTGCGAATTCACTGGACAGGTTGCCCTAATTCTTGTGGACAGCCCCAAGTTGCAGATATCGGCTTGATGGGAACTAAGACTCGCAAAAATGGCAAAACCCTGGAAGGCGTTGACATATATATGGGTGGCAAAGTCGGCAAAGATGCTCATTTAGGAACTTGTGTTATCAAAGGCATACCATGCGAAGACTTGCAGCCAGTATTGCAAGATTTACTAATCAAAAACTTTGGGGCCAAACCCAGGTGAGAAGCCTCAGTAGTTAGTAACTGTTGCTTATCGGCGGTATTAGTCAAAGGCTTAACGTTCAAGCTTTAAGACTTAACGTTCAAGCTTTAAGACTTAACGTTCAACCTTTAAGGCTTAACCTTCAAGCTTTAAGGCTTAACGTTCAAGCTTTAAGGCTTAACGTTCAACCTTTAAGACTTAACGTTCAACCTTTAAGACTTAACCTTCAACCTTTAAGACTTAACCTTCAACCTTTAAGACTTAACCTTCAAGCTTTAAGGCTCAACTTCCCCCTGCTCCCCCTACCTCTTCTCCGTATTTTATCCAATTTAGATAGATTGAAATGCTTAAAAATTTATTTTCATTCAGCGATCGCTACCGAATTTTACATCAGACTTGGTTTGCTTTTTTTCTCACCTTTGTTTGTTGGTTCAACTTTGCCCCCTTCGCTACAACCATTGGCAGAGAATTACATTTAGCACCAGAGCAAATCAAAACTTTGGGCATCTGTAACCTCGCCCTCACAATCCCCGCCCGATTAATTATTGGGATGCTTCTGGATCGTTTTGGCCCCAGAATCACTTATTCAATCTTGCTGATGTTTGCGGCTATTCCTTGTTTAGCGACAGCGCTAGCACAAGATTTTAATCAATTAGTTTTCAGTCGTTTGCTGATGGGAATTGTCGGCTCTGGGTTTGTTGTCGGTATCCGCATGGTGGCAGAATGGTTCCAGCCGAAGGAGATGGGAATTACTCAAGGCATTTATGGCGGTTGGGGCAACTTTGGGGCTTTTGGTGCAGAGTTTGTATTGCCGATACTTGCAGTTTCTACTAGCATTTTCGCTGGTGGTGCTTCTAACTGGCGGTTAGCGATCGCACTTACAGGGATTATTGCAGCTATTTACGGCGTAATTTATTACAACAGCGTCCAAGATACACCCGCAGGTAAAGTCTACAAGAAACCTAAAAAGAATGGTTCTCTGGAAGTCACTAGCATCAAAAGCTTCTGGGCGATGATTGTCTCGAATTTTGGTTTGATTTTCGCTTTGGGTTTATTAGCTTGGCGCTTAGAACAAAAGAATATTCGCTTCTTAACTTTGAGTCAAATGTATCTGACTTGGTTGCTATTAGCAGGATTGTTTGCTTATCAAAGTTACAAAGCTTGGCAGGTAAACCGAGAACTTCTAATTGGCAAAAAAACCTATGCTCCATCTCAACGCTTTCAATTTGGTCAAGTAGCTTTACTCGAATTCACTTACACAACTAGCTTTGGCAGCGAACTGGCAGTTGTTTCTATGCTCCCAGCATTTTTTGAGAAAACCTTTGGTTTAGAGCATGTTATAGCTGGGATGATTGCTGCTACCTATCCCTTCCTTAACTTAATTTCTCGTCCCAGTGGTGGTTTAATTTCTGATAAATTCGGTTCGCGTAAGTGGACAATGACAATTATCAGCGCTGGTATTGGTGTTAGTTATTTCATGGCACATTTCATTAATAGTAACTGGCCGATTCCGCTAGCGATCGCAGTTACAATGTTTGCCGCTTACTTTGCCCAAGCTGGCTGCGGTGCAACCTACAGCATCGTACCCTTAATTAAAAAGGAAGCTACTGGACAAATTGCCGGTAATGTGGGAGCTTACGGTAATTTTGGCGGCGTGGTTTACCTGACAATTTTTAGTTTAACTGACGCATCTACACTATTTAGCACAATGGGTTTAGCTGCTATAGTCTGCGCTTTCATGTGTGCCTTCTTCCTCAAAGAACCAAAAGGCTCCTTTGCTGCTGTTTATGAAGGTGAATTATCAGTAACTGCAACTGAAAACCCTACTTTTTTAGCGGAAGAATAGATTTATTGCATAAATCAAAAATAAGAATCCCACCTTGTTTTTGATTTACATCGAAGTCTCCTCTCCCCGTTTGCCTACAGTGTGTCTTGATCTACAATGCCAATGTATCGACCTGTAATAATTAACCCACCCTACGCAGTAGTAATAGGACTTACGCAAAAATCGCCCAAAAGCTTAATTTGTCGAACCGCCAAGACGCCAAGAACGCCAAGAGTTCGTAGAGTGTGCGTAAGTCCTAAGTAAATTGGGTTGAGGAAGGAATTCAACAATTAGCGTTTAATTTTGGGATGAGAGGAGGGAAACCCAACTTATAGCGCTTCTCGGTTTATTGGGGGGAGAAATAAATCTAGTTCCCTCCCCAATATATCGGGGAGGGTTAGGGTGGGGTATTTTTGTCCCTCACCAACTCGCAATCTGCTGTATATCCTTAACCCAAGCGTTATTGATATGTTTATCCAGAATTGGCGTGCAACACAGGAATTTCTGAAATCGCTACATCTGAAGTTGCACAACCAAAATAACAAAATAGTATAACTGCCATGAGTGAATTTATCAAAACTCTCTGTCCTTACTGTGGTGTTGGTTGTGGTTTAGAAGTTTCACCCCCAGCCCAACATGGCAAAGCAACTAATCGAGATAGCCAAGGAAATCCAAATTGGCGGGTGCGGGGCGATAAAGCCCATCCATCCAGTCAAGGTATGGTTTGCGTCAAAGGTGCGACGATCGCGGAATCTTTAGATAAAAATAGATTACATTACCCAATGGTGCGAGACTCCTTAGATCAAGAGTTCCGGCGGGTTAGTTGGGATGAAGCCTTTAATATAATCACGCAGCGCATTCAAACTGTGTGCTTTACCCAAAGACCAGAAGCCTTATGTATGTATGGTTCCGGTCAGTTTCAAACTGAGGATTATTACATAGCTCAGAAACTCATGAAAGGGTGTCTGGGTAGCAATAATTTTGATGCTAACTCTCGCTTATGTATGTCTAGTGCTGTCGCTGGCTATATTCAAAGCTTTGGCTCAGATGGCCCCCCATGCTGTTACGATGACTTGGAGTTAACTGACTGTGCATTTTTAATTGGTACTAATACAGCTGAATGTCACCCCATTGTTTTTAATCGACTGGAGAAGTATCACAAAAAGAATCGCAAAGTCAAAATGATTGTGGTTGATCCCCGTTGCACACCAACCGCAGAAGCCGCTGATTTGCATTTAGCGATTCGTCCCGGTACAGATATCGACTTGTTAAACGGCATCGCTCACTTGTTGATGCGCTGGAACTACATTGATACCATGTTCATGGACGATTGCACCAGCAACTTTCCCGCTTATGCTGAAGTGATTCGCCACTATCCCCCAGAAATAGTAGCTAATCAATGTGGAATCAGCATTGAAGATTTAGAAACAGCAGCTCGCTATTGGGGTGAATCAGAGCGAGTATTGTCTTTGTGGTCAATGGGTGTGAATCAATCCTCAGAAGGGACGGCTAAGGTCAGAACTATCATTAACCTGCACCTGATGACTGGACAAGTTGGCAAACCTGGCGCTGGCCCTTTTTCCCTCACTGGTCAGCCAAACGCAATGGGAGGACGGGAAGCCGGAGGTTTGGCGCATTTATTACCAGGTTATCGGACGGTGAAAAATCCTCAGCACCGCGCAGAAGTTGAGGAGTTTTGGGGACTCAAGCCAGGAAAGATTTCGCCCAATCCCGGTTTGAGTGCTTGGGACATGATTACTGGCTTGGAAAATGACGCTGTAGAGTTATTGTGGATTGCAGCTACAAACCCAGCTGTAAGTATGCCAGATTTGGAGCGGACGAAGAAGGCATTATTGCGATCGCCTTTTACCATTTACCAAGACGCATATTATCCCACAGAAACTTCTGCCTACGCTCACGTTTTGCTACCAGCAGCGCAGTGGGGTGAAAAAACTGGTGTGATGACAAACTCCGAACGAGTGGTAACTCTGTGTCAAGCATTCCGCCAACCGCCAAGAGAAGCTAGAGCAGATTGGGAAATTTTTGCAGAAGTTGGACGAAGGTTAGGTTTTGAGAGAGAGTTTGCTTTTGCTAACTCTGCTGAAGTTTATGCCGAGTTTGCTAAACTAACTAGCGATCGCCCTTGCGATATGACGGGTATCAATCACGCGCAATTACAATCGCAAGGCCCGACTCAATGGCCTCATCCTGAAGAAAGCAGAGGAGTAGGGGAAGTAGGGGGAGAAGCATTTGCCGATCGCTCTGGGAAACGGTTATACACTGATTTGCGCTTCCACACCCCTGATGGACGCGCTCGATTTGGGGCATATTACTCAAAGGGATTGGCAGAACCAGCAGACCCAGATTATCCGTTTGTGCTAACTAATGGACGCCTTTACGGACACTGGCATACGCAGACGCGTACCGGACGGATTGAAAAAATTTGCAAAATGCATCCCGAACCTTTTATCGAAATTCATCCTCGTGATGCGGCTAACTTAGGTATTGTAGATAAGCAGTATGTAGAAGTGCGATCGCGTCGAGGGAAAGCTAAGTTTCCGGCAAAGGTGACAAAAGCGATCGCGCCTGGTACAGTTTTTGTCCCCATGCACTGGGGTTCGCTATGGGCAGACAATGCCGAAGCTAATGCCCTCACCCATCCCGAATCTTGTCCTGATTCGCTGCAACCAGAATTAAAAGCCTGTGCAGTGCAGCTGATACCAATTTCTGTGCAAGTAACAGTCAAAGATTATCAACTCCAGTCCTCACAATCGTAAGCTTTTAAGTGTACCGCTCAATAAATAATTTCTAACCAGCAATAGGTAATTTAGTCAATAATCAATAGTCAATAGTTATTATCATTTTTTCTGACTATCTAATTTTGCCTGTTACCAATTACTATATCTAAAGAGGTTATACCAATTTAATGTGAAGCTGCACTAAATGAGTAACTCTCTATTCTTGGCGCTCTTGGCGTACTTGGCGGTTCGTTTAATATTCTGTGCATCTTCATACAGAATTAGTATTAAATATCTCGTAATAAGAGGTTTTACTAATATCTATTTTAGCTATGGATAAAGAATAAAAAACTTACAAAGTTTTAGCAACTCCTCGTTTTTTAATCCTTTAGATTTATCTATAGGATTTTCTTTTATTTGAGAATTGGGTGCAGCATTATGAGAAAGCTACTGAGGCAAATTAGAGAAACTACCAAAGATGAGAACTTCATGCACATCATCGAAAACATAGAAGTGCTAGTTTCTAAAACTCTATCTATTTTCATGGTAATTGTAATTCTGGTAGCGATCGCAGATTTAGGAATATTTATTTTAAAAGAGCTATTTACAGCGCCTTATGCAAGGTTTAACACAACATTGTATAAAATTTTTGGGCTATTTTTGAATGTTTTAATTGCTTTAGAAATCTTAGAGAATATCACAGCTTATTTACGAAAACACGTTTTTCAAGTTGAATTAGTTATTGTCACATCTTTAATCGCTGTTGCCAGAAAAATTATTATTCTTGACTTAGAAAAAGTTCCAGGTCTTGATATAATTGGTTTAGGAATTGCTATTCTTGCCCTCTCAATTAGTTATTTAATAATTCGTCTAAGTAATTCTAAAAATTGACGTTAAAAATAAAGATGTAACCATCTGTTTCAGGCATCAATATAGTTAGATATAGCAGTCCTAAATCATTTGTGAAAATTATATGTCTCTTTCTTCTTTCTTCCCTTTGCGTCCTTGGCGTTCTTGGCGGTTCGTTTCATTATCTACATTTTTCACAACTCAGATAGGATTGCTATATAAGTTATAATAAGATTTTTGTCTATAACATAATATAGTATACTTGATACTTAAAATTAGCATAAACTGTATTTTGGACAAATAATTAATGTGCGATCGCTAGAAAAGTATTATTTTTAATTCATAATTTATATAAATGAGATATAAAAATTATCGATGATTAAAAACCCTTAATTTTGAATGCTCAAATTTTGAATACTTACTTATGGCAGATTTCTTTGAATTTGAAGCAGACTTTGTTGATTCCCTGCGTTGCATCCCCATGCAGGTGCGTTGTAAATTAGATACTTGTGGCATCAAGCTAAAATTGTCTGATTGGAATCAAATGACTACAACAGAGCGTCAAGCTTTAGTCGAATTACCTTGCACTACAGAAACGGAAATTCAGTCTTACCGCGAGTATATCCAGCAATTAATTTTACAACGCACGGGTCTAGCAACTACAAAATTGCCCATCGAGCCTCATCCTGCATGGCTAGACTCTGCCACTGTACCACCTAGCATCCAGGAAAAAACTCAAGAAATAGGTGTAACGCTGACACAGCAACATTGGGCAGCTTTAACGCCCTTACAGCGTTTTGCCTTGATTAAACTCAGCCGCCCCGGACATGAAAATAAAAACTTTCCTAAAGCGATCGCAGAATTCCATCTGCTTTAATTAGTCAATAGTCATTAACAGAACAAATCTGTAAAATGAATTACACTTTGTTAACTTGCCGCCCTTAAATGATACATTACAGCATAGCTAGTGCCGTAATGTATCAGAAATTACCGCATAGGCTAACGTTTAACATAGCTGACTCTAAATTAATATTTACTTTTTGAAGAAGAATTCAGAAGTCAGAATTCAGGAGTCAGAATCAATCAGTCAGGGATTCAGACCGCGCAGGAATTGAAGACCACCAAATTTTCAATTTGGTGGGGGTGCAAAAACGCCGATTATTCATCCGCCAGTCATACAGAAAACATTGCTGAATTCTGACGACTCACGCCTCTATTCTGTTCGATAAACAACTATTAACTATTGACTAATAGGTGAGGGTAACAAAAATATGGCTGCAAAAAAACTTTTGATGCTTATTGGGGACTATGTAGAAGATTATGAAGTAATGGTTCCTTTCCAGGCGTTGCAAATGGTGGGACATACTGTCCATGCAGTTTGCCCCGACAAAAAAGCTGGCGACAAGGTGCGGACAGCAGTTCACGACTTTGAAGGAGACCAGACTTACAGCGAAAAACCCGGTCACAATTTCACTTTAAATGCTACGTTTGCAGAAGTAGAAGCGGCAACCTATGATGCTTTAGTCATTCCCGGAGGACGAGCACCAGAATATATCCGTCTGAATCAGCAGGTGCTAGAAATTACCCGTCACTTTGCCCAAACGAATAAACCGATTGCTGCCATCTGCCACGGCTTGCAGTTATTGGCTGCTGCTGATGTACTGCAAGGCAAGAAATGTACAGGTTACCCTGCTTGTAGCCCAGATATCAAGAGTGCTGGAGGGATTTATGTCGATATCCCTGTTAATCAGGCAATAGTTGATGGTAACTTGGTGACAGCACCAGCTTGGCCTGCTCACCCCCGTTGGCTGGCAGAATTCCTCACAGTACTTGGAACTAAGATTGAACACCCAGAACTGGCTACAGTTGTTTGAAGCAAGATACGGGAAATCTTTTGATTCAATCTTCGGAGCAATTTCTTTCACTACTCCCTGCCCCGAATCAGCTTAGTCAATTATTAGTCGCAAAAACAACAGACAACAGACAACTGAAAATCATATAGTTTTTTGATGAAACTATATGCAGTAAAAACTACTATTTTTTGATAAATTGCCGTGGGTTTAATTTGCAACTAGAATGTCAAGAGTACAGCACCGATACAATCTGATTTATCCCCCTAGCAAGCCAGGTTGAGGAGAAACTCTCAGCAAATGGAATACTTATTTACATTAGGTGAAACAATTTGAAATTTTGCATCAGAAATTTTAAATTTCTTAGCAGGAAGTGAAGCTATAGTGGATTTAGCAATGCTGCTGTTAATGTGGCTAAGGTTAGTCCTGCTGCCAAATTATATGAAGAATTAGTTTAGAAACGCACTTCTTATCGATGACAGGCAAAAACGCAAGACATAATGCATTTCTGCGGCTAGTGTCTGGTAATGGGGCAGCTTTTGAATCAGAATCTCGCTACTCGCTGCCCCCCAGTAAAGAGATGGTAATTGGACGCGACCCCAGCTGCCAAGTTGTCTTGGATGCCATGACGTATCGAATGGTATCTCGTCGTCATGCAGTGGTTCGTCCCCTCTCTCTATCCCCAGATAGCAAATTCAGCTGGGTGCTTTGTGATTTAAATAGCGCTAATGGCACTTATTTGAATGGACAACGCTTGTATGAATGTCAGGAACTGCACCCAGGCGATCGCTTTTCTCTAGGTGCTGATGGTCCACAATACGTTTTTGAGTACGAGTTTACCTACCAAACCCCGGCCACGACAGTTAACCAAGTTACACCATTACCTTCGGCAACAAACTACCACAACCACACACAATTAAAGCAGCCAGATTCTGTTAGCTTCACTCAGCTTTTTCCGATTATTTCTACTGGTAAAGATTTAACTCGTAAAGCTTACCTCATACCGGGAATACTGACCGTAATTTTTGTAGTGCTAATGTTTGCTACAGTTGGTCAGCCCCGAGCTAATCAAGTGATCGTAGCAAGTTACATCGCCTTCGCTGCCTACTATTTTGTTTACCAACTTTGCGGTAAAGAGAAACCTTGGTGGGTGCTAATGGGTGCGGCATTGGGTACAACGCTGATTTTACTCAGTCCGCTGTTGGATTTATTTATCTTTGTGTTTCGCATCCTACCTAGAAGCTTGCCCTTACCCCAAGAATCTATTACCTTCACAGAGTTGCTGGTGCGGATGTTTTTTGGGGCTGGGTTGATGGAAGAATTGCTCAAGGCATTGCCTGTACTAGCGGCGTTTGCCATCGGTAGAATGTTGTCTTCACCTTGGCGGGAACGGATAGGCGTCTGGGAACCTCTAGATGGTATTCTCCTGGGAACAGCTTCTGCTGTAGGTTTCACTTTATTAGAAACTCTCGGTCAATATGTACCCGATATCACTCAAAATGTCGCGCAACAGGTGGGTACAGGCGCTGCTGGTCAACTGGCGGGTTTACAGCTGCTAATTCCGCGAATTTTAGGCTCTGTAGCCGGACACATGGCTTATAGTGGCTACCTGGGTTATTTTATCGGGTTAGCTGTCCTCAAACCCAGTAGAAGTTGGCAAATTCTTTCTATTGGTTATCTTAGTGCCTCTGCTCTCCATGCCCTGTGGAATGCTACAGGATCAATTAATGCCTTGCTGTTGGTAGTTGTAGGGGTGTTATCTTACGCCTTTTTGATGGCGGCAATTCTCAAGGCACGGGCGCTGTCACCGACGCGATCGCAAAATTTTGCTACCCGATTTCTGGGCCCAAAATAAGAGGGGAGGGAGGGAGAAATAATCAATGTCTAATGATTATTGAATATTTATCTCTTAGGATAGATGACCTAGTTTCAAAATTAGCCCACTGTAAATTTATACTGGTATAACTCTACCTAAAAAATAAAAATCATTAAACCTCTTGCAAAAGTCTTGATTTTCGACTCTTTCTTTGCGCCTCTACGTAAGACAAATCAACATCTTTCCAAGAGACGCCTCTGAACAGAGTGAGTACAAAGGGCGGGCTACGCAAATACAGCGCCCGATGAAAAAATTTAGCTTTCTCTACTTTTCTATTCCCTGTCACCTGTCACCTGTTCCCTATTTATGGTTCAGACTGAGACTTGTTGAGTTGAGTAAAAGCACAGTAAGCGATCGCCAAACTAACCTTTGCTTTCTCTACTTCTGATAAAGCTGTCCACTCACTATTGTTAAGATTACTAATCGCAGATGACGCGTTTTGTGATTCGCTACTCCGCATCGCGTAAGCAAAAGGACGAGCTAAAACTAAAAGATCCTCTGTTCCCCAAGTTGGTAGTACTGTCTGAACGCACTCAACCAGTTGCTCACCCATTGATTGCTGGGCAGCAAAAATTTCAGCAGCTTTGGTGGCGATGGTGTTGAGCAATCCTTGGGGGATACAGGCGGCAAAAGTAGTGCGTAATGTTTCTTGAAGATTAAGCACTACTATTTGTTGTAGGTTGCTATTGTAGTCTGGGGTAGAAGCAATACCAGACCAAAGTGTGTCTAGATGGCTATAAAAATCTTGCGATCGCGTTGTCAGTTCTTCCTCAAGCAAATCTTGCATTCCAAACTGTTGTTCTAACTCGTGAAAATAAGCTTCTGACTCTTCATCTGCTGGATTCCAGGGATAAGTAGCATCGTCTGGTTCCAGTAACGCTTCCAATAACTCTAAATCTATTTGAGACGGCAAAGAAGAGTAAGTGTCTGAGCCGTTACTTTTATTAGCCATTTTTCTTGCCTCACAAATATTTGGTGGTATTGACAGCTACAATTCCCAAGAAGAGATTTCCGCAAAAACAATTGATTTTTTATCTATTAAAAATCAATTGTTTTAAAGGCTGATGCTAAAAACCAAAATGCATTTATGCAATAGCTCTGCTAGGAGTTTTCAATAATAAACTCCCAGATTTCACCTCTAGCACTTCCAAACTTTAACTGCATTCCTGATTTCAAAGGGACTTCCTCTCGGAGGATTTGTTGCCAGCCATTAGGTCCTAAAAACCAGGTTGTTCCGTAAGTGGAAAAATCTTCTAAATAATAAGTTCGCACCAGTGTAGCATCAGTAAGAGTGTTGCGGCAGAAGATTTCGGCGTGGCGTTTAGATACTGATGGTTCGGGGATGACAATCTCATTATCTCTCGTGCGGCCGATGCGGGTGACTCCATAAGGCAGTAACCAGGTTTTCCCTTTTGAGGTGAGCGATCGTAAACTTGCAGTCGGAAGCGCGGAACCTACATCAGGGATGGCTGTGTCTGGTAGTTCGGTAATTCCTTCATCCAGATTTTTAATGAGTTCGCCGTCAAAATCTGGATGCAGGTAGAGAACAGGCAAAGTCCAAGCAGGTTGATTAAATTTATACAATGTTAATAACTCTTGCCTAGCCTGTGCTACCGCTTCATCAATTGGTTTGTGCGATCGCAAAGCTTCGGTAAAGGCTTGAATAAAACTGTGGCTTTCGTGGTCAGCGATTTCATCGCGCATCCCCAAAACCGCAGGCACACCATGACGAATAAGTACTTCTGCTAAACTGCTCGCAGGTATAGCTTGATGATTGATAGCAGCTGGTTGTGCGCCCCAACAGGCGTTGAAAACCGCTAGTTTCACACCTGTACGGGTCAATACTTGCGCCAATTCTATCCCATTCAGGGGCATGTCTGGTCGCAAAAATAGTAACCCCCCGTCTGGGTCTGGCAAACCATGTCCAGCATAAAAGAAAACATTGTATGCTCTGGTTTCTAATTCTTGAATCAACTCTTGTGGAGTTGGTTGTATGAGTTGATTCACTATACAAGGTGCATACCTTTGGGAATTACCACCCACAGGCGTATCTGCAAGAGTTTGCTGTAAGATAGCAGCTTCTTGTTCCAGTTCCAGGTTTTCATCATGACCTAAAACCAGCAAGATACTTAAAGCCTGGTCAGTTCGCAAATACTGTAAGGCATCAACTTCACTGCTGGTGCGACTAAAGAGCAAATCTGGGGAGAGAGACATAGCCGATTGACCAGGCTGACGCTGCATAATTTCCCAAGGCAGAGCAATCAGATCCGGATCACGAATTTCTAGTCGAAAGCGCAAACGTGTATTCTTACCCATAGCAATACCGAGACTGCGTTCTAGGCTATTAAGAATTTGCTCGTCGAATACCCAGCGCCATAAATTCATTCCTAAGTGTTGCATCAGACGACTGCTGTAGGGGCTAGTAGTTTGACCTGAAGGTGGTGAAATCCAATCTATGGGCAATGGGTTGGACTTTTGAGATGTTAAGTTTGGGGAAATATCTAGGCGACTATGACCAGCAAACATCTGCTGCCATTCTTGCCAGACTTGATTGACTTCAACAGACCATACACAGTCACGTAAAACGTAGCCACTGGGATATGGAGCCTTGACCACCCAAATGGCGAAGTTGTCAGTGCCAGTGTTTAGGAGACGGGCGATCGCCAAATTCAGGGTATGGCATGAATTCATTAAATTAAAAGCTAAAACAAATAATTTAAAATAACAATTCTTCAAGGTGAAAATTTTCTACTTTTTGACCTTGTAAGTTTTTCATTTTAGTTGTTACCTGTTATTATTCCAGGTTTTTACCAGTTTATCGAGTATTTAACTAAGTTGGACTGGTGTCAGGTGCAGGTGATGGAATCGCTGGTGGTGGGGTGACGGTTCTACATGGATTTGGTGTGTCTGATTGTAAAACTAAGACCCCAAAGGGTTTCAGTTGAGATAAGTCCAGCAATACTGTTTTCTCTGTTGACGGCAAAGGTATTGAATTTGGTGAAATTGAGGAAGTTACTGCTGGGTTAGTAGTATTAGCTGGAGTTTGCGTGCTTTTATTGCCACAGACTCG
This sequence comes from Nostoc sp., assembly GCF_036917275.1. Taxonomy (GTDB): domain Bacteria; phylum Cyanobacteriota; class Cyanobacteriia; order Cyanobacteriales; family Nostocaceae; genus Nostoc. The sequence goes on from NZ_JBALDF010000022.1 coordinate 84,444, forward strand.
CATAGACACCGAATTACCAGAAGCAGGTTTGGGATTTGGTTTTGTGTTAATAACTTCTAAAAAAGCTCCAGGGGGAAGCGATTGGTTGTTTCCCAAAGAGATTTGATTGTTGGTTTTAATTACCCAGCCAGGAGAAAGGTTAGCAAGCGATCGCGGTACAGGTGTCGCTTTGATGGTAGGGTTTGGAGTTGTTGTCGGATTGGAAAAAAATGGAAATTGCCATGATTGCGATCGCAGTTGCTTCACGAACAATCCTAAAAAACCTGCTGCTACCACAAATATTAACGGAACTATCAACTGTAGCGGTATGCGAGTTTTAGCAGGCTCAGTGTCTGGAATCACCTGAGTTTTGTGGTTGGGGCGATCTAAAAGTGTCGGAGCTGCCACTCTCGAAGTTAAATCAACAGTTTTGGCAGAATAACTCTCTGGAATGACGACCTTGATCGTGATTTCTGGTTCCCAGTACTGGACTTGATAGTGGACTAAAGCGACGGTGACATTATCGTGTCCATTTTTAGCATTAGCGATTTCGACTAATCTATCCGCAACATCTGCTATACTTGCTTCCCCAACTAAAATCGGCAAGATTTCTGTTTCCCAATATTCTTCCACCCGATCAAAATCACTCAAACCATCAGATGTGAGCAGAAAAACAGCATCTTCGTCGAGCATAAACCGTCCAGATGTAGGATGCAATGAAGTGCTCGGTCCCATGCCCAAAGCTTGAACTAGAGAGCCAGCAGCACTCTGTTGTACAGCCTCACGATAAATGGCATAACCTAGCCGCACCTCGCGGGAAGCAACATCATCGTCGAGGGTAACTTGATAACAGCCGTGGCGGGTAATCCAGTAAGCACGACTATCGCCAACGTGGGTAATGTACATTTCATGAGCAACTGGCAATGCCATTACTAAAGTCGTACCCATGCGTTGACGCCCTTGACGATTTTCACCGTCATTGCGCTGACTAATTTTGTCATTAGCAATTGCCACTGCCTTTTCTAAGTCATTAAGCAGGAGTGAGGGGTCTATGTGGTCATAGGGAACTTTTGTTAGTTGCTGTACCTGCTGCTGGATCGTTTCAATCGCCAAATTTGAGGCGACATTGCCACCCTCGTGTCCACCGATGCCATCACAGACAATTGCTAAGGCTGTTGGCTGGGGTGGTTTGCTGACAATAGTTCCACTGGGTGGGCTACAGGCATCTTCGTTCCGTTGGCGACTTGGCCCAGTGTCGGTTTTGGTGATAATTTTGATCGTGGGTGTTTGCGATCGCCCTAACCCAGCTAGTCCCCCATCTAAAACTGTGATTAATTGATCGGTTGAATTGATCTCTCCCTGAATTAAGGAAAGGCTAACGTGATCAATAAATTCAGCTATGGCTGGTTTGGCATCACTAACCAACTGCTGCCAGAATCCACCTAATTGGGGCAATTCTGGTGATGTTGCGGCGTCAAAACGCAATTCCAACAAACGGACTAATGATCCTTCTACCCGTAATACATAGGAGTCAAGCAAGCTAGAGGCGACACCTTCACTCACAAGAGGTTGCCACAGATGAGCTATCTGCCATAACCAATTGAGTTGGCGCATCGATGTAGCATCACGCCAAGCCGTAGTTAACTCGCTGCCTAACTGCACCTGTTGGATTGTGTCATCTACTAATAGTGGCGGTTTTTCTAAGAGTAATATTTCTTGATTGGGGAGGTCATCAGCTCGAAATAGCACTCCATATACCTGCGGTACGTGTAAACGGTAGGGAATGAGTCTCAGGTAAGCTTTTAAAGGCTGTAAATTATCTAACTCAGGCGTTAGCGCTAATAAACCAGGCTTCGTATCTAAAAGAACAGATTTCTCAAGGACTAAATAGCGATCGGCTAATATTTCTCCAGGGCTACCCACACTCGGGCCATCTACTACAGCCCAGAGGTAATTTTTCGGTAGGGGCGTTGAGCATCGCTGGCAAAACTTGTGAGTCAGGGGGTTGGCAGCCTGACAATTTTCATTTGGACAGTAGAGCGTTGCCGCGTCATTTTCCATAGTTTTCGCACCGATCAGCGATTGGCAATTTCTTTAACAGCATTAGTAGGGACAATCTAGACCGCTCATCTTTCTTAAACTTGACATACCCAGACTTTAGATGATGATTTTAGCTGGTGGATATCAGCAGGTGCAAATACTTACTTATCCAAAAAATACGCTCCCAAGTCAACCCTACAGCCTCATCATAGCTTCTATTGCTCTGTGACTCTCTATCGCCAAAGCAACTAACTCCAACCCTGTTACCAAAGCATAACCCAAGCATAACTGCGCTATTTGCTTTTGCTGAATTACCCGATCATCAAGAAGCAGATGATGTTGGTATTTATTTAGTTTATAAGTAGGATAGCAACAATTAACTTTAATTAAGAATTAAGAATAGCAAATATAATAATTTTGGCAAAAGTACCGGACGAATCAAGAAAACCTCACTTATATTTCTCTCTCCTACCAGGAGGAGCCACTGCGTTAGGCAGCCAGCGCTCTGGAGAGGGGGTTTCCACCCCACTTGACGGCAGTTGCTTCAAGATAGTCGAAGAAACCGCAAAGGCGCACTGCCTCCTTTATGCCAACCCGTCCACCGCAGTGGCTCCCCATGAGCCACTGGCGTCCGGCGAGCCACTCGTGGCGTCAGAGATTTGAATTTTCTCCCTTAGAGCGTTGGGAAGGGGGTTAGGGGGCTAGGTTTTTTGTGGGCTTTTCCAGATGACCTATTGTCAAAAGGGTTCAGCCAGTCAGCCTGCTACTAACTCATTCGCTTATTTTTTGTCGTTAATTGCAACTTGGGGGACTCCCATGCTGTAGTTGGTAACGCGGGCAGAAAGATTGTAGCTGAGTTCGCCGAGTTGTAGGAGCGATCGCAGATAATGCTCTAAATCTGACCCCACACGGCGCAAGTTATAGTCTGTGAGGTCTGCGCCACTAGATGCTTCTACTAGTTCATCAAATTTTCGATAAACTTTTTGCAGCGCATCTTCATTCCAGTTAAATTCGTTATCTGGGTCAATATCTAACGTTAAGACCTGTTGACTGGGAATCAGTTCGCCATCCCGGTCAATTTCGCCTGCAAAAATGCGGACATGCCGGGTTGTGGACTTGAGCAGCATCGGGTTAGCCATAAAAGGGTGTAAGATTTGGGTGGATTACACTGAAATTATTGTAGCCGCTATCTCTGAGCTTGAATGCTCTCAATTTACAAGCTTTGAACGCAGTTTCAAAAGGGTATATTGAATGGGCATAAGTAAAAATATCACCTGTACTGACTAATTTACTACTTTTGTTAGGAGTTGAAGACGCAGTTAGCTGTTAGTACTGACAGTAGTCCAATTATTTTCCTGTAAAAATTATTGGAGAGAGTGTTTTCATTTGAGGTATACAAACAAGTCAAAGCGGTCTACTAATCTTACCTACTGCTAAGATTTTTGTACTCCTCAAGCCCAAAAGCCAGTAGGGAAAAGCACTCACCAGGAATAATTTGATCTGTGTACGTTTTTTTATGGAGAACAAAAGTTTTTACCTTGATAATTATGCTCATCAATTTTTTCGGAATTTTCTATTGCAAAAAACGTACATCAAGTAATTTTACTGAATAGCGCTACATCCACCTCTGGCTTTAGTAAATTCAAAAAAATTAAGCGGTTTTACTTACGTATAAACACCAAAATTAGAGTAACAAGTAAACATATTATTGACGCTAACATAAAGTTGATGTAAAAACCTTTAAAAAGGTTGCACAACTTCTTACAGAAACTTTATTGTGTAGAATCTTAAAAACTGAATAATAGTTATGGCTTACCATAAGTTACATCTGGCACAGTTACATCAAAATCTAGACAGTGAAAATTTAGCTTGTAAATACAGCACAGGAGAGTGAAATGGAATACAAAGGTGATTGATGAAGAAAAATTCTTAATTCAAGCACTTTGGATTCAAAAGAGATATAAAGAATTTTTGCTTACCATCTACCTCCTTACCCTCATGACAACCAAGTAAAGGAATCTCAATAGCTATGAACTCCAAAGTATTACCACGCCAGATAAATAATCTTGAAGTAGGTGTTTATGAGTGCGAAATCCATCTCAAATTCCGGTTGATTGAGGAAAAGAGTCTATTAGGCGATCGCGAACAACTCTTACAGGTGCTACTTGATGCCTTGACTGTGGGTTCGGACGACTTTCTAGAGACGTTACAAGCATCCGTTAAAGCGCAGGAAGTGTCTGAATTCAAAGCCTCACCTCAAATGCGACGCCAGCTAATGCGCTTGCGTAATGCTGCCGAAAGCACTCAAGATTAAGGGTATAATTTAACTAGTGAAAAAACATGAGTTGGACATCAAATCAAATGTTGATCTCACACCCCAGTTGCAATAAAAACTAATCAGTAAGTAGAATTCATAAAATATTATGATTTCTACTTTGTGAAAGTCTTATTTAGCAGCACAAAGTCTCAGGAACAGTTTCCTTTATTAAAAACTTTGTAGCAAAGGGTACTGGTAGAATCAGAGAGCAAATTCAGCCGGGTGCATTTTACCGAGTTTTTATCAAAACATTGCAGGAATAACAAAACCCTGTGTCTTTACAGATGGAAAATTGGACAACAGGCGCGAATCCAATGAAAACCTAAAAGACCAAAGTAAAAATAAATAACCTTTCTTTTAGCTTTTTACTTTAGCTAAGTGCCTGATTTGCTGAAATACGTATGTTTTATCTATTACTGGTAATAGGTGACAGTTTAGCAGCCAGTTACCTATTACCAATTACCTACAGTCAAAAAACCTCTAAGAGGTTTTGCCAGGCAAAATTGTCCCTCTCTGAGTTCCAGAGGTACAGACTTGAACTAAAGTTAAAGGCAGCGAGAGGTTCGTCGAACTTACGTTGACGAAGTGGACGCGGGGAATACCAGAAGCGGGACGTAAGAAAAAAAAGGACAAGGGGAGCAAAAAAGATGAGGGAGTGGGGGAGAAGATTAATAACCAATGACACCAGTTGCGTCTCCTGTCGGAGTTGCTACGCGAACAACGGATAGCGTCCCTTGCGCGTCCGGTAGAGAAGCGTAGCGAGTCAGACGCTACGCGCAGTCGCTAACGCAACGCTTACGAGCGTCGGGAACCTCCGCAACGCACTGGCTCCTCAATGTCTATTTAGCCAGACCGTGTTCTAGAGCAAAACGAACTAACTCTGTACGGCTATTGGTGCCAGTTTTACTAAATAAGCGGCTGACGTACTTTTCTACATTGCGGACGCTGGTTTCCAAACGACGGGCGATTTCTTTGTTCATCAACCCTTCAGCGACCAAGTTTAAAACACTTTGTTCTCTGGGAGTCAAATCAATTTTGAAAGGGGCTGGCGATTGGGAAATGGCATTTCTTTGAGTTAACAATGCCTTAATTTGGGCAATCTGATTGGCTAGTTCAGCAAGATCGGGGGTTTCAGCGTCATCTCCGGTAGTTGCGGCCTTAGCGGCGCGGCGGGCTAGTAAATTTTCGACTATAGCCACTAACTCGTCTGGATCGAAGGGTTTGGGTAGATAGGCGTCAACGCCAGCATGATAGCCTTGGATGCGATCGCCTGTCATACCCTTAGCAGTTAAAAATACTACCGGGAGTGCTTGGAAGCGGGGGTCTTCTCGCAGTTGCTTCAGGAACTGATAGCCATCCACCTGGGGCATCATGACATCAGAAATCACCAAATCAGGTGTATTCATCTGCATCCATTCCCAACCTTCAAGGGCGTTACTGGCGACTTGAACGCTGAAACCGCTCTCTTGCAAATAGTCTTTCACGGCTTCCCGTATCCCTGGTTCATCATCCACCAGTAACAATTGTGCTGACATTTAAAATTCCCTTGAGTTTACCTTTTTCCAATTTAGCGAAAGTTGACATGTATTGAACAATCTGAATTCATCTCTACGTTTAACTATCTTTTCATAGCTACTGCTGATCAGAGTTTTGCCGTCTGGGCTAAAAGCGATCGCCAGCACACAACCAGGATGTCCCGGCAATGTTTGCAGACATTCACCAGAATGCACATCCCAAATCTTTACTGTGCGGTCATAGCTGCCACTAGCAAGGAAGTTACTATCTGGACTGAATGCGATCGCCCAGACCTAACTACCATGACCATACAAGGTTTTGAGGCATTGTCCTGTATGGGGACTCCAGAGTTTAATGGTGCGATCGGCACTAGCGCTAGCTAGGAATTGCCTATCGGGACTGAAAGCAACACTGAAGACACGATTGCTGTGTCCGTGGAGTACACGAAAAGGCTGGAGGTCAACTTTTAAACGTTGTGGAGCATTCAGGTTGACATCCCAAAGTTTGATTGTCTGGTCTTCATGTCCACTGGCTAGTAAGTTTTGTTGCCAACTGTGGGCGATCGCGTAAATAATATTGCTATGCCCTGTAAAATTGACTTTTTTACGTTGAACTCAGGTTAAAAATGAGCAATTATATTGCTCATTACGAACCGCGCAAAACTCATTACACAGACTACTAGTATTTTTACAGCCGATCAATTATCTTGGCATTCTCTGGCAGCTTGGCGTTTCGTTGCCCAGCAGTCCGCGCTCTAGCAGTAAATAGACCAATAGGAGTATTTAATAAATCTACAAGGGTAGCTTGAGCCGCGATGCCTGCGGCGGGCTGCGCCAACGCCTTTTTAATACTCCTTGGTACTTCTTTCAATAACCAGCGTCCTAAACGATAGCCGCATTCTTGGGGTGTCATATCTCGCATCAAATCTACACCGTGCAGTTCGTGTAGATAGCGATTTGAGCGTCCATAGCGCCGCCATTGACTTTGCAGTTCTTTAAGTGTGGCGCGGTGGCGATGCCCAACGATCGCATTTGCGGCAAATTCCAAACGCCCGATGTTTTCCCCCAAAATCCGCCAGCAAATGTCTGCATCGCCACCAGTGGTAAGATAGGGACGAAATAAACCCGCTTTTTCTAAGGCAATGCGTCGAATCGCCAAATTGGCGGTTTGACCATAGGGACGAAAGGAATGGGCAAGGGTATGCTTTTGCGACAAAGTTTCTTGACGGTCTGCGTGTTGTTCTAGCAAAGTTGTGCCTGGTAATGCCAAAATTTCACCAGGGACAATTACCACTTCTGAGTTGACAAAAGGCTGAATTAATGCATCTAACCATTGCGGTTGCGGACGGCAATCAGCATCGGTAAAAACTATAATTTCGCCTACAGCGGCGCGAATCCCAGTATTGCGAGCAGCATAAGAGCTTTGAATTTGGTTTTCGCTCAATGGGTGAATTGTAATTGGGCAATTTTCAGCAGATGTTTTGAGAATGGTGAGAGTGCGATCGCTACTGTTATTATCCACCAACAAGTATTCTACCCGGTCTTTTGGGTAGGTTTGAGACAACAGACAATTGATTAACTCTGGTAAATCTGTCTCACCGTTATAAATAGGAACAACCACCGACACCATTGGTAAAAAGCTGGTGGCGGTGGTTGCATCAACTGGCTGATGATTCATAAATCTGAAATTTTGGAGATGGGATTAGTAGCTAGTATTCCCAATCCAAAATCCTAGAACGGTATATCAAGCAGTTTTCATAACTCCAAAAATTTGGATTTGGGAATGACGTAAGATGAATTTTTGTTTTAGCTAAAATTTCAGGTTATCAGCGCTGCTCATGGGTCGAGTGGGTTGAGTTGCTGGTGGCCGGGCAAAGTTGTTACTTGATAGAATTGTGATCGCCCGGGCATATTGCGGATCACTCTTAGTTCCGATTAAATCTGGATTAGAAGCCAACTGACGCTCTTGCGCCTCTGTCAAGTCTAGCTTGATATCTGGCGTAATCCCTTTATGGTTAATATCCGTTCCCGCAGGGGTGTAGTAATGGGCAATGGTAACTGCCAAGCCGGAACCATCTGCGAGTTTATGAACTGACTGGACTAAGGCTTTACCAAAGGTTTGACCACCTACAACTACCGCCCGCTTATTATCCTTGAGTGCCCCTGTGAGGATTTCGCTAGCACTAGCTGAATTTCCATCTACTAATACCGCCAAGGGACGATTTGTCAGAGAAGTGCGATTGGCTTTAGTTTCTTCACTGCTGCCCACACGGTCTACTGTCTTGACAATCGCGCCGTTATCATACCACATCCGGGCAATTTCAATGCTCGCGTTCAACAACCCGCCAGGATTTCCCCGCAAATCCAAGACATAAGAATCTACTTTCTTATTGTTCAAATCGCGGATGGCTCGTTGCATTTGATCTGCGGCGTGGGCGCTAAATTCCCGCAAACGAATATAGCCAACGCGGCGATTCCCTTCTTGCCTAAGGGTATAACGTACTGTTGGCACTTCAATCCTTGCCCTTGTCAGCTTCAAATCAAAGGCATTTAGCCCTGTCCGTCCCACCCGTAGCTTGATGGGAGTACCCACTTGGCCACGAATTAACTTGGAAGCATCATCCACTTTCATTTTGAGAGTGGGTTTGCTATCAATTGCCAAAATTTCATCGCCTGCTTTGATCCCAGCTTTCAGTGCTGGAGAATTTTCTATGGCTTCGACAACAGTGAGCCGCTGAGTTTTTTGGTTCACTTCCATCCGAATGCCAATGCCAGAGACTTCCCCATCTGTTTGGCTAGTCAGGGCTTCAAACTGTTTGGGGTCCATAAATCGAGTGTAAGGATCTCCCAACTTTTGTAAAGCTTCGCGGATGGCAGTATAAGCTTCTTCCCGAGTAGAATAGTCTTTGCTCAACAGGCTTTGTCTGGTTGCTTGCCAATCTTGTTGATTAAATTTGGCATCAACATATTCACGATTTACCACTTGCCAAACTTGGTCAACTATCACTTTCGGGCTGTCTTGTAGGGCTAGAGCAGCACGGACACCACGAGTCCAAACGGGGCCGAACACAGACATAGTAGCAGTAGTGGCGATCGCTCCACCAATCAAGGCTACTTGGAGCGGCGAGTAACTTTTCGGAGATTTGTTCATGTATATTAGCTGGAATAATTGTGTTTTTGACAGTTTAGCAATCAGGCTTTCCAGAAAATTTTAAGTTTTTATACCCCAAACTAAGCTATGCTTCCTTCATCATTTTTATCGTTGAATGATGCCGAAAATACTGCATTATTAACAACCATTTCTCGGTTTGTTAGCCTTCTCCGGAAGGCTCTTCTGACCATGTGACACTTTGATTAGCGTCATGTTTACACTTATTCATTACTTTTACAAGATAGCACTTTGTTCACTCAATTGCAGCACTGTTAGATAGTCATTAAATCAGCTTTTATTACCTAAGTCATGAAACGCAAATTTACCATCAAATCGTTAATTTCTATTAAAAAAATTTTTGCTAAACCGTGGCAATTATTACAAAAGCTAACTGGCGGATTGTCCGTTGTCCTGGGTGCTTGGCTGATTTTTACTACTATAACCTTAGTTTTTGCTTCTTCGCAGCCAGTAGATACCTTCTTTGTACTTGGTGGCAGTATTCATCGAGAAACTTATATTGCCCAACAAGCAAAACAATACCCGCAAACCCCAATTTTAATTTCTCATGGTTCTCCAGACCCCTGTATATGGTTAATTTTTCAGGCAGAATTAGCAGGGTTACAAAACGTTTGGTTAGAAAAGTGCGCGAATTCTACATTTGAAAATTTTTATTATGGTATACCGATTCTGCGGCGTTGGGGAGTGCATAAAGTCATGTTGATTACCTCGCCAAGTCACTTACCCAGAGCTAAATGGATGGCACAGATTCTTTTGGGCGCTCATGGTATTTGGGTAGAGACAGAGATTGTTCAGGAGTTGGGTGTTCCTGGTAATCGTGAATCTTGGCCCAAAACTGGATTAGATTTAACACGCAGCCTATTTTGGGCGATTGTAAGTCAAATTATTCAACCGCAATGCTCGAATGTGACAAAGCTTACCCAAGTAGATATGCAAGCTTGGAAGAATCGAGGTTTTCATTGTGAACACCAAGTGGCGTGGGTTAAGGAGATAACAGATGAGAGTTCCAAACTATAGACCCCGATCACATCCAGGTGAAATATTACTTAAAGATTTTCTAGACCCAATGGGAATAATTTTATCTATGTCTGGTACGACTGCCTTCGTCGATTGGCAGGCATTCAGCTGATTGCATCCAAATGAGAATTAATGCGAAAGTTCACAATCTTGCAATATCAAAATAGCATCTCTATACAAAGACAAATCCACCTGATGAACTTCTATTCCCTGTCCGATTCCTTGTAGAAGGGTGATTGTCAATTTTCCTCCCAAGTGTTCACGGAACTCGGTAAGCCCCCTAAATAGACAATGGGGATGGTCTAATTGATCTAATTGCTCTGTCAACGCTGATACGTACAAGGTAAAACCTAATTTCTTCAGTGTACTTATAACCTTTTGCCACTCAGATTGTAAGAGTTGCCCTGTTAAATATGAATAGGTCGTATCTAAAGCAATGCCAATCGCTACAGCTTCACCGTGACGTAGGCTGTAATTAGTTAAAAGCTCCAGTTTGTGAGCAGCCCAGTGTCCAAAATCCAAAGGACGCGATGAACCCATTTCAAAGGGGTCGCCGCTACCAGCAATATGCTCTAAATGCAATTGAGAACAGCGATAGATCAGCCTTTCCATGATGTCCATGTCTCGATTAGCCAATTTCTCGGCATTAGTCATAATGAAGTCGAAGAAATCTGCATCTTTAATCAACGCTACTTTCACTGCTTCTGCAATACCCGATCGCCAATCTCGATCGTCAAGGCTAGTAAGAAAATCAAAGTCATTCAAGACAGCATAAGGTGGCATGAATGTACCCAAAAAGTTTTTCTTGCCAAAGGCATTAATTCCGTTCTTTACCCCTACACCTGAATCGTTTTGCCCTAGTACTGTTGTCGGTACTCGTAATAACCGAATTCCTCGGTGAGCCGTTGTTGCTGCGTATCCTACCATGTCTAAGACGGCTCCACCTCCAATTGCTAAGACGTAGGAGTGACGGCACAATCCAGTTGCATTGATCCGTTGATGAATTTGCTCTATAAATCTAGAATCGTTCTTGACTACTTCTCCACCCGGAACTACTATCGGCTCACCGCTCAGTGTTAGTACATCTTCATAATACTGGGCATAGACTGATAATTCTTTGAGTAACCCATCCTGGTACTGTAAAAATCCTGCATCTACCACCGCTAACACTTGTTTTGGGGTTGTCCCCCCATCCGCGGCAATCACTTGTGCCAGTAAAGGATTATCTAACTGAAACAAACCTCTAGTGAAGTGAACATCATAATTGAAGGTCACACTGACACATTGGTTAATTGGTTGCAGATCAAGAACATTTTTTTGTTGAATAGCCATTTGAATATTATTACTTTTTAACTACTTGTAAATTGATGCACTACTGCAATTATGCTTAACAGTAAATTAAACCCAATAAATCTATTGTAGGACTTACGCAAAAATTGCCAAAAAGCTTAATTTGTCGAACCGCCAAGACGCCAAGAGCGCCGAGAATTTGTAGAGTGTGCGTAAGTCCTACATTGATAACTTTAACTTTCAAATAATTTGCTAGACCAATTTAGCTACTCAATCAATCATACTTTTAAAGTTTATTCACTTTAATATAGAAAGTTTAAAATAATATGATTTCATAATTTTATTGATGTTTAGTTTTTATATATAAAATTGACAATAGATATCATGATTACATAATATTTTAATTTTTTTCCGTATGATAATTCGATGATTTATCTAATCAAAATGATATCTTTACAGTATCTTATTTAAAATCGGGAGATTTTTATAGTTTCAGTGAAGTTATGATCTCAGTAGTATATTATCTAGCTACCTCAATCACAAAATATCAAGTTTAGTGCTAGATTTTATACTTAGTTGTCACAAAAAAGTTGGGCAACTTCTCCTGAAATTCATCATGAGTAAAGTAAACAAATTACTGCATCACTGGCTGTTAAAATCTGTTTCAGAGAAAGCTTTTGCTTGGCTGGAACAGAAGCAGGCACAAATTGCTAGCGGCGCTGCTGAGAGAGTGTTTTTCACGGCATTTAGTGCTGTACCGCGTTATTTAGGCAAACAGGATTTGCAGCTAACATTCCAGGACTTGGAAGCAGCACAGGATGTGATTCCCGGTTGGTATCCTGGTCATTGGAGTGTAGATCAAGCAGGTCGTACACTCTTGCTTTTAGCGTTGCCCCACGATGATGCCCAGGGGTATGTGCGATCGCTTGATCAAGTCTTCTCCACTGCCGATATGGGGGAGTTAGTTGTCCTTTATCAAAGTTTGCCGCTATTACCATATCCAGATTTACATCGCCATCGTACTGCTGAGGGAATTCGCAGCAATATGAGTAATGTATTCCAAGCGATAGCACTACGTAACCCTTATCCAGCGGATTATTTAGATAATGCTGCTTGGAATCAGATGGTGCTGAAGGCTGTGTTTGTCGGCAGTCCGTTGCATCTAATTTGGGGTCTGGATCGGCGTGCTAACCCAGAATTGGCGAGGATGTTGGCAAACTATGCCCATGAACGTTGGGCAGCTAAACGCTCAGTTACACCAGAACTTTGGCGACCGGTAGGGCGGTTTGCGGATAGCGCAATCATCACAGATTTGGAAAAAGTACTGGCTAATGGGGATATAGACGAACAACAAGCAGCAGCGTTAGCTTGCGCCCAATCGCCTTTACCCCAAGCAGAAGCATTACTTTCCCGTTACCCAGATTTACAGTCATCCATTCAACAAGGTAATCTGACTTGGAGTAGTTTTAGCCGCGATGCCTGCGGCGGGCTGCGCGATCGCCTCTTTGTTTAAAAATGAAAGGGACTGAGTTTTCCAAGTACCTAATCCCTAATAAAATTTATTACTCATTAAACCCCACCATGATGTTTATCGATCCTCACATTCACATGTGTTCCCGTACTACTTACGATTACTTAGTAATGCGAGAATATGGAATTGTTGCCGTTATTGAACCAGCCTTTTGGTTAGGACAACCTCGAACCAACGCTGGCACATTCAAAGACTACTTCAGTAGTCTTGTGGGCTGGGAACGGTTTCGTGCTAGTCAGTTTGGCATCCAACACTATTGCACAATTGGTCTAAATCCGAAAGAAGCTAACAATCAAGCGCTAGCAGCAGAAGTTATAGAACTGTTACCACTTTATGCTTGTAAAGAGGGAGTTGTTGCCATTGGCGAAATTGGCTACGACGATATGACAGAAGCAGAAGATAAATACTTTTGTCAACAGTTAGCATTAGCCAAAGAACTCGATATGTTAGTGCTAATTCATACCCCTCACCGCAATAAAAAAGCAGGTGCTAGTCAGAGTATGGATCGCTGCATTGAATATGGCTTAGATCCCTCACAAGTAATTATTGATCACAACAATGAGGAAACTGTTGAGGAAGTATTAGGACGGGGCTTTTGGGCAGCTTTCACGATTTACCCACAGACGAAGATGGGTAACGCCAGGATGGTAGAAGTTGTCCGCAAGTATGGACGCGATCGCATCATTGTAGATAGTAGCGCTGATTGGGGTATTAGCGATCCTTTAGCAGTCCCAAAAACTGCTCAGTTGATGTTAGATAGGGGCATTCCTGAAGAACATGTGCGAGCAGTTTGTTATGAAAATGCCCTAGCTGCTTACAGTCAAACTGGGCAGATGAAAGCATCAGACTGGCTCAATCCCCAATCTGTTGATCAGCGTCAGATGTTCAGTGGTAATTCTGTATTGCGGGGACAGGAACCAGGAATCAAATCAGTTTCAGATTATGTGTTGATTGAGTAGAAAATTGGGAGTGGGGAGTGGGGAAGAGGAATTACATAAATATCTGATTCATCTATAATATGCGGTTTTTTTTGATAAATTACTCGGCAATGAGGCAGACGAATGAATGTTGCAAGCTTAAATTTTCAAGGCTGGAGGGGTTATCTAGAATTGATGCGTCCTGCTAATATTGTTACTGCTTGGGCGGATATTCTTGTTGGCTTTGCTGCTTCTGGTGGGATGATTTTTGCTAAATTAATCAATGGAGAAGCAAGTTTTTCGATACTAATTCCATTAGCTTGGTTGTTGTTAGCTACAACTGGTTTATACGGCGGCGGGATAGTTTTTAATGATGTTTTCGATGCTGAATTAGATGCAAAAGAGCGACCAAATAGAGCAATTCCCAGTGGTCGCGTATCTCGCCAAAATGCTACTTTATTGGGGAGTATACTGTTTGCAATTGGAATTATAGCTGCTTTTCAAGTATCCTGGTTGAGTGCTGCGATCGCTATATTTATCACTCTTTCATGCCTCCTGTATGACGCACTCGCCAAACATCATCCTTTTTTTGGCCCACTTAATATGGGTTTATGCCGTGGTAGTAACTTATTGTTAGGCGTAAGTGCTGTACCTGCAATCATAGGAGAACGTTGGTATTTAACACTGATTCCTATTCTTTACATTGCTGCTATCACCGCAATTAGTCAGGGTGAAGTTCATGGAGGTAAGAAGATTACCGGAGTCCTAGCATTACTACTAATTTCGATAGTTTTGATGGCAGTTTTAGCTTTAGGATTATTGGGAGAGTATACAGCGATCGCAGCACTACCATTTGCTGTTCTATTAGCTATCCGAGTGTTACCTAATTTTATCAAAGCTGCGCGTCAACCAGTAGCCGAAAATATCCGAAATGCTGTAAAAATAGGCGTGTTATCTCTAATTGTCTTAGATGCAACAATTGCATCTGGTTTTGCTGGTTTGTATTACGGTTTATTAGTTTTAACCTTGCTGCCAATTTCGATGAAATTAGCACAACTATTTGCCGTAACTTAAATTTGAATATACATATCCAGTAATACCATGAATCGGATGTATGGGCGTATAGATGTGCGCCCATACCCATGAATATGTAGTAGGTATTTTGTGAAATTGTATAAATCGAAGAAAACAGATTATTAGCATGTATAGGGTATAAAGCTAAAAAATGAAAATTACAAAAGACAGCAACTTTCATTTAACTTATTGCAGCAATATTCATCCTGGTGAAAGTTGGCTAGAGGTTTTCGCCAATTTAGAAAAATATGTTCTCAATCTCAAGTCACGTTTATCACCTACAAAAACTTTTGGGATTGGTTTGAGGTTAGCAGATATTGCTGCCAAACAACTTTTAGAAAGTAATAATTTAGCTCAATTCCAAGCTTGGCTGACTCAAGAAGATTTATATGTTTTCACCTTAAATGGATTTCCTTATGGCGGATTCCATCGACAGGTGGTAAAAGACCAAGTTTATGCACCAGATTGGTCTATACAAGAAAGGGTAAATTATACATTAAACTTGACACAAATTTTAGCTGCTCTGTTACCAGAAGGACTGGATGGCGGAATTTCTACACTGCCATTATCCTATAAACCTTGGTGGGGACAAGACCAAGCAACTTTTCAAACAGTTATGAAAAAGAGTTGTTTGAATATAGCATCAGTTGCCGCAGAAATGATTCGCATCTGCGAAAAAACAGGAAAGATCCTCCATATTGATTTAGAACCTGAGCCTGATGGATTAATTGAAAATACCTCAGAAATAATTGATTTTTATCACAATTGGTTATTACCAATTGGTGGAAATTACTTATCAGAAAGATTAAATATTGAGCAGAGTTTAGCAGAGACTAAATTGCTAGAACATATTCGGGTTTGCTATGACACCTGCCATTTTTCAGTTGAATATGAGCAGCCTCAGTCTGTGTTTGCGCGTTTGCAATCGGCAGGAATTAAGATTGGCAAAATTCAAATCAGCGCTGCAATTAAAGTAAAAATACCTGCTGAGGTTGAGAAGCGTAGTTTGATAGTTGAGCGTTTACGTCCTTTTGCTGAATCTACTTATCTTCACCAGGTAATAGAACGTCGCAGTGACGGTACACTAGCTCACTATCCTGACTTAATAACTGCATTACCAAACTTAGAAAAATCTTTAGCTGAAGAATGGCGCACTCACTTCCATGTGCCAATTTTTATTCATGATTATCAAATTTTGCAGTCTACACAAGATGATATTGCTACTGTTTTGCATCTACTTAAAACAAACAATGCTTGCCAACATTTAGAAATTGAGACTTATACCTGGGATGTATTGCCATCAGAAATGAAGATAGATTTGCTGACTTCTATTCAGCGGGAATATGAGTGGGTATTAAAAGAATTTACCGCCAATTAAGAGGAAATTAATTTTATGCAGAAAACGGTTGTTCTAAATGTCGTGGGATTAACACCCAGTTTACTAGGAGAAAACACGCCGTTTTTATCTTCTTGGGCAGCTATTGGGCAGGTGGTTCCGATCGCAACAGTGTTACCTGCTGTGACTTGTTCGGTTCAGGCTACTTATTTAACAGGAAAATTGCCTGATGAGCATGGAATTGTCGCTAATGGTTGGTACTTTCGCGATGAATGTGAAGTTAAGTTTTGGCGACAATCTAATAAATTAGTACAGGCTCCCAAAGTTTGGGAAATAGCTAAATCAATAGATCCAAACTTCAGTTGTGCCAACCTTTTTTGGTGGTACAATATGTATTCCTCAGTCGATTATGCGATTACACCGCGTCCGATGTATCCCGCAGATGGCAGAAAATTACCTGATATTTATACCCATCCTAGTGATGTGCGATCGCAAATTCAATCTGATTTAGGTAACTTCCCTCTATTCGATTTTTGGGGGCCAAAAACTTCTATTAGTTCTAGTCAATGGATTGCCAATTCGGCAAAATGGATTGAGGAACGTTATAGCCCGACTTTATCACTAGTTTATCTGCCACATTTAGATTACTGTTTGCAACGATTTGGCAATAATCAAACACAGATTCAAGCTGATTTGCGAGAAATTGATGCTGTTTGTGGCGATTTAATTAAATATTATCAAGCACGAAATATCCAGGTAATTATTCTTTCTGAGTATGGCATCACGCCAGTCTCCAAAGCAGTCGATATCAACCGCATATTAAGGGAAAACGGTTTGATAGCTGTGCGGGAAGAATTAGGACGAGAACTGCTCGATTTTGGTGCTAGCATTGCCTTTGCTGTTGCCGATCACCAAATTGCTCATGTATATGTGAATGATCCGGCGTACATCCCAAAAGTGCGATCGCTTTTAGAAGCAACTGAAGGTGTGGCGCAGGTATTGGATGAAGAGGGTAAGCAAGCCTATCACCTTGCTCATCCTAGATCGGGAGAGTTGGTGGCGATCGCTCGGCCTGATGCTTGGTTTACCTATTATTATTGGCTCGATGATGCCAAAGCGCCCGATTTTGCTAGAACTGTAGATATCCACCGCAAACCTGGTTACGATCCTGTAGAACTTTTCCTCGATCCGCAGCTAAAATTGCCTCAGGTAAAAGTTGCTCTCAAGTTACTTAAAAAACAACTAGGTTTTCGCTACTTAATGGATGTGATTCCTCTGGATGCTTCCCTAGTACGTGGCTCTCATGGTCACATTACCACTTCTTTAGCTGAAGGGCCTCTATTTATCACCCATCAAACTCACTTAGTTAATGAAAATCAAATTGAGCCTACAGATGTTTGCTCGTTGATTCTCAAACATTTAAATCAGGAGTAAAAAGGGCGGTTATAAACCGCATCTACACGAAACTTTAACCGCGCAAATGGTTTCCACACAAGGGGCTTAAGTCCTTTGTTCAGTGTAGGCAGACTACCCTTCTCTTTTAGGAAAAGGGCTGTAGGGCGAACGTTTGTCTGAGCCGCGAATGAACTTTGCTCTGGCTTTAAGTTGACAAATATGCACAAATATGCATAAATATACATTCCAAAATACAAAAGAATTTTGTAGCAATTTGTAGTCATATCGAGTATGCTTTGTATGTGAACTCGTCATGACTATGAATTAATTTGCTCTATCAGTAGGAAACCATCTATCTACTGACTAAAATTTACTTTTTCAATTCCAGTAACTTAACGCAGAACTTCTTTACCCATGACTGAACCCCAAAACTTGACAACTGCTGACGGTATCCCTGTTGCCAATAACCAGAACTCCCTCACAGCCGGCCCGCGTGGCCCTTTATTAATACAGGATTTCCACCTGATAGAAAAGCTGGCTCATTTCAATCGGGAACGTATTCCTGAGCGCGTTGTCCACGCCAAAGGTGCGGCTGCTCATGGTACTTTTACTGTTACCAATGACATCACTAAGTATACGAAAGCGAAACTTTTTTCTGAGATTGGCAAAAAAACCGAAGTCTTGCTGCGCTTTTCTACAGTTGGCGGAGAAAAGGGTTCAGCAGATGCCGAGCGTGACCCTAGAGGGTTTGCCATCAAGTTTTATACTGAAGAGGGCAACTGGGATATTACAGGCAACAATACCCCTATTTTCTTCATCCGCGACCCCCTGAAGTTTCCAGATTTCATCCATACCCAAAAGCGCAATCCTCAAACCAATTGCAAAGACCAGAATGCAAAGTGGGATTTTTGGTCACTTAGTCCAGAATCGCTTCACCAGGTGACGATCCTGTTTTCAGACCGGGGAATCCCAAAAACCTTTCGACATATGGACGGTTTCGGTAGCCACACCTTCAGTTTGATTAATGCTCAGGGCGATCGCGTTTGGTGCAAATTTCATTTTAAGACTCTGCAAGGGCATCAAACCTTGACGGAGGAAGAATCGACCCAGATCAAAGGAGAAGATCCCGATCATGCAACTCATGATCTGTTTGAAGCGATCGCTCAAGCAGACTATCCCAAATGGCGGATGTGTATTCAAGTGATGACAGAGGAGCAAGCGTCAAAACATCCAGATAATCCCTTTGATTTAACGAAAGTTTGGAAGCAAGGAGAATATCCCTTAATCGAAGTCGGGATATTAGAGCTAAATCGGAACCCTGAGAATTATTTTGCCGAAGTTGAGCAAGCCGCTTTTAGCCCTAGTGCGGTAGTCCCAGGTGTTAGTTTCTCTCCAGACAAAATGCTTCAAGCTCGCATCATCTCTTACTCAGATGCTCAACGCTATCGTTTGGGTGGTAACTATCAGCAACTACCTGTCAACCAGCCCAAATGTCCAGTGATGCATTACCAGCGAGATGGTTTTATGGCGTCAGGAAACAACGGCGGTAGCACTCCTAACTATGAACCAAATAGTGCTGAGGGTACGCCTAAAGAGAATCCAGCCTATGCAGAGCCACCTACCCATCTGGGTGATGTCACCGTTGATCGTTACAATCATCGTGAAGGAAACGACGATTACACCCAAGCAGGTAATCTCTATCGGTTACTGACTCCTGAGCAGCAAAAGCGTCTTGCTCATAATATCGTCGGCAGTCTCAGTCAAGCAAGGCTGGACATCCAAATGCGTCAACTTTGCCACTTCTTCCGAGCGGATGTTTCCTATGGTCGTCGTGTAGCTGAGGGGTTAGGCATTTCAATTGATCCGTCAATGCTGGGTGCTACTGCTCAACCTGTAGGTATTTAGTACCGCTAGGCAAAAGTTAATTAGAGGCAGGGGCTTGTACTTAAAATCGTTTTTCTCTCTTGCCCCTTGCCTCTTTTTGTCAACAACTTAGTACAATTTGGTGTAGAAGCGTAGCGTTTTTAATGCAGAGGAACGCATTGGCATTGTATCGGGATGCATTGGCATTGTAGGGGAACGCATTGACATTGTGTCGGGATGCATTGGCATTGCAGGGGAACGCATTAACATTGTGTCGGGATGCATTGGCATTGTAGGGAACGCATTGGGATTGTATCGGGATGCATTGGCATTGTAGAGGAACGCATTAACATTGTATCGGGATGCATTGGCATGATACCAATTCTCTATGAAGATGCACAGAATATTAAACGAACCGCCAAGTACGCCAAGAGCGCCAAGAATGGAGAGTTACTCATTTAATGCAGCTTCACATTAAATTGGCATAAAACTTAATACTTTTGGTTAACCCAGCACTTGAGGAGGGCGTTTGTTCATTAACCTATTGCCTACTATAGTTGTCCTAAATAACTTATGAATTTTTCTGTTTCTTTTCTTGGTGTCTTCTCTGCGATCTGCTGCATGTTGGCGGTTCATTAATTTTCATAACTCAGATCCGATTGCCATCTCTCAGAAAAGTACTAAGAAATATTTATGCTTCTAACGTAAGATGTAGTCTCTTAATAAGACTTATATAATCAATCTGCAAAAATCTAATGTTTTAAAATCTTTATCCAGGATTTGATATAATTTGCTGAGATTTTTTAGCTCATAGAATTAATCTCACAATATGAACACAAATCTAACTCAGAAATTATCCAAACCGATAGTAAAGATTGCCATTGTCGGTGCTGGACTAGGCGGTTTGGCTGCTGCTATAGCACTGAGAAGCCAAGGGATAAACGTTCAAGTTTATGAAAAAGCCCAAGAATTTCGTCCAGCTGGAACTGGATTAGGACTGGCTCCTAACGGCTTGAATTTTTTAGATGCGATCGCGCCGGGAATAGTCGAAACCCTCAAAAGTTCAGGATGCGAGGTTTACCATACGGTTTTAAAGAATATTCAGGGAGAAACAATCCGAACTAATGCAACCAAATTCTTGGAGCAATACGGACAACCGTTGTTGACTGTTTGGTGGTATCGTTTGCAGCAAGTTCTAGCCTCTAGATTGCCATCTGACATCATTCATCTCAATCATCGCTGTATCGGCTTTAAGCAAGATGAAAACGGTGTGGAAATTCATTTTGATGGCGAAAAATCGGTATATGCAGATTTGCTGATTGGGGCTGATGGCGTTAACTCTGTAATTAGAGAAACTTTATTTGGCGAGGGTAAGCCTAATTATATTGGTAGTATGTGTTGGCGTGCCGTCATCAAGTATCATCACGAGCTATTTAATGATTATGAACTAGTTTTTGTTAAAGGCAATAAACAGTTCATGTACATTCTCAATGTGGGTGGCGGCTATACCAGTTGGATTAGTCGGAAGTTATCACCTGAGTACTCTCTTTCCCACAATGCTGATCAAGTGAAATCTCGTATTCTCCATGAATTAGCCGACTGGGATGAATCCTTTCGGGCAGTGGTCGAAGCGACACCAGCCGAACAAATTTGGGAGGGGCCGATTTGCCATCGCCCACCGTTAACTCACTGGAGCCAAGGCAGAGTCACACTTTTAGGCGATGCTGCTCATCCAATGGCACCTGCAATGGCACAGGGAGCAAATACCACTTTTGAAGATGCATACGAACTGGGAGAGTGTTTTTCCCAGTCAGCTAATCTGCAAGAAGCTCTCATCAGCTACGAACAGCGTCGCATAGAGCGGACAAAAATCATCCAAGCTCGTAGTGCTTTGGGTGAGATGCGCTACTATGACGACACATCGACATCTCCTGGACAGCCAGAGCAACGGCAAATGCCGCTCAATGAAGATTTTTCTAAATGGTTGTATAATTACAAGCCATCTCTAACAAGTTAAATCTTAGTGATATAAATTGAGATTGCGAAAGAGATCGCTAGTTTTTTTCAAAATAGCAACAATCTGAGTAATCACCCAAAAAAGTTAAACTTGGTGCTAATCTTATCGAGTAACTTGAGGATATCAAAAGTGAGTGTTTTTAGTCAAGTCCTCAAACACAACAAATTCGTTGGATAGTTGAGAATTATTCGCGCAAACTTAATACAACTTAATCAAAGTATGAATTTTTGTAAAATAAGAAATTTCTATAATATAGCAACAGCCAAGGTGGTTAGGACATTAACAGATGATAAAACTTAGACACAAAAAGGCTTTTCACCCACTCCCCAGTCCACAGTCCCCAGTCCCCAGTCCCCAGTCCCTTGCTATAGTTGAGTTTAAAATACTCCAAATCAATATCTTTGTAATGAAACACCCATGTACGCAGATCAACGCGAATAAATTATAATCCTCCCCGTACTTGAAGTACGAGGAAGATTCAATTACCCCTACTTAGCAATGTTGATGATTGCGGCTATTGGAATCTAACTGCAAGCTTGCAGACATGCCTTAGATTCTATGGATTTTGAGAGAAGTCTGATTATGCAACGATCTCAAAGTTCGTAACTGCTAATACTGGTGGTAATGTGTATATATTGTTATCATTATCAATGTTGGCAAATTTACTACCTGTCCCAAAGCCTGGTGATGTCAAGTTTTGGTTGAAGAACAAGTTGCCAGTTCCAAGACTGTAAGTAATGAGTCCAGAGCTACTTGCTGCTGCTGCATCATTAGCTACTATCTTAATCTGGAGGGGACTATAGAGTCCGATGAAAGTTGACTGCTCCAGTACAATTTTGTCATTGGGGCTGAAGTCAGTAATTCTATCTACACCCAGATCAGCACTATAGAACGGAACGCCTGAGCTGAACACGAAGCGATCGCTACCACTACCGCCCGTCAGGATATCATTACCTTTTCCACCTTGTAAAATGTCATTACCAGCGTCACCATAGAGGCTGTCATTGCCAGCACCACCATAGAGAATGTCATTGCCAACACCGCCAAAGCCGCTTAACGGTGTAGCTGTGCCACGACCACTAAGCAGGTCATTTCCAGCACCGCCTGTGAACGATACTGTACTTACGCCAGTTCCCGCCAGGTTGTTAACATCGAAGATGTCATCGCCTCCACCACCATTAACTTCAAACCTCTCTACGCTGTCTACAGTCAGGGTGAAGGGAACTAGGTTGAGCCGATCAAAGATTGCTCTTCCTTGTGCGTCTCGTTGCAGGCGGAAACTGTCTCCGGCAGCCGCCGCGCCGTTGATCTCAACCACGTCATAGCCAGCGTTACCACTGATTCTGTCGCTACCGTCACCGTTGTTCCAGATCAGTCGGTCGTTGCCGGTTCCGCCAATGAAAGTGTCGTTGCCGCGATTTCCTAGTAGAGTATCGTTACCGTCCCCACCGAATAAAAAGTCGATACCATCGCCACCTCGTAAGAGATCATTACCAGCGTCACCATAGAGAATATCATTGCCAGCACCACCAGAGAAGCTGTCATTGCCAACACCACCAAAGCCAATTAACGGTGTAGTTGTGCCAGTACCATCAAGCAAGTCATTTCCAGCACCACCTGTAAACCGTACGGCACTTACGCCTGTTCCTGTCAGGTCGTTGACATCAAAGATGTCATCACCACCACCACCATTTACTTCAAACCTCTCTGCGCTGTCTACAGTCAGGGTGAAGGGAACCAGGTTGAGCCGATCAAAGATTGCTCTTCCTTGTGCGTCTCCTTGCAGGCGGAAGTTGTCTCCTACAGCCGCGCCGTTGACCTCAACCACGTCATAGCCAGCGTTACCACTGATTCTGTCGCTACCGTCACCGTTGTTCCAGATCAGTCGGTCGTTGCCGATTCCGCCAATGAAGGTGTCGTTGCCGCGATCGCCTACTAGGGTATCGTTACCCTCCCCACCAAATAGAAAGTCGATACCACCGCCACCTCGTAAGAGGTCATTACCAGCATTACCATAGATGGTGTCATTTCCAGCATCACCATAGAGGCTGTCATTTCCACCTAAACCACTGAAACTATCAGAAGCGGCATTACTAATACCTATATCTGATCTATAGGTCGGTCCTGGGCCTGGAATCCAATTTACTGCCATGATTAATTCTCCTAATTCTTGATTTCTAAGTGAGTAATGATGTACTAATACTTCATTTATAGGAAAACGTATGAAAGTACTAGTTTCTGTTTCCGAACTACGAAACCTATAGTTTTTAGCTGTTAACTATTATTCAGGGATATATTTTTCTTTTATGCAGAAGATTTGTTTTTGTAAAACTTCTTCACTATGAACTTTGCAGACAGCCCTTATTACATCCTGACTTTTCAGGTCATGGAGAAAAGAAAGAATGGCTCGTGAATGCCTTTTGTAAACCAGCTTTCAACTGATTGGATGATTTTCGCTAAAGTTCAAACAAATGTGAGTAGCTTTGAATAGATGACAATATTAGATAGTAATCCGTGTTCATATTGTGACTTTGGTGACAAACCTTTAAATCGCCAATCAGTATTAATAAGTGAGTGTTTATCGTAAAGTATAGTGAGTCTTTATCCAAAGTATTTAAAAGTATCAGTGACCTAAAGCAGCTACAATACAATCAATTCCTGCTGCTACTAACAAAGGGTTTTTACTGAAGACTGAAGCATTTATTTTGGCATTAACTCTCAAACAAGTATTTATTTAATGAGGAAAATATAATACTTTAATATGATTAAATATTTCTGTTCTAGAGTTAGTTTCAGTGGAGTGGAGCGTAGCGCCACTGAGCGCAGGCAGAACTTAATCGTTGCAAAGCATCTAGAGGTTGATAACCTGCAACTTGGGTTGATAATTCAATTTTTGATACTTTTATGGGGCAGATAGAAAATTCTTGGCATTCGCTCGTTCCCTGGCTAATAACTAGGGAACGAGTGAATCCTAACTCGCGGCTAAATTGCCCCAACCAACGTAGGGTAATTTTGCAGCTATTGCCCGAACTTGGTCAGCATTCGCCACCAACTGACCGCAAGCGTCCCAAGTCCCAGAAATGAACGTGCTTCTAGTCCCTTGTTCGATCGCAACTGAAACAATATAATCATCAATTTGCACTTGCAAGGTTTCCAAATTCACTCTCACAGCAGCTTGAGGATTGGCAGCGACTAACTCTTGTAGTTGTTTAATAGTTGCAGCATCGGCTGTTAGACAAGGTATACCCATCGCCACACAGTTACCGAAAAAGATTTCGGCGAAGCTTTCACCGATTAAAGCTTGGATTCCCCATTTTGCGATCGCTTGGGGTGCATGTTCTCGTGATGAACCACAGCCAAAGTTACGGTTAACTATTAAAATATTCGCCCCTTGGTACTGAGGTTGGTCAAAGGCATGTTTACCTTTAAGTGCTGTCCGGTCATCAATAAACGCGCCTTCACCTAACCCATCAAAGGTAACAGCTTTCAAATATCGTGCGGGAATAATGCGATCGGTATCTATATCATTGCCCACTAAAGGTATACCGCGCCCTGAAACTGTTTTAACTTCACTGACCATAAACTTTATTTACCTATCATTTCAATGACAGCCTGTTGAAAAAGGGATTGGGGATTGGGGACTGGGGATTGGGGATTGAGGATTAGGGACTGGGGAAGATGAAGGGATGGGGAATAGAGAATAGTAATAGGTAAACTTTCAATTACCAATCCCTAGTCCCCAGTCCCCAAAATTACAGTAACTCGCGCACATCAGAGACTTCGCCTTTAATCGCAGCTGTGGCGACCATTGCCGGACTCATTAACAATGTTCGACCGGAGGAGGAACCTTGTCTTCCTTTAAAGTTGCGGTTGGAGGAAGAAGCGCTGATTTGTCTTCCTTGTAGCTTATCGGGGTTCATGGCCAGACACATAGAACATCCCGGTTCACGCCACTCAAATCCAGCTTCTTCAAAGATTTTATCCAGTCCTTCAGCTTCCGCCTCTTCCTTCACCCTTTCAGAACCAGGGACAACGAAGGCTTTGATTCCCTCTGCAACGTGGCGACCTTTGGCAATTTTCGCCGCTTCTCGCAAATCAGTAATCCTGCCGTTGGTGCAACTACCAATAAAGCAGACATCTATTTTGGTACCTTTGATAGGTTGACCGGGGAACAAATCCATGTAGCGGTAAGCTTCTTCGGCAATGAATCGGTCTTCTTCAAGCAGTTCTTCCGGTTGAGGCACTGACTGGTTGACACCGATACCTTGACCGGGAGTAATCCCCCAGGTGACGGTAGGAGAAATTTCAGCAGCGTTGAATAGCACTACATCATCGTACTGGGCATCAGCATCGCTCTTGATGGATTGCCACCAAGCTACTGCTTTATCCCAATCTGCACCAATGGGAGCAAAATCTCTGCCTTTGAGGTAATCGTAGGTGACTTGATCGGGATTAACGTAGCCGCATCTAGCACCGCCTTCGATCGCCATATTGCAGACAGTCATCCTCTCTTCCATATTCATTTGCTCAAATGTCGTACCTGCAAATTCGTAGCCATAACCCACACCGCCTTTAACTCCAAGGGTGCGGATGATATGCAAGATGACATCTTTGGCGTAAACTCCAGGGTTGAGAATGCCGTTAACTTCAATTTTGCGGACTTTCAGTTTAGAAAGGGCCAGAGTTTGGGAAGCGAGAACGTCCCGGACTTGACTAGTACCAATACCAAATGCGATCGCACCAAATGCCCCATGACTGGAAGTGTGACTATCTCCACAAGCGATCGTCATTCCTGGCTGGGTGATTCCTAGTTCTGGAGCGATGACATGAACTATACCCTGACTACCAGAACCAATATTGTAAAAAGTTATGTTATTTTCTTGACAGTTATTTTCCAGCGCCTGGATCATTTCCTCTGCCAAGCTATCGTCAAAGGGACGTGCCTGATTTTCTGTTGGCACAATATGATCGACTGTGGCAACGGTACGCTCTGGAAACAGTACTTTTAGACTTCTCTCGCGTAACATAGCAAAAGCCTGGGGACTGGTGACTTCATGAATTAGATGAAGCCCGATAAATAGTTGCGTCAGCCCTGAGGGAAGTGTACCAACGGTGTGTAAGTCCCAAACTTTGTCAAACAGGGTACCTTTGCTCATACGTCAATCAATATTTAAAGAGTCCGGTCTTAAATAGTATCAAAAAAAAGTCTGGGTTTTTGCAGATTGCTTAATATTACTTACAGCTTCGCACTCTTATTTCTCTGTGCCTCTGTGGTTTTATTCTTCCTTAACGAACCGCAGAGGCAAGGCAGTGCGTTGGGCGGGTTCCCCGACTTGTTCGCGCAGCGTCTCCCTTAGGAGAAGCAACTGCCGCGCACAGATCACAGAGGAAGAGAGAAGAGAGGTAACGAAAATTATCCGAAATATTGAGGTGCAAAGATGTAAATAACTTTATCCTTTTGCACAAGGATATCTAAGACAATACGAGATAATTGCACTACCAGCATTATGCCCATAGATTTACGGGAATTTTATCAGGCTAGCGATCCCAGCAGAACTCTGTTTGTCAACAATAGCTCTGATGGCAAGTATTACATCGATTTCTCTTCAGTCCGAGGTGGTGATATTCTTGGCAAGCTGAAGCAGAAAATTACTTTTTTTAAGCCCAATGAACCCACCTGCACTTTATTTACTGGGCATATTGGTTGTGGTAAATCGACAGAATTATTACGCTTACAGGCAGAACTGGAAAAATTAGGCTTCCATGTGGTCTATTTTGAGTCCAGTGATGACTTGGAAATGACCGATGTCGATATTGCTGATGTGTTGCTAGCGATCGCTCGTCGGGTGAGTCAAAGTCTCGATAAAATTACACTGGAGACACCCAACAAGTTTAATGAGTTGCTCCAAGGTGCTTGGAAGGTCTTAAACTCCGAGGTGACGGGGGTTAAAGTTAAGGTTCCAAATGTCGGCGATTTTGGTGTCACCTCTGAAAAAGAAAAGCTTTCTCTGTCTGTAGGCATTGGGGAAATCACTACCAAGATGAAAAATGACCCGACGCTGCGAGAAAAACTCAATCAGTATTTGGCACCGCAAAAAACTAAGCTGCTGGAAGTGATTAATCAAGAATTGTTGGAACCTGCGATCGCTAAACT
Source organism: Nostoc sp. (assembly GCF_036917275.1). Lineage (GTDB taxonomy): Bacteria > Cyanobacteriota > Cyanobacteriia > Cyanobacteriales > Nostocaceae > Nostoc. The sequence goes on from NZ_JBALDF010000022.1 coordinate 112,057, forward strand.
CAAACAGCAGGGTAAAAATGGTCTGGTGGTAATTGTTGATAATCTTGACCGCATAGATAATCGTGTCAAAGCTTGGGGTCGTCCGCAGCAGGAATATTTATTTGTCGATCAGGGTGAGTTTTTGACAAGGCTTAATTGTCATCTCCTCTACACCATGCCTTTAGCTTTGAAGTTTTCCAATGATTATGGAATGCTTACCCAGCGTTTCCCAGAAGATCCCAAGGTGTTACCAATGGTACCTGTACAAAAAACTGATGGCAGTGTTCATGTACAGGGAATGGCACTCATGCAGCAGATGGTACTAGCTAGAGCTTTTCCTGACTTGACACCAGAGGAGCGTTTAAATAAAGTTACCGAGATTTTTGATCATGCTGCTAGTCTAGAGCGGTTATGTAAAATGAGCGGTGGTCATGTGCGGGACGTGCTGAGGCTGCTGAATACCTGGATTATGGAAGAAATGAGTCTTCCCCTAACCCGTGCAACCTTAGAGCAAGTTATTCGTTCTCGGCGGAATGAAATCATGTTACCGATTTCTGATGATGAGTGGCAATTGTTACGTCATGTCAAGGAAAGGAAAAAGGTGAGTGATGACCAGGGATATCAAAAACTGATCCGCAGTCGGTTTGTATTTGAATATCGGGATGGTGGCGAGTCTTGGTTTGATGTTAATCCAGTTTTGGCTGAAGCAAGGGAGTTGCAGTGAGGAATCAGATCGTGTACAGACAAGTTGAATTACCCCCCTTAATCCCCCCTTATAAAGGGGGGAAACAGGAAATCTCTTTCCCTCCCCTTTATAAGGGGAGGGTTAGGGTGGGGTAAAACCCAGATTCGTAATTTTAGAACAGGAGGAAATATGAAAACAATCCCAGAGTTAAAGACTCGTATTAAAGAACTCAGTAAACAAGCTGTTGAATTTAGTAGAAAAGCATCTGAAGTGTGTTTAAGTGACCGTCAACAAGCCAAGTATTTTAGACAGCAAGCGAGAGAAGCTAGCAAACGCACTCAAGTATTGATACAGGAGTTAAAACGCCAGGAAGTTTAACTTGTAGTTTTCAATTCTTCCTTTGCCTCCTACACTCTAGATTTACGTCAGCTTATGACTTATGACAGACTCGCAACCACCAGAAGATGACCATGTAAACAGTGATGTCTACGACGGGCTACGCCTACGCTCACTGCAACAATTAGCTTGGGCGATTGAGTCCTCTGTGGGACAGTTTAAGCTGATTTTGGCCCGGTGTAATTATGCTATAGAGCGCGATCGCCTCATCCAGAAACTACGGAAAATTTGTCAAGTTGAAATTCGTGTCTTGACGGTGCAGCAATCCAACAGGACTCTTTATACTGCGATTCAGTCAGAATTCGGCGAAGAAATACCAGCCTGTGTAATGGTTGTGGGTTTAGAATCAGTGCAGAATTTGTCTGTGATGTTAACTTCTGCTAATCAGGTGCGGGAGGAGTTTCGCAAGAATTTTACTTTTCCCTTAGTGTTGTGGATTGACGATGAAATCTACAAACAACTAATACAGTTTGCGCCAGATTTGGAAAGTTGGGCAACTACGAGAAACTTTGCCATATCAACACAAGAATTAGTAAATTTTATTATTGAAACGGCTACTCAATGGTTTGATAATAACTTAAAACTTAGCGTAGCTGTATATATTAAACTGGAAACTGAGTTAGAAACAGCGCAAAGAGATTTACTCAATCACCCAGATGTTTATAATTTAGAAATTCAAGCTAATCTAGAATCTTTATTAGGTTTTGTCAAACAGATAAACAATCACATAGATTCGGCGCTACAGCATTATCACACAGCTTTAGAACTTTGGCAAGAAAGTAATAATTTAGAAAAGCAAGCAATAATCCTCGGTGAGATTGGCGTTTGTTATTATCTCAAAGCTTTTAAACATCAAGATATCAATCATCCAGATTGGCAAACGACTTGGCATTATGTTCAGGAGTATATTAATTTTATTAACCAGTTACAAACTCCAGATTTAACTGACTTTTCACCTAATCTGGAAAAGTTAAAGCGAAACCTAACCCCCCAACCCCCTTCCCTACTAGGGAATGGGGAGAATTCAAAGCCTCTCTCCTTGCAGGAGAGAGGTTTGGAGAGAGGTTTTCCATATTGTCAGCGAGATTTAATTGCTAATGCAGTAGTTAAATTCGGTGATATTTTGCGGAACTTGCAAAAGTGGGAAACGTTGCAGAGTCTTTGTGAACAGGCTTTAGTAGTACATCAAACTAACAATCAGCCAAGGGAATTAGCCAAAGATTACGGCTTTTTAGCTGAGGTGGCTTTGGCTCAAAAAGACTGGGTGAAAGCAAATCAGCTTGTTCAGCAAGCTTTGAAAGTTTTTGCCACGATTCCCAATTTGGGATCAGCGAATATTTCAGGGGTTTTCTCTGATATTCCCGAAAGAGTTTTAAAATCAAAAGATTTGAGCTTGTATCAGTTTATTTTAGGTCGTTCTCAATACAATTTAGGTCAAACTCAACAGGCAACTCTCAGCTTAGAAACTGCTAGGGATGTGGGTAATCTTCTAGAAGATGTCAGGCTTTACTTGGATATTCTCAAGTTTTTGCAGCAGCTTTACTTTGAGGAGAAAGAATATCTCAAAGCATACAAAATTAAACAGCAACGGCGTTCCATTGAACAGCAATTTGGCTTGCGGGCGTTTATTGGTGCGGGGAGGTTAGAAGCGACAAAACAGGCATTTGTAGAGACATTGCGCTCAAACTCCCCCCAAGGAAATATTGCCCCAGAAATTGCTGCATCTGGTCGCCTATTGGATGTAGAACGTTTGATTGAACGCATGGGTCGCCCTGATTATAAGCTGATAGTAATTCATGGGCAATCGGGTGTCGGCAAAAGTTCCCTGGTGAATGCGGGACTGATACCAGCTTTAAAGGATAAAGCGATTGGGATTCAAGATTATTTGCCGGTGGTAATGCGCGTTTACACCAACTGGGTGGAAGAGTTGGGGAGGCTTTTGGGGAGAGATGACGGAGATGAGAGGGATGAGGGAGATGAGAGAGAGTTAGAACCTCAACGTTCAGCCTCAGAAGGTCAACGTTCATCCTCAGAAGGTCAACGTTCACCCTCAGAAGGTCAACGTTCAGCCTCAGAAGGTCAACGTTCAGCCTCAGAAGGTCAACGTTCACCCTCAGAAGGTCAACGTTCATCCTCAGAAGGTCAACGTTCAGCCTCAGAAGGTCAACGTTCAGCCTCAGAAGGTCAACGTTCAGCCTCAGAAGGTCAACGTTCACCCTCAGAAGGTCAACGTTCAGCCTCAGAACTCGGAACTCCGCAATATTTAATATCCAGACTCAAAGAAAACGAACAGCGCCACCTTCGCACAGTGTTAATTTTTGATCAATTTGAGGAATTTTTCTTTGTTTACACCGAACCTGCACAACGGAAGCAATTCTTTGAGTTTCTGGGAGAGTGTCTGAATGTTCTATCGGTGAAAGTTATCTTATCGCTGCGGGTGGATTACATCCATTACTTGCTGGAGTGCAATGATTTGTCCAGTCTCAAGATTATTGGCAATGACATTCTCAGTAATAATGTGCTTTACAAGTTGGGGAACTTCTCACCTGATGATACGAAGTCAATTATTCAGCGTTTAACTGAAAATACTAGTTTTCACTTAGAATCGGCTTTAGTTGATCAACTGGTGCAAGATTTAGCCGGGGAATTGGACGAAGTTCGTCCCATTGAGTTGCAGGTTGTGGGGGCGCAACTGCAAACAGAGAATATTACAACTCTGGCAGAATATCAGCAACGCGGCACTAAGGACGAATTGGTTAAGCGTTATTTGGATGAAGTTGTTAATGATTGCGGTGTTGAAAATCAGCAGGCGGCGGAATTATTACTGTATTTGCTGACGGATGAAAAAGGAACTCGCCCTTTAAAGACTCGCGCTGAATTGGAACGCGATTTACAAGAGTACTTTTCGGTTAGTAGTTTTCAGCCTTCGGAAATTCCCCCAACTCCCCTTAAAAAGGGGGGCTTTATTCTCTTCAACCCCTTTTTAAGAGGGTCGCCGCAGGCGGGGGGATCAGAAATTAGGGAGGATAAAGCTTTTGACATCAGTAAATTAGATTTGATTGTAGAGATTTTTGTCCAATCCGGCTTGGTGGTTTTGCTACCAGAAACCCCGGCTGACCGTTATCAACTGGTACACGACTACATCGCCGCCTTTATCCGCCAGCAACAAGAACCGAAGTTAAAGCAGGTAATGGCGCAACTAGAAAACGAAAGGAAGCAAAGAAAGCTGAGTGAAGCAAAACTTAATGGCTTTTTGAAACGCGCCCTTTTTGGTTCAGTTGCAGCCGGAGTAGTCTTAGCTGGACTAACAGTTACAGCCTGGGATGCAGCACAAAGGGCAGAAAAGGAAAGGCGAACGGCAGAAAAGGAAACAAAACAAGCTGCAATCAGTGAAATTAACGCCCTTGCTAACTCTTCAGCCACCTTTTCTGCCTCTGGGCAAACCTGGGATGCAGTGACAGAAGGCTTAAAAGCACGCAGAAAACTGAAAAATGCCGGGAAGGTAGCGGTAGATACCCAGACGCGGGTTGTGGGAACATTGCGGAAAGCTGTGTACTTACAACCAGAAAACAAATTCCAAGAACTGAATACATTAGAAGGGCATCGCAGTTGGGTCAGTAGCGTGGTGTTCAGCCCGGATGGGCAAAGGCTGGCTTCAGCTAGTTATGACAACACCATCAAACTCTGGGATGCAGCCACTGGCAAACCTCTGCAAACCCTGAGTGGACATAGCAGTGGGGTCATTAGCGTGGTGTTCAGCCCGGATGGGCAAAGGCTGGCTTCAGCTAGTTATGACAACACCATCAAACTCTGGGATGCAGCCACTGGCAAACCTCTGC
>NZ_JBALDF010000023.1:0-24240 GCF_036917275.1 Nostoc sp.
CTGCTGAACCCGAAGGGAGGTTCCCTCCGTTGTAGCAAGTGGCGTGGGATTAAGGGGGGTAAGGATGTACTTCATTTAGATGCAAAATGCTGTATTAAAATTGTCGATATGATTGCAGCCGAAACACCCACTCGCAGACACTGGGAACTGAGTGGAGTTTGCACAAAAGTGATTACTTTTAACAATAAAAACTGGTATTATTTGAGTATTTAAACCATCAAAATTAATCCTTATTTATTCAATAAATTACTTTTGCAAAAAAATACCCTGATATTTTGTGACTGAGACAACCCGAACATTCACTCCAGATTGGGTATCTCCTCCCGGTGATACCATCGCTGACATATTAGAAGAGCGTGATTGGACGCAAGTACAGTTAGCAGAGCGATTAGGCTACAGCACGAAACATATCAGTCAGTTGATTAATGGCAAAGCACCTATCAATGAAGAAACAGCCCTGAAGCTAGAACGGGTTTTAGGGAGTACAGCAGCATTTTGGCTCAAGCGTGAGGCTCAATATCGCGCTGGTTTAGCACGGATAGAAGAAGAAAACCGTTTGAAGGAGTGGACATTTTGGTTAAATTTACTAATTGTGTTTATGTCATCAATTTTATTAATGCTAATAGTCCAATTATTCATAGTTACTTTTGCTGCTATTAAAGCTTACACTGGTGAACATTATCGTTATCCTTTGACTATTAGACTTATGCGATAAAAAAATATATCGTAAAATATGTAAAGTAGATAAATAATTTGTAAAATAAACCCCAAGATTACTAATTATTTTAATTAAACTTCTCTGGGATATGAGCTATTTCACTAAATACTTATTTTAATTTTACCTTTTCAAGTTCAGGTAGTTAACGATAACATGATATATAGATTGGGGTGACAACGTTAATGCCTATCATCCAATAATTTGAGAGAAAAAGGATTTTGAAAAAATCAGGCAATCAGAAAAGTTATTCGCTAGAAAGTTTGATCCAAGTAAAGAGTCGAATATATTTAGATATAATAGATAAAATGATATGATTAAGTAAATAGTAACTTGTAGAAGTATGCGAGTAAAGGATAATATGATTGGGGTTGCGATCGCCGGCACTGGATTTGGTCAAAAAGTCCACATTCCTGGATTCCAAGCACATCCTCAAACTGAGGTAGTTGCTGTTTATCACCGAGATATAAATAAAGCCAAAGCGATAGCAGAATCCCATAATATTTCCCACGCTTCCGATTCACTTACAGATGTTGTGGCATTGCCAGAAGTGCAAGCAGTCAGCATCTCTACACCGCCATTTTTGCACTATGAAATGGCAAAAACCGTATTGCAAGCTGGGAAACATTTATTACTCGAAAAACCTACAACCTTAAATGCAATTGAGGCTAAAGAACTTTATCAGTTAGCTAAAGCAAAAGGCGTGATTGCAACTGTAGATTTTGAATTTCGCTTTGTACCAGCATGGCAATTATTTGCTGAACTATTGTCAGAAAACTATGTGGGTGAGTTGCGCTTAATTAAAATTGATTGGTTAGGTTCTTCTCGTGCTGATACTTCACGCCCTTGGAATTGGTATTCTGACAAAGATAAAGGAGGCGGTGCATTGGGATCTTTGGGTTCTCACGCCTTCGATTATATTCACTGGTTATTCGGGCCAGCCCGTAGATTAAACGCCCATTTAACTACTGCTATTCCCACACGAATTGACCCTGTTAGTGGGGAATCCAAGCCAGTGGATAGCGATGACAACTGTATATTAACGCTGGAATTAGCAGATGGTACACCTTGCCAAGTTTCTATCAGTGCGGTTGTTCATGCATCAAGAACCCATTGGGTAGAAGTATATGGCGATCGCGGTACATTAATAGTGGGTAGTGAAAATCAAAAAGATTATATACATGGTTTTCGTGTTTGGGGTTCTCAGCCAGGTAAACCTTTAAAGGAAATAGAAATACCGAATCGGTTAATTTTTCCCAAAAATTATACTGATGGGCGCATTTGTGCATTTATCCGTGTAGTAGACCAATGGGTGCAAGGAATTGACCGCAATCAGGAAATTATACCATCGCTGCGAGAAGGAATTTATTCTCAGTTATTGATAGATTTATCCCATGAATCTCATACAAAAGCAAGTTGGGTAGATGTACCAAGCTTGGAAGAATTTATTCGCAACTAAGAAAATGAGCAAAACTCCCCGTATTCGTATCCCGGCGGAAGTAAAGAAATATGTCTTTGAACGTGACAAATACCAATGCCAAAGCTGCGGTAAAACTACTACAGAAACTAACCTCAGCATTGACCATATCATTCCCCTTGCCCGTAGTGGTCAAAACGATATCAGCAATCTCCAAACTCTCTGTCTTACCTGCAATCAGCAGAAAACAGACAACATTGATCCCCGCTTCCGGCGATATTTTCAGCTTTAAGTTAGGATGAGATGGGCTATTAGTTTCTGATTATCTATGCCTCAAAACCACAATAGCAAATCCTTAAGATTTCTAAATATTAGAACTACGATTCTCTACCTCTTCGCTGTCATAGCTGTTTTAGTAGTAGCCTTTCCCTGGCTATATGAGATTAAAACGAAAGCTGGGATCGATATATCGCCTGGACGCCATGCAGGAACATTTTTTGAGAAACATACCCACGGACTCTTCAAGTGTGAGTGGCTTTATCCATACCATTGCGATCGCCCCCAGGTTAAGTAAAGGAAGTTAAAAAGAAAAGGGGATTATCCCCTTCTCTGTGTGTGAGATTTTTATCCTAACTGATTTGAGATCATGCTGACATCAACGGCTAACTTTTTGCCCAACTTGAGCAACTGAAGACACTGATTATCTCCTTCATTCTCAAGGTTAGTGACACACACCGGCGCTATCTGACTGTACAGACAACTAAAATATAGCTCTTGCGATCGCTGTAGAGAAATATCAATATTTAATTGATCCCCAACATCAATCAATCGCTCCAATAGTTGGATATCTGCATTAAAACTACCATTGGCATCATGCAACAATTGCCAAAGCGATCGCGCAATTAACTGTTCTAACATCTGTTTACCGTCGGGAATATTCAGCCGACAACGCAGATGTTTTGCTTCAGTAGCGATCGCCTCTAATTCTAATATGTGATTCCAACTCTTTTGGGGATCAGCGATATCTTGCTCAAGCCATCGCAATGTCATCAGACAGCGATGCCCTAAAGCAATATCGGCTGCTACCTGCAATTCTTGCGGTACTCCTATTTCATCTCGATGAAACGCCATCAGTACCCCATAATTATCACGGTATGCTTGGGTATACAACTGTCCTAAACGTGTCAGTGTTTCTTCACTAAGCAGCCGCATAATCCGGTGACGTTCTTCAGCAAATAGATTTTGCAAGTTGAAAGCTTCTTCCCCAAATAGCTGTGTCATCACCAAGATAGTATGAGCCGCACTAGCTTGTTGTAGCGCCCCAAACAGCTTTTCTTTTAATTGGCTATAGTCACGCCGCCCAGTAAATTGTTGAATGCAGCAATGGAAATCCCAGCCTCCTAAATGCAGAACCGCAAATACCAAATGCTCACTTTCCCAAGTAATCTCTGATACCAGCTTTAAATTTCCCACAGCCAGAGTTAGCGATCCCATGCGTTGCAGTTGGTAATCTAGCTCATTGGCCGCATAGCAATAAACCTTTTTTTGGTAACGCTGAGACTGTTTGTCAGCAGCATCTTTTCTCGGCAGAGAATTGCGTGTCTCTACTAGTTTCTGATTGCTAAACAGGGAAGTAATGGCGTAATGGGCTGCTACTTGCTTAAAGCCAAGCTGGGCAGTTAACACGAGTTGCCGATAAATTTCCGCACCGTGTTTGAATTCATCGACATTACTGGGGGCTAAACCAAGACGTTTGACGAAGCCTTTTTCCAACTGCACACCTGCCACATCCCCTGCCAATTCCAAAGCACGGGCGGCGTAACGGAGAATTTGTGTCCCCTCTGGACGGGAAATTTCTTCAAAAAACCAACCGCAACTAGTGAACATCAATAAAGCGTGACGCTGCATTTCTAACAGGCGCAGGGCGTCTACTTGTTCGGCTGCTGTTAGTTTGTGGGTTTGATGACGAGAGAGAAAACGGTTGACATTGCCAGCAGAGCGATCGCGCATTACTTGGATATATTCATCGCGTGCTTGCCAGGGATCACGAAATAACTGCCTGCCATGTTCTTCAAACACATCAGTTAGCTGATCCCGCAGCCAATTTAGAGCATTCCGCAAGGGACGACGCCATTTCTGATGCCAAAGGCTGCCTTCTCCACCGCAACCACAGTCATCTTCCCATCTGCCGACACCGTGGGCGCAACTCCAGGCTGTAACTGACTTCAATTCCACTTCCCAATTGGGAGAATTTAAGCTCAAGTAGTGGGCGAAGTTTGTCACCGTCCAACCCTGTTGCGGAAACTCTCTGGTAAAGGCGTAGGCTAAAGTTTTCTCAGTTCCCTTCTTGTGATGTCCGAAGGTTTCCCCATCCGTCGCCACAGAGATTAACTGTGTTGGCCGATGATCCCCACGCACAGCTGAACCAATACGTCCGGCAAAGTGAGTCGAATTATAAACGACATCACTAAAACCCATGTCCCGCGATATCGGGCCATCGTAGAAGAAGATATCAATGTAGGGTAATCTTTCTGTACCACTATCCTTGGAACTAGTGGCGATCGCATTCAAAGTTGAAGATGAAGTGCTTAATGTGGGCTGCAAATAACAACGATAGGGACGAGTGGAATCAATCTGACTACCACCGACTTCGATCCATTCAGGATTGGGATGATCTTGAGTGGGGAGGGGACGGCAACGCAGTGCTTGAGACGGTGCAAGGATAATGAAGCGAATACCCTCAGCAACAAGAGCTTCTAGGGTGGCGTAGTCTACAGCAGTTTCTGCTAGCCACATGCCTTCGGGATCGCGTCCAAAGCGAGAGCGGAAGTCTTCTTTACCCCAGCGAATTTGGGTATATTTGTCGCGTTCGTTCGCCAGAGGCATGATGATGTGATTGTATACTTGCGCGATCGCATTGCCGTGACCATGCAAGCGATCGCTACTCTTCGTATCCGCCTCTAAAATCCGCTGATAAACCTCCACATCGTAGCGTTCTAGCCACGACATCAGCGTTGGCCCAATATTAAAACTAAAATACTCATAATTGTTGACGATCTCCACCACTTCGCCTCGGTCATTTAAGACTCTGGCAAAAGCATTCGGGCGATAGCATTCCCAATGAATCCGCTCATTCCAGTCATGGAAAGGTGCAGCGCTCGGTTGGCGTTCAATTGCGTCCAGATAAGGGTTTTCCCTCGGTGGCTGGTAAAAATGACCATGCACCGTCACATAAACACCATTAGCCTTTTTCAGGGGATCGCTTTCTTTGGTGTTATTGGGATCTGAATCTAATATTAACGTTGAGCCACTAGCTGGCATTTGGTCAGCAGAAGTCATGTATATTTATCCAAAACAAAAAACTTACAGTTGCACCGAAAAGTTTGTGCATAAACCTTTCTCCAATGGTTTGAACACAAAATCCGGTATAAATAACAACTATGGAATCCAACCCAATTTTTGACAAATCTGTTTTATTGTAGTGGGAAATCTGCGTTATCGCACAGCGCAAAGTCCTTTGGGGAGACAGCGGCGTGGGCGGGTTTCCCGACTTGAGGCGACTGTCGTCGGCTCTGCCGACTTAAAGGAACTTTGCAAGACAGCCCTTTCCCTAAAAGCTCAAAGTAATTAGCCATTGAACAAAATCTCAGTTAGGGGTTTTCTCTTCTTGAGCGCCAATCAAAATTTTAATTGTCTTTTAATTTATTAAACACCATTTCTGGTGTAAGATTTTGGCTCAAATTCATAGTTTTGCAACAAAAGATGACAAAAACTCCTTAAATCGCAATTTTATTTTACATACACAGCAGTGAACTGAAAACAGTACAATTTCTGAATTGCTCTACAGACGGTTGAGAGTATCCTATGAGAGTGCTGAATTGAAAGTTATTTTTTAATCAACACTCCAAATTTAAAACTTAGGATTGCTGGCTGTGGATGATACCCTCACCTCAAGACAACAAATGTCAACAAAAAACATTATTCTTCTCGTTTTATTGCTGTTTATCCCGGTTTCCCTAGCAGCCCACTTTCTGGAGTGGGGAGAATTGATAGTTTTCATTACAGCTGGATTAGCAATTCTGCCCTTAGCAGCTTGGATGGGTACAGCCACAGAAGAAATTGCTGTCGTAGTGGGGCCATCATTGGGGGGCTTATTAAACGCCACCTTTGGCAATGCTACAGAATTAATCATCGCCCTAATCGCGCTGAACGCTGGGTTAATAGATGTAGTCAAAGCCAGTATCACGGGATCGATTATTAGCAACTTACTACTAGTGATGGGTTTTTCCATGCTTTTGGGAGGACTGCGCTATAAAGAACAGACATTTCAGCCAATTGTGGCGCGGGTGAATGCTGCTTCAATGAATTTGGCAGTGATTGCCATTTTGATGCCAACGGCGATGAATTATACTTCTCAAGGTATTAACCAACAAACACTGCAAAATCTTTCTATTGCTGTTGCCGTAGTATTAATCCTGGTTTATGCCTTAACACTGCTATTTTCCATGAAAACCCATTCCTATCTATATGATGTAGGTTTAGCGGAGGCAGAAGCAGAAGCAGAGGAAATATCAATATCTCATGCTAAACCAAATATAGCATTGTGGGTTGGCGTGCTGCTACTCTGTACCTTAATGGTAGCAATTGAGTCAGAAATGCTAGTGGATTCTCTGGAGGTGGCCACATCTCAGCTAGGTTTGACGGCGCTGTTTACAGGGGTGATTTTGGTTCCCATCGTCGGTAACGCGGCTGAACACGCCACAGCAGTCACCGTGGCGATGAAAGATAAGATGGATCTTTCCCTTTCTGTGGCTGTGGGATCAAGTATGCAGATTGCCTTATTTGTCGCGCCTGTGTTAGTTATAGCAGGGCGGATATTGGGTAAACCAATGGATTTGGATTTCAAACCTTTTGAATTAGTAGCTGTGGTTGTGTCAGTATTGATTGCAAACACTATTAGTTCCGATGGTAGGTCTAATTGGCTGGAAGGCACTTTATTATTAGCTGCTTATACAGTGTTGGGGTTTGCCTTCTACTTCCATCCAGTTATGGAAAGTATGGGGTAATTAGTTAGCAGTGCAACGCCGAATAGCCCGTCGTAAACATCACTCATAGTTTAACAAGAAAGCGATGTTTACGACGGGCTGCGCCTACGCTGTTGATTATGAGTCATGACTGAGCCAATTTTAGATATTTAGATTCTTTTGGCTCATGCCAGAATAACGTTTTGCTACGCGCTTTACCCCTTCTGGGTGACACGAATCCAAAATCGTTCGACTGAGCAAAGTCGTACTCCTTCTCTACGAGACGCTCCGCGAACGGAGAAGCAAGCTACGCGTAGCGTTCCGCAGGAAAATCCAAAATCCAAAATACAAAATCTGTTGATTACCCCCTTTTGCCTGGGACAGGAGAAAATAAAGACATATAAGAGCGATCGCCTATATGAGCTACTGCCTTAATCCCCATTGTCCCAAGCCGGAAAATCCTGATGATGTCAAGTTTTGCCGGACTTGTGGTTACAAATTACTCCTCAAAGAACGTTACCGTGCGATCAAACCAATCGGACAAGGTGGTTTTGGCAAAACCTTCTTAGCTGTGGATGAGGATAAACCCTCAAAACCACGCTGCGTAATTAAGCAATTTTATCCCCAAGCCCAAGGCACTAACACTCTAGCAAAAGCCGTAGAGTTATTTAACCAAGAAGCGGTGCAGTTAGATGAATTGGGCAAACATCCCCAAATTCCCGAACTACTGGCATATTTTACCCAAGAAGACCGACAGTATCTTGTCCAAGAATTTATCGACGGGCAAAACTTAGCTCAGGAATTGGCACATAAATGTGCTTTCAATGAAATACAAATTCGGCAATTACTAAATGATTTATTGTCAGTTTTACAATTTTGTCATGCCAGACACGTAATTCATCGCGATATTAAGCCAGAAAATATTATTTTACGCGAGAGAGATAGCAAACTAGTTTTAGTAGATTTTGGTGCTGCTAAATCTGCCACTGGCACCGCCTTAAATCAAACAGGTACTAGTATTGGTAGTCCAGAATATGTTGCACCTGAACAAATGAGAGGTAGGGCTGTTTTCGCCAGTGATATTTACAGTTTGGGTGCTACTTGTATTAATTTATTAACTAAGCGATCGCCCTTCGATTCCTATGATACCAACAACGATACTTGGGTTTGGCAACAATACTTGCAAACTCCCATCAGTAATCAATTGAGTCGCATTCTCAACAAAATGTTAGAAAGTATTCCAGTGCGGCGTTACCAAACAGTAGATGAAGTTTTCAAAGACTTAAATCACCAGCCGAAAGTAGCAGCTACGCCAGTGATACCGCCAAAACCGATCCCTCAATCACCACCAAATTCTCCAGCCGCTTTTGTATCGAAATCTCCTAATCAACTTGAGAAAGAATTAGAGGAAATGAAAACCCAATTTTTGGGTAGCAGCAAACCTCAACCAAATAAAATACAATCACCAAACCCCACATCTCAGCCTCCTACTAAAAGCAAAATAGATGAAGAATTAGAAGAATTAAAAGCTAAATATCTTGGTAATAATAACTCTTAATATTACTGAATGAATGCGGATTCGCACTTCCCCCGGGCCAGGCTCCGGCATTGGTGTATCCTCAAAAACCAGTCCCTCAAGATCGGTAGTTCTAGCTTTCAAAATCCAACGTCGCATGTTATAGCAACAGCCAAGGTGGTTAGGACATTAACAGATGATAAAACTTAGCCGCAAAAAGGCTTTTCACCCAGTCCCCAGTCCTTAGTCCCCAGTCCCTTACTATATCTCCTGCTTAAGTGTTTTTCTCGGCGCGAACTTGATCGATTCACCTCTGAACGCTGGAGTTTTTTGATATGGCTTCAGATTTCGCCGCGTGGAAAGATCAGGCAGTGACCCTGGCTGGTGCTTCGAGGGTGGACATATCGATCACCAGACGATAGCGCACCTCTCCCCGCTCAAGCCGTTCAAAACCGTCGTCGATATCCGCAGCCGAGATAATTTCGACATCGGCTGATATATTATGCTGGCTACAGAAATCTAGCATCTCCTGCGTTTCACGCGTACCCCCTACCCCTGAACTCGCCAACCGCCGCCGTCCCATCGTCAGGAAGACAGGGCTGAAATCCATATCTGCGGGAATCCCAAGACAGCAGAGCGTGCCATCAAGCTTGAGCGATCGCAGATACGGGTTGAGCGGATGGCGGGATGAAACCGTATCAAGGATGAAATCGAAGCGGGATGCTTGACCTGCCATTTGTGTCTCGTCGGTTGACACGATCGCCTCATTTGCCCCCAATGCCTTCGCATCGGCAAGCTTTCCCGCAGACGTGCTGAATAGGACGACATGAGCGCCCAACGCGTGAGCAAATTTCACTGCCATGTGACCGAGACCGCCCAGCCCCACAATACCAACCGTCTTGCCAGGTCCCACGTCCCAGTGGCGAAGCGGCGACCAGGTTGTGACCCCCGCGCAGAGCAGGGGTGCTACGCTTGCCGGATCGAGACCCGATGGGATGTGATAGGCAAAATGGGTATCGACAACATATTCGTTCGAGTAGCCCCCGCGCGTGATGCTGCCGTCGTGCCTGTCGATCCCATCGTAGGTGTTCGTCACACCTTCGCGGCAATATTGCTCTAAATGGCTTTTGCACGGTGGACATTGGCGGCAGGAATCGACGATCGTGCCCACCACCACAGCGTCGCCGATTTGGAATTTCGTTACATCCGCACCGATTGCCGTTACCTCGCCCACCATCTCGTGACCCGGAACTAAAGGAAAGCGGCTCTTTCCCCGAATTGCGTGCAGATCGCTGTGGCAGACGCCGCAGAACTGGATCTTCACGGCAATATCGTTGGGTCGTAACTCCCTTCGATCAAAAACCCAGGAAACCAGGCGATCACCTTGACCTAAAGCAGCAAGTCCATAACAGCACCGCAGCGATCGATTGCGTTCGAGAGAGGTATTGCTTGGCATTTGCTTTTCTTCCTTTTTGTAAGTCAGGGGCGATTTAATCTATGTGCAGTAAATATAGATCGGATACAATCCTTTGACTAGATGGCATAATCTGAATAAACTTATGAAATACATGCAGTAATGAAGCGTGACGAACTGAACGACTTAGCCGCATTCGTGGTGGTCGCCGACGAGATGAGCTTTACGCGCGCCGCGTCGAAGCTGGATATGTCACCATCTGCCTTGAGCCACGCAATGAAGGCGCTCGAAGACCGTCTTGGCTTGCGATTGCTGGCGCGAACGACCCGAAGAGTCTCGACGACCGAGGCTGGTGAGCGACTGTTAAAAACCTTGCGACCTGCTTTCGAGGATATCAGCGCCGAGCTGACAGCTCTAAGTGAGCTGCGTGACAAACCTGCTGGGACTATACGCATTACCACGTTTAAACACGCGGCGACCTCTGTGCTATGGGCCGTGCTGCCCGATTTCCTTGATGCATATCCGGATATCCGCGTCGAGATTACGATAGACGACGGTCTGACCGATATTGTCGCGAACCGTTATGATGCCGGCATCCGGTTTGGTGAAAAGGTCGCCAAAGATATGATTGCCGTGCGGGTCGGGCCGGATATCCAAGCGGCAGTCGTCGGGTCGCCAGCCTATTTCACTAACCATTCCGTACCGAACACACCGCAAGACCTCGCCGGACATCGCTGCATCAACTATCGATTTGTGACAGATGGAGGTCTTTATTCTTGGGAGTTTAAGGAAAATGGGCGCCCGTTTCAGGTTAGGGTCGATGGACCTCTCGTCTTTAATGACGGCGATCTGATTCTAGCTGCTGCCTTGGCAGGACAGGGGATTGGGTATCTCTATGAGGATCAAATTGCCGATCATGTTGCCGAGGGTCGGCTGATCCAGGTCTTGGCAGAGTGGTGCCCGACCTCCCCCGGCTACTACCTTTATCATCCAAACCGCCGCCAGACGCCGCCGGCATTGACCGCGTTGATTGATGCTCTGCGGGTCAAATCGGCTTATGGGCAAACTGCACAAACGGGAATGTAGATCCGGTTTGGGTCGAATTGAAATTACAATTTTTCGGCTACTAATACCAAGTTGCCAAAGATAAGCTGTTCCACATTTAACTTGCAATAACAGTGTTACCCTTATTTTTTATTTTTCCCTGCCATTTAATAATTAATTCTTCTTGATTTAAGAGTCTGTCTAGTTAATTTCTCAGTTCCTGTAGTGATTTGGTTGAGTCGATGGGGGATATTATTCCCCGCACCTCTCAGTTAAATCTGGGCGTGCGACTTTCACCGCACCCAGCTTCCGATGTTCTTAGCTTGTGCTTTTGCTCATGTGTTTGTAATCGTGGCAACTCTCATGAATTGCTTCAAGATTATTTTTCTTCCAGTTGTCGTGATTTCCATCGATGTGATGCAGGTGAACCCGTTCTTCATCGATAAATTTTAGACCGCAGGAAACACATCTATGGTTTTGCTTCTTAAGAGCAATAGAGGTTCCGCCATCGTAGAGCTTACTTTTGCGTTCGCTCCAGTAGGCTGTATCTCCGTCATAGGGGGATTTTGTTCCTTTGACCATGACGTGTTCGTTTTCGGAGTAGGAAACTGCTGGGAATGCTTTGTCTAGTAATTTCTTGCTAGAGTTGCGGTTTTGCTTGGTTTCCTTGTTGAATACCGTGTAAGCTCTTTTTTCAATGTGGTATAACGAGTTTCTAGACCCGTCCATTTTGCAGAACTTATGGTAATTTCTCCACCCTCTAACTACCGGGGCTAATTTCTCAGCCTTTGTGGTAGCACCATAATTCGAGTTGTTGACGATGTGTTTTACTTGTCTTAGGAACGCTTTGAAGTTATCCATTGATGGGATACTTCTGAACTTTCCGTTTTTCTGGACTTTAAAGTGCCATCCGAGGAAATCAAACCCATCTGTCGCGGCGGTAACTTTGGTTTTCTTTTGGCTTACATTCATTCCGCGTTTGCGGAGAAACTCGCTGATTCTTTCAAGTATCTCTGTCGCGTCATCTTCGGGTCGGAGTATAATAACCATGTCATCCGCATATCGGACTGATGTTTCTCTGATATCCTTGGTTGAGGTTTTATCAGTGATTCTGTATCCTTGCTGTGCGTGGTATCTGTGTATACTCTCGATCCCGTTAAGTGCGATGTTGGCTAGTAATGGGCTGACCACTCCCCCTTGAGGTGTTCCCTGTTCGGGGAATTCTGGGTTAACTCCTGACTTAAGGCATCGGAAGATACCGAGTTTTAAGCCTTTAGGGGCGATGAGTTCGTTCATTATTGCTGAGTGGTTAATCCTATCGAAGCACTTTTCGATGTCGAGTTCGATAACTCGTTTATCTATTCCGTTGGCTTTGGAGCGAAGGTTGTTAAAGATGTACATTTGTGCATCGTGGGCAGAGCGCCCAGTTCTAAACCCGTAGCTCCGTGCGTGGAAGGTGGCTTCATGTGCTGGTTCAAGTGCATATTTTGCGAGGCATTGCCAAGCTCTATCCGCGATGGTTGGTATTTTAAGCATTCTGGTTGTCCCGTCCTTTTTGGGGATGGGGATTTCCCGTAGTCCTTTATGCTTCCAGTCTCTACTGTTCCTTCTCAGTAGTTCTTCTCATTTGAAGCGTTCTTCAAATGAGAAGGATTTCTTACCATCAATACCAGCCGTCTTTTTACCAGCATTTAGCTGAGATACTTGTCTAATTGCAAGAAATCGAGCCGAGGTGGATTTTAGAATAAGCTTTTGGAGTAACCTAGCCTTCCGCTTGTCTCCAACAAGAACAGCTTTGTACACGCGCTTTTGAAGGCGGAAAAGATTTCGGCGGAATTTCTTCCACGGTAAGGCTCTCCAAGATTCACTAGTTTTGTAACTGTGTCTAATCATTTTCTCTTCTAGAGTTTGTGTATTCTGAACACCTCAGTCCAATTACGGACTGTCCTACCCGACTTGTGAGAATTCCGCTTCTCGTCTAGCCTACCTGGGGAACGAAAGCTCCAAGACTCACAAATCGTTTTTATTCGTTCCCTCGGAGAGATTGATGAGCCAGTGCGTTGCCGGGGTTCCCCCGGTTGAAGCATCTGGCGTTGTTCCGTTAGATGCAGCCAATTCGACTACTGGATTCCCTGGACTCTTGCCGTTATCTCATTCATAATTCGGCGGGAATAAGCTCCAGTTAGGTCAGGGATTTTGCGTTGCGCCCTGCCCCACGATAAGTCGCTTTTCTAGGCTCTGTTTCATCATAGGAACTCCCTATTAGCGCCAGTGTCAACCCGCAACGGTCGTCTGATTGCGCCCTGTTCCCAGCTTCACTCTACAAGAATCGAGCTTGTTCGGTGTGGGCAGGTAAGGAGTCAATTCTGAGTCTGAATGGCAAGACTTGCACTTGCATCTGACCGAGAGTTCAGCCTTTTGGTGACAGTAATCTGCTGTCGGGCTGGATTAGTTATTTACGGACTGAATACCGTGATTTACTAATCAACGAATCGCACAAATAATTTGTGAGCAATAAATTCTGTCTTCAGAATGCCAGACTAATTCTACTAAGTAAGTCGGCGTAAATAATTATCGTTAGATAAAGCAGGGGGGAAATAACAATTTACAGTAATAATTGACAAAAAAGTGGCTCTTACAGAGCCACTTTCAAATTTACAATCTAAAACTCTCTAATTTGTAGGTGTAGTTGGTTCTGTAGCTTGCAGCTGTCTTGGTGTGGAAGTTTGCACGGATGCTTCAGAAATCGGTGTCCATTCCGTGTGGAAGGCTCCGGGCTTATCAAGTCGCTCGTAGGTGTGCGCCCCGAAGTAGTCGCGTTGAGCTTGAGTGAGGTTTTGAGGCAAGCGATCGCGTCGATAGCTGTCAAAATAATCTAATGACGCACTGAATGCTGGCACTGGAATTCCCAGTTTTGCTGCTGTTGCCAACACTTCGCGCCAAGCTGTTTGTCTGTCGAGAATTGTCTGTCTGAATTCCGGAGCCAATAGCAGGTTAGGTGGCGCTGGATTTTCGCTAAATGCGTTCTTAATCTTATTCAAAAACCCAGCGCGAATAATACAGCCACCCTTCCAAATCCGCGCCAGTTCACCTAAATTCAAGTTAAAATTATAGGTTTTTGAAGCTGTAGCCAACAATGCCATGCCCTGAGCGTAAGAACAGATTTTCGAGCAATACAGGGCATCTCGCACCATGTTGATAAAGGCTTTGGTATCTCCCTCATACTTGCCAGAAGGACCTGTAAGTATCTTGGATGCTGCTACCCGCTCTTTTTTGAAGGAAGACATTATCCGGGCGTTCACCGCTGCAATCATTGTTGGTACGGCAACCCCCAAATCCATTGCAGTTTGCACTGTCCAGCGTCCGGTTCCCTTTTGCCCTGCGGCATCAACAATCAAATCGACTAAGGGTAGATTTGTATCTGGGTCAATGTATGGGAAAATCTTTGCTGTAATTTCAATCAAAAACGAATTGAGTTCGTCGGTGGTGTTCCATTCGGTAAAAACTTCATGTAGCTGATTATGGTCTAGTCCAGCAACATTTTTCAGCAAGTCGTATGCTTCTGCAATTAACTGCATATCGCCATACTCGATGCCGTTGTGTACCATTTTGACGTAGTGACCGGCACCACCAGGACCGCAATAGGTTACGCAAGGGCCATCATCAACTTGGGCAGCAATTTTATTAAAAATTGGTGAGAGATACTCGTAGGAGCTTTCTGTACCTCCAGGCATCAGTGAGGGGCCATTTAGCGCACCTTCTTCACCACCGCTGACACCCATACCGATAAACCGAAGTCCAGCGGGTTCTAATTCCTGAGTGCGTCGTTCTGTATCTTCAAACCAAGAGTTGCCACCGTCGATAATGATATCGCCTTCGTCTAACAAGGGTTTGAGTTGAGAAATTACTGCATCTACTGGCTTACCAGCTTGCACCATCACTAGGATTTTGCG
Organism: Nostoc sp.; assembly: GCF_036917275.1. Taxonomy (GTDB): domain Bacteria; phylum Cyanobacteriota; class Cyanobacteriia; order Cyanobacteriales; family Nostocaceae; genus Nostoc. The sequence goes on from NZ_JBALDF010000023.1 coordinate 15,084, forward strand.
AGGACGTTCCAATGCAGCGACAAATTCTTCCAGGGTAAAGGCGGCTTTAACGTTCCGTCCTGGCGCCCGCTCTGCCATGAATCTGTCGGTTTTATCGCGCGAGCGGTTGTATACTGCGATCGGGAAGCCATTGCGCTCCACGTTTAGAGCGATGTTCTCACCCATAACGGCTAATCCAATCACACCAAAGCTTTGTAGTGTCATAAAAAATTTCTGGCTAACTCTTGCAGATCCTTTTACTTTAAGCGTAGTCCGAGATTTTCCGTTCTCTCCTAAAGAAGACCTTAAGAGTTGAATAAACGACAAAAATCCACAACTAACACGGATAATTAATTTTAAATTGTATCTAAATCAACAATTAACTTGCAAAATTTGCAAAATTGTTAGTGAAGGTACTGGGGACTGGGGACTGGGGACTGGGGACTAGAAAGAAATTTAATTCACTAAATTAGTTTTTCTTTCTAATAGCCAATCCCCACTACCTAATAGCCAATCCCCAATACCTGATCTCCAGTACCCAATCCCTAGTCAAAGGAGTAACCAAATAATGCTGGCATATGTCCTAGCTTTAGTGGTCGGTCTTGGTAGTTTAGCCATTTACATAGCAGCTTTCTTTTTCCCAGAAATCCACCGCAAGAATGACTTTATCTGGAGTGGTGTAGGACTATTCTATGCCTTAGTCTTATGGGTGTTTACACCACGCATTACTGGGGGTTTGTTGCTGGGTCATGTGGCTAGTGTGGCTCTTTTGGTCTGGTTTGGCTGGCAAACTTTATCATTACGTCGGCAACTGACTCCGCAGGCACAACAAACCCAAGTACCCAGTTCTGAGACGGTGAAAACTGGCATTCAGGAACAGGTGAATAAGTTGTCCCTTCAGGAACGGCTAGGCCAGTTGCAAAAAGGTCTTGGTAGCACCTTCAGTGGCGTGAAAGATAAGGTGCAACAGACTGTGAGTAAAAAGCCACCCACAACCCCCAAACCTGAAGACATTACCTCTATACTGGCAGAGAAACCTACTGTTGAGATTATCAACAAAACTACTTCTATACCAAAACAACCAGCAAAGAAGACGGTTATTACCGACACCGAAGCAAAAACCGAGAGTGTACCAGAAGCGATTCCGCCACATCCCCCATCTCCTGAATTGGTGGAAGCAGCGCAAGCAGATTTTGAAATTGAGGAAAAACAACCGATTTCCGTAGAAGAAATTGCGCCAGATGCGGTACTCGCTCCTCCGGCGGAAACACCACCGGAAGTAATACCGCCAAATCAAGCTAGTTGAATGCAGTGAAACCCAACGTAAACCTAATACAATGTTGGGTTTCACTATTTCCATGAGACTATTTTAGGGCTAATTTCAAACGCTAATTCAGAACGATAGAAGCACACATTAAACGCTATAAATAAATTCATCTATCCTAAAATCAATGGGGCGTTTCTATCTCTTGTCCATAACTAATTAGGGATAAAATTATGAACATCCAATTTCAAGCGGAATACGAGCAATTTATACAAACCCGAATTGCTACAGGTAGATATGAAAATGCTGAAGATGTGATTGCTAAAGCATTGAAACTGTTGGAAGAATGGGAGAAAGGTTATCAGGAATGGGAAGAAGAACAAGAGAAAAAATAGCTGTTGGGCTTGCTTCTATTGAACGTGGAGACGTAGTAGATGGTGAAGTGGTGATGGCACGACTGCCAGAGAAATTACGCAAAGCGCAAATACTAGCATCTTGTATTCTCTCTACGGGTTTTCTCTACATGAGTTTTACGTGTCAGCAATTGCAGATTATCTATGATAGTTAAACCACCCTGAGACATAGGTTTAATGTGATCAATTTGAAAATCTCTCCGCATCTGACTTTTAACTCCACTGATTGCACAAGATATAAATCCTTTTGCATCTGTGTACTTGGCGAATACAGCTTTTTTAATTTTTATGTATTCAAGAATATCTCGCTCTTTGATTTCACATAGAGTTAACTTCTCTATTGGTACAGTATCAGGAATTACATTTGGTATTGTTCCGACTACATAATTACCATATATCTCTGGGTCTGTAATCTTCATAATTTCAATAGCCAACTGCTTCATAAAATATAGTTTGTTATAGCTGAATAAGACTTGCCAAAAAGACTTTTCATCATTCCAAAGTGATTTGATATAGTCAGCCTCTGCTTTACCGCCTAAAGAATTGTCGTAGATATATCTTGCTACGATAGACAAATCACACTTTCTTCTCTCGCTAAAAGCTAGAAATGCTGGTGGAATTTGCTTTTGAGCATAGAAACGTAAGATATTTTTTATATCATCATCTCTGTAACCAAGCAAAGTTTGATAGTCAGGAAAAGAAATTTGCTTTGCAGTTTGCCAAAGTTCTTCAAGTTCTGCTTCTGTCAATATTTCCCTATTTTGTAAATCAATACTTTGGAATAAAGGCTTCAAATCGTTAACAAAATTGTCGTATGCTTCTTCTGTATCGTCATACAACAACACATCATAAGGTCTAGGATTAGGCTCATATCCTTCGGATGGTTCGAGAATAGAAAAATGATAAATCCCAATAGGAATCCTCTTCAAAAAGTCTAGTTTTTCCCAATCATTAGTATCAATTGAGTCATCCATGATGCGAGCGAATTCTTCGATCATCTCAATAGATATCAGCCGAGCAGTTCTATTACTTGATGGAATTCCTTTTACAAGAAATTCCGCATCTTCTTCAAAATGAAGTTTTTCTGGGTTAACCCAGTTAATTTTGTTTTCCCAGTCATCAATAAAGCTGACCACATAAGCTTTTTCTGTACCGCCTGCTTTTTGCCCACGTAAAGCCCGACCAATCATTTGTGTCATTAGTATTGTAGAGGCGGTCGGTCGTGTGAGAAAAACAGTTTGTACGTTAGGTAAATCTATTCCCTCAGTTAATATTTCTACATTGATCAACACTTCAAGCTCTCCATTTCTAAATTTTTGTATTTTTTCTTTATTGTCTGTTGCATTAACTGCTGCCACAATAAAATCAGAATTAATTCCTTTATCCTTAAAAACTTTGTTCAATGCAACTGCGTGTATAACATTGATAGCAAATACTAAAAGAGGTTTGTATCTCTCCCGATTTTCGATATAGTGGTCAACAATTTGCCTGTTACGTTCAGTAGACTGAGCAATCTCTTCAGCAATATCCTTTGGCAGCCTGTCAAAATCTTCAATATTCTTGATTTGCCTTGCATTCAATGCATTCAATTTTTGCTTGATTTCTATATTCGTTTTGATATTTTCAAAAATCGGTTCAGCAAGGATTCCCTTGGCGATTAAATCTCTCAGGTGTTCTGAAAAGATAATATCATTTGGAAAAACTAACTTTAGCAAACTCTTCTCGCTCTCATCTGTTCTGAAGGGCGTAGCCGTTAGCCCCAGCATTTTAAAGCCGTTATCAAGACTTCGCTCTTTTAGATTATCCTTGACAGCATTAATCAATTTACGATAGGTCTTAGCTGTTGCATGGTGCGCTTCATCTACAACCAAGAGAACTTCTTGTAAGTGACTGACCCAGTTTGTCAATAAGTAATCAAGCCCACTATTTAGACTATCTTTACTGGCAATGATGATGTCATCACTGGGTTCAATGTGTACAGGTATATCATGTTTAGGATGACCTGAGATAATGCGGTATCTAAATCCTGATACATTACTCAACAATGATGAATATGTATTAAGTCGAAGTGTCTCAAGAGCTTGCTCAAGTAGTTCATGGCGATGAGCAATCCACAGAACCTTTTTCTTGTTGTTAATAAAATTACGTAGTAACCAGTGAACTGCTGTCAAAGTTTTTCCGCCGCCGGTGGGTAGAACTAGCAAGCCTTCAAAGGGAAATTGATTCTTCTTATTCAACGCCTTGATTGCTTCGTTCTGGTGGGAGTATAGTTCTTTGGGAGTTTCACCCCTTCTAACTTCGATCCAACCTGCGTAGGTAACTTGAACAGTTTTCATAAACAGTAAAATCCTGGAAAGACTGTGCTTTAGGGGAGAGGCTGGAACTACTTCTTTCTCAACGGATTGCAGAATCACCCTAATTACCAGTATTCCCAAACTGAGAGCAATGTCTAACTAATTAGCAGGATATTTATTTAGAATTGAATGTATTAAAAGATACTTTAGGAAGGCGATCGCACCCTGGCTTCTTTGGATAAGTTAGGAATCTGAGCCTTTCAGGACAACAGGCGATCGCACTACCATTAGCTGTAAAAACCTTAATTTATATTACAGGAAAATCATCTTAAACAGAAAAGTTATTCACTTCTGGCGCGGAGTGCAGGAGATGGAAAGAGAGTTTCAAATCCAACTTGTCGCTCGTTTAAGGATTCTAAAGCATCGTTCCAAAGACTTTCATAATAGAAGAAGGTTACGCCTAAACCGCGTTCTTGGGCAGCCCGCACCTGAGACTTAATTTGCTGCATGGGAACTGGATTATTTCGTAACCCTGTCATAATGCCAATTCCAGTTGGAATTATTTGTTGCGCTTCTTGAATTTCTGCGCGGGAAATATTTGCCACAAAACTTTGCAGATTTGGACGATAAATTTGCACAATTAACTCATCTACAATATTCTGCCGCATCCAACTCAGCCAATCTTGCAGGTGAAACTTGTAAGCCAAATCATAGTAATTAGGAGAAACAGAGAAAATCGCCTGGGGTTTTCTCTGCTTCACAGCTTGGTTAAGTTGTACCATGAACGCCGTAATTTTATCTGCCCGCCACTTTACCCATGCTGCATCTTGGGAATTAGTTGGCGGAGGATTATTGGTTTCTTTGGTGTACAAAGAAACTGTATATTGGTCGTAACCAAATTCGTGAGGCAAACTCATATGATCGTCAAACTGAATGCCATCGGCATCATATTGAGTGACAGTTTCCAGCACGAGATTGGTGATGAACTGTTGCACTTGTGGATGGAAGGGATTGAGCCACATCACCTCACCCGCTGCACTGATTGAAATTTGGCTACCATCCCGCTTTTGTGTGAACCAATCGGGATAATTCAGTGCCAGTTCTGAGGTTGGGGGAGCCATGAAACCAAATTCAAACCAGGGAATTACTAGCAATCCTTTGTGATGGGCTTGGGTAATCAGGTCTGCCAAAATATCGTGCCCATCTGAACCTTTGTAGACAAAAGGTTGAATACCTGCACGTTGTGCTAGGGCGCTGGGATACATCACATAGCCAGAATTCCACACCACAGGATAGATTGTATTGAGGTTCATCTGTTCTAGTTCACTCACCGCATCCTGCACTTTATCACGACTCTTGAGGGTGTCAAAATCATTGGTGGTCATCCAAACCCCGCGAATTTCCTGACGCGGTAACTGGGCGATCGCAGGCATGAAGTTATCTACCAGCAATACCGTAACAAAGGATATTAAAATGAGAATCGGAAAAAGATACTTGAGCAATGTCTGACGACAAGCTGCTGTGCATTTACGCCGCCAACTTTGAACAAGAAAAGGTAATTTCATAGATTTGAATGATGCATTAGCTACCTACACACTCCATTGCTCGCTTTGATGATTGAATCTACTGACCATTCATATAGTTTATAAGTATTTATGCTTACTATAAGATTGATGAGTTGGTAGTTGTTCATTCCCTGCTTATGGAACTTTTGCACCAGAAAACTAAAGCAGACTTAGCAAAGTTATAAGATGTTTGACGCAGCTAGTAGTCATTAGTGCCCAATGTCTATTGGGCATTGGGGATTGGTTATACTTCATCTTCCTAAACTCCCACGCTGCACGAAGTTAAAGCTACATCTCCCTCAGCCTTTTTCTTCTCTACCAGACACTGCGCGTAGCAAGATCCCCGTAAGGATACAATGAGTGAATTTTGAATGAGTGAATTTTGAATTGATTTCTCCCACGCCCTACCTGTGTCACAATAAAGAACTGTAATAAGAAAAATATTGTTAAGGTAATTTAGTGAGTCCAACTGCTCAATCCACGGCAAGTGCGCGTCGCATAGTATTTCCTTTTACGGCAATTGTGGGCCAGGAAGAAATGAAACTGGCGCTGCTATTGAACGTGATTGATCCCAAAATTGGTGGTGTAATGATCATGGGCGATCGCGGCACCGGTAAATCCACAACTATCCGGGCGCTGGCGGATCTGCTGCCAGAAATCTCCGTGGTTGCCAATGACCCCTTCAGTAGTGATCCTAGCGACCCCGACTTGATGAGCGATGAAGTCCGCAAACTGTTAGAACAAGGGGCCCAAATTCCTGTTGCTCAGAAAAAAGTCCAAATGGTAGACCTGCCGCTAGGAGCTACAGAAGACCGAGTTTGCGGCACAATCGACATTGAGAAAGCTTTATCTGAAGGTGTCAAAGCCTTTGAACCAGGACTGCTGGCAAAGGCTAACCGAGGCATTCTCTATGTAGATGAAGTCAACTTACTAGATGACCACCTCGTAGATGTGTTACTGGACTCTGCTGCCAGTGGATGGAACACTGTAGAACGGGAAGGTATTTCTATCCGTCACCCAGCGCGTTTCGTTCTTGTGGGTTCTGGAAACCCTGAAGAAGGCGAACTGCGCCCTCAACTGCTTGACCGCTTCGGGATGCACGCAGAAATTCACACAGTAAAAGAACCAGTCTTGCGGGTGCAAATCGTGGAACAACGGGCGGATTTTGACCAAAATCCTCCAGTATTTCTTGAAAAGCACAAGCCCGAACAAGAAGCATTGCAAGAGCAAATTGTCAATGCTCAACAGCTTTTGCCAGAGGTGAAAATTGACTATGATCTGCGGGTAAAAATTTCTGAAGTCTGCTCTGAACTGGATGTAGATGGTTTGCGGGGTGACATTGTTAGTAACCGCGCCGCCAAAGCCTTAACAGCATATGAAGGACGCACTGAAGTTACAGTTGATGATATCCACCGCGTAATTACCCTATGCTTGCGTCACAGACTGCGGAAAGATCCCTTGGAATCGATTGATTCTGGTTACAAAGTCGCCAAAGCTTTTAGCCGCGTCTTTGGCGTCGAACTACCAGAAAGTGATACTGCACAAAAAAACGGCACAGGCCAAAAGTTAGGGGCTAGGGGTTAGGAGGCAATTAATTTTGGATTTTCGATTTTGGATTTTGGTGAAGCAGCGCGGTCTTGGGGGTTTCCCCCATAAGTGACTGCTGAACCCGAAGGGATTGAAGGAAAAATCGAAAATTTAAAATCCAAAATTGGCAGAGTCTAACTCCTAAGTCAGCACGGGCTAAACCATAGCTATCCGCTAACAATATTCAACACTGACTATGAGATTTTGGTCTTTTTGGTTCAATAGCTTCGTTCTATCTAGTCAATACAATCCGCCCAGGTTTGTAGAATTATTGATGCTCTTATTAGCGATCGCACTGCTTGCAATAGCCACTATTTTACCTGATAGACCCTATTTAATCTTAGGCTTGAGCCTAGTAGTTGGGGCATCTATTTCTATCTTAGTGCGGGAAGCGATCGCCCCCTCACCCCAGACGCGAATTACCCAACTAACAGCATCGCTATTGCTTATCATCAGCCTCTATCAATTCGGGGAATTGTTTTACCAACAGTAATACATGCAAGTACGGTTATTTATGGGATGTTCTAGCGCGTCTGCTATGTACGAAAATTCGTGAGACAGTTGACCTGGGGAACATCCTAGAGTGAAGATAAAAGGGTTAGATATCTTGTCAAAGTACTGTTGCCTGATTTCCTTTCATTTCCCTGCTTTTGGGGTAAAGACGGAGGATAAGGGCGATAAATATTAACGCGGCAAAAAACTTAAAAAAGTACGCACGGACTGCTAGGATGTGCGGCAGTCGCTACGCTGGACTCACCGTAATGCGCTGCCTTACCTGGACGCAGAGGGTTAAACGCGCCGTATTAGCCCGATGAAGCGTCAAGAAATAGCTGATTAAATCAAATTTTAAGCGATTTAATCATATATTTTGTAGCAGATACTTGTGGAAAAGCAAATGCTAGGTGTAAATGTTGTTATGAAAGTTGGCGATCGCGTCCGTGTTAAAGAATCGGTAGTAGTGTATCATCATCCTGAACATCGGAGTCAGGCTTTTGACATCAAAGGCACAGAAGGTGATGTCGTAGGTATTGCCACCCAATGGCGAGGCAGACCGGTAAGCGCTAATCTGCCGATTGTAGTCCAGTTTAGTAAAAAGTTTAAAGCCCATTTACGTGAAAATGAGTTAGAAGTCATCTAAATCACTTATCGCCGGCGAAACCACTGGAAAATATTCAGTTCGCCGCGCATTCTTTTAAGCTCTTGCCGATGCTGTTCTGCTGTTGTATAATACCATTCACAATAACGCTGAAACTCTGACCGTGACCGAACTTCATGGTAGAACTGGTGGGTTGTTTGGTAAGCAGCAAAAGCTTCCTCAACTTGGGGTTGAGGGGATGGCATAATATAAGGTAAATTTTTAGACATAATGTTAATTGAATTAGGAGTTAGGAGTTAAAAATTTATAATTCATAATTCATAATTTGATTAAAGCCAACCGCGTAAGCAATAAACTAAAGAACCAATATACTCTTTTAAAGCGCTGGTAAATTCGTGCAAGTTGTCGGTATCAGGTAATAAATTCAGTATAGCGGCTTTGGGAGTGCTGCCGAGTTCTTGCAGTTCACCCTGACTCACAAGAAAGTCAGTGGGTGCAGGAATGGCATTGATTCCTTGACGCTGGAAAATCTGAAGCGATCGCCGCAGTAAACGGTCGTTTCCACAACGTGACTAATGCTACTATCAAGCTCACGCAGGCTAGTCCTAGTGGATAAAAGAATAGTGGCAGTAATTTGGAAAGATATAAAAACATTATTAGGGCATGGGGCATAGGCTGAGGACTGGGGGCTAGGAAAGAAGCAGGGGGGCAGGGGAGTGGAGTTCAAAGACTCGTCAACGAGTATTAAAGACTCATTAACGGAGTTCAAAGACTCATTAACGGAGTTCAAAGACTCATTAACGGAGTTCAAAGACTCGTCAGCGAGTATTAAAGACTCGTTGGCGAGTATCAAAGACTCGTTGGCGAGTATCAAAGACTCGTTCACGAGTATCAAAGACTCGTTCACGAGTATCAAAGACTCGTTCACGAGTATCAAAGACTCGTTCACGAGTATCAAA
>NZ_JBALDF010000024.1:0-115492 GCF_036917275.1 Nostoc sp.
TGCAGCAATCCTTTCATTGTCTGACGTGACAATAAAATCAATTAATCCTACATCAATACCAACAATATTGTTAGCATCAAAATCGGGCTTGATTGAGCGTATTATCGATAATTTCAGCTTGCTTTTTAGTTGGTTTCAATCGGTACTGATAAGATGTTTTCATAATATTATTTTTGCTTCGATCTATTGCTATAATAACATAAGGGATAGCCAAAAGACACCCAAAATGAAAAATAAAAGATTAAGCCTAAGAATTAGCGAAAGAAGAATGGTAGTGTTGCAAACTTATGCTGTAAACAAAGACAAAACTATTACATCGCTAGTAGAAGATTGGATTGATTCTCTCAATTCAAAAAAAGTTCGTTCGTCATCGACCAACGATCCTAATTGAACTGTGGCGGCACGTTTGCGGGGGAAGTTTCCCCCGCAAAGCTGCCTTTTCAATATCGCTTGTTGGTCAATTCCTCACTCACGCGCATTCATCACAACACTGAATTGAGTACAATTTCAGTGTGAGACTTCTGCTGTTTCAGTTAAATCCAAGCTCAACTATTGAGCAGAAACGCCAACATTGGGGATCACTCCTGAATTGAAAGCGATATGTTTGTACTCCAAGAATTCATCGATCGCTGTCAGACCATTCAGCCTGCCGTTGCCGCTGCGCTTGAATCCGCCTTCCTCAAACTCGTCCCAAACGATCGCCCAATCGTTGATCCAGATTGTGCCTGCATCTATCTCGCGGGCGACTCGCAATGGGCGGTCAACATCGCGAGTCCAAATGCTCGCAGCCAAGCCATACTCGCTATCGTTTGCCAGCTGCACCGCTTCTGCCTCAGTATCGAAGATTTGCATGGTGAGGACTGGACCAAAGACCTCTTCCTGAACGATCGTCATTTTCGGATCGGTTACTTCCAGCAGAGTCGGACGGTAAAATGCACCTCTGGCGAGTGGGCCTTCAACAATTGGGCCGCCGCGTACAAGCACCTTAGCGCCCGCTGCGATCGCCTCCTCCACCATTTTGTCAACACGAGCGACGTTCGGCTTATCAATGAGAGGTCCCATATCACTGGACGGATCAGACGCAGGTCCTGTCTTAACGTTCTCTAGTCGCTGGGTGATCAGCGTGCGAAAGCGATCGGCAACAGCACGTTGCACCAACAGCCGGGAACCTGTCATGCAGAACTGACCAGCGAAGGTCGTGAGTGCCTTCTCAACTTTTGGTGCAGCCGCCTCCAGATCGGCATCCTCGAAGATAATCATTGGTGTCTTGCCACCAAGTTCGGTCTGAAACAGCTTGAGCGTCGCTGCCCCTGTTGCGGAAATTGCTATCCCCGTCTTTGTGCTTCCTGTAAAGCTAATCACTCGAACATCCTTTGACTCTATCAGAAAAGATGATCCGCCTCTGCCTCTGCTTTCACTAAAGACATTAATCACGCCCTTCGGTAAATCGGCAGCTTCAGCGAGGGTTTTACTAAACAGATAGTTGATCTGTGCTGTATTACCCGGCAATTTAATAACAGTTGTAACACCAGCAGCAAGAGCAGGTGCTAGAGATCGCACAGTCAGGACAAGCGGCGAGTTAAACGGTGCGACGATTCCAGCAACTCCGATTGGAGATCGAGTCACAACCGAAAGGTGTCCGGGTTGGACTTCCATCGCCCGTCCATAATCGGTCAGCACAACCGATGCCCAGTATCGAAATTTGCTGGGAATCATATCGACTTCAAATGCTGCTTCGTCATGGACTTTGCCGTTTTCAAGCGAGAGAATCGCGATCAGTTCATCTCTTTGGGCTTCAAAGCGATCGGCAATTTGATTCAGCACTCGCGCCCGAAGTGCCCGATTTTGCTTCCAGTCTAATTCCCGGAACGCCCACACCGCAGCATTAACCCCTTGAACTGCCTCGTCACGCCCACCATCTGCATAAGTTCCAATCACCTTGCCTGTAGCTGGATCAATGCTATCAGTATGCTTTTTTGAATCAATCCACTCGCCATCAATCCAGTTCAGTGCGAGTGTTCCTAGTTCAATGTTTGATGCTGAGGATTTCTTATCTGTCGTTACTGCCATAATAGCCGCTCCTTACTTTTCTGCATAACTAAGTTTCTACTCACAGTCGAAGCTCAACGTACTCTTGTTCGATTAGCGGGCAATCTTCAGCCTTGATTGATTGTGTTGCAGAAATTTTCAAGTGATAAACAACCCAGTCTCGTTCGCATTTTTCAGCAATAACTCCAAAGATTTCGTTAATGAACTCTGCTTGGAATGGCACTAAGAAAAACCGAAAAGCTTGTGTAACCTTGTTCCCAGTCTGAAGACTGGGAACGAGTTCCAAGAGGCTCTGCCTCTGGTCAACAAAGAGGAGGCGGAGCCTCTCACAATGGTTTCCCAGCCTCCAGGCTCTTAACGAGGCAACACAAGACTTTGGACTTATCTTAGTGCCATTCAACTCTGCTTGAGATACACTCTGCGTAGGGACGAAGCATTTGGTTAATAACCCATCGAAATAGAGATTCTTGCCCGAATGCTTCGCCCTGACAGGAAAAAGTTCGATGAACTAAAGTTTTACAAAAGCCTGCCTCAAGCTGGATGAACGACTTGCAAAACCAGCTTGCCGCGTGGATGTCCGTGCTGGCTAACTTCCTGTGCTTTAGCGGCTTCTGCCAGTTCAAAAACTTGCTCAATAGACGCTTTGATCTGTCCGTCATCAATCAATTGAGCAATCTGCTGGAGCTGGGAATTTTTTCTGAGATTGGCGAAAACAGGAACCGCTTTAATGCCTTGCGGAATGCCTGATTCAGGCACACCAAGTGTCGAAACTAAAACGCCACCAGGACGAATGATTTGCCACGATCGCGCTTGCGTTTCTCCACCAATCAAATCAAGCACCACATCTACATCTTTTACCTGCTGTTCAAACGGTTGATTGGCATAGTCGATCGCCTGATCAGCACCCAGGTTTCTCAGATCATCAAGGTTTGCTGCCGATGCCGTTGCAATGACTCGTGCCTTCTTCCACTTGGCAAGCTGAATTGCATAGCGACCTACTCCACCCGCGCCACCATGAATCAGCACACTCTGTCCTGGCTGGAGATTTGCACTATCAAACAATGCTTGCCATGCGGTGATTGCCACGATTGGGACAGAAGCCGCGTGAATATAGTCGAGCGTTTTCGGCTTCGGGGCGATCGCGTCTGCATAACCCACTGCATACTCGGCATAGGCTCCCGAAAGCGCCATGTCTGCTGTTCCATAAACCGCTTGTCCTGGTTGCAGTGTGGTGACACCATCGCCCACACTTGCAACAACACCAGCCACATCAGCGCCAGCAATCACGGGCAGCGAATAATCAAAGACTTGTTGAAAAAACCCTTCACGAATCTTCCAATCGATCGGGTTTACACCTGCTGCATACACTTGAATGAGGACTTGCCCTGCTTGCGCTTCAGGACGGGGTACTTCGTCGTACTTGAGGTTTTCAGCCCCGCCGTAAGCATGAATTCGGATTGCTTTCATCGTTACCATTGTGACGTACTCCTTTTCATAAAATGGATCGGCATTTCATCAATCACTGGCGATCGAAATTTTGAATGTTACCAAGTAAAAGATTCGTAGTCGCTTGGAATGCTGAAGTGCGATCGCGCTGTTTCAGCGTTAAACCCTTATTTACCTACTGGGTAATTACAATTCCTACTCTGTTGACGATCCATCGACATACTGCTGACCACCGATCATAATGAATTCAACTGTGCTGGCTGGAGCAGCGAAATCCAATGAGGTAATTTCCTCTCTTTGAGCCTCGACTCGACCCAGTACAATGATCTCTTTTCCACTTGTGCCCGGTTTGAGACTCAGGGCGTGTGCGTCAAGCTGTACGACTACGCCACGCACCAAACTGTTACCCCTACTACCTTTTGTGATCACGTCCCCAAGCACGAGGATACTGCCAAATGGTTTACTGGTCTGTATCCCGATCGAGCCATTGCCATGAGTGGTAATGCTTTTGAATTCTGCATAAGCCAAGGTTCCGTCGTATAGATTGAACCCCCGCGCCCCTTCGCCATAGGTCGCCAGGTCGCCTTGCACAATCAGAGTCTGCAAATCTCCGAAATTCACGAATCCGATTCCACTGGTTCCATGAGATATGATGGACTGCCGAGCAAGCCAAAGACGGACATTGCCCCAGTTATCCAACACCATGTCATTTGTCCCGTAAGTTGTTACAGGACTGTTATTGATCACTTGTTGAGCCTTTACGCCTGAGCCAACGAACACCCCGCCTGAGATCAGATTGCCAGTACCAGCCGGGATATTGCCATTAGTATGGATTTCGCCTGTGGTCAATAATTTCAGGTCAATCATGCCACCAGGAGAACTGGGCGCTGATCCACCTTGAGGATCGGCGTTTGCGGGAACAGTCATGCCGCCAAAAATAAAGATGCCGCTACCCCTTAACGGCACATCTCGTGTTCCCCCTGAGAGGTTTTCGGCACGCAGTGTCCAGCGACTTTGGGGATCGGTACAGCGGTTGTAGATCGTTAGGGAACCCGGAACGACCTCTACGCCGTAACCGACTGGACGATGCAGCGCTGAGGTGCTATCGCCGTCATACATTTGAACGTCAGTGAGCACAAGGTCAGCGGTCATCACAATACTCGATTCCAAGTGCAGCCGACCGTAGACGACGAGATGCTGCAACTTGAGTTGTCCAAGGGTAGTCGTTGCCGATTCCAGACTGAGCGTTAATCGGCTCGGATCTGATCGGAGGGTTAAGTTCTGGAGGGTGTTATTTGCCGTGAGCGCTACCCCATCTGAATCTGGCTTGAAGACCAATTCTGCGTCAGAAGTTGTACCCACCAAACTTGAGCCTTCAAGAAGTGTAAATTTCTCTAAGTCATGAAGGCGACCAGCCACCTCGATTACAACATGTGTACGTTGAACCGCTTCAGCCAGAGAAGCTGCGTCCTCAACGACTACATGAGTGCCAACTGTGCTATGTGCCATAAACGATTCCCATCAGTGGTTGGATTTACCTCACTCACAACACAACGGTTTACTTGGTGTTGAACCTTTAATTAGAGTGAAAACAATTGACGCGCATTTCTATGAGCGATATGTAGACGGCTTTCGCGAAGCTCCACTTAACCTACAAAAGTCTATCAGGACGCCTTAAAGGTGATGTCTGCGCGATCAATGAAGGGCTGGAACAAGTCTACCGGCCAGTTGGGATCGCTCTTGGAGGTGCGCTCCAGACACTTCCAAACGCCATCGCGACGTTCAAAGATGTCGTCGTAGGTGCCAGTTGAAACGATTCCGACGTGTTCAGCCTTCCAGTACACGAACCATCGCCAGTGCGCTTCGGCCCTGTCACCCGATCCGGAAATTTCAAATGCGCCCATAGAGTGGAACCACTTGTCCATTGGGAAGACGCTGTGCGCGTAGTCGAACATCTGCTTCATGCCCTCAAAACCCTCGAAGGTTGAAGTACGTAGATCGTAGACGTTGAATTTGGCCTCCGGCCAGTAAAGGCGGTTGTAGAGGTCGGCCTGCTCGCGCCCCCAACCCTTGTCGATACATCGCTGATGCATGTTCAACTGCTCGAAGATGGTAAAGCGGTCGATCGCTGTGAGTTCATTGTTCTCAGACATTGAAATTCTCCTCTACGTTGAAATTCTTGCGAGCGGTCGCCGAGTTGATAGTGTTTTAGATTTGTTGTTAAGACTCTTGAAATGTCCAATGCATATAATTCTTCAGGCGAAGAGGAACAAATATAAAACACTACCCTTTATTGATTCAGTCATCGCTATTTACTTGCCTAGCTAGTTGATGCTGCCGTCTTCCTCAAATTACATTTATTTCTCATCCTTGTACAAGTATCATTTTGTTAATGCTATGTTTCTTCTTAGGAAACTTTAGAACTACGATGGACACCTTAACGAGCATGAAAGTATTGCTTCAGGTGGTGGAATCGGGAAGTTTTGTAGCAGCCGCAGAGCGGCTCAACTTATCCACAGCCATGACCAGCAAGCATGTGATGCACTTGGAACGAAACCTTGGTGTACGTTTGTTGAATCGAACCAGCCGACACTTAAGCCTAACCGAGGCAGGAAGGGTCTATTATGAACAATGCCGGGAAATACTTGATAAATTGGAAATGGTTGAGGCAACGGTGAGGCAATCAGCCGTCGTCGCGCGTGGCGTACTCAAGATCAGCGCCCCAGTTTGGTTTGCTAACCCGTTATTCACTAATGCCTTGGCGAAGTACCGCTCTCGCTATCCAGATGTTTTGCTAGATTTGAATTTGAACGATCGGTTGGTGGACTTGGTGAAAGAAGGATTTGACTTGGCGTTACGTGTCACGCCTGACGAACCCGGTTCTTCACTGCTCACGCGACGCATTTGCCCAATTCAACTCATGTTGGTTGGCTCAACTGACTATTTGCAAAGAAATGGATACCCAAAAACTCCCAAGGAACTGTCGAAGCATGTAAGCATCAGTTATTACTACTCGCAGTTTGCCGATGAGATCCTCGTTGAGGATTCTAACGGGCGGGAGACAGTTAAACTGCCAGTCTCGATCCGCTCCAACAACACTATAATGCTGTATCAGGCGACTCTAGCCGGGATGGGGTTGGCGGTTTTACCAAAGTGGTTGATTGAAGATGATCTTGTTAGCCAACGATTGGAGGTGCTGAAGCTGGACTACACGTTGGCAACCTCATCTCTTTATGCTGTCTATACGAATCGGCGATACCTATCACCTAAAATAAGTACTTTCGTAGATTTTCTCGCTGAACATTTTTCTGACATCACCGAGAGCTTTGATTAAATTTGTCCTTGAGGATAGTTCATCCTTTAATTATGCAACGCCTAATTTTTTAAGTTCCTTAAAATAGTTAGCAATTAGATAATACTCGTCAAAAATGAGAAGTAAGCTACATAATTCGTAATTAAATTAGTTTAGGATTTATTTACAACTAATTCAAGACCACCAATTTGACAATTTGGTGAGGCAGCATGGTCTTCTCATATTGGGAGAGGCTAGCGCCTGCCGTAGGATGCCCGTTCGCCGCAAGGCGTCCCGTTAGGGAAGGGCTGTAGGGGGTTTCACCCATGAGTGACTGCCGTTAGCGCAGCGGTAGCGTTCGCGCAGCGTCTCGTAGAGAGGAACGAGCGTCCGTAGGAGCGTCACCCGTGGGGTGTGGTGAAACGCCTGAAAATTACAAATTAAGGTCTTCTCTACAAGACGCTTTACGTAGCAAGATCCCCGTAGGGGTACGTAGCGGGGTGTAGCTCATTAGGAATTAGTAATTAGTTAAATAGCTCAATCGCTTCAGTTAACCGATTCCAAATGTTAGTAAATAATGATTTGCAAGACCGATGGATTTCTCGTTATTTCAGATTAGCGATCGCTAACATGCTCTCCAATCTAATGGTGCCACTGTCTGGAATGGTTAGCGTTTCCTTTTTAGGGCACTTGCAAGACATTCGTCATTTAGCTGGCGTTGCACTGGCGACAGTTGTGTTTAATTACTTCTATCGAGCATTGAATTTTTTGCGTCTCTCTGTCACTGGCACGACTGCCCAGGCAACTGGAAGAAATGATCAACAGGAAGTGCTGCTGTTAGGCTTACGGAATGTTTTAATTGCCCTCGGCTTGGGATTTGTTGTTTTGCTCCTGCAATACCCACTGCGAGAGTTAGGGTTTATTGTCTTGAACAATACTCCAGAGGTGAAAGCAGCTGCGGTGGACTACTTCAACATGAGGATTTGGGGTGTACCTGCGGTTCTGGTGAATATGGTGCTGCTCGGCTGGTTGATGGGGCGTGAACAGAGCCAGAAAGTCTTAGTCTTGTCGGTTTTTGGCAACGTCGTCAACATCATCTTGAGTTACCAGATGATTGTGCGAGCAGGTTTGGAAAGCATGGGAGCAGGCTTGGCACAAGCTTTGAGCCAATTTCTGATGATGATGCTGGGACTAATTTGGGTGAAGAGTGAAATCCAGTGGCAGGAAATCCGTGCCGTCGCGCCTCAGCTTTGGGACAAATCTGCTTGGAATGAGACTTTTGCCCTGAGTCGGGATCTCTTTATACGGACACTGGCGATCGGGTTTACCTTTTGGGCTTTTACTAATCTGTTTGCTGGGATGGGAAGAATCGCCTTTGCGGAAAATGTCTTGCTGATTGAGTTCATGACGCTAGGGATTCAAATACTCAATGGTTTGTCTTATGCAACAGAAACCTTGACAGGCAACTTTCATGGCACAAACGAGCAGAAACAAATGGTGCCACTGCTTGGGGTTTCTATAGGCGTAACTCTGATGTTTGCAGTCATCATGTCCCTTACCTGCATCCTATTTCCTCAAACCGTATTTGGACTACTCACAAATCATACGGAAATAACCACCCAAATCGATCCCTACATTCCCTGGCTAATGAGTGTGCTGGGGCTGTATGCGTTTGCCGTCTCAATTGAAGCTTATTTCTTTGGTTTAGCAGAAGGATTAATCCTCCGCAATGCGGCTTTTATCGCAACTGGGTTAGGGTTTATTCCTACAGCAGCCCTTGCTTGGAAGTTGCAGAGTGCCCATCTGTTATGGTTGGCGATGTCTTTGTTTATAGTGACTAGAATTGCAGTGCAGGGAATTCAGATCCCTAGAACCTTGAAACTAGCGGCGGAGGATATTTCTCCTGCTGAAAAGACTCAATGCTAGTAAATCGAAGGCGTAATTTTTCCATTTTACAATCACTTCATCGGAAATGATTAGCTTTAGTTGAGAGCGTTGAAAATCACTGGTGCTGAAACTACACCCTTTGCCTCTAACGCACCTGCAACCCGTAAAATTAACGCTTCATTATATGGTGCTGCTATCAATTGCACACCCAAAGGTAAGGCATTTGGACACAAAATTGGTACTGATAAAACGGGTAAGCCAATAAAAGATAATGGTTGAGTAAATAATCCTAAATGAGGACGGACAAGAATTTCTTCGCCATCCAAAATCATAGTTTGTTGACCAATTAGCGGTGCTGAAATTGGTGTAGTTGGGGCAAGAATCACATCGACATTTTGAAATACTTCCCGAATGCGATCGCGATACCATTTTCTAAAGCGTTGTGCTTGGAGATACCAGTTACTTGGAATTAACGCCCCAGCCAAAAAGCGATCGCGCGTCGCTGGATCAAAATCTTGGGGACGACATCGTAATTTTTCCAAATGCAGATTTGCGCCCTCGCTAGCTGAAATCACAAAAGCTGCTGCACGGGCGCGGTGTGCTTCTGGTATCGTTACGTATTCAGTGACATTTAAAGCATCAGCTACCTTTTGGACTGCTGCTAAAGCTTCCAGTTCTGCGCCTTTAGTGAAATAATCAGCAGCAATGGCAATTCTGATATCAGAGATATCTTGTTTGAGTTGTGGTAAACATAATTCAGGCGGACGCTTTGTACAAATTGGATCGCGATCGTCTTCTCCTTGAAGCACATCAAACACCGTAGCAATATCTTGCAGCGATCGCGCAAAAGGGCCAATGTGGTCAAAACTGCTAGAAAATAAAGCTACCCCAGCCCGAGACAAGCGTCCATAAGTTGGTTTAAAACCAAAAACGCCACACAACGCCGCCGGAACGCGAATTGAACCATTAGTATCAGAACCCAGTGTCAGGGGTACTAATCCAGCAGCAACAGCCGCCGCCGAACCACCCGAAGAACCGCCAGCAACTCGCTGTAAATCATGGGGGTTGTGAGTAGCACCGTAATGGGAGTTTTCCGTCACAAACCCATAGGCGTACTCATCCATATTCAAAGCGCCAACTAGCACAGCACCCGCTTGTTTCAGCTTCGTTACTGCGGTTGCATCTTGGGTAGCTGCTGGGTTTTCTGCATTGATTTTCGACCCCGCCAGAGTCGTTAAACCAGCGATATCAAAAAGATTTTTTACTGCAAAAGGCACACCAGCAAGCGTTCCAGGGTTATTACCTTGAGCAATTTCCCTGTCAATGCGGGCTGCATCTGTTAAAGCTGTCTTGGCAGTCACAGCCGTAAAACAGTTAAGTTGATGATCCCGCGCTGCTATTCGTGCGATCGCAGCCTTAGTAACTTGCACTGCGCTTACTTTAGCTTCGCGTACAGCAGCAGCTATTGTTATGCCATCGGCTGAATCAAAATTCATGCTGGAATATTAAGAGATGTGCATTTAGTTGATTACATCTAAAGAAGGGTATTATACAGAAAAATTGGTATAATACGTCAAGTTGATTTGTAAAATGCAGTTAGTAACAATTATGCTCAAATTCATCAGATTTCTAGGAGTCTAAGATTGTTGTGGGCATGCTGGTTGGACGCTACGAAATTATTCGGGAATTGGGTGGCGGCGGCTTTGCAATTACTTTTCTAGCAAAGGATTATCTACAACCCAGTCAGCCGTTATGTGTTGTCAAGCAATTGCGTCCTGAACATAATGAGCCTCGGATTGTGGAGTTTTTTGAAACAGAAGCGACTGTTCTGGAAAAGTTGGGTAAATATTCCCAAATTCCTCAATTATTAGCGCATTTTAGAGAAAATAAGAACCTTTATATTGTTCAAGAATTTATCGAAGGACATGACCTAAAGCAAGAAATCATTCCAGGTAAGCAGTTAAGTGAAGGTTATGTCACTAAGCTATTACAAGATGTTTTGGAAGTTTTGTCCTTTGTACATAATCAGCAGGTAATTCACCGCGACATCAAGCCGGAGAATTTAATGCGACGGGATCAGGATGGGAAGATTTTTCTGATTGACTTTGGGGCAGTCAAGGAACTTGGCGCTCTGATAGTAAATGTAGAAGGTAAAGTCACTTCTAGTGTGATCATAGGTACTCCTGGCTATATGCCTAATGAGCAAAAGAATGCTAAACCCATATTTGCTAGTGATATATATGCCTTGGGAGTGACGGTGATTCAAGCATTGACGGGTATTTCAGCAGTGGACTTTGAAGAGGATGCCAAAACAGGTGAAATTCTCTGGCGTCATAAAGCACAGGTAAGCAAGCATCTAGCTAATGTGTTAACCAAGATGGTGCGTCGTCATTACAGTTTACGCTACGCCAACGCAACGGAAGTGCTACAAGACCTTTCAAAGAAACTGCCTCCACCGCCAACACGACCACAACAACCAGTTAACTGGTCGCGGCGCAGAGTTATTCAAACTGTGGGTTTAATGGGAGCTAGTTTTAGTTTTGCAATTGTGGTTGAGAAACTCTTGCTCAACAACTCTGCCCAGAAAAAAACTTTGCCATCAACCTCATCTATTCCCACAAATAATATTCCAGTACCGTCCCCGAAGGAGACTCTAACATTACCGAAGATAAGTGAAAATCCTAAGGAATTTGCTTTAAAAACCTTCCAGTTTGAAGTCATGAAGGTAGATCAGCAAGGAAACAGCACCACAATCAGTCCTGGTCAGGCAAACTTTTTTATAGAAGACCTTGGTAACAGTAACACACTGGAGATGGTAGAAATTCCTGGCGGTCAGTTTCTCATGGGTTCACCATTAACAGAAAAAGAGCGAAACCCAAATGAGGGACCGCAGCATCCTATGACCGTTAAACCTTTTTTCATGGGTAAATTTACGGTCACTCAAGAACAGTATCAAGCAGTTATGGACATCAACCCTTCTTACTTCCAAGGGGTTAAACGACCTGTCGAACAAGTAAGTTGGAATGATGCAGTCAATTTTTGTCAAAAGCTGTCGGTTATGACTAGCAAGAGTTATCGTTTACCCACCGAGGCAGAGTGGGAGTATGCAGCTCGTGCTGGAACGACTACCCCGTTCTATTTTGGTGAGACGATTACGACTAAGATAGCTAACTATAATGGCGAGTATACTTATGGTTCTGCTCCCCAAGGCGAAAATCGTCAGGAGACTGTAGATGTTGGTAGTTTACCTGCGAATGCTTTTGGTTTGTATGAGATGCATGGCAATGTTTGGGAATGGTGTCGAGACAAATACCACAATGATTACCGTGGAATGCCTGTTGATGGAAGTGCCTGGGTAAGTGGAAATAATAATCCTTGGCTGCTGCGGGGTGGTTCATGGTTCAGTCAGTCAAGCGTTTGCCGTTCATCTGCCCGTTTAGACGGAAGCAATTCGGATGTAGCGGTTTACGACTTCGGTTTTCGAGTGGTTTGCACACTTCTAAAAGGTTTTGTTGCACCCAATTAGCAAAGGAACCTCAAACCCTTCACAGACTGGCATTTCAACTAAAGTTAGCTATTACGGTTCAAATATAGGTGCAGCTTCAATTTCTTCAGCCAAAGGAAACTCATTAACAAGATTAGCGATCGCCCTAATTCTCTCAAAATTTGCCACCACACCATCACGATACTCATCTCTTAGCTGCAAATCCAACAACAGCGCCATTTGATCAACATACTCACCCACATCAAACCCTTCTGTTCTCATCTTTCTTCCTTCTCTATGAGACGCTACGCGAACGCGCCCTTTGCGGTTCGTTATTCTAAACTTATAACTTCTTGCACCAACTCAAATAAACAATGCGATTAATTTTATACAGTAAACCCGGCTGTCATTTATGTGAAGGTTTGCAAGAAAAGCTAAAACAAATCCAAAATCTTAGTTTCGAGTTGGAAATTAGGGATATTACGACTCGTGAAGATTGGTTTGCTGCGTATCAGTATGAGGTGCCGGTAATTTATTTATCGAACCGCCAAGCCGCCAAGGGCACGGAGGAAGAAATTATAGAAGCACCATTGCCACGTCCTTCTCCTCGTGCTAATGTGCAGCAATTGGAGCAAATGTTGCGTAAGTATTTAGCCAATTAGAAAAAAATAATGCAGAATAAGCGCAAGATTAAGAATGTGACGAGGTTCACAAGATGAAATTGCGGGAATTACTAACGGCGGTAGATAGTGTTGAACAATTGCCTAGCCATCCGATGGAGGATGTGGAAGTTAGGGGCTTGAAGACAAATTCCCATGCTTGTCGTGTGGGAGATTTGTTTATTGGGATGCCAGGAGGACGGGTTGATGGTGGGGATTTTTGGCAAAGTGCGATCGCATCTGGGGCTGTAGCTGCGATCGTCTCCCCAGAAGCTGCACAGAAAAATCCTCCCACAAATCAGGCTGTGGTGATCAGTGCAAGTAACATAACTCAAGCTTGTGCCCAGATAGCCAGTGCTTTTTACGGTTATCCAGGGCAAAAACTCAAGCTGGTGGGTGTAACTGGTACAAATGGCAAAACTACAACTACTCATCTGATTGAATTTCTACTCAACAAAGCTAATCTAGCTACAGCTTTGATGGGAACTCTCTACACTCGTTGGGCAGGTTTTGAGCAAACTGCTGCCTACACTACTCCCTTTGCCGTGGAACTGCAACAGCAGCTAGCAGAAGCTATAAATGCTGGTAGTGAGTTCGGAGTGATGGAAGTAAGTTCCCACGCTTTGGCGCAAGGTAGAGTATTAGGTTGTCAATTTGAAGTGGCGGTGTTCAGTAATCTTACTCAAGACCATCTCGACTATCACAGCGACATGGAAGATTACTTTGCTGCTAAAGCGTTGTTGTTTAGCCCTGATTATCTCAAGGGACGGGCAATAATTAATGCTGATGATTCCTACGGGAAGCGGTTAATTGCCTCCTTGGATTCCGAACAGGTTTGGAGTTACAGTGTCAACGATAACAGCGCTGATTTATGGATGAGTGATTTAAGTTACCAGCCGAATGGTGTCAGTGGTACATTACATACACCAAAGGGTGATGTGGCTTTTCGATCGCCCCTAGTCGGACAATATAATTTAGAAAATCTTCTCGCAGCCGTAGGAGCAGTTTTACACTTAGGGCTAGATTTACAGTTAGTGGCGGATGTGATACCTGAGTTCCCAGGAGTTCCTGGGCGGATGGAACGGGTAGAGATTAGTCCTGGTCAAGATATTAGCGTGATTGTGGATTATGCCCACACACCTGATAGTTTAGAAAATTTGCTGAAAGCTGCACGTCCGTTTATACCTGGGAAGGTGATTTGCGTGTTTGGTTGTGGCGGCGATCGCGATCGCACTAAGCGCCCAATAATGGGTAAAATTGCTGCTGAATTAGCTGATGTGGCAGTGGTGACATCGGATAATCCCCGGACTGAAGACCCAGAACGGATTTTGCAAGATATTTTGGCGGGAATTGCTGACACAGTTCAGCCAACTGTAATTTGTGATCGAGCGATCGCAATTCGTACCGCTATTTTACAAGCACAACCCGGTGATGGAGTCTTGCTTGCTGGTAAAGGTCATGAAGACTATCAAATTCTCGGTACTGAGAAAATCCATTTTGATGACCGAGAACACGCACGCGACGCTTTACACCAAAGACTGAACATACAAGCCTAATTACATTTTAGGGTAGCACAGCTAGCTGTACTACCCTAAAATGTGTATTCCACAAAACTAAAATCGCCCATAATTCAAGTTCATGTTTTTTTCCATGCAGATTTTGTAAAAAATGCACACATAAAGGTGAAAATCGAAGACAGAATTATTTCTTGCTTCATCCTTTTTGTGCTTGACTCATGAACGTTTCTCTAGCTAAGGATCTGTCTGTTTATCAACTGGTTATGGGAGTGCAAGTGCCTCCAAAACCATTGTCCCTCAGTCCTGCTACTCTGCTATCACTGGTGAGAGCGCAAATTGACTTACTAATTGAGCAGCAAATTGCAGCCACTTTATGGGTGAAGCTACCACCAGAAAAAATTTGGCAATCAGAATTAGCGCGTTATCAATCCTCCGTAGGTGCATCTAGTTTCATTTATACTTGCCAGATTGACGAGAGTGGGAAAGGGGGAAATGGGGGAACAGGGGAAGAAAATACCTCCTCCCCTTATAATGTTTCCGTTCACCTACCACCAGATAGCCAACTGCGACGTGAAAGCTTTCTGATGGTGTTATCGCCCCAGTTTTGCAGTTTAATTTTGGCTCATCGACCACTTAAAAAACGCAAAAATCAGACATCGGGGAAGGTAAATACTAATAAAAACCAGCCGTTGCTGATTATAACTACTGTCGAGGGGAGAGTAATTCAGCAAGTATTAAATGGTATCCAACAAGCGATTACGCCAGAATCATCCCCAAAACCGATTGATTTTATTTGTCCAACTGCGCCCCAACCCGCACTGATAAATCAACTGTTTACAAAACAACTCCTACGACAAGATGAAATTAATCGTCAAATCATCACAGCCCGCACTACCAAGTTGCAGCAGCTAAATCAAGAACTGCACAACAAAGACCAACTCCAAGATGAATATCTAAATAATCTATGTCACGAACTGCGTACACCCCTGACGCATATGAAGACAGCACTTTCGTTATTGAATTCCCCTAATCTCAAACCCCCGCAGCGACAACGTTATTTACAGATGTTAAATACCCAGTGCGATCAGCAAAATTCCCTAATTACTGGTTTACTGGAACTGGTGCAGATAGAACGTAATTTAGAAGGGACGCCTTTAGAGTCGGTGCAGCTCTCAGAGATTGTACCTGGAGTAGTCAGTACCTACCAACCTGTAGCCCAAGAAAAAGGGATCATGCTAGCCTACACCGTACCCACTGAACTTCCATCTATTTGGTGTGTAAGTGCTTGGCTGAGGCAGATTGTGATTAATCTGCTGCACAACAGCATTAAGTTTACTCCGAATGGGGGTCAAGTATGGGTGCGTGCCCGGATGCAAGGCGATTATGTCCAATTAGAATTCCGCGACACAGGTATCGGTATTGCCGAAAACGAAATTCCCAAAATCTTTGACCGATTTTATCGTGTACGTACAGCAGCAACTGAAAATTATGGTGGTGCTGGGTTGGGATTAACAATTGTACAGCAATTGCTGCTGCGGTGTGGCGGATCTATTTCTGTAAAAAGTAAATTATATGAAGGTTCCACATTTACAGTGCAACTGGCAACTGTTGGCAATCCCTCAAGAGCGATCGCAATAGAAAATGAGTGATCAGTTATGATTATCTCCTAAGTTAACTTTGTGGTGCTATCTAATTTTACCTTTATTTAAAATTAACCAGAAAACAGCATCACAAACTTTTGCATAATCTATCTGGCTCAAAAAGTTAATAAAAGGAATTAAAATTTTAAGAAAAATATAATTAGTTAAATTATGAATAATTAATTTTTAATTCCTTGTTTTCCCAAGCTTACTGATGATTCTTAGCTAGAAGTTTTTGGTAGCGCGGCATAAATTTGGCGGAGCATCATGACTTGCCAATAAGGTATCTAAAATCTAAAATCTTCGACTGAGCGGCAAGAGCGTCTCTAAGAGGATGTTTGAAAAGTGTTTGACTGTGATTTTAATTGCGTTGTTACCCCCCTTAGTCCCCCCTTATAAAAGGGGGAAACAAGAAAGATCCGGTTCCCTCCCCTTTATAAGGGGAGGGTTAGGGAGGGGTAAAAAAATATTTAATACATCAATCACGAATTTTCAAACAACCTCTAAGAGTTGCCATCCAAAATCCAAAATTGTATTGACTCCTAACTTTTAGCTCCTGACTTATGCTTATTGCTAACTTCTAAAGGCAGGAAAATCGTCAAAACTTCCCCATAGTGTGGACGCTGGCGTACAATCAGTTTGCCACCGATCGCCTGAAACAAATGCTTGGTTGCGGCGATATTCAAACTAATCGTACCCGTTTCTGGTTGGAACATCAGTAATTGACCAAGTGCTTTGCGAATTGGTGGCGTTCCAGGTGTGGCAGCTTTATTGGAATCTTTGCAGATGAATTGGGGCGATAATTGTAACTTCAATTGATCTCCAGCCGGAATAACTTGTACTTGAATATGGCTACCAGCAGGTAAGCTGCGAGTGAAATTCTCTATCAACCCACTAAGTACCTGATCCAGTATTGTGGGATTGCTTACCACTGTTGGTAGTTGCTGAGGTAAGATAACATTTAAAGTTAAGTTCCGCCGATGCGCTGCTTGTTCCCAACGGGGAATGCTCTGTTGCAACACCTGATCTAAAGACATCGGCGTGAGTTGAGTTTTTGAAGATTTTACTGAGGCAGTAGTTTCCAGTTCTGCTGCCTTAAACAGCAACTCCATGCGGTCAATTTGCTCGGTACACTCGTGATCAATAATTTTTAAGCGATTAATCACGCTGGCATCTAAGTCTCGCCGCTTCAACAGCAAGCGAGTCATGGTGCGAATAGTTGTTAAAGGTGTGCGGACTTCGTGAGCGAAGGCTTGGAGCAATTCCACATCAGGATTTGGGGATTGGGCACTTGTACTGAGCGTTCGCGTAGCGTCTCGTAGAGAAGCCGTTGGCGCAGCCTCTCCAAGAGTTGTATTGGGGAAAACTCTGCTCCCCTGCTCAAGAGCTTCTTCCCCAGTCCTTAGTAAGGAGTCCCTAGTTTCTTCTACTTCTGTTAATTCCTGAAGCAACAATTGGCTAAACTCAAGTATGATGCGGCAATCTGGTGCTACCGGGGAATACTGTTGGACTAATGCATCCAGGCGGGCAAAAAATTCTGGATTAGCCAGCATTACCCTTGCTCCTAGCGATCGCCAAGCCTGCTGCACTACTTCTGGCTCAAAAGAAAATGAAAAGGTTTTTTTACCGTTTTTGTGTGTCGCTAAAACTAGCACTAATCTAAATTTATCTGTGAAAACTAAGCAAAACTGTTCTGCCCCTAGCGGATCGGCAGGTAATAAGGGAAGTACTGATTCATGGGGAGCAATTTCTTCATCTACAGATGCGTTGGCGTAGTCCGTTGTAGGCATCGCATCTGGCATCTGAAATGGCATCAGCGCCAAGGGGTTAAATGGTTTTGCCGTAAAAGTTACTGTCTGTAAGCTTTGAGTCAGTTTTGGCTGACTAAATAAGGGCGCTGGTGCAGCTAAAACTAATCCTTGGGTTACGTTTCTTAAACCACCTGCTAAAGTATTTGATAGCAAATGTTCTGTCGCTGCGAGGCTGACACGCCACTGCCGCTCTGCTTTAGCAGGTGAACATTCAGCTACACTTGATTGATTTTCAGCCAAGATTTCGCTCAGGCTTGGCAATATCCATTCGTACACAGGTTTTCACCCCTTAATTCAAGAGCGACTAACAGCGTCTAGGTAGACATTTGACTACTACTTAAGAGGTTATAGCTATTTGTGTACTGATGACAGTGGTAGAACCGAACAATTCGAGCGCAATTTCCCCTCTAAGTGCGATGTCTACGACGGGCTACGCCTACGCAGTTATTTATCGGTTGAAAAACACTTTAACCGGATTGTTGATTTCATGGGCTGATTCTAAAATTCCCAGTTGTCAGCCTGTAAGCTACAGAATTAACAGCCATTAGCAAAATTTTTAATCTGGGTCTATTTTTGCGATGTGCCGCAGCTGTGCCCGTTGTAGACATCGCATTTTTTAGTAGATTAGCAATAGACTATCTCAAAGGCATTTTATGACTTCTTTTGAAACTTCAGTTAAAGATTTGATCCTAGTTGCTGGTGCCACTGGTGGAGTGGGGCAACTGGTGGTGGGCAAGCTGCTAGAAAAGGGTTTGAAAGTTCGCGTCTTGACACGCAATGCTGCAAAAGCTGAAGAGATGTTTAACCAAAGAGTGGAAATTGCCGTTGGTGACATCCGCCAGCCAGCTACACTGCCAGCCGCAATGCCAGATGTCACCCACATCATAAATTGTACTGGAACCACTGCCTTTCCCTCTACGAAATGGGAGTTTGACCAATCCCCGAACTTGCTTGAATGGGGAACAATTTTTCTTAACCCCCAATCTAGTCAGGCAAAGGCAAAGAATAGTCCGGCAAAGGTCGATGCCCAAGGTGTAACCAACCTAGTGGCAGCAGCACCCCAAAATTTGAAGCGATTCGTTTTCGTCTCTTCTTGTGGAATTCTCCGTAAAGATAAGTTTCCTTTTAGTATTCTTAATGCTTTTGGCGTTTTGGATGCCAAACAAAAGGGCGAGGAGTCCATTATTAATTCCGGATTACCCTACACTGTTATCCGCGCAGGACGCCTTATTGACGGGCCCTATACCTCATCCGATCTCAATACCCTCCTGAAGGCAAAAACAGGGGGTAAATACGGTGTGGTACTAGGTACAGGGGATACACTTTCGGGTGATGCCAGCCGGATTGACGTAGCCAACGCTTGTGTGGAATGCCTTTTTCAGCCAAGTAGTGCTAGGAAAATTTTTGAACTCGTCAACCAAGGACAAAGACCACCTGTAATTGATTGGGAAACTCTTTTCTCTAGGCTTGAGTGAGTGCTGTTAGCGGATAGCTATGGTTGAGCCAGTGCTGAGTAATATTTTATCCAATGCCCCATACAACTCTTGGAGAAGGTGCGCCGACAGGTACGCTCAGGACAAGTGCCCAATCCCCAAATATTGCCGATTATACGTAATCACGGAAGCGATCGCCCTTTTTAATCTCGTTCTATCCTCAGTGCTTTTGTAATTTATTACCTCTAAAGACGGCAAACACCACTCTGCCGTTACGGTTCACCCTAATTACTGAAAGTATTAATTCTCATACATTAGACGAAGAGAAGGAAATTAATCCATGAACCAACTAAAAAAACTATTTAGTTAGTTTAACCGTCCTAAGCAAGGTTCGGGAAACCACCCTTCATGGACTGGCTACCACTAAGCTTCAGTATATATATCAGCATAGTCTGGAGTTTTAACCCCAGGGAAGCCAAACCAAAGGTCTTCATGCTGAACTGGCTGATTTATTGACCCTGTTGGTTCAAAATTTAGTCCTTTATATTCTCATTCATTCATTTGTAGTTATACGGAGCCAGCACCTAAAAATGGCAAAAGTAGTTGGAATTGACTTAGGAACAACGAACTCCTGCGTGGCAGTGATGGAAGGTGGTAAACCCACAGTAATTGCTAATGCTGAAGGTTTTCGGACAACGCCATCAGTGGTCGCATTTGCGAAAAATGGTGACAACTTGGTTGGTCAAATCGCCAAACGCCAAGCGGTGATGAACCCCGAAAATACGTTTTACTCAGTCAAACGCTTTATCGGACGCCGCTACGACGAAGTTAGTAACGAAGCTACGGAAGTTTCTTACAAAGTCCTCAGCAGCAACGGCAATGTTAAATTAGATTGTCCTATTGTTGGTAAACCGTTTGCCCCGGAAGAAATTTCTGCGAAAGTTCTTCGCAAACTAGTTGAAGATGCCAGCAAATATCTGGGCGAAACCGTAACCCAAGCTGTAATCACCGTTCCGGCATACTTTAACGACTCCCAACGGCAAGCGACGAAAGACGCTGGTAAAATTGCAGGTATTGAAGTTCTGCGGATTATCAACGAGCCTACCGCTGCTTCTCTAGCATATGGATTTGATAAGAAGAGTAACGAAACCATTCTCGTATTTGACCTTGGTGGTGGTACCTTCGACGTATCTGTACTGGAAGTAGGAGATGGAGTTTTTGAAGTACTAGCCACATCTGGTGATACCCACCTCGGCGGTGACGACTTCGATAAAAAAATAGTTGACTTCTTAGCTGAGAAGTTCAAGAAAGCCGAAGGCATTGAGCTGCGGAAAGACAAACAAGCCTTACAGCGTCTGACGGAAGCCGCAGAAAAAGCCAAAATTGAGCTTTCTAGCGTCAGCCAAGCAGAAATGAACCTGCCATTTATTACCGCTACCCAGGATGGCCCCAAGCACCTGGATACAACCCTGACTCGCGCCCAGTTTGAAGAACTTTGCTCTGACTTAATCGACCGTTGCCGTATTCCTGTGCAAAACGCTCTTCGGGATGCCAAGTTAAACAAAGGCGATATTGATGAAGTGGTGTTAGTTGGTGGTTCTACCCGCATTCCCGCAGTCCAACAGATTGTGAAGCAGGTATTGGGTAAAGACCCCAACCAAAGCGTCAACCCCGATGAAGTCGTAGCAGTTGGTGCAGCCATTCAAGCCGGGGTACTGGCTGGTGATGTAACTGGCATCTTGCTGTTAGATGTGACACCGCTATCTTTGGGTGTAGAAACCTTAGGCGGCGTGATGACCAAAATTATCCCCCGCAACACGACAATTCCTACCAAAAAATCTGAAGTCTTCTCCACCGCAGTGGATGGTCAAACCAACGTAGAAATTCATGTCCTTCAAGGTGAACGTGAATTCTCTAACGATAACAAGAGCTTGGGAACCTTCCGCCTCGATGGTATTCCTGCTGCACCACGCGGTGTTCCTCAAATTGAAGTAGTGTTCGACATTGATGCCAACGGTATCCTTAACGTCACAGCTAAGGACAAGGGTACTTCTAAAGAACAGTCCATC
Organism: Nostoc sp.; assembly: GCF_036917275.1. Classification (GTDB taxonomy): domain Bacteria; phylum Cyanobacteriota; class Cyanobacteriia; order Cyanobacteriales; family Nostocaceae; genus Nostoc. The sequence goes on from NZ_JBALDF010000024.1 coordinate 21,288, forward strand.
AGTATAACCGGTGCTTCCACCCTGGATAAAACTGACGTTGACCGGATGGTAAGAGAAGCTGAACAAAACGCTTCATCTGACAAAGAACGGCGTGAAAAGATTGAACGCAAGAACCAAGCCGACTCCTTAGCATACCAAGCTGAGAAGCAGCTACAAGAATTGGGCGATAAAGTTCCCGCTGCTGATAAGACCAAAGTCGAAGGTTTGGTGAAAGAAGTGCGGGAAGCAGTTGCTAAAGACGACGATGAGCAAATCAAGAAGCTCACTCCAGAATTGCAACAAGCACTATTCGCTGTTGGTAGCAATATCTATCAACAAGCTGGTGGCGGTGCTACACCTGGTGCTGAACCTCAAGATGGTGGTTCCACATCTAGCTCTGGTAGCAGTGGCGACGATGTAATTGATGCTGATTTTACAGAGAGCAAATAATTCCCTTACCTCTTTTGGGAAGATTATTTTGTCCCACCTCATATTTCCCACCCAGGATTTGCCTGGGTGGGGATTTTTTATGTGCCGATTTGCTAATAGATAATGGGTTATACCAATTCTCTATGAAGATGCACAGAATATTAAACGAACCGCCAAGTACGCCAAGAGCGCCAAGAATGGAGAGTTACTCATTTAATGCAGCTTCACATTAAATTGGTATTAGAAGTTACACAAAAATCGCTCTTAATTAATTTCTCGAACCGCCATCTCTACGAGAGGCTTCCGCCAACGCGTAGTGTCTCCAGTCTGGCAAAGAAAAACGCCAATCAATTGTAGAGTCTGCGTAAGTCCTATAGGTGATAAGTATAGCAAAAGTTAAAAAGCAAATCCAAAATCCAAAATCCAAAATCCAAAATCGTTTTATGCCATATCCACAAGCACCTTGGACACTTCAAGGCTACGCTATCCAAACTCTGCATTTGGTAAATATTGACCGAGTGCGCCCCTTGATTCCGTTAGAGTTAAAAATTATTTCTGTATGGCCTGGTAAAACTCTCGCTAGTGTGTATTTATCTAATTACCGATCAGGCTCGGTACTGGAGTACAGTGAGTTAATTATTGCCCCGGCTTTGGTTAATTACCAGAGCAAAATCGGCGCTTGGATTTCTCACATTTATGTAGATAATGCTGATTCAGTGGCTGGTGGTCGAAAAATTTGGGGACTACCGAAGGAACCAGCTGAGTTTACCTGGGAACAAGGAGAGCGTGTTACTGTGCATCAGGAAAACCGGAAGCTGTGTAGTCTTAACTATAATCGGCAGAACTTGGCATGGCGACAATGGTTAAGTGCCTCTACTTTCAGCGCCAAGGGTGCTGATTTGCTGATATTCCCTGCTGCATTTGAGTCTGTATTGGGTTTGATTAGCTCTAAGTTAGAAATCCCCGCCGAAAGTCCTTTTTCTGGAATAGGTTTAGGTCAGCCCTGGTTAACTGTGCGTTGTGAGCAGATGAGTCTGCAGGTGGATGCGCCAAAAGTGGTAGGTCAGATTGGTATCTAGTATATTGTGGCGTCAGTTTGCCTACCTTTAACAAAGGGATTTTGCGCTTTTGCTTGTCTAGTTAATTGAGAGATCAAAACTTACAATGATCTGGATTATGACTTACGCAAAAATTACCAAAAAGCTTAATTTATCGAACCGCCAAGACGCCAAGAGCGCCGAGAATTCGTAGAGTGTGCGTAAGTCCTATGGATAAAATAAATTAAGCAAGAACGTCGGAGCATGGTTGCTAAATGGATAGTTGCCAACTAGCGATCGCACACTGGAGATAGATGATTTCAGCACGTCTACAGGTTTGCTGAAAGTGCCAGTACTGTTGTATATCGAACACTTACCTTTCTAAATGCGATCGCAGTTTTACCATTAGAAATGCGATCGCACTGATTATATTCTAAAATTGCTCTTTCACTTTTGGTTGTAAATGTCGTCACAGAGATAGCGATCGCTTTCTGCTTTCGGGTTATTCTTCAGATAATCATGCGCCTCATCACAACCGCGTTTGAGAAGTTGATTTAAGTCAAAATCCCAAACTGAAGCTCTATCACCCCCGCTTGCAATACTCTTACCATCTGGACTAAAAGTCACATTCTGACTGCCAAAGCGCTCAAAATTTGTTAACAAACTACCATCCAGACTCCAGAGTTTCACTTTTTGAGCGCTAGCTGAAGCTATTATCTTGCCATCGGGGCTAAAGCTGACACTAGTAACAGGCTCATCGCTGGTTAAAGTTGTCAAACTTTTGGTTTCTTTACCGTTCACGCTCCAAAGTTTCACAGTGTTGTCTTTACTAGCAGAGGCTATTGTCTCACCGTTGGGACTGAAATTCACACTTGTGACTGCATTACCGTGTTCGTTAAAAGTCTTAATTACCTTACCATCAGGTCGCCAGAGTAGAACAGTTTTATCATCACTAACTGAGGCAATCAGCTTACCATCTAGGCTAAAACTAACATCGTTAACCTGTTTGTTATGCCCTTTAAAGGTATAAAGTAGCTTGCCATCACGCTGCCAAAGTTTTACAGTTTTATCCTTACTGGCTGAAGCAATTAACTGGCCATCGGGGCTAATACTCACACTTGTGATTTCATTACTATGACCTAACAAAGTTTTTAACAATTGTATTTCTTTGTTTGGTTCACGAGTCAGCTGCCAAAGTTTTACTGTGTCATTACCCCCGACAATTGCTATTGTCTGGTTATTAGAGACATATTTTACCTGTCCAACCCAATTGCCTTTGCCGTTGATAGTATTTAGCAAAGATAATTTTATACTTGCTTTGTCATCAAGTTTCCAGAATTGTACGGCATTCTCACCTGTGCGAATAGCTATAGTATGACTATCTGAGCTAAAACTCATGTGCTGCTCAAGGGAAAAATTGTTAAATCGCTCAATATCTGGATTACTTAGATTAGGAAAAATTTTGAGGAAAGTACCGTCAGTCCGCCAGATTTCTAAAGTGTGCTCATTGGTTTGTATGGCTAAGATTTGACCATCTGGGCTAAAACTAATTTTTGGATACATATTATAGTGATCTGGACTGAACCTTTCTGTTTTAAGTTCAATAGTGCTGATTGGTTTACCATCGCGCCGCAAAAGTTTTAGCCTATTATTCCCCTCGAAAGTAACTAGAGTTTGGTAATCAGGACTGAAACTATTTACTTGTTTATCAACAGTTGAAAGTACAGAGCCATCCAGCTTCCAGAGAGTCACTTTATCCTTTTGAGCTTTGGTGACTATTGTTTGACTATCAGAAGTGAAACCTTCGACATTCATGTAGTCTGTTTTGTTCTGTTTCTTCAAGGTTGTGAGTAAAGTGCCATCAATCTGCCACAGTTCTACCTCTTGATTATCACCATAATCTCCTTTTTTAATAGCTACCATCTCACCATTAGGGCTAAAAGTAACCGACATAAGCTTATTAGACCTAATAGTTCTTGTTATTTTACCGTCTTGTCGGAGAAATTTTACTGTGTTATCAGCGTTCCAAATAGCTAAAGTTTTACCATTTGGACTGAAACCTATACTTTTATGTTTATCTTGATAATTATAATCGGGAATTCCGCTATTATCTTTAATGGTTGTGATTAAGCTGCCATCCCATCGCCAGATGTTGATAGTTTTATCTTTACTGCGTGTTGCAAGGGTCTCTCCATCTGCACTGAAACTAATTTCAGAGATAGTATCTTTGTGACCTTTAAGAGTTGCGATCGCTTTACCATCACTTGCCCATAGTTGTATTGTGTTATCATTTTTGACCAGAGCAATTTTTTGCCCATTAGGACTAAAACTCCCGTTAACAAGCTCATTTGGGAGAGTTCTATTAGAAGTACCATCACGCCGCCACAGTTGCACTCTACTGTCCTGACTAGCAGAGGCTAGAATTTGATTGTTAGAGCTAAAACTGATTGCTGAATTACTCCCAGGCAAGGTTATTTTCTGAGTGCCGTGACGCTGCCAGAGTTGGACTTTATTGTACACATTACTGTTGTAATAATTATAGTTTTGATTAATAGAGGCAACTAGCTTCCCGTCTGAACTAAAATTAACTTTTCTAGATGTACCATCATCAAAGGTTTTCCAATCCTCGCTTTCCATACTCCAAAGTTTCACGGTTTTGTCCTCACTGGCAGAGGCGAGGAATTTACTGTCAAAACTGAAACTCATGCTAGTAATATTATTTTTATGCCCTTCAAGCTTTAAGATATTTTCTGTGTCCCACGAGTTTTGTATATTCCAAGGTTGTACCTGTACAAAGTTGTTACTCTCAAAACCTGAAGCTACAATCTGACCATTAGGACTCCAATTTATCAAATTTGGAGAAACACCATACATCCCAATTGTTGTATATATACTTTTGGTAGTCACTAAAGTGCCATCACGTCGCCACAGTTTAATCGTCGTCGTATTATCACCACTTAATGAGATAATAGTCTGAGCATTGGGGACAAAACTAACGTTAGTGATTCTTTCATTATTATTAATTGTTTTAATCTGTTTACCGTCTAGACTCCATAGCTTTATGGTTTTGTCCTCACTAGCAGAGTCAATTAGCTTACCATCAAGGCTGAAACTAACACTGGTAATACTCCCATTGTGACCAGCGAAGTTTTGGATTACTTTGCCATCTAGACTCCACAGTTTAACCAGCCAGTCTTTACTACCAGAGATCACTTTCTGACCATCTGGACTGAAGCCAACGCTAGTAATCCCTTCTGTATGTCCAGCGAATTTTTGGATTTCTTTGCCGTTTAGACTCCAAAGTTTTATAGTTTTATCTTCACTACCTGAAACAAACTTCTGGCTATCAGGGCTGAAGCTGATACTAGTAATTTTCTGATCATGTGCCTTGAAAGTTTTAATTTCTTTGCCATTTCGATTCCACAGTTTTACTGTCCCATCTTCACTTCCAGAAACTAATTTTTCGCCGTCAGGGCTAAAATTAACGCAGGTGACACTATCGTTATAACCCTCTAAAGTATTACGTTGTTTTATGGTATAGACTATATCTTGTAGTGTCGTAACTACTTGCATTTGGGTTTCAGATTTAACTCCAACTGACCACCACTGTTGCAATCGTCTGCTTGCTTTTAAACTTTTTACCAGTGCTTCTAAATCTTGGTTTGATTTTAGCAGCCCTTTTGCTTCAGTATTCAAAGATATCAGTTGGGCATTGTTTTGATTTATCCACAACAGTGGTAAGAATATTGCTAATCCACCAGTAACTACACCCAATGCTACTTTCCAGACTAAGCCTCTACGTGTCTCTAAAAGTTGCTGTTTAAGAACTTCATTCAATTTCGCTTCTGTCAGCTTTCGTTGTTCTCTCTCTTTTTCCAACTCAGCAATTAATCTAGCTGATTGTTGCTGTCGCACAAATGGCACTAAATAATCATGTACTAGCTGATAGCGGTCAGCAGGTGATGCTGGCACTCTTAGCACTAACCCTGATTTCACTAAGATTTCTAAAACTAAGTCGAACTTTTCAGTTTTTACATCTAACTCTAATTCCAAATCAGCACGAGTTTTTAAAGGGCGGGTATTATTTTCATCCGTGAGCAAATATAAAACTAGTTTAGCGATTTGTTCATTATCAGAACCACAGTCTTGGACAATTTCTTCTAAAAATCGCCCAACAAAGTTTTCTTTAGGGCCATGTTGTTGATACTGTTCTAGCTTCGTTATTTTTTCTGTTTGTAATTGCGTTCCTACTACTTGCAATTCAATGGGGCGTACCTCACCTAAGTCTCTAGCTAAATCTTTCACCAATTCATCAATTAATGGTGCTTCAAAAACTAACTGGCTTTTTTGAGTTAAATTTTGAATAATTAATTTAGCGTCTTCTAATGAAAAGTTATCCAAGTAGTAGAGAATATCTTTATCTAAAATATTGTTATTAATTACATCAAAATCAGCAAGGCGATTGTTACACTCTAATAGATAATGTAAATAATCTTCACGTAAAGATAAGATAACCTTTATATAAGGAATATCTAAGCAAGTACGCAAAAATTCGTAAAATCTTCGTCTATTGCTTGGATCTTTGTAAATGAAGAAAAATTCTTCAAATTGATCAAAGATTAAAACTGTCAGTAGATTATAATCATCATGTTTTTCTAATTGGTTGAGGATAGACTTTTCCCCATCTACGTCTCCTGTTTGAGGAGGAGAATATTCATAGCTTCTGCCTTCATAGGGAATGCGCGGTAAGTCAGAAATAGCATCTCGTAAACAGTTGCCTAATTCTATAATCCAATCTGGATAAACTTGCTGTAAAACAGGTAAGACATCACGGACACCAATGGATCTTTGCTTCAATGCGGGGATTAATCCAGCCTGTAAAATTGAACTTTTCCCAACACCTGATTGTCCATGAATGATTGTTAGTTTCCGGTCATGTTGACCCATGCGCTCGATCAGGCGATTAATATCTTGCTGTCTTCCCGAAGCAGCAATTTCTGTGGCTACTGTTGCTTGCTGTTCAACGGATGGTAAGGCCGGGTTATTTATTGTTTGTTGTGCTTGTAACCTACCTGCACCAATGAATGCACGGAAACCATATTGCTGTTCAAGCGATCGCTGTTCTTGTTTAAGATGAAATGCAGTTCGATATTCACCTTTTTGAAAGTAGTTTGCTCGTAACTCTGCCAAAATTTGAATGTAAAGCTCTGGATCGTATTGTGCTTTGGTTTCTGCTTTGGCAGTTTCTAAGGTTTGCAGTGCTGCTTCTGGTTGATTGAGTGCAGATTGCGATCGCGCTAACGCAAACAAATACCAACCCTGATGATACGACCTTTCCCAATCTAAATCTGCTTTCATCTCCTCTGAGACTGGCTCAGATGTATCTATTTGCCCGCTATCTAGCAGAGAAAGCGCTTGTTGTGCCGTTTGCTTTGCCTCGTTCCAAGCGGATTTAGCGATTAGCACCTCAGCTAGAAAGCTATAAGCTCTGGCTAGTTTAAACTGATTGGGATAGGTTTGATGCAACACAATTGCTTTATTAGCAACAGCTTCCAACTCTTTCCACTGGTGCAAATTTTGCAGTGCAGAACCCAAAGCGTTGATAAATTTTGCTACCAAATCTTGACGATTAGCTTGCTCAAATACCTCAATACATTCCTGAAAATAATCTTTAGCACAACCAGTAGCACTATCCTGTTCAGGGTGATGTAACACTGCATAGGTACGCCACCAAAGTCCTAAAGAGTAAAGTAAACAAGCGCGTCGTTCTAGAAAGCGGGGTGATGGGGAATCATTGACAAAAAGTGCTAAACTACGCTGGTAATATTGCCTTGACAATTCTAGCGAACTAGAATTCGCTCGACCTAGCATAAATTCCAAACTCGCTTCTAGCTCAGGATTGAGATTCAAACGACGATTTTGTAAATCATGCCATGCTGATTCCAACTCAACTCGGCGTGGAGAGCCAACTTGTAAATTTAGCGCCGTACTCTCTAGATATCTGCCTGCACCAGCGGCTAAAACTTTTTCAAAGACTTCATCAGCAGTTTGCTGAATAAAATCAATTAAATCATCAGTGGCGATCGCAAATTCAACGATGGTACTCCAACTGTATAAATCTGGTGCTAATCGCATCAGTTTGTGCAGCACGTCATCCGTTACCCACAACACCAAGGGGAAGTGAAAGTTTTTTCTAAACTCCTCCCTGACCTGATTAGCACCACTCAGCACTTGTTCTAGCTTGCTAACTGATTCTAAACCAGATACTACCAGTGCTTGGGGATGCTCAGAACCGAGTAAATTTTGGATAGTCTGAAAAAATGTTTTAATCGACTTATCCAAAACTATTTCCCGAATTTTCAAATCGCTCGATGCTTGCAGACTTTGCACCAAACGCCTTCGCAAACTAGCTCCATTACAGACTGCCAAAATCAGGGAAAATTCTTCTTGAGAAGTAGCGATCGCCCATGCTAATTCTTGTAAAGAATTTTCATTGTCGGTTGCGAGTGGCTGTGGATGACTCATGACTAGACCTCGCTTATAGGGAGTAGGAGCAGGGGAGGCAGGGGGAGAAATAACTTATAATTTTTAACTCCAAACTCCTAATTCCTAACTCCAGAAACAGACGCGATTAATCGCATCTCTCCTCCTGACTCCTGTACAGACGCGATTAATCGCGTCTCTCCTCCTGACTCCTGTACAGACGCGATTAATCGCGTCTCTCCTTAAAGCCGCAACCCTGGTGCTTCTGCCAAAATCGGATTAATTTCAAACCAAGACCCCTGAGTATCTCGGTACTCATAGACGAATCGACTGTGTACCAAAATTCGGTATCCATCATCGCCACTTACCCATTTTCGCTGTTGTACTTGGCGCAACAAGCCCCACTCATCATCTGTGATTGCTAAGGTCATTTGATTGCAGTAGGCTCTAATTACAGTTTCTAACCCTGCACGCGATAAAGGTAGTTTTCTTTCCTTTTTGATCCAATCGTTGAGCAGTCTAAGTAATTCGCGGACATGACCGCCACTAATTCGGCAGAGTCTTTCTAATGTTTCTGGAGTATCAAAAATCTCTGTAATCCAGTCGAGGCGATCCTCTGGCTGATTATCAGGATAAGCTCTTGCTAGTATCATCTGTGCCAATAGTGCCATACCTTCAGCGCATTCACTGCCATCGCGTAATTGCACTGGCACCATCGGTAACACTTTTGGATAGACCATAAACCGCTGTGTTAACCTGCTCAAGTCGTTGGAAAACATCAACTCTAAAGGCATGGTGTAAACTACGTGGCACTTGAGTTGAGTTAATTGTTCTCCCCGATCTACAAATAGATATTCAGGCTGAGGTCGTCCCCAAGACTTGTTAGCAGTCTCAACGCGATCAAGATTATCGACAATTACCACTAGTCCTTTTTTGCCGTGTTGCTTCAGTTTAACTATGGCAGGTTCGAGTAGTTCCTCGTTAATTACATCTATAATGCCTTTTGTGCGTGGCCCTAAATATTCTCTTAACTTGTTGCGAAGTTCAGGGCTATTTTTGGCTTTGGCTGTAATCTTGCCAATGCCTAGTGCTACCACCGATACTCCTTCTTTCTCATTTGCTTTCAGTTCTCCAATACCTGGAATTTTCGCTTCAGCAGCAAACTTGCCCTCAGTACTCGCAGAAACTTTACCAATGCCAGGAATTGATGCTTCGGCAGAAATTTCAACTTCTGTCATCAACAGTTTAGCGGCTCCTTGAAGTATTTTCTTCAGACCTTGGGGTTCAGGAATTTCCAGTTTTTCTAAGCTATCAAGACTTTCACTAACTCGACGAGCTACGCTCAATAAAATATCACTGATATCGACATCACCCATTTCTAAGTCTTGACTGGACTCAAAATATACCACATGGAAGTCTGCTTGCTCTAATTCTGCTTTCAGTCTGAGCAATTCTGTAGATTTGCCGCAGCCGATGTGTCCTGTAAATAATTCGCAGGTAGTCCCTTCAGGTGAAAAAAATGTGATATTCTCCTTTAACTCCTCAATGATCCTGCCACCGCGCACTGAAGAAAAATCAATATAGTACTTTCTATCCTCAGCATTTTCCACAGCCAAGGTCTTGCTAGGGTTGCAAGCTTGGTAAAACTTCTGTAAATCCAGTTTCATTAACTACCTCACAACAAGGCTTTTCTTTATTGTCAACACAAACCCTGTTACATATTCCGCAAAATTAAGTCATTTTTGTAGTAAATGTGAGTTTTTGCCGATCTCTAGTCTAAGTTCCCAACATCTGCAAGTTATGTAAAGTAGCGTAAAGCCCTCCCTGTTGCAGTAGTTGATCATGACTTCCCTGCTCGATTAATTCGCCACGCTTCAAAACAAAAATCCGGTCTACATTGCGAATCGTAGACAGGCGGTGAGCGATAATAATTGCGGTACGTCTGAGCAAAAGCTCGTTTAATGCCTCTTGAACTAAAGCTTCTGTACCAACATCTAAACTAGCAGTAGCTTCATCTAGTACCAAAATTTGAGGATTGCGAATGGCAGCCCGCGCAAAGGCTAAAAGTTGCTTTTGACCACTAGAAATATTTGTACCCCGTTCTCGAAGTTGAGTATCATACCCTTGGGGTAGTTCTTCTATAAACTGGGCAACATTGGTTTGCTCTGCTGCTTGTTGAATCTGTTCAACGGTATAGCCATCTCCTAAAGAAATGTTGCTTTTAACATCGCCAGCAAACAAAAAGCCTTCTTGGAGAATTACTGCCATGTAGCGCCGTAATTCTGCCTGTGGTACTTCCCGAATATCGATACCATCGATGAGAATGCGTCCTTGGGTGGGTTCGTAGAGGCGGCACAAAAGACGGATAATTGATGTTTTACCCGCACCTGTGGGGCCGACTAATGCCACTTTTTCACCAGGATGAATAGTGAAATCTAAGTCTTTAATTACGTAATCATCATTTTTGTAAGCAAACCAGACGTGATCAAAGCGAATTTCTCCGAGTTCAGGCGGGGAAGTCAGGTCTAGGGATTGTAGATTTGCAACTATCTCATCTATATAGCCGAATTTAGCATCAAATATTGAAAAGCGCACATTGGCGCGATCGCGGATTTCTATCGGTTCATCTAATATATCGCCTACGCGTTCAATGGCAGTGAAACCAGCTTGAATTACTGTAAATTTTTCCGCAAAATCCCTTAAAGGGTCAAATAATCGCTGGGCATACAATACAAATGCAGACAAAGTTCCAAAAGTCAAGCTTTTTCCCAACAGTAACGAACCACCCATCAACAAAACAGCTGCGATCGCAATCAGACCAATCCATTCTAAGGTTGCTGAAATAAATGAATCATAAAAGATGGTTTGATCCATTTGCTGAGTGTATTGACTGTTCGTGGCGCGAAACAATTCGGCATTGAATTTTTCCCTGCGGAACAGCTGCACCACGTTAATGCCGAGGACATTTTCTTGTAACTGTGAATTCAGGGTAGAAAGTTCTTCCCGTCCTTTGTAATTGGCTTTGCGGTACTGTTGCTGAATGTAAACAATTAACCAGGTTACTGGTAACAACATCAATAGCAGCAAGCAAGTGAGTTGCCATTGGATGGAAAACATTAAACCCAAAATCACCAGCATGGAAAACAAATTGGACACAATGCCAATTGCCCCAGTAGAAAAGACATCGCCTAACACTTCCACATCGCTGGTGATTCTGGTGATTAATTTACCTACGGGCGTGCGGTCAAAAAAGCGTACTGCTAAAGATGTTACATGGTGGAATAAGTCTTGGCGAATTGCTGCGGTGATTTGTTGCCCTAACTTCTGGACTAAATAACCCTGGTAGCCTGTCACAATCAATCGGATTGCGATCGAAATTACCAATAATCCCTCCAGGATATTTAGCCCTTGCGACAAGGGGCGATTCCTCAGAAATTCGTAAGTGCTTGGTTCATTGCGAATTAGGGAGATAGTTTGGCCAATCAACAGTGGTTGTATGGCATTAGCTAGCGCGATCGGTATGAGTAGGCACATCGACAGCGTTAACAGTCCTCCGCTACGACGGGCATAAGGCACTAAACGCAAAAACAACCGCCAGTCATTTTCACTGCGACGATGTTGCGGATAAGATTTTTTGAGAGATTGGTAGATGCTCATAGTAAGAGCATTATATTAATGTTTGCAAAAAAAAATACGCTTGTTTAAAGTAGTGTTTGGCCTCCTGCTCTGATATCATGCCTGAGATAGAAACTGCAAGACTGCTACTGAGACCATGTATTCCTCAAGACCTGGATGAACTTGCTCCCATTTTGAGCAACCCAGCAGTTATGAGGTATTCATCCAGAGGATCGATACCAAAAGATCAGGTCAAAGAAGTAACACAGGAAATATTAAAATTTTTTATTACACACTGGCAACAGCACGGTTTTGGTGTCTGGGTTGTAGTGGAAAAAGCCACCACCAAATTAATTGGTCATTGTGGGCTGAATTTTTTACCAAATAGCCCTGAAGTCGAAGTTCTCTATCGGTTAGACGAAGCTTATTGGAATCAAGGAATTGCCACCGAAGCCGCAAAGGTAAGTTTGAGGTATGGCTTTGAGGAAGTCAAGCTAGATCATCTCGTCGCCATCACTGCACCAGAACATATAGCTTCGCGTCGTGTAATGGAGAAATGCGGCTTAAAATATCAGAAAAATGCTCAGTTTTATAACTTAGATGTAGTATATTATGCTCTGGCTCGTTCAGAATGGCGATCGGATGATTCTCTTTACATTTTGCAACTTTAAATTGGGGTCATTATCCGGCTATTACTGCTACAACAATTCGCACCCAGCTAGAGAAGCAAGGAACTCCAATTGGTTCGATCGCACTTGCACTTCGAGCAACTCTTGTTACTCACAATGTCAATGAATTTTCTAGAGTTGCGGGACTTGCGATCGCTGACTGGTATTAACTATCATGAGTAGGCGATGTCTAACGACAAGCATCTATTCAAGGATAAAAATACTTCTAACGTCCCAACATTTTATCCCGCAGGTGTTTAATGCGATCGCGCAATTTTGCTGCCTCTTCAAATTCTAGTTTCTTTGCCGCCTCTTTCATCTGTGCTTCTAACACAGTAATCAACCCTGGAATTTGTTCTAATGGCAACTCATCTATATGTTCATCTACAACTTTCAAGTCAGTTGCATTTAACCGCCGAGATACATCTAAAAAAGCCAAAATCGCATTACTTGATTTTTTAACAATTGGTTGTGGTGTAATCCCATGCAGTCGATTATGTGCTGTTTGAATACCACGCCGCCTGTCTGTTTCATCAATGGCTTTAATCATGCTACCTGTCATATTATCGGCATACAAAATCGCCTGTCCTTGAATGTGACGCGCGGCTCTACCAATAGTTTGAATTAAGGAGCGCTCGGTTCGCAAGAAACCTTCTTTATCTGCATCCATAATTGCTACTAAGGAAACTTCGGGTAAATCCAAGCCTTCCCGCAGCAAGTTCACGCCAACTAATACATCAAATTTCCCCTCGCGCAAGTTCTGCAAAATCTCAATGCGCTCAATAGAAGTAATCTCAGAATGTAAATACCTTACCCGAATACTATGGTCTTGCAAATACTCGGTTAAATCTTCCGCCATCCGCTTGGTTAATGTGGTAATTAACACTCGTTCATGGCGATCGGCTCTATCTTTAATTTCTCCCAACAAATCATCAATTTGTCCTTCTGTAGGACGCACAGAAATTTCTGGATCAACCACTCCAGTTGGTCGAATCACTTGCTCAATTACATGATTTTCAGAAACTTCTAATTCCCAATTTCCGGGAGTTGCTGAAACAAAAATACACTGATTCACCTTTTCCCAGAATTCCTCGGCTTTTAAAGGACGGTTATCAGCAGCACTAGGAAGACGAAATCCATGTTCGATTAAAACTTTTTTTCTAGCTTGGTCACCGTTATACATGCCGCGAATTTGTGGCACAGTAACGTGAGATTCATCTATCACTAGTAGCCAATCTTTGGGAAAATAATCGATTAAACATTCTGGTGATTCTCCAGCTTGTCTTCCTGCTAAGTGACGGGAATAGTTCTCAACGCCATTGCAGTAACCTACTTCGCGCAGCATTTCCAAGTCATAACGTGTGCGTTGATCTATGCGTTGCGCTTCTAATAATTTCCCAGCTTGTTCTAAGTCTAGTTTTTGCTGTTTTAACTCGGCTGCGATGTCATTACAAGCTACTTCTAACCTTTCTTCTGGGGTGACAAAGTGACGTGCAGGGTAGATATTTACCGCTTCCAAACTCTTGAGAATTTCACCTGTTACTGGATCAATATAGCGAATCGCGTCAATTTCATCACCAAAAAATTCGACACGAATAATTCGGTCTTCATAAGCTGGGCCAATTTCTAAAACATCACCTCGGACGCGAAATTTTCCTCGACCCATTTCTATGTCATTGCGACTATATTGAACATTTGCCAAATCTCGTAAAATTTGGCGTTGATTTACTTCCATACCTATCTGAAGGGGGATGGCAGCTTTCAGATATTCTGCTGGCATTCCCAAACCATAGATGCAACTGATGGAAGCAACGACAATGACATCACGGCGTTCAAAAAGCGATCGCGTAGCTGAATGCCGCAACATATCTATTTCATCATTAATCGCCGCTGTTTTTTCAATATAAGTATCGGTAACGGGAATATACGCTTCTGGCTGATAGTAATCGTAGTAGCTCACGAAATACTCAACTGCGTTGTTGGGAAAGAAATCCCGCAACTCGTTACAAAGCTGGGCAGCAAGGGTTTTGTTATGCGCCAGAACTAAGGTAGGCTTGCCAATTTTCTCAATCACTGCTGCTACTGAAAATGTCTTGCCAGTTCCAGTGGCTCCTAGTAAAGTTTGGTAATGATTACCAGCTTGGATACTAGCAGTAAGTTGTGCGATCGCTTGTGGTTGATCGCCTGTGGGACTAAAGGGAGCTTGAAGACAAAATTCTGTCATACAGTTTTGCTGGAAATACCCGATCTCATGGTGAGGATTTCGCCCTGTATCCATTGTAGCTGGCTTATTAAACCAAATAAATAGTAATATTTTTTTACAAAAATTAATACTTTAAATTTACTTATGTATCAGTTTGAAAAAAACTTATATATATACAAGGTTTTTTAAGGTTAAACTCTAAGATATATGGGAAAAAATTTCATCTTTCCTTAATTATTGTAAAATTCAATTAACAAATCAGAGGTGTTCGTTTATGACTATTAGCAGCACTGGCAAAGCAACCAGTTCTCGGCAAAAGTATGCCAAGTCTGCGGGGGAAACTACAGAGGAAGTTGAAAATCAACAAGACAAGAGCTTGAGTGCAGATAAAGTCGAGGAAGGTGCTGAATTGCCAGTGGGAGCTTCTGGAACACTCGCTCTTGCTGGAGTTCGTCCCATAGGCGCTAGCGACTTAGATGTTGCTGAAACACTTTCAATTGCTGGGGTGCGTCCCGTTACCAGCAGTGCGTTAGAAGTAGTTGAAACTTTTAATGCAATGGGTATTCGTCCAATTGGCGCTAATACATTTGAAGTCGTTGAAAGTATTAATCTCTCTGGGATTCGTCCAATTGGCTCAAGTTTATTGGTAATTGATGAAAGCTATTCAACATTTGGGAACCGTCCGATAGCATCAAATGAGGTTGACAATTCTGAAAGCCTAATGGGTTTTCTAGATTAGACAAAAAAATATCCTCATAACTTTATTAACCCAGCTTCTGTACGGAACTGGGTTTTTTTAGTTAAACAGTCAAAAAGAGGAATTACAATATTTGCACTTTTTTAGGACTTACGCACACTCTACGAATTCTCGGCGCTCTTGGCACGGCAGTTGCTTCAAGTCGGCAGAGCCGCCCAATGCACTGCCTCGTCTTGGCGGTTCGATAAATTAAGCTTTTTAGCAATTTTTGCGTAAGTCCTATTTTTCTATGTCTTTTAGCATAGGTAACTAAACTGTTATTGCTTTATTTTGTATTAAATCAGCAGCCAGAACGCTTACTCCAACTAACTTTCTGAATTACCAGTTATTGAATATGCCTTGTGGTGGAAGGCTCTAGCAAAGACTTTAAGCTATAATGTAAAAGTAATAACAAAAAGATTTCAAAGTTAGTTTATAACTTTGGAAAATTTTAATTAAATCAGGAGTACGATATGAGCATCGAAGATCGCGCAAAAGCAGCTGCTAAAAATGTTGAAGGTAAAGCTCAAGAAGCACTAGGAAATATCACTGGAGATCCAGAAGATAAAGCAAAAGGTAAAGCAAAACAAGCTGAAAGCGAAGTGCGTCACGGAATTGAAGACGTAAAAGATGGCGTAAAGAAAAACATTGACTAACAATTCAGAATTTTTTTGCAGAAACTCTAGGGATATCAATGGGATAGATTCCCTTTTTGCAAGAAAGTATGAAGTTTTTAAGATTCAATGGCATACATCTTTCTTCTCCTCTTAGCAAGCGTTGAAAGATAATAAGCTCGCTTGATTGATATAAATTTTGTAGAGACGTAATAAATTACGTCTCTACATTAAAAGACCAATTTATCAATATCGAGGAATAATATCTATAAATTCAAAGTTTATAAGAAATAGACGCAAGCAATTTAGTTTAAATATACAACTTATTCTATCTGTTATTTAAAGTGTTTTTTTAAGATATAAAAAAATAATTCTTCATCAAAGTCGCCAATATTTGGCGACTTTCGTCTTAAAATCAAAGTATTTGGCTCAGGGGATGTTGAATCTCTGATGATACTAAAGCCGAATCAACGGCGGAATATCACAATTTCGATGATTTCGCCCAACGGGCAACAGCAGATCAACATCGGCAGTTATTTGGTCGATCTTTACATCCAGATCCGATTCCTACCAGCCAAATGGAGCCAGAATTACAACAGGCGATCGCACAAATTAAACCCAATGAACGGGATGATGTAGCAAGATGTTTTTTAACTGGAAGTCCCTTAAACCACATCTGTCGTAGGGGCACAGCATTGCTCATTGGTATCAACTTAAACAAAAAATTAGCATAAGATGTATCACTAAGAACATCACACTAAATGTTCTTAGTGATACATCATGAGTAGAAAACATCCAGTGCGAAAAGGAAACACGACGGTCGTAGCTGCGGCAACTTTGCTCAATCTGAAAATCACTCCAAATCTCAAAAAAATGTAGTAATATACCACAGGCATTAACTATCTTCAGCTACATCTGATTGTTAGCGCTCTTAAATTGACAATCCATGAGAATATACCGTGAGCCTAACTATTTATTTCCTCCGTCATGGACAGACAGAATGCAGTCGCAATAATTCCTTTTGCGGTTCCATAGACTCACAACTTACCCCAGAAGGCTTGGAGATGGCAAAGGCTTTTGCGGATGCATATAATTCTATGGATTGGACAGCAATATTTTGTAGTCCAATGCGGCGAACTGTATTGACAGCAAAACCCTTATCTGAAGCAATAGGGATGGAACCACAACTTAGAGATGGTTTGAAGGAAATTAACTATGGCTTGTGGGAAGGAAAAACGCCAGAAGTAATTAGCCGTGAATATCACGATGATTATATTCGCTGGTCAGCCGATCCAGCTTGGTATGGGCCAAATGGTGGAGAAATGGCAGTTACAATTGCTTCTCGCGCCTTGCAGGTAATTGAAGAAATCAAGAGTCTTTACAGCAGTGGGAATGTGTTAGTGGTTTCCCACAAGGCAACTATCAGAATTATTCTGTGTAGTTTATTGGGGATTGATGTGGGACGCTTCCGTTTTCGTTTGGGATGCCCTGTTGCTTCAGTCAGTATTGTAGAATTTACTTCACATGGGCCGCTATTGAAGGCTTTGGCAGACCGGACTCATTTGGATGAGCGGTTGCGAAATTTACCGGGGACGTGAGGGGAGTTAGCCCCAACTCTTGGAGACGCTACGCAAACGGGGAAGTCAAAAGTTAGGAGTTATTATTTTTCCCTTACTCCGCCTCACTCTCTGGCTTAGTGTATTTGCAGAAAATATTTATCCCAATTTTTAGAATATATAACACGATAATTGTAGCGATGTCTACGACGGGCTACGCCTACGCACCATCAATCGGTATTCCATGTGCAGTAGCTACAATCACCAATGAACCAAAGTTATAAGTGAATGTCTTGTCGTCACCAACATTACAACATTAAGCCTTAACGTTACGACATTAAGGCTTAACGCTATAACATTAAGGCTTAAGGTTACGACATTAAGGCTTAAGGTTACGACATTAAGCCTTAACATTACAACATTAATCACCAGCATCATAAGATTAAGGCTTAAGGTTACGACATTAAGCCTTAACATTACAACTTTTTGACAAAAGCTTATGCGATCGCTCTGTGCGATCGCTACCAATGCTTAAATAAAACTTATTTGAAGGGCTGCAAGATCCTTAGCTTCTTAGAAGAAGTCAGGGATCTGAATCAACCTAGTACAGGGCAAAAATAAACCTACCTTTTAAAACAGCCAGAAAGCCTAAAATTAAAGCATTTTGAATGCGTGAATGTGTGACTTCCGCCTTGCGGCACTACTCCAAAAGGTATTCAATGATTCAATAGCCGTTGGAGAAAGGATTCTGGGAATTTGTTTGAGAAACTGGTGATTTAAATCAGCTTTCGCTACCGTATTAACCTAATTAAGAGGATTTTACTCATGCTTAGACTAAACGTTCCACCCAATTTCACTGGCACCGCGGGTGCGGATACTTTAATCGGAGAACAGTTAAATGCATCACCAGCAATTGGTATTAATATTTTAACTGGAGGTTACATTCGTACACTTTCAGGAATAGACACGATCACTGGCATCGCTACTGGCGATGACGGCCCTGAACAGAAGATCAGCAACGGTGCTTCTGGGACAGGCATCGCTAACAGTGGCAGTATTGATGCAGGAGACGGAAACGACGCGATCGCTGGCACAGGCAACGGCGGTAGTGGCACTGACGGCCGCTTTGAGAGCGGCAATGGTGGTTTTGGGACAGGCATCGCTAACAGTGGCGGTATTAATGCAGGAGATGGAAACGACACGATCACTGGCACAGGCAGCGGCGGCAGAGGTGGTTCGGGTTACGGCGGCGGCAATGCTGGTAATGCAATCGGCATTACTAACAGTGGCAGTATTAATACAGGAGATGGAAACGACGCGATCGCCGGCACAGGCAACGGCGGCAAGAATGGTGGGGGTTACGTGGGCGGCTATGGTGGTACTGGGACAGGCATCGCTAACAGTAGCAGTATTAATACAGGCTCAGGAGAAGACACGATCACTGGCATAGGAAGGGGCAGCGACGGCGGCAAAGACCGCGGCAGTGGCGGTACTGGAACTGGTATCACTAACACTAAGGAACTGGATACCGGAGACGGAGAAGACACGATCACTGGCACAGGTACTGGCGGGGGCGGTGCCATCGGCGAAATCGGTGGGGGCGGCGCTACTGGAATCGGCATCGCTAACAGTGGCAGTATTAATACAGGCTCAGGAAAAGACACGATTACTGGCACAGGTACTGGCGGCAACGGCGCCAGTGGGTATTACATCAACGGCGGTGGCGGTACTGGAACTGGTATCACTAACAGTAAGGAACTGGATACCGGAGACGGAGAAGACACGATCACTGGCACAGGTACTGGCGGCAGCGGTGGCCGCCAGGACAGTATACAATACCCCCCATACGACAAGGGCGCCAACGGTGCTACTGGGACAGGCATCGCCAATAGTGGCAGTTTTAATACAGGGAACGGAAACGACACGATCATTGGCACAGGGAACGGCGGCAGCAGTGGCACCAGTCCTGTCGGCAACGGCGATGGCGGTACTGGAATCGGCATCCAAAACACTAAAGACGCCACCATTACTACAGGGTTGGGCAACGACACGATTATCGGTTATGGGAACAGTTCTGAAAAAAACGTTACCAGCTATGGCATCTTCAACGATGGAGTCATTGATACGGGCGAGGGTTCTGACAAACTTACCGGACAGGCATCTTCAACAATTGGTGCTACTGCCTATGGCATTTATGGACAAGGAATTATCAAGACTGGCGATGGGAATGACTCTGTGATCGCCACTGGTATCCTAGATGGAGTTCAACAAAAAGTCTCTATCGGTGGCGGGATCAAGATTGATCTGGGCACTGGGAATGACTACTTCAAAGGATTTGGGGAAGCGAGTGTTAATGGCGGGGACGGTTTTGATACCCTGGATTTGGGCGCTTTCAAACGCTCCCAAGTGATTGTATCTGGTGTTCTTCCTAGCAATACCCTTGAAAGTGCCAAAATCAGTTTCAACAACAATGGAAACACCATTAGTTTGTCTACGACTGGCTTTGAGAAATTTATCTTTGCAGATAGCTCTTTTTGCTACAGTACTTTGGCAAACGGGGCATGAGTTTGTTAATTCCTCTATCTCGTGTTTTAACCCCTGAGTGTTTAATTAAGTTTACGTCCCCCTCCAGTTGAGTTGATTCAAACTTTCTGAGGTTCTGCCTCAGCTTGTCGCTCTTTATGTCTCAATTTTTCTTGTTTGACTAACAAGAGTAATTGAGGATAGCTAATTCCCAATATTTGTTTAGTACGGTGGGGATATTTATAAATATAGGGTAGGTTACACCTTCGTTGTAACCCACTGTTGCTATTGAAGACTCTCGGCATAGATAATTTGGTGCATTAGCCTACCCTTCTCTTGAGGGAGAGACTACGTGTAGCTTGCTTACAGCATTTTTCAAGTAAATAAACCACGGGGTAGGGGCACGGCAATGCCGTGCCCCTACAAAAATCTGTGGTTCAATTGCCTGAAAATAGCTGTAAGAGCAGGGGTGCGGGAACGCTAAAAGCGAACGGCATAACACACCCGACAAAGATATTTAGTATAATTTTGGTTTACGTGGCTTTTAATTCGGTACAGATACAGCGATAATTTACTCAAATCATCACCGAGTTATTTCATGCAGCCAGTTATTGAAAGCATTGTATTACGTCAAATGGCTTCGGGCGATCGCCTATCTTTACAAGTTTACAAATTCATCGGCGCTCAACCTGGTAAAAAGGTTTACATTCAATCTAATCTGCACGGTGCAGAAATCGCTGGTAATGCCGTTATTCATCAGCTAATTGAGTTTTTATTAACAATAAATGATCCAGATTTAACTGGAGAAATTTGGCTGGTTCCCGTTTGTAATCCAATGGGGACGAATGAACGCGCTCATCATTTTTCACCTGGACGATATTGCGTTTACGAAGCCAAAGACTGGAATCGCGTATTTTGGGACTATGAGAAAGAAGCTGATGATTTAGTCGCTTTTACTAAATCTCAACTTCATATTGATCTAGAGGTCGTTAGACAAAATTATCTAACTATAATTAAGCAACAATTTGCGAAAAATTTAGAGAAAATTAATTCTCCCAGTAGTGTGCCCTACACTGAGGTTTTTAGGTACAAACTACAAAATCTGAGTTTAGATGCAGACTATTTAATTGATTTACATAGTTCTACAGATCAAGCGTTAGATTACATTTATTACTTCCGAAATCGAGAAGACAGTGCAAAATACTTCGGGTTTGATTTCGGAATCTTACTTGATAAATATGATGGTGATGCTTTTGATGAAGCTTTTATCAAACCTTGGTTAGCATTGGAAGCTTGTTTTAAAGAGTTGGGTAGAGAAATTAAGTTTGATGTGGAAGCTTGGACTCTGGAATTAGGAACAGGAATGCAAATGAACCCTGATTCAGTCGCCAACGGTGTACAGGGTGTAAAAAACTATTTAGCACAAAAAGGTGTACTGCAAATTCCTGATTTATTGGATGACACAAAAACCCATGATATGACTTTTACATCTAGCAGCAACAGGAAAAAATATTATGCGATCGCAGGTGGCATGATTCAATCCAGAATAAAATTAGGTAGTTCTGTAAAAGCTGGAGAAAAACTGTATCAAATTCTCAGTTTTAATAAAGAAGGTAAGTTACCCAGTGTAATTGATGTCTGCGCTCAACAGGATGGATTGGTTTATGATGTCGCAACCAATCAGGCTGTGAATCAAGGCGAGTTTGTATTAGGAGTTATTAGTTAAAAGATAGAAAACAGGAGTTGGCGGGAGGATATCAGTTTTGCAAAAAGAAGTCCACCTACGCAAACTCAAGGACTTTGAAACCCACGGAGGTGGGTTTTGCCTGTATAGACGCGGTTTCTAACCGCCCTTTTAACTAAATTTAGTCGCCTAAATAAATACCCATACCACGAGCGGTTTTAACTAAAGTACCATTGGGATCGACGGCGCTATATTGAGCGATCGCTTCTGTAATTGGTACACTTAATACTTGGCGATTTTGCCAAGTCACCATGCGATCGTATTTATTCTCTGCAATTAGATTAACCGCCGCAACGCCAAAAACAGTTGCAACTAATCTATCGAGTGGTGAAGCAGTTCCACCCCGTTGAATGTGTCCTAAAACTGTGACTCGCGTTTCAACACCAATGTGCTGAATAATTTCATCTGCTAAATATTCGCCAATTCCACCGTATCGAGATTGACCTAAGCGATTTGTAATCGTCACATTTTCCCCATCTTGGGTACGAACCGCTTCCGAAACAATAATCAAACAATAGTTTTTGCCTTTATCTTGGCGTTCTTTGATTTTGTGGCAAATATGCTCAACTGTGTAAGGGATTTCGGGAATTAAAATTACATTTGCTCCCCCCGCAATTCCCCCAGCTATTGCTATGTGTCCGGCATCACGCCCCATTACTTCTAAAATCATGACTCGGCTATGACTTGCAGCAGTAAAATGTAACCGATCTAGTGCTTCCGTGGCAATATTGACTGCTGTATCAAAACCGATGGCATGTTCAGTAACGCCAATATCGTTATCAATTGTTTTAGGAATACCAACTAAATTAATCCCACCTTGTTGGGCGAGGCGACGCAGAATTGCCAAGCTACCATCGCCACCAATCCCAATCAAAGCGTCTAAACTTAGTTGATGATAACCTGCAATAATTTCTTCGGAGCGATCGCATAAACTTCCATCCGCCATTGGAAAGGCAAAAGGGTCGCCTTTATTGGTTGTCCCTAACATTGTGCCACCCGCAGTTAATAGCGAGTCAACTTGATCAACTTCCAGCTTTGTGAATTGTGGTGGACGCGCCATTAATCCTAGAGTCGCTTGCCGAATTCCCAAAACCTCCCAGCCGTAGGTATTCACAGCACAATTTACTACAGCCCTAATCACAGCATTTAAGCCAGAACAATCACCTCCACTGGTAAGAATTCCTATGCGTTTGCGTTCTCCGATATCTTTTATTGACATTTTGATCCAAATATATTGAGTAGTCGATGAAATTTAAGCCAAAGTTAGCAGCAGATTAAACCGTTTCAAAATCTTCTCTGTAAATGCCAAAGTAATTTTATGTTTGTTTTGTATCTAAAAACAAAACAAAGTTATCTCAGCTGTAAAATATTAAGTGTAGAGCCAGTAGTAGATTAAACCTCGGCTAAAACAATCCCTAAAAATGCCAGGGTAATTTTATGCTTGTTTTGTGTCTAAGAAAAAATCAAGTTA
Organism: Nostoc sp.; assembly: GCF_036917275.1. Taxonomy (GTDB): domain Bacteria; phylum Cyanobacteriota; class Cyanobacteriia; order Cyanobacteriales; family Nostocaceae; genus Nostoc. The sequence goes on from NZ_JBALDF010000024.1 coordinate 44,346, forward strand.
TCCCAGCTGTAAAATATGAGGGTGGAGCCAAAGGTGACTAGTATTGATAATTACAACTTCTCTTTTTCAGGAGAAGTAACAATTCCACAGGCTCCTCCTGAATTTAAATCAGGTTTTATCGGCATTGTTGGTCGTCCTAATGTCGGTAAATCTACTCTAATGAATCAATTGGTAGGACAAAAGATTGCCATAACTTCCCCAGTAGCACAAACAACACGTAACCGTTTGCGCGGTATATTAACTACACCAGAGGCGCAGTTAATATTTGTAGATACGCCGGGAATTCATAAGCCCCATCATCAATTGGGGGAAGTGTTGGTGCAAAATGCCAAAATTGCAATTGAATCGGTAGATGTAGTGTTGTTTGTGGTAGATGGGGCGGTGGCTTGTGGTGCAGGCGATCGCTATATTGCCGATTTGCTCAGTCGTAGCAAAACACCGGTGATTGTGGGTGCGAACAAAATTGACCAACAACCCGCGGATTCTCAGTTTCTAGACGATAGTTACGCCCAGATGGCCAAGTCCCATGAATGGGAAATCGTGAAGTTTTCTGCCAAGACTAGTGCAGGATTACCGCAACTTCAAGAATTATTAATTGAACATTTAGAAATTGGGCCATTATACTATCCTCCAGACTTGGTAACTGATCAGCCAGAGCGCTTTATTATGGGTGAATTGATCCGAGAACAAATTTTATTATTGACTCGTGAAGAAGTACCCCATTCAGTAGCGATCGCCATTGACTTAGTAGAAGAAACTCCCAGCATTACCCGTGTACTTGCCACTATTAACGTCGAGCGCGATTCCCAAAAAGGCATACTCATTGGCAAAGGCGGAGCAATGCTCAAAGCAATTGGTAGTGAAGCTCGTGAACAAATCCAAAAGTTAATCGCTGGTAAAGTTTACTTAGAATTGTTTGTCAAAGTCCAGCCGAAATGGCGACAGTCGCGGATCAGTTTAGCAGAGTTAGGCTATCGCGTAGAAGAATAAAACAAGTTAGGGACTTCCAGTTAAAAAAAAATCCCATCGTAGGGGCGCAAGGCCTTGCACCCCTACAAATGTACAAATAATTTTGGATAATTGATTTTTTGTTAGTCCCTTAGTCATTGGTCATTGGCAGGTAAAAAAGACAAAACAACTGATAAAAGACAGTGACTTTTCACCTTATCTGAAAAAACCAACGCGAAACCTAACCCCCTACCCCCTTCCCTACAAGGGAAGGGGGAAGAATTCAAAGCCTCTCCAGGGGAGAGGAATGGAAGTGAGGTTTCCAGATCACGTGAAAAGTCAGATAAAAGACTCCCAACTCCTAACTAATAAAAATGTCTTTAGATACTCGCTATCCCTTAAATTTACCAATTAATGCTCCGCCGTTGCGCGTGTTAATTGTCGAAGATGATCCGATGATGCAACTGGGATTAGAACAATCGTTAATGGCTCATCCTCAGTTGGAGATAGTTGGACAAGCAGAAGATGGTTATTTGGGAGTTCAAGCAGCACTGCAACTGAAACCTGATTTGGTGGTTATGGATATTGGATTGCCGCGATTGGATGGCATTGCAGCGACACAGCAAATTAAGGCGGCGCTGCCAGCAACTCATGTGGTGATGCTGACATCTCATCAAACGGAGACAGAAATTATTGCTGCCCTGTCTAGCGGTGCAGATGCATATTGCATCAAAGGTGCAAGTGTGGAACGATTGTTAAGTGCGATCGCAGCCGCAGTTGATGGTGCAGCCTATCTCGATCCCCAAATTGCGCGGCGAGTAATTGATAATCTCAAACCGCCCTCACCCACCAGCAACAACGCCAACTTATCTGGGCGCGAGTTAGAAGTGTTGAAACTCATGGTAGACGGCTTAAGTAACCCAGAGATTGCCGCAAAACTCTATCTCAGTCCCAACACCATCAAAACTCACGTCCGAGGGATAATGAATAAATTAGCAGTAGACGATCGCGTGCAAGCAGCAGTTGTGGCACTCCGTTCTGGGTTAGTTTGATTACTAGAACTTTTACCTTTCTCCCTTCCTCTTTCCTCCTTGCCCTTCGTGTAAATATTTCAAGGTGCTTTTGCAATGGCAAATGTTCAACATCTCTAAAAGAATAACCAATGCATATTTTAATAGAACTCCCTGACAACATTGCTAATCAACTGCAACTCGAACCCGCTAACATTTCTCGTCGAATTTTGGAACTTATTGCGGCTGACAGCTATCGCCAAGGTCACATTGGAGCAGCTGAAGTTCGCCGAATGCTCAACTTTTGTTCCCGTTGGGAAACCTACGAATTTCTCAAGCGTGAAAAAGCCTACTTGCCTTACACTGAAGACGACCTGAAACAAGATGTTCAAAACATCCGCAGCGTTTTAGGCACATAATGATTATTGTTTCTAATACTTCTCCAATCAACTACTTGATCCTGATTGGGCACATTAATCTTTTACCCGAATTATTCGGGCAAATCATCATTCCCCTGGCAGTCTATAGCGAACTATCCAATGCATCCGCTCCACCATCTGTCCAAGCCTGGATTGCGACTCCACCCACTTGGCTCAAAATTCAAGTTGTCAGTCAACCTTCAGATGAAATTGTCGAGCTACTCGATCCCGGAGAACGTGAAGCCATTCTTTTAGCCCAAGAACTGAATGCAGATTTACTCCTGCTAGACGAAATGAAGGCGCGTCGCACCGCTAAAGAAAGAGGGTTTATCATCACAGGCATCCTCGGAATTCTGGATCAAGCTGCGACTATGAAACTCATTGATCTACCTATTGTTGTTCAAAGCCTTCAATCTACATCCTTCTGGGTCTCTGACAGTTTGTATCAGAAGTTGTTAGATAAGCACTTCTAGAAACTCTTAATATTCTTGGTTCCATATCACTTGCGGCTGCAAGGCGCTTTGACACCTGCGCTATAGAAATTTGAAACTCGCCTATCTGCTGCACCTTTAGCTTTCAAGTTCGCACAAATTTTTAATCCCATTTACAAGTAGAGGCGTACATCATATATATGTACGCCTCTCTAGCCGATTCATTTGTTGCCAAGATTTTTGAAAAATAGTCTACCTCAATCCATTTTAGTTAAAAGAGTTTGAGAATTCATTCGGGTCTACATCAGCAGGAAATAATAAAATTTCCTTGCCTTCTAGCTTTGCCTTGTGGTGAAGCACAATTGCCTTCTCCAAAAAACAATATTTAATTGGAACCCACCCATCGTTATAAAAGTAGACAGTCACTCGGCTCATTGCATACTCTTTCAACGGCATTGGAAGGTACCAGGACGAGTTCACAATTAGAACTTTACATGTCGAGTCCATGCTTTGAACCTCAATTACTAAATATATTTCCTCTCACTCATCACTATCATTACTTTCACTCATCCAGGTGAGTTTTAGTAACTATCATAAGTAATAACTTAATGAGCCTTTAAGTTAGAGATTTAGGTATTAAGTTCAGAAGTAAACAAGTTTTTAGTTGGAATTGAGCTTTAGTAGTTGGTAAAGAATTTTCGGGCAAAGTTTGACAGGTTGTCTTTTGACACAACTATTCTTTTAAAATTATCGTTCCTAAATACTGGTGGAAAAATAACATCAAAAATCTTGGGATTTTCCTTTAATTGCCTTTCCCCAGTCAACCTGGTCTACTTCGCTTACTGTTATAAACTATATGTTCCACTTTACCCTAGAGAAGAATTTGGGATGGCTATTATTAATTTCGGTTCTGATTGCTACACCAGTTAATGCCCACACCGAAAAGGTGTCACAAGACGTAGGCGGGATGCTGCACATTGAACCCAATGACAATCCTCAAGCTGGCAAAACCGCTCATGCTTGGATTGTCCTCACTCGTAAAGGCGGGCGAGTAATCCCCCTGACACAATGTAACTGTCAGTTGGCTGTCTACCCTCAACCTCACAGCGAAACTGATACCCCATTACTGAAGCCAAGTTTACATAATGTATCAACCAAGCAATATAAAAACATTCCTGGAGCCGAAATCGTATTTCCCAAAGTAGGAGCTTATGAATTGGAGTTAAGCGGTACTCCAAAATCTGGAGCTAATTTCAAGCCCTTTGTGTTGTCTTACACCGTCACTGTCGGTTCATAAAAGCTGAATTGGTAAGATGTGATGCCGTAGCAATATCTCGTAGGGTTCAGAAATTGTGGTGCGATCGCCTCCATTGCGGTAGCGATCGTATAACCTAGTTTTATCAAGAAATCTTTTGTATCCTTAGAAACCGCCTGTAAAAGTTTGAATACCGTCGTCTCGCCTCTCTTCTTGAGATTCTGATCATTGTTCACGAGTATCAAAGACTCGTTAAAATTTACTTAGCGATCGCGTTTCTGATTCAGTTTGCATATAAACTATCATTGAATCTAATTGCCTTATACCTCTATACCAAGAAGATTTCCACGCTTTGCCCCATATCCCCACCCGTAGACATAATCACCTCAATATCCTGGGGAATAAATGGGTAGAGGGGCTGAGGAGAATAATATAATAGACCTCTTGCACAAATATTAATAGACCCCCCTTAATCCCCCCTTATAAAGGGGGGAAATTGAGCGAGTGTACTCCCTCCCCTTATAAAGGGGGAAAATTGAGCAAGTGTACTCCCTCCCCAACACATACGGGGAGGGTTGGGGTGGGGTTTTGAGGATTCATGCAAGAGGTCTAATAACCAATGCCCAACTCGCAATACCCATAAATTAAAATCCTGCCAAACGATCTGAAGGTATCAAACTCAGGGATGATGAGTAATTGGCAATTAAATTGACAAAATTACACTATAAAGAGTGATATTAAGCGATAGATAGCGCTTATATAAGGACTAACGGTCATGATTAAATCTTGGATGGTGATTGGGGGTGTGGCTTTCTTGGTTGCCTTAGCAGCTAACGTGATTACGCCAAGCGATCGCCAATGGTTCAAGCGCTTACAACGACCGAGATGGCTAACTTTTGAGGGTGCAATTCCAATTATTTGGACTGTAATATTTATTTGCGGTGCTTGGTCAGCTTATATTATCTGGGAAAAAGACCAAGGAAGCACCTCAACCTGGTTAATCATGGGTTTATACTTGCTTTTAGAAATTGTGACCATTGCCTATACGCCTGTAATGTTTAAGCTTCGCAGTCTGAAAGTGGGTACAATTCTTGGCGGCACAGGTTTTCTCATTTGTGGTTTATTGATACTTGCAGTTTTAAGTATTTCTGGTTGGGCAGCACTGTTACTAGTTCCTTATTTGCTTTGGAGTCCCATTGGTACTTATACCACTTGGCAGATGGTTAGTCTCAATCCTCAAGATGCCTAAGAATCGTACCAGCGAATGATTCAAGCTACGCCCTAAATTGTCAAACTTGCAGTATATGACTTGACAAAATACACAAAACTTGAGCGCAATATGATTCCATCTTGGATAATAATTGGGGCTGTAACTTTCTTCATCGGCCTTGGTAGTTTCTTAATCACGCCACGTGATGTCAAATGGTTTGCACAGTTACGTCGCCCTCGCTGGCTAGTTTTTGAGCCGCTGATTCCGTTTATTTGGACTGTGATTTTTATTAGTGGTGCAGCTTCAGCTTATATTGTCTGGGAAAAAAGCCCAGGAAGCCTAATTACTTGGCTACTAATGGCTTTCTACGTCCTAGTGGAAATTATCACCGTCGCCTACATACCTGTAATGCTGAGGTTTCGCAGTCTTAAAATTGGAGAAACTCTTGGGCTAATAGGTTTCATTTCAGCCGTTATCCTTGCACTCTGCGTTTTGCTAATTTCTCGGCTAGCGGCGTTATTACTCCTTCCTTATCTAGTTTGGACTCCCATTGGTACTTACACCACTGACGAGTTAAAGGAACAAAATCCTCAAGATGCCTAGTTAACTAAATACAGCTTTTCATTAATTCGCAGCAAATTAAATCTAGCAAAGCTCTGCGTCCCTATGCATTGAAAAAAGTAGTGTTTTTAAACGATCAAAAAACGCAAAGGTTGGCGCAGAGTAATATCATGTCCAGTTAAAAACTTCTCATTCAGACCGCAGTTCTTACTGGAGGAAAGAGACTTTTCAGATTTTTGCATATATCAGGTAATCATAAGTGATTAACCAGACTTGATATAACACACAGATTTAAGGCTAAAACTTAATCTTTAGCTTATTTTTCATCATCAGCAATAGACTTAATAATTCCATCTACAATTTGTCTAGAATTTCGCCAACTGCTCATCTGGAAACTCCCTGAATGTATTCGATGATAATAGTTTAGATTATTCAGAATATATAATGAATATCCTTGTTGCAACCATGAATAGTTAAAAACTATAACGTCGGCAGCAGGTACAGAATTAAACTCGTTGATTTTACTACACTCTATATATTTTTGCACATTAAGGAAATAATTTCCATCATTAAGAAGGCTACGCAATAATTTTATATTTTCATTTTTTAAGATAAGTTCTTTGACTTTATATAAAGTAAGTTCTGTGTTTGTAAATTGTCGAAAATCAAAGTTTGGTTCGGCAAAATCGGGGCAATATATAAAGTTGGTATTCCATGTGGATATTTGGTAAAGTCTATCAACATAATTTCTGCTCAGTGCATTATCAGAGTCAAGAATAATTGCCCATTCATTTTTACATTTTGATATTGCTGTCACCTTACTATGGTATGGCCCTAAATTTTTTTCGCCTCTATAAATAGAAATTTTATTAGACATTTTTTTAGTAATAGCTTGCATTTTAGAAAATTCCTCCATGCTAGAGAAATCATCATAAATTATAACGTCATTAATTCTCTCATCCATTAAGACATTTCTCAATGCACCTGCTATTAAATTAGACCTGTTATAATGTGTAATAGCTAAAGATATTTTTCTTTCATTTGTTGTAGCATCTCTTCTAATCGATAAAAACCGAACTCCAAGAGGATAAGTTAGAATTTTGGCAGTCAGATTATATGAATAAGTAGAGATTTTTTTCCTGATGCCTAAACTTTTAACTTTCCGATTGATTTTGCCTAAAATATCCATCATATGACTCTTGCTTGATTGTTGAAAAAACGCACTACTTATCTACCTCTCTTCTTTCCCTGCTGTCTGACTTTTCACGGTAAGTATTCAAGCCCCAAAAAAGCGTAACTTTTTCCACAGACTAATTCTCAATAGCTTTAAGTTAAGGAAAATATCTAATGGAAAAATCAGGGCTTGAAAACTCTCAAAATGGTCTTTTCCACATACCGTGAAAGTACACTAATTAATTAAGACGGCAAGATGACAAAGGGTGAAACTCTATATAATTTTTTGAAATTTAAGATAGGTGCTTTGATTACCAATGATTGGCTAATTAATTATATTTAGCTATTTATATATTTGTCACTAGAATGACAACCTTTAAATGCCAGCTACTTACGACTAATTGCGTGGCGATCGCTTGCGTTCCTCAACCAGAGTCGGTATGATCGCCTGTTCACATTGCCGTTGCTAAAATCACCGTCTCGATTGCTTTAAGCAAACCACCATGTATATAAAAAGACACCAGTGACAAATCCTTAAGATGCAGTACACTCAATTTTCATTCTTGGGAATCAATGCCTAATTTAGATGACTTTGAGCCTTGCAAGCCGCCCATAACGTGCAGTAACAGGATTAACCGGATTGGATTGATTATTCAGCCAAGCCCACATTTGATCGCCAACAGAAAAATGCCACCATTCTCTGGGATTGCGCTGAAAGCCGGCTTTTAACATTACATCTCGTAACAACTGACGGTGAGCATGATACTTTTGCGCTTGTGGGTGGTCATTATTGGCATAATAATCGGGATGCGATCGCTCTGACATTTCATCAATCGGCGAACCCATATTTACTATTTGTCCTGCATCATCTACTAGCCTCACATCCACCACCCCACCAGTACTGTGAGGAGGGGGAGTTTTTTCATCCAAACTTGGTACAGCCCAAATTTCATAAACCGCTTCCCAAATCTCTTGGCGTTGGTTTGGTGATAACTCCACCTCAGTCAGTCCCCTCTCCCTAACTGCTTGCGCGAAGCTGTAATCTACCATAAACTGCTGGACTGCGATCGGGCGATAGGCATCAAAAATTTGGATCCGCCAGTTGCGATGCAGCACATCAAGATAATTTTGCGCTTGGATCAAATTTTCGATAACGCTTTGACGGAGAAAATAAGGGGAATGTTCACCATAAGGCGCACCTAACTTTTCATAAGGATGGGGAGATTCCACCGCAAACAATTCTAAAGGAATCTCCATTAGAGATTCACCACACTCAAAAATTGGGATTTGATGATAAGGCCTCATCTAGTTAGCCACGCAGGACTTACGAATTTTAACGCAAGCATAGCATTCTTAAGACTTACGCAGAAGAGATCCCCCAACCCCATTAAAAAGTGGGCTTTCAAGTTCCCCCTTTTTAAACTACCGTGTATACACAAGTCTGAAATAGTCTACTCATCTGGGTTTCGACGTAAGTTTTACCCCACCCTAACCCTCCCTTTATAAAGGGGAAGGAATTAGATTTCCGGTTTCCCCCCTTTATAAGGGGGGATTAAGGGGGGTAAAACCCGGATCTGAAAATAAATGCGACTTGTGTATACACCGTAGCCTTTTTAAGGAGGAGCAAGTACAGTTTTGCGTAAAAGCGTAGCGTTTTTAATGCAGCCGCCGCATTGGCATTGTGAAGGGACGCATTAACATTGCCGCCGCCGCATTGGCATTGTGAAGGGACGCATTAACATTGCAGCCGCCGCATTGGCATTGTGAAGGGACGCATTAACATTGCAGCCGCCGCATTGACATTGTGAGGAGACGCATTAACATTGCAACCGCCGCATTGGCATTGTGAAGTATTGCCAAATTTAATTCTCGCTACCTGTGGCATGGGCGATAAAATCATTCTGCCTTGCAATGTGCATTAAGGAACGTGGATTAAATAAAATGCAAAACTTCATCCTCTATTCTTGCTTCCCTCTCCTTTATAAGGAGAGGGATTGAGGGTGAGGTAAGTCAGAGGCAATTGCCAAATCATAATGTAAAACTAAGATTTCATCTGCTCTCAAAGTTGCCATTGCATATTCACAGCCTTGGGTATCAGCAAACTCGACTAAATAATGATATTCTTCTTCTTGCTCATACACTTCTACAATTGTTCCAACTTGCCCACTGGGTAAACTTTCGATAGAAGTATAATTTTCTTCCACTAGTTGTAATCTTTCAATGGGAATCGGCTTGAGTGTAGCAATAGTATCCAAAAGTTTAACTTTTTTCATTTAACTTCAGAAATGCAGTAACCAAACGTGGATAGGGATTATTAGTGGTAGTTTCCCAGATTGTTCGCAGCCTGATTCCGTCTGTATGAGGTACTATCCAATCTACCTTAAACTGTTGACCAAATTGTGTAGTACTTTGCTGAACAACTTCGCCCGCAACTGCTGCTGTTTGAATAAGTTCACGCAAAACATCGGCGTTTTCTACCGTGATTTCTAGAATTGATGCGAAAACTCGGGCTTTATGTTTCCCACTCGGATGTTCAGGATTTAGACAATAACCTATGAGCTTTTGTACAGAAATCTCTGCTTGCTCGCCGTTGGGTAATTTCATCGTCTATGAATATGCCCTAACAGATTTCAAATTTTATCATTAACGGTTGGTTTTATTTAAATGCTCAATCAAAACCAAACACCTTTATTAGATGCCTTAAAAGCCAATGCAGCAAGACTTCATGCACCTTTTTACACTCCAGGACATAAACAAGGTAAGGGAATTTCTCAATCCTTGGCTGACTTATTTGGTAAAGCCGTCTTTCGCGCTGATTTAACCGAATTAGCAGATTTAGATAATCTCTTTGCACCCCAAGGCGTTATTCAAGAAGCACAACAACTAGCAGCTGAAGCATTTGGCGCTTCGCAAACATGGTTTCTTGTTAATGGTTCTACTTGTGGGATTGAAGCGGCAATTCTCGCTACCTGTGGCACAGGTGATAAAATCATTCTGCCTCGCAATGTACATTCTTCGGCGATCGCTGGTTTAATTCTCTCTGGTGCAATACCAATTTTTCTCAATCCTGAATATGATCCAGTTTTGGATATTGCCCATAGCATCACGCCCAACGCTGTAGAATCTGCACTCCTACAACATCCAGACACTAAAGCAGTGTTGACAGTTTACCCAACATATTACGGCGTTTGTGGAGATTTGAGTGCGATCGCCAACATCACACATCAATATAATATCCCTCTACTTGTAGATGAGGCACACGGCGCCCACTTTGCCTTTCATCCCGAATTACCCACTCCAGCTTTAGCCGCAGGTGCCGATTTAACTGTACAATCCATCCACAAAGTACTCGGTGCGATAACACAAGCATCGATGTTGCACGTTCAAGGTAATAGGATAGATTGCGATCGCATCAGTAAAGCTTTGCAACTAATCCAGTCTACCAGTCCTAGTTATTTACTTTTAGCTTCTTTAGATGCAGCACGTCAGCAAATGGCCCTCTACGGAAAAATGCTGATGTCTCGTACTTTAGAACTTGCTAATGAAGCTAGAACAAAAATCAGTCAGATTCCTAGATTATCTATCTTAGAGATTCCTAGCCCTGCTTATAAAGGGGGCTTTGTGGCTTTAGATAAAACACGACTAACTGTCACTGTTTCTGGTTTAGGCTTAACCGGATTTGAAGCAGATGAAATTCTTGATGAAAAATTTGCTGTCACTGCTGAATTCGCCTCATTGCAACACCTTACTTTAATCATTAGTTTGGGCAACACCCCAACCGATATTGAGCAATTAGTGCAAGGTTTTATCACTCTCGCTAAAGAATATCGCCGAACCAACTTGACCCTTAAAAGCCATCTTTGGCAGGATTTTGTTAGTCCACTAAGTCCGGCATTACATTTCTCTCCCCGTGAAGCTTTTTTTGCTGTCAGTGAAATACTACCTTTGATACAGACAAGCGATCGCATCTGTGCAGAAATAGTCTGTCCTTATCCCCCAGGAATTCCTGTGTTAATGCCGGGAGAAATAATTACTAAACCTGTCCTTGATTACCTACAACAAATCCAGGCAATGGGGGGCTTTATCAGTGGTTCTGCTGATACTAGCCTCAAAACTTTAAAAGTTGTCAAATAACGTCCTAACGTCATAATTACTGAGTTCTTGTCAATAAAAAATTAATTAATATAGTCAACAGTAAATGTGCGGTCAAATGGTTAACTAAGGTAAAAATATACACTAAATCAAACAATTATAAAAATTCAATGAAAATAGCTAGCAAACTAATGCCATGTTTATTTTATACCCATAGGATGATGTTGATAATTCATAAATCAGAACATGAAATTAAAAACTTATTATGTTTGGGGAGTAGTAGCAGCTCCAATTCTAGTTACTCTAGCGCTGGGTTTCTCGGCAAGAGCGAATGCAGTTGAGTTAGGCGCTGCCTCTGATTACAATGTATTTGTCTTAGGAGATATCTCTCAAAAATCTACAGATATTGAAGGAAAACTTGCTGCTGGCGGTAACGTGAATTTCGTCGGCGGACTCGGAAGCAAACTTTCTGGCAATAGCGGCAACGTAGTAGTAGCTGGACAAAACTTAACTCTGAGCAGCAGTCAAGTCTACCACGGTAATGCTGTCTACGGAGGTACCGCCAATGTGTCCAGCAATGTGGGATTTCCACAGGGAACTCTCAGCAAGGGTAAACCCATCGACTTCAATGAGGCAGGGAAAGAATTGCGAGGGCTATCTCAATATTTGGCAACCTTAACTCCTACTGGTAAAACAACAGTTCAATCTTGGGGTGGTATTAACCTTAGTGGCAGTGGTACTGCGTTCAATGTTTTTAATCTTGCCGGATCATCTGTTTCCAAGGCAAACTCTTTTGAAATCAGTGGAGACGCAAAATCGACTGTTGTAGTCAATATCAGTGGTAAGGATGTGTCGCTACAAAACTTTGGGTTCAATATCCTTGGCACAGATAAACAAAAGGTGATCTACAACTTCTATGAAGCGACAAACATAACTGCCAGTGGGATTAGCATACTAGGTAGTATTCTTGCTCCTTTGGCTAATTTCAATTTCAATAATGGTCAAGTTAACGGCAACGTGGTGGTAGCTTCTTTGACAGGAAATGGGGAGTCTCACAACTATCTGTTTAATGGCGATTTGCCGGATGTCCCAACTAAGTACTACACTCCGCCTGCCACCCGTACTCAGGTTCCAGAGCCTGCAAATCTTCCAGGTTTAGGATTAATTACTGTAGTATTTGGTTTATTTCGCCACAAACGCAATCAAGCAACTTGCCCAGAATAATCATAAACTTTTGGCAGCATGGCGCGAACTTGTTTACAGATTTTCGCTCATGCGCTCTTTCCTTGCTCCCTACCTTCTACAATAAAGATAGACTTTATTGAGATTTGTATAGTTGGGGAAAAGCTGTCATGGCTCCCGCCGTTTTAATTCAAAATCTGCAAAAACGTTACGGTACAGTGGTCGCCGTTCAGGATGTTTCCTTTCAGGTAGAATCAGGAGAAATCTTCGGTTTACTTGGCCCCAACGGTGCTGGTAAAACTACTACCTTGCGTGCCTTGTGTACACTCACCACACCGGATGCTGGCAAAATCGAAGTATCTGGCATCTCTGTGTTAGATAATCCGAGAGTGGCAAGACAACGACTAGGCTACGTTGCTCAGGAAGTTGCTATAGATAAGGTGCTGACTGGAAAAGAACTGCTGCAATTGCAAGCAGCACTTTATCACCTTCCAAGCGCGATCGCCAAACAGCGCATTGAGACGGTATTAGATTTACTCGGTTTGCAAGAATACGCTAATAAAAAAACAGGAACCTACTCTGGCGGTTTACGCAAGCGCCTAGACTTGGCTGCTGGGTTGCTCCATGCACCCGATGTTTTGGTGTTGGATGAGCCAACTGTGGGACTTGACATAGAAACTCGTTTTGTGGTATGGGATTTCCTGCGGAAATTACGCGCCTCTGGGACGACGGTAGTAATTACCAGCCATTACTTAGAAGAGGTTGACGCTTTAGCCGATCGCGTGGCAATTATAGATCGGGGCGTTGTGATAGCCGCTGGTACACCTTCACAATTAAAAGATCAAGTAGGGGGCGATCGCATCACCTTGCGAATCCGCGAGTTTTCCCCCATTCAGGAAGCAGAAAAAGCTAAAAACCTCTTGCAACCTTTGCCGTTTGTGCAAGAAGTGATCATCAACAGCGCTCAAGGTAATTCTCTCAACTTAGTAGTGACACCTCAGAACGATGTTCTGATTAACATACAGCAAGCGCTGAATACTGCTGGCTTGCCAATTTTTGGCATAGCCCAATCTCGCCCCAGCCTCGATGACGTTTACCTCGCCGCTACAGGACGTACACTGATGGATGCAGAACTGGCAGCCGTTGCCACCCGCGATCCTAAGGCTGAGAAAAAGCAGAATATGAGATAGGGGCTGGGGACTAGGGACTGGGGACTGGGTACTGGGAAAGAGTTTTGCTAATCCCCAATCCCCAATCTCCAGTCCAAAATCCCCAATCCAAAATCCCCAATCCCCAATCCCCAATCCAAAATTGCTATGAGCGTTACTCCTAAATCTGATCTAAATTGGCAGCGGCTAGCATCGCCGCAAGTTGAGGCGAATGCTGCACCTAACTTTTTCGGTGAATTGGTACAAGAGACGTTGGCTTTAACTCGTCGCTTGTTTATTCAGTTGCAACGCCGTCCCTCCACATTGGTTGCCGGAATTATTCAGCCAGTAATGTGGTTATTGCTATTTGGTGCTTTATTCCAAAATGCTCCCAAAGGTATATTTGGCAATACAACAAATTATGGTCAATTTTTGGCTGCCGGCATAATTGTGTTTACAGCCTTTGCTGGGGCGCTGAATGCTGGTTTACCCGTAATGTTTGACCGCGAGTTCGGCTTTTTGAATCGTTTGTTAGTAGCACCATTAGCATCGCGGTTTTCCATTGTCTTTGCTTCGGCAATCTTTATCATCAGCCAAAGTTTGCTGCAAGCAGCGGTGATTGTAGCAGCAGCAGCGTTTTTGGGCGCTGGACTACCAGATATAACTGGTTTAAGTGCGATCGCTCTAATTGTCTTCCTCTTAGCTTTGGGTGTGACAGCCATCTCCCTCGGTTTAGCTTTTGCCCTACCCGGACACATTGAACTGATTGCAGTGATTTTTGTCACTAACCTACCATTATTGTTTGCTAGTACTGCTTTGGCTCCTCTATCCTTCATGCCTCAGTGGTTGCAGGTTGTGGCTACTCTCAATCCTCTGAGTTATGCGATCGAACCAATTCGCTATCTATATCTCCACAGTAATTGGGGACTAGGTAGTGTAGTAATGCAGGCTCCTTGGGGCGATGTTACCTTCGGGGGAGCGTTGCTGGTGTTGTTTGGCTTTGCCCTTGTCGCTTTAGTGAGTATTCAACCCCAACTGCGGCGGACTCTTGCTTAAGATAAAATAGAGAAATTTTAGGGTAAAAACCCCATGAAAAAACCATTTTTACAAATTCCTAGACTGTTTGTGGCTACTGTGGCAGGAATTAGCTTTGCTTCCTTGCTGATGGCTCAACCAAGTTCGGCTCAAATCAGCAGCCCAACGGATGCTTTTCCCAGTACTACTACAACAGACCAAAATACTGATCCGTTCTCCCGTTCAAATTCAGACAATTTCAACATGTTTGACCTGATTCATCGGGCAAATTTCGGGACTCTCAACTGGGATTCTAACCAACAGAACGAACAATTAAACTCAGCCGCAGCAGCTTTTAAAGCAAGGCAACAAAGACTAATTCGAGGTCAACAACAGCAAGCAACTCCCGGTTTGCCAGCGGTTACACAACCAGTGATTACACCACGAACAATTACACCACCATCAGGTAACTGAATTCAAATAAAGAACCCCAAGCTTTTAAAGCTTGGGGCTAAGACTATTTAAAAAATCTTTGGTTATCAGGTAAAAAACTACAGCCCAAGTGCAGCTAAAATATCGCTAGCATGGGTGGTTGTATTTACATTAGCGTCAACATGGGTAATTTTGCCGCTGGGGTCAATTACGTAAGTGACGCGTTTGGCATAACCGCCGCCATCCACATCAAAAGCTTTGATGAGGGATTTGTCGCTGTCAGCCAGTAGGGGAAAATTCAAATTATATTTTTGGGTGAATGCCTGATGTGAGACTTCATCATCTGCACTGACTCCCAAGATTACAACATCTTTACCTTGATATTGAGACTGGGCATCCCGAAAACTACAGGCTTGTTTGGTGCAGCCTGGCGTGTCATCTTTGGGGTAAAAATATAAAACGACCGTCTTGCCGGCGAAATCAGATGACGAGACTGTGTTGCCGTTTGTATCTTTGGCGGTAAATGCAGGTGCATCCGTACCAACTGCTAGAGGCATAATTAACCTTTCCTGTTTCAGATTGTTGATGCACTTGAAATTTTACATTAATTTATAATGATTAGATATAATTACTGAAAAATAGCATAACTAAGCTTGAGGTAACTAATTTTGGTTAAATCAGGTATCTGATACAAGAAAAAATATATTCTGAAATTAATCTTTCTTAGAATAAAAATTTCTCCTCATACACAATGCCTGCTGTTAATTCCCAAAACCCAAATATTTTTGTCTATCCTCGAAGCACAGTAGAAAGAGCCGAGCGATCGCTAGTGTGTTCACCTTTTAATCTATCTTTATTTGAAGTGATGGCACACCAGAGCGTGTCAGTAACTGCGATCGCTCTAGAAAATGGACTCAAGCAGGGTTACACTAAACGCTCTTTGTCAGAATTAGCCTGTGACAACGCCTTGGGCTGGCTGATCCAAGTGGGTGTATTGCGGCGAGAAGTCGATGGTCAGGGGATTACAGATAGTTTTCGCCTCACTCCCTTGGGTCGCCAGTTAGTAGAACAATACCAGGGAAAAAATTGGCGGACTCCTTCATGGGGCGATCGTTTATCCGATGCTGTGATTCGTTGGTTACGGATACCCTTTTAGAATATAGGACTTACGCACACTCTACGAATTCTCGGCGCTCTTGGCACGGCAGTTGCTTCAAGTCGGCAGAGCCGCCCAACGCACTGCCTCGTCTTGGCGGTTCGATAAATTAAGCGAAGTTGGCAATTTTTGCGTAAGTCCTAGAATAAAAAACCAAAGAGTTAGGATTAGGGAATCAAAGGGAACAATATATACGGAAACATCACACCGATTCATGAAGTCTTTACCATAATCATCTAATTGAAATTTGTGATCGGGCTGGTAGGGAGTAAAAAAGCGAGACAGGGAGAGGAAGAGACGCTCTGACGCCAAGAAATTATCAAATTCTCTCCGTGTTCGCGTTTCCTTGTGTCTTCTTCCCTCCTAAAAGTTAGCCCTATATCTTTAAAAACTAAGTGATAGCAATTATGAAATCAATTATGGTGGTGGGGACAACATCCCATGCAGGGAAATCACTTTTAACTACAGCTATTTGTCGCATTCTGTCGCGGCGTGGCTGGCGGGTGACTCCTTTTAAAGGTCAAAATATGGCTTTAAATGCTTATGTTACTGCTAGTGGTGGAGAAATTGGCTATGCTCAAGCAGTACAAGCTTGGGCGGCAGGAGTTGTGCCTTGGGTAGAAATGAACCCAATTTTACTTAAACCTCAAGGGGATATGACTTCCCAAGTAATTATCAAAGGTAGGTCTGTAGGTAAAGTGAGTGCCTCAGATTACTACGAGCAATATTTTGACCTGGGGTGGCGGACAATTGAAGAATCGCTACAGCATTTAGGAACAGAATTTGACTTGGTGGTTTGTGAAGGTGCCGGTAGTCCAGCAGAGATTAACCTCAAGCACCGCGACTTAACTAATATGCGGGTGGCAAAACATTTAAATGCGCCAACGATGTTAGTAGTTGACATTGATCGGGGTGGTGCTTTTGCCCATGTAATAGGAACCCTAGAGTTATTAGAACCGGATGAACGCGCCTTAATTAAGGGTGTAGTAATTAACAAGTTTCGAGGACAGCGATCGCTTTTAGATTCAGGGATAAAATGGTTAGAAGAACGTACAGGTATCCCTGTTATCGGTGTTATACCCTATTTACAAGAAGTGTTTCCAGCAGAAGACTCTCTTGATTTGCTAGAACGTGAATCCCATAAAGGCCAAACTGACCTCAATATTGCCGTCATTCGCTTACCCAGAATCGCCAACTTCACCGACTTTGACCCTCTGGAATCAGAAAGCACAGTTTCAGTAAAATACCTCAGTCCTAAGCAAGATTTAGGACATCCTGATGCCGTGATTCTTCCAGGTACAAAGACCACAATTGCTGATTTGCTACTGCTGCAAAAAAGCGGTATGGCAGAGGCTATTCAACACTATGCTGCCTCTGGGGGAACGGTTTTAGGTATCTGTGGCGGCTATCAAATGCTTGGTCAAATTATCGCTGATCCAGAAGGGATAGAGGGGCAAGCTGGCAGGTATCAAGGGTTAAATCTTTTACCAATCAGAACAGTAATTACAGGACAAAAAATCGCCCGCCAGCGCCAAGTTAGCTCGAATTATCCGCAGCAGGGCTTGCCAGTCAATGGCTTTGAAATTCACCAAGGGCGATCGCGCATCGAACAGCAAGGTATAGACCCTCAATCGTACCATGCCCTATTTGACGATATTAATTTAGGGTTAGTGGATAGTTGTCAATCGGTGTGGGGAAGTTACCTCCACGGGCTATTTGACAATGGCCCTTGGCGACGGGCTTGGTTAAATCGCCTCCGTCAACAACGGGGTTTAAAATCTTTGCCCACCGGTGTTGCTAATTATCGGGAACAGCGAGAGCAGATTTTGGATTCCTTAGCTACTGAAGTAGAAAGCCATTTAGACTTAAGTCAGTTTTTGTCTTAAGCTAAAGTGCATAAAAATCGCACATTTTTGCGTTAAAACTGTCATTGGTCATTAGTCATTTGTCTTTACAAAGGACTAATGACAAAGAACAACTTTTACGAGTCAATACTAAATTAAATGCGTAACATTGATGATTGTTCGTGTCCACTTTTTACCAGATGATGTCACAGTAGATGCTGAGGTGGGAGAAGCCCTCTTAGATGTAGCAGATCGGGCTGGGGTATTTATTCCCACCGGTTGTCTCATGGGGTCTTGTCACGCTTGCACCGTCGAATTGGAAGATGGAGAGATCATCCGCGCTTGTATTACCGGAGTACCGCCACGCGAAGAATTGACGATTAATTTGTTTAGCGACCCAACTTGGTAATGTCGCCTCATAGAAATTACAGACTATCATCCTTGCCTGTTTTTGCTATCTATATCAATTAGCTTTAATATTGAGCGCGTATTCTTTAAACCTTTCCAAATCAGCTTGAATCGTCGATTCAACTATCCGTCCCAAAAACAAGTTATCCATAATTTTGCCAATAATGCCGGGGATAGCGTAGGAAATGGTCATTTTGACAATGCTACTATTCTGGCGATCGTAAAAGCGAATCGCTCCCTGATTCGGCAAACCATCAATCGATTCCCATTGGATAATTTGGTTGGGAATAACTTTGAGAATTCGGGATTGCCAATTAAATTCTAGACTGCCAGTTTTTAATTTCCAAAGAGATATATCTGGATTATCTGGCGGAATTTTCACCGAATCAATCCACTTCATCCACCGGGGCATTTGCTCTAAATCAGACCAGAGGCTCCATACTAAATCTATGGGAGCTTCTACTTCTACCTGTACAGTATGCTCTAACCAATCTGACATTCTCTCTTCTTCCTTCTCTACGAGAGGCTTTGCGTAGCTTGCTTCTTTACAGGAGTACGCGGTTAGTTATCTCTTCAAAGTCTCCAAAATCACTTTTGCCGCCCGCCGTCCAGAAATAGTAGCACCTTCCATACTGTCGATGTAATCTTGCTGAGTATAACTCCCTGCTAGGAAGAAATTATCTACTGGTGTCTTTTGGTTTGGACGGTACGCATCCATCCCTGGCGCTTCTCGATAAAGAGACTGAGCAAGTTTTACCACACTGTACCAAGTCATATTTAACTCTTGCGACGAGGGAAACAGTTCATGCACTTGCTTAAGGACATGGTGTGCGATCGCTTCATTACTTTGGGCAATAAACGGATCTCCCGGTGTCAGCACTAGCTGTAACAATGAACCCTGTCCTGGGCGATAATAATCAGCAGGGCTAGTCAACGCCAAATCGGCAAAACAAGAAAAGTCAGCATCGGCTGTATACAGTAAATTATCAATTCCAGCCGCATGATTTAGCTGTTTACGTTGCTCTCGATCATTCAGTTCTGTTACCCAACCATCGAAGCGTAACTGCACTGTAGCCACTGGCACTGCATTCAGTTTGTAAATATTGTCAAATTCTGACCACTTACGCCACTCGTGGGGTAGGATGCGTTGAATTCCTGGAACATCACAGGCAAAAACGTAAGCATCAGCAGTGATAGTTTCTACTGTATCACCTTGGGCAACTACTATACCAGTGACGCGGGTTTGTTCGTCTGATGTAAACTGAATTTCCCGCACTTGCCGACGCGTGTAAACTTTGGTGCCTCTGACTTCCAGATATTCCAGAATGGGCTTGTGCAAATACTCATGGGGAGAACCTTCCAGCATTCGCAAAACTGAGGCTTCAGTTCTGGCTGCAAATAACTGGAATATGGTTAACATACAACGGGCAGACATATTTTCGCAATCAATAAATCCCAATGCATAGGCGATGGGGTTCCACATGCGTTTGATACTGCCATTACTCCCACCGTGACTGCGGAACCAATCGGCAAAGCTGATTTTATCTAATTTGCGGATGGTTTTCATCGCCCCGTTAAAGTCTACCAATCCGCGAACTATGGGACTAGTACCCAAAGCGATCGCATTTTGCAATTTATCCTGCAACGATAGTTGAGAAGTAGTGAAAAATGCCTTTAAGCCATTGAAGGGCGCACCTGTAAGGAAACGAAAATCCAAAGCACCAGTCCGCCCCCCTTTATTAATAAAAGTGTGGGTATGTTCCTTGAGGCGTAAGTTTTCTAACACCCCCACTTTATTCATCAAGTCAAATAGTTGGTAGTAGCAGCCGAAAAATACATGCAACCCCATTTCTAGATGGTTGCCTTCTCCATCAACCCAACTGCCAACTTTACCACCCACAAACGGACGAGACTCAAAAATCTCTATTTCACAACCAGCATCAGCTAAATCTACTGCGGTTGCTAGCCCAGCCAGTCCCGCACCTACGATTGCAACGCGCATTCCGTCGTTCCTTTTCAGTTTCTTTACAGATTGTAACTGGGTTGGTGTCGGAATTTGCTACTTAATATCAACTCCACCAGTATATCAAGGCATGGCAACATCGATACTAAAACCTCTTTGATCACTCCTGCTTAATCCCCGTAAATGACCAGACGCGAGAAAAATCGCGTCTGTATCGGCTAGACAAACCTTGTCCATCATGGCAAACTCAAAAAAGTATCATAGCTATTTTTTTGTGGTAAAGCAGTTATCTGGTAAGTCGTAAAAGCATCTTCTTACTTGTTTACATCTTTGCTATCGTCGGAGATTGGCAAACTTCTAATCAGTTCGCGAATCACATCCGTTGCAGGTCTACCTGTTTGTTGACAATATTTATCTAGTTTTTCGGCTTCCTGTGTTGCGAGATTGACTGTTATGCGTTTTACGGCCCATTTTTTATTTGTCATTATCATGCTGCTATCTGCTGTATCTATTTAGTATTTTTGAAAGAGTCCAAGTAATGAGGGAACCGATAAGGTTATCAGAGTTTGTCTCAGGAAATCAAGTAATACCATTAATATTAAAAATGTTCTTTTTGTCAAAGTATTCATTATTTTCTAAAAAAATCAAAAAACTACACTTTATTTGTTACTATTTTGACAAGATAAACAGCAAATAGCTGCTTTTGAAGATAATAACCCCACTAACAGCACGAGTAAAGCCTGACAAAGAAATTTTATAAATGAATTTGAGACATCTACTTTTGACTCAATCAAGATTTACAAAATTATTCTTCATCGAAAGCATTTAACCTTCTTTGTTAACCAAGTTTGCCAAACCTGCTTTGAGAGAACATCTGGTATGACACCAGAAAATAAAGCTGTAGAATCAGGATCATGCTGAAATGCTGGCTTACAGGCAGGTTTTAATGGTCTATAGAGGTCGCAAATAATCACTTAAAAGTAGGCAGATAAGCGATCGCTTTAGAACAAACACCCATCTGCACCCATTAATGTAACCAAGAAGTTCAGAGCCACGTGAACTGTTATGAATTTTGGCTCCCCTCGATCAAGCTGATTACTTTTCCGTGCCAATATAGTAGGCACAAAAGAGGGGACAAGACTCAATTATCTGGGTGTAAATAGCCAAATTTTATTATAAAATTTAACAGCATTATCTGTAATTTTACACAGACAAATAATCTCAAAATAAATATGATGTTATTTGAGTGTTGCTGATAAGAATATTTTATTTTTATTTCATGGTCTTACACTAACTCATCGTAGAGAGACGATGAAATTTTAGATGTGTTTTCTCCTCCCTTAAGCTATATACTTTATGTTAAATTCAACGATATTTTTGTGATTCATAGTATTTATCTATTAGCAGGTTATACAAATCATTTTTCTCCGATTACTGTGCTAAACATTCTATATTGAACAGTTTTTTCCTATCTAAAACTAAGAAAAAACTCTTACCAAAAAAGGTTTAAAAGTCTACCATTACTTCTTAGTAATTATCCTTATAAAACAATGGTATATTTCAAGGTTTTTGGGTAGTCTATTTATTATAGCCATGATTTCTGCGCTTTAAATAAACTTTATTTAGATACTAAATGATCTCAATTCTACGCTTTATAAAAAAATTACAAAAAAAATCTATTACGTGAGCTTTTGCTTAATGATATTGATACATAACAAGATCATAAGCTCAAAAACTTGTTGAAAAAAAGATTTTGATATTGAATTGTATTAGCTAGTTTTTATTAAACCGGACTTTGTAAATAATTTTCTGGTAATTTGTACTGATTTATACTGGTAAATCTCAAATTAAATTACTGGAAAACTCTGAGAATATAGATACTTCATGAAATTTAAATAAAGTTAACTTTTAATCATTGGTCACCTATTGGCGGTTGCTATGCATGAATGTGGATAGCAAAGTGCCGCGCTTTAAGAGGTACGCGGATAAATAAGGATGAAAAGTTCTGAGTTGTGAGTCAAGCCGGAAACCTTTCCATTAGCTCCAGTTAAAATGCCGTGCAGAGCATCTACTAAAACACCAATTCAGTAATCCTAGAAGAAACTCTCCCCCAACCCCTTGATCTTGGCGTCAGCCTGCCGTTAGGCAAGCAAAGAGGGGAGTTGGGTGAGCCAAACCCTACAAGGGGCTGGGGGGTTAGGTTTTTGATTACTAAATCTATCCTCTAAATGCAAGAGTACTAAGTATTTCTTTTACTGACGACACAGTAATGCCACTTGCTCCTCAGTACTGAGTTTGCTCAATATGCAAATGAAATGCATATCAACTTAATTTCTCATAGCCACAATTTGAGATTGAGGATTACGGCAATTCGTGCAACTATTCAAATTTAAGTTGGGGCATAAGTTGGAGAGTGCCAATACCTAAATCTTTAGGTGAAAGCGATCGCGCTTCAAACAAAGCCATCATATCTCGTAATTGAGGATTGCCACGGGAAGCTCCTGTTAGTCCTTTGGCAATGATTAAGCCACAGTAGCCCAAAGTATTTTTACACCGCTGATTCCATTTTTTTCGGGCTTCTACATGAATAGGATCTTCATCTAAAAATTCACCAAATAGGAATAATTCGCCATTTTGAGTTTGCAATAAACCGAGGTCGTAGCGATCGCCATCGAAGGGGTCGGCACCTGGATTAAAGCAAATTGCTGTTAGTCCACCTGTTGCTTCAATCCTTTCAATTACAATTTTAGCTTTGGGCCGAGAAGTTTGAATTAAAATCACTGGTAAACCATCACCCACTTGTTTGATTTCACCAGCCTTATGGTAGCTGACCCCCTTTCGCAGGTACTCCAACATTTCCCAAGACACTACACCTAAGCTGAGGAAAGAATCTTCCGGTATCAAGTCATCTTGCAATGATTGGAAAGTCGAGGAACCTTGGTTCTCAATTTCCTGTTCTTCGACATCAAAGCCAGCCATTTCCTCTAATTCTGCTGCTAACTGCGGCATGGTAGAGACTGTAACAGCCACTGATTTAGTTGATTCTTCCGACTGCGGCAGAGAAATGCGATAGCGACGGCTGAGGGTGGGGAAGGTTTCTCCATGAAGTTGGCGACGGTGATCGCGAATAAAGCGGCTTAGGCTTTCGATCGCAACGAAAATTACAAGTGCTTCTTCCTCATACAAAACAGACCGTAGTCCTTCTAAGGGGTGGATATTACCAAAAGTGGGGTCAATTTCTGATAATGGCAGATCCGCCAAATCACTTTCTTCGTCTTCGTCTTCATCTTCATCGGTTTCGTCAGTACTCTCAAAGGTGAGAAACAGGCAATCTTGCTTGAGGAAGGCTTCTTCTAGATGATCGGTTGATTCTTCATCTTTTAAAACTGCGGCGCGAAACTGTTTTAAAGACTCTTCTGAGCGATAAAACAAAATCCCATACTCCATTCCCAGCATTCCCATGACTGAGGCGTAGAGTGTACCAATATCCCACTTATTAATCTCAATTGATAAAATTTGCTGTTCTTCCAAAAATTCCCAAGGTGCTGCTTGCCAAATTGCAAATGCTTTCTCGCGCAAGATTTGGGCATACTGTGGGGGTAAGTCGGGGGTTTGACTATCGAGGATGTCGGCGAACCCGCGAAACAGTTCGTCAATTAAAGGCAGTTCTGGTGCGTAGTCAATGGCAATATTTAAATCTTGCAGCACTCCCCGCAGGTAAAATTGGATCTCACGATCTTTGACTACAATTCTTTGGGGTCTAGCAGGTCTTGCCGGACTGTGGGGATGCTCCATTGCTCGCATTAAGGTACGAACTATTGCTTCTGGTCCGACATCTGAAGCTACCACGTCCATTCCTCGAACCACACCTTGGGAGTAATCTACCCAAAGAATGCATTCTCCCTTTTCTTCTGAGTCTGAGTGCTGGTTTGGTGATGACAACGGACGGCGATCGCCCTCCCATACAGAAGGAATTTGAGTTAATTTCTTCAAGCGACGACTGGTAGAGCGATTAAAGCTGGTCATAGAATAAGTTAATCAAAAGAAGCAATTTGGAAGTAAACTTTGGGAGATAGCTAGCCTCGAATTAAATTTTTATGGCTGCACCTGAAAGATAGTTGCTTCTCAGGCTGCCGCAAAACTTGAACTTCAGAAATACCGAATGTATAAATACACTGAATCTCTCAATTCTAGAATAGAAATCTTTGGCTGCTTTTGACGGAGTGTTTACAATTTGGCATCTAACGACATCTAAGCCGCTAGAATGAAAACAAAAACACCTTGGGCAACCCACAGGCATTAACAAGCCGATACAGGGTAACGCTTAGATTAATTAAGGAGTTAAAAAAGCAGATGACACAAGCAATTCAGGCTCAACAACGCGGAATTCTGTTGAGCGAAGCCGCATTGCACCAGGTAAAATCCCTCCGGGACAAGCAAGGCACAGACTTATGCTTACGGGTAGGAGTCCGTCAGGGTGGTTGTTCTGGGATGTCTTACATGATGGACTTTGAAGACACTAGCAAGATCACCCCTCAGGATGAAGTCTTTGACTATGATGGCTTCAAAATTATCAGCGATCGCAAGAGTCTGTTATATCTCTACGGCTTAATGCTCGATTACAGCAATGCTATGATTGGCGGTGGCTTCCAATTTACTAACCCCAATGCCAACCAAACTTGTGGTTGCGGCAAGTCATTTGGGGTTTAGCTTAAGACCAAAGCCGGAGACTCCGAAAGCTCCGGTCAATAAGTCCATAGTCAAGAGTAAAGGTTTTTTAACTATTGACTATTGACCCATGACTAATGACTATTAACTAATGACTATTGATTAATTTACTATGACTCAAACAGTTGAATCCCTGTTTGATACAGGTTTAGAGCGCTATAAAGCTGGAGTTGCAGTAGATTCTTTAATCCCTGTATTTAAAGAAGTGTGCGATCGCGCTCCTAAAAATAGTTCTGCTTGGATTTGTTTAGCGTGGTTATATCTACTCGATAACAAACCCAATTTGGCTTACAAAGCTGCACAGAAGGGAGTCAAGTTAAATCCACAAGACCCACAAGCTAGAGTAAATATCGCCTTAGCAATGCTGGAAACAGGTCAAAAAGGTTTACGAGAACATATTGATATAGCACAACAGCTAATTTTTGTCAACCCAGAATGGCGCGATGAAATAAAAAGCAGTATTGAAGACGGTTTAAGTAGAAAACCAGATTGGCAGAGTTTGATAAAAGTCAAAAATTGGCTGTTGGAGGAGTGAGAAGTTAAGAGTTAGGAGTATAGACGCGATTAATCGCGTCTGTACAGGAGTTAGGAGTTAAATTCAAGTCGGTAATCCTCACTTCTAACTTACGTGTCACTTAGTTAGTAGTCGTAAAATTTGGGGCAATTAGACAAAAGGATAGATGAAAGATAAATTGTTGAATTGGCTAAACATGGTTTTAGTCGCAGATGTTTTTTTGGTTTTATTTGGCTTTGTCTGGTTAGCGATCGCTGCGATCGGTGATTCTGTAGGAGTTAACCTGGGTTTGGATTTATGGCATAAACTGTGGCAACCCGTATTTAACCCAGCGATTGGCATTCTTATGGGCGGTGCGATTCTCAGCGGTATTATCAGTTGGGTTTCAAGAAGATTTCTCTCTAGTCAATAGTTCAGAGATTGGGTATGGGGCATGAGGCGCTTGTACTAAGCGGCTTGTGCCGAGCGTACCCCTACAGGGAAGCAAGCTACGCGTAGCGTCTCGTAGAGAAGTCGAGGTAAGCCGTTGGCGCAGCCTCTCCAAAAGCTGTGTTGGGCATTGTTAGATCCGTAACTTCCTTGCTTCTTCCCAGTCCCCAGTACCTAATACCTGATACCCAGTCTCTTGAAATGTGACTTTTGACTCTATGTAAGAATTTGCGTTAATGCTGATTGCAAATTCGGGTATTTGTACTCAAAGCCTGTTTGCACGGTGCGCTTGGGTAGAACTTGCTGACCTTCCAAAACTACTATAGCCCCGTCTCCTAAAAGAGCTTCGATCGCAAAAGCAGGAACAGGCAACCAAGAAGGGCGATTCATCACTCGTCCCAAAGTTTGGCTTAAATCTGCCATTTGGACTGGGTTAGGGGCAGTAGCATTATATACACCTTCTATTTCCGGTTTGGTTAAAGCTTGCAGAATCAGGTTAACTAAATCGTCTACGTGAATCCAAGAGAACCACTGCCGACCGCTGCCAATGGGGCCACCAGCGAAGAGTTTGAAAGGCGGAATCATTTTACCTAAAGCACCACCATTGCCCAGAACAATCCCAAGACGCAAAATTACCAACCGTACACCAGCATCTTTTACCTTTCTGGCTTCTGTTTCCCAGGCTTGGCAGACTTGGGCGAGAAAATCGTTACCAGATAGACTTGTTTCATCAAAGGTTGCGCTTTGACTAGTGCCGTAGTAGCCAATAGCCGAAGCGTTAACTAACACTGTTGGTTTGGGGTTAGCGTTGGCTATTGTTTCAACTATTTTTTGTGTACCTAACTTCCGGCTATTGAGGATTTCTTGTTTGCGTTCTGGTGTCCAGCGTCCTTCAGCAATAGGTTCTCCTGCCAAATTAACTACGCCATCACAACTAGCAATGACACTTTGCCAAGAACCAGATGCATTTGGTGTATAGGCAACGATTTCTAGATTGGGGAAAGCCTCGGATGGAAAAACCTTTTGAGCAAAGGCGGTGTTCCGAGCTAATACTACTACTTTATGACCTTTTTCGTGGAGTCGTTGTATTAAACGACTACCAACAAATCCTGTTGCTCCAGTAATTGCGACTTTCATTTTCTACCTCAGCCAAACCTTTATTGTAAAGTTTTTGATCAAACTTTCAGCTTATGGCACTTTTCTTCTCGATAGAAGAGATATAACTGTATATCTGGTAACGCCTGATCTCAAAAACTTTGCTTTTGAATCACTTTCCGTTTAGATGCTTCGGTATTATAGGATGGACGGAGTGTTGCAAGGCGTGGGGCTATTATGGCTCGCTATACCTGTTCATTTATTGTTTCTGTTCCTAATGACCATCTTCAGACGTTACTTGTAGAACTTCTACAGGACTGTCAGTTGGATATTCAATACCACATGGGCGATTACATTATCGCTCGTGAAGTTCCCGGCAATGTTCCTTTTCCTAAATTGGTCACAGTAGAAGTACTGATTGATAAATCAAAATCTACTGAAACAGAAACCCGGATGAGTATTGTGATTAAAAATGAAGAACTACCACTCCAACTAGATAATTACTGCCGACAAATGTTTGAATTCATCAAGCAGGCTATTGAAAGTAGCCGCCATTGGCATTTGATTGAAAGTCTTGCAGGATAGCTTTAGTGAGTAATTGAATTGACACTCCCACGACTTGAAGCCTTGAGAGTGTCAGACTGTGATTGGTAGTTTAGAATTCAATCTAGCACATCCTCTAAATCCTCGGCCATACCGGGATTTATGAGTGTAATGTCGTACTCGCTCGAATCGGTTTGTCCCAAACGCTGAGTGTTTTTTAAAAGGTAATAAATGGCACGGACTTGAGGACCAAAAACGATCTCGTCTTCATTTCTAAGATCGTGGGCTGGTATCTTACGTCCATTAATCATCAAACCATTGGAACTAGGCTTACCTTTGGCATCGCCATCTACAATCCGGTAATAGTAGCTATGACTATTATGCTCTCGTGGCAATCTCACTAATGTGGCATGGCGGCGGGAGACAAACTGCGACATCAAACGGATATTACATTCGCGGTCTCTACCGATAGAGTAGACGGGTTGCTCCAGAGAAAATTCTTTGCGACCTTGATCGTCTTCAATAATCAGTAGATGGTTTTCATTAGTTTCTGCTGCCATTGACAAATCGGTGGAACTGTAATTAATCAAGATTTGTTTAGTATCGTATCCTGCGATTCTCGCGCACCATAAGTTTGTGGTGCTGATCTAAATAAGCTTTAAAATTGCATAATACCTTGAAAGAGTAGAACATGGCCGTTCTACTCCAGTAGCTATGATAGCTTTGATAAGTGTCTCAAGAAGCTTTGTGGGCTGCGTAAAATTTTGACAGGGCGACTCAGTTTAACTTGAGATGGGAATAACCTAGATTTGTGCTGGGAAATTTTACGTGCAAAAGAGTATTCTACGGCTGATAAGCTAATCGCCGTAATAATATTGAGTTTGTGACGACACTAACAGAGCTAAAAGCCATTAATGCAGCAGCACCAGATGGGTTAAGGACAAAACCCAAACTAGGGAACAAAACACCGGCTGCTAAAGGAATGCCAACTGTATTATATGCAAAAGCCCAGAATAAATTTTGGCGGATTTTGTTGAAAGTGGCGCGACTAAGCTGAATAGATTCGACGACATCGTTTAAGCGATCGCGCATTAGGACAATTTCAGCAGTTTCCATTGCCACATCTGTCCCAGAGTGTAAAGCAATTCCTACATCTGCTTGGGATAAAGCTGGAGCATCGTTAATTCCATCTCCTACCATTGCGACTACTGAGTGCTGAGTTAGGAGTGAGGAATTAGGAGTTGCTTTTGTCCCCGCTTGTTGTAGAGACTGGATTGCAGCTGCTTTTTTAGCTGGGGGGACACCCGCTATTACATCAGCACTAGCTAATCCTAGTTGTTTGGCTATGGCGCTAGCTGCTTCTTGGCGATCGCCACTGAGCAGCATTACCCGTAAGCCCATCTGACGCAACTTGTCTACAGTAGATTGGGCATCTGGTCTGAGGGTATCAGAAACAGCAATTAACCCGGCTAAAGTTCCCCCAACTGCTACGCAAACGACTGTTTTACCATCTGTTGCCAAATCCTGTGCTACCTGTTGTGCAGTTTCGCTAATCGCAATGCCGTGCCAACTCAACCAGTCCCAGTTACCCAATAGTACAACTGTGCCCTCTACCACAGCAGACACCCCTAGTCCCGGTTCCGTGTGAAAGTCCACAGCCTCTGGAATAGATAACTGTTGCCGCTGTGCTTCTTGCTGAATCGCTTTTGCTAGAGGATGGTGAGTACCGCTTTCTACGGCTGCTGCTATTTGGATCAGGGAGTAGGGATTCTCACTACCCATTTCTGAAATTAACAGACAATCTGTGACGATGGGATTGCCCGTGGTCAGAGTGCCAGTTTTATCAAAGACTACGGTATTTAACTGGTGTACTCTTTCCAAAACATCGCCGCCTTTGATTAACAGACCGCGTTCTGCGCCCATAGCAGTCCCAACAAGAATGGCTGTTGGTGTGGCAAGTCCCAAAGCACAGGGACAGGCAACTACCATAACTGCGATCGCTAGTTTTAAGCTGATTAATAGGGGGGAGTGGGGAGTTGGGAGTGGGGAATGGTCAGCGTGGCTGATCATTTCCATACCACCAGACATACTGACATCAGTCCAGATGTGAGTACCGAAAAAGTACCAAAAGACAAATGTTAATACAGATGCTGTCAGCACACCGTAGGTAAAGTAACCAGCTACTGTATCTGCTAATTTCTGTACTGGAGCTTTCCGAGTTTGGGCGGTTTCTACTAAAGCGACAATTTGAGCTAGAGTTGTATCACTTCCAGTCCGGGTTGCCTGAATAGCGATCGCTCCTGACTGGTTTAGTGTCCCTCCGGTCACAGTATCTCCCGGTTGCTTGATTACTGGCACGGCTTCCCCAGTCAGCATGGATTCATCCACCGTTGTTTGACCAACTACCACTTCACCATCGACAGGGATTTTATCACCTGGCAGCACTTGTAACCATTCACCAACCCGCACCTGTTCAGCAGGAATCTCTACACTAGAAGATCCCACTCCGACTTTCTCTGGGTTGGCAATCAATCGCGCTAAGAGTGGCTGGAGTGCTAGCAATTTTCTAAATGCAGCAGCGGCGCGACCTCTAGCTTGTTGCTCTAATGTCCTTCCCAAAAGAATAAAGCCCAGCATCATTACTGGTTCGTCAAAGAAGCATTCCCAACCCATTTGGGGAAAGAGCAGGGCTATTAAACTAGCAATGTAGGCTGTCAGCGTTCCTAATCCCACCAGGGTGTTCATGTTAGGCGCATTTCGCCGCCAGCCCAGCCAGCCATCTACTAAAATCGGCCGACCAGGAATTAATAGCGCCACTGTCGCCAGTCCACAATGAAACCAGATGTTATTTAGCAGTGGCAGCACTGAGCTACCAAGATTACCAAAATGGCCACTTCCCGACAATAACAGCAACATTGCAGCGATCGCCAACTGCCTAACAGAAGAGCGCATTTCTCGGCGTTGTCGTTGTGCTGGGTCTGGTAAGGTAGATATCTCGCCTGCGACTGTGCCCTTAGCTTTTCGGGGTTGAGTCGGGAATCCAACGGCTGTTAATCGTTGTGCTAGTGCATCTGCATCTACCGCACCAGTTTCTGACTCTACAACTGCTACCTCTGTGGCCAGGTTCACACAGGCACTCTTAACTCCTGGATGTTGGGTTAGCTGTCGCTCTACTGCATTCACACACCCAGCACACTTCATGCCCCCAACATCGAGAATAATTTTCTCTAGGATTGGGTCAAATTCTGGGGCTAGCTTAGTTTTCGGAACAAGTTGCATGGCTTGTGTTTAGATTCGCTACAGAAATTCAACGCCTGACTAAAAGCGTCTCTAATTTGAGCGTAGGCGAAATATGGAACTACGACTGTATGTCAACCCTATTAAATTTATTAATTTATCGGATCTCGCTGAGGGTCAATGACGGCTCCAGCGGAGATAAGTCACATAGATAATAGCTACCACTTGCATTGGCATGAGGACAATCAGGCTTTTCCAAAAATTGTGAATTTCCAAATTAGACATGGCGCTGAAATAGCCAAAGCCCAACAAAAAGAAGAGTATCCAGATCAGCTGTTTACGTTTGATAGTTAGCATACCAGTAGAATTCAGAATTTTTTAGCCAAAATATCTATTTATACCTATAAGTCTGTACAGAATACACAATAACTTTAATTAATAGTTACTCAAGAAAGAAGTTTACCCAAGGAGAGTTAATAAAATAAAGATATATTTCTCCAGTTTGTAATAGGTTATACAAACGGAGAATATAGTAGGTCATGATGTAATGTCCGACTAATTAGTTGTCATTACAAATGACAAATTTTTTTCAAATATCCACTCAAGATATATAACTTTACAGAGTAACCCAAGTGTGAGATATAAGTTTTCAGAACCAGCCCTGCTTATTTACAAAGTAGGTATTTACAAATTCTTCAGGGGACTTATTCAAATAGATCATGCCTTCAATTAAACCTACAAGTAACATAATTAAAAAGGCAACCCCGTAGCTGAAAGAACCCCCGACTACTGAAATCACTAACATGATAAAGCCTTGTGGAGCGTATCCTAGAATAAATTTATGAACCCCAAATGCTCCAAGAATAATGCCACAGTAACCAGCTAGAAGTTGTTTGGTAGGGTGACTGGGGTTAATATTTGCCATATAAGTACTGCTCCTTGATAAGTCAGATATAAAAATAAAGTCTTTATTGTAATAAAAGCAAGTAACTGTATTTGCTGAATAAATAAATTTTTAATTTTTTCAGTATAAGTAAGCCTCAAGACAAATAACCAAAATTAGCGTGCTTCTATTTTAGAGAAGACGCTAAAACGTCTTGCGGCATAGCCGGAAAATCTGGCGCTCCTTAATAATTTTTGGTGGATTTGATGAGCACAAACCCTAGTGCGGCAGTTTTGCAGATTTTCAGGTAAAACATTGCTCTTGAGAAGAATGAACCTCAAGAATTAACAAAAACTGCTACACCACTTTTTACAAGTCCATCAGTATTATTTCCGGATTTTTTTCCGATAGCTTCCAGTGGGCGTGAAAGACCATCACACCAATCACTAGACCAGTTATTGGCTAAAATCAGCCGGATGATAATAAATTTAACTAGATAGTTTGTTGTTTATGTTAACAGCATTCTGTGATTTACTTTTGCCATTATATTAATTGGGTTTTCAGCCAGTATTTATGCTTATAACCAATTATAACTAGTAAATTGTTCTTACCTATGGAGATAAAAGCAGATATTTCTGTTTTAAACAACAGTAATAAAGAAGTATTAATTGCTACCTAAAACAAATAAACTTAATAATGTACCACTATTCCAGAGGCTGTGGAGGAGCATAGGAGCGAAGAGGTTACGCGATCGCGTGTAGACTACCCCCAACACAATTCCCAATGCGGTCAGCGGCAGAATTTCTGACAAGCTGAGGTGAGCGATCGCAAACAACAAACTGCTGATCAGAATCGATCCCCACACGGGTAAGTAACGAGTTAGAGAGGGTAACAAAAAGCCGCGAAATAGGATTTCTTCAAAAAATGGAGCTGCGATCGCTGCTGTGAAAAAAAATATACCAAGTGCTACACCATCTCGGCTTTCCAACGCTAGTTGCAACAGGGGATTACTACCACCCTGTCCTTGCCATAGCTGTTGATTAATCAAAGATACTACCACAACTATAGGTAAAGCCGCGCAATAGCCTCCCAGTCCCCACAAAAACCAGTTATCTTGAAAACGAAAGCGAAACCAAAATTCAGGTAGTGGAAAAAAGCGCTTGAGAGAGAAATACATTACTAACAGCGCACCTGATGCTACCAGTAAGTAACTAATTAAAACAGAAAAAGCCTGAAGTCGCACATCAATGATGGGACGCGGGATAGGGAGCAGCGATAGCACTAAAGGTACAAAAATTTGCCCCATGAAGAAAAAGCCTACAATAAAAACCTGCAAAACCGTTTCACCATCCCAAGGTGTTGACCAAAGGACATCAGCATTTTGAGCTAGTAACGAGGCTTTTCCTTTCAACAAGCGTTGAGCAAATAATAAAATCAGTAGTATTAGACCAATTAAAGCTGCCAAGGTGGGAATAGTGCCAATAACCGCTAATTTAACTACTGCTTGAGTTGCAGATTCTTGTTGTGCAGCTTTAACTGCTGATAAAGCGTCTTGTCGTTGCTGAAGTTGGTATAGCTGAACCAAAGCAGTAGAGCGAAACCAACCTTCTAAATTCTTTTGAATTGGTTGTTCAGCATTTGGGAGCAGACGGGAAGGATTGCTCCACAGTCCACTCAATACAGTGGCGGTTTCTCCAAATTCTGGATTGATATTTGAGCGTTGTTCTAATTTGCTCCAAGTCTTAAGGGCTGTATCCGTCTGTCCTTGCTGTGCTTGTAAAATTCCCAGGCGCAGGTCTAATTCGGCCAGTAATTTTTGTAATTGCTTGAGGGACTGCTGTAACTGTTGCTGTCCCTGTTTAGAGGTTTTAGTAGTGGGAGGAACCTCAGGTAGAGGTTTCGGAGGTATGGGAGTTATTTCAGGCTGAGAGCGTAATTGTGCAAGTTTGTTACTAACTTTGTCCAAATTAACTTGAACTGATTGACGCGCCTCCTCATACTGGTTTGTGGCGCCCTCCAGGGGTTGCTCACCAAGTATCGCTTCCCGAATCGCTTTGAGATTGTCATCGTTGCTATCTTCTGATTGCCAAGCTTGGGCTTGTAGAGCAATATTGGTTTGGTATAGTTCTAGGCGACTTTGGAACTGAGGTTCTTGCCAACTACCAAATAAAGCCGAAACTGCCAACAGAACTGCTATCGGCGTTAGTACAAAAATTAAAACTAATCGCTTGAGTGTCATCTATCCCTCTTTTACTAGCCAGTGGAGAGCGCGTCCCCCTTGGGAATTATCGCAAGAAAAAGTCAGAGGTGGATAGATATCATCAATATTATAAGTTTGCGTCACACCCACCATGTTAAATTACAACCCACTGCACTGCTTACCCTCCGCCGAGGATTTGCCCGATTCTGACGATGAACCTGTGGATAATCAACTACAACATTTGATTCCGGGCTTGCTAGAAGCCATTTTAGCTTGGCTGTGGAGAAGCCGGATGGATTGGTTTTTTGGCGTTGATATGGGGATATATTACGATCCCGAATTACCGCCGATTGTACCTGATGGGTTTTTAAGTTTAGGAGTCGAGCGAGTTTTTGATGAGAACTTGCGTTTAAGTTATGTGTTGTGGGAAGAAAAGGTGATGCCGATTATGGCATTAGAAGTTGTTTCTCACAGACGGCGTGGGGAATACACCAGCAAAAAGAAACTTTATGCGGATATGGAGATTTTGTATTATGTTGTCTACAATCCTCAACGCCGAAGAAAACCACCTTTAGAGGTTTATCGCTTTGTAAATGGTGAATATGTATTGCAGCCAGGAAATCTTGTTTGGTTATCAGAGATAGGTTTAGCAATTGGTTATGAACGGGGAACCTATCAGGGAATTACGCGGGATTGGTTGTATTGGTATGACAAACAAGGAGTCAGATATTTAACACCAGAAGAACGAGCGATCGCTGCGGAACAACGCGCTACCACTGCTGAAGAACGCGCTCAAAGGCTGGCACAAAAATTACGAAGGTTGGGGATAGATCCAGATTCTTTGAGTTGATTTTGTGGGGTGCGATCGCTTTGATTATACTATTACTAATAACTTATTTGAGAATAGGAGTTGTAGATGGTTCAAGTGATTGTAAGCGAGGTCATAAAAACGTTCAAATCTTCCTGCTCTGCCACTGTTTAGGATTACGTTTGACGTGATAACAAGCAATTACAGTGATGACATTTTCTTCTGTAACATAAATAACACCATAGGGAAACCTACGTATTAATAATCGCCGCGCTTGTCGATACACCACTGGATAAGCTGAAGGGTTGCGTCGAATTAATGCTAAACAGCTATCAACTGCACGTACAAACTCCGAACCTACTCCAGAATCACGTTGTTCATACCATTCAAAAGCATCTTGAATATCCAGTTCTGCTTCTGGACTAATTATTAACTGATAGCTCATTCAGTTAAACCTAGTCTTTCCTTGACGGATTGCCAGGTTGAACCTTGGTTTGGGTTTTGGCGATGCATCTCCAAGCGTCTATCTAATTCTTGTTTTTGCTCATCGTTGAGAGGAACTTCGTGAGGTATGGTAAGAATGCTGTCCCATAAGTCCTCGGCAAGCTGTATACGTTCAGATACACTTAGTTCAGAAATATCGACTTTTAATATGGGGTGCATAGTTGTTGTTAATCTAGTTACTTAGATAAATCTTATTTTAGATTATAAATGACTTATCTTATTCCTAATCAAATAAAGCATTAATTCGTATCTTTTGATGAAGGCTGCGGCGTTGTGTCTTGAAAATTTTAACACATAGCCATCTTTTCGTGGGGCAAGGTTTGTTGCGCCCACATACTGTATTTATATTATGTCTCTATAGTAGTCAACATCTGAATCTAGAGATACAAGAATACAATACTTTGAGTTGAGTAAGTTCGGACAAACAAATACAAGCGTAGATTTTGGTAATTTTTCTGGTTAAATATATTTAATACCATTACAAAAGACTTGAAGACACACCTATGGGACAAGGGTTTACTCCAGAGACGAATGTAGATAAGTTACTGAGACTCTATGCAGATGGAAAAAGAGATTTTCAAAATATAAACTTAAAACAAGCGGATCTCATAGCCGTAAATTTGTCAGAGGTGAATCTGAGAGGAGCAAATCTACAATTATCATTTTTAGAGGAAGTAGACCTGAGAGGAGCAAACCTGGAGGGAGCTAATCTGAAAAAAGCCAACTTATCAGAAGCAAATTTAGAAGGGGCTAATCTGCGAAAAGCTAACTTGCAAGGGGCAAAGTTGATAGGGACAGAAGTACGTACAGCAAACCTACAAGGGGTAAATCTGAGACAAGCAGATTTAGGAGATGTTAGAAACTTAAGTATGGCAGACTTGCTTGCAGCAGATATGCAAGGCGCTAACTTAGAGACGACAAACCTAGAGAAGGTAAACCTGCAAGGAGTTAACCTGAGAAAAGCTAACCTGAAAACAGCACGTTTATTTGAAGCTGACCTGAGTAGCGCCGAACTTAAAGATGCAGTTTTTCAAAGCGCTTTTTATAACGAAAAAACTCGTTTTCCTGAAGATTTTGATCCAGTGAGTGCTGGAATGTATTTAATTGCTCCTAAAGTGTCACTGCAAGGGGCGAACCTGGTCGAAGCATTGCTATTTGAAGTCGATTTAAGTGAGGCAGATTTAACAGGGGTAGACTTAACTGAAGCACATTTGGAGAAAGCTAACCTACAAGGAGCAACATTAAAGGGAGCATCCTTTAATAGTGCAGAACTATTACAGACAAACTTATCTGGTGCAGACCTAACAGGAGCGGATTTAAGTTTTGCAAGGCTTAAAGAAGCAATAATTTTCGATACCAAATTTCAAGATGCTTGCTACAACAGACTTACTAAATTTCCTCAAGGGTTTGACCCTCAAAGGGCTGGAATGCGTTGGATTGATATTGATATTGATTAGTAATGTAGAGTAAACAGCTACTATAAAAATATCCTAATTTTGTAGGATTTGACAATATTTTATCAAAGATAGCGTTAATTTTATTAGTTTATAGTAGCTCTTGTAAACTACCCTAACTTATCCCGCACCCAAGCGCGAAATGATTTGAGCAAAGCAATTTCCCCGCTTGTTTTACTTTGCTCAATAAATCTACTTATATCACTCACTGAAACTATAGGAAAGGCAATACTAAACTTACACTCGACATATTGCCCCTTTATCAACTGATAAAATTTTAAATTTTGCCCATCATATCTCCAAAGTTCAGTTACACCCAACGCTGAATAAATCCCCAATTTGTTAACTGAACTGCTGGTAATGTCAATCTCAATTGCTAAGTCAGGCGGCGGATCATTTTCTAAATCTAAAGTTTGCTTACCCCTAATAGCTACTTCATTCTGGATATAGTAGCAAGTATCTGGTTCTATTCCCCGATTTGATATTTTCCGCTTCAATGTTGTAGAACCAGCGCTTCTAATTTCAATTCCTAATTCTTCAGCTAAGACTAGAATAAATCGGTCAAACTGAATTTTGGGGTTTTCATGTTCAAAAAGTGGAGTCATGATTTCTAAAACACCGCAGTCATAAGCAAATCTTGAGCCTCTGTCCTCACCTGTATCTCTCAGCAAGGCTTCAAAGGTTTCCCAGCTAATGTTCTGTAGCACTGTTCTTTGTTCCGCAGGCGTTGACTTGACAAGCATATTACAATACTTCTTCTGTCACGATATTAGATAAAATCCCAATAATTTTACCTATGTCATTAATATAATACTCGCTCAAGTCGATTTCAATCACTTGCCCAATGAGCTTTAAAAACTTCCAGTTAGTTCCAGTGGTGACAGTTCCATAAATTGCCTGAATGTTATTACCCTCACGTTCATTAAACAATTTAGCTGCTAACATCTCTGCTACACACTGACCTAATCCGGCATTGATATTTTCTTTCTTAGCTTCTACAATTGTGACAACTGGTGCGTTCAGAATTAGTAACTCTGGTGAACGGCTAATAATAAAATCGCAATTTCCATTTAAACCTTGCGCTGAATCAACGGTAAAATCGATACCAGAAAATAAACTTATTTGATTATTTAAATATTTCCTTACAGCAATTAAAATAGGCGCTATAATCATCTCTTAACGGGATTTTTCAGTATTACTAGCAAGAGCCAAAGGTACATTTTCTCGCAATACTTCTGCAAGTAATGGTGGACACTCTACTTCATGTACAGATGCAAATATATCAATTTTATCAGAAATAGTTAAGCCAAAGATTTTTATAACTCTGTCTAAAGTAAAGTCACTGTATGACACTTTAGTTGCTCCTGTAAAGAATCCAGATAATTAAATTGTGCCAATTATTAGCAAGATATGTTGCTGATATTTGGCACAATTAGTGTCTGAATATTTTGTAACTTTAAGCAAGGAAACCCGCAAAAAAGTCGAGAGTTTCTTTCAGTGCTTTGATGAAAACATCAATTTCCTCGCGGGTGTTGTAGAAAGATAAACTTGCTCGTGCAGTTGCAGCAAGACCTAAGTAACGGTGTAATGGTTGAGTGCAGTGGTGTCCAGAACGAATGGCAACGCCTTCTTGATCTAATAATGTAGATAAGTCGTTAGCGTGGACTTCCCCAGCAGTGAATGACGCAAGAGCGGCTCTACCTTCTCCTTTTGCATTTGGTTTGGGGCCGTAAATTCTAATTTGGGGAAATTGCTCTAATTGTTGGAACAAATAAGCTGTTAATTCTGCTTCGTAGGCGTGAATTTTATCCATGCCGATATTGCTAAGATAATCTATCGCAGCCCCAAGTGCGATCGCTTCGCCAATTGCAGGTGTACCGGCTTCAAATTTATGCGGTAATTCTGCATAGGTGGAATGGTCTAAATATACCTCTGCAATCATCTCACCACCACCAAAAAATGGTGGCATTGATTCTAACAATTCCAACTTCCCATACAGAAATCCTATCCCAGTTGGGGCGCACATTTTATGACCGGATGCTACCAACCAATCACAATCTATCTGCTGCACATCAACGGGGAAGTGAGGGACACTTTGGCAAGCATCAACTAAGAATTTAGTACCAGATTTGTGAGCGATCGCACCAATTTCTTTTATTGGGTTAATACAACCCAAAGCATTGGAAATATGTACAACCGACACCAATTTTGTTTTTTCAGAAATCAGCTTTTTAAACTGTTCCAAATCAAAGGTTTCTTCTGGTGTTAGTTCTACAAATTTAAGTATTGCACCCGTTTTTTGCGCCACCAATTGCCAAGGCACAATATTACTATGGTGTTCCATCACCGAGAGAATAATCTCATCTCCCGGCTGCAAATTGTTCATTCCCCAGCTGTAGGCTACTAAGTTAATCGCCTCACTTGCATTGCGGGTATAAACGATTTCTTGACGTGATGCAGCATTAATGAATTTAGCAACTTTGTCTCGCGCCCCTTCATAAGCATCGGTAGCTTTAGCACTCAGGGAATGGGCACCACGATGCACGTTAGCATTATATTGCTCGTAATAATCCCGTAGGGTATTTAATACGAACAAAGGCTTTTGCGATGTCGCAGCATTATCGAGATAAATTAAAGGTTTCTCGTTGACTTCCTGATGCAATATTGGAAAGTCAGCACGAACTTGATCAGCTAGGGTTTTGGTAGGAGTGAAAGTCATTGGTAGATTCAAGAATCAGGCGATATGGACTTTAGATTATTAACTATGTTTAAAAGGATTTCTCGCAGAGAGGGAATCGGTATTTTATTGATGACTTCAGCAGCGAAGGCGTTAACTAATAACTTCCGAGCATCGTTTTCATCAATTCCCCGACTTTGCAGATAGAATATTTCGTCATCTTCTAATTGGCTAACGGTAGCACCGTGAGCGCATTTGACATTATCAGCAGTAATTTCCAATTGGGGTTTAGTATCAACCCTGGCTTTCGATGATAGCAGCAAATTCCGATTCAACTGGGCTGCATTTGTCAACTGTGCTGGTTTGGGTACAAAAACTTTACCATTGAATACCGCATGAGCGCGATCGCCTACAATACATTTATGCAATTGATCGCTTGTACCGTGAGGATAATTTAGTGCGAGCGCACTGTGAGTATCCCCTAACTGCTTACCAGAAATCATCGTCAACCCATTGAGAGTAGTTTCTGTCTGCTCACCAGTTTGCAAAATTTCTAAATTGTGCCGTGACAACTTCGCGCCTAAATTTATGGCATGACTTATATATCGACTATCACGAGCTTGCCAGACAGATGTTTTACCAATATGAAAAGCCTCTGCACTATCACGTTGGATTCGAGTATGGTTAACCTGGGCATTTTCCTCAATCCAGATTTGTGTAACTGCGTTAGTAAAGTGAACTACTTCCCCAAGTTCTATTTGATCTGGATCTTCTATGTTTGTTGGTTGATACAGATAATCTTCAATGAGCGTAACACTACTACCAGATTCAGCTACTACTAAAGAACGAGGTTGTGATAGTATCGGTGAATTACCAGGAATAGACAAGAATAGTAAATGAATTGGCGTTTCTACGACAACATTTTTTCCCACCCATACTACAGATGCATTTGTGAAAGTAGCAGTATTCAACGCAGTAAAGACTTCTTGCGTACCCTGTTCTTGGGCTAAATAATTCTGTAGGCGAGAGCGATATTCTAAAGGAAATCCAGCTAAATCTTCCACCCATATACCTTCTGGCAAATCTGCAACAGATGACAGATCCGGCGAAAAAATTCCGTTGACAAACACCAACCTACTATCAACAGCTTCGGGTAAAGTCAGTTGTGTGATATCAAATTTTATAGACCAAAATTCTCGTGTCTCTACATTGAATTTTACTTGCTGTAGAGACGACAGATCAGTAAATCGCCATTCTTCCTCACGGGTAGTGGGGATAGTTGAGTGACGGACAAAATTAGCAGCGCGATCGCGCACTTGTTGTAACCAAGCAAATGTTTCCGGCTGAGGAACTTCCTCGAAAATCAATCCCTGAAATTGATTTAACAACTCACTCAGGTAAGGATCTCCATTTACCAAGGTGTTGGAAGCCTGACTTTGAGATACTTGAATACTCATTACACACCCACCTCAGCAGTTGCAAATTCTGCTAACACCCAATCATAACCGCCAGACTCTAATTTTAATGCCAGTTCCTTACCACCACTGGTGATAATCTGCCCCTGTGCCATCACATGCACAAAATCAGGCACAATATAATCAAGTAATCGCTGATAGTGAGTAATCAAAATTGTGGCATTTTCTGGACTTGCCAGTTGATTTACCCCATTAGCCACAATTCTGAGCGCGTCAATATCCAAACCGGAATCAGTCTCATCCAAAATTCCCAACTTTGGTTCTAGCAACGCCATTTGCAGAATTTCATTCCGCTTCTTCTCACCACCAGAAAACCCTTCATTCAAACTCCGACTGAGAAAACTGGAATTCATCTTCACCACATCCAGCTTTTCCTCAATCAAATCGTCAAAATCAAAAGCGTCTATTTCCTCTAAACCTTGCGCCTTGCGACGGGAGTTGTACGCCACCCGCAAAAAATCTAAATTGCTCACACCCGGAATTTCTAACGGATACTGAAACGCCAAAAACACACCACTTCTGGCCCGTTCCTCCGGTTCCAACTCCAGTAAATTTTGCCCCTGAAAAATTACCTCACCGCCAGTCACCTCATACGCCGGATGTCCAGCCAACACCTTAGAAAAGGTACTCTTACCAGAACCATTCGGCCCCATAATCGCATGGATTTCACCCGATCGCACCTCCAAATTCACACCCTTCAAAATCGGTGTCCCATCAACATTAGCCGTCAGATTCCGTACCGACAGCACAACTTCACTATTTTCAAAAATCATCTTTTCTCCCTTCTCCTTCTCTGCGCTCTTGGCGTCTTGGCGGTTCGTCGTTCTTCCAGATAAACACAGAACACCGATGTCTCTGTGTTTATCCTTGCTTCCATTTATCCAACACTGCCTTCCAACTTCAAACTCAACAACTTATCAGCTTCCACAGCAAACTCCATTGGTAGCTGATTGAAAACATCCTTACAGAAGCCGCTAATCATCATCGAAATTGCATCTTCTGAAGAAATACCCCGTTGAGCAAAGTAAAATAACTGATCTTCCCCAATCTTAGAAGTAGAAGCTTCATGCTCCACCTTCCCAGTGTTATTTTGTACCTGAATATAAGGGAAAGTGTTCGCATGAGCATTATCCCCAATCAGCATCGAGTCACACTGGGAATAATTTCTCGCCCCTTTTGCCGTCGGATTAACTTTCACCAAACCCCGATAGCTATTACTAGAATTACCTGCGGAGATTCCTTTAGAAATAATTGTACTGCGGGTATTCTTACCTACGTGAATCATCTTACTGCCAGTATCAGCTTGCTGCATATTATTTGTCAGCGCTACCGAGTAGAATTCACCCACAGAGTTATCACCCACCAACACACAGCTAGGATATTTCCAAGTAATTGCCGAACCTGTTTCTACTTGAGTCCAGGAAATCTTGGAATTTACGCCCTGACACAAACCGCGCTTGGTGACAAAGTTGTAAATACCGCCTTTACCGTTGGCATCTCCAGCGTACCAGTTTTGCACAGTGGAGTATTTAATTTCGGCATTGTCGAGGGCGACAAGTTCCACAACGGCGGCGTGTAATTGGTTGCTGTCATACATCGGTGCAGTGCAACCTTCGAGGTAAGAAACATAACTACCAACTTCTGCGACAATCAAAGTCCGCTCAAATTGTCCCGTATCACCAGAGTTGATGCGGAAGTAGGTAGACAGTTCCATTGGGCATTTCACCCCTTTAGGAATATAGACAAAAGAACCATCGCTAAATACGGCGGCGTTCAAGGCAGCAAAATAGTTGTCAGCGATAGGAACAACACTACCCAGGTATTTTTTGATTAATTCTGGATGTTCTTGCAATGCTTCCGAAAACGAGCAGAAAATAACGCCGTCTTCCGCTAGCTTTTCTTTAAATGTGGTGGCGACAGAAACGCTATCAAAAATTGCATCGACGGCGACATTTGCCAGTCGCTTCTGTTCGGATAGAGAAATACCTAACTTTTCAAAGGTTTCTAAAAGGGTTGGATCAACTTCATCCAAACTATTTAGTTTTTCTTTCTTGCGTTTTGGCGCTGAGTAATAAATGATATCCTGATAATTGATTGGCGGATACTTGACATTCGGCCAAGTTGGTTCCGTCATTTTTTGCCACTGGCGATAAGCCCGGAGGCGAAAGTCCAGCATGAACTGCGGCTCGTTCTTCTTAGAAGAAATCAAGCGGATAACGTCCTCGTCTAGTCCACGCTCAATTGTGTCGGCTTCAATATCGGTGACAAAGCCGTACTTGTAGGGTTGGTTGACTAAGGTTTTGACAGTGGCACTCATCAGTAATAATCTCTCGTGTTCAGAACTCTTTTAAGATGGGAGACGGACTTTATCTTTAGTCGCCCATATCACGTTACGGAATGGTTACACGGCTGCTAGAATAGTTGTAGAGACTAAGACAACAGCTATGTTGTTTAATGTATCTTCATTTTACGCTAAATTAACAACAACATTGTTGTCAAAGTCAAATTTTCAAAGAAATTTTTGGGACGTTCGCTAAACGTCTCGCACCAACTATAAGATGGCGACTATC
Organism: Nostoc sp.; assembly: GCF_036917275.1. GTDB lineage: Bacteria > Cyanobacteriota > Cyanobacteriia > Cyanobacteriales > Nostocaceae > Nostoc. The sequence continues at coordinate 87,709 of NZ_JBALDF010000024.1, forward strand.
CACCAGTCCTCAACCAAGCAAGATATCCTTGAGTATCTGCACAAACATGAAAAAGCAACGGCTTTGGAGCTAGCTGAAGTTTTAGACGTTACCCCTCAAGCGATTCGTCGGCATCTCAAAGATTTGGAGACGGAGGAGCTAGTTTTGTATTCGACATCAGTGCAGGCGGCGGGGATGGGGCGGCCGCAGCACCTTTATCAACTGAGTCGTCAAGGACGCGATCGCTTGCATCGAACAATGAGCGATCGCTTTGGTGATGGCCACGGTCATTTTGCGGTTTCGCTGCTAGACACCTTAGCCGAAACGGTAGGACACGACCAATTTAAATCGATTTTACAGAAACAGTGGGAGCGCAAAGCACTAGAATACCGCGATCGCGTGGGTAGCGGTTCACTGCGCGAACGGGTAGCTAACTTAGTAGAGTTCAGAAAAGCGGAAGGCTTCATGGCGGAGTATCACCCTGTTGATGTGAATGACTGCTTTGAGAGCGATCGCTTTATCTTAATGGAGCATAACTGCGCTATTTCTAACGTTGCCGAGTCTTTCCCCAGCATCTGCGGTCACGAATTAGAAATGTTTGCAGCCGTCTTACCTGATTGTACCGTAGAACGCACCCACTGGATTATCAACGGCGAACATCGTTGTGGCTATTTGGTACAAATTCGTCATTAGTCATTAGTGTAGGACTTACGCACACTCTACGAATTCTCGGCGCTCTTGGCGTCTTGGCGGTTCGATAAATTAAGCGAAGTTGGCAATTTTTGCGTAAGTCCTATAGTGAAAACTACTCCCCACTCCCCAATAATCAAGTAAGTTTGAGATAGCGTTTATGGACGTATTACCGCAGCAACCATCAGCACAATTTTTAACCCTGGAAGAGTCAGCAAAAGTAGACGCAGCTTTGTTGTCTTCCCCAGAAAAGTTTTTAACAAGATTGACCATTTCATCACTTAAGCTTTTGAAGTATATCGCTCAAGAGTACGGCGTTGCTATTGAAGATTTGACAGCACAGCAACTAATTTCCTGGTTTGAAAAAGATGGCAAAATTCGACGTGAACAGGGAATTGAAGCTTCATATTTGAAATGGTGAACTGTAGTAGTGAAGTTTTCGTTTCATTTACTTTGAAAAAATAATCATGCAAAATATCCCGCTTATAAAAAGCATTTCTGTTGCTTATAAGCGGGATATTAACAGATAAGATGTATTGGTAATTTTGCTTATTTTTAGTTACTATGTACTACTAATTTCGCTATCTAAAAAATGATGAAGTTCATGCATTATGTATAAAAAATATATGAATTAAAGCCCGCAGTCTTATAAATAGATATTTTGGCAGCAATTGATAGTCATGTTTTAGCAACGGCAGAATTAATTGGACACTACAAATGTCAGCCTTAAATAATAAACAAAAAGCACCTTGAAAAAGGTGCTTTTAAAGTTGATAACATTTTGTTTGTCAAACAATTCTTTAAGGATTGTAATTGTTAGCCCGAGGACTACGAGATCCAGTTACGGCTCCAATCATTGAGGCTATTAAACCCAACAAAGAACCAAATACAAACCACCACAATCCTGAACGTAAATTACCTGCCGCTTCACGAGCTTGTTGGGCACTTATGTTTGCTTGTGGTACATTAACACCACCTTGCTGTTGTACCTGGTTTATGACTGCGCCAGCGTTGGAAGCAGCAACACCAAAAGCACCAGATACTCCACTTGCTAACAGCCATGAGCTAACAGCCAAAGTCGTTGCCCAAAGAATTGCGCCGTTAAGAAGAGCTGTATTGCGGTTCATCGGTCCACAAGCACGGGCTGTAACCCAACCACCAGTAAATAAAGAAATTAGTAAAGCGATAGTTGACCAAAGCCCCGCATTACCCGCAGCGTTAGAGGCAATTGATCTCGGTGCACCTGAATCTTCAACTGTGCCTGCCGCAAACGCACCAATTATAGCGCTCAAAATTAATTGGGTAGCTAAGGAAACCAACAAACCAGAAATAATCGGCCCCCAGCGAACAAGATCATGATATTCACTTACTCGGCCTGTTACCACAGACCCAGTAGGAATTGTGTCATCACCTGTCCGATTTACGTATGACATAGCTTATGTTCTCCAATCCTGTTTCAGCAAAATTGCTGCTCAGGTATATTCATGTTTATGCTTAAAATTAAATAGCTAAATGATCTGTTTTTATATCTATCAATAGAAATATTTAATAAATCTATCTTTGGTGATAAAAAATAGACTTTCTTAATAAACTTTAATAAAATTTAGGATTTATTTTTTATATTAATAGTTTTTTAAAGATTCCCCACATAAAATAAATAAAAAATTTTAATTTACAATACAGTTATTAGCTGCTATCGTCACCCAGCTTTTATTCTATATGAAATTCAACTTCATACAAAAGTTTATAAACATGATCAAAAGATACTAAAAAAACTAATTAGACAACCATTAAAATATTAACGCATCTTGACTGCGGTGCCTGTAGCAGTAATCAGTAATAGAACTCCTGACTGGTCAATATTAATTGTGCCAGTATCAATTTCAATCCCAATCACAGCATTTGCTCCTAAACGTTGTGCTCGTTGTTCTAATTCTTCTAATGCCTTGCGTTGACCCTGCTCAAATAAACGCTCATAGCTACCAGTGCGTCCACCAATAATATCTCGAATTCCAGCCAAAAAATCCCGCAAGAAATTGCTGCCGTAAACTACTTCTGCTGTCACAATGCCTAAATATGACTCAATAACGGCTCCTTGAATCACATCAGTGGTAGTTATAATCATAAATTAGCCTCCCAGATAGCATATAGGTTAATATTTATTATTAAAATCCTCTAATCAGTGTAAATTTATTTACACATCCCTAATTAGCCTGCGTTGAGATAGGTTTAATAAATATACTCTCACACAATTTTAGACTGCGATCGCTTTCATCAGGTACGAAGTACCATTGCAACTGCGCTTTCACTTGTAGTATTGTCCTAAAAATGAATCAGGATTTGAAGGACCATTTTGCTTTTTGAATTTATCTTATCGTGTAATGATCAAAAAAGGATGTAGACAATCGATAGAGAACGACTGCTCGCAAAGTGTGTGGTTTTGCTAAAGGTAGTATAAAGAAAGAAAAATTGGATACACAGTTAGCAAGTTATTAAGTAAAATCCTTAAGAGGAATTAATATTCAATAATTTATCGGATTGGCGTATCACCTATTCGTTTTTGAGGATTTACACGTATAACTACTGATAAGAAAGAGTGTAATTTTGGTGCTGTTCTGAATTTATATGTAAAGTAACATCATTTCAGCATTTATACTTCGCATTTCATCTTTAACTAAAGACTCTGTGATATAGCACTGATTATAATGAATGAACTATGAATATCTTAATTCATACGAATAAATACAGTTTTCAAAAGTCCATATTTTTGTTTTAATGTACAAGAAAAAAAGTCATCTAAAATTTCAGGAATTTTACTGTGTACAAGCCAACATCATTTGTGTTTAGTGTGGTGTTATTAGGATGTTTTGCTTTCAGCATACCTTCAGTGGCTCAGGCTCAGGTATTAGTGGCACAAGGCAAAAACCCACAATTAAAGCAACTACTAGAAGACGGACGGAGGTTAGTGGATGCCGGCGATTATGGTGGGGCGATCGCTGTTTATCAGCAAGCAGCTAGCCTAGATCCCAAGAATGCTAAAATTCATTCAGGTATTGGCTACTTGTACGCTCAACAGGGAAATTATCAGGCGGCATTAACAGCTTATCGTCGGGCGATCGCCATCAACCCTAACAATAGTGATTTTTACTACGCTGTGGGTTACATCAAAGCGAATTTGGGCGATACGCCTGGGGCAAAGGAAGGCTACCGTCGGGCCATACAGCTGAACCGTAACAATGTTAACGCCTATTTAGGATTGGCTGTGACGCAATCTCGTATGGGAGACTATAGTGCTGCTACCTGGGCATACGAGCAAGCAATCGGCTTGGATAAGAACAATGCCCAGACTTATGAGTTGATGGGTTCGATGTATAAACAGCGACGACAAACCAAACAAGCGAACAGCTTGCTTCAGAAAGCCCGTGACTTGTACAAGCGGCGCAATGATTCAGAAGGCGTCAACAGGGTAGAAGCCATGCTGCGACAGTTAGGAGGATGAGGTTAATCTAACTGGCGTCTCCTTAATTCCACAAAAATATATTCCAGGTTAGAGGGACGCACGATCATTTTGGTTTTATCGGGCTGTTCATTCAAATAGACATTTGCTGCTTTCAGGGATGGGAAAAACAAATATTTCCAGCGACGAGCGCCATGACTTTTCACTTCAGACACACCCAATTCCTTCATCATCAAACCTTCACTGTGAATTGATTAATCAGTAGTTGTCCTGCGGGTTGCTAATATGATGTAGCCTCCCGTACAGTTCCATATTTTCAACTCAGATGATGTCGTTGTCAGTCTAATCCCTGACGAAATTAAGATTTTGCAGTACGGATACTCAGGTATTTAGTTTTTAAGTTTTTAAGTACGCAAGTTTTCAGCTAAATTCAATAATTTGATATTAATTGATACCGATTACCTGTGAGGTTGTTCCAAAACTTGGGGCTTAAGCCCCAAGTCTAACGAAGGTTGATTTTATGCAGTTTTACAAAAAATTGGTATAAAGTCGTCATCCACTATAGACGTACTTAATTATTCGTGAACAACAAGATTCCCAACTTCTGTAAAAAATTGGGAATCTGAGGCTTCGATTTGAACGAAATCAAATAGGATTCATCTAGCGATTTTGATAGTAAGCCAAAATTTGGTTAACTCGTTGCCGACTTTCTAAACCAGAGTTTGCTGTCCACGAGATGGACAAGCCACCAATTTGACTTTGATTGTAATCAAACTGTTGGGATGACTGGGGAATTAAATCCACTTCTACCCCTTCGACTTGACGTAAATGAGCTGCTATCTCTCTATAGACAGCTAAAGGCAAACCAGGAAACTCAATTTTTTCCTTAATCTCCATCTTTATTAAGCTCCAACATTAAAAGAATTTAAGGGGGGCGTTGTCACTGAAGTAGGATTGCCGGTAGCAGATGCAGCTGACGGTGTTGAATTGACAGCCCCTTCCCCTACCATTTTGGCAACTTCAATACCATATTGTTCCAAAATCACAATGGGGTTGTAGCCCTGATTCATTTCAATCCGTTTAACCAGTACGCCATTTGCTAATCGCTGTCCCGCCTGCACGTAGCGACTTGTCGGCTCATCCGGTACTTTGATAATTGCTTGCGGTTCCTTACTAATTAGAACTACACCAGTCACAAGAACTGCCCTTGCTAAGTCAGGTTGTGCTGGTGGTGGCAATACAGATACTAAAGTGGGATTGGGGATAACTTGAGGTAAAACTTTAGGCAAGACTGAAGTCAAGGTATGATTGACTTTTTTTGGTACAAAAGCAATGTTATTTTTCTTTGTATTTAAAGGTATGCTACGTACTACGGTGGGTGTTGGAAGTTTTCGTCTTGCTAGTGATGCAGTAGGTAGCTTAGGCAACACAGGAACAGGTCTTCCAGATGTTTTAGGCATTCCGGCAACCGCCTGCCCAAAAATTTGTGCAAACGGGTCACTTCGGTCTTTTGATAGCACAACTAGCCGTGTCCGCTCTGTAGCATTAGTAGATTGAATCAAGTTAACAGATGTAGGAGTAACTAGTGAAACCTGTTTGGCAGGTATCACTGGATTGTTAAAGGATTGAGCCGCTGGGGGCGACTTTGCTGCTATTTTGGGAATCGGCGCAGGATTGATGGCTTGTTGTGTATCTTCAGAAGCACATCCAGCGATCGCCAAAGTTAAAATAGCTACAATTGTAATTTTTGAATTTCTGCCCATGAGCTGTTCTCAAAAGCCATTGGAAAATTGAAAAGTGCAAATCAACATGCCTGAAATTTGGATCAAAGGCAAAGTCTGTTCTCTTTATAACCTAATTTTTGACATTTCAAGGGTTCTTTTTAGCACTGCCTACTCAGCATAACTGCGGCTTGGTTTTGATTTGCAGTTAATCGTCTCCTACACCCATAAGCTCTTTCATCAAATCCAGACCTTTCTTGACTCTACGGGAAACCGTTACGACACTGATTCCCAGATGTTCTGCAACTTGTTTTTGTGTCAAATCTTGTAAAAACACACATTCCAACACATCGCGGGTGCGTTGTTCGAGCTGAACTAATGCTTGTTGCAAGCGAAGTTGGTCTTCTTGTGCCAATTGAAAGCTGCGATAGTGAGGATCTGGAACCAATTCTCCCAAACAGGTAGAGCCTTCTTCTCCATCTTGGATTGGCACATCAAGGCTCAAGGGAGCACGATTTACCCATGCTAATTTAATTTCTTGCCATTCGTTTGGAGAAATTTCCAGTGCAGTTGCTAGTTCGGAGTCTGTTGGTTGGCGATTATGCTTTTCACGCCAAGAACGTGACACTCCTATTGCTTGCTGTTGTAGTGCTAACCACTTCCGAGGAATTCGCACCGTGACACCTTTATCTCGGAGATAGTGTTGAATTTCACCCCGAATATAGGGAAGAGCGTAGGAACTAAAGGCATGTCCTTTGGAAAGTTCAAATTTTTCAATAGCTCTGATTAAACCCAAACACCCAACCTGAAGCAAATCATCGTAGGTTTCATGACATTGATTCGTCCAGTAGTGAGCTTCTTTTCTCACAAGTCCAAAGTTGAGTTTTACCAGTTGATTGCGAACATTTTCTGACCGAGATTGCTGATATTCTCGCAACAACTGCCAAATTTCATGTTTTAGTTCATTGGTGACTGTGGTAGGCATAGCACCGTGTTTATTAAGTAAATTAACAACCAATTACTCACTTTTAAACTTAGCTGCGATGGCGTAGCCGCCCGCCGTAGGCGATCGCACGATATCAAAGAGAATATCGGACTATATGTCATCGCAAAATTCTATGGAAAACAACAAAGTTTTCCTAGAAAAAATTCCATATAGTTGCTTGACAATCGAGCAAAATTTAAATGGGCGAAATCGTTATTTATCTTTGATCCGCTCTGTAGCTGTTTTTAGAACTACATAGAAATAAAATATAAAATTAATTACTAGATATCAAACCGAGATTTTACTTAACTTTAATTAATTAATGCTCAAGCTAAGTTTATAGAAACAAAACAACATTGGTCACGATGTTTGTGGATAAGCAATAATTTTTTTCACAGTATAATTACGTGTCTTTTCAACTGAAACTCATCCAATAATTTAAAATTACTAATAATATTTAGAAATAGTATGTATATTTACGGAATTAAATGAAACAAAGGGCAACATGCCCTTTGTTTCATTTAAGTTTATAGTCTTTTAATGAAAGGGTACGGGGTAAAGGGATGAATCGAGTCACCCATAAGAACGAGGTATCAACCTTTTCCCAATTGCAATGATTATTTCATTCACAATTTTGTTCGGCTTTAACCTTTTCCCTTCAAAAAAGGCAGGGCTGTTTCATTCTTTCAAAGCCTCTTGAAAAGTTGGGACAAGGGAAGGAAAAATTTTTCTCTTGTCTCCCCTTGAAACTTTGTCTCTTTTCGTCTCTGTAAGGCTTCTATAGAAATGAAACAGCCCTGAAAATGGGGGCAAAGAAGTTAACTTTGATGATCAAACCTGATGCTTACAGAATTGTAGTTCTGAATGCTACTCAGTTACCTAACTCCAAAGAATTTAGCCACGAGTCGGTTCAATCCGTCCAAAAAATAGACCGCGAATCTTGACTTCTTTCGGTTCGCCAGCACCTAAATCTGTATCAGATGGCTGTTCGCTCTCGAAAGTACCAGCAATTTCACCACTAGAGCCATCTATTTTAGCGATTTGCAAAGAAATCTTGCCATTCAGATTTTCAGCACGCTTAACGTTAGTGCGGGTAAGTTCTTCATCATCGGCTTGGGCGGGGAGAGCCACGGCATTATCGTAGCCACTGACGACACCGCGACCCTTGGGATCTAGGAAGGCAGCACCACGATAGGAAGGAACTTTGAAGGTGCCTTCAAAGTCCGTGGAGGTGTTAATAGTAGTCAAACCAGGTTGGGTTTGAGCAACCAAGTTTTTGATGGTGAAGAGGAAAGGTACTCGCTCACCACCAGGAAGTTGCACAGTGATGGCTTGGAAGTCAAGACCATCAGTTTCCACAAAGGTCAGGCTCTTATCTGAGTTGATTTTTAGGTTGCCTTGCACCTGGTCAATGGTAGAAGTGTATCTGGTCAACAATTTGCCAGCAACAAATTCTGCTTCTTGCCGTTTATTAGCAGGTTCTTCTTTGATGAAGAAGCTTGTTGGTTCTAAGCAAAGTTCTTTGATGGCATAAGACTGGCTAGAATCAATGGGAATGGAGCCACGCCTTGTTTCTGCTAGTTGGGGGCATTTGTTCGCCAAGCCAGTGCCACGAATTTGATCGTAAGTGAGTACATCTCTACTACTAGTAGCAGGAGCATCACTACAAGCAGTTATTAGCCCCAGGCACAAAGCCAAGAATGCAACAATTAAAGCGCGATACCTCATGGTTAACCTCAATCTCAAAAATTAATATCTAAGTTGTAAAACTGCATCGAAGCTTTGATCTCTGACGAGAAGCCATCCTCGTTCGGACACTGCGTTGCTCTGATTGCAAGAGTTGAAACAAGTGTCCGGGCGTATAGGTTGGAAGTCGCCACTCAAACTTTTCTCTGCTAAACGTACTTAAACGTTTCACTCTCTTGAGCTTGGGGTGTAAGAAGCCCCAGACTAAGTAGCACACTGCATCCATTTTGGATGTGTGTAACTAGGGAAGCAAAAAACCAGCAGTTTGACTGTTGGTGGCATTTGTTAGGGTTGGACGCGTGGATGAGTAAGCCCTACACAGAGTGGTATAAGTGCTTGCCTAAAATAGCACGAAGAGAGGAGTCTACTTCGCACTTTGCCCTTGCCTGTGGCAAAAGCGGCGTCGCCCAAGTCTTTTTGTATTATGTATGTGACGCTACTACATACAACCCATTGTTTGATGGGGAAATCAGCCAGATCATACGATTTTTTTTAACTCAAAATCAAAGTACTCAAAATCCAAGAAAGTCTCGTCCTGATCACATCTAGCTGCCGTGGAGGCTATGTTAAACTTTACCGCTCCCTTTTAGGAGCGATCGCAATTGTCTTTAATAAAGATACAAATCTAGTTATATTCACCGCTCGGAGAAATCTGCACAAAGCTAGCTAAAAGTACCCATTGCTGAGACTTCCACGTTGGTAATTTTAGTCCAAATGCCTAAAACTACGGGGATAAACGGCAATCCATGCCAGTCACCTTAACTCTTGGAACCCTTGCACAGCGCTGGCTCCGCTATTCCCTTAAAAACATTGGGAATTACTTCTTAACACTTCGGCTTCGCTCAGTAATTCAACTTGTGGAAGTTGTCTTGGCTAGCAAATAGATAAAGTACTGCTTACCATCCGATTGACGGCGGCTTTAATCTCTAAAAATTTTAGCAGAATATTAAGATTATTTTCTTTTTCTGATTCTGAGGCTATTACAGCTACTCAAAATGGGTAGTAGCTACCCTGCCGCAGAGTTTCTGGTGTAGAGTAACAGTTAATCAACAGTGGCAAACTAGGGAAAATTAAAAATCTCCGGTAAATTTGAGTTGACCTCATTTATACGGAAAGGGTGGAATGAACGAGCAGAAAAATCTTGAATCAGGGGAGTTGTCCTGTAAACTGCAAGCGATCGCAACTGTGGTGTATGATGCAGTTCAGGGTTGTGAAGAGAATACTGTAGCTCTTTTGGCAATGCTTAGGCAATTGGAGCAGTTACATAGAGAGATCCGGGATGGGGTTTTTCAAGAGAGTTTGCCTGTTAACCGTCAGCAACTCTACTCACTGCTGAAAGATATTGAGTCTGAGGGAGGTTGGCCTTATATTGAGCGCATGAGACTACAAGCCTTTTTGGCAAATTTGCCCCAAGAAGCTCCCGCAGAAAATAGCCATGAAGTTTTGGAGAGCGATCGCTCCTTTGGCTGATCATCTCGAAAATTATTTTCTTGCTTTGAATTAACAACTCTGATCGCCTCATCAACCGCTAAACCAAGAGCGGTTGCTGATTGAGGCTTCAACTTAATTCAGAATTATAAATTAATAATTATTCATAAATTAAAAAGGGTTTGTACTGGTTATGCCATCACAAAGAAGGCGATCGCGCTCTTCAAGATTGCGGTTGTGCTTGAGGTAATCACCCACCCAATCGCAACCACGAACAAGCAGATCATCAAGATGTAAATTCCACAGAATTATCGTGTTGTCATCACTAGCTGATGCTAGTGTTTGACCATCTGGACTAAAACTGACACTTAACACTGGGGCGCGATGCCCATTGAGACTTTTAATTAATTTGCCTTCACGACTCCAGAGCTTCACTGTACTGTCCCAACTGGCGGCGGCGAGGAATTCACCATTGGGACTGAAAGTTACAGCATTGACGCTATCGCTGTACCCTTTTAATAAGGTTTTTAACAACGTACCATCCCGTCGCCATAGTTTCACGGTGTTGTCCCAACTGGCAGAAGCCAGCAACTCGTCAGTGGGACTAAAGCTGACACTTAACACCCAGCTGTCATGGGGCGAGAAAGTTTTGAGCAAAGTACCATCTCGCCCCCAGAGTTTCACAGTTTGGTCATCACTGGCAGAGGCTAGAACCTGACTATCAGGACTAAAATTCACGCTATTTACCCAACCCTGATGCCCCACTAAGGTTTTGAGCAACTTGCCCTCACGGTTCCAAAGTTTCACCGTTTTATCTTTGCTAGCTGATGCCAAAAACTGACCATCAGGGCTGAAATTCACGCTCATCACACTATCGCTATGCCCGTGGAGAGTCATAATTAAAGTACCGTCAAGCCGCCAAAGTTTCACAGTTTTGTCATAACTTCCTGAAGCCAGCATTTCACCTTTGGGGTCAAAACTGACACTAGGAACTTTATCTGTGTGCCCCACCAAAGTTTTGTAAAGTCGGGTTTTGACCTCGCCACTACTGGTGTATCGTCGCCAAAGTTTGACAGTGCGATCGCTACTACCAGAAGCTAGCATCTGACCATCAGGACTCCAAGCAACGCTCAAAACTCGCTTCTGATGCCCTTGAAGAATAGATGGTGTTGGAGCATCTAAACTCCATAGTTTTATGCTTTTGTCATAACTTCCTGAAGCCAGTAATTTGTTATTTGGACTGAAAGCTAAACTGACAACAGCATCACTGTGTCCTTTGAAGGTTTTGAGTAAGCTGCCAGTGATACTCCAGAGGTTTATGGTATTGTCTTCACCTGCGGAAGCTAACTTTTTACTATCGGAACTAAAGCTTAAACTCCACACTGTACTGCTATGCTGCCGTAAAGTTTTGTAAAGAATAAAATCAAAACCGTCTTTAGTGCTGTTATTCTTCCGCAGCCAAAGTTTCACTGTCTTATCTCGACCTGTTGACGCCAACAGTTTGCCGTCGGGGCTGAAAACAGCTACAGTCACACCCTGCTGATGTCCCTGTAAAGTTGTGACGAGGCTACCGTCCCGTCGCCAGATTTTCACTGTCTTGTCGTCGCTGGCTGAGGCGATGAATTGACTATCAGGACTGAAGTTTACCCAGTTAACCCACCCTTGATGTCCTCTCAGTATTTTTACTAAGCTACCGTTTTTGCGCCAGAGTTTTACGGTTGTATCCTTACTGCCAGTAGCTAACAACTCACCATCAGGACTGAAATTAACGCTGTAAACCCAATTTTTGTGTCCTTTCAGGGTTTTATATGGCTTGGGGTCAAATTCACCCGTAATCGGGTTTTTGTGCCAGATTTGCACTGTTTTGTCAAGGCTGGCGGAGGCTAGGGTTTGACCATCTGGGCTGAAACTTACACAGGTGACAGCATCAGTGTGCCCTTTGAGGGTTTGGAGTAAGGCACCGTTAGGACGCCAAATTTTCACCGTCTGATCTCGGCTACCTGACGCTAGGGTTTGACCATCGGGGCTAAAAGTTACTCCCCAGACAATATCAGTGTGCCCTTCCAGGCGATTAGCCTCCGTTACCCCATAAACTGCCTGTTGCAGGGCTGTCACCACCCGCATTCGGGTATCTGGCTGCACTCCATCTGCTTGTTTAAGTCCTCTCCAAGCCCGCAAACTTTCTAATAAAGCATCAAACTCTTTATTAGAGGCAAAAAGAGCTTCGCTAGCAGCAGTAATTCCACTAATCCTCAAGTTGGTTTCACTGCGTTCAGCTCGTACAGTTTGGCGGATTGCTACTCTTTTTTGCAAGTCGGCTTGCCACCATAATGCTGCTATTATTCCCCCCATAATTGCCAGCACTGCGCCTGCTATCCGTGCTTCCCGCAGTCGCCGTTGCAATACCAAATTGAGTTGCTTTTGACTAAGTTTTTGGGCTACTTCAGCTCTAGTTTTTTCTAATTTGACTTTTTCTAATTCGGCGACCATACCATAGTTGTTTTTTTGGCGAATTGGTTCAACTAAATAATCGTGAACTAGCTGGTAGCGATCGCCTAATTCATCTCTGATTAGCAACACCAACCCAGAACCCACCAATATTTCTAAAATCAGTTCCCCAACTGTGTCAAAGCTTGATATTGTATCTATATCCTGATTATTAAGTAATGCAGCCGCTAAATCAGCTTTAGTTTTTAACGGTCGCGTCCCCTTTTCATCAGTTAATTCAAATAATAATTTCCAGCTTAATTCTTCGTTCTCTTGACCGCAGTCTTTGATAACTTCCCCAAGCCAGCGTTCCACCAATTTTGCCGAGCCACCGCAAAGCTTGTATTCTCCGAGTGTGGTAATGTTTTCTATTTGTAGTTGAGCACCTACTATTTGTAATTCAATCGGATGTACTTCGTCTAGTTCTCCTGTCAAATCCTGGACTAATCGGTTAATTAATTCATCACTCAGTTCATAATGGGAACGTTGAGTAAGACTGTGAATTATGGCTTTAGCATCTTGGCTAGAGAATTTCCCTAAATAGTAGCGAATGTCCTTATCGAGAATATTTTTATTAATTATGCCTAAATCATATAGTCCAATACTATTTTTTTGGCTCAACCGTTCCAATTCTAATAAATGATGTAAATAATCTTCTCTTAAGGAAAGAATAATTTTTACAAATGAGACATTTAAACATTCACTAAAAAATTTGTAAAATTCTATTCTTTGTGTGCGAGGATTACTAACAAAGAAAAATTCTTCAAACTGGTCTAATACAAGAATTATCGTATAATTGCGCTCAACTGCTAACCGAATTTTCTCAAGCAGTATAGTAGGTGTAGAGTTCAGATTAACCGATATTTCTGTATGTGCCAAGGCTTGGTTTATACTGCTTGCTAAGACTGTAATCCAATCAGTGTAAACAGACAAAACAATAGGTATAGGAATGCGTTCACCGATAACTTTTCCTTTCAAAGCTGGTACTAAACCAGCTTTGAGAATTGAACTTTTACCTACACCCGATGGTCCATAAATTACTGTGAGTTTGTAGTCAGCACGAGTAATTCTTTCAATCAAACGATTGATATCTTGCTGTCGTCCAGAAGCAGATATTTCTTGGGCAACCCCCTCAGGAATAAACGGTATTTTTTGAGGATCTAATGCTGGGTTAATTTTAGAGCGTTGCGGCTGCAACTGACTTGCCCCAATGAAGGCACGAAAGCCATACTGATGTTCTATTTGAATTTTTTCTTGCTTCAGCTTAAAGGCTTCTGTATAGTCATGACGCTCAAAAAAGTAAAGCGATCGCAATTCCTCTAAAATCTCTAGATAAAGTGATGGTTGATGTTGTAACTCACAAACTACTTTCGCCCATTCCAAATTATTGATAGCTTCCTCCGACTTACCTAAATGCCGCTGTGTACGTGCTAGTAAGAGAAGATACCAACTTTCTTGTCCTCGTGTTTGCAAAGCATCTCGCAGAGAAACTTCTGTTGCTTCTTCGGAGATAGAAAGCGCTGTATTCGCTAATTCATGAGCCAGTACCCAATTCGACTCAGAAGCTGCCACATTTGCCAAAAAGCCATAATTTTGAGCAACTTGTGCAGGACTTCCATAAGTTTTATGTAAAAGTAATGACTTTTGAGCTAATTTTTTTAAGTCATCCCAAGCTTGTAAACGTTGCAGCATTTCACAAGCAGGCAAAATAAATTTAGCCACTAAGTCTTCTCTTTGTACTTCCTCCAATACTTCCAAGCATTGTTTAAACCACAAGAGAGCATGTTCGCAATAGCTACTATTATTATTCTGGTGTAAGTCTGCCATTCGGTGATAACACAGCCCCAGATGGAATAATACTATTGCTTGCTTGAGTAAAGATGAGGTGGGTAAAGAAGAATTACTCTCCCACTCTGCTATTATCCTGATTTCCTGCTGCCATAATGCTAGGCTTCTTTGATAATTGCCTAAAGCACCATTAATTTGATCGTTGGCATATTTATCTCGCCCCAATACAAATTCTAAACTAGCTTCTAATCCTGGTGTTAATTGAAAGCTATAGAGGCGTAGCAAATCATTACGGGCTGCTTCTATTTCGTGGCGGTGTTGGGACTTAGGATCTAGATTTAGGGAGGCATTAGATAAAAATGTTTCAGCACCTGCTTCTAAAACTTTGGCAAATAAAGATTCTTCCTCTTGCTGGATCAAATCAATTAAATCTGCTTTTGCCATTTCAAATTTAATAGTGGTTGCAGCCCAACTTTTGAAATCAGGCGCTAATCTGGACAGTAATGATGCCACTTCATCTTGTAACCACAATACCACTGGAAATGGAAAAGTTGCGGCATAGATATCTCGTGCTTGGTTGATACCTGTAAGTAAGTTTTCCAGGTCAATAGCTGATTCAATACCGAAAACCATAACAGCAGATGGCAAAGAGTCTGTAACGACGGCAGGATTATCTAGAAATAGTTCTGAGACTATTGTGCTGTGTAAGGAAGTAGTTGGTGGATTGAGAACGATTTCTCTGATATTGATGTCTTTAGTGATGGAGCGAATATTTTCTAATATTTGCTCACGTAATTGCTCATAGTTACACCGAACTAAAATCAGGGCAAATTGACCTTCGGAAAACGCGATCGCTCTAATCAGTCTCTGCAAAGTATGCTGATTTTCTTTGGTGTAAACGTGTAGCTGCTTATCATTAATCATTGGTTACTAGACATTGGGCATTGGTTATTCGGCATTGGGCATTAGTTATTAGTTATTAGTCCAATGGCAAACGACAAAGGACTAATGATAATTGACTCACCCAGCACTATTACTTATTTTGTTGCCAAGCAAGGACTTTTTGTGTTTCTGCTAAAGCTGGACTGATGCCAAACCAGCGCCCCAGAGGATCACGATATTCAAACAAATACATGCTTCGTAGTAAGCTCTGGTAGTCAGACTCACCTTTAACTCTCTGCTGCTGCACTACTTCAAACAATAATTCCCACTGGGATTCATCAATAGCTAATAGCAGATCGTCGCGGTAGTCTTTAATGACGGCTTCTAAGCAGTCCCTAGAAAAAGGTGGATCTTGTCGTTGCAGGCAGCTATAAAGTAAACCCAATAAATTACGAATATGGCCACCGCTAACGCGACATAGACGATCTAAGGTTTGAGAGTGATCGAATAATTCTGTAATTAATAAAAGCCTTGCATTTAAAGGAACTTCTGGAAAAGCTCTTGCTAAGACTAACTGGCGCACTAGTGACATCCCTGGTTCGTAATCACTGCCATCTCTTTGTCGCACTAATACCATCGGCAGTACTTTTGGCGCAATCCCTCCTCCCAGGCGATTTTTTAGTGTCTCGTATTCATTGGAGAAAATTAATGTCAAGGGAATGGTGTAAACTAGGTGGCATTTGAGTCGGCGTAACTGTTCACCTCGGTCGATGAAGAGATATTCGGGTTGCGATCGCCCCGATGCTAAAGGACGCATATCCACTCGATCCAAATTATCTACAATCACTACCAGTCCTTTTTGACCCCGTAGCTTTAGCTGTTCAATAGCCTTTTCTAAAATTTCTTCGTTAATCGCTTGCAAAATACTACTGGTACGTGGTTCCAGATATTGCCTGAGTTGATTCCGCATCTGGGTGCTGTCTTTGGTTTTGGCGGTAATTTTGGCAATACCCAAGGACAATTCTGCTTGTCCAGAAAGCTCTATGGGGGTTTGCAAAAAATCGCCTACTTCTTTAAACAAATTGGTAAAATAACCAGGTTTGAATTTGATGTTAATCCCTTCTAAACTGGCACTGACTTGACGAGCTACACTCAGCAAAATATCGCTGACATCAATATCTGCCATATCTAAGTCTTGACTGGACTCAAAATAAACCACATGAAATCCTGCCAATTCTAGTTCTGTCTTCAGGCGCTGCAATTCCGTTGACTTACCACAGCCAATGTGACCCGTAAATAACTGGCAGGTTGGCTCATCAGGAGAAATCCGGCAGATAGTCCGCTGCAATTCTTCGACAATTTTGCAACCACGGACATCAGCAAAATCTATGTAATACTGGCGATCTAGCACGTTACTTATATTGAGCGTGTAGCTGGGATTACATGCTTTATAAAAACGTGACAAATTTAATGTCGTTTTCATGTATCTAGATGTGTATGTAGATGTGTGTGTAGATGCAGTTTAATTCGTATTTTTTATACAAAAAATCTCTAGCCGGCATGTAGGCACACGATTAGCTCGCAAGTTGGTAGTGTCTTGCAAGTGACAGTACTTAGTGCTGGATCACTGTCGGTAGCTGCCAGTAGTATGGTAGAGATTTAATTGACCCTAATAACCTTAAGCATATCTGTCCTTTTTACACCTGCTATTGAGGTTTTGACAATCTCTAGCTTTTGTTTGACCTGGCACAAACCTTTATGGTTGAGTAAATCAGTAAAAAAGCTACTAGACTAGATAGTTCTCAGTTTGTATAGCTGATCAAGTAGAACTGGTATTAATTATAGCAAGCTATACAGAGATCGTGAAATACTTGTATATCATTTAACATTCTATTTGTCAAGGTAAGAAAATTATAAATATCTAAATTAATATTTTGTAACCTTTAGAGAAAAAATATTTGATGATCACTTGTCAAAAAGACAACAGTCGGTTAAGACTAGACACCGGAAACTTTAATTGGAATGATGACTAGCGCCACGATCTTTGTGTTGTTACTGTAAAGTGTTACTAAAAATAAAAAAAGTCTGGAGGAGAGTGGTTAATAGATGCCAACAGTGTTTACTGAAATTAATAATGATACAAGCGCATAAAGGAATTTGGACTGCAACCAGAAAGGGGTTTGAATGGCTGGCATAATATCACTTTCCCGCACGGATCTAGCCCAGCGTCGTCAGAAATTACGTCGGCAACGGCAGATGAGAATTATTCAGGCTATTTGGCGAACCTTTGCCATTACCGGTTTGGCGGGTGGATTGCTGTGGGTAGCAGTCCAACCAGTGTGGGTGCTAAAAACTCCCAAACAAATAGTGATGAAATCAGGCAATCAATTATTGTCGGATGAGACAACTCAGTCACTGTTGGTGCTATCTTACCCCCAGTCTTTGTGGCGGATTGAACCGGGAGCGATCGCTAACTCTTTGAAAAAACAACCAATTATTGCCCAAGCGATCGTTAGACGCCGCCTCTTTCCTCCTGGATTAATTATCGAAATCCAAGAACGAGTCCCTGTAGCGGTGACTCAAACACCAAATGTGCAAAATCAGGGTACTAGCAACAAAAAAGTCATAATCGGCTTACTAGATGCAAGTGGGGTCTGGATGCCTTTAGAAAAATACACATCACTGAATCCCACACGGAAATTACCCAATCTCAGAGTAATTGGATTACCAAAACAATACTGTCTCTACTGGACTCAGCTTCATCAAGCTGTCAGCCAAAGTCCTGTGAAAGTGATGGAAATTGATTGCCAAAATCCAACGAATTTAATTTTGAAAACAGAACTAGGAGATGTGCATCTTGGTGTTCCAGGCCCCCAGTTGTCTGAACAAATTAAAGTACTTGCCCAAATGCGGCATTTAACAGCAAAACTCAATTCTGGTCAAATAGAGTATATTGATCTGAAAAATCCGGAATTACCATTAGTACAGATGAACCAAAAAGACCAAAAATTAACTCCTAAAATCCCTAAAAACAACTAGCATGTTTAATGTATTGAACGCTCTTAGTAAATTAAGAAGCTTTATGCTGATAAATATATTTATTACTTTCAGTTTTCCAGCAAACCGCACGAAAATCGGCATTAACTTCTAATTAAAATGAGAAGATCAATCATAAAGTCTCCATTGCGAGTAAAACACTCTCAATTGTGACCCTAACATCTAATGGTGGGGTGCAAGATGTCGGACAATCTGATGATGGTCTATGGCGTGCAAAATGCCTTCTGCCCATACATTCTTTGACTAAACCCAGTGCGGAAAAGAGAAAAATGCTTGAGTTTTTCATTAAGATTCAGACTCACTTTTGGGAGGGCACTGATGAGAGCGGTTTATGCCGCCATCCAAGTGCAGAGCCAAAAACGCTCTAGCTTTGGTCTGTTCAGGACACTTCCAAAGACAGTTTACCGAAGTTTCAATCTGTAACGGAAAATGCCACCCAAAGTTGCGTAAGCATTGCTTCTGGGCAATCAGTTTAGACTATTCTCTACCGTAATTCTTATTGTGTTACCAAACCTCTAGGAAAATATTGATTTGTTGACCATACTAGTGGGGGTTCTCTAAGATAGACTCTGGTTCCAACAAAGTGTCCATTAAGACCCCCCAAACAACAAATTAATCAGGTATAGTCTGACAAGTAAATTTTTACTTACTTTAATCTTAAAGATAAGTAAGTATAAGGTAAATTTTGTGTTTAAAGTTGCAATCATTCCCAATGGTGAAACCTATTAACAATATTATTGAGGCAGATAAGATGCGTTGTGGCGTGTCTTTACAAGCTATGTCTTCTGTTGAGAAAAATGAAGAGATTAATGTCTGGTTGAAGTTATACAGAACACTTTTAGATAAATGTCAGTATACTTCTCTAGAATTGGCTGTGCGATCGGCTGCCTTAAAAGCTTATCCCATAGCAAATTTTCGCACAGCCAATTCTGTTAGGCTTGGGAGTAGTGAAAACAATAAAGAACAGTGCCATAGTATTGTGGCAGTGTCAAACTATAGTTGACTCTTAAGTGAATAACACCTGAAAAAGTCGTTTATCTACCCTTTCACAAATCCAATGACACTTGATAATAACCAAGGACTTACCTATAAAAATTCCCAATCTACGGGACAGCAGGGGTTCTCTCTGGCAGTTAACTCGACCAATCCCTTTAATAACTCTGGGGTGAACTTTGGACCAAATCACGAAAATAAGAAGATTTTTGCGGAAAATAGCCGAATTGGCGAGATTGTTCCTGGTCGGGTTGCCAACATCAAAGTAATTGGTGTAGGTGGTGGCGGTGGTAATGCCGTTAACCGCATGATCGAATCTGATGTCTCTGGGGTAGAGTTTTGGTCAATTAATACTGATGCCCAAGCATTAACTTTGGCAGGCGCTCCCAGTAGATTGCAAATTGGACAGAAGCTAACGCGGGGTTTAGGAGCAGGTGGTAATCCTGCGATTGGTCAAAAGGCAGCTGAGGAATCACGAGACGAAATTGCTACAGCTTTAGAGGGAGCAGACCTAGTATTTATCACCGCTGGTATGGGGGGTGGCACTGGGACAGGTGCAGCCCCGATTGTGGCAGAAGTAGCAAAAGAAATGGGCGCTCTCACCGTTGGTGTAGTCACACGTCCATTTGTCTTTGAGGGACGCCGCCGCACCAGCCAAGCGGAACAAGGTATCGAAGGACTAAAAAGTAGAGTAGATACACTGATCATTATCCCCAACAACAAACTGCTGGAAGTGATCCCCGAACAAACGCCTGTACAAGAAGCTTTTCGCTATGCAGATGATGTGCTGCGTCAAGGGGTGCAAGGTATTTCTGATATCATTACGATCCCCGGCTTGGTAAACGTTGACTTTGCTGATGTCCGAGCTGTGATGGCAGATGCGGGATCAGCATTGATGGGAATTGGTGTTAGCTCTGGTAAATCTAGAGCCAGAGAAGCTGCGATCGCAGCTATTTCTTCGCCGTTACTAGAATGTTCTATTGAAGGCGCTAGAGGAGTTGTCTTTAATATTACAGGTGGTACTGACTTGACTTTGCATGAAGTGAATGCAGCCGCAGAAGCAATCTATGAAGTAGTTGATCCCAACGCCAATATTATTTTTGGGGCCGTAATTGATGACAGACTCCAAGGTGAGGTAAGAATTACTGTAATTGCTACTGGATTTACAGGTGAAGTGCAAGCTGTACCACAACAAAGCGTGGCTAACGTTCGAGTCGCACCTAATACCTCGAAGCGACCAACAACACAGCAACCCCCAGTTAATCCCCCAACCTCAACTCCAACTCCAACCCCAACTCCAACTCCAACTCCAGAACCAAAAGAAAAACCTGGATTAGATATACCTGACTTCTTGAGAAACCGACGAACACCACGGAATTAAAAGATTTTGGATTTGAGATTTTAGGTTAAATTAACAGTCTCAGGTTAGGCTGAGTGCTGTATTAAATCTGCTAGTTCCAGGGTTTTACCAAAAGCAGGGGTAAGCAATTCGTTGCCATCCCCAATTTTGTTAATTGGTAAAAAACTCGTTAACGCTACTTATAGAATGAACTTGGGCAGGAGTCTGCTGGCTCAAATGTCCAGATGTACTTTTGGAATAAAAAAGCAGGGTCTTATAGCAACAGCCAAGGTGGTTAGGACATTAACAGATGATAAAACTTAGACACAAAAAGGCTTTTCACCCAGTCCCCAGTCCCTAGTCCCCAGTCCCTTGCTATACTACAGATGCGACGCTGAACAGCCCGTGTAGACATCGCTACATCTACCCCCGCGATCCATTAAACTTATATTCGGTACAAGTGAATATATTTACTTTAGGACTTACGCACGCTCTGTGAGAGGCTACACGTTTGCGTAGCATCTCGTAGAGATGGCGGTTCGATAAATTAGACACGAAGCAAAAAAATAAATGTAAATTATTTTTTGCTTTTTATTGTCTGTTCAATCCATTGAATAACCTGATGACCAAGGTGAGTACCATCTAGGCGATCAATCTCACGAATTCCGGTAGGACTAGTGACGTTAACTTCAGTTAGATAGCCACCGATAACGTCAATACCCACAAAAATTAAGCCGTCTTGGCGTAAGCGATCAGCTACTTGGTTACAAATTTCATCCTCTCTTGGGGTAATTTCGGTTTGAGCGACTGTACCACCAGTTGCCATATTATTGCGAAAATCAGTTCCACTAGAGAGGCGATTGAGCGCACCAATTGGTTCACCATTGAGCAGGATAATTCGCTTATCTCCCTCTTTTGCCTCCGGTAGATAGGTTTGCACCATTACTGGCACTCGACCTTGGAAGGTACTAAGTTCGACAATGGAGTTAAAATTGCGATCGCCTGATTGCAAAAATAAAATTCCTTCCCCAGCTTTGTTACCCAGTGGTTTGAGAACCGCAGCTCCTTTTGCTTCCACAAATTGCCGGATAAACTGCTTATCAGCACTGACAATTGTTTCTGGAATCGCTTTGATAAACTGGAGGGCGTACATTTTTTCATTTGCCCCTCGGATGCCACCGGGACTGTTAATCACCAGGGTTTTATTTTGGTCAATGTAATCCAGAATGTAGGTGGCATAAAGGTAGGAATCATTGACTGGTGGATCTGTCCGTATAAATACGGCGTCCATTGTCTCTAAAGAAGTAAAGGAGGAGTCGCTCAACTTATACCAAGGATTTGCCGCTATCCAGCGTCCCTCTACCAACTGCACTGGTACAACTTCAACTCGCTGTAGTACAGCCCAAGCTTTGCTATCCACCACACTCAGCAGGTTTCCCTGAGTTACCCAGACTTCGTGTCCCAAGATTTGCGCTGCTTCAATCAGGGCAACACTGGTATCATGACATGGGTCAAGCTGATGGATGGGATCAATGATAAAAGCCAGTTTCACCCTTTATACCTCAATCACCAAGAAATTAAATGGTTATTCAATTATTATCTCTTGATGCTCTCACCAATTGACGTACATGTGTACTGCTGAGTAGAACCTGGAGGGTAAAGTCTTATGGACAGATATGACTTTTGTAATAAAAAAGTCTGTAAACAAGGCAGCATTGCTCTCCCTCCCAGAGTTGTTGCGACTGCCGCGTAATTTGCAGGGGCTTGTCGCTAGCGATCGCAAAACCTTCTGAATCTACACGCTATTGCTAGAAGTTAGTAGCTCATCGAGCTTGCCTTGACGGTCTAAAGCGTGGATATCATCACAACCACCAATATGTTCATCATTGATGAAAATTTGCGGCAAAGAACGGCGTCCATTTGCTCTTTGAGCCATTTTATTTCTGGCTACCTCATCTCCGTCAATACTATATTCGATAAATTCAACCCCCTTGTTGTTTAGCAAACTTTTGGCACGGATGCAAAAAGGGCAAGTCCTCCAAGTGTAAATTTCTACGTTTGCAGCCATAACGTCCTCAAATTGATTTAATACTTCTTAATTTTAGAACTTTGCCACTGATTCTAACCGCCTTATACCGTTTTGACTTTATCTTCAGAAATGCATAACTAGGTTTGCATAAATAAAGGTTAGGTAACAAAATATTAAATCTAAACTTTTGACTCAGATTATCTTTACACCAAGTTTCTCAATAAATCAGTTATGTATAGCCATCCCAAATGATTTGTAAACTTCTTTCCTTCTTCTCTTAGCGCTCTTGGCGGCAACTCTTGGAGACGCTGCACGTTGGCAAAGCCTCTCCGAGAGTTGGCGGTAGCCTGCGGCAAGCCGCTACGCGTCTACGATAATTTTTACAACTCAAATAGGATTGCTATATTATGTTTTAATTTCTGGTTGATAGAGCGGTTCCCGCATGGGTAAGGTACAGAAAAAAATAATTAACCACAGATACTCGTAGGGACACGGCAATGCCGTGTCCCTACGAGTATCCATTCAAATGATAATCGCTATAAGCAGATTTTATAGGATTAATGGAGACACACCTGATGTCAATAGAGAACATATAAGCTAACCGTATATTCTCTTAAGGGGTGCATCTGGTGTGTCCCAATGCAGCTATCTATCTACGAAACTGTCATTGAAGCTGGCACTAGAGCCTTTTTCTTTAGTATTCTCAGCGCACCCAGAGCAAATAGACCAAGGGCAGCTACTGTAGTAGACTCAGGTACCTTTTGAGGTGGTGGTGGCGGGGGAGTGTAGTAAGGGGCTTGTCCTTTGAGTTTACTACTTCCTTCACGCTTGGTTCCAGAACCGACACTCATTAACCGCACTCCAAAGTTTTGCTGAGAAAACTGAGCCAACGTTAAAGCTTTGGAACTATGGGATAGGGTAAAGATGGTAGATTGAATGTCACCTTTTCCTCCACCTATACCTTCTTGACCAATTTCTACCCCAGCATCAAAGAAGTTCTGCTGGTTACCGTTGCCGTTAAGATTGTTGTTACTGCTGCCAACAGAGTCAACTGTTCCAGCAGGGCCAAATTTGCTAGCTGTTACATCTGTACCTACTACTTAGAGACCACTAAGGAGTGAGTCATCCAAAACGTTGAAGAAAACACCGCGGATGTCAGCAATTGTGTTGCTGCCAGTGGATAAATAATCTACTTTAAACTGAACTTTGCCAGACCCATTGCGTCATCTAAGGTAAACTTCACCTGAGTATCCGCGCCGGTGAAGTCATTGATAGTGAAATTCATCGAAGCAGCATTAGCTGGGGCAAAAGCGGAAGATGACATCACAACGGCAGTAGCAGCCAAAAAGCAGGGTACTGCTGAAGTCGAAAATAGATGTTTCATATTAATCAATGCTTGGAAAACAAAATGGTAAGACTCAGTTGCTAATGATGGGAATCTGCCGTTTGCTATCTATGTAAAATTTGATGCACCTAGTGATAAGTCTTTTACTACTTTAGAGATTGAATTAGAAGTTGTCTATAATACAAGCTTTAGTTCAAAAAGACTTTATTTTTGGCTTCATACAATAAAAAACCCAGTATTACTACTGGGTTTTCTTAACATTAAATATGATGGAATATTCAGTATTTACCCACAGTCAACGGCATATTCAATCAGCTTGGCAAGGCGCTGACGTAGGGTTTCTAATCCCAAGCGCTGACTCGCGGAAATAAATACTGCTAAGGGAAATTCTTCCCTAGCTAGAGCCAGTGTCTCACTATCGGCTTCATCAATCTTGTTAAAAACAACCAGCGCCGGGCCTGGAGTTATTGGCATTTGCGCCAAGATTTCCCTAACTGAGCGAATATGACGCAACCAAGCCGGGTGAGACAAATCCACCAAATGTAGTAGAGCGTCGGCTTCTGTGACTTCCTCCAAGGTGGCGCGGAAGGCATCCATTAATGATGCAGGTAGTTCGTGTATAAACCCTACCGTATCTGTAATCAGAATTTCCTGATGTTCATCTGTTTCGCCATGAGGAATTACTAGGCGGCGCGTCGTGGGATCGAGAGTGGCAAATAGCTGGTCGGCTGTATAAACTTCTGCATTTGTGAGAGCATTCAGCAAAGTGGACTTACCAGCGTTGGTATACCCAACCAAAGCCACCGAAGGAACTTCTTGATGCTGCCGTCGCTGCCGTAACCGCGAACGATGGGCTTGCAACTGATCCACTTCTTTTTGCAGTCGAGAAATGCGCTGCCCAATGGCACGGCGTTCAGTTTCCAGTTTGGTTTCACCAGGGCCACGAGTCCCAATACCACCACCTAATCGGGACATAGTGCGACCTCTACCAGCGAGTCGCGGTTGCATGTATTCTAACTGTGCTAGTTCTACTTGCAATTTACCCGCACGAGATTGAGCGCGTTGGGCAAAGATATCCAAAATTACTTCGGTACGGTCAACCACCCGGATACCAATTTGCATTTCTAAGTTGCGGACTTGGGAGGGTGAAAGGTCGCGGTCGAAGACAACGAGATTGACTCCTAGTGTTTGGGCAGTTAGGGCAATTTCTTGCACTTTACCTTCGCCAACTACTGTTTGGGGATGAACGCGCGATCGCTTTTGTTGTATTGTCTGTAATACATCTCCCCCAGCAGTATCAACTAAACGTGCCAATTCCAGTAGGGTGTCTTGGAATTGTAGAGGAGTCATCTCACTGGTCATCAGCCCCACAATCAGCACGCGATCGTGGTCAGCATCTACTTCCTGGGCGATAAATTCGCGCTGGAATTCCGCTTCCAGATTTTCTACCAAGTCTACTAAATCCTGGTCTGCCAGATCGTCCAAGTCCAGAGGTGGCGATATATTCCAACTTGGAGATTGGATTTGGCTTTCCCCTGCCTTGGGAGCAGCAGGACTAGTAATCAAGGTGCGAGACTCTTGGGGTGTCAGATGAGCTAAATAAGCTTCTTTGACGTACCCAGTCGAACCGCCTCCCCGCCGTGTAAATCCCGTTCCGGTAATATTTAGGACAACTAAGGCATCTAAGCGTTGCAGTGCCATAGCCGTGAGCGCCGCCTCATTTGGCGGTTCTGGCTTCAGATGGGTGGCAATACAACGAATACCACTGAGTCGTTCTGCACCGTAACGCGGCAATTCTAGCGGTGGTATTTGCGTTTGACGCGGTGTGCCTACCCCGACGCGGATCACTTGTCCGCGACGATTGATGTAGGCGCACACAGGCTGATTGACTTCTGTGCTAATTGCTGCCATACGCTGGGAAAACTCAGGCGTGGTGATGCGATCGCCTGGTATGCGCTGGTGATACAGCCGCTGTAGTTGTTTCAGCTGGCTGGACTTCAAACCTTGGAGATTTCCAAAAATAGTTTCTATAGGCGTTTTTGACCAGTTAAATGGCCCCCCGAATTCTTATAAGTCTATTTTACAACAGGGTTTCGGCTCCTATCTCTCTCCTTTGAGGGATGCGTTAGGAATTAGTTCACCGTGAGTATTTATTTGAGGCTATTTTGGTGATGCTTGTCTGTAACTCGGCAATTGCCTTTATTTTCAGTAGAAATGAGATTGTACTCGCTACATCTGACTTGTATTTTTTTCAAAGATACTCTTTTTCAGTCGTTGTTTTCAGGATCATAATCAATACAGATAATTAAACCATCTAGTAATTCTTGCATAACGGCTGTTGAAACTTTTCCTAAACACCGGACAAATCGCTCAGTTGTTACACTACGAACTTGCAAAACATTACCTGCTGAGTTGGAGTCTAAGCCATTTTCATTAGTCTGCTGGATAGGAATCATGAAAAGGCGATTTTGGAATTTAGCTTGCCATGTTGCCACAGGAATAATAATTCGCATTGGTATAGAAATAAAGATATCAGAACTAATCACAACAGCAGGGCGAGTCTTCTGAATTTCTTGTCCTCTGGTTGGATCAAGTTGCACTAACCAAATCTTACCTTTTTTAGGATTAGTCATTCTCGGTTTCCCAGTCTTCACCATCCAGAACGGCAAACTCTGTTAATTCTGGGTCATTCAAAAAATCTTCGGCTATGGCGGCGATAAAAGGTTCTAGTATTTTGTGACGTTCTGCTACAGGTAGTCGGGCAATTTCTCGGAGAGATAGCCGTTTTTGCTGTTGGAGATTTAATGAGATACTAGAATCTGAATCTTCAGTGTTTAACTGCTGGTGATTGACTGTTTTTTTTACAAGAAACTCAACAAAATCTAGGACTTCTTGTTGCTTGTCATTTGAGAGAATTCGCAAATTGTCTAATACTGCTTGTTCAATATTGATTATTTCTGACATTGATTTGCCTTTTTTAATATAGTTGAAATTTTTAATTTTTCATTCATAGGTATCGCTTTTAATTTCAGTTAGTATTTTCAGTAGAAGTGTGAAAGCGATCGCTAAATTAATCGCTACATTAGTTTAGTGTTTATAGTGGTAATTGAATTAAAGCTTGAAAGCGCTCATCTTCGCGGATACTATCAAAATCTGAGTCACTTTTTGCCATCTCTCGATATGTATCAGGATTCAGATTAATTGCTTGTTGTAGATTTTCTAGCGCCTGCTCAATATTACCTTGAACGGCATAACAGCAAGCTTTGCTGTACCAAGCATCGTGGTAATCTGGTTTAAATTTCAGTGCTTGGTCGTAGGATGCGATCGCTTCTTCAGTGCGTCCTAAATTTCTTAGCGCAATGCCGCGATTGTACCAAGCTTCGTGGTCATCTGGTTTAAATTTCAGTGCTTGGTCGTAGGATGCGATCGCTTCTTCAGTGCGTCCTAAATCATCTAGCGCATAGCCGCGATTGTACCAAGCTTCGTGTTTATCTGGTTTAATTTTCACTGCTTGGTCGTAGGATGCGATCGCTTCTTCAGTGCGTCCTAAATTTCTTAGCGCAATGCCGCGATTGTACCAAGCTTGGTGGTAATCTGGTTTAAATTTCAGTGCTTGGTCGTAGGATGCGATCGCTTCTTCAGTGCGTCCTAAATTTCTTAGCGCAATGCCGCGATTGTACCAAGCTTCGTGGTCATCTGGTTTAAATTTCAGTGCTTGGTCGTAGGATGCGATCGCTTCTTCAGTGCGTCCTAAATTTCTTAGCGCAATGCCGCGATTGTACCAAGCTTCGTGGTCATCTGGTTTAAATTTCAGTGCTTGGTCGTAGGATGCGATCGCTTCTTCAGTGCGTCCTAAAT
>NZ_JBALDF010000025.1:0-3792 GCF_036917275.1 Nostoc sp.
CCGCCCAACGCAGTGGCTCCCCAATCTTCGGGGAGGGTTAGGGTGGGGTAAAAAATATTTGATACATCAATCATGACTTTTCAAACATCCTCTTAACTTCTTATTTTTTTCTTCGTGTTCTTTGCAACGGCAGTTGCCCCAACTTTGGGAAAGTTCACAACACGCTGCCTCCCCTTTGCGGTTCTTTCCTCATATATGGTACATCTTCATACAGAATTGGTATTAGCTACTAATAAACATGAGAAGATAGATTATATTTACAAATTTTAAAAGTTGATTCTGCCCTCATTCAATAATTTATATCCAGATGCTAATGCGGCAAAAGCAATTATGAAATTCCATAAGCTAGTTGGCTTTAAAACAACTCCACCGCTTAAAAAAACTAGTACTATGCCAATGCCTAGAAAAATCCATCCCAAGTTACCAGTTTCTCTACGAAAAAAAACTAATGCAAATACACCTGTCATAGTTGCTAAAACTGAAGCTGTAGCAGGTAAACTACCGAAAAAATATGAATAGTAACTGCTAACAAATATGATATTTTGACCAAAAAAGTATAAGCCGATGAAAAGTAGGATTAAACCTATAAGTTTGATTAACAACCTGCCCATAATATTTTTACATTTTTAATGGCTGAAGCCAATTTAAATCCGATTATAGTGGAGTTTTTAAAAATATCATAAATTTTACATTAAATTATGTAATATTGCGTGAATATACTGAATCACTTCCCGGTTGTCTGAAGATATCAGTACAAATAATGTTGATTAGATAAACTAGTCCTTGCCAGGGTGTGATCAAGGTGCTTTAATAGCGATCGCATTCTGCGAAACTCTCGTACTTACAAAATATGTACAAGCCGTGCAGCAACTCGACATCAGACATCGCTGCTAGTGTTGATAAAATTACAGACTCAAAACATTAAACTCAAAGATATGACAAGCTAGTAGCATATCCTTGACACTAAATTCTCCCAAAAGCTGAATAGGAGTATATATGGAGCCAATCATTTTTATAGTTTTAGTGCTTATAGGTTATGCCTTAGGTTCTGCAAAACTGATTAATCAAGGTAATGAAGCCCTAGTCGAACGCCTGGGGCGGTATCATCGGAAACTTAAACCTGGGCTGAACTTTATTGTTCCCTTGGTCGATCAGGTTGTGATGGAAGATACTACACGAGAGCAGTTTTTAGACATTAAACCTCAGAATGTGATCACCCAAGATAATATTTACGTAGAAGTGGATGCTATTGTCTACTGGCGCATTAGAGATATTGAGAAAAGCTTTTATGCTATTGAGGATCTGCAAGGGGCACTGACACAGGTAACTACAACCACGCTCCGGGAAATCATTGCCCAAAACACCCTAGAGCAGACCAATGTCTCCAGGGCGGAGATGGACACAGCCCTCTTAGACCAGTTGAATAATATAACGGTAGATTGGGGAATTGATATTCTCCGGTTAGACCTTCAGAGTATTACACTACCTGAGAGTGTACGAAAATCGAGAGAAGAGGAGCAAGCCGCTGTAATCAAAAAACGGGCGCTGATTACCGAAGCAGAAGGGGAAAAGGAAGCTGCCATTAAAAAAGCAGAAGGCACTATGGCTTCAGTGCAAATCATTTCTCAAGCTCTCCGTTCCAATCCAGATAGTAGGGACATTTTGCGGTATCTTGTAGCTCAAGATTACGTAGATGCTAGCCAAAAACTTGGTGAGAGCAGTAATGCCAAAATTGTCTTTGTAGACCCAGCCAACTCAACTGAAATGTTTCATGAGTTGATTAATGAGTCGATAATGACAGAAGGTCACAGCAAAAAATCCGAAAACGGTAATACTTAATAGTCACGCTGTGCAGCTTGTCTCAGTAGCGCATCGGCTACTAGTGAAACCTCGCGCATTTCTTGAACATCGTGAACTCGCAGAATATCAGCACCATTAAAAATAGCAGCACAACAAGCTGCTGCCGTTCCCCAAACTCGCGCTTTTGGATCTGGTTGATTTAAAATGCGACCAATGAAACTTTTTCGAGATGCTCCTACCAAGATAGGGCAGTTGAGTGGTATGAGCGATCGCAAGCCGTGAAAAATTTCTAAATTTTGCTCATAGTTCTTAGCAAACCCAATACCAGGATCAATAATAATTTTATCCCGCTCAATGCCTGCAACAGTTGCTACCCCAATTTGCCGAGCCAAAAAACTATAAATCTCTCCCAGCAAATCTTGATAATCAGTCTGTTGTTGCATTGTCTGTGGCGTTCCCCGGATGTGCATTAAAATTATCGGCACACTTAACTCTGCCACTGTTGGCAACATTTCTAAATCAAAAGTGCCGCCAGAAATATCATTAATAATATCCGCTCCAGCTTCTACAGATGCCCTAGCTACAGCAGCACGAGTTGTATCTACAGAAATCGGGACTGAAATTTCTGGTCTTAGCACCTGTAACACTGATAGTACTCGGTCAAGTTCCTGTGCCAGAGTTATTTGCTTTGCCCCTGGTCGAGTTGATTGACCGCCCACATCGATAATGTCAACACCAGCAGCTACCAGTGCTTGCGCCTGTACTAGAGCAGCAGAGGTAGTATTAAACTCACCCCCATCGCTAAAGCTATCAGGCGTCACATTCAAAATGCCCATCAAATAAGTCCGCTGTCCCCACTCAAAACAGCGTCCTCGAATTATCAAGTTGCTTGACATAAATCTACATTAGGCATTCCCATGCAGAGCATGGGAACGAGAAGAAGGCACATTACACTGACTGAAAATTCACAATCCGAGCGAAACTCTCAGGTTCTAGACTTGCTCCTCCCACTAAAACACCATCAATTTCTGGTTGAGCCATGATTTCATCAATATTATTTGGCTTGACTGAGCCGCCATATTGAATTGATACATTCGGATTACTCAACTTGCTCCGAATTAAGCCAATTATCCGATTCGCCTCCGTTGCTTCACAGGTATCACCAGTACCGATCGCCCAAATAGGTTCGTAGGCAATCACCAAATTTTCCTGATCAATATCTAGCAAGCCTTTGTCGAGTTGGAGAGTAATGACTGATTCAGCTTCTCCCGCATCTCGTTGTTGTTTAGTTTCGCCAACACATAAAATTGGGGTCAAACCAAACCTTTGAGCAGCTCGGACGCGCAGATTAACGGTTGCATCCGTTTCGCCAAAGTATTGCCTTCGTTCACTATGACCGACAATCACAAAGCGCACACCAATTTCTGTAAGCATTGGGCCAGAAATCTCGCCTGTATAGGCTGCATATTCTTCCCAATGGACATTTTGTGCCCCCAGGTGGATGAGGCTACCGTGCAAACTCTGGGACAAAAGGCTTAAATCAGTGAAAGGAGGGCACAATATCACTTCTCGCCCTTCGGGGCTTTCGTCTAAGTAGGGCAGAAATCCTTTTAAAAACTCCTGGGTCTCTGCCTGGGTTTTGAACATTTTCCAGTTGCCGGCAATAACGATTTTCCGCACAGGTAATTTAGTCAAGATCCTAACGAGTTATTTAGATGCATTTTTCAGTTTATGACTTTTTGTTAGCCATTAGTTCACTAGTTGGGCATTGGGAATAGGGGATGAGTCTTTAATACTCGCTGACGAGTCTTTAATACTCGCCGACGAGTCTTTGATACTCGTGAATGAGTCTTTGATACTCGCCGACGAGTCTTTGAACTTCGTTAATGAGTCTTTAATACTCGTGAATGAGTCTTTGAACTCCGTTAATGAGTCTTTGATACTCGCCGACGAGTCTTTGATACTCGTGAATGAGTCTTTGAACTCCGTTAA
>NZ_JBALDF010000026.1:0-37611 GCF_036917275.1 Nostoc sp.
GAGTAATTGTAGCCACGAATACTGTTTGTAAATTAATTGGTCAGCGCAAGTAAATTGGCCAATTGTATGATATTCTTTATTTATAGGGAATCTAAATCGCTAAAGCACAAAGGATCTCCAAGCACTTACGCTCTAGTGAAGAAGTCAAATCTCATAAGTTAACCAATTGTTTGATGAACTGATGGTCTTGCTCCACAAGTCTCTGGAGGATTGTGGAAGTACTCGATCGGTAGCAGTTCCAAAGTTCGGGGGGATTTTGGTCTGCTTGCAGTTCATCAATCACTTTTGGGAAAAATCCTTGATTCTTTACAGATAGTTTTTTGTTAAGTCCTTAGAAAAAATCGAAGTTTTGGCGAATGAAAGGATAGAACAAGTAATTGATAACAGTATTTACAATTTGATTAACTGGATAAAATAAACTTAATTCAATATTGATATTGATGAAACACTCTAGTATTTAAAAGGAAGCAAAGAATGGTTAAGGGTGTTTTGCAATTTTCAATTTTTGTTAATTTATCCTGTTCATACACTTTATTGTATAGAGTTAAAATCTCTTTTGCAAATTTAACAGTGTAATTATGTCTAATAATTACAGTGTTTACAATTGCTTTAGTGTAAAATTTTAACAGAAATATCAAATATTTGACACATTTACAGCCTAACTTCAAAAAGTTACTAAAGCATCAAGTTTAAATAATTGTGAAGTTAGGAAAATCTTTATCAGTATTATTGATGAAGTATTTAATATTTACACGTTATCAAGGATGCGATCTAAATGACTAAACCGAAAACAACCCGTAAATCTGTTCACGATCGCATCCTAAGTACAGCATCAGCCTTGTTTTATCGAGAAGGAATTCGCAATGTCGGTATTGACAGAATCGTTGCGGAATCTGGGGTTGCTAAAATGTCGCTCTACAATCATTTCAAGTCAAAGGATGCATTGATTGAAGCGTGGCTGCGACAACAGGATGAACAATGGTGTGAATGGCTCAAAACCACAATTGAGCAACGAGCTTCTAACCCATCCCAACAACTACTGGCAATATTTGATGCCCTACGGGAATGGTTTGAGGGCCCAGATTTTCGAGGTTGTGCATTCATTAATGCTTCAGTGGAACTAGCCAATGCTGACCATCCTGGACATCGAGTGGCATTGGAGCATCAACAATCGATTTATCACTACATCAAGGGTCTAGCTCAAGCCGCAGAAGTTTCATCACCAGAACAGTTAGCTAGGCAATTACTTCTCATTGTGCAAGGTGCGATCGTGGTTGCGATGATGGAAGGAAGTTGGTCAACCGCTTCACAGGCGAAAAAAGTAGCAGCAACGTTAATCCAGACTGCATCAAAATCCGGCGTTACCGAAACAGTGCTGAGTGCTGAGTAAAAAAGTCTATGATATCATTGAACGTAAAAACTCACACTGCAACTAAGTTCGGAGCAGTCAGGGATGAGAATTCATTACTTACAACATGTGCCATTTGAAGGACTTGCTAGTATTGAACAGTGGTTGACAAAGAAAGATCATATTCTCTCCGTAACTAAGTTTTATAACGGTGACATTTTACCATCTGTTGATGGTCTAGATTGGGTGATAGTAATGGGCGGGCCCATGAATGTCTATGAGGATGATAAGTATCCTTGGTTGACTTTGGAAAAACATTTTATTGAAGAAGCAATTAAAAAGAATAAAATAGTTATTGGCATTTGTCTTGGTTCGCAGCTAATCGCTGATGTTTTAGGTTCTAAGGTTTACAAAGGTCAGGAAAAAGAAATAGGTTGGTATCCGATTCAAGTGACAACACAAGCACAAAATTATGCTGTTTTTGCTTCATTCCTTGTGTCTTTCTCTGTGTTTCATTGGCATGGTGATACTTTTGATTTACCACCGGGTGCTGTACGACTAGCCTCTAGTGAAGTATGTGCAAATCAAGCTTTCATTTATGGAGATAGAGTATTAGGTTTACAATTTCACCTAGAATCAACTAAAGACAGTGTTCGGCAAATTGTTGAAAATGGCGCTTCGGAATTAGTAACAGGTAAATATATCCAGAAACCCGAAGAAATGCTTGCACGGGATGATGATTTTAGTAATATAAATACTGCCATGTATAAAATTTTAGAGTATTTTGCTAATTTGAGTGACTAAATTCTTATTTCTACCGCTATTTTTAGTATAAAACCGTCTATTTTTCTAAACAAAATGTGCATCTTTAGGATTAAATGCCAGCTTAATTATCTCATGGGGATATACATTGCCGAATATATGATTCCGAGGCACTCTGGCAATTAAAGTTTGTTCTCCCACCTTAACCCAAATACTACAAATACCAATACCATTTAGAACCCGTTCTACTAATCCTTCAATAATTACCGAACACAGTTTGTGTCGTATTGAAGAACTTGCATCGTAAAGATTGAAAGTATCGCCAGATAAACAACATGTAGTAATTGGTTTTGTGATTTCCCCAGGATATAAAAACTCTATCCCGTTTGCAAGTTTGATAAAATTTCCACGGCTACTCCGTTCTACATGGCACGGAATAATATTATCTATCCCTACCAGTCTGGCAAGTTGCTCGTTAGCTGGTCGGCGGATGATAGTTTCCAAGTTATCATCCTGTATAATACAGCCGTCAAA
The DNA here is from genome assembly GCF_036917275.1 of Nostoc sp. Classification (GTDB taxonomy): domain Bacteria; phylum Cyanobacteriota; class Cyanobacteriia; order Cyanobacteriales; family Nostocaceae; genus Nostoc. Next base: position 2,645 of record NZ_JBALDF010000026.1, read on the forward strand.
TAAAGCGATCGCTCTATCAGCAAAATGCAGTATATCTGTAAAATTATGACTGACTAATATGACTGCTGATCCCCTAGCTTGGGCCCATTGTCTAATTTTCTCAATTATCTGGGGACGTATTCCCACATCTAAAGAGGCAGAAGGCTCATCCAAAAGCAGCAATTCGGAATCAGCAACTAAACCGCAGGCAATACAAACTCGTTTGGCTTCACCACCGGACAGAGAACGAGCTGACTGATTTGCCAGGTGTTCACAGCCAAAAGTTGCAAGTGCAGTATATACCGTTTGCTTAATCTTGTGTGTTGGTGTGCCGCGAAACTTTAATACCTTGGCAACATTATTAAAAACAGTGTCATTCAGTAGTAAAGTTTCCTGAAATATCAAAGCCGAACGACGACGCAACAATGTTTTATTGGCACTGCGGACATCGTGTCCAAATAATTGTATCTCACCACGGTAAGGTTGCAAGAGATTGATTGTTCTTAACAAAGTGCTTTTACCAGCGCCATTGGGGCCAAGTACAGCAACCAGTTCTCCTGGACGGACTGCAAAATTTTCAATTGACAGGATATTTTTACGTGTTTTGCTATCGACGCTAACCTGCCGCATATTCAGGACATACTCATTAATACTCATAGAATTTTCTTGTCATGCTGTAAGATAGTCAGCAACACGATAACGGTGTATGTGATCAGGAGTAGAATGTATGCGATCGCCATTGCAACATCGTAATTTCCTTTCCCTACTTCCATAACGATTGCTGTAGTCAGAACTCTAGTCTGCCCCTTGATATTGCCGCCCACCATCATGGATGCACCAACTTCCGAGATGACGCGACCAAAACCAGCCATGATTGCAGCCATTAACCCTAACCGTGCTTCCTTGATTAGCAACCAGTTGACTTGCCACTGTGTCGCCCCCATTGATAACAGTCGCCAGCGTAGTTTCGGATTAATACTAATAATTGCCGTAAAACTGAAGCCAGCTACAATTGGAAAAGCAATGATGGCTTCGGCTAGGATCATAGCTGTGGGTGTGTACATCAAATCACTATCTCCTAACGGCCCAGACCGCCACAAAAACAGACTGACGAATAAACCGACTACAACTGGCGGTAATCCCATACCGAAGTTAATCAAACTTGTTAGAGTCTGCTTGCCAACAAAATCCACTAATGCCAGCCATAATCCTAATGGTAGTCCCAGTAAAACGCTAATGACTGTAGCTGTTCCAGATACGAACAATGTCATCGTCATGACTTGGAAAACGTCACTATCGCCACTGGTTAATAGCTCAAGAGCTTTCACAGCCCCTTCGATGATTGTATTCACAAATACAAATCTCTTCAAAAACTAGAAAATAATGGTGAATATGCAGTAAAGCAACCCTTGATGATCTGATACTCAATTTTTTCTAAAAGCCGTAATCTTTCTCCGTTTTACCGGCATCAACATAAAATAGCGGTTGTTTGAACTCTTTTTTACCGTGAGCTGCAATCAGTGTTTGTCCTTCAGGAGATAATACATAATTAATAAACGCTTTAGCTCCTGCACTATTCACTTTCGGGAATTTCTGAGGATTCACCTGCATGACATGGTACAAATTCAACAGTTTCTTGTCTCCTTGCACCAGTATTGGTAAAGACAAGTTTTTCTGCTGAAAAATATATGTCGCCCGATCTGCTAAGGTATATCCCCGTTTTTGATTAGCAACTTGCAAAGTTTCCGCCATTCCTAAACCTGTTTGCTGATACCAACTACCAGATGGTTTTATATTAGCCTGTTGCCATAAATCTTTTTCTAGTTTGTTAGTACCTGAGTCATCACCCCGCGATATAAACAATGCTTTGTTTTTAGCAATCAAAGAGAATGCTTCTACAGCATTCTTTTTTCCTCGAATATTTGCCTTATCCGTATCTGGGCCGACAATCACAAAATCATTGTGCATTACCAAGTGCCGATTAGTTACCGCACCACTTGCCAAAACTTTGCGTTCGGCTTTAGGTGAGTTGACGAATACGGCGTCAACTTCACGTTTTTCAGCTAGAGCCAAAGCCTGTCCAGTGCCGACAGAAATGCTTTTGAGCTTATATCCTGTTTTCTTTTCAATCGCCGGAACTAAATCATCTAGCAGTCCACTGTCCTGAATGCTGGTTGTCATCCCCACAATCAAATTTTTACTCGTTGGGGATTGTGCAATAGCTAGTTTTTGCTTAACCAGTAAATCACTAGCTTCAGCACTCAGAATTACCAAGCAAAATGCCAAACATGCAATGAAAATTCTCCGAACCATAGAACCTCTAGAAATATATGATTTATGCATTGACAGAGTAATAAGTTGTTACACAAAAGGATATTGAGACAGCACAGGAGCGATGCCTACGGCAACCCTAAGAGGGTACGCAATTTTTTCGTTGAAAGCTATACCTGCGGCTTGTTCGCCATTTCGCAAAATGGTGTCGTTAATCTGAATGGCATGGTTGTTCATAATGAAGTTATAATTCATGATTCTAAATATTTGCTACAACTTCCCCAGTCTTGCTGATGTCATAACCGCCGAGAATTTGTAATTGCGATCGCACTAGCTGATGTCCCAAGATATTGAGAAACTGCTGTACTGGTGCTTCTTCCAAGTATTCCTTGAGAATCACCAAGTCGTATCGCGCACTATGAAGGGGAATAAATCCCAAGCCAAAGGTAGCAGCTATAGATGCTGTACTAATACCTGCATTGGCAACTCCTGAGACTATAGATAAGGCAACATCTTGATGGTTGTGAACGATATGGTCAAATCTTTTCACAGTTTCAAATGGCACTCCTTCTTCTTGGAGTTTCCGTTCTAAAAGCATCCGATTGCCAGAACCTACTTCATGGGTGACAACAGTTGCTCCAAATTCTACTAAGTCGGAAACTGTTTTAATTCCCATAGGGTTTCCTGGTGGGACTAACAATCCTTCTTCCCAAACCCCAAGAGTAATCAAGACAGCACTCTTATCTGTTAAGGCTTCTCGCACAAAGGGAATGTTATGTTCCCCAGTTTTGGGATCGTATAAGTGCATCCCTGCAATGTGAACTTCACCTTTGCACAGACTATGCAATGCAGCCTTGCTGTGGGCGAAACGATAATGAACTCGCAGTTGCGGATGCCAGCGTTCAGTTGCTTTTGCTAAGAGTGAAAGCACAGGTGTACAACCAGCAATCACAACTGTGTTGTGCAATTTGTCCATATCATCCAGAAGTCTAACCAGAACTTTATTTGTACGTATCTGGCTCTGTGCTTCACCCGGAGGGTGAGGCTCGTTTCTCACTACCGTTGAAGCTAATGGCAGTTTGCTTATGCTGGGGAACCCGTCCACCCCTACAGGTGATGCTCCTACGCCGCTACCGCTTGCGCTAACGCCACTCCCTTCAATAAGGTGGCTCGCTGCAACTACCTCACCATCAGATGGAATCATTTCGATGCGAAAAGCATCTCTGCCTAATAAAGGATAAGCTATCCATCGATCTCCAATCCGCGCTAGACTAACTTGCGATCGCTGTAGGTTCGGGATCGAATCGGTAAGAATCGCCTCAATTTGGGGTAAATCCTCCTCTGTTAGCCAGAATAAATCCTCAACTTGGCAACCAAGTGCCTTAGCTAAACGCAAGGAAACAGTAACAGAAGGCGCACATTGTCCTGTTTCCACAGCACCAATACTCTGACGGGTTACGCCAGCTATATTAGCTAATTCTTGCTGACTCATGCCCAGACGATTCCTAATTGCCTTCAGGTTATTGTAAATATTCATATCCTGCTTTATAAGGCTGTATCTCTCCGTTATAAAAAGCCGTAGCGGACACATTTAATCTGACTTGAAAAAGGCCAGTGCGCCCTTGCGGTTTGCCGACTTGTAGCAACTGGCGTCTATAAGGGAAAGTCGATTTTCATGACTGACTGTGAAATTTTTCATGATTGACTGCCTAAGTAATAACAAGGTCTTACATTTGTATTTGTTGTATTTTATTTTTGAAAAAAATCAGCACACTTTATTCTTTCTTCCCTGTTCCCTATCTCTATGAATGATTCACCGAATCAAATCGGATTGCTATAGCGTGTGCCTTTTCTGCTGAAAGTTTTGTTAATGCTTTTGTAATTTTGCATACATATTTTCAAAATACTTGCCAGATTTTTGTTTTTGCAGGAAGTCAAGTAATTTCTAGACTTTTTGTTAGTTTATTACTGTTTTTTATCCCTTTGTAGCAAGCATATCATACACATGTCCAAAATAATTGCTAAACTAATAAAAAGTTTCACCTCAGATTTTTTTAGGAAAAGTGTATTTATAAATACAGAATTTTTCCTAATTTTGTAACCATGATGAACGATCTTAAGCTTAAATATTTACGTCCAACGTACCTGTGTCCATATGTTAAGTAGGTGGATGGGAAAATTTATAACTATGTCATTGCGTTCGCCCCTGGCGTTCCCGAAGGGTACGAAACAAAGCAAAGTCAATCAATCACAAGAGTTTCAAGCATTTTACATTTCGTTACATAGTTAGGTTTATTTGAGTCAACCTACTTAACCATCAGATTTTTATTAGCAATGGCTCCACCCGCCGCAGGCATCGCTTTGGAAAAATTGATTGCTGATGTGTTCCATCGGAATAATAATTTGTAGTTATTATCTTAAATGTGGTTATGTGCCGATGCAGACGCACAAGGCTTGCAACTTTTACGCGAGTGCATAATTCACACTTGGATTCAGCAATGCCCAGACAAAATTCTTATACGAATGATGAATTTAAAATATCCTTGTTTATGGTTTTCGGATAAACTAATTGGCACATGCTACAGACTAAATACTTGGTTGTGGGTAAAGGACACATTGGTTTAGCGACAGCTGCCTATTTGAGTAATCAAGGACATACTGTTTACCTTTTCTCTCGCCGTTCTTCCATTGTTGCTCAGACAAGAACCATTCACTCAATTGGATCAGTTTCTCCCGGAAGTTATCTAGTTGCAGCTTGTTCCAATAACATTTATGAGTTGGCGGCACTCAATGATGGGAAACTACCACTCAACGTGCTGATCTGTTGTCGTGGGCAAGACATCGAACCCTACGCCAGAATTTTAGCTGAATATATCAATCCTCAAATGAACATTCTGGTTTTCTGTGCTAGCCGCTTTGCAGGTCGGGTTTTTTGTAAGGTACTCCAGAGATTAGGAATAGCTAAGGAACAATTGCCTGCTGTAGCTGATGTCAACAATACTCCGTTCGTCAGTCGCGGTAATATGGAGGATAAAATCAGGATTAGCACACTTACCAACAAATTCTTTGTGGCGGCTCAGAACCGAATCATGACAAGTCGGATTGTGAGTGCTTACCAAGTTGTATTTAGTAATTTATGGGCTGCTGCTTCGGTTTTAGAAATTAATCTGAATAAAGTTAATGACATTATTCACCTTCCTCTACTTCTGGTTTCATTAGCTAGATGGGAATCTGGTGAGGATTACAACCTCTATCATAACCTTGGTTCCCGTACTGTTGGACTCATTGACCATCTGGATAGCGATCGCATAGCAGTGGGTGAAGCACTGGGAGTCCTCAACTTAATTGATATCAAAAGCCACTATCAAATCGCATATGGAACCACTGGCTCATCCCTTTATGAAAATATGCAGCAGGTTGGAGCCTACTCCAATACGATGTTGTGTAACCCTCATCACCGCTATTTGGTTGAGGATCTACCTTATGGCTGTTTTCCCCTACAAGTTTTAGCTCGCCTAGCTGGAGTAGAAACACCATTTCTGGACAGTTGCATCACAATCGGAAATAAGTTCCTTGACATACCTCTAGAGTGGAATGCTGAGTTTCTGGAATTGGATCGGCATCAGCTCGGTCAAGAACTTTTGTGATATTACCATCTTTGAACTGCTCTTCTATTCACCGGAGTTGAATTTGATTGAGGTTTTGTGGCAGTTTAATAAGTATAAATGAATTGATATAGATGCTTACTTTAGTTGGGAAAGTTTTATCCTATCTGTTGAAAAATTCTTGGAAAATTTGGGAAAAATTATGTAATTAATTTTATCTTATTAAATTATCTGGAGCATGACAATTATAAAATAGCTCTTAATCAGTGATTAAGGCAGTGATAGTATTGAGTGATAATAATTAATAATTGATAAATAATTTAAATTAGAAAAAAAATATGTAAGTTGCTATTTTCTCAGTCACTCAGAATTAATTTATTAATAAAATATTATCTTAGTTAGATGGACGTTAAAAAGTAGTTTATATTTGTTATTACAATGGTGCAATTTATTAATTAGATAGTTAGCTAATGACACAAACAACTCAATACGCACACTACATGCAGGCTGACCAACGCCCTAGTATCAAAGAGCCAATAGAACTATCACCTTTAGTTGGTAACTGGATTAATACTAAATCAGATACTAATTATTTGGTGCGGGTGGTTCTGACTGAACAAGATGGTCGCCTTGTGTTTCAGGGTTATGGAGCCAACGAACCTAATCCAATTGACTGGGGTAAGGTTGAAGCGGTGGCTTACGGTGTAGGAACCTCACTTGTAGCAGGAGGATTCCACGCTTTTTATAAGCTAGACGGGATTGAGACACATCTGGTGGCAAACCAAAAATTGGGAATCTTAGTCATTCAGTCCTATACCCGCTACATAGATAGTAGTGGTCGAAGCGATCATTTTGCCCGTGAGTTTTTTCATCGCTAGTAAAAAGAGGAAGATTTCAAGATGGAACGAAACGAAATTTACGGAAACCAGCCTAAGGACACCGTGATTGATTTCACACCTTATTTAGGAACCTGGATAAACTCCAACACAAAGACTACATGGATCGATAAATTTACCCTAACCAAGCATAATGAGCAAATTATTATGCACGCTTATGGTGCCGAGTCCCTCAAAGATTGGGGTGAGACTGAGGTGACACCGTTTGTAGATAATATCAATGAGAAGGCTTTTTGTGCAAAATACGATCACGATTCAGTGGAATCTTTGTTGGCAGCGAATATGAACAAAGATTTGTGGGTTATTGCTGCGTTTCACAAGTTCAAGGATGGCAGCCAACCCAATTTTCTGTGTCGAGAGTTTTACTATCGGCCGGACTAAGATGAAGTTCCTCCTTGCATTTGTACAGTAAAGCTCATAAGCTTTGCTGTACAAAAAGTCTAGGATTTAACACTTAAAACACCATATCCATGTAAACGCTGGAACTAAACGCCTTGTCATTAACTTTGTTGGGTTTCGCTTACGCTCAAACGCCACTTGCTTCTCAAGGGAGAGGCTGCGCGAACAACGGGGGGAACCACCAAGGACGCACTGCCTCCCAAACTCACTATTCTTCTTAACCGAACCGTATTGGGTGATAAGGGATTTCCAAATTTAGTAGGGCACTACCTTATTTGCATCATTACCGTGTGAAACCCGCTGCATACAACAGCGGGTTTCTGCTGACTACACTTTTTGTGTATCTACTTCTTGTGGATGATAGTAGTCTTGAACGTATTTACTAGTTACTTCTAGCAGTGTGGCGTGACCTTCAGAACTTAGCTGTGGGTACGCTGACACTGCGCTACTGATATAAGAGGTAAAATCGGTTTCACTGGGATTGAAGAACTCTTGTCCGATCACGAGTGCGGCATAAGTTTCAGACATTTTAGTGCTGAATCCGTGCTCGGTTAGTCCATCAAGCATATAGCGAAATAGCCAGTTAGCGTCAGGGTCATGCTCAATCAATTTAGAAGCGCCAGTCATAAAGTCTTGGTATTCAGTCATTGAGGTTACTCCTTTGGCAACTTATATTCTCGAATAATTCTGGCAATCACACTGCTTAGAGAAAACAGCCCAGGTTTTTAGACAAGGCTTCAAACTTTTCGTCGCAAATTGGAAAGTTTACTCGACAATGACTCCTATCGTGAGGCTTTTCGAGTATGAAATTTATGACTCGAAGCAAAAATGAGGGATTAAACATAGTTAAATTGAAATAGTTAATTTTCCCAACTAAACATCCCTACTCAACTCATATAGCAATCATATCTGATTTATGAAAATCGTCAGTCTTAGATACCGACTTATTTAATAAGTAGATAATCTTATTGTTCATGAATGAATGGTACTAAGATAAGTCCAAAGTCTTGTTTTGTCTCGTTCCCAGCCTCCAGGCTGGGAACCCATTGTGAGAGGCTCCGCCTCCTCTTTGTTAACCAGAGGCAGAGCCTCTTGGAACTCGTTCCCAGTCTTCAGACTGGGAACAAGGTTACACAAGCTTTTCGGCTTTTCTTAGTGCCATTCGTTCATGAATGATTTAAGATTGCTATATATAGTTAGAATAGTCTACCTATTTTAATAAAATCATATCTTTATTTTCCACAATAATCATATTTTATATATAGACAGTTCTATCTACATATAACTGTTTGTATCACTAAAGTTTCAATACTAATTTATGATATTGTTATTAGTTTTACTATTATTAATTACAATTATTGTTAGGGTGTTAAAGTCAAGTTCCTCAAAGAATTGTTATTCCAAGACTACAAAAAAATTAAGAATCTTTCTTGTGTCACTTGACAAATTAAACGAACATTTGCAGAATGAGTATCAATATAGAGTAAAATAACGATTTTTATTCATTTTTGCGTTTTTGTTATTTGCAGCAAAAACTGTATTTATTGAGATGCAGGCTACTCAAATTAAAATTTAGGATATCGCTTAACTAAAGCATATTTTATGCTAAAAATTAGAGTTAGAAAATAATTTAGCAACCGACACCGCACCTTCTAACTCCTAAATTTTGACTATTTTTTATGAATCTTCAGTAAGAGAAAAGGTATGAAAAATACTCAAGTAACAATTAACGGAACAGCTTGCAAACATCAACAGAAAAAATTGAGTGACAAGAAAAAACTATCTTGTACAAAACCACCACAACCAGGTGCAAACCAAGGAAATTGTCCTTTAGATGGAGCGATGGTTTCTGTCGGAGCTATTACTGATGTTGCTCATGTAGTACATGGTGCTATTGGTTGTACTCATAATCCTTGGGCGACTCATGGTAGCCTCTCGTCAGGCTCTCAATTATACCAAAGTGCTTTTACTACTGATTTTGGCGAGAATAATGTCATTTTTAGTGGTGAAAAGAAACTCTACAAAGCTATTCTCGATGTTGCTCAACGATATAATCCTGCGGCTGTTTTTGTCTACGCTACTTGTATTACCGCTTTGATTGGTGATGATATCGATAGTATCTGTAAACTGGCTGCACAGAAAATAGATATTCCGGTTGTTTATGTAAATTCACCTGGATTTCTTGGTAGTAAAAATTTAGGTAATCGCATCGGTAATGAGACTTTATTGAAATATGTAATCGGAACGGCAGAACCAGAATTTACCACTCCTTTCGATATCAATATTGTTGGTGAGTACAACGTTGCTGGTGATTTATGGAATGTTTTACCATTATTCAAGAGATTGGGTATACGGGTTCTCTCTAAAATTACGGGCGATGCTCGTTATAAAGAAGTTTGCTATGCTCATCGTGCTAAGTTGAATGTAGTCATTTGCTCAAATGTAGTGCTGCCAATGGCGCAAACAATGAAAGAACTTTATGGAATTCCTTATGTTGAAGAATCTTTCTTCGGTGTGGAAAACTTAAACCATTGTTTGCGAAATATTGCAGCAACATTAGGGGATAAATATCTTCAAGAACGTACAGAATGGTTGATAAAAGAAGAAAATGCAGCCCTAGATATTGCCCTAGCTCCCTACCGTGCCCAATTGAAAGGTAAGCGAATTATTCTTTCTACTGGTGGTGTAAAGATTTGGTCGATTATTTTAGCCGCCAAAGATTTGGGAATGGAAGTGATTGCTACCACTAACGCAAAGACTACAGAAGAGGAGAAAGCAAAAATCAAACAATATCTTGGTCAAGATGGCATTGTTTTGCGCGAAGCAACCCCGGAAGTATTATTAAAAGTACTAAAGGATACAAAGGCTGATGTGCTTATTACTGGGAATGGCAATAAATATACAGCACTGAAAGCACAAATTCCTTTTTTGGATGTTAACCATGAACGCCATCATGCCTACGCTGGTTATATGGGGCTGGTAGAACTGGCACGAGAATTGTACAAAGCCTTGTATAGTCCTGTGTGGGAGCAAGTCAGCAAACCTGCTCCTTGGGATGAAAAAATTAACCATGATCTGGCTTGACCGATCTATCTACCACAAGTTGCCTCAATCTCTCCAATGTATTTTTTATTATAAGTTTACTACTCTGTAAGGTCTTCTTGGCGATTTGGGTGGGTGTTGAAATAGGCACGATCGCAGGATTGCCCTAGAATCTCTTGACCAATTGAAGACAAAACGCGATCGCAATTATCGTGCAATACGTAAAAGGATAAATCTCGCAATATTCGCTCCACAGGACTCGGTTTAATCAAAGAGCGAGATCCACAAGCGTGTATGCAGTCGTTCACCGTTTCCAAAGCCAGTTGTTCAGTTATGTAACGGGCGCGATTACCTGCTTGTTTTGCTCCTAATACCTGGCCTGTTTCCCAAAGAGTGGCTACCTGCCGCAGCCATAAATGCATAGTATCTATATTAATTGCTGCCTTAGCAATTCGGTGTTGTACGTAGGGGTCGTCTCCTTTTTCCTGTTTGTTGATGTATGCTAAAGCATAATCATAGGCTCCTTCAGCAGCTCCGAGAAAAGCAGCGCCATATAAAGGTGTAAACCGCGTCTGCCACTCCTGTTGGATGTACTGTCCTGGATAGCCAATCAAGTTTTCTTTAGGGATGAAAGTACGTTCAAAGCGAACTAAGTAACTCACTGTGCCTCTCATCCCAATTGGCTGCCACCAACTATCATCAAAGCTAATACTGGGGTCGGATAAGTTGCAGGCTAGTAACAACACTGATGTCGGTGAGCCATTGCTATGACGCGCTCCCCCAGGCCCTGCTGTGTTGACCAAGAGAATTGCCCACTGTGCTTCTGGGGCACTAGTAGCGAATACCTTTGTACCATCTATGATGTATCCCTCATCTACCACTTGAACACTTGTGCCAAGGCTGGCTTTTTGACCTGGAATCTGAGATTGGGGTTCTCCACTCCAAGCCGCCCATTTCTCGCCACGCTGAACAATACCCTCAAACCAGCGCTTTTTCTGAGACTCATTAGCCATAGCCGCTAGTAAAACTTGGGCATTTGCGTGTCCTTCCCAGCAACGAGCTAGGGATAAATCTACTTTTGCCAGTTCCTTAGTCATCATCCATAGGGTAAAGATATCGCTATCATGTCCTAACCCTAGACCACCATATTCAGTTGGCACAACAGGCGCATTCAGACCTGCTTGAAAAAGGTCTTCAAAATCTTCTCTTGGGAAGCTAGCATTCTGGTCATAACCAGCGGCGCGAGAGGCGAACTTATCACGTGCAAGTTGGCTGATGCGTTCAATCAGAGTTTGCTTGTTGAGAGTTAAATTGAATATCATTTAATAGAGTTTTCTAGACTTGTTTTTAGTTGCTAACTTTATATCTTGTACCAGTAGCTTGATTGCAATTTGTGTAAGTAGCTTATTTTAATCCGATATGAATAATAATTATATTGACAAATAAAAGTAGCATATTGATATGCACGCTCAGAACATATTGTTTGTCTTTTTCGATATAGACTTGAGACTGACAACTCGAAAATTAACCACTAATAAAAATGATGTTACGCTTTTGCACACTTTATTCATTTACTCCTGGTTTTTTCCAGTGGGTGCAAGATATAAGTAAATAAATCATTAATAACTCGATTAGCTGATATGTAGCTACCTGTGAGCCAATAATAATCATCAACTACATAAACTTTACCCTGCCTAACAACATTAAGCTTTGACCACAGTGGCTCTGCCATGAGTTGATTGACAGCTATCTTTGACTGTGCAGGGTCTTTGAAACCGTAGCGCACTACAAATAGGATATCACCATCTATCTGAGTAAGGCTCTCTGGAGAGATATTGTAGCCAACGGGGTTGCCCGCTTTCTTTTGAGTTGCTTTAGCATCCAGATTTTGCGAAGGAGGACGGATTAGACCAGCATCCTGTATAATCACTCCAGAGAATGCACCCTTGGTCAAAGGGTTAATCGTCTTTGGGATGAGGCGCACGACGGAAACTAAAGTTTTTTTGAGTCTCGAACCCATCTTCTGTTTGAATTCGGCTAAACGTACGTTGTAATCATCTATTAAACGTTTTGCCGTCTCGGTTTTTCCCAGAGCTTTTGCTGCTGGCATAAACGGTTTTTTCCAGTCTCCATTGCTTTGCACCTTCAGCAGAACGGTGGGTGCAATGTGAGACCATAAACTGTAAGTATCCCGGTTCCGCGTCGTACCTAAGATCAAGTCCGGCTTAAGAGTTATAACCTTCTCCATATTCGGTGGTGTCAGAACCGCACCAATGTTTTCAACGCCTGGATGCTTATCCTGTAACCCTAGCCCTTGGAGAGTTTTAGCTGGATCTGGAGCACCTACCAGATTGGCTCCTAGAGCTAGAGGTATTTCCACTAGCCACGGGTCTATAACAACGACTCGTTGAGGATGGACGGGAACTAGAGTCTGACCAATTGCGTGTTGGACTACCTGGACGGGCACAGGTGATGTCTGGCTTGAGGGAGCGATGGCTATATCACGGGTTAGTAATTGACGACTGAAGGAACTGCAAGCACAAACCACTAAGAGCGTGAGCAGTACAAAAAAGCAGAACTTAGGCATATTGACAAAGTGAAGAATATAGAAGTGATGGTACGATCGCGTATTGGCTGTGCAAAAGGTTGTGTTGCAAAAACTTGCGAAAGACAAAATGTCTGTTTTTTCAACTCCTGCACCCATCAATATCTTGTTGTATGCTTTACCTCTAGACCGTGTGTGATCATTTCTTTCCTAAAGGTAAACACAAAGGTGTCCCTGTTACTGGGTCTGGTACAATTCGACAAGCTAATCCAAACACCTCCTGCACCATTTCTTCTGTCATGACATCTGCCGGAGTTCCATAAGCCATAACAGCGCCATCACGTAAGGCTACTAGCTGATGAGCATAACGACACGCCTGATTCAGGTCATGCAACACCATGACAATCGTTCGCCCCTCAAGTTGATTTAAATCCCACAGCAAATCCAATACTTCCACTTGATGAGCTAAGTCTAAGAAAGTTGTCGGCTCATCTAATAGTAGTATCTGCGTATCTTGCGCTAAAGTCATGGCTATCCAAGCACGTTGCTTCTGTCCACCCGAAAGGGTGTCTACGGCTCTATGGGTTAATTCGTTGAGGTCTGTAGTTGTTAGTGCTTTGCGGACTTGACGTTCATCTTCAGTTGTCCAAGATTGCAGCCAACTTTTTTGATATGGATAACGACCTTGTGCTACCAAATCTCGCACAGTCATTCCTTCTGGTGCAATTGGCCCTTGAGGAAGAATACCGAGTTGTTGTGCAACTTTGGTCGTTGACTGTCGAAAAATATCAGCACCATTGAGATATACATTGCCAATATGGGGCTTGAGTAGTCTGGCTAAACCTCGCAGTAGAGTAGATTTTCCGCAACCATTGGGGCCAACTAGAGCAGTAATTTGTCCTGTGGGAATTAACAGATTAAGATTGGATATGATGGGTTTGCCATCGTAAGCTAGGCTCAAATGTTGGGTTTCAAGGACTGTGTTGTCCATAAGACTTTCTGATTGCAAGGATAAGTGGTCTGAAAGTGCGTGGCTGCAAAGCGGCTTCTACTGGCAGATGGCATCGCCGCGTAGTGCGTTGTTGCGTTCGCCCTTGGCGTTGGCAAAGCCATCGCTTTTGAATCCAACTAATAATTGTTGGCAGGGGAATGACCAAAATCCAATTGATCAAGCTAGTCAAAATGCTGGAGCAGAGCATCTTGTGAAAATCTGGTCATCAAAAACCAAATATTCCCCTAAAGTTAGCGATCGCCTTTCAGGATAGATATTTAGATCTTATTATAATAATATTACCAATAATGTTGGTTATTTAGTTCTGCACTTGGTAAAGATACTCTGACATCAGATTCTCCTTTTCTACTCATCTTTGCCGCCTTTGATACAGTAAATAGATAAAATAAGGCGCTCCTAAGGCAGCAGTTAGCAAACCACATGGCAATTCTGTCGGAGAAAATAAAGTCCTACCCAAAAAATCTGCTGCTGCTACTAATAATCCTCCTATCAAGGCAGCAACTGGTAGTAAATTTTTATGTATTGACCCCACAAGTCTACGTGCCAAATGGGGAGCCATTAATCCAACGAAACCAATTGTACCTGCGATCGCCACACTTGACCCAGCTAGCGCCACACTCACTAACAATAATTTGCTCCTTTGCCATCTGACTCGGCTACCGAGTCCTTTAGCTACCAAGTCACCCAGTTGCAAAGTATCAAGTTCTCGCGTCAGCAGTAAAGCAAAGGGAACGAAGACAACTATCCAAGGTAGCAGTTGCCAGACTTGCTCCCAACTTTTACCAGCGACACTACCCGCCAACCAGACCAATGCTCTAGTTACATCATTGATTTCACCGAAAGTCAACATCAAAGTTGTGAAAGCTCCCATAATTGCTGCAAGTGCTACTCCCACCAACACTAAACGTAGAGGTGATTTTTCTCCCGTGCCAGCTAGCAAGTAGATTAGACAGCCCACAATAAAAGCACCACCAAAGGCAGCAAAGGGCAAATACATAGTGGGTACAGCCGGAAATAGTACAATTAAAGTCACAGCTGCTAAGGCTGCACCTGCATTTACTCCAACGATGCCAGGGTCAGCTAAAGGATTACGTGTTAATGCTTGTAAAATTGCACCCGCAATTGCCAAGCCCACTCCTACCAACCAGGAGATTAACACTCTCGGTAAACGCAAAGTGACAACAACAAAGGGAGATTCTGGATCTTGAGTTGGTAAACCAACAATAGCTTTCACTATGTCTGCTGGCAAGACAGGATAATCTCCTAAACTAAGACTCATCCCCAAGACTGCGAGCGTGAGTAATAGCAGTAGTAACAATACTCTAATTACAGGCTGGTTGCTAAGTATTGAATTATAAATTTTGAATTTTGAATTTTGAATTGTTGTCATCCTCTTTTTACCCGCCAACGCACTAAATACAACAAAAACGGCGCTCCCAAAAGCGCTGTCATCACGCCAACAGGCAATTCTTGAGGTCTAATTAACCAACGGGCTGCTAAATCTGCCCATACTAGTAAATCTGCACCAAACACAGCTGCACCAGGCAATACCCAACGATAATCAACACCCATGACTCCCCGCGCCAGATGGGGAACTACCAGACCGACAAAGCCTATAGGCCCTGCTAGTGCGACAGCGCTCCCTGCCAATATGACAACGCTCAATGCTGTTGCCAATTTGATCCAACCTGTTTGTTGACCTAAGCCTGTGGCTACCGATTCTCCTAAACTGAGGACATTGATTTGTCTACTTAAGGCAAAAGCTGTTAATAATCCTACTATCATCCAGGGCAGCACAGTCAGGAATAGATTGAAGTCTCGTCCAGCCAGAGAACCTGCTAACCAGAAGCGGACTTCTTCAAGAGTTCGTTGACTCAAAATCAGTACACCTGTGGTAATTGAAGATAGCAAGGCAGTTAAAGCTGCACCAGCAATAGTCAGATTCAATGGTGTTGAGCCTCCTTGTCCAAGTGAACCGAGGGAGTAAACTATTAAGGCTGCTATTAAGGCTCCAATAAATGCTACAAGGGTAATCAGGGCGGGTGTTGATGTACCCAAGCCAAAAACCACTGTTACCACTGCTAAGGCTGCACCTGCATTGATCCCCAAAATTCCTGGTGCGGCTAAGGGATTTTTAGTCAGTCCTTGCATTAACGCCCCAGCTACGGCCAAACTAGCACCCACCATACTTGCAATCAGTGTACGCGGTAGGCGCATTGAGCGAATAATTATATGCTCAGTGGAATCATCATAGTTAGTGAATGCAGTGAGTATTTTGGCAATGGAAATGTCCGTTGCACCATAAGAAATACTGGCTAAAATACCCAACAATACTACTAAAAGACCTATGCATAAGCTGAAAATGCGAATGTAGTATTTTTCAGGGTGAGAAATATTTGTGTTCATGGATTTATGACATGAGTTAACTTCATACCTCTGCTTTTCCTAAAATTTAAGCATAATTACTAATTGACAAAAGTAAGCTTATCACAATCTCTCACAGATGAGCAAAGACTCGTGCGATCGCGTCTTGGTTATGCAAGAGGAAGAAGGGATATATACGTCTTAAAAGAATACTTGTTAATTTGTCAAATTTTGAGAAATTAGTTGAGATGTCAACATTGATTGTAGATGATATGGTTGCCAAAAGCTCAACATTTTTTCGCCTATTTGTTGAGGATAAAAGTAGTGAAAAAAATGATAACCTTTGGGATATTCCCACAGATTATCTTCAGGCTTAAACTCTTTTAACCAGCCTTTTAATGCAGTTGAATCAACAATGGGATCATTCTTGCTCCCACATACCATCATGGGCATAGAAACCCCGCCTTGAAGTAACTCAATTAATTTGAAAAGAGAGTGTGAAAGAGGAGATTGTTCTAAATCTCTACATAACACAGCCATTAACATTTTACTAGTATTATGGGGTTGCTCACCAAAGAGATGACGAACACAGCTTGTTAAAACTTGCTCACGACTCATAGTAAATAATTTCCTTTGAAATAATAGTGGACATGCCAAGTATTAGCCGGTTGAGAAGCTACAGCCAATAAGACCAGGGATCGCACTTTTTGGGGATAGCGACGAGCAAAAGTTAAGGCGATCGCACCACCCGCACCACGACCTGCTAAATGTACTGGATGAGAAGATGGTGCTAAGAATTTATGCATTAAATCTACAGCTTCATCTATAGAACTACCTTCATCTTTGTTGTGGTGATATTCCCACTGATTCACATTCATATACTTCGATATGTATTGTAGTAATGGGCGATCAAAACGTTGCAATACATGACTAGAACTGATCCAAACAACATCGGTATTATCAGACATAAATACTCTCAAACATCAAAATTTGGAAATAATTAATTTTTCAAGCGTGCCATTCCCTTATTGCCCGATCAAAACTCCCAACTTACTGTTCCCTCCACAATAAATGGGTCTTCAGGATAAACAAGGTTAATATTTCGAGCGGTGTAGTACCGAACATCGGACAGATTCTTGAAGTTAAGTGCGAAGCGAAGGCGATCTAATCGATAGTAGACAGCAGCATCAAGCCGTAAATAACTCGGTACACTGAACGAGTTGTTCAGATCCCCCTGCCGTTCGCCGACATAGAACAAACCCAGTCCAAACCCTAACCCTTGCAAATTCCCCTTACCAAAAGTGTAAGTCGTCCATAAACTCGCGCTATTCTCAGGAACATTCACTAGTTGATTGCCAATAATTGATAGGTTGCTATCCTTTGTCACCTGTGCATCCGTATAAGCATAGGAAGCAATCACATTCCAGCCTGGCAATATCTCGCCTGTAACGTTGAGTTCAACACCTCGACTGCGTTGTTCCCCTGTTGCAATAAAGTAGGTGAGATGATTAGAGTCCGTTATCAAAATATTGGATTGAGTCAGTTGATACAAAGCCAGGGTTGAAGACAGCTTGCCACCGAAGAAATCAGCTTTAACTCCTACTTCATATTGAGTACCACGACTAGGTTCAAATAAATTACCCTCAAAAGTAGTTCCAATATTCTGGGAGAATGATTCACTGTAGCTGGCATAGAGTGAGACAGGTGGGATAGGCTTATAAACAAGACCGACACGAGGACTAAATGCAAAGTCTGATTGACTTTGATTGCCACTTGCCCTTAAAAAATTAGTGACTTTATTATCGACAAAATCTCCGCGTCCGCCCAGAACCAAGTTCAGGTTATTAGTAAGTGAGACTATATCTTGAACATAAAAACGGAGCTGATCGTTTTTAGTTTTTTGATTAATTCTAGAAACAATACCACCAGGAAGTTGACCGTAGATAGGGTTGAATAAATCTAGAGGAGCAAGAAACCGCATCGTCTGATCGAACTGAACAATATCTCTGTACAAGTCAAAGCCAGCAACTAATTCATGCTGAAGGCTGCCAGTTTTAAATTTACCTACTACATGATTGTCTAAAGCATACTCGTCATCGGCAGCAGGCGCTCCTATATAGTCTTGCCGTGTGCGGTTTATACTCCGTTGTTCGGCTCGTAGAGAGCCAGGATTGGCAGTATCTGTTCTATATCTTAGAGACCTAATATTAAAAGCGTTCACCAAAGACCAATTATCACTAAAGCGATGTTCAAAGTTATAGCCTAATAGCGTGGAACGACGATTGTTTGTGGCACCTTCATCTAATGTGTTAACATTTAGCGGAATTTTTCCGTTTCGGTTAGGCAAGACAGTTCCGACAGCAGGTAGACCTGTTCTATGGGCCTGCTGCTGATCTCGGAACTCGCCTTCAAAAGTCAGCTTTGTATTCTTACTTATTTGCCAACTCAGAACGGGTGCAATCAGATAACGTTGATTATAAAAAAAGTCAACAAAGCTTTCTGTGCTGATGTAGGAAGCGTTTAAACGATAAAGCAGCGTTTTGTCAGAATTGAGAGGACCAGAAATATCTAAAGTTGGTTGATAGAAACTATAACTGCCAAAAGTCATACTAGTGGCGAAGTAAGGCTCACTCTGTGGCTGCTTGGTGACAAAGTTAATTGTGCCACCCGGATTACCTTGACCGTAAAGCACAGAAGCCGGCCCCCTTACAACCTCCAACCTTTCAATGTTGGCGAGTTGAGATTGTCCTGAGACTGCTCCTGCTGTATAGTCCTTAAGACCATTGCGAAGGATGTTGCTCGTCTGAAAACCTCTAATTGTAAAGACATCACCATTGGTCGGCGAATTAGCGGCTTGGATAACACCGACGCTTCTTAAAGCATCAATGGTGTTAACGGCTCCTTGATCCTGCCAACCTTGCCGAGGAACCACTTGAATCGACTGAGGAATGTCCTGTACCCGCCTATTAGTCCGAGTTCCCACAGTCGTATCGGGAACCTGATATCTAGACCCTGTGTCTGGAGTACCAGTTACTACTAGTTCTATTGGCTCTTGGTTTTGCTCGGGTATAGTAGTTGGCTGTTGTGCCGTTGGTGGTGTAGTCTCTGGTAAAGAAGCTATTGTACTCACTTCAAACACTAAACCCTCAGTAACACTATCAAACAACTCCACCTGTGGCGGACTCTGATTACCCACAATTGTCAATCGCAGGGTATTGTTAGCAGTATTTGCAACTGTCAATTCAGTAATTCCTGCTACTGGCTTTGACCGTCGGAAATTCTCTTCACTGGCAAGCTGTAACTTGGTATTGGGAATATTTACGATGTACGAGTTACCCTCTGTCTTCGGTGAAACTTGTAATTTCTTTGAGTTAGCCGTAACTAAAATTAACTCTATGCCCTTAACAGTAGTATTCAATTTTACATCTGTAACCGACACTACATCAGTTGTGGCTTGATTGAGTTGAGCGATTGAGTTTTGTCTGTTGACCTTGAATATATCTGATTTGCCGATAAAGGGATGTTCTATAGAATTTTGTATAGACGCGTTCGCGTAGCGTCTCGTAGAGAAGCGGCTTGTCGTTAGATATTGCTTCCTTTTCCAGTTAGTAATTAAAGCAAATTGAATAGAGGTTTTTCTAACTACTGATGCGTAGGCGTAGCCCGCCGTAGGCATCGCTTCTTTATTCACTGGGAACTGTGCAAGAGTTGGCTCTTGCTTGACTAGGTTACTACCAAAACCGACGCAAATGCTTGCTACCAAACTTAGCAAACACCTATTGCACACACCCTGATGATTGCTCATTCCACTTTCCTACCAATCTGTATGCCAATATTCTTTACTTTCGCAAGAAAAACTTACATCGCGAAGTATAAGCAAGATTGAATAGGAAATCAAGCATTTATGTTGTTTTCCAGACAATTATCATGATAAGAAAGATTCTTAACAAGATGCTGACATCTGAGTTTTTACCCAGCGTGGTGTTACTTTAAAGGAACTTGACGTAATAGAACAAATGTTTTGGTATGACTTTAAACCCCTTCCTTTGAGTCATTGTGACGTAGTTTAGAGATGCTTGCTGCAATGCGAGCGCAGTTTTGGATCAACTGCGATCGCAACAGGTTCGTGTGTCCACGATGGATTTAAGAATAGCAACGGTCGGCATCCAGGCAGCCCTAGATATTAAAAGAGGCTATTCTCCTGGCATCAGTAAGCGGTAAAGGAAGTTTTTACTTACTTGGTTTTGTCTAGCCATTTCCAGAAGGATTATATCTCCATTTTTGAGGAGGACGAAAAAGCATTGAGCATCGAGGTAATCATCGTTGCGTAATCCTTCGTCAGCTACTTTTGTTTCGTCTATCTCTTCATAGTTCAAGTAATGTTCTTTGTCCTCAACATCTACTACATTAAATACGAGCGGCATTGGCTTTTAAAGTATAAGAGTACATTATCAAGCATAAATCGTATAGTTGCTTTAAGTCTGTTGGTTTAGCTGCAAAATACAACCCTCATGGGATGTCCTGGGAGGGTTAAAAATTTCAGTCTTTTAAGGGCATATAATGCGCCTTTGGTATTTTAATTAAGTCATTCATTAGGCAAATTAGAACTAATTAAGGCAGCTAATTTCTCTGTTGGTTGGTACTCATCACTTCATCAATTGTGCGCGAATGAGTACTGAGATTATTCGTGGATATGCTCTGCTATTGGAAATTATTCAGGGTTTGGTAACGGCTCCTGCTTTATTATTTAATACTGGAGCGATCGCAACGTTTTATTGATACGAGTTAGCGTTTGAAGTTTGTCCAAGAGCAAAGTGAAGGGTGTTACATAACCAGTAGCCCAATAAGTGGCTAACAACAAAATGTCATTGCCAGATATAAATAAGGACAAACAAAACAATCCAGATGACATCAACAAAGTGCCAGAAAATAGAAGTGGCATTTACACCAAAATGACCTGTGTCGTAGTTACCAGGAATGAAAGAGCGACCAAAAACAAGTATCTGCAATAAAATACCAGTAAGAACGTGTAAACCGTGGAAGCCTGTCAGTAAGTAGAACATTCCACCAAAAACACCTGTGGTAAAGCCAAAAGAAAGATGGCTCCACTCGATCGCTTGTCCGACTAAAAAGTAACTTCCCATTGCGATTGAAAGCATTAGAAACTGGCGAAATTTCAACAAGTCGTGGCGTGCAAGGGCGCGTTCTGCTAAGTAGATGACAAAGCTACTAGAAACAAGAATTACCGTATTAATTGCCGGATCTCTGACTTCAAGTCCAGAAACACCAGCTGGTAGCCAGTTAGGATTTGCTGTTTTATAGACAATATATGCTGTAAAAAAACCGAGGAAAATGAAAGTCTCTGACAGCAAGAAGACAATGAAGCCGAACATCTTGCTGCCTTCTTCATCATGGGTATGCTGGTGTGAGTGATGATCTGATTCTTCTGAAATGATAGAACTGTCCATTGGTTGAAACTCCTATGTATTTGTCTCACGTAGAGACGCAGAAAAAGATAGGACTTACGCACACTCTACGAACTCTTGGCGTTCTTGGCGTCTTGGCGGTTCGACAAATTAAGCTTTTGGGCGATTTTTGCGTAAGTCCTAAAAGAAAAGAGAGCAAAACATTACAGCCATTTTCAGGAAAATGAACCACGTCTATTTTTGTCTCGCACAAAGTTGGAAAGAAGAGTGCAAGAGTGTGGTCTAAATAAAAACTGCTGTAATTTGCGATCGCGTAATCCCTCATCTCAAACTCTCTGCGTTTAAAAATCAACCATTTTAGTGCTCGGCTACCAATGGTTCAGATTTACCATAGCCGTAGGGTTCACTTACAACAACTGGAATTTCCTCAAAATTCTCGACAGGAGGTGGTGAAGAAACTAACCACTCCAGTCCAATTGCTCGCCAAGGATTCTTCGGTGCTTGTTCGCCATGTATCCAAGAACCAATCATATTCAGAATAAAGGGTAAGGTAGACACACCTAGCAAAAATCCTCCGATACTGGCGATAATATTCCAGAATTCATACTCTGGGGCATAAGAAGAAACTCGACGCAACATTCCCTGTAATCCTAGTGGGTGCATTGGGAAAAAGTTGAGGTTAGTGCCAATGAACGCCAGCCAGAAGTGCAACTTGCCCAAGCCTTCGTAATACATATGTCCAGTCATCTTGGGGAACCAGAAGTAAATAGCAGCAAACATCCCCATTGTTACCGTGCCATATAGAACATAGTGGAAGTGACCCACCACATAGTAAGTGTTGTTCACATGGACATCAATAGGAACAGAAGAGAGGGTAATGCCAGTAATACCTGCAAATACAAACAATATTAATGCACCAAACGCAAATAGCATTGGTGTATCAAATCGGAGTTTGCCACCCCAAATAGTTGCAGTCCAAGCAAACACCTTAATGCCAGTAGGGACAGAAACGAACATGGTTGTAAGCATGAAAAACACCCGCATCCAGCCGGAAGTACCACTGGCGTACATATGGTGTACCCAGACTATACCGCTAACTCCAGCAATCAGGAGTGATGAAATAGCGACAATTCTATAGCCAAACAGAGGTTTACGAGCAAAAACAGGAAATATCTCGGAAAAGATTCCAAAGACCGGCAGAATGATTACGTAAACAGCAGGGTGGGAGTAGAACCAGAAAAAATGTTGAAATAGAACCGGATCGCCTCCCTTGGTGGGGTCAAAAAAGCTAGTTCCAACTGTTAAGTCGAGTAAAAGCATGACTGCACCTGCTGTTAATACAGGTAGTCCAAATAGTTGAATAATCTGGGCACTGAATACGTTCCAAACAAAGATGGGTGTACGGAAGGGTGTCATACCAGGTGCGCGCATCTTCACAATCGTGGTGACAAAGTTAATCGCCCCCATAATTGAGGAAACACCTGATATTGCCACTGCTAGAAGCCAGATTACTTCACCATTGATTAAGTTTCCTGTAGGGTTTTGCAAGCTGACGGGAGGGTATGACCACCAACCGGCTTGCGCTGGGCCGCCAGGTATAAAGAAGCTAGCCATCAGTAAGATAGCAGCGATTGGTATCATCCAGAAGGCAACAGCATTGAGTCTGGGAAACGCCATATCTCGCGCCCCAATCATCAGAGGTACAAGATAGTTAGCAAAACCCGTAAGTATGGGGAATGTCCATCCAAATAGCATCACAGTGCCGTGCATGGTGAACATTGCATTATAAACACTACGATCAACTAGGTCTGATTCTGGGGTAATCAATTCCCCACGAATGATCATTGCAAATATGCCACCAACTAAAAAAAGAATAAAAGCGGTAACAATATACTGAATACCGATAACTTTGTGGTCTGTACTGAAGCTAAAGTATTGCTTCCAGTCTGCTCTCGGTTCCTGTTGAGGTGCGTCACCTGTAATGTCTTCAACGGAAATATTTGTCATTGTCTTTTATCCTTTATTCTTTATCATTTGTCATTTGTGCAAAACCAATGACCATTGTACAGACGCGATTAATGAGCCAGCGCGTTGCGGGGGTTCCCCCCGTTGTAGCGACTGGCGTCGCGTCTCTACGACTAATTGCTGTAATTAACTACAGGGGCTTGTGCGGGTGCTATCGTAACCCAGCCTTTGATTAATTCTTTTGATTCTTGGGCATATTCGGAAGCTGCTTGATTATTTGCAGTACATGGTTTACGGTTTGCTGCTTCTGTAAGCCACTTCTTGTAGTCATCAGGGGACTCGACAACAACATTTGCCCGCATGGTTGCAAAGTAAGTACCGCTAAATTCGGAATCGGTCAATTGATATTTGCCAATACGGATGGGAGTGAATTCAAAGTCAATGTTGCGGTTGGGAATAATGTCTTGTTTGACTCGAAAAGCAGGAATATAAAAGCCGTGGATAACATCCTCAGATTGCATTGCTAGACGGATGCGATGATTAACGGGTAAATGTAGTTCGGTGCTGGTAATTCCTGTTTTTGGATAGCGGAAAACCCAAGCCCACTGTTTGGCATTAACTTCAATGTCTTCAAATGGGATTACATTTGATGTGGTATCAGTTGATATAGATGAGGAAGCCGGGGAGGTAGAAACTATCCCTGCATCCCCGTTAATTGGTGCAGCAGATGCCGATTTCATCAAGACTGGAATATGCATATGCATAGCTTCCATTGGGCCTTGAATCCCCATTTGCTCGTAGATTTGGTAGCTGTAAGTGGCAATCCAAAACACTAGCAATACAGGAATTCCAGTCCAGACAATTTCTAGTGGGATATTTCCTTCAATCGGGGGGCCATCGCTGGTATCATACTGCTCTGCTCGATGGAAAATCGCGGAGTAGATGAGTGTTCCTGTGACTCCAAGGAAGATAAATGCTCCCAGCGTGATTAAAAAACTAAACAATTTATCGACCAGCTGCGATTCTGCTGCGCCTTGAGGAGGCATCCAGGAATATGTCCACTGCCCTATCAAAAGACTAACAGCAGTTAAAGCGATCGCGATCACACTCAATATCAAAATATTTCGGATTTTCATTGATTACCTCAGCAGTAAGTTGGGGTTTTTGCCCAAGCGCAACAACATATCAGCAGTATTGTGAACTCCAAACTCAGTAGCTAACTGCGCTCCTAGCGTACCGTGGATGAACATGATGAACATGATGAACAGTCCAGAAACTAAATAAGTCCACTGCACTTGTTGACTGTCATCCTGACGCCAAATATAACGTTGAAATCCTCTCCAAATAGCCATCCCAAGAATCAACGCTAGTAGAAAAACACCACCCATACCATGCCAAAGCATTGTTTCCATTGCTTCTAATCCCCAGGCACTCTTTACTCCAGTCAGGGGTTCTGCCAACATGATTTCGTAAAAACCTGCTGCTACCGTAAAAATTGTGATGAGTGCCGAACCTAGCATATTGTACCAGCCAGCATCAAAAAAGCTGGAACGAGTGGCAGGAACTGCTAAAAACTTGAAGATTGGTTGTTGTAGGGGGAAGAACGCACCAATCAAATCAAAGGTAATGCCAAGGATGAACAAAGCTAGAGTCAGATGAACTAAATTTGGGTGAATGGGTATAGTGTAGGGCAACCCATTTGCTCCCATCTGAGTCTTTAATTGCTCAATAACTTCAGGATTCATTGCAGTAAGCCCTCCTTCATGGCTTCAACAACTGGTACAGTGTGTAGCCCATATACCCAAACTAATTCATCTCCGAAATACACTTGTATGCCTACCAAAACAGTCAAAAGTAAACCTGCTGCTAGGTAATAAACTGATATTTTTTCTGGAGTGCGGCAATGAATTACGTAACGCCAAGCTGTAATAGCTGCCAGAATTCCTGCAAGTGACCAGCCAAGGATCGTATGTAAATTAAGTACTGGTTGAGCTGCGTTATAAGGTTCTGCCAAACCTGCTTCAAATTGACCAAAAATAACGGCGATGAAGATGGAGATTGTAGCGAAAAACATATTCCACCAACTCACCTCGAAAAGACGGTAGTTGCTAGTAAAGTATCCAATGACATCGCACAAGAAGGCAAACAATACCATCGCAATCACAAAATGGACAACGATAGGATGTATCGTATCGGGATACGGTAAATTATGGTTATTTAGAAGATTCTCAAGCATGGTATTCTACTCATGTGTTAGTTAGTGTTTAGTACTTAATACCAATTCTGTATGAAGATGCACAGAATATTAAACGAACCGCCAAGTACGCCAAGAGCGCCAAGAATGGAGAGTTACTCATTTAATGCAGCTTCACATTAAATTGGTATAACAAGCAATACTTCACAATCTTTTGATTTCTACAACAACTTAGATTGCACTTAAAATCCTTCTAAATAACAACAGCAATTCTGATGAGGAGAATTCTTTCACAGAGTAGCTTGATTATGATAGGCAAAAGCTCGCTGGAATGAATATAGAATAGCAAGTTATCAAAAAATGCTTTACTCGTTGGTAAATGCTGGCGAACGAGTTAATCAATGTATTAAATAGAAACACAAGGATATTAAATCTCCACAATATCGCTTGGAATCTGATACACCTGATTAAATGGGGTTTGGACATTATTATGCCCTAAGCTCATAATGAGAATCGCTGATTTTGGAGTGTACTTTATTTTTTTGGAGAATTTCGTACTTTCTATTCTCCATATATAAAGAATATCATACATTTGTTAAATTTACTTGCGATCGCCAACTAATTTTCAAACAGTATTTGTAGTTACAATTAATCAGAAGCTAGTGAGCTTTTATCCAACAGGTGGGCTTTTTATGTTGTTTCGGGGTGAGGAATTTTGACCTGTTCAAGAAAGCGAGATATCCAAGGTAAAGTCACCATAATTCCTGTTAAAACTACTAGAAATACAGCTATTCCAAAAATTTGGTCACGGGGAATTTCGAGAACACCGCGTAAAATCACTTCTCTTAAAGCAGAAACAATAGTAATTTCTACTGCTGCGGTCACGGATGTTCGCTGTTGTTGTAGATGATCAATTAACAGACGGAACAACTCTACTAAAATCAAAATGAACAGGATATCAGATGTTACTTGCCGCAAATCTAATGGACTCAAAAAGGAGAAGAACATATCTCCCAGTCGGATGAGCATCACACAGAATAGACCAAGGTAGAGAGAAATGATAATAAAGTCTTGAAAAAATTCCAGGTTCCGGACAATTTTATTTCTTTGTAACCAATTATTGAAGTTTGAAGTTAACCCTTTGAGCATGGTATTTCCTAATAGTTTAGATTCATTTATCTCCACAACTGAAACAGTGCTGAGTATCTAGCATCGATTACTCAGCACTTAGTACTGTATTCAATCCCCATTATTTAGCTATGGGGTTCCACTCAGCCCGATTAAACTATTTTGAACCGTTCAAGTCACCATGTACGGTTTCTACGGTTTTAATTTTGGATACTGCGGTTGTTAAGCTATTCGCAGCCTTGATAATCTCTTGTAAGGTTTCGTTTATCATCTTCTCATCAAGAGAGGTTTCTAATAAGTAAGTTTCTACAAAAATCTCCACTCGGTTAACAATTATTTTGGCTTGAGAGCGTAGTTTGTTGAGGTCTTTGGTAGACAATTCCTTCATATTCATTGTTTGAAGCTCCTTTAGTTTCACAGAGTAAATTCTACATTTTTGGTCAGCAATTCTCTCTCAAAGAGCGATTCTTACAAGTCAGCCCTTTTTTGAAAGATAAAGCTTGTTGGAGTACCCATTTAATTTGCCTGTTGAATGCTTAAATGGCTTGAGATTCCCCAAATTAGTACAGAGGTTTCAAGCAGGAAAATTGTTAGGGCTGGCGAGTTGGTAGGTCTATTTATTCCTTAGGACTTACGCACCAAAATTATCTTTTGAGACTGGGTGTGGAGTGTGTAACTTTGGGTATGTAAGGATTTTGGGTCTTTAATGAAGCGATAACAAGTCTTCTTTGAAGCAAAGATACCAAAGGCGAACGGTGGAGACTTTTATAGCAACTTGAAGCCAAAGTTGTTGAGAGTTTCCCGCAAATGCTTGCACCCTTTTAAATAGTCTAAAGTGGCGATTCGCTCGGCTGAGTTTTGCGACCAATCAACAGCGGCATTCATCTGTTGTTGAGTGTAGAATTCTTTCATGATATCATTATAGTGAGCGATCGCTTCATCTTGCTCTGCTAATTTATAGATTTCCCGGTGGAATACAGCTGACTGAGGTAAACGCGGCTTAATAGCAGGTTGTACTTCAGGATTGGGATAACCCACACACAATCCAAATACAGGGAAGACAAAAGGTGGTAAATTTAATAGTGTTGCTACCTCTTGCGTGTTATTGCGGATTGCGCCAATATATACTGTTCCCAAACCAATAGATTCAGCAGCTAGAGTCGCATTTTGCGCTGCTACCGAGGCATCGATTACTGCTTTAAACAACAATTCTATGTAATCTAGAGCCACATAAGGTAATCCGCGACTATCAGCAATATGAGCCATACGACCTAAATCTGCTAACCAAACCAAAAATACAGGAGCCTGGTTAACCCATACTTGGTTATTAGACAGCTTGCATAACTCTGCTTTGCGCTCTGGATCTTCAACCGCTACCACACTCCAGGTTTGCAAATTAGCTGAACTAGCAGCAGATTGAGCAGCTGCAATTAGCCATTCTAGGGTTCCTGGTGGTAAAGGATCGGATAGATAAGACCGAACTGAACGGTGAGATAGTAGCGTTTGCAGAGAGTCGTTCCAGTCAATTTCGTAGTTGAAGGGAATCTCACCGTAGCGCGATCGCAGTAGTTCTGTAGGATTAGTCATGGTTAACTCTTGAACTCCAACACTTTTTTACGATTTTAGAGGGATTACTAACGACGAGAGACAAGGAGGACAAGGAAGAACCATAAAATCAGCCTTCTGATTTTATGACAAAAGTATAGGACTTACGCAAAAATCGCCCAAAAGCTTAATTTGTCGAACCGCCAAGACGAGGCAGTGCGTTGGGCGGCTCTGCCGACTTGAAGCAACTGCCGTGCCAAGAACGCCAAGAATTCGTAGAGTGTGCGTAAGTCCTAAAGTAAAGAGAAAATACTTGATTGCTACGCAGCTAGCTGGGTTTGGAGGAAATCTGAAGTTAGGCGATAATTCCGAAAAAAAGCAACTCGTAAAGCTAGCCGAGACTCAGATACAGGGGAAGTAAGCGGAGTTACCATGTGCCAAGAATTGTCAGAACGCGCGATCGCAACTGAGGAATCACTAAGGGGTAGAATATCTTGGAAGACAGATTCCGGCTGTGAGTCTTTAAGAATTCTCAAACAGCCTCCCCAATCTACAGACCATTGTTGATTTAAAAATAGCAGATGAGTTAAAACTTTGTTCGGCTCGTCTGTATGGGGGTGATGCAGATGTCCTAAGTTGTATCGGCGAAATCCAATATCCATTACACAGTCTTTTAGTTCCAACCCAGACATTTCAGCTAAAGCTTTGCGGTAAGAATCTGTCCATAGTCCTTCTATCAACTGTCGCCACACTTTACTCAGATGTCTCAAGTCATAAGTAAGTCTGCCTTGTGCCATCCGCTCTCGCCAGCGATTATCGCTAGATTTAAGCATCAAGGAAATATCCTCGCTTGTGGCTAGCATCTTTCCCCAGGAGTATCCATATCCCTCTCCCTCCGACAGGCGGAACTCTTCGTGGGGAAAACTCGCAGTTAGTTCTAAGCTTGCTTCTGGTGAAAGCAGGTTTTTGATCAAAGCCCAATTGTATGGGACTTTTTGCATTGTTGTGGTACGAATGGAATCAAAATTAAGCATGGTAGAAAAAACGCTTCAGTAGAATTAACCAATCATGATTACCCTGGACATCAAGTGGTATTGAACTGGGGACTGGGAAGATTTAGATGGGGATTCAGACCCCAAGCAAATCTTACTTATATTTTTTTGTCCAGTACCCAGTCCCAGAGTGCCATTTCGCTCGCAATAATTTTGTCGGATTTGTCATAGTCAACTTTTGAACTTGAACGCTTTTTTATGATTTCAAAGGGATTACCAACCCCATTACAAATTTCTTTGGTTACAAGACAACTGGCTTTAGCGATAGCGATTCTTCATCACTGCTCAAAATAAGTCAAGATCAACCTCCCCAGAATCAAACTGTTTTGTCTCCTCTTTGAGTAATTGTGCTTGGAGACTACGCAATAGGGAGCGCAAAACATCAGTCTTAGTACGTTTGAATCGTTTGCAGTACTGCTCTAGAAGTTGCCGTTCTTGTAGAGACAATTGAAAAGTAATCCATCCTTGCTCTTTTCTCGGCATAAATATTACCAACATAATTGGTAATATTATAGCAGTTGATACGATGATTGCGATAACCAGATACGGAATTGTGATGCTTTCTTAACCAACTTCACTTTTGATTTGTAGTCAAACTTACTGAAGTAAACAAGCTGATGTACTTAGGTTTTAACAGGTAAAAGTAAAATGCAACTTAATGTTTTGATAGATGTGTGCGTTCATCTTTGGGGAACAAAACTCAGGAGTTCTTCAACCGTGAGACTGCGCTTAACTTTTACTGACTGATGTTTTACAGCATCCAGCACTGATTGAATTTCTGGCTGACTGAGTGTGATTCCATGTTCTTGCAACACACTGAATATCAGATGCCGGCCGGAATGTTTGCCTACTACCAAGCGGCGTTCCCAGCCAACATCTTCCGGCGCAAATGGTTCGTAAGTAGCGGGATTTTGCAACACACCGTGAGCATGAATACCCGACTCGTGTGCAAAAGTATTTTCACCTACAATCGCTTTCCAGGGAGGAACTGGCCAATTGGCAGCTTTAGCAACTAACCGTGACAGTTCCAGCAATCGTTTTGTATTAATACCCGTTGGAATGCCGTAGAGGTGTTTCAGTGCCATCACCATTTCTTCCAACGCCGCATTACCTGCGCGTTCGCCAATCCCGTTTACAGTAGTGTTGACCGATCGCGCCCCTGCTTCAATACCAGCTAGTGAGTTCGCCATTGCCAATCCAAAATCATTATGTGTGTGCATTTCTATGGGAATGAATAGATGATGCACAAGGGAGCGAACTTTGCTGTAAGTGTTTAGAGGGTCGAGAATTCCTACAGTGTCACAAAAGCGAAACCGGAAAGCTCCCAACTCTTGAGCATAATATGCCACATCCAATAAAAAAGCTGGATCGGCTCTGGAAGAATCTTCTCCACCAACAGATACAGCTAAACCGTGATCGCAAGCAAAATTAATTGCATCCCGCAGAAGATCCAGCATTACCTGCTGCTTACCCCCAAACTTGGCGGCAATCTGAATTTCTGAGACGGGAACGGAAATATGCACCCGTTCCAAACCACAATCTATAGATGCCTTTATATCGGACAAATTAGCACGGTTCCAGCCAAGTAACTGAGCATTTAATCCCAAATTAGCGATCGCTCTGATCGACTCTGCTTCTTCTTGCCCCATTGCCGGAACGCCAATTTCTAATTCTGGAACACCAATGGCATCTAGAAAAGTAGCGATCGCAATTTTTTCTTCAACGTTAAAGGCTACACCTGCCGCTTGTTCACCATCTCGCAAGGTTGTATCGTTAATCTGAACGGGATGTTTATTCATAGTGAAGTGATGATTCATTTTGCAGCTAACTTGTTGGGTGATTTTGATTTGCTTGAGGAATTCCTAATTGAAAGACAGAGCAACTAACTGGAGTTGTGGAAAGTAAAAGACATATTTCTTAACCTTAGAGTAATAATTACGAATTACGAATCATGAAATATTTGCTACAACTTCCCCAATATTACTAATGTCATATCCGCCGAGAATTTCTAATTGCGATCGCACTAGCTGATTTCCCAAAATATTGAGAAACTGCTGTACTGGTGCTTCTTCCAAGTATTCTTTAATAATCACTAAGTCGTATCGCGCACTATGAAGGGGGATAAATCCCAATCCAAAGGCAGTAGCTATAGATGCTGTACTGATACCTGCATCAGCGATTCCTGAGACTACAGACAAAGCAACATCTTGATGGCTGTGAACGATATGGTCAGATCCTTTAACTTTGTACAATGGCACTCCTTCTTCTTGGAGTTTCCGTTCTAAAAGCATCCGACCGCCAGAACCCACTTCATGGTTGACAATAGTTGCTCCAAATTCTACTAAGTCAGAAACTGTTTTGATTCCCATAGGGTTTCCTGATGGGACTAACAATCCTTCTTCCCAAACTCCAAGGGTAATCAAAACGGCACTTTTATCTGTTAAAGCTTCCCGCACAAAGGGAATGTTATGTTCCCCAGTTTGGGGATCGTATAAGTGCATCCCTGCAATGTGAACTTCACCTTGGCACAGACTACGCAATGCAGCCGCACTATGGGCGAAACGATAATGAATTCGCAGTTTTGGATGCCAACGTTCAGTTGCTCTTGCTAAAAGGGAAAGCACAGGTGTACAACCAGCAATCACAACTGTATTGTGTAGTTTGTATATATCATCCAGAAGCCGAACCTGGACTTTCTTTGTACCGATCTGGTTCTGTGCTTCATGCTTTTGTGTCGCTACCTCTGACGCTAATGGTAATTTGCTTATGGTGGGGAACCCGTAAGGGTGGACGGGTTTGCTACTTCCAACGGCATTGGTAACCGCAACTGTCTCACCATCAGCTGGAATCATTTCGAGCCGAAAAGCATCGTTCCCAACGAGGGGATAAGCTATCCATTGATTCCCAACCCGTGCTAGACTAACTCGTGATTGCTGTTGCTTAGGGACTGATCCCGCAATAATTGCCTCAACTTCTGGTAAATCTTGCTCAAACCAGAATAAGTCCTCGACTAGGCAACCAAGCGCTTTAGCTAAACGTAGTGACATAGCAACAGAAGGAGTATATTGTCCCAATTCCACACCACCAATACTCTGACGAGTTACGCCAGCTATATTAGCTAATTCTTGTTGACTCATGCCCAAGCGAGTTCTAAGGGACTTCAGGTTATTGCAAAGATTCACATCCAGTTTCATGAGGCTGTATCTCTCCGTTAGAAAAAGCCGCAGCAGACAAAATTAAATTTGTTGGGTCAAAAGCAAGGTTTTCTAGTGTTTGCCGTTTTTGTTGTGAGACATATTGATGTTTTGACAATTTCGCTTATTTGCTGCAAGCATAACATGCAACTTGCTAAAATACTTGCACTTTTGGATACAATTTAGCGATCCCATCGCCTTTTCATCATCTGCTAACCAAGGGGATGCCTAAGTTGGTAAGCTACGTCACCAAAAAAAACTTAGTCCGAGTGCGGTAAATCCTGATCTAAATGCCAATTGCCTTTTTTAATTGGTACCGCCACCCATTGGAGTTCCAACCATAAGATCGGGTTCTTTTCCTTCAACCTTGAGGCGGGGTCGCGGATAATGCGTGTAGCATTTATGCAAACAGCCTCACATATCCCCAAATCTTGGGCAACGCCTCTAAAAACGTCTTTGTATGCATTAATTGAGGCAAACAGCATGTTAGGATAAAAGACAACAAAATGTTGTATAAGTTTTGGGGGGCAGCCCCAGTAAGAGTTTACGAGTTCGACGTGGCAGTACTGGAGCAACTCGCCGACTTTGGCACAGCGTCCCTTGACTACGGTAGTAAATTTTTGGACTAAAACCTCTTCAGTCAACATAATGAGTTCTCCTCCTTCAATGAGGTAGACGAATTTTAGCGTGGTTCAGAACGCCGATTTCTCAAATGGTGGTAAGAAGTTTACGCAGTTTTTTCTGTTTTTTCGAGTCAGAGATTGCCAATTGCTCTAGACACTTCGGATGAAGGATAATCCTTACTGCATTGTCCTATTCAAGAGGCATCTCCGAAAATGAATCTGCAACCTTTGTGGAGCTTAGACTGATACCTAATTTCTGGAGATGTCTAAACAAACCAAACTGTACCAGCAGTTCCTCTAGCTGATTGTTAGACATAGATTTCGGAGTGACAAAATCTGTATTCTGGTCAATTGCCGTTGCCAGGTTGCGATAGTGTTGCGCCTGTTCAGACTCAGGAGCATACTCAATCACCGTCTTGCGGTGGAACTCTGCTTGCTGCACCATGTTATCTCTGGGTATGGAGTAGATCATTTGAGTCCCCAGTTTCTCTGCCAGAGCTTTTATCAAATGATCTTCCTCATCGACTTTGCGAGAGTTGCAAATCAATCCTCCCAGACGTATACCACTTATAGGAGCGTACTTTTGAATGCTTCGGCAGATGTTGTTGACAGTATACATTGCCATAATTTCCCCAGAAGTAACAATGTAAATTTCTTGAGCTTTGCGTTCACGAATGGGCATGACAAATCCACCGCATACTACATCACCCAGACCATCATAAAATGTATAATCAAGTCTAACTGCATCATCATAAGCACCAAGTTGTTCCAGCAACCCAATTGATGTCAGAATGCCTCTACCTGCACATCCCACACCAGGTTCCGGCCCACCCGATTCGACACACAGCGTCTTCCCCCATCCCTCCTGACGGAAGTCTTCTAGATTTACATCTTCTTCTTCTTTACGCAACGTATCAAGTACAATCTTCTGGTGGAATCCCCCCAAAAGCAGCCGGGTGGAGTCTGCTTTCGAGTCACACCCTACAACCATCACCTTACGATCTATATCAGTCAGTCCAGCCACTACGTTTTGAGTTGTTGTGGACTTGCCAACTCCCCCTCTTCCATAGATAGCGATTTTCCGCATAAAAACCTCGGTAATGGCGCAGACTTATTAATTCGGCTCCAAGATTATGGTGTAATCAAGCAGGTATTGAATCAAATTGGAGTTGTAATTGTTGAAAGTGTTTACTACCAAGTTTGTGACTGCATTGATGCTGTTAGATAGTGGACATCAGCCGTCTATCCAGCACTATAAATATTGCAGTTACTTGCTATAAGTTAACTAGCGTCTTACAGATATGGCAGTCAATATTAGTGGGATGCGAGATACAACAAGGGTACTAAAAATTAGTCAGAATCCTGTCACTAATAATTCAATAAACTTCCAAAGATACGGCAGATGCATAATAAATTTTCACTTCATCACAGCAAGACAAGCATTATTTCCGCTGTAAAGAAGATACATAGAAAAATCAGTCCAGCCTACAGTATGGCAACGGCTTCGCCAAACGAAAAACCGATTTTTGTGCGGTTTTGCTCCACTTCGATTAACGTTATGCCGTCACCAGTAATTGATGAGGCTGGTCTGATACTCACTTCAAAGGAACCTAAGGAGTTTTTGTTCTGGTATTAGATTCCCTATAAATAAAGAATATCATACAATTGGCCAATTTACTTGCGCTGACCAATTAATTTACAAACAGTATTCGTGGCTACAATTACTC
>NZ_JBALDF010000028.1:0-143359 GCF_036917275.1 Nostoc sp.
GCTTACATTGTGAATGCGATCGCTTACATTGTGAATGCGATCGCTTACATTGTGAATGCGATCGCTTACATTGTGAATGCGATCGCTTACATTGTTAAAAGTAGACAAACTTCCGCCGTGCTGTAATAGTGTATAAGACTAACGCACTAATTCTTGAAACCTTATTCCTTCCTGTACTTTGCAACGGCAGTCGCTAGAATAAGCCAAAGTCCAAGTCAAAACAAGACCTATGACGTACACCTCACCCAAACTATTTACCTTTGAGGAATTTATAGTCCAATATGGTGATAATACACGCTACGAACTAATCGATGGACAAATAAGAGACATGGAACCTACAGGGCCACACGAAGCTGTTGCTGGTAGTATTGCTGGTAGAATCTATGTGGAAATTTTTAGTTCTAATTTCAACTGGCTAATTCCAAAAACTTGTCTGATCAAACCACCTGCTGCTGAAGCCACAGCGCTGCGTCCTGATGTAATTGTTTTAGATAAAGCCGAACTTAGTAAAGAACCGCTCTGGCAAAAAGAACCTATTATTTGTAACGGCAGTACAGTCAAGCTTGTTGCTGAAGTTGTAAGCACAAATTGGCAAGATGATTATGCAAGAAAAGTGGAAGAATACGCTTTTCTTAATATTCCCGAATATTGGATTGTGGACTTTCGCGGCTTGGGTGGTTTGCAATTTATCGGTAATCCCAAACAACCCACATTCACGGTTTGTCACTTAGTTAACGGTGTGTACCAGCAGGAACAATATCGCTTAGGGGATACTATTTCGTCTGAAATTTTGCCAAATTTACAACTGAAACTCGACGATATTATGCATATTTAACAAATCAAATTTTGTTTTGGCTGAGGTGAATCGGATTACTTAGCACTGCTTCGGTGAGACTAGAACGATCGCCACGGTTTTCTAAGCTAGAATACCAAAGTTGTATTTAAACACATCTGACAAGTCAATTGTCAAAGAACCGTTATTTTGATGAATTACTACGTAATCTACGACGGAAATTGTAATCTCTGCGTTACACTAGTGCGATCGCTAGAATCCTTAGACCAAGGAAAGCTGTTTCGCTACGCTCCTATGCAAGATGAGCAGACACTTTTACGATGGGGAATTACAGCCCAAGACTGTGAACAGGGGATGATTTTAATTGATGCCAACGAACCTCAAAGACGTTGGCAAGGTAGTAACGCCGCAGAAGAAATTGGGCGGTTATTGCCAGCAGGAAGTATATTTGTAGACGCTTATCGAGCATTACCAGGGATGAAGTGGGCAGGCGATCGCTTTTACGAACAAATCCGCGATAACCGCTATGCACTCTTTGGTAAGCGTTCTAATACCTATGAATCGTCGTACTGTGTTGATGGTAGCTGTAAAACAGGTAATGAGTAGTAACTTTGAGACTGAGCTAGCTTTAGTACATAAGTTCTAGTATTCAATAAGATAACCCCCGTTTCCGGAGGATTACGATTATTTTTGATTTTAGAGCCTAAAATATTGTTAACCTCAAGGGTTAATAATATTTTAGACTGGTGCTATAATGGATATTGTATTTGAGAACAGTAAATTTGAACAAGAGTGCAATAACCAACGGCTTCTAGTGAAAAATCAGGGTGCAGATAGAGCAAAACGTATCCGACTACGGCTAGATCATTTACGTTACTATGCCAACGTAC
This sequence comes from Nostoc sp., assembly GCF_036917275.1. Lineage (GTDB taxonomy): Bacteria > Cyanobacteriota > Cyanobacteriia > Cyanobacteriales > Nostocaceae > Nostoc. The sequence continues at coordinate 1,684 of NZ_JBALDF010000028.1, forward strand.
TTGAGGATATGCGAAATCTCCCTGGACGTTGCCACGAATTGCTTTATGATCGCGCAGGTCAATTATCGCTCGATTTAGATCATCCATATCGGCTTATATTTGAGCCAGCAAATGAACCAATTCCTATCAAATTAGATGGTGGTCTCGACTGGAGTCAAGTAACTGCCGTGAGAATAATCGGCGTGGAGAACACACATGGAAAGTAAGATCCAAAATCAGTATAATCCAGATTACGTTTCTCCTCCTGGGGATACCCTGCTGGAAGTTCTGGAAGAACGGGGGATGACTCAAGCAGAACTGGCAAAACGGACTGGAAGACCAAAAAAAACAATTAACGAAATTATTAATGGTAAAGCAGCAATTACCCCAGAAACTGCATTACAGCTAGAACTGGTATTTAATATCTCAGCTAGTTTTTGGAACAATCACGAACGACGATACCGGGAATTTTTAGCGCAACAGGAAGAAAAAGAGCGTTTAGAACAGCAAGTATCGTGGCTGAAAGAAATTCCTGTTGCAGCCATGATTAAGTCTCATTGGATTCGCCGTTATCAGGATAAAGTTGAGCAACTGCGGGAGGTGCTAAATTTTTTCGCCGTCGCCTCCCCTGACAATTGGGAGGGAATATGGTTGAACACTCATATAAATTATCGTAAATCTCCAGCATTTCAAAGTGATTTTGGTGCTATTACCGCTTGGCTGCGTCGAGGAGAAATTAAAGCATCTGAGATTGGTTGTGCTCCCTATGATGCCAACAAGTTTCGGGAAGCACTGCAAAAAATCCGCGCTTTAACTGTAGAACCACCAGAAATTTTCCAGCTAAAAGTGCAGCAGTTGTGTGCAGAAGCTGGTGTTGCTGTAGTTTTTGTGCCACAACTTCCTAAAACGCGAACCAGTGGAGCAACTCATTGGTTAAATCCTGACAAAGCGTTGATTCAACTCAGTCTGCGCTACAAGACTGATGACCATTTATGGTTTACTTTCTTCCATGAAGCTGGTCACATTTTGCTGCATGGTAAGCGTGATTTCTTTCTTGAGGGTACAGGTGTTGCATCTGTCAATGATCAAGAAAGGGAAAAAGAAGCAGACAAATTCGCTGCGGATATACTTATCCCCTCTGCCGATTTGAAAACATTTCTGGCATCAGTTGAACAATTCAGTAAAGCGAATATTATCCAGTTTGCTGCTGAAATCGGCATTGCACCAGGGATTTTAGTTGGTAGACTTCAGCACGATAATTGTTTACCGCCTAGTCACTGCAATGACCTAAAACAAAAGCTTGAGTGGGCGTTAGATGATGAATAACTAATTAGATAGACTTTTTCAGTATAAAAATCCGCCTCCAGGTGCTAGTAAAAAGTCTGCAAGAACAACCATTATGCTATCTGGCGTGTTCGGAAACATTGTACAATCAATGACATTTGCGATCGCCACCGGAAAGGGCGAGTACGCCATTGCGTCACAATTCGACACAACAAACTGAACTGATGGGAGGATACTGCGTGAGAATTGGTGCTAACTACTTGGGTAACGGAGAGTGTGAGTTTACAGTTTGGTCTCCGCTATTAGATAGCGTCACTGTAAAAATTTTGACGCCAGAACCGCAGTTAATTCCCCTCAAGCCTCAGTCTGAGGGATACTGGCAGATAAAAGTGAACGATGTCTATCCAGGCACGCTTTATCAGTATGTCTTGAATGGTCAAGATACCTTTGCTGATCCGGCGTCGCAGTATCAACCTGAAGGGGTACATGGGCCGTCTCAAATTGTCGATCAACACTTTGAGTGGACTGATGAAGGGTGGACTGGCGTTCCTGTAGAGTCGCTGATTTTTTATGAACTTCACGTTGGCACATTCACGCCTGAAGGAAATTTCACCGCGATTATTCCCCGCTTACCGGAACTGAGAGAATTGGGAATTAACGCCATTGAAATCATGCCCATCTCCCAGTTTCCGGGAGACACCCATGTTGAAGCTTCTTTGACATATCGCAACTGGGGCTATGATGGCGTTTACCCTTTTACTGTCCAAAATTCCTACGGTAGTCCAGCTGAATTTAAGGAACTGGTAAATGCTTGCCACCAAAACGATATCGCCGTAGTGCTGGATGTGGTGTATAACCACTTTGGCCCAGAAGGTAATTATATGGCGCAGTTCGCGCCCTACTTTACTAAAACCTATAAAACGCCGTGGGGCGATGCGCTGAATTTCGACGATGCCCATAGTCAGGGTGTGCGAAACTATTTTATTCAAAATGCGCTGTACTGGTTAGGTGAGTTTCACATTGATGCATTGCGGCTGGATGCTACTCAAGCAATTTACGACTTGGGGGCGAAGCATTTTTTGTGGGAACTGGCAGAAGCTGTTCATCATTTTTCACAACAAGGGCAAAAATGGAAACGCCATTTAATTGCCGAAAGTGATATGAATAATCCGCAAATAATTCGTCCGGTAGAATTGGGTGGATATGGACTTGATACCCAGTGGAGTGATGATTTCCACCATGCATTACACGCACTTTTAACAGGCGATCGCCAAGGATATTATCAAGATTTTGGGCAAACTGCTCAGTTGGCGAAAGCTTATGAAGATACTTTTGTCTACGATTGGAAGTACGCACCACATCGCAAGCGATTTCATGGGGTATCTTGCCGCGATCGCCCTTTATCACAGTTTACAATCTGCATTCAAAATCACGATCAAATCGGCAATCAAATGAAAGGAGAACGCCTTACCCAGCGGATCTCTTTTGAAGGATTAAAGTTAGCCGCCGGCGCTGTGCTGCTGTCGCCCAACTTACCCCTGTTGTTTATGGGAGAGGAATACGGAGAAACAGCACCCTTCATTTACTTTGTCAGTCACTCCGATCCTGATTTAATTCAATTAGTTCGAGCCGGACGCAAACAAGAATTTGAAGCATTTCACTACGCAGATGATCCCCCAGATCCGGAATCGGCAGAAACTTTCCTAAAGTCTAAACTCAATTGGCAATTACGCAATGAAGGTAAGCACAAAGTTCTGTGGGATTGGTATCGCCAGTTAATTAATTTACGCAAGACGCATCCAGTCCTTTTGAATCAAGACCGCAATTTCATCCAAGCGACTAGTGATAAAGAGAAAGAGTTGGTCATCGTGCGTCGTTGGTGCGAATCAAGTGAACTAATATTTGTGATGAATTTCAATTCGTCGGCAATGACAGTGACTTTGCCAATTGGGCATAATGCTCATAAGTTATTAGACTCAGCAGATACCTCATGGTCTGGGCCTGGTTCTGAAGCCACTGAACATCTGTCTGTGGGCCAAGAAGTGAAAATAAAAGCTACCAGTATAGTCCTGTATGAAAGGGAATGAAGGGAAAAGTTAGAACTTAAAGTTTCAGCCTCATAACCTGAACGTTCGAGCAAAAAGGTTCAACGTTCGAGCAAAAAGGTTCAATGTTCGAGCAAAAAGGTTCAACGTTCGAGCAAAAAGGCTCAACGTTCGAGCAAAAAGGTTCAACGTTCGAGCAAAAAGGTTCAACGTTCGAGTTAAAAGGCTCAACGTTCGAGTTAAAAGGCTCAACGTTCGAGTTAAAAGGCTCAACGTTCGAGTTAAAAGGCTTAACGTTCGAGTTAAAAGGCTCAACGTTCGAGTTAAAAGGCTCAACGTTCGAGTTAAAAGGCTCAACGTTCGAGTTAAAAGGCTTAACATTCCTGCAAGTAATATCATGTCCGCTAAATTACCCATAAAAAAAGAACCCCACCCCCAACCCCTTCCCGCTTGCGGCTACGGTGTATACACAAGTAGAATTACCCCCCTTAATCCCCCCTTGGAAAGGGGGGAAACAAGAGAATCTCATTCCCTCCCCTTTACAAGCTACGGTGTATACACAAGTAGAATTACCCCCCTTAATCCCCCCTTGGAAAGGGGGGAAACAAGAGAATCTGATTCCCTCCCCTTTACAAGGGGAGGGTTAGGGTGGGGTAATTCGAGGACTGGTAGTGATTCGATAACTTGTGTATACACCGTAGGCTTGCGGGGAGGAGAGACAAAGCACAGCTTTGGCGGGGTATGGGGTTCTTCGGGTTTAATAAGCAATCAAGCGAACATGATATAAGCTCCTCATCCCCATCACTCCCCACTCTCCTACTCCCCACCTGCCACTAAAAACAACAAACTTATGCGAATTCCTACCGCAACTTATCGAATTCAGTTTACACCTGAGTTTGGCTTTGACAACGCTAAAGCGATCGCAGCTTATCTGGCAGAATTAGGTATTTCCGATTTATATGCCTCCCCCATTTTCAAGGCACGATCTGGGAGTACGCATGGCTACGATATAGTAGATGCCAATCAACTCAATCCAGAACTGGGAACTAATGAGTCCTTCGATGCATTAGTTGGCGAAGTCCAATCCCTTGGTATGGGCTGGTTACAAGATATTGTGCCAAACCACATGGCCTATACCAGCGAAAACCCTTACTTGATGGATGTATTAGAGTACGGGCCAGATTCCAGCTATACCGACTACTTCGACCTTTCTTGGAATGCTCCCTTTGGCGATCGCCAAGAGCGAATCTTAGCACCGTTACTAGGAGACTTCTACGGTGTATCCTTGGAAAACGGAGACATTAAACTAGAATATGAACAAAACGGTTTAACTGTAAACTATTACAGCTTGAAACTGCCGTTGCGGTTAGAGTCTTACACAAAATTTATCACTCAGAATCTAGGTAAACTCACGCGCACACTGGGACGCAATCACCCCGATTTTATTAAACTATTGGGGATTCTATATATTCTCAAAAGTGTGCCTTCAGAGGTTGCGGGAAAACAGCGACAAGACCAAATTGCATTTATTAAAGGATTGGTTTGGGAACTCTATACCACAAACGATGTTATCCGCGAGTTCATTGACGAAAATATCCAAACTTTTAACGGAGAACCAGGCAATTCCGAAAGCTTTAACCTCCTAGATGATTTACTGAATGACCAGTTTTACCGTCTCTCCTATTGGAAAGTTGGGGCGGAGGAAATGAATTACCGCCGTTTCTTTACTGTCAATGAACTGATTTCCGTTAAAGTTGAAGAAGTGCGAGTTTTTAATAACACCCACAGCTTAATTCAAAAGCTAGTTGAAGAGGGCGCATTTACAGGTTTAAGAATTGACCATATTGATGGACTTTATAACCCAATTCAGTATCTCGAAAGGCTGCGGGAAAAGACAGGGGATGTTTACATCACGGTGGAGAAGATTTTAGAACTCACCGAAGAGTTGCCGGAAAATTGGGCAATTGAAGGGACATCTGGATATGACTTTTTGAACTATGTAAATGGCATATTTTGTCAAACAGAAAACAAATCAAAGTTTGATAAAATATACCAGAACTTTATCGGCTCCAGAGTAGATTATGCATCGGTGGTGAAGGATAAAAAGCATCTGATACTGGAAAAGAATTTAGCAGGAGATATTGACAATTTGGCTCTCTTGTTAAAGAATATTTCCAGCAAATATCGCTATGGCAATGATTTTACACTGAATGGACTCAAAAAAGCGATCGCTGAAGTTTTAACACAGTTCCCGATTTACCGGACATACATTACGCCAGATGGAATTGGAGATAGCGATCGCGCTACGATTCAAGAAGTAATTGACCAAGCCAAAGAACAAACGCCCCTCTTATATCATGAATTGAACTTTATTGAAAAGTTAATGCTGCTAGAGTTTGATAATTCTCTTACTCAAACAGAACGCGAACAGTGGATATATTTTGTCTTGCGGATGCAGCAATACAGTGGGCCTTTGATGGCAAAAGGTGTAGAAGACACCACATTATATGTTTACAATCGCTTGCTTTCGCTGAATGAAGTTGGAGGTAATCCTGGTCATTTTGGGATTTCAGTAGACAAATTTCATACCTTTAACCAACAGCACCAAGCAACCTGGCCTCATACAATGAACACCACAGCCACCCACGACACCAAACGCGGCGAAGATGTGCGCGCCAGGTTGAATGTCCTCTCGGAAATCCCCGATGAGTGGGAACAGCAGGTAAATAATTGGAGTGTCATGAATCAAGGACATCGTAGCGATGGCTTCACCAACCCCTACGGTGTACGCCACGGGTTTGCTATGCCCGATCGCAACGATGAGTATTTTATCTATCAAACCCTAGTAGGGGCGTTTCCCTTTGCAGAAAATGAATATGCATCTTTCATGGAACGGGTGAAAGACTATATAATTAAGGCAATCAGAGAAGCGAAAGTCCACACAGCATGGTTGCGACCTGATAGCAGGTATGAAGAAGCTTGTACCTCCTTTATTGACAAGGTACTCGACCCTTCGATCTCCGGGGAATTTCTAGAAGCCTTTCGTCCTTTTCAACAGCGAATTGCAGACTATGGTATATTCAATTCCCTTTCCCAAACTCTGCTGAAGATTACTGTACCCGGCGTACCCGACTTTTACCAGGGAACGGAACTTTGGGAACTAAGCCTAGTCGATCCAGACAATCGCCGTCCCGTGGATTTTGAACAGCGACGTACTTACTTAAGCGCCATCCGCGAACAAGTAAAAACAGACATTCTCGGACTAATTCAGGAGTTGCTGAACGACAAAACAGACGGCAGAATCAAACTATTTTTAACGACTCAATTACTCCAAGCCAGAACAAATTATGTCTCATTATTCCAGGACGGTAACTATCTGCCACTAGAAGTTCAAGGAACCTACGCCAATCATATTATCGCCTTTGCGCGGCAGGAAGGGAATCAAACAGCGATCGCGATCGCGCCTCGCTTTTTAACTAGCCTCATCCAGCCTGGAGACAACCCCTTGGGCGAGTCAGTTTGGCAAGATACGCACCTGCAATTACCCTCTGGAACTCCCCACTCCTGGAAAAACGTTTTGACTCAGCAAACTTTGGAGGTTACAGAAACATTATCTATCGCAGCAGCCCTCACCCATTTTCCAGTTGCTCTGTTAGTTAGTAGTGCTGAGTAAAACAGGACTTACGCACTGAAACACCTGAAGCCTCGATTCCCCACTCCCCACGCCGTCGCTCATGGGGAGTCACTGCGTTGGGAAGCGGGCATGGAAACCTCCAGACGTTCGCGGACTCATTGGCAAAAGCCTCTGTAAAGTTGAGGCTGCGCTATGGCGATATCGTCTGACGCCACTTGACACTAATTCGCTCAAGTCGCCACCACCTACACGGCTGGCTCCTCTACTTGCAGAAACCCCAGTTAAGGCAGTGGCTCTCCCTCTCACATTAGCCACAGCCTAACGCCTGCTGTAGCCCGAACCCGAACAGCGTCTCCTGTCTTGAGAAGGGCTGTAGGGAGAAGACTGCGCCCGCTCCCCTTAAAAGGCGGGAATCTATTCTGCCTAAGTCAGAAAAAAAAATGAATCTGTCTCGCCCAAAAAAAACGCCGTAAAACCTCTGTGTTACAACCATTTGTGCAGCGTGTCGCTTAGGATAAGTTCAGATGTCTGACGAGAAACCGCTTCGCATCAACGGCAAAAGTTGCCGCTTATACTTCTCTCTGCGTTAAAAAATCCGAACTCTTCAACACCCTGTCAAATTGAAATATTATGACCACTTCATCTTCTATCCAAACTCCAGCGTTTACCACCACGCAGATTGACGCCGTGCGGGCCCACATCAAAAAAACCTGGAAAACCTTAACGCGATCGCACGAACACTTATTACAATCTGCAAAGGATATCAAGCTAGACCACAAAACAGACACTCCTTGGATTGTCTATGTTTCACCTTTAGAAGATTGTCCCAATATTCAGAGTGTGTTGGAGCGATCGCTATCTCCAAAGGATATGCAACAGCTGGAAATTCGCACTTTGCCACCTGAAGTCGAGGCGATTAAAGAGCATGGGCTACTATACCTACCAGGGCCTTATGTCGTACCAGGTGGTCGTTTTAATGAAATGTATGGCTGGGACAGCTACTTTATATTACTGGGACTTTTGCACGATGGAGAATTAGAACTAGCGCAAAGCCAAGTAGACCAACTGCTGTATCAGGTGCATAATTACGGTATCATCCTCAATTCCAACCGGACTTACATGCTGTCGCGATCGCAGCCTCCCGTTCTCAGCATGATGGTTTTGGCATTATTCCAGCACACCCAGGATAAAGAGTGGTTAAGGTCAATCGTACCGCTCCTAGAGCAATTTTACTATTACTGGGTAGTTCCGCCCCATTTGAATGCTGCAACCGGCTTATCTAGATTTTATGCCTTTGGGGAAGGACCCGCGCCAGAAGTTGTGTTCTCCGAGCGGGATGAGCAGGGGAAAAGCCACTACGATCGCGTCAAGGAGTACTATAAAACTTTTGAAGTTGAGGATTATGACGTTAGTCTTTATTACAACCAGGAAACTGACCAACTGACCAACCTATTTTACAAAAGCGATCGCACCATGCGCGAGTCTGGTTTTGATATCACTAACCGATTTGGCCCTTTCAGTGCTGATATCCTCCACTATGCTCCTGTGTGCCTCAACAGTTTGCTGTATCAGGTAGAACAAGACATGGCGCAAATTAAGCATATTCTGGGGAACGAACAATTGGAACAAAAATGGAGCAATCGCGCAGATATCCGCCGCGATCGCATCGATCAGTTTCTCTGGGATGAAGAACAGGGACTTTATCTGGACTATCACTTCCAGAGTGGAAAACGCCGCCGTTACGAATTTGCTACCACCTTCTATCCCTTGTGGCTGGGAATTGCTTCACCAACCCAAGCTAAACGCGTCGTCGAAAATCTCTCTTTGTTTGAAGCCCCAGGTGGAATCCTTACCAGTACTCATGTCACCGGAAACCAGTGGGATGCCCCCTTTGGCTGGGCACCATTGACGTTAATTGCCGTCCAGGGACTTCACCGCTATGGGTATCATACAGAAGGCGATCGCATTGCCAATAAATTCCTGGCTATGGTAATTAAAGAATTCGGACGTTACAACACCCTAGTCGAGAAATATGATGTTGAACGCTGTTCTGCCAACGTTTCCGACGATATCTGCTTTGGGTATAGTTCTAATGAAGTTGGCTTCGGCTGGACAAATGGAGTCATTCTAGAACTTTTAGCAGCCTCTGGGAAAAAAATTTAAATAAAAGGCGTGAGGAAAAAACTCACGCCTTTATCTTATTTATTACACTTGACTCTATATGGATTATGTATAGTTGAATGAAATTTTAAAATTTAACGATACGGATGACACCACAAGACGCACGACAATACGCACCAGCAACCCAGCGCAATAGCCAACCAATTATAGAACTACTTTTACAAGTGTTGCCGGAGAGTGGCACAATATTAGAAATAGCAAGTGGTACTGGTGAACATGCAGTATTTTTTGCCCCCAAGCTCAGTCCTCGTGCGTGGCTGCCAACAGATGCAAATCCACAATTACGAGCCAGCATTACTGCATGGGCTGAACACTTTAGCTGTTCTAATCTTTATCCACCGCTTGAGCTTGATGTCAGAGAACTAGTTTGGGCAGTCGAGAATTGTGCATTTGATTGGCTTAATAAAAAGCCAATTGTCGCCATCGTCAACATAAATATGATTCACATTTCACCGTGGTCAGCCTGTCTAGGACTAATGGCAGGGGCAGGTCGGATCTTACCAGCAGGAGGTATCCTCTATTTATATGGGCCTTTTAAACAAGGTGGAGAACATACAGCAGCGAGTAATGCAGCATTTGACAAATCTTTACGCGCCCAAAACTCAGAGTGGGGTATACGTAACTTGGATGATGTTGTCGCAGTAGCTAGCGCCCAAAATCTTACCTTGAAACAGACTTACCAAATGCCAGCAAATAATCTTTCAGTAGTGTTTGAACGTTCTGCTAATGAATAATTCTTAGAGAACCAGTCCACTAATATATGTTGACAAAAATGAAGCAAGTGGTGTCAGAGGCTTTGATGAGAGGCAGGGGGAAAAGGTACAAACTCAAGCCGAATTGTGGGCAAAAGCACCCCTGCCACTTTTCTGACGAAGGTTGAGAGCAACAACCCTTAGTGAGTGGTTTTTCTCCCCTGCTTTTTCACTTTTGCTCCCCTTCCCTGGTAGGGAAGGGGTTGGGGGTTAGGTCTCAATTGGACTCAACCCAGAAGCGCTAGATATTCAATAATTTACTAAGTATCATCTGTCCGCTTATCGTAAGGCTCACCTGTAAAAGGTTGTACGCCAATAGTAGGATAAGCATCATCACTAGGGCCAAAAATCCGCATTGCAGCTTCAGAAATATACTGGGTTATATTCGCAATGATTTTGGAAATAGCCATAATATTTGACTCCTTTTTTCGAGTCGTTTTAATTTTGATACCTATACTCTAGTACTGATATTCAAGGCTGGCTCTAATTCTCAATATATTGAGAATATGTGCAATGTTTATTCAGATAACTTCGCAAGACTTTAGTTTATCAAAAAGTCAAACTTCTCTTCGATTGTAATTGTAACTTAGCTATTTCTCCAACCCCAGTCTGGGAAAGAAGCTGGCAAACAAACTTTCTGTTACAAGAGATTGTTTCCTTTCATTCGCTACCTTGCTAAATTAACTAGGATTTACGCAAAAATTGCTAGAAAGCTTAATTTATCGAACCGCCAAGACGAGGCAGTGCGTTGGGCGGCTCTGCCGACTTGAAGCAACTGCCGTGCCAAGAGCGCCGAGAATTCGTAGAGTGCGCGTAAGTCCTATTAACATCATTGCTAACTATTACTATTAAAAAATATTAAGTATTTTGTGAAGTTAGTATTAATTTACCTCTAAATCTACTGTTATACGGCAATCTCAGAAAATATACTTGCTGATAGTTGACATTATTTATGGTAGATATTACCATAAATAAGAGAAGCATCTTGTAAGGAAGCTCTTGCATGACAACTTTGCCAGATTTGGACTATGTACATAAACAGCAAAGCCTACAGAACCAGGAACTAAACCTCTCTGGGGATAACTACAGCTTGCTGACGGATCTTTATCAGTTGACGATGGTAGCTTGTTACACAGGCGAAGGTATAGAACAGCGACGGGCAAGCTTTGAATTGTCTGTCAGGCGATTGCCAGAGGGTTTTGGTTATTTGATTGCAATGGGGCTAACGCAGGCATTGGAATATTTAGCCAAAATCCGCTTTAGTGTCTCGCAAATTGCGGCATTACAGGCGACGGGAATTTTTGCTCATGCTAGCGATCGCTTTTGGTCACTTTTAGCTGAGGGAAAGTTTACGGGTGATGTTTGGGCAGTACCAGAAGGGACGGCTGTATTTGCCAATCAACCACTGTTGCGGGTGGAAGCACCACTTTGGCAAGCCCAACTAGTAGAAACTTACTTGCTGAATACGATTAATTACCAGACTTTGATTGCCACAAAAGCAGCACGGGTGCGGGATGTAGCGGGGGAGTCAGCAACACTTTTAGAATTTGGGACAAGACGAGCATTTAGTCCGCAAGGGTCTTTGTGGGCAGCGCGGGCGGCGTTAGCAGGTGGGTTAGATTCCACTTCCAATGTGTTAGCAGCGCTACAACTGGGACAAAAGCCAAGTGGTACGATGGCACACGCCTTAGTTATGGCGTTGTCGGCTATAGAAGGCACTGAAGAACAAGCTTTTAGTGCATTTCATCGATATTTTCCGGGTGCGCCATTGCTAATTGATACTTACGATACTGTTGCTGCTGCCCAACGCTTGGCTCAAAAAGTAAATTCCGGGGAAATGCAATTAACAGGAGTGAGATTAGACTCAGGAGATTTAGTTACCTTATCAAAAGAGGTGCGATCGCTCCTTCCCGGTGTGCCAATTTTTGCTAGTGGCGACTTGGACGAGTGGGAAATTGCCAGATTAAAAGCTGCCGGGGCCGAAATTGATGGTTACGGGCTGGGAACGCGACTAGTTACAGGTTCGCCTGTAAATGGAGTTTATAAACTTGTAGACATCGATGGTATCCCAGTGATGAAGCAGTCGAGTGGTAAAGTTACTTATCCAGGACGCAAGCAGATTTTTCGCTCGTTTACGGGAGGTAAGGTAAAAGCAGACAGGTTGGGACTTTTAGGTGAAATTGCCTTGGAAGAAGAACCTTTGTTGCAGTTGGTAGTGCAACAAGGTGAACGGGTGCAGCCTTTGGAGTCGTTGGCAACAATTCGTCAGCGTACTGCCGCTTCAGTTGCTAGTTTGCCACAACAGACACGGCGTTTGCATGATCCTGTTTCGGTGCAGGTGGAAATTTCTGAGGGGTTACGGGTGTTGACTGAAGAAACTAAGAAACGAACCGCCAAGGACGCAAAGGACGCAAAGTAAGATGATGAGAGTTGCTTTGTTTGGTACTAGTGCCGATCCACCAACTGCGGGACACCAAAAAATTCTGAGTTGGTTGTCTGAGCGTTATGATTGGGTAGCGGTTTGGGCAGCAGATAATCCATTTAAGTCCCATCAAACACCCTTAGAACATCGGGCAGCAATGTTGCGACTGTTGATTGCAAATATAGACGCGCCACGGCACAATATTGCTTTGGAACAAGAATTAAGTAGCTTCAGAACACTGGAAACAGTGGAAAAAGCAAAGCTTACTTGGGGTGAGGACGCTGAATTGACGTTAATCATTGGTTCAGATTTACTGAGTCAGCTACCACGTTGGTATCGCGTTGAAGATTTGTTACAGGAAGTGCAACTACTGATCGTGCCGCGACCGGGATATGCAATAGATGAGTTTAGTTCAGAGGTAGTGCAAAAGCTGGGAGGGAAGATTGCGATCGCTAGTCTGACCGGTCTAGATGTTTCCTCGACAGCGTACCGCGAACATGGAGATTCTCAAGCCCTCACAGCCCCTGTAGTTGCCTATATTAATCGAGAGCATTTGTACGAATGCCAGGACGTTCACAAAAAAAGATACCAACTCCGTTAACCCAACAACCTTTGGCCGATTTCAAGGTTGGTGTTGATAATGTAATTTTTTCTGTAGATACTGTACAAAATCGGCTGTTAGTTCTACTAGTAATGCGACAGCAAGAACCATTTTTAAATCATTGGAGTCTTCCCGGTACTTTGGTACGTCCAGGAGAGTCTTTAGAAGATGCCGCCTATCGCATTATGGCGGAGAAAATTAAGGTCAACAATCTTTATTTAGAACAACTCTATACATTTGGCGGGCCGAATCGCGATCCACGGGAAGCAACTGATAGTTATGGTGTGCGTTATCTATCAGTTAGTTACTTTGCCCTTGTGCGATTTGAGGAAGCCAAATTGATTGCCGATCGCATGACTGGCATAGCTTGGTATCCAGTCAAAGAAGTGCCACAATTAGCTTTTGACCATAATGAAATTTTGGCTTATGGACATAGGCGGTTGCGAAATAAATTAGAGTATAGTCCGGTGGCTTTTGAAGTCTTGCCAGAAATGTTCACCTTGAATGATTTATATCAGTTATACACCACAGTTTTAGGTGACAATTTTTCTGATTATTCTAATTTTAGAGCGCGTCTACTCAAGTTAGGTTTTTTATGCGATACCGGAATTAAGGTATCACGAGGTGCTGGTCGTCCAGCTAGTTTGTATAAGTTTGACGCTGAAGCTTTTGCTCCCTTAAAAGATAAACCTTTAGTGTTTATTTAACCAATCACTTGAACGTAAGTTCGATGAACCTCTCCCTCCCAGCCTCCCTTTCCGTTTCGGAAAGGGAGGAGCAACTGAAAAATTAATTCAGCTTTTTGCTCCCCTCTCCGCGTCGGAGAGGGGCTGGGGGAGAGGTCAAATAAGACTTGTCGAACTCACGTTACTTTGCAGAGTCAAAAGTCCTGAGTAACCTATTTTGACCCTTGACAAATGACAAATGACCAATGACTAATAACAAATAATATGAAAATTGCGATCGCTCAAATTAATCCGACAATTGGTGATTTGCTTTTAAATGCCCAAAAAATCCTGGAGGCGGCACAACAAGCAGCATCTAGCGGTGCGCGTTTGTTGCTAACACCAGAACTTTCTTTGTGTGGCTATCCCCCAAGAGATTTATTACTAAATCCTAGTTTTGTGGAAGCGATGGGCATCACTTTACAAAACTTGGCGCAGGATTTACCCCCAAATTTAGCTGTTTTGGTAGGAACTGTTCAACAGAACCTCGAAGCGTCCATTACTGGCGGTAAAAGTTTATTTAACAGCATGGCTTTGTTAGAGAATGGCCAGGTTAAGCAAGTTTTTCACAAACGACTTTTGCCTACTTACGATGTATTTGACGAACGTCGCTATTTTGAACCAGGTTTGCAAGCCAATTATTTCACTTTAGATAATATCCATATTGGCGTAACTATTTGCGAAGATTTATGGAACGATGAGGACTTTTGGGGCAAACGTAGTTACGCAGTAAATCCGATTGCTGATTTAGCAATTCTGGGTGTAGATTTAATTGTAAATTTGTCTGCTTCCCCCTACACTGTCGGTAAGCCGCAGTTTCGAGAAACAATGCTTAGGCATAGTGCAGTACGTTTTCAACAACCGATGATTTATGCTAATCAGGTTGGGGGAAATGATGATCTAATTTTTGATGGGCGTAGTTTTGCCTTGAATCGTCAAGGTGAAATTATGTGTCGCGCGCGTGGCTTTGACACCGATTTAGTTGTAGTCGAATTTGACGAGGCGCAACGAGATTTACAGTTGGGTTCTGTAGCACCTGTCTATGAATCGGAAGATGAAGAAATTTGGCAAGCGTTGGTTTTGGGAGTGCAAGATTATGCTCAAAAGTGTCGCTTTTCTAAGGTAGTATTGGGTTTAAGTGGCGGGATTGACTCTGCAATAGTAGCTGCGATCGCCACTGCTGCACTTGGTAAAGAAAATGTTCTCGGTGTTCTCATGCCTTCCCCTTATAGTTCTGAGCATTCCATTAGTGATGCTGAAGCATTAGCCGAAAATTTAGGGATTAAGACTCATCTTTTAGCAATTGGCGAGTTAATGCAAGGCTTTGATCAAACATTAGGTGATTTGTTTGCAGGTACAGAGTTTGGACTGGCTGAGGAGAATATACAATCTCGGATTCGGGGTAATTTATTAATGGCGATCGCTAATAAATTTGGCTATCTTCTCCTATCTACGGGTAATAAGTCAGAAATGGCGGTTGGTTACTGTACCCTCTACGGTGATATGAATGGCGGGTTGGCTGTAATTGCAGATGTTCCTAAAACGAGGGTTTATTCACTTTGCCAATGGTTAAATCGCAATAATGAAATCATCCCGCAAAACGTCTTGACCAAACCACCCAGCGCCGAACTCAAACCAGGTCAAGTTGATCAAGACTCTCTACCGCCTTACGAAATTTTGGACGATATTTTGCAACGCTTGGTTCATAATCACCAATCAGCAGCGCAAATTGTTGCAGCCGGTCACGATTCGGTAATTGTAGATAGAGTAATCCAAATGGTAGCGCGGGCTGAATTTAAACGGCGACAAGCACCCCCCGGTTTAAAAATCACCGATCGCGCTTTTGGAACTGGTTGGCGAATGCCAATTGCTAGTAACTGGGTTGGTGTCAAAAAAGCTTACCAGACTAAAACCACAGCTACACCTAACCTTAGTTTGTTGTGATTTTTTACCCCACCCTAACCCTCCCCTTGTAAAGGGGAGGGAACTGGATTTTTCGATTTCCTCCCTTTAACCCTCATTATTTTACTTTTGGACTTAAAGCTTGCACCTCATAACACAAATTGTCGAGTTAAAAGGGTGTAGGTGTAGCTTGTCAGAAACATTGCTCAACCTCTGAGCTTAATCAATAAATTATTTTTATTCATCTAAGCGGTGTGCGATCGCAGACTCCCGTGCCCCTACGAAATCGTTCACCATTTAACCTCTGAACTTGAACCATATTACGGAAAAAATTTAATATATGTCGCCAATAAATAGTTTTTTCTTCAGTGTAATTTCTGTGAATTTTTGTGTGCTGAATCATAAAGTAATAGTAAAAATTGTAACATTATATTTCAGTTGAGCGTATAGTTTCAAACAACATCAGTTATTAAAGTGATGTTTATACTTAGAAATAAGTAAATGAAGGTAGGTGCATAATGAAACTACAAGATTTCTTAGGAAAAGAAGAAAAATGGTCATTTGATGCGATCGCACAAGATGCAGACTTGGCTCGTCAGATTCAGATATTGTTAATTGGCTTAGGTTTGCTAGAACCTCCAGCCGATGGGAAATTTGGCCCTGTTTCTGTGATATCTCTCAAAAAATTTCAAGAATTAACAAAGACTGGAGAGAGTGACTTTTTAGGAGCAGTCACAGCCAAGAAACTGATTGAAACCAAAATAGATGATCTTCCTAAACTCCCCTTAAAACTTGGTAATGATATTGCCAGCAGGATTGTGAAATACTTGCAATCTAAAGGTTATCAGGTATTTACCAATCCAAAAGAATACAACATTGTTTATGTAGAGGGTATAGATGCAGACTGGACTCTCAACAGTGATACACCCAATCAATTTAACGATCGCCGGATTATCATTGAAGTAGTAAATGGCGTTCCCAAAATCGTAGATCACTGGGAAGCTACTACAGAACCAGGGAAGTACTACACTTATAATCCGATGAATCCCAAAGGAGCAGCTAGGATTCAGTTTGGACAATACAAAGCTTGGGCTGTTGGCATCCACGGCACAGCAGAGCCTCACGAAGCATTAGTGCAAGCTGGAGATATAACTGTTTGTAGAGATTTCAACAAAGATTTTAAACGGACTGGCGACAAACTTGATACAGGTAATGATTTTTATGTGAATCAACATTACGGCTTTGATTTTCCCCGGAATGATATTCGCCTTGCTAGCGCAGGTTGTTTAGTCGGACGTACTCGTGAGGGACATAGAGAGTTTATGACGATTGTCAAACAAGACCGCCGTTATGTCGCTAATCGTAAATATACTTTTTACACTACCGTGATTCCTGGGGATGATTTACTCAAAACGTTTCCAAAATGAGATAAGCTGTTCCACATTTAATTTGCACAATTTAGAGGCTAAAACTCTTACCCAGAGGACGTTCAGTTGGAAAACTAGATGTGGATTAACCTTAATCGGTAATTGGTAGTAGTAGTAGTTGTGATGCAACGTTTGGTATGGATGCACATTTGTGCATCCATACTTTATTTGAGGCAGCAACTTTGTCTAAGAGGATGTTTGAAAAGTCCTATTGTAGGTATCAAAACGTTCTCGATCCTCCTAAATCCCCGATAAATTGGGGGACTTTGATTCCGATTCCCCCCAATTTATCGCTACGGTGTATACACAAGTCTGAAATAGCTTACTCACCTGGTTTTTCGCGTCAGTTTTACCCCACCCTAACCCTCCCCTTAGAAAGGGGAGCCACTGCGTTGGGCGGGCAATGCCCGACTTGAAGCATGTGGCGTGAGGGAACAAGATTTCTTATTTCCCCCCTTTATAAGGAGGGATTAAGGGGGGTAATTCAACTTGTGTATACACGGTAGCCTTTTTAAGGGGGGTTAGGGGGGATCAATAAGTGCCTAAAATCACAGCCAACTACTTTTGAAACAACCTTTAACCTTGTTCTTGTGGTTGCCCTATTTCTGCCGTCAGCTTCTCTTTATCCTGCCTGCGTTTTTTGGCGTAAAGTTGAATAGTGACTGCCATCAAAATAATCATCGCAAAAATAGCCCAGGCAGCGATATCTGTAGGTAGATTATTCTTAAATACAGCCAGCAGGACGATCGCTACTAACATAACTGTAGGTGCTTCATTTAAAGCACGTAATTGCTGACTATTCCAGCCACATTCATCTACTGCTAACTTCTTCATCAGCCGAGCGCAGTAATGATGATAGCCAATTAGAACCGCAACAAACAACAATTTTATATGCAACCAACCCTCTTTTAAAATGTCCGGTTCAGTGGTTAGTAAACCGATAGCCATTGCGATCGTCACGAACATTCCTGGGTTAGTGATGATATAGTAGAGACGCTTTTCCATAATTTGATACTGATTTTTCAGTATCGTTCGTGCTGGTTCAGGTTCAAGGTTCGCTTCAACGTGATAGATAAAAAGACGTACTAGGTAGAACAAACCGGCGAACCAAACTACAAATCCGACAATATGAAAAGCTTTAAACCATGAATAAGCCATGAGTCTTAATCTCCTTTACTTGTAGTTGTGATGTATTTTTAATGGTAATAAAAAGTTCGCAAATGCCGACGGGGATAACATTTAGAAATCTAGCAAAAATCCCAAATTTATTTTTTACCACAGATATTTATCTGTAATAATCTTGGTTTCATTTTTATAATATCGATTTTTGACAGAGGTATATTATCAATGAGCATCTTTACGACGCACAAAGGGTAAAAGGTCTTCCAAAATCGCCTCGTGGTAGTGTTCTTGAGGATAATGTCCGACGTTATTAAGTTTTATTAATTCGGCATTTGGTGTAGAATCTGTAAAACTTTGGGCAATGTCTACAGGTAACCAAGGGTCAATCATACCCCATTGGATAAGAATTGGCTGTTGCCATTCTTTAAAGCCAGATTCGATTTCTGTCATTGCTGAATCAAGTTGTAAATTGCGAATACTTGATAAGAGACTTCGACCAGATGTAGAAGCTTTCAAAAATGGTTTGCGATAAATATCTAAATCTTTATCTCCGATGCGATAACGGCTACCACCTTCTAGCGTCCGGTCAACTAATAGGGGGTCTTGGGTCATGACTTCACCTACCAAAGGTAAACCCATTTGTTTAATTTTCCAGGGTAATTTAGCAGCAGTTGAAATTGGTGTATTTAAAATAACTAAATTAGCAATTTGTTCTGGGTGACGCAAGGCATATTGTAGTCCTACAGAACCTAAAAAGCCTTGTACAACTAAAGAAAAATATTCAAGTTCTAACGCTTTGATAAATCCTTCTAAAGCTGTGATAAAAGCATCGGGAGTGTAAGCAAAATCTCGTTTTTCTGGTTTTAAAGAATTTCCATAACCAATCCAATCTGGAGCGATCGCTCTTGTACCCTGATTCGCCAAAGCAGGTATAATATTACGCCAACTATAACTTTGTGAAACTAAGCCGTGTAGCAACAACACAGGCGCTAAGTCAGTTCTACCGATTGGCAAAGATTCGCGATAAAACCATTCCAGTGAATCTACATTAATTTTATGTTCTGTTATTGACACGCTATTTTCCTATGGATTGGGCGTTGGGCATTGGGCATGGGGCATTGGTTATTCTCGTTGTCTTCCTTTTCCTTCTGATCTCCCCCTACTCCCCCTGCTCCCTCATCCCCCCACTCCCCATTCCCTACTCCCTAAGAAATAATCATCTCACGAATTGCATAAGCTGTAGCGGGTGCTAGTAAAACGCCGTTGCGATAGTGTCCGGTAGCTAGGAGGACATTACTAAACCCTGGCAACTTACCAATAACTGGGGCTGGCCGTCCTTCAGGACGGGGACGTAACCCCGACCAAGTGCGGATAATAGTTGCTGTGGCTAACTCAGGGCAAAATGCGATCGCTTGTTCTCTAGCAGATTCCAGCAGTTCTTGATTTGGCGGTATCTCATTTTCATTGCTGGGAAATTCCACTGTTGCACCCACCCAATAATCTCCACCGCCCACAGGAACAATATGGACATCGTTACCTGTGATCGCTGGCTGGAAGTCGGGATTGCCTAATGGATGCCCTACACGTACTTGCAATGCTTGCCCAAGCACAGGACGGATATCAATTATCTGATTTAATTTTGCTGTCAATGGTGTTGAACCTAGCCCTGCTGCGACTACAAACCAATCAGCGGCTATTTTTCCTTCTGTAGTCTCAAGTTGATTGCAAAATTGGGGGGAAGACTCAGGTGGTGAGGTTTGGGCATCCAAAACAGTCACGCCAAATTTGAAAGTTACACCATTTTGCTGGGCAGCTTCAACTAAAGCTAATGTGAGGGCAGTTGGATCAAGTTGCCGGTCTTGCGGAGAATAGACAGCGCTAGTAATTTTTTTGTGAGCAACTTGAGGACACATATTTTGGAGTTTAGCAGTGTCCCAAATTTCTAAATGCCAGCCTTGAGAGTGGCGAATTTCTACTAGTTTTTCCCATGCTGCTAAATTTTCCTCTTCCAAACCCAGACTGAGAATTCCCTGGCGATTAAAAGGGATTTTGCTACCTGTTAAAGCTTCTAGTTCAGGAATCAAGGTTTCATAACGTTGGATGCTAGTTTGCCGCATCTGCCAAGCTTTGCCTTTGATTTTTTGGCTGATTGCGCCCATCAAAACGCCAAGTGCAGCGCCCGTGGAAGCTTGTGCTGGTGCTTGTCGATCGCAAACCGTGATTTTTAGCCCTTTTACTTGACTCAGTTCATAGGCGATCGCAGCCCCAACTACACCACAACCGATAATAACTACATTCATGACTTGTGCTTAGAGTTAGAAGTGATACCAATTTAATGTGAAGCTGCACTAAATGAGTAACTCTCTATTCTTGGCGCTCTTGGCGTACTTGGCGGTTCGTTTAATATTCTGTGCATCTTCATACAGAATTGGTATGAGAAGTTAGGAGTTAAAAATTTAAAACTCTTAACTCCTAACTCTTAACTCTTAACTCTTAACTCTCTTCTGCTTTAGGAAGCAAATCGAGGAATTTGTCAATGTCTGCGAAAGCAGCTTGGGAGTTAGTTAAGGCAATTTCAGGATTGCCAGCACTAGTAGCTCTATCAAGTTTAACCAGGTCGTTAAACAAATCTCGCGTTATTTGACGTGCTGTGGGTTGGTCTTTAGGTAGAAGGTTGGAAGTGACATAAGTCAGGTTCAGCCTTGCTTCTGTTATCGGCCCATGTATAAAGTTACGCACGTTGATCCAATCACCTTTTTGAATCAGGGTTTTCAACTCTTGTGAGCGATCGCGCGCAGCTTGAATTTCAGGAACATATGCCTGAATTCTTTCAAGTTGTGTTGCCGTGTAAGTTGGAGGTGCCACCGCGACACCAGGACCGCCACAACTAATGAGGAATGTGGCCAATAATACTAGAACAAATGAAAAAATCGACCGTTGACGCGCCATACACTGAACTTAATTGCTTTTTGTTTACCGATTACCAGTGTCATTTTAGATCGCTAGCGCAATTTATCGTTCACTCTAGTCAACTTTTAACCAAACCGCGTTGCCTGGCTGCAACTTTCATCCTCACCCAAAGCCTTGTGAAACTTCCTGAACTTACTTAAATAGGAGCTTTCAAAATTTTTTCCAAAATATCAACTGTTTCAAATACAGCCTGGTTATTGAGGGTGTTGAGATTAGCCTGGTAGTGAGAATAGTTTTCTGGTTGAATTAGCTTTTCGACAGCCCGCTCGATATTGTGAAAATTAGAAATTACAATCCCGAGTTCTTTATCCGTAATCCATTCACAAGAGAGTCTTTCCTGACTCATAGTGAAGAAATTGCGTTCTGTAATCACAGGTAACTTCATCGCCGCAGCCTCGCTGAGGCTACCAGGTCCTGGCTTACCAATAAAAAAGTCGGCAAGATGCATATAATAAGGAATGTCTTCAGTAAAGGTAGTGACAAACCGCTTCTGAAAACCTTGACTTTGACGGAGTGCTGAAGCTAACTCTTCATTTTGCCCGCAAAGAAAAATGAGTTGGAGCTTGTCTTGAAAACATTCGAGACGTTGGGCAATTTCGAGTATAACCTTAGAGCCATAACCGCCAAACAGAACCAATCCAGTAGGCAAATCTGGATCTAGATCCAAGCGTTGTCTTTCGCTTCGGCGATCAATAGTAATGGGATCGTAGAACCGGGGATTAATCACCAATCCTGATGTGCGGAAAATTTGCTTTTCCTGATGCCCCAACGCACGCGCTTGTTCAACTGCCTGTTCAGTAGCACAGATTAAGAATTGCTCCTGTGGTTCTATCCAGAAATGAGGCGGAGAATCCGCAAAATCCGTAAGAATAGTGACGAAAGGTGTTGTGGGTATTGCTTTTTGTAAGCTTTCCCTGAGTACTCGGTTATAAAATGGAATGCAGGATACTACTAAATCCGGCTGATTCTTCCGCCAATGATTTTCAAGTAGAGCTATTAACTCAGAATAATTTTGACGAATGTTTGCCTTTGCCAAAGTCCGAAGTAATGGAAATAATGGAATGAGGAATGTCCAGCCTTTTTTTAGTACCAGGTTGTAGATATCATTTCCATTCTTACCAGTTATTTTATAGAACATATCCGCTTGCTCTATATTTGCAATTTCTTCAATATTGACTAGCTGAGGTTGCCAGTTCGGCTGTTGCTTCTTGATGACTTGGGACAAAGCATTTGCAGTGCTGCGATGTCCACCACCACCACTATAAAAAATCAAATCTATTCTTGTCATCTAATGACCTCTTCAAAAATGACTTTGGCAAAACGCGTTAACGTCTGACTCGCTACTGCTACGCTAACATCAGTCGCCTACAGGGGGAAACCCGCCAAAGAGCGCTGCACCAAGTACGCCTACGCTAAGAGAGAAGGCACAAGCGCTCGGCATGGTGGCAAACAGTGGCTCTCAAGCCCAATCCAATGGTCAGCTTGTACAGTAAATCGTATTTCTTGCTTTGGCGATCGATTTTGCAGAAAATTTTGAGATTTTTTACAAAGGGCAGAGTTTCATCTGCTTTTAAGGATTTTTTAAGTATAATTACTTAAAAGGTGTTAGCCAGTCCCAACAAGATGCGATTTTTGGCATCTGTTAGTAACAATGATTGTTAGAGAAGTATGATTTAGAGTTGCTAAATTTCAAAGGTCTTGATAAGCTGAAACACCAATAATATAAGCCTTCTGGCGGTTTTTATGTCTTCACATCCCTGAAGATGCCGATGTCAATATAGGAGTGTTTTTTAGTGAATGCAGCTGAACAGGCAACGAACCTTGAACTCGCCAGCAACATTGCTACGGTGGTTAATTTGTTCAAATTCGAGTTTCCTGATGCCAAATCTGATCTAAAACCCTGGAAAAATGACCCGGAAACCAGGCAGTTAGTCGATCCAGACTCTATAGACATTGGCTTTCACTTTCCTGGTATTAGCAAATCTTGGCGAAGTCGCAGTATTTTAATTCAAATTCGATTTTATCAAGATCCGATCAATAACTCATGCCGGGCGATCGGCGTGCAGGTAGCTGGATTTGATCATCGCGGCGAGGCGTGGCGACTTTCTACGGTAGAAAATTGGAGTATTGTCGGCGCGTCCTTGCCTTCTGGTGAAATTGGGGATAAGCTCAAACAGATTTGCCGACAGATTTTAGAAGTTTTTAATAAACCAACTGATTTAACTAACACACCGTAGGGGCACAGCATTGCTCATCGGTGTCAAGTCGCTTCGCAAAATTTAAAAGCTGTACCCCTTCAAAGCGTCTTGTAGAAAAGATGTTAGCGCTGCGATCGCCTTAAGTATGTGATTCGCAAATTTGCTCGTCCCGCCACAATTGATATAGGCGCGTCGCTGGCATCGTCATATACAAAATATCTCCAACACTGAGACAATTTTCTAATAAATCCCAGCCGTGATGGATTTGCTGATTTTTATCTAAGTATAAAGGTACACAATCAGTAGACATGGCTACATCTTTCACCCACCGACCACAAAAAACGTGTGAAGGTGTAATCACAGTCGCAAAAGCCACCCAAAGACTATCGGCTGTGATGCCATTACCGAGGATGCGTCCCCCTAGTGCAGCCGCCGCAAAAGCTGGGGCCGCTAGTTCAGCCGGACTCAGTACAGCGTCGAAGCCAAATAGCTGTTGGGCTATGCCGGCAAAATCGGGATCGGCATAATTAACAATCACCGGAATATTGGGTGTCAAGCCTTTGGCTTTGAGGGCAATTTCTAGATTGGTAGCATCATTGTTAGTAACAGCAAGCACTGCGGCGGCAGACTCTATATTGCTGGCTTTGAGTATTGTGCGAAAGCTGGCATCACCTTGAATTACGGGGATACCGAGTTCGCGGGCGGTATTAATATATTTGTTGTTGGAGTCGGGTTCAACTACTACAACTTCATATCCGCTGGCGTGGAGTTGCTGGACAATTCTCACCCCAATACCACTTAAGCCACAGACAATGTAGTGATATCGCTGGGGAATTCGGGCTGCATCCCAAAATTGCTTAAAGCGGCTTCCCAAGACAAAATCGGTGAGCATTGCATACCAAATACCAATCACCACTGCTCCAACCATCATCATCACAACGGTAAATAGCTTAATACTGTTAGGAGCATTTTCTACTACTTTGTCATTACCACCCGCTCCCGTAATCATGCCGACAGAAAAATATAAAGCATCGACAGGAGACAAACTCAACTCAGCAGACATATAGGTGAATGTAGCGATCGCAATAACTCCCAATAGTGCAATAGCACCCAGTAGTACCGATCGCCCGTGTTGCTGAAACAGCCTAATATTAGTCAAGACTTTCAGCAGTTTTTTAATCAACGATCTGCGAGGAGAACGGATACGGGGTTGAGTGCCAATAATTAAGCGATCGCCTACTTGTATCTTTTGTCCAGATATTACAGCTGACACCAAATCCATCTCACCTTTTACTGGCAAGTAATAAATCAGCATCCGCGATCGGTCTTCCCACAATTCACTCAGCTTTTGACCCTTCCAAAAGTGGTTTTCATCAATATATTCTTCGTGAATCGGCCAAGTTTGCTCAAATAATTTAATTTGTCCGATCGCTTGGCTTCCCAATGCTGCAAACGTGAATAGGGGTGCTACTAATCCTACAACACTCATACTCAAGTGATCTGGCAAACTTTGATCTAGGCGCTCCCCCAAATTTGTATTATAAAAACGGTTGATAATCCGAATTTGGGGATTCAGCACTCGCGCTTGCATCATAATAGACAAATTCAGAGCATCTTTAGATCCAGTGATTACTAAAGTGTCTGCCTGTTGAATTCCGGCTGCTGTTAGGGTGGCAGCTGCTTGTAAATCGCCAACAATCACATCTGGTGCTGTTTCCCCAGGGATGGATTGGTGATGAATACCAACAACGAAGGCTCCCTGCTGTCTCAGCAACCGAAAGGTTTTATATCCGGTAAGTCCTAAGCCACAAACAATAATTCGAGGTTTCATGAAACGGCAGCATCTTTTATAGGTAGGGCTGCATTTCTAGTTATTTCTCAATATTGTTGCCCACTTTCCTGGAATATAACTGTAGCTGACAACACGATTGTTTCAATTGGAGGCAAGAGGCAGGAGGCAGGAGGTAGAGACACCAAGTAGAAAGAGAATTATAAATTTGATGATTGAGGGTAAAAGGTTTTATAACACTTCTCTTGTTGAGTTTAATACAGACCTAACAAGAACAGCCCCTTCCCTGCAACGAAAGGGGAGTAAGATTTCATTCCTCTCTCCTTTTAAGCTAAGGTGTACACACAAGCATTTTGATACCTGCAATGCGATTGTATCAACAGACAATGCGATTGTATCGACAGACAATGCGATTGTATCGACAGACAATGCGATTGTATCAACAGACAATGCGATTGTATTGACTGACAATGCGATTGTATTGACTGACAATGCGATTGTATCGAGAGACAATGCGATTGTATCGATTGACAATGTGATTGTATCGACAGACAATGCGATTGTATCGGCTGACAATGCCAATGCACACCCTACGTTACCTAGCAACTCTAAAAGCTCACTATAATTTGACACCTTAAAGAGGAGAGTTTTTTGGATCCAGGGTTTGAACAGGCAATAAAATAATATAGAAAAATATGGCAACTTTTGTAGGTTGTGATACGCTATCTGCTTGAGGAGTGTCGAGGAACCGAAAATGACTAAGCTGCGCGTGGGGTTACTATTTGGCGGTCGTTCGGGAGAACATGAAGTTTCGATCAAATCAGCACGGGCGATCGCTAAAGCCTTGAGTGCAGAGCAAAATGCTAATAAGTACGAAATACTGCCTTTTTACATCCAAAAAGATGGACGCACTCTTGCAGGAGAAACACCCCAAAAGGTTTTAGCAACCGGCAGTCCGCTACTGGAATCTGAAGAATCAACATCTGTTGGACATTTGACATCTAACCCTCAAGCCCAAACGCTCAACAAGTGGCAATCTCCCTCTCAAGTTGCCCAAGTAGATGTTTGGTTTCCTATTCTCCACGGGCCCAACGGTGAAGACGGGACAATTCAAGGGTTACTCACCTTGATGCAAGTCCCCTTTGTTGGTTCTGGGGTGTTAGGTTCGGCAATGGGGATGGATAAAATTGCCATGAAAATGGCCTTTGAGCAAGCGGGACTAGCACAGGTAAAATACAAGGCGATAACTAGAGCGCAGGTTTGGTCTAATCCTTGCGTATTTCCGAAATTGTGTGATGAAATTGAGGCAGCATTAGGTTATCCCGCTTTTGTCAAGCCTGCTAATTTAGGTTCATCAGTGGGTATTGCCAAAGTGCGATCGCGCCAAGAATTAGAAGCCGCCTTAGATAATGCTGCTAGTTATGACAGACGGCTAGTTGTGGAAGCTGGTGTCGTCGCTAGAGAAGTCGAGTGTGCCGTTTTAGGTAATGATCAACCCCAAGCCTCTGTCATTGGAGAGATTACATATGACAGCGATTTTTATGATTATGAAACTAAATATACTGAGGGTAGAGCAGATTTACTGATACCTGCACCGATTCCAGATGCGATCGCTCGTCAAATTCAAGACATGGCTTTGCAAGCCTTTGCAGCTGTTGACGCTGCGGGGCTGGCAAGGGTAGATTTTTTCTACGTGGAAGCGACACAAGAAGTTTTGATTAACGAAATCAACACCTTGCCAGGCTTTACTGCAACGAGTATGTATCCCCAACTATGGACTCATAGTGGAGTCTCCTTTCCAGAATTAGTTGATCGGTTAATTCAACTTGCGATCGCTAGGCATTCTCCTAGCTGAGGGAGAAAATAAGCAAACTGATTTCAGATTATTACGGCAAAAAGTCATAAGAAATACAGAATTTTGGCAAAAGTTAGCCGGATTTGGTAGCGTATGTTTTACAAAAAAGCTACTTGAATCTAAAATTTTGTTACGGATACCCGATGCTTGACTCCTCCAGTACAATTTATTGACTAGAGGGGTACAAATCTGAAAGTAATCATGGAAAAAAGTCAGAGTGTACAGCGCGAGCGAACCCAACCAAGAGGGGCTACTCCAGAGCTGACAAAAACGAAATCGAGACTAAAACAAAGCTCGAATGTTCTGATATATCTGGTTGCACATCATCCTTGGCTATTGTTTACTGGGTTTTTAGCCATGTTTATCGGAGGTGGTGGCTTTGCCCTGTATAGCTTAGGTAATGCTGGACAGGTAGCACAAGAAGAACCAGAAAAAATCCCAGTTATAGTTGAACAACCAATCAATGCGCCCTCTGAGAATAGTAATCCTACACCTTTATGGATGGTGGCTGCGATCGCCCTCAGCTGTGGTAGTGGTTGCTTGCTCATTTTCAGAATGCTCAACCGGAAAGCACAACCGCAGAAAGTTCAAAAACAGATTAACCGTCATCAGGCACGCTTGGCACAAAGCCATTACCAAAGATTGGAACCACGCCTTCCTAAAAACCAGCCAATTTTTGTACCACAGCCACGACTGATGCCTGTTATGCAGATGCAACCTAAACCAAAACACCTGGTGACGGTTCTGCCAGCAGAACACAAGCACCACTTGGATACGCGTACAGAATCTTTGGCAGACTTGATGGATCTTCGTAAAGATAGTTCATTATCTGCAATTTTACGCCAGTCTTAATAGTACTGTAAAGCAAAAACTTGTCAAAATAATCCTTTTTGCGAATTAAGGCACGGTTATACCGTGTCTTTACTAGTTTTTACACGTCCGGTTACACTGATAAGGAAGAAAATAGTAGATCAAGCAGTGAATAACATAGTGCGGTTAGTTTTGACAGCAATATTGCTGGTGCTAGTGACAGCTTGTGGCAGTATTGGACTGCTACCGACTAGCGAATTAGTGCAAAAAGCGATCGCACTTGGGCTAGAACAAACTCAACAAAAACTTAGCCAACAGTTGGATCTAGATTTTCAAGGATTTGAAATCAAACGGCTATCAATTACCCAGGAACAACCCCTAACGATTGAAAATTTACCAGCTTTCCGCGTTCGAGGAACTTATGACTTGATTGTTAAGTTGCCAAAACGACGCTTGACGCAGCCACAACAACCCTTTGACGTTTACCTGCAAATTCAGCAAGAAGGTAAAACTTGGCGATCGCTAATTCCAGAAAAAGGTAGTAAAGGTACTCAATCTAATTGGCGTAGCTATCTTATCCAATAGCTAGTTCTAATACAATACCTTCGCCAATTTACGAGCCTTGATATAGAACAAACCTAAGATTTTACAAGCTTGCTTTTGCCGGATGGCAAAAAACTGACCCAATAAAATACTGTATGGTTTGTGTGGAAGTAATTTTGACTGTAGTATACGTCTGGACTGGAGTTTGACGTTTTGCCTCATAATCAAGCATGGTCTTATGTTGGGCTATTTCGCTTCCTCAAGGGTGCAACTTTGACTCTAAGAATTCACTTAAAAAACTCTCCTTTATTAAAGCAAGAACTTTTACTATAAATACACATAATGCGCGTATTCACTGATGTAAACGGCAAATTTGCATAGTTAATATGTAGCAAAGTATTTGCCGAATTAGTTTCTGGATCAGTTTTGTCTGGGCAAGAACAATAAGATTAAATTACCAAATTAGTAAAGGAAAAGATGAAAATACAATCACTCTTTTTAAAGCTTTTACCAACTCTCTTAATTCTCAATACATTAGCTTTATCATACTCAGCAATATCAGCTAATACAACTCAGAATAAAGCTAAATTTCAACCAGGTTCTCAAAAACAAGCATCAACCATAAATATATTTGCTAAAATATTTATTCATGATATTAATAATAATCCTATCAATAACGCACAAGTAATATTAATTGGTAAGAATAATACATATTTAGAAAGTTTGACAGATAATAATGGTATAGCTGAGTTCAATATTAAGTCTCAACAAAATTATACTCTTTTAGTGGCACATCCAAATTTTGCAGGCATAATAGTTAGAAATTTTTCTCCAGAAAAGGATTCACAAAAAAAACTAGAACATAGAGGAAATGTTGGTTCTGTTATTTTTCCTGATAGCACTGGATACATTAAAGGTTTAAAAGGTCGTTTGAATCCCATTTTAGATACATCAGATAGAACTTATATTTATGCTGATAATATAGCGGTGAATGGTGGTCAACAACAACCAGTAAATTTTGAAGTTGGCAAACCACTAAATCTTGAATATTCTGAAGGTTCTACCATGCAAATTACTATTCGATTTGCACAAGGTAATACTTTCCTTATTGAATTTTTAAAACCATCTTAGTGATTTATTTCAAAGTTAACCAATTGTATGGTTTGTGTGGAAATAATTTTGACTGTAGTATACGTCTGGACTGGAGTTTGACGTTTTTTGCCTCATAATCAAGCATGGTCTTATAGCGTTTCCTAAGCAACTGAGGTACACCAAAATATTGTTTACCAAGATTAGTTAGTAACTTTGAAAACGTACCTCACTAGGTCGGTAAACGCTATATGTTGGGCTATTTCGGCAAAAGCTAGATTACTTATTTTTTTGGCTAAGGTATTGCTAATACCGAAGTATTTTTTATCTCACGCAGAGACGCAGAGGAGTGATCTAGTGCAAGTAGAAAAAGCATCACAAGCATTTGTGTTAATATTTTTCGGAAAAAGGTGACAAAGATACTCAAATTACCTGGTTTAGCTATCTCATCCCCAAATTAGTCTGTGCAATTAGAAAAACTATCACAATAATTTACGTATAACTGCTGCTGCAAAGTGATGATCGAGGTGATGGTTTAATTGGAGACATGGCAAAATGTATATCAACTTTTTTATCAGTTCCATTGCTGGAATTGTAATTGTGGTGCTAACAGCTTTTGGCTTGCTGCAATGGTTGCACATCCCTGCTGGTAACTTTCTTGATTGGGTGATTGGTGGTGCAAGTTTTTGGTGGCTGTTGGTAATTGTTACCGTACCGTGGAATGTGCATTTTCAAGCCAAAGAAGTCTTAGCAGAAGCAGCACAATCCAAGGAGAAAGGAATTCCAGTCGATGAGAAACAAGTGAAATATGTCACAGTGTTGGCAAAGCGATCGCTCTGGGTTGCCATTGCTTTACACTTATTCTCAACCGTTGGTCTTTATACTCTTGCTGCCACTGGTATTAGTACTGTGGGATATATCAGTTCTGGTGCAGCTTTGTTATTAACAATTCTACGCCCAGCTATTCGCGCTTATGAGTATTTATATGCGCGGTTAGCGATGATTCGCCAAGAATGGAAGTATCCGCGCGAAGATATTTTTGAACTGCGCGATCGCTTCTCTATATTGGAACAAAAAATCCAGTCATTGGAGGAGCAACTTAACCCAGAACAATCTTATTCATTACCAGCAACTCAACAACGCTTCGCTGAAGAAACTCGCAGAGATTTAGCCCGAATGGCGGCTAATTTAGAAGAATTACGGGCGACAAATCAAACAGAACATGAGCGTTTGGGGAGAGAAGCAAGGAATGCGATCGCGCAACTTTCCACTGACGGACAATTTCTCGATCATGTCCGTGAAATTATTCGATTTTTTAAGACTGCTTAATTATTACTCTCATAGCTAACCAAATTTTAAATTTTGGATAATGTAATTGAATATTCATCATCCAAAATTTCAAAATTTTCTCCAAAGACGGTTAACTAGACTCTACAAACAGGAAGATAAGTTTGACACAAATGGCACAAACTTGATACATAAAGACATTGGAATTTACCAGGGCAAGGGAGAAAAATAAATATGTTAGGACTTACGCAAAAATTACCAAAAAGCTTAATTTATCGAACCGCCAAGACGCCAAGAGCGCCGAGAATTCGTAGAGTGTGCGTAAGTCCTATATGTTATAACTTTGTACGGAGGATGTTTGGTGAAGCTCACATAACTTCAGGAGTACTCACGGTGAATCAGATACAACTGACTTTAACTATTAGTTACCTGTTTATGACATGCTATTTTTTAAGCAATTGGTTAATATTTTCCCTACGTTATTCTGTTTCTACTCCAGAAGATAAATTTTTATCAATTGTGATGTTTTTGGTCACAACTATCTTCTGGCCTCTGATGATTCCGATATCTTGTTTAGAAATAGTAAAAAAAGAGCGAATAGACTTTAATAAAATGATTCCTGTTCTTTTAGCAATATTTGTATTTGGTATTTCATATTATTTGACCGAATAATTTATAATTAATCGTTGCCACTTGTATAGATATAAAGCTTTCTTTTGTAATACTTTGCCCCGGAAGCTCCCCCCAAGCCCTTTTAAAGAGGGGCTTAATTCAATACGCTTGGATTAATGGGGCTTTTGCTATATGTTGGGATCATACCAGGCAAAATATCCAATCCATCACGAGCAGATAAAAAACCCTACATCCGCGTGTGACAGCGATTGTAGGGCTGGTGTGTAATGAGGTGTCGCATTCTGAAATCTTTTAAATTGTATAAAAGGATTTGAAACGGATTAAACAACTGCGGGGGGATATCTGGGTAATACTAAGGTTATAGTTTGCTGAGGGTTAGCTATTTTACTGAAAAAATTGCTAATCGAATGCTAATAGCTTTTTCCTAGTTCTTTTTGGAGAGATGTCGTCAAATATTTCTATGATGACATCTCCCAACAGCCTACTAGCAAAAAGCATTCAGCCCGTTAATTAGCTTTAGTTTCTCCCCACCTTGAAACCTCCCCCGCTCAAGAATTTTTCATTGAGCAGCAACAAAATTTTCTTAACGGCGTCTGCTGCCAAAACCACTTGAACGGCGGGGTGCTGTACTACGCCCACTACCAAAACCAGAACCCGAATTGCGTCTGGGTGAAGTAGCTCTACCAGAGGGTTGCAACGTACTACCACCAAAACCAGAACCCGAAGGACGGTTATTACCTGTAGTGCTACGCGGTGTATTGCGTATAGTTGAATTTCCAGGATATGACCTTCTAATTGTCCCCGTATTGCGGAACGCAGTGCGATTTGTCACGGCTGCGGGTGGCGTATTGTAGCGAGTTTGGTAGTTTTGAACTGCTTGGCCATAGCTTCCACCATATCCACCGAAGCCACTTAATCCTTGTCCTGATTGATAGACAGGGGGTACATAATACTGGGGTCTAAATAACATACTACCAATTGCCTGACCGGCCAAACTACCAGCCACAGACCCGGCAAACGGTGCCCAGAAGCTATTTTCTCGACGGACTACAACCGTCTCTTGTTGTCCTGTCTGGGGATTGGTTTTATTCTCGGTAACGTTATGGACGTACTCAATTTTAAAGTCTTCCGTCAGATATAAAATTGGTTGTCCTTTTTCTACCTTCAGATAGGTCTTCTTACCCTGCTTGACTTCATCATCAGTTAACCGTGCCATTTGCAAATTTTCGGTTGCAAAGGTTGGGGGCTTATTATTAAGTAAAAACAGGTTGTACTCACCACTTGCATCGTCATAAGTAGCTTGTTGTATTTGATACTCACCGTCACTCAGCTTTGTGTTAGTAGAAGTTTGGCTAACGTTCTTAGTCGGAGAAATAGTTTGGTTTCCCCCACCACAAGCGACAGTTGTCATACACAAACTCAGAGCTAAAAAAACGGCAGTAAATTTACGTACTATGGTCATGATCATTGGATTATTGTCCTATCTCTGAGCTTAACAATTTATTGATGTGAGCAGTAAGTACGGACTACCCAACAGATTACAAAGGAATCAATTCTGGGTAATATTGCAACAGTTGATCGCTAGTGAGTTCATCACCTAACTGTGCTGGGGAGAAATGCACTTGGATTGCCTTCAATCTATGTTTATAATGCAAATTTATCAATGCTTTCAATCCTTCTTTGAGTGCCTGAACGTTAGAAAGATCAGTTTCTAATTCTAGTACTTCTCCTTCATAAGCTACTGTAATCATCACAATGATGTTGCGAGTTACAGGTATAGATAAAGGTTCATTCAATCCAGAGTTAGGACTGTAATCTGGTTCACTGAGATATCTTTCGGCAGAATCAGTAAATAATTCATTCACGTAATCTCCTGCCTCGCCTTCATCCCAAAATACGTCACCTTCGTTGGCAGCAGAAAGCCAATATTCATCATATTGCAGCAGGGTTTGGCTAATTTCTACCAATCCTTCTCCCAAAACTTCTAAGTCGCCATCAACATCGATCGCATCTCGTCCAGCACTATTTAATACTCCCAAAATTGGTGCTACCTCACCTCCCCCTAAGTGCAGAAATAGGCGAAAGACTACATAGCGAGTTCGACCGATCATTTTATTAAAGGTATCGCGCATTTTTGTCCTCCAAAATTTTGTTTTTTCTTATTTCTCATTTGCCCAATGACGCTAGTTGCTTCTTTTGTTCAAAGACGCAACTCTTAGAGAGACTCCGCCAACGCGTAGCTTGCTTCTCCGTAGGGGTACAATGCTGGGAACCTCCCTTCGGGTTCACCAGTCGCCTACGGCGGTAAACCCGCCTACAGCGCTGGATTCACCGCAACGCAGTGGCTCCCCAATGCCCCATGATTAATGACTAATATAGTGAAATCCTTGGACAAAATCTATAACCATATTTAACTGAGGCAATATATCATATTTTATTGATTCATTAGATATATCATCATAAGCTGAAGCATTGAGAGCAGAGCGATTAATAAATCTTTTGCCAAAGTTAGGATGGTCATGGACAATCAAAGTGTGGGCGCTAGAATTCGTTAAAATTATTTGGGTTGAGGCTTTACAAAAATTTAACTTTGCAGCTACTTCGATATTTTTTTTCATCTGCTTAATTGTTGTAGCCTGAATTATAGCTTGCTCTACAAGAAGATTTAATTGTTTCACCAAATGGGGAGATTTTAGCGATTTTAAATCTTGGTTTGCAACAACTTCACTGTTAATCATTTCCACCATACTCAAAATATTCTTTTGGGTAGATGCCGCATCTAGAAAGGGAAGAATCACAATGTAAGCAGTGGCAAATAATGCTTCGTCGCTATCTACATGAAATGTGAAAACAGTTCGGCGACGCCCATTTTCCACGCTTGGGGGTTGTTTCAGCCCCCGGTATTCCTGAGCAATTTGGTAGTAAGCGCCAGCAAGAGCAAAATTGGCTTCGTATTCTAGGGGTGCATCAACAATAATGCGGATTGTTGGCGGTGTTTCATTAAAAAAATCTCGTGAGTCTTCGGAATGGAAGTTTTGGATAATAGAGCGATCGCCTTTGGGGCTAAGATCAACCCATTCACAAATCATGCCTTCGGTTTTTAAACCAAACCTGGAGGTGGCATAAAGCTTTGCCCCAGTTAAAGTTGCTCCTGTTAAATCAGCACCGATCCATTCCGCCTTAATTAATTTTGCCTGAGTTAAATTGGCATGGATTAAAATTGTATTTGTTAAATTGGCATTGCTTAAATCTGTGCCAATTAAAGTAGCCCCGCTCAATTTTGCGCCGCTCAAATCTGCCCACCGGAGATTTGCATTGCTCAAATCTGCCCACCGGAGATTCGCCCCGCTCAAATCTGCCCCGCTCAGGTTAGCATGGCTGAGATTCGCTTGTCTAAGTTCGGCATCTCGCAAATTTGCACCGCTAATGTCAGAACGACTCAGATCAGTGGCGTTTAAGTTAGCCATTTCCAAGTTGGCTCCAGTTAAGGAAGCGCCTCTCAAGACGGCCTCACTCAACTTAGCGTAACGGAGATTCGCTTGGCGGAGTGTGGCCTCTCGCAGATCGGCACTGGTAAGATCAGCCTCCAACAGGTCAGCGCGACTGAGATCAGCACGAATTAACTCGGCGCGGATCAACGAAGCTCCTCTAAGTTGAGCGCGACCCAGATCCGCTCGAATCAAATTAGCGACGTTGAGACTAGCGTTGTTCAAGATGGCGCTAGATAGATTCGCACCACTCAGTCTGGCTACATTTAGCTTGGCATTGCTCAAGTCAGCTTCACTCAGATTCGCGCCACTCAGGTTAACTATACTTAAATTAGCATCGCTAAGATTCACACCACTGAGTTTAGCCCCACTCAGGTTAGCTTCTGCGAGGTCAAGACCACTAAAATTTAAGACTCCTGCTGCGTATTGTTCCAATAATTCCTCTATAGTCATTGATGCTACCCCTTGGATGCCAACTTTAATAGTTGGTATCATAAAAAACGGAATGTCAAAATCAAAAATAAATGTTGGGATTTTAGGACTGGGACTGATAGGCGGATCTTTGGGTTTTGATTTGCGATCGCAAGGACATCATATCTTAGGAGTTAGTCGCCGTGAAGCCACATGTCAAAAGGCAGTTGCCCTCGGCAGTGTTGATCAAGCATCAGTTGATCTGAGCCTGTTAGCAGCCGCAGAGGTTGTATTTATTTGTACACCCTTAGCGCTTATTGTGCCCCAATTGGAACAGTTGAGCGCTCATTTGTCCACCGCTACCGTCGTGACTGATGTGGGTTCAGCGAAAGCACAGATAGTCAAGGCGATTTCTCCCCTTTGGAATAATTTTATCGGCGGTCATCCAATGGCGGGAAAAACAGACAGTGGAATAGAAGCTGCACAGCGGCATTTATTTGTTGATAGACCTTATGTATTAACACCGATAACTACAACACCAACCACTGCAATTACGGTGGTGGAAGAAATTGTGCGATCGCTTGGAGCGAATATCCACTATTGTCAACCAGAGCAACATGACCGCGCTGTTAGTTGGATTTCCCATTTACCTGTAATGGTCAGTTCCTCGTTGATTGCTGCTTGTTTGAGTGAAACTGACCCTGATGTTTTGCAATTAGCCCAAAAATTTGCTAGTTCAGGTTTTCGGGATACCAGTCGTGTGGGTGGTGGGAATCCAGAGTTGGGTGTAATGATGGCGCGGTATAATCGTCAAGCATTGCTGCGATCGCTGCAACAATATCGTCACAATCTCGATGAGTTGACTAACTTAATTGAGCAGGAAAATTGGGCAGTTTTAGAGCAAAAGTTGAAATCAACGGGGAAGGCACGACCTAATTTTGTTGAATAGTTGTCGGGTGCGTTAGGTTATTAATAACGCACCTATTTCAACATTTAGTGAGTTAATTGCTTATTGGTTTTGAATGCTTTTTAAGGTAGTTGATCAAGTCGGGTGGCTGCTTGCTTGTCAAATTAATAAACATAGCTATTTAGTAATTATAACAATAAAATCTTTAAAAAATGCTACTTGACAGTTTGATAGTAACCAAACCGATGTACTATACAGATAAATTTACAAAAATCAACAATGGTAGAACGCCCAATCAAGAAATCGGAACGTCAGTCTCAAGAAAGCACTGACAACAATACCGAAAATTCGGATTCTATACCGCCTATTGAATCCAACCCCAAAAGCTCAAAACCAAGCCGTAATCGCTCATCTGGCACAGAGAAAAAAGCATCCTATGGGGATGAAAACAGGCAGCAGGGTAATCCTGCCCTAGCGCGTGGCCCAAAACCCGTTAAACCTCCAGCCCCGAAAGTCAAAACAGAAGAACTTGAAACTGAGTCAGAATCTATCTCTGAGGAGTCTCAAGACTAACATTACAAGTGCTGCGTGTGATGTGGGAGGCTATAAGTATATAAAGACTAAGATTTCTGGCTCCGAAGGCAGCGATCGTGCCCCACATCACCATTGGGTTATTTTTATGTTGAATGCTTTTATATTAGACTTTAATATTGGTGCATAAAATCAATCAATGTCTGTAACTAGCCATTGCCACTCAGTGACTACAATGTTGGATATGTTGAGAACCAATTGCTATCCACTAGAAATTGGTACATAGAGTTTGAGTGCATCAGTTGTTGGCAATTTCGGTAAGATATCAGTTAAGTTATATTCACCCACATTAGGGATAGCTGCAATTAAAGCGTATGCATCCGATACACTCAGCAATTTTCCTGCTGGGGTCAACTTTGTCCTAGCATTTCTCGTGGTTACGGTTATACTGCGATCATTACTGGTTTTATTGATCGGTTAAATCAAGTGGGTATTATTTTATCCAGTCTTTTGATAGCACTTTTATCCGTAGGTGGCGAATAAGTGCAGATTAAATAGGGACTTCCTTTAGGTGGGATGTTTTAAGGTATTTTATTCTTTTAGCAGCAGATATATTAATTTACAACTGAGTACGAGTGATGTGATAGGAGAGTAGGGAGTTTTGAGTGCCCAGTGCTGAGTCCTGAATGGGGAATCTTACTTCTTTACTCAGAACTGGCAACTCAGACCTCCGAACTGTTTTGCCCAATGACTAATATTTAAGGAGATTTAATGTGTTTAATCGGAAATTATCGCTGTTCATAAAGGTAGTAACTATTACATCGCTTGCTTATGTAGGTAGTATGGGTATCATTCTGCTTGTAGGCACAACTAAACTTGACCATCTGTTCGGAATTCAAAAGCCAAAAGGCGAGAGTGCTAAAACGAGTTTAGGTAGGGCAATGAGTGCAGATGCAGAGTCTATCACCCCAGCTATAGACCAGATGAATGAAGTGCCAAAGCCTTTTCAGGGAACAATCGTTTATCAAGCGAAACTAAAAGCAAATGAGAAAGTCATCGCCCTAACTTTTGATGACGGTCCTGGTCCCAAAAATACAGTACAGATTTTAGAAATTTTGAAGAAAAATAATATCAAGGCAACATTTTTTATGCTTGGGCAAATGGTGAAATATTTTCCCCAAATTGCCAAGCAAGTGGCTGCTGATGGTCATGTAATTGGCAATCATACATGGCATCATTGGTATTTTAAAATGGATGGAGCGACTGCGGCTAGTGAAATTGATCGCACGGCAGACATCATTTACAAGACGACAGGAGAGAAAACGACTCTGTTTCGTCCCCCCGGCGGCTTTCTGAATAATGGACTAGCTCAATACGCCAAAAACGAGAGGTACGCTGTCATGATGTGGTCAGAAGAGTCGGGAGACGCTGAACGTCGTTCGCCTCAAGTGCCAATGCTGATAAAAAATGTGCTTAAATATGCAAAACCCGGTGCAATTGTACTGATGCATGATGGGGGCGGCAACCGTTCTCGATCCGTCAAAGCTTTACCAGAAATGATCGCAGGTCTCAAAGCCCAAGGCTATCGATTTGTGACGATTCCCCAACTACTGGAAATACAAGCCCAAGAACAACATCTGGCGAAGGTAGTTTTACCTACGGTTACAAAGGGTGAACATCCAAACAATCTGCTTAATCATTAGTGATACCCTACGGTCAGCGACACCTCTAATTTTGGCGGCACTAGGTGAATTAGTAACTAGAAAATCGGGCGTGTTAAATCTGGGCGTAGATGGAATGATGCTGGTTGGGGCTGTGGCTGGTTTTATTGCTGCTTCAGTTACAGGTAACATTTACATTACGATTATTCATAGCACTAATATATATCAGGAATAGCGATTGCCTCGATTTATGTCCTGCTAATAATTACTATGGCTAGCAATAATGTCTGGTTTAGAATTTCAGGTTTACAGAGACACCTAGAAGACAAAGACAAATCCACCCGGAAATACAAAGCTGTAATCTAAAATCGGCTTTCATACTCAACTTGGAATTGATTTTCATCCCCCAAATTAGTTGAGCCTCGCATCAAGATTTCGTCATTGAGTCGATAGAGCACATTGTAACGGAAAGACTCATCATTGTTAGAAAGAGCGTGTGATAAAGAAACAGATGCGTTTTTATTGATGTCAAACACACCTTCTGCTGATAAATTAAGAACTGAACCGTTCGCTGTTTTATTAGTATTAGTAGATGGAGTAGGAAATATCCGAAACTCACTGAAACCAATAGCCTGTCCGATCGCAGTGATAGTTCCTTGTAAACCACCTAAAATGGTTGAACTAGCGAAACCAGTCAGCCCTTGTCCTGCATTTGTTTGACCGAAAGAACCCAGAATCGAGCCACCCAGCAGAGCAACTATTTCTCCCTTACTACGGTTAGGTTCACTCGTCAGTTCTAGATTGTCGCCCAATTCACTAGCTGGCCCGTTTACCCTGGCTTGAACGGTAACGGTATTTAAAGTCCCAAAATTGTTTGCAGAAACATCGCTGACTTCAGAAGACAATGGTGATTCCAAAGTTTGACTGTTCCTTGCCGATGCTTCGGGTACAATTGCGGTAAGTCGCACATCTAGGGTCGGGTCAAGTCCAAGACTTGGAGTAAAGCTCGCAGTTTGTTCATAGCCCCGCGCCAAGGTGAACTGAGTGGAAAATACGCTCAGTCGTCCTCCTGTCAAACGAATGACTCCTTCAGGAAGCGGCTTGGCTAATGTACCATTGATGGTCAAGTCGCCTTTGGCGTCAAAGCTCAATAGGGGCTGACTAAAGGCCGCTCCTCCTGGTACAAAGCTCAGTAAAGATTGAGTAGTAACACGAACACCTTTGTCTAAAGTCAACTTTAAATCTGCAAACTTTATAGGTAAATTGGGTGGAGTGACTGCGCTAGTGCTACTCTTTGCTGTAATCACTGGGCTAGTGCTATTCTCTGGTGTAGGTGTGACGTTAGCATTAACCTCTTCTCTATTTATGACGTTAGCGTTAGCCTCTGCTGTCGCTGCTGATTTTTTCTTCGCAGCAGCCGAGTTTCCAATAATCACCTGACCATTACTCAGTTTAATCTCTCCACCAATTATAGGTTTTAGGGCTGTTCCGCGAATTACGACATCGCCGCCAACACCGCCTTCATACAGTCCTGCAAGCTTAAAATTGAGTTTGTCTGCTATTGATACTGTTAGGGGATTCGCTGCGGCTTGCTGCGGATCAAAAATTGGCAGGATGCCTGATGCTGTCACTTGCCCTTTATTGTACGTGCCTTGGATACCTTCAACACTCACCGTATTACCATTAAATCGCGCTATCCCTGTGACATTTGTTAGGGGATCAGATAAGGCTTGAGTGCGAAAAGTTGCATTATTAAGTATGGCATTTCCGTTGATAATTGGTTCCTTTAAAGTACCCTGAACGTTTAAATCTACTTTTCCTTGACCGTCTACCCAAGCGACTTGATTGTTGGTAAACACGTTTAACAGTGCCAATCCTTCATTTTGCAGATTAGCGTTGATGCTAATTTGATTGCTATCTGGCTGCACTGCGGCAGAAGGTAATGGAGCAGGTACACTACCTGTAATTGCAAGTGGCTGCGTTCCTATGACTAACAAAGTACTGTCAAAATTCAAGCGAGCTTTGTTGTAGTCAAAGTTCACTTGTCCTGTTTGCACAGGTTGCTTGTTGAGAGTTGCATTCGCCAGCGCCACTTGTCCTTGAACTCTGGGGTCTTTTAAACTACCTCCCAAGGTGGCATCAGCATTTACATTACCAGTAATATCTATAGGGTATTTTTCGATAAAAGGCTCTAAAAGTGATAAAGGTAAACTTGCTACATTCAACTTTCCAGATAGTTGCTCAGTTCCTAACTGTCCCGAAAACGCCACCAGTCCTTGATTGATTCCAACACTCAACGGCGAAAGTGTGACGATCCCATCAGCAAAAGTACCTTGAGCAACGACTTGATTAATCGAGTATTCACCCCATTGCCAATTAGCACCTTGAAAATTAAAGCCGACATTTAACCCAGACTTCAACGAGCCATTAGCTGTAATTCCTCCACTCAAAGCACCCGTTAATTCTGCAAGGGTGGGCAAAGATGCGGCTTTTTTTCTTTCTACCTGCTGTTGTTTTGCTACCGATGTTGCAATATTAGAGAAATATGCTAGCTGTGTTTTCAAATCTGCGTTGGGCAAACTGACAGGCTCAGTATTAAGTACCTCTGCTCCAGCCAACTTCGGAGGCTGCAACCCGGTACCAAAGTCTTTAAAGTCAAAGATATTAAACGCTTGTAAGAGTTTCTCAATTCTGGTTTGGTCTAAATTAGCTTGAACTTGAAATTGCGGGTCATTCCCTGTTTGCACATTTCCACTCAGGGCGATATTGCTATCTGCAATCCGCAATTGACCATTAGCCAAGCTAGCAGTACCATCGGCATAATTGATGGTGCCGCGAAATTCATCTGCTGCAATTCTAGCAACACGAGGCGCAGCGATCGCCACATCTCCCGCAACTGCATAATTATTCAAATTAACAACTAAATTTCCCGATAATTGCCCCGCCAGAGGTTTCAATTGATTGTTAGGTAAAAAGCCGCTAACAAGAGCTATGGGAAACTGTTGGGCGTTGATGAGCAAGTTATCTCCTTCAGTTCTACCTGTGGTAACTGCCTCATCGCGCTGGACTAAAAATGAAGTTGGGCGATAATCTGCACCCAGGTTAAGTGCAATCTTGTCTTGCTTCCCGGCTAATCGCAGACTTGCCCCTTGTCCCCCTTGAAAATTCACGTTTCCAGTTAAAACTGGGTCAAACGCCAAATTACTAACCTGGAAATTCCGCAGTCGGATATTGCCATTAGCTTGAGGTACATCTGGAGTACCTGTAACTTTTCCCTTAAAATCAAGTAGCCCCGTTACCGCCACGTCACCAGGAACTTTAAAGCCTGTATTTTTGAGGTTGAAATTCTCCGCCAGTACATTTAAATTAAATCCCGTAATTTGGGGTGCGCCAGTTGGTGGGGTTTGAACAGCGATCGCCCCATTAGCACTCAGTCCTGAGGTAGTTGCGTTTTCAACGATAATCTGCTCTCCATTCCACTGCACTTGGGCTGTCAGCGGTTGTGCTAGCAGCGCTAACCCTTGGGAAACGCGGATTTGTCCGGCGGCTCGAATATCTGCAAGCTGGAAAGATTTTGCTGTGCCTGCGAATTGGATATTACTATTGAGCCGTCCTCCCAATTGAGGTGAGAAACGGCTAAGTTGAATTTGGGAAGTGTTGGCAAGCACTTGCCAGCGACCACCATTAAAGCTAACATTCCTGAGATTAACCGTACCTCCTGCTACATTCAGCCTTGCTTGTCCTGTGGCTTGAATGGTTGAGGGTTGGAAAGAAGCAGTGCTTCCTGACAAATTCAAGGCAACATTGCTTAAAACTCCCTGGAACTGCGGTGGTATCTGTGCAAAACGGCTCAATTGCAGTTGTTGGGTATTCACAAAAGCCTGCCAGCGTTGTTGTACAACTTGACCCCTAGCCCTGATTGTACCGCCTGCCACGTTCAACACAGCATTTGGCAAGAAGATATTCTGCCCTTGTTGATTAACAACAGCTTCACCTGTAATCGGATAGGTGGCTGTGGGCGCTTGCACTTGCGTTACTGCTTGCAGGTTGCCAAGTGAGCCAGAAATCCTGCTATTTGCCGATACATTCCCAATGGTGATCGAGGGTGAGGAGTTGTATGCTTTAGCGATCGCATCCCCTGGTAAATTTTTTGCTTGTACATTCAACGCCACCCTGCCTTTGGGTGCAAGCTGAAGTTGACCGTTAGCTGTAACTTGCCCTCCCACCTCTGGATTTGCTTGAACGCGAACAACATTGACGTTTAATGGTGTGCCCAGAGAACCAGAAATTTTGGCGTTTGCAGATATACCACCAATATTAATTGGAGTTGAAATACCGTAACCTTGAGCGATCGCATTTCCTGGGATACCTTGAGCTTGAATATTTACGCCTACTTGACCTTGGGGAGCCAGTTGAATTTGACCATTGGCTGTGATTTTTCCCCCGGCTGGCGGCGTTATCTGAACACTAGTAATATCAAGTTTCAAGGGTTGTTTGCCAAGTGAGCCAGAAATTTGTGCTTTCGCTGAAACATTTCCAACTGCGATCGGTAGAGTAACGCCATAACCGCGTGCTAGTATATCCCCTGATACACCATCAACTTGAGCATTAAATCTTGCTTCATTTTTAGCTCCCAGTTGAGCTTGACCACCGCCTGTGATTTCACCACCAGCTGCGGGGACTATTTTCAGATTGGAAACGGCAAGTTGAGATGCAGTTTTAGATACATTCAACCGGAAGTCAGTATTGACGGTTTGGAGTTGAACACGATCAACTTGAATGGGTTTAGTATTGCTTACTGTACCGCTAAGGATTGGCTGCTGAAGTGACCCTAGTACCTGAATATTTGCTTGAATTTCGCCAGTAGCTGGGACTGACGAATTCACTTTCAATGTGTCTAAGATATTTTTTGCACTAACTGGTTTTATCTGAGCAGAGATATTAAAACCTGTTTGGCTATTAATTGTTCCATTTGCCTGAATGGGAACTTTGCCAAAGTTCGTATTCAGATTCTCTAAAGCAACTGTCTGACCTTGAAATAGAAATCTCCCATTAAAATTAGAAACCTGCTGAGGAATATTTTGAATTTTAGCAGTGATTTGATTAGCTGTAGCTGTTCCTGTAATCGCTATTTCTGACAGTTTGGGTGGAATCTGAACCCCTAAGTCAGCATCTAAACGCCCTGCTTGCAAGGCAATTGGCAATTGAATTAATCGACTGACCTCTGATACTTGTAAATTTTGTGCTTGCAACTTGAGGTTAGTTTGTTGAGCTTTTACTTGTGTTTCGCCAACAATTTTAACAGCGCCTCCCCTACTGAGTTGAGCATTGATGTCATAACCGATCCTTTGATTTTGATCTGAAAATCGGGCAACACCACCAACTTGATCTAATATTACTGATCCTTTCGGTTTAGTTGGTGCGGCGAATGGCATCAACTCTACATCACCATCTTGAATTTGAAGTGTTTGCAACTCAGTTTGGATGAAGCCTTGTCCCTCCCCAGCCTTAACTTGCGCTGTAACCCAACGACCATCTTTATCCTGTTGAATATAGACATTGGGCTGAACTAATATGACATTTAATACCAGTTTTCGGGTGAGGAGAAGTTGCAACGGCGAGAACTGCACCTCTAAAGCTTTTGCTACCACCTGATCTTGATCATTGGAAGTTGCTGGTATCGATAGAGAGCTAAATCTCAGACTAGAAAGCGAAAAACGTTCAACATTCCCTACTTTTACAGGACGCCCAAGCAATTGCTGAAGATTTTGCTGCACTAACGGTGCT
The DNA here is from genome assembly GCF_036917275.1 of Nostoc sp. Taxonomy (GTDB): domain Bacteria; phylum Cyanobacteriota; class Cyanobacteriia; order Cyanobacteriales; family Nostocaceae; genus Nostoc. The sequence goes on from NZ_JBALDF010000028.1 coordinate 45,717, forward strand.
AAATCTTTATATACATAGTTTCTAGCCCACCAAGCACCAACTGCAATTCCAACCAGTAAAACTCCACCCACAGCCAAACTGGTACGTCCTAAGATGAGGAGCCATAAACGAGGATTAGATGGTTTCTGGTTATTTTCTGAATTTGGCGATCGCTTCATGATCATTACCAGTACTTTTTTCTGGAGTGAGCTTAGAGACAGGCTGGTTGCAGTTTAATCAGCAAGTCACAAGTTATAGTTTCACAATATTAGGACTTACGCAAGAACTTTGGGGCAGGCTGCTTCTATTCTCTAAAAGAGGTTGCGCCAATGAGAGGCTCCGCAAATGCATATATTACCTTAATCAATTTTGTGGGTTTAAGTCCTCCGCAACTATTAAGCGGCAAGTTTGGTGGCGGGGTCTCTTGCAAAATCTAGATTGCCGGAAATCGGCGCTCCAGTTTGGTGCTAAATCCCGTTACAAAACTTAATTACGTTAGCGTAGCATTAGCGAGGTAGGAGCGTCATTACTAATTACGAATTATTTTAACCTTTCACGGATGTCGCCCTTGGTTTCTGTTGCAAGAGTGCAAAACCACTGATCAATAAAAAGTGTAATATTCCACATCAAACAAGTTCTCAGCGTTAATTGCTACCTTCTAGTTGTCCTGTCAATAAAATAGAGGCGCATGGAATCGAGTGTAGGCAGGTGGCTTGAAGTTAGTCCGTTCAAATTGATTAACGAGGCGATCGCTAAAAGTTGGGGTAGCGGCGGCGGTGGAAAACCAAACTTAGCCCAAGCCGGTGGACGCGATGCAAGTAAATTGCCAAAGGCATTGGCACAAGCGCAAAGTGAGTTAAAGTCTGGTTTGGATTAGTTGTGTTTTTTGAGGGGTGGGCGTTTTGCCTGCCTTACTATAAATGGCTTAAGCGTAGATACTTTTTGCTATGCTCTTTTTTTAACAACCTTTCAAATCCATCAACACAACATCTTGAGCAATAGTTTATGAGTATTAACGCTTTTGTTGATCATGGTTTTACTCCAGGTGAGGAATTCTGTGTACAATTTCTATCTAGCAATGAGTTTACTGTTAAAACCCTCCGATTTATTTTATTAGAGACAGGTCAGCTTAAAAAAGCAGAATTAGCAGTACATTTAGCCAATGCACTTGAAAAAGGTAAGATTACTTCAGATGAAATATTACTTGCATATGTGAAACAGGCAAGAACATGGTTGAGTTTGAAAATAGGTACGTGCGATCCTACACTTAACCTAAGTTCTTCTGCATCTTTGTTACAAGAATTTGGTCAGGATGGTTGGTACGGACCAATTCACGAACCGAATCAACCCAAGAAAAAATGGTATATCCGAACTTATAGAATTGTAGATTATGTTCGTCGAGGGTCTGGAACTGCTAGCCAATTAGACGAGCGCTATATTCGCTGGTCTGTGATTGCTGAGGTGGACAAAGATTACTTAGCTTTATCCTGGGATGGATTTACCTATAGTTCAACAGCCGATGAACACATAGAACAACGTACTCAATTCCCTTTCTGGAATCATATTCCTGGATTTTTTGATGAATTAGCTAATCATTGTCAAGCTCAGTGGACACACCCTAATCTTCATCAGCTTGTTCTGCATAATATGTGGGAAAAATATCTCAATAAATCAATCAATGGTGTTTGCTATAAATGGAAACATTTAAGGATTCGAGCAGAAGCTTCTGGACTTTTTATAAATGCTCATAGTTCTGGAATTCAAGAAATTGATGTGAGAGGATTACAAGCTCTATCGCAAAAATTAGCTCATTCTGTTCTAAATATACTTGGTTTGTCTGGTGAGGCAGAAAAAATAAGCAATGCTGAAGATGCAATTTTATTTACCTTAATCAAAGATTGGGGTACTAAATCTTATGAATTTGAACTAGACAGGGAATTAATAGCGAATGAAATAGAAACAGAAATATTAAAAGAAGTGAAATTAAAGCAGATCATCAAAGCACACTGCTATTTTGGACTCAAGCCTAACTCTAAGACCCAAGATTCTCTTCAACACCTCAAGTGCTATTCAGGGTATTATAGTGGTAGTACTCGTGTTCTTGAGTTTCTGCTAAAAGAACTTGGATTTTAAGGCTAAGGTCATGACTAGCTTCATCCACAAGGGTCATTTGGACTTCTTATCTGAAAAACAGAAGGCTGAACTGAGCAAGTATTTTATGACGGCATCGACAACAACAATGCCGCATCAACTTGCTGTACGGTTGGGTATAAAATACTCTAATGCTCTGGCGCTATTAGCAGATCTTGAAGCAGAAGGAGTCTGTGAAATGAAGCTTCTTATATATCATAATTGTGAGCCAGATGTCCCTGCGGGTGCAATTCCTTACGGTATAGGGTTTCCTGATTTACCTTGGATTTGTCCGCATTGTGAAAGTATTGTAGAAAATTATGATGAGCTATCGTTTGATCTTATGGCGACATCTAAGGAATCAATTGAATTTGTTTGATTAAATCATGCCAACTCAAGACGAACTTGTAGAATCTATGATTAATGCTATGGATTCCCTAGAATTAGGAAATCCAGCATTAAATAAGTTAGCTTCTTATTTGTATAAAGCAGATATTAAACTTTCTGAATATTTGGATGATCTGAAGATATTTAATCAATTAAAGAAACCTACACTTAAAGAAACACAAGAAGCTGGTAAGCTGCTAGAACAGATTGTACTTCTAGTGTTTAAAGGACTAAAAGGGGTTCAAAGCATCAAAAGTTTTCAGTCAGCAGGCCCTCAATATGATTTATTAGTGAGTGGTGATGATCTTCCTTGGCAAAATGTCTGTAAAACTTTATATCTTGAGTGGAACCAGAGAAATATAGTTATTGAGGCGAAAGCAACAAAAGCATCTGTACCAGATAAGCAATTTGCTCGACTGTGCAGCATCATGGATTTAAATTTAAAAGGTGCAGGTCTTGGTATTTTTATTACACTCAATGGAGCAACAGGGTTTCCTAAAAAAAGTGGTCCAACAAGGACAAGAAAAGTTAGTGATTGTAGGCTTCGCCAAATACTTTTTCATGCCAAAACAAATAAAATGATAGTTGTTCTAGACAAGGATGATATATCTGAGTTGACAAAAAATGGTACTCTAATCGAAATACTATCTCGTAAAATAAGAGATTTATTTGAACTAAGTGGTTTACCTACTTCTCCTGCTGAACAATTCCAAGAGATAGATTTACCTCCTCATTTGAAAATGTTGTATTATTCGGCTAGCTAACAGATATTGAGTCAAATAATCTCCTATCACCATACCACTATGCCGAAACACTCAAATGCAGAGAGTCACACTTGATGATATCCAACGAGATTTCTTGAAGTACCTTAATCAAGTTGAAACAGGTGAAAGCTTTCTCATTGTCCAGGCAGATAAGCCAATTGCAGAATTAAAACCAATTACAAACACCAACGCTTACTTGGTTTATCTGCCGGAGAATTCATACTGCCTGATAATTTTGATGCACCTTTGTCTGAAGAGATTCTAAATGCATTTGAGGGCAGATGAAAATTTTCCTAGATCCTCGTATTTTACTATTAGCAAGCTATATAGATCGCTCTACTTAATGATTAATGAATAACAAGATTCCTAACTTTTTAGAAAAGTCGGGAATCTCAGCCTTTCGATTACTCTTCCGTGAATCCGCTCAATTCCTCATTTGGTTCATCAATCATTTCCGGTACTAAAGCTGGGTTACTCCTACGTTCTTGTGGTGATTGCTCCCGGATAACATCGTCTATTCTTGCAGGGTGTTTGATTTTGTCGAGTATCTCTGGACTTAGTTGCGATGGTTCGCCTTCTGGATTCGACTTTTCTGCTTGACTAGGAACTGTTTCCTTATTCATCACTATTTCCCCAAACTTATACACCAAGTTTAAGTTCTTCTGTGATGAGTAGACACTATCTTGAGACTTATTTCCCACAACACTAGGTAAGAAAGGCGATCGCCCCTTGTAGACTAAAGATAATTCACTGATTTTGCGATCGCTATCATCTTAGGCAATAAAGACATGACTTTGCAAATCGCGGCATTTAATTTGCGAATGTTGTAGAGCGACAGATTAGTTGACCACAGCGACAAAATATTTGTCAAAAACCTTTATTAACTACGAATCCGTATATATCAAGGCTTTCAGGAATTAAACCCGTAAAAAGCTAATTCAGTCCTTGGCGACAAATTAAGCGTCTTTTTTTAAGTTTTTCGACTAATTAGATGACAATTCTTAATTTATCGAAGAATTAAATGTCAATTCTTCGCAGCTTCATAGTAGTATAAATATACCCAAATAATCAATGAAAAATCACATCTATGAGTCCTTTAGATGTAGATGACCAGTTTGAACTAGAAGATGAAGACAGCTTCCTATCGGATGACGAGTATACAAACACACTCGACTTTTTAATTGAAGTTGAGCCATTGAGTGAGAATGATAACTCTGTAGAAGAAGACAAATCAGTTGAGTTTTTAGATCAGAGATTTTTAGAGGACTCAGAACTTAGGCTCTCAGGTGAACAAAGACTCAATTTGGAGATAATTCGCAATCTACGTGAACCCTGCGATCGCCTAACTTACGGCAAAAGGTTGGAAGAAGCAGCCAAAAAGCTTGGTAAATCTGAACGAACCGTTAGACGTTTGATTAAGTCTTGGGAAGAAAAAGGTATGGCTGCTTTAGCGGAAGTTCCTAGAGCAGACAAAGGACAAGTGCGAAAAAGTGAATACTGGTATAACTTGAGTCTCAAAATTTATAAAGAAGGAAATAAAGGAAGCGATCGCATGACTCGCGCTCAGGTCGCCAACAAGATTGAGACTAAAGCTTATGAGTTCGCCAAAAAAGAATTAGAAGCAGAAATATCAAGGTTAGAAATTCAGGGATTTCGGGAAGACGACTTAGATCGGCAGTTAACAAAGCTGATAAAAATAAAGGAAAAAGCAGAAGGATTTAAGTATTGGTCAAAGTATGGAAAACCTCCCAGCACTAGAACGGTAGAAAGATGGCTCAAACCAGTTGAGGAGAAAAGGCATAAATCTCGCATTAGCCGTAGCCCAGGATGGCACGGTTCCGAACATATAATTAAAACCCGTAATGATCAAGAAATATCTATTAAGTACAGTAATCAGGTTTGGCAAATTGACCATACTAAAGCTGACATCTTATTAGTGGATGAGGATGGTAAGGAAATAGGCCGTCCTCAATTAACGACGGTTATAGATTGTTACTCTCGCTGCATTGTTGGATTGCGTTTAGGCTTGGCTGCACCCAGTTCTCAAGTTGTAGCTTTGGCGCTGCGTAATGCAATTATGCCGAAACGGTACGCTTCGGAGTATGAACTCAGATGTAAGTGGAGTGCTTACGGTGTACCTAAATATGTTTATACCGATGGTGGTAAAGATTTTCGCTCAAAACATTTAGTGGAATGGATTGCTAACGAATTAGATTTTGAGCCAATCCTGCGAAGTCAACCATCAGATGGCGGCATTGTGGAACGACCCTTTAGAACCATAAGTGGGCTGCTTTCTGAAATGCCCGGTTACACGGGGTCAAGTGTTAAAGACCGTCCAGAGGGAGCTGAAGATAAAGCTTGTATAAGTCTTCCTGAACTAGAAAAATTGATTATTGGTTACATCGTCGATAGCTATAACCAAAAGCCTGATGCCCGAAGTCAAGCTAACCCTCTAACTCCAAAGCAAAGTCGGATTGAGCGTTGGGAAAAAGGACTGCAAATGACTCCTACTTTGCTAAACGATAGAGAACTTGACATTTGCTTAATGAAGGCAGCAGAACGGGTGGTGTATGACAATGGCTATCTGAATTTTTCTGGTCTTCGTTACAGGGGAGAGAATTTGGGGGCTTACGCAGGCGAAAAGGTTGTCTTAAGGTTTGACCCCAGAGATATAACTATGATGTTAGTCTATGGTCGCAAAAATAATAAAGAAATATTTTTAGCCCGTGCTTATGCTGTTGGTTTAGAAGCAGAAAGGCTGTCAGTTGAGGAAGTTAAATACGCACGTAAAAAAGCAGAAAATAGTGGCAAAGGTATCAATAACGTTTCAATTTTAGAAGAAGCAATTAGACGCAGAAACTTTTTGAAAAATAAAAAAAGTAAAACTAAAGCTGAACGCCGCCGAGCCGAACAAGAACGTAGAGAGCCTATACCACAAAGATATGAAGAAAAGCAAAATGAACAGGTTGATAAATTAGCATATAAAACGGAAGTAGATGAGCCAATAGAAAAAGTGGATTTCAAACTATTGCGTGAAGAGCTAGGGTTGTAAACTATGACTAAAGAAGAAATACAGTTAGAAATTGAACGTCTAAGACAACCAGATATTTTAAATATTGAACAAGTAAAAAGATTCAGTGCTTGGTTAGATGAAAGGCGGAAGTTACGAAAACCTGGCAGGGCAGTAGGAGATTCAGGTCTGGGAAAAACTACAGCTTCTCTCTTTTATACCTACCAGAATAGAGCGGTTAAAATACAAAATCAAAATCCAGTGGTTCCAGTATTATATATAGAGTTAACGGGTAGCTCTTGTAGTCCATCGCTTTTATTTAAAACTATTATTGAAACTCTAAAATTTAAGGCAAAGGGAGGTACTGAAAATCAACTAAGAGAAAGAGCATGGTATTTTATTAAGCAATGTAAAGTAGAAATATTGATTATTGATGAAGCTCATCGTCTTCAATTTAAAACACTGGCAGATGTTAGAGACTTATTTGATAAGGTGAAGATTATCCCTATATTGGTAGGGACAAGTAGTAGACTAGATACTTTAATAAGTAAAGATGAACAAGTTGCTGGGCGTTTTGTCTCTTACTTCAGCTTTGAAAAACTTTTAGGAGCCAACTTTACAAAGACGGTAAAGATTTGGGAACAGCAAATTCTGAGACTACCTGAGCCATCAAATTTAGCAGGTAATCAAGAAATCATAACTCTTTTACAGGGAAAAACAGATGGTCAAATTAGATTATTAGATCAAATTCTTAGAGATGCAGCAGTTAAAGCATTAGAATCTGGCGTTAACAAAATAGATAAATCACTTCTGGAGAGTATTGAAGGAGATTATTCATTGCTAGCAAGCTAAAAGATACATCGTCAAAATTATAAACTCAGATGTCAAACGAAATCTATAATTTTGAAGCTTGGATAAACACAGTTGAACCATTACCAGGGGAGAGTATAAGTCACTTTTTAGGTCGCTTTGAAAGGGCTAATTTGCTGACTGGGTATCAAATTGGTAAGGAAGCCGGAGTCGGTGCAATAGTAACAAGATGGAAAAAACTTTACCTCAATCCATTCCCAACTCAACAAGAATTAGAGGCATTAGCAAAGTTTATTGAGGTGGAAGTTGAAAAACTCACGGAAACTTTGCCATCAAAGAGTATCACGATGAAGCCCCGACCAATTAAATTATGTGCTTCTTGCTATGGAGAACAATCTTATCACCGCATTGAGTGGCAGTTTAAGGATGTGATGAAATGCGATCGTCACAATTTACGTCTGTTAACCAAATGTACGAATTGTGAGACACCTTTCCCAATTCCCGCAGATTGGGCACAAGGTGAATGCCCTCACTGCTTTTTGCCTTTTAGTACGATGGCAAAGCGTCAAAAACAGTTTTCACAATAGGTGTGAGTTTAATAAATGATCGCACTTCCACTTATAGCCTAAAGACTACCAATAAGAAAGAGACGGGAATGCTCCACGTCTCCAGGTGATGGGAAATTACCAATGATGTCCTGTTAGGCTACATCTGCCACCAATAAGCCATTAACAGCTATGATGATCAACTGAGCTTGCAAAGGAGTCTCAAAACAGGGTCTTTCATCCCTATTACAGGGCTGGGCGACCCATTTCCCCTCAAGATTTTGATAAAAAGTGCCTAGCAGTTGCGAACCGTTCCAAACTCGATAAAGTTCTCCAAAATCATCGGTCACAGAATCAATCTCTATTTCTGGTGGTGCTGGGTCATGCACCTGGTTAACGTATTCCTCAAACTCTGATTGTGTAAGAGTTTGATCATCAAATGCCTCTTGTGTAATCATGTGAATAACCTCACTGATGGGGTTTTACAAAGGGCGATCGCAGACTCTTCCCGGAGAGCGATCGCTTTTATTTTTGTCTATAATTTAATCTACGTGACGCGTAGAATTGCGTCAAGTGTAGATTAATAAAACTTAGAATGTTATATATCTACTTGTAATATAGATTACTGACGAGTAGATAAATCTACATCTAGCAGCGACTAAACTGGTGATGTAGTGTATGTCTGAGAATCAAGTGATTCGTTGGAAATTAAATGAAGTGATGGCGCGAAAGCGGATTAAGAATAAGGATTTAGCTAAGATACTAGGTATAACTGAAAACTCAGTTTATAGATTGCGTAAGGTTGATGAAATGCCAAGATTAGCACCGGAACGATTGAATGGCATTTGTAAAGCGTTGAATTGCCAACCAGGGGAACTGTTGGAATATTTATCGGATGAAAGTGAAGGGAATGTTGTTTCTCAGGTTGATATAGTTTGAGCGCGATGGATTTACACCCCACGTAGGCGATCGCCTAAACAATTAAATCCCAGGAATGGGAAGCAGGATTTTGTGGGATACCAAAGTGTCAAATTGCAACCGCAACGCTTGGGCTGTCGCTGAGTCAGTGAGTAACACACCTGCTTCAATATTGCGTTCGTGGGCGGCTTCTGTAAAGTTGGCTGATGTGATCAGCACAGATTCCTCATCTACAATAATGCTCTTGGCGTGGAGAGATGATTTTTGCTTAACATTCACTGCTAGCGATCGCGAATCATAAAAGACTTCTGGTAATCTGTTTCCTATCCAGATATCGCGGCGGAAGGTATGTGCAAATTCTTTCAATAAAATTGACTCTGGTACTTCGCTGTTATGAGGGCGTTGGATGTTAAGAAACATCTGTACATATAGTTCCGGGTTAGTATCCATACGTTCTGCAAGTACCTGGAATAATTTCCGTGCCTTCTCACCTCTATCAATGGCAAAGCTGGAGATGAGAACGCTTTTTTTCGCGTTGCTAAACAGTTCGCGGACAACAACGCTAGTATCACGGCTTTGAGAACCAGTTACGTCTGGGCCAGTCCATACCAACTCAATGCGATCGCGTATTTGTTGAGATGCGCTTCGTTCTGCTGCTAGCAAGCGGAGGGTATAAGCAATATAGCTGCATTTTACGCCTTCACCAGTAAGATGATTAAGTTCATCAACTACTATTTGACTTAAAGTTGCGGGTACGTAGTTAATGATTGCTGATATCAGAAAAGGAGGGGATAGCCTGCCGTTTTCTAGTGCTGTTGCTAGTTTCAGCAAAGTTGGGCGGCTCAGTTGCAAAAAAGCCATTGTGTTTATTCTGGGAAAAACTCTGCTCCTAAACCCTCAACTGTGGAGACAACCAAGGCACGGTCAAGAAATTCATTGCGGCGTTCGCAGGATGTTTCTGCAATCAGCAAGCATCCGTCACAAGCGGAACCGTGCAGAAAACGCTCCTCTTGCTCATTATCTGGTCGATGTTGAGCGCATACTGGGTCATTAGAGCATAATCTTCCTTGCTCTATTGCTACTTCCAAATGGTATTCAATACGTTTGCCAACTTCTACCAGTCCGCCTAATGTCCCTTCTGACCCAGACGAACCTGTGTATAAAAGAATTCCATATCCTGCATCACTAGCGTATATGCGTTCGCGGATGGAACTGGCAGCATAGCCGCATTCTAGTGATACAACCACAATTAATAAATGTGATAGAGAATGCAGCATAATATACTGCAAGCCAGGAAACTTAATTTTTTCTTTTTCCTGGTCTATACCTTTACGCGCACACCAGATATCAAATCCTCTTGATAATTCTCGTCCACGTTTTTTGACGGCTTCTCGCTTTAACCAATCTTCGATCGCTTGCTTACGGAAAGCAATAAATACACCTTCACCTCTATTCTCAATTGCTGGAACCCAAGTAGTTTCAATATCCAACGCAGCACGCCTGACGCTGATATCAAGTTCGCCATCGATATCTGGCATTTCAGCTTCAAAGCGGGTAAAACCCACCTGAGCAATTACTTCACGCAAGCGATCTACTAAAACAATTCGTTCAATCCGGGAGGAAAACGTAGGCTGTAAATTATCTAAAGTACGTGATCTAGCGTGAAAGTCACCTTCTGGTACATCTTCGCCAATTTCGCCAGGACTAGAGAGTAATGTCTCAATTTCTACTTGCTTAATACTTTTAATTGGTTTTCCTTGTCCACTTTGTCGTCGTTGCACTTCTTCCCAGACGACTTCATCACTAAATCCTTCTAAACATCTGGATACTTTTGGATTTTTGCGGTAAATTTTGAACTCATCAATACTTTCTATACACTGAAGAAAGTTTTCATAGACAGAATTGACTGCTTCTTGTAAAGCTGCGTCTAAGTCTGGGAGAGAAATAACGCTAAGAACTTGCGAAAAATAAGCGTTGCTGGCAGACCTAACTAGCAACCTGCTATATTCTGGTAGACCTGTGGATTCACGAATACAGGAAGGTTCTTTAGCAAATGAGCCAAGCCAAGGGCGATCTCCCTGACATGGGCCTAAAACTTTACCGTTACGGACTGTTGCATCAGCAAGGGGACGGCGTTTTTTACAGGCTTCGCAACGCACATAAATCTCAGCGAAGTCGTTACCTGAACCACCTTCGTCTAACCATAGCTGACCTTGACACTTATTTTCAGAGTCATTATGTACAAAACGATACCAGTTAATATCACTGATATGACCTTTAACGCAGGCTTGGACGAAGCGGACAGGTACAACAGGTATTGATTTTTTCTCAGAACTAAGATATTCACCCCTTACCAAATTACCCCACGGTAGCAGAGGGCGAGTGCGATAAATTTTTCCTGGTAGTAATTTTCCTTGCTCATTTAGCTTAGGCCAAGTTTCCTTTACTTGAGCTAAAAACCAAATGGGAAAAGTAAAAACATTAATCCCAGTGCGAGGGGCTTTAGGGTCTTGTTCATGAACTGGTGGTGCATAGAGCTTGACATGATTGACTTGTAAAATTTTAGCAACCCTCGCTGCCAGGCGCTCTTCAAAGATGCGTCTTCTGTCGCCACGCCAGTGATTTAAACCAGAAATTAACACGGAATGTTTAGGTAAGTCTACCATCGCCCCAGGGCCAAAGGTAGAAATAATCTGACTTTGGCGCACTTGTCCTTGTGACCGTTTGTTTTTATTAGATTTACTCATTTTCCTTGCTCTTCTACCTCATATCCATAAGGATTAATTACCCACAGATTGACTGTTGGTTCGACATCGCGCAAACTTCGCTGGGCTTTGAATTTTTTTCTTACTTCTGGAGGTTGATTCTCTAATTCGGGGTCGAGGGGATCAAATATTAGTGGTGGTGCTTCGCCTACTTCACGCTGATATTGAAGGCTAATTTTTCCATCGCTATTAGCAATGCTTTCCCATGTATCTAGTAAGTTTTTTACTCGTCCTTTGACTTTGTGACGTGTTTCCTCTGCATCATCCTCGTCGTTTTTACAAACCTCTGCGCGTTGTGCAATGGTTTCAACAACAAACTCTAATTCTTGGCGATGTTGAGTAATATCGAAAGCGCGGAGTGGCGCTGTCATCTTAGGATGTCCGAGACGTGCTAAAGCAACGGTAATGGCTGCAATCCCTCGATCAATAGCGCGAGGGGAAAAGGGAGTTACGCTGGTAGCTTCCACAGCCCGATAAAATGTTGAATGCCAAGCACAAAAGCGTTCATAGTGAGAGCGATCGCGTGGACGATGAATATTCAGCAAGGTCACTACTAACCCTGGTCTTTCCTCATCTCGTCCCACACGGCTGGTAGCTTGGATATATTCGGCGGCTGTCTTGGGTTGACCAAGGACTACCATTAAACCCAAGCGAGTAATATCCAAACCTACGGAAATCATGTTTGTTGCCAAAACAACATCAACCTTTTCATCTTTATCAAAAGTTGATTCCATTCGCCGCTTAGTCTCTGCAACGTCGCTAGTGCTGACACGGGAGGTTAATTCTTCTGGTTCGTCATCAATTTTACGACCAACAAATAATCCTGATATTTCACCTACTCGCTTACGCTGGCTGTAGCGCACAAGGCCAGAATTTACTTCATCTTCCACAATACGCCGACTACCACCTAGCTCACGTAGGGAATTAAAATAACCTAACAGCGTCATGTAGGGGTCGGCTGGGTTATTAGAATTTTTCTTCCCTCCTTGTTCTAGCCAATACTTCTGGGCTGCGCCTAGTAATGCCAAATAGTTACGCAATAACACTACTTTTAAACTGCGTCCTTGAGCAGCAATTCCTACATAAGTGCGGGCATTTTTTACTGTAGCAGGGACGGTTTTGGCAAAGAATGAATCGCGTCGGTCTGGCCCTGGTGGCGGAAATATATCAACTTCGCTGCGACCGAATAAAGCTTGAATTTGCTTGCTGGCGCGGCGGACTGTTGCAGTTGAAGCAACTATTTTCGGACGAATTTTTTTACCGTTTATCTCTTGGCTGCACAAGGCATCAATGGCTGTTTCGTATAGTCCTACCATTGTTCCCAAGGGGCCGGAAATTAAATGTAATTCGTCTTGAATAATCAAGTCTGGTGGTGGTAAATAACCGCCAAGGGGTTTACCTCGATTTGGTTGAGTAGGCCCGTAAAAACCATCGTTGTCGTAGCGGTCTACTCGTCCAAATAATGCGCCAGTTTCTCCCACCCAAGGCAGGCTGGCGAATTTATCTACTGTAGAGATAATAAAACAAGGTAGGCGGCGGTATATTGGCTCGTCTACGGCGACTATTGGTAAAGGATTATCACCGCGAAAATGACAGTGACGATTGGCACAAAATACGCGTAAGTTTGTTGGTTGATCGGTATTTGGTAGTAATTGGAATGAGTTGCGTTGAAATTCTGCATCGCACCAAGGACACTTTTCTAACGGGATGGGTGATGGGTTGCTGCGGTTATTGTTTTGGAAGTCGAGAGTCCGCTTTCTAGCACTGTTATCGTCGTTATCTCCTTTTTTACCCATGCGGTTGGGTGTTGCTGTTTGTCCTACCCATAGTCCAATTTCAAACGGCCAAGTTCCCAGTTTCTGTGGGTTTTTCTAACGTTCCAATTCTAAGGCGCAAATCATCGTCGCCGCCCGTCCGAGTTGGTCGAGAGTCAAAAGACGCAGGGTGTAGCGCATGAGGACGCTTAAACCAGCCGATTTGATACCGGGATAACGCAGTCGTCGTAGGACGAGGGTAAAGGCTGCGAGTCCTAAGTAAGCTTCGGTTTTACCGCCACCTGTGGGGAAGAATAGCAAATCGACTAATTCATGATCGCTATTTTCGGGGTAAGCTATTCCTGCCAAGTTCATCAGTATAAATGCTAGCTGGAAGGGTCGCCATTCCGGTGGTGCAAGGCTTTCAGGAGTGATATTTTTTCCGTGAGTAGCACGCTGACGCACATACGTAGCAATAGCCCGATTTCCTATTTGAAATGCTTCAAATATTTGTGGATCGCTTAAGGCTTTAATACCTGCATCGATGCGCTTGTTGGCAATTTCTGCATTGTTTAGCAAACTTATGGCCATATTTAACCGCTTGAGTTCGCTGGGACATTTCGTGCGTTGTTCCTTAATCCAATCAGCGTAAGCATCCACCATTGGACTCAGCATATTTTGCAATGCTTCTGGTGTGGGTGCATCGGCTAAGGCTTCCATTCCCAATTCAACGTTTTTTACTTGGGTGGCTATCACCTTTTCCACATCAGCAGTTGGTATCCAAGCGGTACGCACTTCCTGACAACTACCATCGGGATTGGTTAGTGCGATCGCAGAAACGTTATGACCTACCGCATATTCATAATCATCGCGGTATTGTAAATCAGCGACGTTTTCATCCCAATCATGATTATCTCGTCCGCGTAAGTTGGGACGGGGTACTAATGCTTCTGGGGTATGGATGATTAAACTGGCTTGAAAAATATAGCTAATATCGCGCTGTTTATCTGAGGTGGAGAGGCGATTATTGACTAGAAATACAGAAACGGAACGAGTCCCCGCAGGTACAAGTTCTTTGGAAGTTACAGGACGGATAGAAACGACGAGTTGTAAACCGTTGCTATCAGCTATGGGAATAGTTTTTGTCGATTGGCTTTGATGAAGCGGTAATTTTAATTGTTTAGGACTACTTAAACCTAAACCCAATTCTAATTGTTCAGGATTGCGATCGCCCATTAGAGGAACAGTGATTTGGGCTTGGCGTGGAATCCGCTTCCAGCATCCCAATAAACTGTTATTTGATTCTTCTTGAGAGATTGTCGTTTCTATTTCTAGGGGTAAAAGAATTTTCTCCTCGCCAGAATCATTCTGAGATTCTGCTACAGAATTATCTTTGATTGGGAAATAATCACCCCATTGCACTGTGAGATTAAGTTGACTGGCATTTTCAGTAATCAGGAAGCTTAAACCCATCGACGAAGGGAAAAAAGCTTTCTTGGCGAATGGTTTGTCTGGGACATTTTCATCTTCACCTGCGCTACCCTTCTGTAATTGATCTAAATCATCATCAACCGTATCATCTCCACGCTGTTCGATGGGCGCACCATGTGGGACAAGAAAGCCTGTAAGATACCATTTTGATGGTGCTTGGTCGAGAATTTCTTCTATGTGGTCGATATCATCAGGGGTGGGGCCTATGAGATCGAGTTGTAAGGCTTCGATGAGGTGCGATCGCACTTCGGCAGATTTTGTATTATTCATATCAATTATTAAAAATATACAGAATTTAAATCAGTGCATTCGGGGATTGTATCAGATTTTAACGTTACTTCCTGAGCAACTATATATGTAATTTTATTTTTAATTTCTACCAATATTTCTGGCTGAGAATAGCTATTTTTACTTTCAAATTCTTGCAGTTTATCCAAGCATTCTATTAGGCTTTGGGGGTCAATATATTGGAGATACCGATTTTTAATTAATCTTTGTTCTTGACTTGCTACTAAATTTGCTAATTCTTCAATATCTGTTTCCTTATTTCGCTGATGTTTTCGAGATTGTCTGATTATATGAGTTACTTTTTGGTCTAATCTCCCAGCACTTCTGACTTTTTGCCTTTGAATATTTTTTAAAACTTTTTGTTTGATTTGTTGAAATTAATTTGTTTGTGATTCTGTTAAACCCGGAATAGTAGCAGTGTTATTAGTTGTGGGTTTTCCGGTTTTACGAGTCTTTTTAGTATTTCCTTTTGTTTTGGATTTATCTGCACCTTTACCACCTAAGATTTCTGCTTCGGCGCGTTTTTGGTTTAAATCAAGCAAGCGTGCTAAAACTTCATCGTGGATTTCTTCGCACCAACGATAACGCCAGGGTTTTTTCTTTTGTCGTCCATTGCTGTTTTCTGTGTCTTCTTCCTCTTCGTAGTCGAGAATAAAATCGCAGTCGGTGGGGATATCTGACCAGCCGTAAGCGTCAAGGACTGCTTTATCCATTGTGGTGTGGAGTTCGCGCAATTTAAGGATTTCGGGGTCGTATTCGTCGGGGTCGTGGAAGCGGTTGTAGGTGTCGGTAAGTCCTTGGTTGTTGCGAACCATTAAGGCGGCGCGGTATTCGTAGTATTCCTTGCCTATGGCTTCTAGGGTGGGGTCGGTTTCCCAGTTTTCGGGAAAGGGGAAGGTTTCAAAGCAGTCGGAGGGATTGTAACGTAAGTCATCTTTAATTGATGAACTCAAAAAACGTGCAAAAACCTCATGAATGCGAGATTGAAGAACCGTAAAACTAGAATAAGTTTGAAAAGGGAAGATGTTTAGACTGTTGGCGAATACAACATTAGGTGAGTAGAAAATAAAGGATAAGTGAGTTGATGCTTGAGCATTGGTAACTAACACACGTTCGAGAGGCGCGATCGCTTTATTTCCTTCTTGGTTTCTTCTTCCAAAAAGCCACCATTGACGGCTATAGCTTCCTGGTTTATTCTTTCGTTCTGGGAAAACTTTTTCTTTTACTATTGCATACAAATCAGAGTATTGCTTTGCTTCATTTTCGGTCATTTCTCCAAAATTATTTACATACCGATGATGTGCATGAGCTGGGCTAGTATTTACTTCTTCTCCACCAATGTAAGGAAATATTAACTCTGCGTTCTTCGGATTTTTTTCAATCAAACGGTGCATTTCTGCAATGGAGGTTGCATCTGGATTTGAATCATCAAAAGTAAAACCCATACCCAAGACAATGCTACCTTGAAAACTTTTATCAGCATTTGCTAACAAAACAGCAGGGTTGCGGTTTCCACCTGACTTGAATAAAAATGCAGAAATTAAATCAACTTCGTGTCCATCTAATAACTTTATACCTCGATAATCGCCCTTAATAATATTAACCACACTTACAACAACTGCGGCTAAACCAGGCCACTTTAACCGCTTTTGAGCATTGTAAATATTCCCGCCATTTTCACAGATAAATCTTAACCCTGTGCTGCGGGTGTCTCCCTGGTAAATGGTATTTGTAGCAATCAAACCAAAACTCCCCGATTTCCTTAAAAGCGTAAACGCCCTACGGTAAAAGTGAGCGACTAAATCAGAATTACCATGTGATTCTAGATTAACAACAGGCAACCAATCTCTATAACCATCTCCTAATACTGTACTGATACGTTTACCGCCTAAAAAGGGTGGATTTCCAACGCTGCTATCTGTAGAATTCTATAGATGGAATAGGTGCGCTCCCAGCAATAAGAAGTAAGGCTTTTAGCTGTAACCGTTATTTATAACGGTGTGGATTACCACTGTGGTGGCTACTGAATCACCCCCTTCGTCGGGGGAACCCTCTCAAATATTTTTTTGGCATGTCGAAGCGGGGGCAAAATCCCTAGAGTCCTGCCAAAATCTTAAAACCCTTGTAATGTCTTAACTTCAGAAACTACTATGTCAGTTGATTTAGTTTTTTGATGTCAGACAAAGGAAGCTTTTTAGGAGACATGCCAAATTTGTATCTGGAAAGCTTTATTTGCAAGGGGTCTAGGCGGCGGGGTTTCAACAACCATTCCGGCTAGGGGTGGGTTGAAAGAAGATACCAATGACATATCCAAGCAATTATCTCCTTTAAGTTTCAACAACCATTCCGGCTAGGGGTGGGTTGAAACTAACTTCGACGACCCAAATCTTTGCAAGTCAAGTTTCAACAACTATTCTGGCTAAAAGTGGATTAAGAAGAATATTTGAAGCATTAAAATTTTTTTGAGAGGGTTGAAAGGCGCACTTCGTTCGGGAGAATTCCGACACTGTGTATATAGCACTTCTCGCTTGGGTGGAATACACCCTGGCAAGAAAAAGATACTAAGGAATAGGAAGGCTTAGGCTAGAGTGGTGTATTGCATCCACATGAAAACCACTATAGTGAGATGAATACGACTTTAAATAAGAAAATCATCTCTAAAATGAGTATGACACATTATTTGTCGTTTTAGGGTTTCTGACAAATAATGTGTCGCCACGGTCAAATAATTTGTCGCTCTACAATCGGGATGACTGGATTCGAACCAGCGGCCCCTTCGTCCCGAACGAAGTGCGCTACCAAGCTGCGCCACATCCCGCCATAAAAATGGCATTATCAATTAAGAATATCACAACCCGTGCCAAATGACAGAATTACATCTATATATGATCACTTTATCTAAGGCTTTGCTTGCTACGATTAAATTTGTATAACTTTAGTGGTAAAAGCGGATTGTGACTGTAAAACCAGACTGGTTGCGGGTGAAAGCACCTGGGCGTGAGCGCATCGGTAACGTTAAAGACATTTTGCGGGATTTAGCCCTCAATACAGTTTGTGAGGAAGCGTCCTGTCCGAATATTGGTGAATGCTTCAACGCCGGGACTGCCACGTTTTTGATTATGGGTCCGGCTTGTACACGCGCTTGTCCCTACTGCGATATTGATTTTGAGAAAAAACCCAAACCACTAGACCCCACGGAACCTGCACGACTAGCGTCAGCTGTTCACCGCATGAAACTTAATCATGTGGTAATCACTTCTGTAAACCGAGACGACTTGCTTGATGGTGGTGCATCTCAGTTTGTAGATTGTATTAATGCGGTTCGCTCTGTTTCACCCAACACCACAATTGAAGTGCTAATTCCTGACTTATGCGGTAATTGGAATGCTCTAAAGTCGATTCTAGAAGCTGCGCCAGAGGTATTAAACCACAATACGGAAACTGTTCCACGCCTGTATCGCCGGGTGCGTCCCCAAGGAAACTACGATCGCACATTAGAATTATTGCAGCGCACTCGCAAACTTTCTTCTAGCACATACACTAA
Organism: Nostoc sp.; assembly: GCF_036917275.1. Classification (GTDB taxonomy): domain Bacteria; phylum Cyanobacteriota; class Cyanobacteriia; order Cyanobacteriales; family Nostocaceae; genus Nostoc. Next base: position 64,102 of record NZ_JBALDF010000028.1, read on the forward strand.
ATCCGGCATCATGGTTGGACTCGGTGAAACTGATGCCGAAATCCGCCAAGTCATGCAAGACTTGCGAAATGTAGATTGCGACATTTTGACAATTGGGCAATATCTTCAACCCAGTCAAAAACACTTGCAGGTAAATGAATTTATCCACCCAGAACAATTTGCTGCTTGGAAGGCATTCGGCGAAGAAATAGGATTTTTACAAGTTGTTTCTTCACCATTGACAAGAAGCTCATATCATGCGGAACAAGTCAGGGAATTAATGGAACATTATCCCCGCAACCAATTTTAGATTTTAGATTTTAGATTGGTGAGCTAAGAGGATGCGGTGATAGGGAGACTCTTGATTAATGACTAATCCAAAATCTGTAGCAATTCTTGGTGCGGGTGCTTGGGGTGCATCTCTAGCAAATCTCGCCGTTGCAAATGGTCATAGGGTACGCGTGTGGTCCCGTCAAGGTTCCCAAATCCAATCAGTTTTAAAAGATGTCCAAATAGTCCTGTCCGCTATCTCAATGATTGGTGTGAGGGATGTTGCTTCCCAAGTCCAGTCTTTCCCCCTTTCTCCAGAGACAATTTTTGTCACAGCAACGAAAGGCTTAGACCCTCAAACCACCTGTACGCCGTCGCAAATTTGGCAAACAATATTCCCTAACCATGCAGTAGTTGTTTTGTCTGGACCTAATTTATCTAAAGAAATTCAACTACAATTACCAGCAGCAACGGTGGTAGCCAGTAATATTCCCACGGCTGCGGAATTAGTGCAGTTAGTATTTTCTTCTCATCGTTTTCGGGTATATACCAATCCCGACCCCTTAGGCGTGGAATTGGGGGGAACACTGAAAAATGTGATTGCGATCGCAGCTGGTGTGTGCGATGGTTTACAACTAGGAACCAATGCCAAAGCTGCTTTAGTCACCCGTGGACTTACAGAAATGGTTCGCATCGGTAACGACTGGGGTGCAAAGACGGAAACATTTTATGGTTTATCGGGTCTAGGAGATTTGTTAGCAACCTGCAATAGTCCCTTAAGTCGTAATTACCAAGTTGGCTATCAGCTAGCTGGTGGTAAGTCACTTGAAGAAACTCTGGCAAATTTACAAGGAACTGCTGAAGGAGTAAACACTTGTCGGGTTTTAATGCAACGAGCCAAGCAACAAAACATTCCTGTCCCGATTACCGAGCAAGTTTATCGGTTACTTCAGGGTGAAGTCACACCCAGACAAGCGCTTGATGAACTGATGCTGCGAGATATAAAGCCAGAGTACAACTACTAGTACACCGGGTGCAGAAGTTTATCTACCTTTAACAAGCGATTTTGCCTCTTGTTGTCTAGTTAATTGAGATGGTAGCTAAATTTATGCGCCCGTTGTACTAGTCAGTCTATCAAGTTGAAATTGATGGGTTAAAACTGACACGGTGAAATTTTCATTCTCCGCGTCTTTCAAAGTTTCGAGCGCCGGAGTTTTCTTTGTGTCTCACTCTCTCTGTATCAATATAATTTTTGCCGTTAATACTAATCACTTTGCCGATATCTATTAATTATACTTATACCTGAATTATCCTGAGAAAAAATTGGTAAATCGTCAGGATATTACTTTTATAGCCATGTAAATGTGACTATGCCAATTATAAACATAATATTTACTGAAGTATTTTATACCTTATTATAAAAATTACTATCAGTAACCTTCAAGGTTGAAATGTTAACTAAGTAGTTGAAATATTGAAAACCTAGCTGCGGATTTGAATAGCTATTGGTTCAATCAAAAGTTTAGCAGCCGATTGAGTTCAGTAATACTGTATCCAATAAAACCATTACAGTTAATTTCTAAAAAAATTGTAATGGAACCTTCAACCGTGTTAGTTCATCGTAAATCACGGGAACAATAGCAACAGTTGAATAGCTGACCGTAATCTAAGCTGACCGTACTCTATTGTTACCTGGAGCCATTGAGACAATCTTTATGCCAGCAACATCTTTTTATGCAGATGCCCCCTACAATACCAAAAAGTCCCCCCAGGCTTTGGACTCGGATCTCACAGTTGATGAGAGTGAGTTATCGGTAGATGATTTACAGGAACTGGAGATAGCTTCTGTTGACCATGCTAACTTTGCTGCTAACACTAACCGTCGGAGTACAGACCTAGTACGTCTATATCTTCAGGAAATTGGTCGGGTTCGCTTGTTAGGGCGCGATGAAGAGGTTTCAGAAGCTCAAAAAGTCCAGCGCTACTTGCGGATGCGGATAGTGCTTGCTAACGCCGCCAAGCAAGGGGATGAAGTTATTACGCCCTATCAGAAGTTAGTTGAAGTTCAGGAGCGTCTGACCTCGGAACTAGGACATCGTCCGTCTTTAGAAAGGTGGGCTGCCACTGCTGGCATAATTCTATCGGATCTCAGACCGACTTTGGCAGATGGCAAACGTCGCTGGGCTGAAATCGCCAAGTTGACAGTAGAAGAATTGGAGCAAATTCAGTCCCAAGGACTCCAAGCAAAAGAACACATGATTAAGGCTAATCTTCGCCTTGTTGTGTCTGTTGCTAAGAAGTATCAAAATCGCGGTTTGGAATTGTTAGATTTAGTCCAAGAAGGCACACTGGGCTTGGAACGGGCTGTAGAAAAATTTGACCCAACTAAGGGTTACCGCTTCAGTACCTATGCCTACTGGTGGATTCGTCAGGGAATTACCCGGGCGATCGCAACTTCTAGTCGCACCATCCGCCTCCCTGTCCATATTACCGAAAAGTTAAACAAAATCAAAAAGGCCCAACGCAAAATTGCTCAAGAAAAAGGTCGCACCCCAACTCTAGAAGATTTAGCTACTGAGTTAGAGATGACACCGACCCAAGTCCGAGAAGTTTTGTTGCGGGTGCCTCGCTCCGTTTCTTTAGAAACCAAAGTAGGCAAGGATAAAGACACTGAGTTAGGCGAATTACTCGAAACTGACAGTGTAACCCCAGAAGAGATGTTAATGCGAGAATCTTTACAAAGAGACTTGCATCATCTTCTGTCAGATTTGACTAGCCGGGAGCGCGATGTAATTTTGATGCGGTTTGGTTTAGCAGATGGTCATCCTTATTCTTTAGCAGAAATTGGCCGCGCTCTTGACTTATCGCGGGAACGAGTCCGACAAATAGAATCCAAGGCTTTGCAAAAGCTACGTCAACCCAAGCGACGCAACCTCATCCGCGACTATTTGGAGTCTCTAACTTAGTCATTTGTGATTAGTCATTTGTCATTAAAAAACTGCACTTGACAAATGACTAGTACACTATGGCGTCAGTTTACCTACCTTATCAAACATCCTCTAAGCTCGACTTTATCCAAAATTAAGAACTTGGTTCTCTTTATCCGGCAAAAACTTTTTCCATGTCACTGATAATCAGTGAAATCGAAAAAGTAAAACTAGCGTTCCACAAAGGTTTCAGCCTCAGCTTAAGCGTTGTCAAAAAATGGATAAAGTCGAGCTTAGAGACTTGTAGCAAATAATTTGCATTTAATTGTACAAGAGTTTCCCCAGTCCTTTACTCAGATATTTTGAAGGTGGGGATCAAGTAAGCAATTCAAAACTCACTCATTCAAAATTCAAAGTCAAGGGATGCAATCGTTACAAGTATCCTAACTATTAACTGTATGCAAATTAAATGCACTACAGTTTATTACTTGAATTTTGATCAATATTTAATGAATATTTCTTAAATATTTAGTAATAATTATCAATAGAGAATGATTGTTGCAAATCACTCCAAATATTTGTTATATTCTCAACTAACAGGCTTTGTTGAGAAATATTAGTATGACTGTCTACACGACTACTTCACTCAAGGCAGAATTGAACGACCGAGGTTGGCGTTTAACTCCCCAGCGCGAAACAATTTTACACATTTTTCAAGAACTTCCGCAAGGTGAACATCTGAGTGCGGAGGATCTTTATCATCGGCTAGAAACTGATGGTGAAGGGATCAGTCTGTCAACTATTTATCGGACTTTGAAGTTGATGGCAAGGATGGGAATTTTACGGGAACTAGAACTGGGCGAGGGACATAAGCATTATGAGATCAACCAGCCTTATCCCCATCACCACCATCACCTAATTTGCGTCCGGTGCAACTCAACTATTGAGTTTAAAAACGACTCAATTTTAAAAATTGGGGCGAAAACCGCTCAAAAAGAAGGTTTTCACCTGCTTGACTGTCAAATGACCATCCATGCAGTGTGTCCTAAGTGCCAACGGGCACTAATGCCGCTTTAGCTACTTGGGTGGATAACAAGACGAAACTACTCAAATTAACCAAATAAGTGGAATTTTGAGCAGTTTGTAATTTGCTATTACTGGAGGCAAGCAACCAGTTGAGGACTGATACTAACAACGCCAAAGCGGATGCTAAAAGCGTCCGCTCTTAACATCCTTGAGACTAATGCCATAGAACTCTTGGGCTTGTTTAATTGCTTTTTTGGTGTCATCTGCCATCACACCGTTCAGCTTGCCTTTATAAAAACCCCGCTCCCGTAGTCGCGTTTGGATTTCCAGGGTATTAAACTCGCTTTTGCTAGCAGTATTAACTGAGCTATATAATTTAGCTCGGGTAGTTGGCCCAGCAACGCCACTTGCTGCCAAGTGATTAGTTGTCTGAAATCTCTTTACAGCATTTGCAGTGTAGGGGCCATAGTAGCCATTTGGCTCTCCCTCTAAATATCCTGCCTGAATCAATTGTTCTTGAACAATTCTAACTGGCTCACCGCGATCGCCTACACGGAGTTTATCTCGATTGACTACCTTTTTGGGAGCCTCTTCTCCATCACCAATGCCAATTCCCGGCAATTTACGTAATGTTGCTGGGCCAACAATCCCATCAACGCTTAATTTGTAAGAATCTTGGAAGCGCTGGACAGCTTCTTCGGTAATTGGACCAAATATCCCTGTGGCGTTTCCGTAATAAAAGCCTGCGATTCTTAAGCGTTCTTGCAAAACCCTGACATCTTCACCTTCATCGCCCTTGGCAAGGTAGTTGGGATTACGACGCTGGCTAGTTGCTGAACTAGTAGTGCTGGGCTTTTTGGCTAGTATAGTTGTAGAACTGGATTTTTGGGCTTGCCAGTTTTCCAATTTTTGCAGGGTACTTCCTCCAACAATGCCGTCCACTGGTAAACCAGCGGCCTTTTGGAAGCGCCGCACAGCTTCTTGTGTGGATACGTCATATACTTTAGTAACTGGAGCTTGATAAAAGCCTGCTCGTTTCAAATGTTGTTGCACATTTCTGACAGAAGGACCTTGATCGCCTTTCTCCAGTGCCATGACGCTACTGAGAGCGCCAAGAATGGACAGAGACAGAGCAAGGGGCAACATATACTTCCAAGCCTTACCAGAAAGCCGTTTCCAATCTGGTGCAGCTGCTTTGTTAAACAAAGAGCTGAGGAAGACCAATTCACTGGGTGTGCTGTCTTCGTAGGCAAAAGCTAAGTGCAAATACGCAAGATTCTCCATATTTATTTCCTACACCATTGATTTTTCTTCGATAACTGCTTCAGCTTGATGTACTAGGTTCCTCAAAGCTTCTAATGTTCCTATATTTACATTTTCCCACAAATTGCGCTTGTGTGCTTCTAATAATCTTTCAGCAATATCACGTAGTGCATAAGGGTTCTTTTGCTGAATAAATTCTGAGACAACTGGATCGATCAAGTAAGCTTCTACTATGCCTTGATACATATAATTTTCAACACATTTAGCTGTGGCATCGTAGGCAAACAGATAATCCACCGTCGCTGCCATTTCAAAAGCACCTTTGTAACCGTGGCGCATGACTCCCGCAATCCACTTAGGATTAACTACGCGAGAACGATACACCCGTGCGATTTCTTCTTTCAGTTGGCGGACTCGTGGTTGGGCAGGTATGGAATTATCACCAAAATAGGTTTGAGGATTTTTTCCCTGTAGAGAACGCACCGCCGCTGTTAAGCCACCCTGAAATTGGTAATAATCATCAGAATCGAGTAGGTCGTGTTCACGGTTGTCTTGATTGTGCAGCACAACTTGCATTTGCGCCAAGCGTTGCTTGAATGCTTCGGGATTAGAGATTTTATCCTCTCCTGCTCCCCCTGCTCCCCTGCTCCCCTGCTCCTCTGCTCCGCTTCCTGAGGAGTAGGCGTAAGAACTCCAGTTGATGTAGGCGCGAGCTAAATCTTGGTCATCTGTCCAGTTTTGCGATTCGATTAAACCTTGAAGTCCGGCGCCGTAAGCACCTGGACGAGAACCAAAGATGCGATAGCGCGATCGCACCACTGCTGCTTCTAAAGTTAAACCTTGGCTTGTCCACAAATCAGTTTCTTGACGAACTGCATCCGCTAGGGGATTTTGTTCTGGCGGTTCATCTAAGTCTGCAACTGCTGACACTGCTTGATCAAATAAGTCAATTAAGTTGGGAAAAGCATCTCGAAAGAATCCGGAAATTCGCAAGGTGACATCTACCCGGGGACGCCCCAAAATTGCCAGGGGCAAAATTTCAAAATCCACTACTCGCCGCGCTGCACCATCCCATACAGGTTGGACTCCAAGTAAAGCCAAGGCTTCGGCGATATCATCACCCCCAGTCCTCATGGTGGCAGTTCCCCACATTGATAAACCTAGTGTTTTGGGATACTCACCATGCTCTTGAGTGTAATATTCAACCAGGGTTTCGGCGGCTTTTCTACCGATATCCCAAGCTGTCTCTGTGGGAATGGCGCGAATATCGACAGAATAAAAGTTTCTCCCTGTTGGTAGAACTTCCGGGCGGCCGCGGGTGGGTGCGCCGGCTGGGGCGCTGGGAATATAACCGCCATCGAGTCCGTGCAATAAATGGCTGATTTCTTCGGGGGTTCTTTGTAAAGCTGGAAGTAGGCGATCGCGTATCCAGGTAGAGACACGATTCATCGCGTCTGTGTTGGGGGGAGAGACGCGATCAATCGCGTCTGTACAAGAGTCCTGATTTATTAGTTTTTCTACTAGAAGGGCGGCGTGTTCTTCTAAGACTTCGACGATATCACCAAGGGTACGGCATTCTGTGCCATTGACTATTGAGTATTCACCACTAGTCATTGACAAATCTGCTGTGAGGGGATCGAAGTCTAAACCCCAATCTTGGGCTATGGCACGGGTAATACCTGAAGAATAGCGATTGGGTATGCGAGCGATCGCTACTATTAAATCTCGTAGCTGGCGTCCTTGGGGACATTGCCCAAAAATGTGCAAGCCATCGCGGATTTGGGCTTCCTTCAATTCACAAAGATAGCCACCGATAGAATTCAAAATTAAGGATGACGCTCGCGGACTCGTTCTAAGCGAAGCATCCCGAAGGGTATACGCTGCGCTAACAGAATTAAAAATTTCTGTTTCATTTTGGATTCCTAAATCTAGATGGAGATTTTCTTTGATCACCAGTTCGCGGATGCGATCGCAAATCACTGGCAAACGCGAAGGATCTAAACTTTCCGCTTCATAATATTCATCAATTAAATTTTCCAACTGTTGCAAAGAACCGTAGAGTTCCGCACGAGTCATCGGCGGCGTTAGATGATCTATAATCACCGCTTGAGCGCGACGTTTGGCTTGGGAACCTTCACCAGGGTCATTCACAATAAACGGGTACAGGTGGGGAAGTGCGCCGAAAGCTACTTCTGGATAACAATTACTTGACAAAGCCACACTTTTACCGGGTAGCCATTCTAGATTTCCGTGTTTTCCCACATGAACCACAGCATCAGCACCAAAACATTCTCTTACCCAATAGTAGAAAGCTAAATAAGCATGGGTTGGTTCTAAATCCGGTGCATGATAATTCAAACTGGGGTCATTATCATAACCCCTTGCTGGCTGAATTCCCACGAAAACGTTGCCGAGTTGAATTCCGGGAACGGGAATTGGGGACTGGGGATTGGGGATTGGGGATTGGGGATTAGGTATTGAGTTTGGTATTTGGTATTTGGTATTCCTTTCGTCTCCCCTATTTTCTTTTTCCCCAGTCCCCAGTCCCCAGTCCCCAGTCCCTATTCCCCACCTTTCACTAATACCTTGCTGCACTGCTGGCGGTAAAGAAGCGAAATATTCTTGATACTCTTCCCAAGAGACACTTTGGTGTACCGGAAGCCATTCTCGACCTTCCGGATCATTTGTTACACCATCTGTCAACCGTTGAATCAACTCATCTCCTTGAGCAGGTGGATTTTCTACTTCATACCCAGCTAGATGTAAAGCTTGCAGAATTTCTACACAACTAGCTGGCGTGTCCAGTCCCACACCATTAGCGAGGCGTCCATTCCGGTTAGGGTAGTTTGCCAGAATTAGCGCAATTCGCCGTTCTTGGGGGGGTTTAGAACGTAGACGCGCCCAATTTGCTGCTAGTTTGGCAACGAACTCGATGCGATCGCTCACTGGTTCATAAATTACCACATCTGTCTCTAGATGGGGATTACGAGTTTGCACTTCTTTAAAAGACACAGCACGAGTAATAATCCGCCCATCTACTTCTGGTAGTGCTACATTCATCCCAATATCGCGGGGAGAAAGCCCTTGAAACTGTGACTCCCACTGCTCAATTGACCCGCCACTAAGGATTACCTGCAACACAGGCACATCTAATTTTTGCCACAGGTCGATTTGGGGTGTTTCGGTTTCCAGGCGTGCTAGAGAAAAACTGGTGGTATTTAGCAGTACAGCTATTGATTCGGCTTCTTTGGGTTGGAAAAATTCACTCAACTCAGCCTGAACATCTAGTTCACGCAACGAGGAAACAAACACTGGCACTGGTTGTAAATTTTTCTGTACCAAGGCTTCGCATAAAGCATCGATTACCTTAGTATTTCCCGCTAAATAATGGGCACGGTAGAAAAGAATGCCGACTTTGGGGATAGGGCATTGGAAGCTTTGAGGTTCTGAGGTGGATTCATCCAGTTCCGAGGTGGATGAACGAGTATCAAAGGTGGATTCATCCAGTTCTGAGGTGGATGAATCAAGTTCTAACACTCCCCTGCTCTCATGCTCCCCTGCTCCCCTGCTCCCCTGCTCCCTGCTCCCTGCTCCCCACTCCCCATTACCCACTCCCCATTCATACAATCCCACACGCGGAATTGGCCGGGGTAGCGGGGGATTGTATGCAGTTAACAGGCAAGTGTCAGAGATAAATTGGAGAGCATTAACGAAATTTTCTACGCCGCCTTCGCTAAAATACTGCCATACCTGGTTAACAACACCCAAAGGCACGGTAGACAGGGAGATTAAATCGGGATCAAAAGCGTCATCCCCTGGCATTACAATCAGGGTTCTACCATTACGTTGTACAATTTCCTGCACTACTTCTAAGCCATAACCCCAGTAGGAACGTCCTCCTAAGAGGCGCAAAATAATTACTTGGGCAAGTTCTAAAACTTGTTCTCCATAAGTATCTACACTTAATTGTTGCTGCAACTGTAACAGGTTGGCTACTCTTAATGCCGGAAAGCTTGCAGGTAATTTTGTCACCGCAGCTGCCAAAGTTTGAATGTCGGTATCAGCGGCCGTAATCAACACCAAAGGCGCTGGAGTTTGTTCTAGAAAAATTAAACCCTCTGACTGATTCCATCCACCCGATGTGCTACTTATCCGATGCATAATGCTGTATTACCGTTTTAAACTGTTGGTTACTACACAATCAAAACAAACTTTTTCTTCTCCATTCAGCCCCCTCTTACCATTAATGATTGAAAATGCTTATAGCGGTTCCCATTCAGATGAGGTCAAACATTATATTGCGAAGTGTAGGGGCACAATAGGACTGCGCGATGCTCTCCTCGCCGCCGCAGCCGCTAACACAAGCTGCTGTAAATAATGGTGCTGTTGGTGTGCGTATTGATCTGCCAAATCACATCAGCACCGTGCAAGAAAGGCTGCAAGTACCAATTAGTGGGCTATAGAAGCAATTAATAGCTGGATACGATGTGTACATTACACCACAGTTTAACCATGCTGGTGCGATCGCAAAAGCAGGAGCAAATATTATTGTCATAGATGCAACTAATTTATGCAGAGTCATGAATTCTAACGATTCAAAAAATGTTTGCGATAGATTACCCCACCCTAACCCTCCCCTTAGAAAGGGGAGGGAACCAGATTTCTGATCACCCCCCTTAATAAGGGGGGTGATACCTGGATAAGCGGAGGGTTTTGTCTATGTGTCGCATTCTTTTTTCAAATTGGTATTGTATTAGATAACCGAAGTAGCGATTTTTTTATTTTGACGCTAGGCTAATTAGCATTTTTTCAAAAATTTTCAATACAGGCTCCTCGCCATTGTCTCTAGTGAAAATACTATAATTTGGGTGAGAATTGATTTCAATCAACCAATATTGGTTATCTCGATCTAAGACGATATCTAAACCAGCATAATCAAGGTCTAATTCTTCAAAAACTGGTCTGGCGAAATTAGCAATCTCTGACAATATTTGTGGCTCATTGATATACTTAGCTTTTGCACCATCCCAGTGGAGAGGACTGAGATTACCTATAAATTTTGCATCAGTTATATCTTTTTCATAGAGTAAAACTAACTCTTTATTTAAGAAAATCGCTCTATATTCAGATTTGATATGAATGAATTCTTGAGCAAGAGCGACGTAATCATACATTTTAGAATTGATATTAAAAATATCTTTTAAAGCAGTTTCAATTTCGTTTGTATTCTGACATAAAAAAACGTTATGTCCGCCCGCACCAGAATTCCTTTTAACAATTACAGGTGTTTCAAAATTTTCCTTTATTTCTAATACAATATCTTGAATAGTTGAGAATTTTAAGTAAATTTTATACTTGATGTCACAAAAAGGAGAAAGAAAACCTACTGTCCGAGGAAGTTTGACTTTTTTATTTAAAATATGGTAAGTGTATTCTTTGTCTTTTATAAGGTGTGCTACTGCTTGATTAATTAACGGAGTGTTATAGTTACAAAAATAATGCGATTTATTATTCAGTTTTATTTTGATTAAGTTTTGAGCAGGATGAATAATTTCATAGCTGATGTTTAAGTTTTTACAAGCTTGGAGCAATAGCGAAATATTGTCTAACATAAATACTTGAAGTTAAACATCCTAATAAAGTGTTTAGATTACGAATTATTTTAACTTGTAGTCTGCCGTTTAAAAATCACGATTTCAGTACCAACAACTGGGTTACGCGCTATTAGCCTATTTTGGGAGTCAATAATTTCTAAATGGGTAAAATCAAGTTCTTGAGAGCGTTGTAATATCTTTGCAGCTAGTTTGTCCTGCTGAGATTCTTTGAGAGTATACCAATCGTTGCTAATTTTGACAGTCAGATTGCTGGTGCGGAAGTTAGCTTGAATTGACTTTATCAGACCAGAGGCAATGCGATCGCTAATTTCAGCTACCTGATTTTCAATAGCCGCAATCAAAGCTTGTTCAGGTGTCAACTCTATAATTGGTGTTGGCGTAGGAATTGGTTCGGGTTCCGGTTCCGGTTCCGGCGTTGGTGGTGGCGGAGTTTGTACTTCTGGCGGTGGCGTAATTTCCTCTGGTGGGTGTGGCGGCTGTGGTTCTGGTGCGACTGACTCCGGTGGAGTAGTTATTATTGGTGTGGGTACAGGAACTTCCTTAATTGGTGGAACTGTCGCTATTTCAGTAGGTTTACCAGTAAAGACAGTCGCAGTTGTCCAAACGATAATTACAGCAATTGCAGTAACAATTCCCGTCAAAGCTGTATCTGATAACTTAGTTGACAAATTTGATGGTAAAAACAAGCGGATTGTCCTTAACAGTCCACCCCATCGCAACTGAAGCTGCTGGAAAAAACTGGGTTTTTCTTCAGTACCAGGTGGGAGTGTAGTCTCCAGTTTCTCAACCGTTACTTCTAAAACCCCAATCGTCCCTTGGAGAAGTTGGATAATTTTAGCCTTCCAAAATGGCTGAACTCTCTGATAAGGTTTTTGGGGAGGTTGAGTTACCTGCTCATTCGTCGATTTTGACTGATTGTCTTGTGACATGGAACTTTCACCAAAAGCAGCGAATCAAAGACAAACAACGTACATTATTACTGATGCTGCCTTCTTTTGCCTTAATGTATCACTTCATTGCTCATTGTTTCTGCTTAACTGACTATTTACTAAATTTGGTGAATTATGAACCTGAAACGCCGTCAATTTTTATTTTTAAGTAGCTTCAGCGCCATTAGTACAGGATTTTTAAGCTGGATGTTAGCTCATCAAAATCATCAAAGTGCTGATATTACCGATTCAACAACAGCTATAGCCGCCAACCCAGCCAAAAAAGACTTGTTATTACGTTTTGTGTCTGTAGCAGATACGGGGACTGGGGCTAAAGGACAGTATGCTGTGGCTGGAGCGATGAATATTTATCACAAACAAAATCCTTATGATTTAGTAGTTTTAGCTGGAGACAACATTTACAATAACGGCGAAATTGAAAAAATAGGCGAAGTTTTTGAGCGTCCCTACAAAGTTTTGCTCAAGCAAGATGTGAAATTTCAGGCTTGTTTAGGTAATCACGATATTCGTACTGCTAATGGAGATCCACAAGTCAAGTATGCTGGCTTTAATATGAAAGGACGTTACTATACATTTAAACGTAATCAAGTACAATTTTTCGCTTTAGATACTAACGGTAATGCTGATTGGAAAAACCAGCTAACTTGGTTAGAAAAAGAATTAAGTATTAGTAATGCTCCTTGGAAAGTTGTATTTGGCCATCATCCGATTTATTCATCGGGTCAGTATGGGAGTAATCCAGATTTTATTAAAACTTTTACTCCTCTCTTTCAAAAATACGGCGTTCAACTTTACATCAATGGTCACGAACATAGTTATGAACGGACTCGTGCGATTGATGGTACAACTTATTTAATTTGTGGCGCGGGTGCTGGTAATCGTCCTGTAGGGCGTTCTGAGTGGACAGAGTATTCCACCAGCGATTTAAGTTTTGCCTCTTATGAGGTGTATAAAGATAGAATAGAAATAAGTGCGATCGCTACTGATAATCGCGTTTTTGATAAAGGCATTATTCAATTAAAATCAGCTTAGTTATATGACTCAGCAAGAACTTCCTTATGCAATTGCTAATATTATAGAATCCTCAAAACTATGAAAGTCAAGCGCCTGAAAATGCAATCTTTCCGTGGAATCGGCGATTTGACGCTTGAGTTCGATGAAACAGAGCCAACGGTATTTATTGGTATCAACGGTGTAGGTAAATCGAGTATTATTGATTGCCTTGCTATTCTTTTATCGCGTTTTACTAGCTCGATTCAACACTCAACATCTTCGGGAAGAGTCTTTAGGGAGGAAGACATCACTAATGGGCAAAAGGAAACACATAACGAAATCACTGTTTCATTGAATTCTGAAGAAGCAATATGGTCTCTAACCAAGGTACATAAAGGATTAAGCAAAGATACTAACACTAACCTGTCAGCCATAACAAAGGTTGCTGAAAATATCAAAAAAGATTTATCTATATCTAATAAACTAAATATTCCTGTTTTAGTTTATTATTCCACCAATCGTGCAGTATTGGATATTCCTTTGAAGATTCGCACAAAGCATTCATTTGTCCAAATATATGTATATGAAAACGCACTTACAGGAGTAGGAAGTGAGTTTAGAATCTTTTTTGAATGGTTTAAAAAGCAAGAAGATTTAGAGAATGAGTTACGCCTGGAAGGTAATCCTAATTATCGAGATAGGCAATTAGAATCAGTCAGGCAAGCCATATCTTCATTAATACCAAGTTTTTCTAATTTACGCGTGCGTCGTTCCCCATTAATGAGAATGACTGTGCAAAAACAAGGTAAAGAACTCATAGTTAATCAGCTATCTGATGGAGAGAAATGCTTGCTGGCAATGGTTGGAGATTTAGCAAGACGATTAGCGATCGCTAATCCTAGTTTACCAGATCCACTCCAAGGTAGTGGTGTTGTTTTAATTGATGAAATCGAACTCCACCTACACCCCAAATGGCAACGAGAAATTATTCCGGCGTTGACAAGAACATTCCCCAATTGCCAATTTATCGTCACCACACATTCGCCTCAAGTAATTAGCCAAGTCAAGCCGGAAGGAATTTATATTCTAGAAAAAACAGACGAAGGTGTTGTTGCTAAAAGACCAGAAAGTTCCTTTGGGAGAGATAGCAATCGGATATTAGAAGACCTCATGGGTGTTCCAGCACGTCCACAAGAAATTAAAGATCGTTTACATGAGTTATTTAGACTAATTGATGAAGGCAATCTTGATGGTGCTAGGCAATTATCTCAGGAAATTACTGATATTATTGGACAAGATGAACCAGAATTAGTAAAAGCAAGTGTATCTATTCGACGCAAAGAGATTTTGAAGCGGTGAAATATATCAAAAAAAGTGAGGAGCCAGAAAGTTTTACCGTTTTGAAAAATTTAGCAAATGAGGATTGGCAACCAAGTTGGAAGAACTTCAGCAAACCACAAAAAACCGATGTACATAATTCCTTGTTGCAAGAGCAAGGTTTTATTTGCTGTTACTGTGGAAGACGGATTAATACTGATGATAGCCATTTGGAACATTTAAAGCCAAGAACAACTTATCCTCAATTAGCGCTAGAATACACAAATATACTGGCGTCATGCCAAAAAGATACAGTACGTAAAGAACCTCTCCATTGTGGGAAAATAAAAGATAAATGGTACGATGACAATCTGATGATTTCACCTTTAGATGTCAACTGTGCTGAGTTCTTTAGGTACACTGATGATGGCCAGATTTTGGCGACAAATAATTCAGAAAAGCAATTAGCTGCTGAAACAACAATTGATAAACTTGCACTCAATATTGATAAGCTGAAAAATTTACGTGCAAAATCTATTGAACCAATATTGGAAATTATTAATACGATTACAGAGGAAGAGAGAGAAGACTTAATTCTAGGCTTCAGTGAAACTGATTCTAAAGGATATTACGAAGAGTTTTGTGCTGCGATTATCTATTTACTAAAGAATTAGTCTTAATGGTGTAGACCGTTGTAGACATCACATTATACTAAATAACATTAGCTTAATACTCACTGTAAAACTATATGATTCTTGAGGCAGTTATTCTTCATCTTAAACCCGATTTAGAACCCGATTTTGAAGCTACTTTCAAAAAAGCTTCTAAAATTATTTCCTCAATCGACGGATATTTATCTCATGAATTGCATAAATGTATAGAAGTTCAAGGTAAATATTTATTACTTGTCAGATGGGAAACTTTAGAATCTCATACTGTCGGATTTAAAAGTTCTGCCGAGTTTCAAGAGTGGAAAAAACTTCTACATCATTTTTATGATCCATCTCCCATCGTTGAACACTTTGAAAAAATTGAAATATGAAAAACAAGATCCCCGACTTCTTTAAGAAGTCGGGGATCTCCGACCATATCACTCTACTCGTTGTAACTGCGCTACTCTTGGATCAACAATTTTTTGTCCCAAGCTAGAAAATTTAATTGCCACAGACATCTTATTACCTGTTCCGAAAACATGAGTTATTTCACCGACACCAAAGGTTTTATGTAATACTCTATCGCCTACTTGCCAATTCTGGGTTGCGTCTTGTTTCACACTAGGAGTAGAAGCACTTTTGGTATAAGTTTGACGACTCAGGCGTTGAGTAGATAATAATTCTTCTGGTAATTCGTCGAGAAATTGCGATCGCATGGCGGGTTCACGAGAACCATATAAACGACGTTCACGCGCGTGTGATAAAAATAACCGCTCTTGGGCGCGAGTAATCCCTACATAACACAAGCGGCGTTCCTCTTCCAAAGATGCGGGATCGCCCAGCGATCGGTAGCCGGGAAATAGCCCTTGTTCTAATCCCACCAAAAATACTACGGAAAATTCCAAACCTTTGGAAGCGTGCAAAGTCATTAAAGAAACGGCTGTTTGCCCTTCTTTTAAGTTATCCAAATCGGAACTGAGGGCAGCGCTACTCAGAAAATCTTGCAGGGAAACCTCTTCGTTTTCTTCTTGAAATTGCAGTGCAGCGTTATAAAGTTCTTGAACGTTTTGTACCCGATCTGTGGCTTCATCTGTGCCTTGACTCATCAAGTCTTGGACATAACCAGAGTCTTCTAGTATTCCTTGCAAAACCTCAGTCACAGGAAGCGTGCCGATTTGTCCTTGCCAACGGCTAATCATTGCGGCAAAGTTATTTACAGCTTTTGTCGCTCGTCCAGCTAATGTATTAACTGATGTTTCATCGCTGAGTATTTCCCACAGGGTTGTCCCTAATTGTTGGGAGGCGTTCACCAAAGCGTCAATAGTGGTTTTGCCAACTCCTCGCCGGGGAGTATTGATGACTCGCAATAAACTGACTGTATCAGATGGGTTAGCGATGGCTCTTAGATAAGCGACGACATCTTTAATTTCTTTGCGATCGTAAAACCTCATTCCCCCTACAACTGTATAAGGAATCTGATATTTCACCAACAATTCTTCAAAGGGGCGAGATTGGGCGTTTGTCCGATAAAGTATGGCAAAATTACCCCAGTTCAACTCTGGATTTTGCTGTTGTAAAGTCCGAATTTGATTGATTACAAATGCGGCTTCTGCGAGTTCTTCATCGGCTTTGTGACAAGTAATCTGCTCACCCGGCCCCCGTGTCGGTTTGAGGACTTTATCAATCCGTTGGGTGTTATTTTCAATCAGTTCATTAGCCGCTTGCAGAATGTTCTCACAAGAACGATAGTTTTCTTCCAGCTTAACCATCGTTCGGGTATCATCATCTACCAAACCATCGCCAAAGTCTTCCTGAAATCCCAGCAAGATAGTGAAATCTGCCATCCGAAAGCTGTAAATTGATTGATCTGCATCGCCGACAACGAAAACTGAGCGATTTTGCCATTCCCATTCGCTCTTTCTAGTTTCGCCATTAGTAACCAATAAGTGGATGAGTTGATACTGAGTGCGGTTGGTATCTTGATATTCATCTACGAGGATATGGCGAAACTTCCGATGCCAGTAACCCAATACTTGCTCATTTTGTTGAAATAATCTAGTAGGTACAAGAATTAGATCGTCAAAGTCGAGAGCGTTATTTTCTGCTAACTTATCTTGATATAAATTATAAACTTGGGCAATCACGCGTCCGCGATAATTGGGTTGATCTTGCTCAAATTCTTGGGGCGATAAACCTTGATTTTTAGCATTACTAATAGCGTAGCGGACAGAACGGGCGTCAAACTTCTTATCGTCTAAATTTAACTGTTTGTTGACGATTTCTTTGATCAGAGTCATCACATCTGATTCATCAAAGATAGAGAAATTACGATTCCAACGGCGTCCTTTTTCGTCTACATATTTTTCGATATCAAAGCGGAGAATGCGAGAAAATAGACTGTGGAAAGTGCCACACCATAAGTCTTTTATCGTATTTTTATAAACTTGCGATCGCAATTGTGTTTGTTGATATTCCGTCAATAAATCAAAACGCTTACCGTGTTGTTTCATTGCCAGTTGTTCCGCAAACAGCCGTTGAATCCGCTCTTTCATTTCCCGTGCGGCTTTATTGGTAAAAGTAACCGCCAGGATATTTTCTGGATCAACGCGGTGTTTCAGAATCAGATTCGCAATGCGATAAGTCAGCGCTCGTGTTTTACCGGAACCTGCGCCAGCAACAACTAGCAACGGGCCACAGTAGTGTTCGACAGCTTGACGTTGGCTGGGGTTAAGGTGACTGAGAAAGTCGATGGTTGTTGTCATGGATGTGAAAAAGCGATGTCTCCGACGGGCTATTCGGCGTCGCCTGGCGTCACATCAACAGAGAGTTGCTATTGCCCAGGTTACAATATCCTAACGAAACTTGGTCAATAAAGATTGTGTGGCAATATTCTTAACCCGAATGGTACTCTATCATGATTTATGTAGAAGCAAGAAAAAGCTATTTGCGACTTTTAAAAAGTCAGGACTTACGCATCGTACATAAGTACTACACGCAATTTGGGTATAAAGCCATGTTTAGTAGCCAGCGATCGCTTTCTCTGCCAATAAATTAAAGTTATGCGAAGTGCCTGAAACTAGCAAATATCATCATGCATATTATGGTTAATTTGTACAGTGCGTAAGTCCTAACTCTGCAATATTTCTTTACAACGTGTCTTGTTTTGCGCGTATCCCGGCTGAACCCCTAATTACTAATTCGTAATTTGTAATTGCAATCAGTGGCGGTAAAGATTAGATACTTCTTGCTTTTAGTCTTGCCTGAAGGGGGATAGAGATAATAAATTCAGCCCCTTGTCCTAAAACCGATACACATTCTAACTGTCCTTGATGCCTATTAGTTACAATCTGGTAACTAATAGATAGCCCTAAACCAGTTCCTTTACCGACAGGTTTTGTAGTAAAAAAGGGGGTGAAGAGTTGCTGCCGGATATTTTCAGAGATCCCAGAACCATTGTCAGCAATACCAATGACAGCAAGATCACCTTCAACAGTAGTACGAATTGTAATAATACCTGGGCGACGTATTCTCTCTGCATCAGTCCGATGTTTGTTAAATTCTTCCAAAGAGTCAATTGAATTAGCGATCAGGTTCATAAATACCTGATTCAGTTGCCCAGGGTAGCACTCTACAAGTGGCAGGTTGCCGTACTCCTGTATTACCTGAATTCCCGGAGAGTCTGGTTGGGGCTTAAGCCGACTTTGCAAAATCATTAGGGTGCTATCAATGCCCTCATGGATATCAACGGCTTTGACTTCAGATTCGTCTAGGCGGGAAAAGTTTCGTAAAGATAATACAATTTGGCGAATGCGATCAGTTCCCACTTTCATCGAAGCCAACAGCTTAGGTAAGTCTTCCATCAAAAAATCTAAGTCAACCGCGTCTATTTCATTCTGAACTTTAAGTGGTAAATTCTGGTTTTGCTGTTGATAAAGTTGTACTACACTCATCAAGTCTTTGATATAATTATTGACGTAAGTAAGGTTGCCGTAGATAAAGCTGACTGGGTTATTGATTTCGTGAGCAACGCCTGCTACCAACTGCCCCAGGCTAGACATTTTTTCGCTTTGCACCATCTGGGACTGGGTGAGCTTCAATTCATCGAGCGTCTGCTCTAGCTCCTTTGCTTTCTCACGCGCTTGTGTTTCCGAAATCTCTAACTCCTGGGAGTATATGTGCAAATTTGTGTAGAGCCGAGCATTTTCTATTGAGATAGAAACTTGCGAAGTCAATAAGTTGAGTACCTCTAGTCGCTCTGCGGTAAAGGCTCCGGTGGTAAGGTTATTTTCCAAGTAAAGAACTCCGGTTAGCTTCCCCTGATGAGCGAAAGGCGAACACAAAACTGATTTGGGTTGATTGACAACAATATAGTTGTCACTGGCAAAAAGCTCTGTGTGGCTAGCATCGTCTAAAACCAAATTTTCTTTTGTTCTTTCAACATAATTAATTAGCAAAACTGGTAGTTTATGCTTTACTTGAACCAGGCTAGATGATTGCACTCTCACTTGGTCTCGATCAACGCTTCCCTCAGCTTCAATTAGCCATTGGTTCTCCCGTTTAACAAGTAGATAACCCATTTGGGCACCAGCATTCTCGATCGCAATCGTCATCATCTTCTCCAGTAGCCGATTTAGCTCCATCTCACTCGACAGTGCTTGTGATGCTTTAATTGCTGTGCTTAAATCTAGAATTTGGGTTTTAGCTTCAGAAGTATCTCTGGTTGAGTTTGTAGCAGTGCCCCGAAGAGTTGCTTCTGCTGCTGTATCTGTAAAAAATTGAGAATATTGTTCGTCTAGTTGTTGGACTTTACCCATCGCTTCCCACTTCAGATAACCATAGCGGGCTTCTGTAAGATAAACTTTGGCAAGGTTTTTTCTGTCCTTGGCCAAGTAAAATCGAAATGCGAGTTCGTTTGCTAAGGCTTCATTTTGTAAATAACCGTTTTCGGCAGCAGAAGCGATTGCCTTGTCATACAACTCCATTGCCTGATAATCTTGTTGATAAATCTGAGCAATTTCAGCTTGAATCAGCAGAAACTTGTGTTGATAATTGGTTGGGCAGTGCATTGCCCATTGCTGGAATTTTTCCAGGTTAACATTTAGTTTATGTAGATAAATGACTTGAGTTGTTGTATCTACCTCAGCATAAGCTCTTGCCAAAGCAATACTTTGGTGAAAGTAGAAAACAGGATTAATAAAAATTCCCCGCGCTCCTCCAACAAATTTTTCTGCATTTTCTGCATACTCAACAGCTTTGGTATACTCTCCATACCAATTACAGAGTGCAAGTTTATAGATATAAACTACAAATGCACTCAACATATCCGAAGATGCCAACGCAAACTCTAGCACTTGCTGTTCATCTGCCCAAGTTCCAACAAGCTCGTCAATCTTGCCTGCTGGCTTAGTTAGGTTAGCGATCGCTTCCATAGCCAGCAGATGGTAGTTCAACATATTTTTATCAATCTTGCGGAGGGTAGGAATAAAATCTTCCGCTACTTCTGCGGTTTTTTCTAAAGATTCATTCCCAAACAAAGATTGCCATAAAAAATTAACTGAACAATAACCAGACCATTGATAAGAACCTGTTTCTAACCCGCTATTAAATCCCTTTAATAAATAAGGTTTTGTCTGACTAATATGGTCTTTATAATGACAGATTAAACCTCCCCACATATTCAAAATGTTTGCTTCTAATTCCTTCGTTCTCATAATTTCATGGAGTTGAAGAGAAAGCTGCCCAAACTCATAACCTGAATCTACTTCACCATATTGAAATACTAAGTTGAAGGAATACAGCATATAGCCAAATACCGAAATCGATGAGTTGCCATACTGAATCGAAAGTTGAGTCAGATTCATAGATGTAACGTGCAACGCTTTAGATCCTAAAAAGTAAGCAATAGGCCAAACTTCTTTTAAGATACGTTGAGCTATTAACTTCTCTTCGTCTTGCATTTGTGGTAGTTCTGCCAGACTAAAAGTTGAGCGATCGCCAATAACTTCCTTGGTATGATTAAGTTTTTCTAACAAATATGCATCATCGGGATAAGCTGTAAACTCCAAGCCTAAAAGTTCCAAGGTGTTTAACCCAATTTTATATGCAGAGTTTAAATCATTCTCCATCCGATAACACATAATTCGATATTCATTCACCCGACACATATCAAGAGTAGTTTGAACCTGATTGAAAGTCTGCTCAAAAATCAGCAAAGCTTTCTCATATTTACCATTTAAAAATTTGGCTTCTCCAACTTGTAAATATAATGTTAAGGTGAGTAAATAATTATCTTGCCAGCTATTTTCAGGTAGATAACTCATTCCTGTTTTCAGCAATTTGAGTGCAGTTACAAACGCCGAAGATGATTTTGCTCGCTGACCTGCTTTCAGATTTAATTCCGCCATCTCGTATCTTTCTGCTGGATCAACAATCAATGATTCTCCAGCATTTAGGTGGTTGACAATCTCGAAAAGATGCTCTTCTAATTGAGTTTTTTCAGTATTATGTAATAGTAATTTTCCCACCTTCAGGTGTACTTGTTGTTGCTGACCGATTGGAATTAAAGAATAGGCAGCTTGCTGAACGCGATCATGCAAGAACTTATAGTCAACATGTACTGCATTATCACAATATATTGCCAATTCCGATTGATTCAACAACTGAGGAATTTTATAAGTATCGCTTAAGGGAAGAATTAATCCCTCCTGTAAAGCTGACCATAAATCAACTGCTGTTGCTGATGCCGATTTTTCGTTGACTACTGCTAGAGTTTCTAAATTAAAACGATTACCAACACAAGCAGCTAATTGTAAAACTTGCTGGGTTGGCTCTGACAGTCTCTGAATTTTCTTCACCATTAAATCGACCACATTATCGGTAATGGCTTGTGACTGAATTTTGTTAAGATCCCACTGCCAGAAACCCGAACGGTAATCAAATATCAAGAGATTATCTTGATGCAATACTTTTAATAACTGAGTCAAGAAAAAGGGATTACCTTGGCTTTTTTGAAGTAGCAAATCAGCTAAAGGTTCTGCCTGAGATGATTCGCAATTGAATGTGTCAATCAGCAGTTGAGTAATATGAGGTGCTGCTAATGGCTTTAAGAGCAGTTCTTCAACGGTTGCCCCAGATACTCGAATTACCTCTAGCATTAGTATCAGCGGATGGGTGGGACTAACTTCGTTATCTCGGTAAGCTCCAATCATCAATAAATACTGGCTTTCTAGGTCAGTCATCAAATTCTCGACCAGCATCAAAGAGGCAGCATCTGCCCATTGCAGGTCATCTAAAAACAGTACTAACGGATGATCCGCAGCAGTAAAGGCATGGATAAATTGCTTAAATACCCGATTAAAACGGTTTTGAGACTCAGTAACACCCAACTGCGGTACAGGCGCTTGCTGCCCGATAATCAGTTCTACTTCTGGGATAACATCAATAATGACCTGACCGTTAACTCCCAATGCTTGTAGCAATTTATTTTTCCAAACCTCAACTCTGACTTGGCTTTCAGTTAACAGTTGTCGCATCAATTCTCGAAATGCCTCAATCAAAGAAGCATAAGGAATATCTCGCTTGAGTTGGTCAAATTTGCCACCGATGAAGTAACCTCGTTGCCGCACAATCGGTTTATGAACTTCGTTAACCAGTGAGGATTTGCCGATACCTGAGTATCCTCCTACTAACACAACTTCACTCGAACCAAGACTAACTTTCTCGAAGGCAGCCATAAGAGCTGCCACTTCTACTTCCCGACCATAAAGTTTTTGAGCTATTTGAAATTGATGCGAAAAATCCTGCTCACCTAAGCTAAAAAGGTCAATCCTTCCTTTTGTTTCCAGTTGAAGCATTGCTTTCTCTAAGTCAGCCTTTAACCCGTAAGCACTTTGGTAGCGATCTTCAGCATTTTTGCTCAGGAGTTTCATGGCGATCGCACAGATTCCCAGTGGTACATTAGGATTAATCTCGTCAGGAGCTATTGGAATTTTCGCAATGTGACAATGCACCAACTCCATTGGGTCTTGAATATTCTCGAAGGGAAGCCGACCCGTCAGCATTTCGTAAAAACTCACGCCTAATGAATAAAAATCTGTACGATAATCTAAGGTTCGATTGATACGTCCAGTTTGCTCTGGCGACATATAAGCCAACGTTCCTTCTAACAGGTTGAGGCTACTGATTTCTGGGCTTTCTTTTGATAGCAGCGAAGCAATGCTGAAGTCAATCAGTTTGATTTTTTCGCTATTGGGGTTGTAAAGAATATTTTCAGGTTTAATATCCTTATGGATAATGTGGTGACTATGTAACTCTCCTAATGTTTCAGTAATTTGAACGGCGATGTTAAGAAATTTTCTTAGTTCAAACCCTGTAGTAGATATCTGATCTTTTAAGGATTCTCCGCCAAAATCTTCTAAAACCATTGCTAGACCATTACTATACCCATTGTCATAATTGATTAATTTATGGGTTTTGATTACACCTACAATATTCAGGTTTTGGATAATTTCGTATTCGTGCTTGATCTGAGCAATCTCTTTGACAGTAGGATACTCTGCTTTGAGCAGTTTGATCACAACTGAGTCTCCGTTAACTTTGCAGTATGCTCGATAAACTACTGTGGCAGTAGCTTCATAAATTAAACTGCTAATACTGTACTCTGGGATACGAACAATTAATTTAGACACTATTACTTGCCTGAATGTTGTTTTACAATGGATTTTGGCGGTTCCTATAATAATTCCCAAAATTCAAGTCAAGTTAACTCTTCAAATCCTAGTTAAGCCCAGATCAGCGGCTTCCAAAATTGTTGCGTGAAAATTAGAGAGCAGACATCAGGTTCCTATAAAAATACTCTACTGATTTATTTCTCTCAGTAGAGTATTTAGAGGTTGTTTGAAAAGTGTTTTGCTATAACTTTAGGCACTTTTTAAGGGGGATTTAGAGATAATTAGAACTTTTGATATCGACAAGAGTACTTTTCAAACATCCTCTTAAAGGGGTTCAGCCGGGATACGCGCAAAACAGGACACGTTGTAAAGAAATATTGCAGAGCGTGTTTTATTGATTTACCAACTTATCCATAAATAATGTTGAGGCAATCAAAATTTGGCACGAAAAAATCCATCGGTGAGAGGTTAAGATAAAGTGCCTTTTGTCAATCATAGGACTTACGCACTGTACAAATTAACCATAACGTGCATGATGATATTTGATAGTTTCAGGCGCTTCGCATAACTTAATTTATTGGCATAGATAGAAAGCGATCGCTGGCTACTAAATATGGCTTTATACCCAAATGGCGTGTAGTACTTATGTCCGATGCGTAAGTCCTGAAAGTGTGCAAATCATCCCTTTCGACCAAAAATTGCTGGATGAAGGTTGGATGTTATACAGCCAGCGTTCTGCTAAAGATTGGGGGCTAACTGACTGGATTAGCTTTGCAGTGATGACACAGGAAGGGATTACTCAAGCCTTTATATCTGACCGTTATTTTAAGCAAGCGGGATTTACCAAACTGTTGTAAATCAAAATAATACTGGGATTTAGCAAGGTTTGTGTAGGAGCAATTCATAAATTGCCCCGACAATACGTTAACTTTTTTACATAGATAAGTTAGCGACGAATTATTCTTGCGCGTTCTGTCGTAAAATCAGCGACGGGGAATCAAACCTCAAAACATGGTGGGCAAGCTCGCACTTGTTCTGTTGTCAACAGAGCTTACAGCTATTTTCAGTTAATTGAACTACAGATTTTCGTAGGGATACGGCAATGTTCCCTAGCCCGTGGTTTATTGAAATGAAAAACGTTGTAATACCTAACCAGAGTATTGTCACCAATAGGACTATTCACTCCTTGAGTATCCAATTGACATTGGGTAGCGATACACGATACATCATGATTGAACCGTTAAATCTTTAAAGATGAAAAATTTCTTTAATTGCAGGTTTTACCAGTATAAACAGGGGTGGATATGGATTTTAGCTTAATTGTATCCAACTTTTTGAATCCGCCAATCCTATTTTTCTTTTTGGGCATGACTGCTGTTTTTGTCAAGTCTGATTTAGAAATTCCCGCACCAGCGCCCAAACTCTTTTCGTTGTATCTGCTGTTTGCGATTGGTTTTAAAGGAGGGGTAGAACTAATCAAAAGCGGTGTCACTCAGGAAGTAATTCTAACACTCGCGGCAGCAATGATGATGGCTTGCGTTGTTCCAATTTACACCTTTTTTATCCTGAAGTGGAAGTTGGATACCTACGATGCGGCTGCGATCGCAGCCACCTACGGTTCTATCAGTGCCGTCACCTTCATTACAGCTAGCGCTTTTTTGACTGAGCTTGGTATTGCTTTTGATGGTTACATGGTGGCAGCCCTTGCTCTGATGGAATCTCCAGCGATTATAGTTGGTCTAATTTTGGTGAATATATTCACTAACGATGGCAAGCGAGAGTTTTCATGGGCAGAAGTTTTACAAGAAGCATTTCTTAATAGTTCAGTTTTTCTATTAGTCGGTAGTCTATTAATAGGTGTCTTGACAGGAGAACGCGGTTGGCACGTATTAGAACCCTTTACTCAAGGGTTGTTTTATGGCGTTCTCACCTTCTTCTTACTGGACATGGGACTAGTCGCTGCTAGAAGAATTAAAGACTTGCAAAAAACCGGAGTTTTCCTGATTTTATTTGCCATACTAATTCCAATACTCAATGCAGGCATTGGATTAGCGATCGCCAAATTGATCGGTATGCCTCGCGGAGATTCGCTGTTATTTGCTGTATTGTGTGCCAGTGCTTCTTATATCGCTGTCCCGGCGGCTATGCGGATGACTGTTCCCGAAGCAAATCCCAGCCTGTATGTTTCTACTGCCCTAGCTGTCACATTTCCGTTCAATATTATTGTGGGAATTCCGTTATATCTCTACGGAATTAACCTATTTTGGAGGTAAGAATATGCACGTAGTTAAAAAGATAGAAATTATCGCCAATTCCTTTGAACTTGCCAAAATTTTAGATAAATTAGACAAGTCGGGTGTACATAACCATGCCGTAATCCGAAATGTTGCTGGTAAAGGATTACAAGGAACCACAGAAGATTTAGACATGACCATGCTGGATAATGTTTACATCCTCGCCTTTTGTATGCCAGAACAACTCAAGCCGGTTGTCGAAAATATCAAACCACTCCTTAATAAATTCGGTGGTACTTGCTACGTTTCCGATGTGATGGAAATTCGCTCTGTCAGATGTGTTGCGTCGATTTAGGAGAGTTATAAATTCAATGAAGCATTTCATGGAACGGCGTGACTTTTTGAAATTGGGAATGACTGGGGCGTTTGGGATGATGTTATCTGCCACCGATTTACTCTGGCGGGTGGAACAGGCTAAAGCTGCCGAAATGCCCTCAACTTCCCCTGAATCCCTCAATCCCGATGCAGCATTGCAAAAGCTGATGGAGGGAAATCAGCGGTTTGTTCAGCATCAACCCCAATACCCCGATCAATCTGCGCTACGGTTGCAGGAAGTTGCTCAAGCTCAACATCCATTTGCAACTATTCTCAGTTGTGCGGATTCACGAGTCCCCGCAGAAATTGTTTTCGATCAGGGCATTGGGGATATCTTTGATGTTCGGATTGCCGGAAATATTGCCACCTCTGAAGCGATCGGCAGTATTGAATATGCGGTTGTTCTGTTAGGTTCTCCACTGCTGATGGTAATGGGTCATGAGCGTTGTGGGGCAGTAACGGCCGCTGTACAAAACCAATCGTTACTGGGTGATATTGGTACTTTTGTGAAGGCAATTAAGCCAGCAGTGGAAAAGGTCAAGGATCAGTCGGGTGACGCGGTTGAGAATGCTGTGGTTGCAAATGTACAATATCAACTTGAACGGTTGAAGCGATCGCCACTTTTAACTGAGCAGGTGCGATCGGGCAAATTGAAAATCGTTGGAGGTCGTTACGATTTGGATACAGGCAAGGTAAGTATTATTGCTTAAGTTAGTAAAGGATTGCCAACAATTAAACAATTTAGAACTTACGCACAAGAGATCCCCTAACCCTCTTATAAAAGTTGGCTGTTTAAGGTTCCTGCTTAAAAAGGGGGATTTAGGTTTCAGGTTTTCAGTAACTCCTTCAATCCTGCACAGTCATTGGTAGACGAACAGTGAAAGTAGAGCCAACTCCCGGTTCACTTTTGACAATAATCTCACCACCCATCATCTGGCAAAAGTGGCGGCTAATTGCCAACCCCAGTCCCGTACCTCCATACTTTTTCGTAGTCGAGGTATCTCCTTGTGTAAAAGGTTGAAATAACTGCTGCTGTTGACCGTGAGACATACCTATGCCTGTGTCGGTAACGGTGAAAGTAATCATGCCCAAAGGAGCCTCCAGTCGGAATTCCTCCTTTTCTCTGTTGACTGTCAGCATCACCTTACCGTTTGTAGTAAACTTGCCAGCGTTACTTAGTAAGTTTAACAAGACCTGCCGCATCCTGGTCTGATCGGCGTACATGATGCCAAGTTGCTGATCAATATATACTTCTAAGACATTGGCATTTTTTTCTATAATCGGTTTGACTGTGAGGACGACGTTATGAATCAGCATCGCAATCTCGAATGTCTCTGGATAGAGGGTCATTTTCCCCGCTTCAATTTTTGACAAGTCGAGGATTTCGTTAATTAAGTGGAGTAGATGCTTACCAGCAGAGTTAATTGTTTCTAAGTCTGTGATAAAGTCTCCAGATAATCCAAGATCGGTGGCGTCGTCTTCTAGAAGTTGGCTTAAGCCAATGACAGCATTTAATGGCGTGCGTAATTCGTGGCTGACATTGGCCAAAAATACGCTTTTTGCTTTGCTAGCAGCTTCGGCTAATTCTTTAGCTTGTTGTAGTTCTTTTGTGCGCTCAGATACTCGCTCAATCAGACGATTTAGAGATTTGGCGAGTAGGCCAATTTCATCTTCAGTGGTGACGGGCGCTCGCAAATCGAAATTAGATTTTCTTGCAACTTGCTCCGCTACTTGGGTGACAGTGATAACTGGTTCAGCGATCGCCCGACTGGTACGCCATGCTACAATGGCTGCGATCGCCACCGAAACCAGCATACTCACGATCACGATGAACCGCTCAACTACTTTTGCCTCTTCAACAGCTTTTTGCCTTTCTTGCTCTTGAATTTCAGCAGTTTGCAGGATGTTAGTCAAGCTCTCAGAAAGCTGGTCTAGCCGGATGGCTGTTTCACCACGCATAATTGTCAATAACTGCGATCGGGCAGAAGAAATCTGCTGAGGCTGCACTTTTTTGGAGTCAATTTTCTGTAATACAATTTCTATTTGGTCAACGTAGGTTTTTAAATTAGTTTTATAATCCAGCAATAAGGTCTGTAAAGTCGAACTTGTTGCCGCTAGTCTTTTAGGTTTACTATCGATGAATCCGCCAATTTTTGACTCTAGTTGCTTGGCTTTTTCAACATTTTTCAGAAAATCGGCTTTTTTGCTTTGTAGCTGTTGTGAATTTTCCAATACAGCAACTAGGTTAGAACTATGCAATTGCGCCCCAACTACTGCATCTTTATAATTACTCAGTAGTTGTCCTTGTTCATAGGCTTGATTGAATTGCCTGACTTCTCTTCCTCGGTAGTAGTTGGCAATCACTAACCCAGTCAATGAGCCAAAAAAGCCAATTCCGATAGCTACAAAGTACCCATAGCCAATTTTTTGATGGATGCGCCAAGAACTGGCTTTGAGTTTCCCTCGTGAGGGAAATTCTATAGTCGGGAGTTCGTCTGTCGATGGCTCTTCGGCTAACACTTTTTTGCTTTCTGAACTGCTGTCGATAGGGGTTGGCTTTTGAGGAAAGTATTTCTCAAATCTTCTTGCCTTCCCGCAAAAATCACTAAATCAGTCTAGCTTGTGCAAACACTTTCATTGATGATTAATATCTAGATTATCTCTTTTATAGCAATAGCAAATCATTGCTTATTAGATAATTAGCATAACCTTATATAGTATAAGTGGTTTTGATATAGCAATTTTAAATCATTCATGAGAGATAAAATTGCTGAAATGCCTATAAATACGTACTTTTAATCTCCATATTTTCTCACATTTAAATTTTGATTGCTATAGCAATGAGTTCTTGGCATCAGGTACGCCACTACTCTACCTTACTGCTTCTTTAGAAAATTAATACAATCAGGAAAAAAACAAAAGCTATGACATTCGTTGAGCACTTGAACTGAGCGAACGCAAGAGCGTCTCTAAGAGTTGCCGTAAAGCCTGCGGCATAGCTAGCTACGTTTAGGGCGCAGCCTCTCCAAGAGTTGTATTGGGCATTGGGAGGAGACAAGTTAGAGACTCTTCCTCCTTGTCTTGCTAGTCCCCATTGCCCCTTATCCCCAAAGAGCGCCCCGAGTTCCCCAGTCCCCAGGCACGCATATCATAAAATAGTTCTAAAATCTAGTCTATATGAACACACAAAAACTGTTATTACGTATTAATATCAATACGAATGCGTTAATTGACGAAGGCGGCTTAAGATAGCTTTAATATCAGATAAAATCGGCTTTTAGGCTTATATAAATGAGAGGTAGACTGATTTTTGCATAATTTGTACTTAGATTTAGTACGATTATGAGCAAATGACACGGAATGGGATAATTACAACCGGAGGATTCCAGTTGATTCAAAAAAAAGAACTCAGAAAGCTGATTATAATACAACATCCTTCTGAGTTCTATCCTCCTACTGACTTTCTACCTTGTAGTTGATGCAGTAGATATTACGGGGCAATTATGGTTATAGGATACTAAAACCCTTTTCTGCCCTTGACCTAATTCTATTGATGCACTTGTGCATTACCTAATCAACAGCCTTTTGGTTGTAATTATCCAGATCAGAAAAACTCAACTGTCAAATTTATAGGAGCGAAAATGCCAGAACAAGAATTCACAGAAAGCACATCCAAAGAGGGTACAGTGACAGATATCAACAGCCAAACGGGAACCATCACCAAACTCCAGCCCCCCGCACAATCTCAAGACGAATGGCTAAAATACGGGGAGCAAATTTCTAGCTTTTTAGCAACATTACCAGAATATCTGGGAAGCTTTTTTAATCAATATAAGCAACCCCTGGTGACTGTTGGTTTAATTGTGGGATCCATTGTTGGGGTTAAAGTACTCTTGGCAATATTAGATGCTTTGAATGATATCCCCTTGGTAGCACCTACTTTTGAGTTGATCGGTATTGGTTATTCTGCCTGGTTTGTTTACCGCTATTTACTCAAAGCCTCAACTAGGAAAGAGTTAACTAGTGAAATCACTACTCTGAAATCACAAGTAGTTGGTAAAGAAATTTCAGAAGCTTAATATCTAACTATGGCTTCTTCTGCGAAGACGCTACGTTAATGCTTTAATTCAAAATCACGATCTGTTCTGATCTGAGGAAGCCTTAGATCAGACTTTTCTCAAAATTAAGAATTTTTTTGAATTTCTAATTTTGAATTTTGAATTTTCTGCAATGGGTTGGCCAACAAGCAAGGGAGCAGGGGATCAATAAAGAATCTTTCTCTTCAGTTCCTCTTGTTTCTTGAACACTTTCACTACCTAGCTGAATGAGACGAGCCTCCTGCGGACAAGTTACCTTTTAGGTTGTGCTTTGGTGTGCGCGAAAGTCCTGGAGACACGCTGCGCCATGCCTGCGGCCGGCTATGCCTATACACAATGTTTTGAGATGGAATTGCCTCCAACTTACCACGTTTTACTAAAGCTTGATGAATCATCGCTGCCACTTCAGTCCGAGTAGCTACTTTGTTAGGAGCGATAATCTGTTGATTTGGATAGTTAATTACCAAACCATTAGTTGTAGCAGCGGCTATTTTGTTGATAGCATAGGTTGGAATATCTTTAGCATCTTTATAGACACTTAAAATCTGATTTGGGGAAGTGGGTGCTTTTAAATTCAACCCACTGACAAGGGCAACTAAAACTTGCACTCGCGAAATATTTTGTTGTGGTTTGAAAGTTTTTTTAGGGTAACCTGTGAGAAATCCGGCACTGATGGCTTGGTCAATTGCTGGAGTTGCCCAGAATTTTGCTGGTACATCTTGAAATGCGATCGCGGTCTTAGACGGTTCTTGGTCAAAGGCTTTTTGGAGTATAGCAGCAAATTCGGCGCGATTTACAGGCTGATTTGGTCTAAAAGAATAATCAGAAAACCCCTTGAGAATACCACGGGAAGAAAGAACATCTATAAAACGCCGACCCCAGAAGTTATTAGGCACATCGTTAAATGCAATTGGCGGCGGAATAATGGATTTTTGTTTTGCCGGAGTTACTAAAGGCAATGCTAATGATGTAATTGATGACTCAAGTCCTGTTGAAGAGGATACAGGCGTCTGTGGTTGTGGGGATTGAGTTGGGATTACCTCAGCAGATGGTAACACTGCACGGGAAGGAGTTGCGCTGTTAGTCGCAAATGAAGGTATCTTGGGTTCAATAACAGCTTCAGGTGGAGATGATGGCAAAACGTTGAATTTAGGGACTGCATTTGGTTCTACCTTGGGAGTAGGGGAGGGCAATAATTGATTTGGTTGAACGCTAGGAGATGGAGTGGAAGAAGGCAACAGCAGCCCGTTTAAGTTCCAGTTAGAATTCCTGCCAGACAATGACCAAAAAAGAATCGCTCCGATAGTGGTGAAGGCAACCAGAATGGCTATAAATTCATCAAAGCCAAGGGCAGTTCTTTGGGATGACTCCGGTTCGGAAGGAGGTCTATTTGTCATCGTGATTACCCTGGTAGCAGTAAAATTTGTGTCTAAACAAATTAAGCCACAGATGACTCTTTTACACCAGCCCTTTTTAATTCATAATTCCTAATTAGTAATTCGTAATCACGCTCGTTGCAAAGCGTCTCACGCCAGCTCTACTTGGGGTTAACGCCTGCCATAGGATGCCCAAAGGGCTGTAGGGAGAAGACTTGCTAACGTAATTCCTGATTTGTAGCAAAATATTAGGCTTCTGGTTCAATGCCGAGCGATGTCTAATGACAAGCTGCTTTGCGTCTACGCAATTGGGCAGTTAAGCGATCGGCTGTTTGGCGTTCCTGTTCTGCTCTAGTTCGATTAGATACCTAAACCAAAACCGGATTTAAAGGTGGCAGAATGTAAAATATTAACTTATTGTTTACCTGTCTTCGTAAAAATCAGGGTGTCTAGTGCCAGAAGAATTCAGTTGCCCAATCTTACCGCCATTTTTGTCTGTTGGTAGCGATCGCGATCTCGATTTAGAGTCAACCCTCCAAGAACTACCAATGTACAACTTCTCAGTGGAAATCAACTGCACTGGTATGGAAGTGGCTAATTTTTTGGAAAAATATCCCCTGTTACCAGGAGTAATTTTGGTAGAACAGGGAAACTTTATTGGAATGATTTCGCGGCGACGACTGCTGGAATTTTTGATTCGTCCCTTTGGACAAGAGTTATTTGTTCAACAACCATTAGCCGTTCTCTACAGCTATGCGCGGATACCAATGTTGCTTCTTGCTGATACAACATCGATTTTAACTGCGATGCAACTTAGCTTAAAGCGATCGCCAGAATTATTAGCAGAACCAATTGTAGTACACACAGAATCTGGTGCTTATAGATTGCTAGATGTACAAGAATTGAATATTATTTCTTGGCAAATTCGGGGAATCGACAATCTGGTGCGGTATGAACGCAGTCAAGCCCAAATGATTCAAAATGATAAAATGGCAAATCTGGGACGATTGGTAGACGGCATAGCGCACGAAATTTTAGACCCAGTAGGTTTTATTTGGGGTAATATAACTTACGTTTCAAACTACAGCCAAGATTTACTCAAGCTGATAGCAGCTTATGAAAAAGAATTGCCATCAGCATCTCATGCAATTAATCTTTTTAAAGAAGAGATTGAATTTGATTTTTTAGAACAAGATTTGTCGCGATCGCTTGCTAGTATCCGCACCGGAGCAGAAAGATTAAAAAAACTCGTCACCAGCTTACAAAACTTCTGTCATATCGATGAACTTTATCCAAAACCAGCAGATTTACATGCCTGTATAGATAGTATTATTTTATTAATTAATAGCCGTCTTCAAGGAGAAATTGAAATCGTCAAATACTATGGTCAATTACCTCCAGTATATTGCTTTATAGGGCAATTGAATCAGGTTTTAATGAATATTTTCAGCGAGGTTGTAGATACTTTACTCAATGAAGCAGTGCGACAGCAGTTGCATCTAGATGATACAAAGACTGTTCAAAAACCCCGAATTGAGATTACCACAGAAGTGATTTCCCAGGAAGCAAGCAACCCAGATGCAGTAGATTCTCGCTGGATCTTAATTCGTATTGCTGACAATAGTTCTGGAATATCTCAAGAATTGCAACAGCAAATTATGGAGTCTTTTTCTTTTGAAGCAAAGAATAGTAAGAATACTAGTTTAGCAATAAGTTATCGAATTATCACTGTGAGACATGGTGGAAAATTAAATTTCCATTCACAGATTGGTATTGGTACAAAATTTGAAATATTGTTACCTTTGGTGTAGCAACATATATTTAGAAGATTGTTCTACACATTAACCCGCCCAACGCAGTGGCTCCCCTTATAAAGGGGAGGGTTAGGGTGGGGTGAAAAATATTTGATACATCATTCATGACTTTTCAAACATCCTCTTAACCAAAGCGTATTGGAATTTGAATACCCATCTATATCCGTTCCAGTCCCCAGTTCAATTCATCTGCAATAAATTTTCACCCCGTTGATAAATTTCCCGTGCATAGTCAGTCCAAGCACCTTGTCCCCAATAACGAAAACAACTGGTTTGCAGCAAAAGGTTATGTAGGAGAACGTTACGGTAGTTAAATTGTCTGCTAACAGGTTCTGCTGAATCAATTTGCTGTAATGGATCAAATTTTTGATGGAATAAACTGCTTAGTTGATACATGGGAGACAACACATTTTCATATCCTTTCACCCAACTGATATGATTTGTCCAGGAGGCTCCATCCAAATGAAAACTAGAGTTTATTTGCTTTAATTCTTGAATCACATTCTCTACGGCTTCCGGTTGGCAATTGTCTGGTGAAACTCGCTCCCAAATCTGATGTTGTCCCACCGGCTGACAAGTTGGATAGTCTTCAGGTTTGCATCCAGCAGCTTCTATTAATTCTAAATATTCTGTACCACACATCCCAACAACACCTGATTTTCCTCCACCGTTACTGACCATATCCCACCAAGCTTGTTTAAAGGCGCTAGGAAATTCATTCATCATCACACCACCATTTTCACCATCTCCAATTTGGCTAACTATTGGTGGCACAAATACACTGCCAATTTGTTGTTTGGATAAGGTTTTGGCTTCATAATAAGGCTGCATTTGTGCGACTAATTTAGTATCCGAACCTTGGGTTTTAATTAAGGCTGTGATAGTAATTGTTTCGCCTTGGGAATTGCGGGCAATCAGACGATGTGGTAAATGTTTGTGGGTAAGAGATTGACCACTAATTGTTTCTACAGAATGTTCTTGAACAAGTAGCCAGCGATATCCACATTCTTTCAGCGCTTTCACAAATTCAAACAGAGCATCAGGGTGATTTGGTAGGTGCATTTCTGGGGGCGAAAATCCTTTGACTCGCGCTAATGCTTCCCAGCCAAAAATTGCCGCAAAGTGATGTTGCCATGCAATGATATGCAATTTAATATCTGCTATTGGTGTGGAAGGAATAACTGCATGGCTCCACATTGTACCCAGCCACTCTACATAAGGTTGATAGGTGCGATCGCAAGTGATCCGTTTGAGATTATCAAGAACATCACCGCGTCCCATTTGCCCCAGTCCCCACAAAAGATTACCTGAGTAATCCAACATCACACGCGGATTGCAACCTTGATTTACAAGTTCGGGGATCAAGTCTCCCATGCGGCTGTAACAATGGGCAAAAGGATCTGCATTGTGGTTATCCCCCTCATCAGGATGTTCAAACATATATTGCAGATTGCTGATGAGTGTACCATCATTTCCTGCGGGTATAGTTGGCTGATGCATGTGCAAGGCGATCGCAAACACAGCATTCACATCCTCTAAGCGGATATTTGTTGTTGGCAAAAATACTGGTTTATTGTGGTTAACTACAGAGATAACCTCTGTTTCCCAACCAGAAATATTCGGTAAGCCATCAATGATTTCGGGCAAAGGAGTAAGAGTCGTGGGGAAGGAAAGCATTTCTGATTGCTCCGAAATAAGTTATATATATAAAACTTGCATGAGTATCTAATAGCACCTGACTCAGTATAGATACAATAAATACCTTGAGCCATAACATTTTTAATTTGGTGATTTTCAGTAACTGCGAACTCAGGCAAGTCTATAGCAATCCTATTTGCTCAAATCGGATTGCTATAGTAATTATCGGTGCAGTCTACCCAGATATTCGCATCTTTATGTTCTACTGATTGATGAAGTTTGTTTACCATCTGCTGATATGTCAAATTTTAGTCAGAAATTTCTTGACAGCATGATTCGGCCCTTTTGGCAAAATATACAACTTGTCATTGCGAATGCAAGAGCGTCTCGTAGAGAGGACGGACGACGTTCGCGCAGCATGTCGCAGACAAGCAATCCCACAATCTCTCACTAAGCACCAGTTGATGGGATTGCCACGCTCCACTTCGTTACGTACCCTACGGGAAGGCTCCGCCTACACAATGACAGCCAAAAAAGTGGGATGCTCCCGATCTCTTGTTAGCCAAAGTAGTCACAAATTCTAGTCTTGAATTTTATTGCAATCCTTTTTATCAGGTTCGACTATATTTAGTTAATCTCTGCCTAATCGATTCAGGTAATCGTTCTGGATATTTATAAAAATAAAATATTTTTAATAAAATAAAATTCATTTTCCGAGCTAACCAAATTTGCCATTGCTCCATCAAAGATAGTCTTTTAATATAATCATTAAATAAGTGTTGAATTCGCGCTGTGCTGGTTCCTTTTGTAGAATCATCAAATGTTTTGGTTCCTGGATAATATCTATAGTTACCCCAAATCTCATTGAAATACTTAACATGAGATGAACAAACCGCTTTCAAGAGGAAATCTACATCCATTGCATAATGCTCTTCTAATTTATAGAGTCCGATTTGCTGATGCAATGATTTATGATAGAAGTAAGCAGAGGGATTTACTGGAAAAGAAGCATCGATAATTCCATCATCATTAATTCGCCTTTCTAACAGTAAATCAATTGTCCGTAATCGGTTAGGTTTATTAATAGAAATTAATTTACCTTTCTGATTTAAAATATTACAGTTGCCAACAATAAAGCTAGGTTCAGGTAAAGTTTTGAAAATTTCACAGATGCGATTAAGAATATTTGTTTCATAAAAATCATCAACATTTAAAACACCAATAATCTGTCCTTGTGCCATAGCAATTCCTTTATTCATAGCATCAGATTGTCCTTGATCCTTTTCACTAATCCAGCGAATGTGGGGATATTGATTGGCTTTATCCTTAATAATGTCTACTGTTTTGTCACTTGAACCTCCATCTACAATGATATGCTCCACTTCTAAACAGTTTTGGTCAATAACAACTTGAAGACAAGATTCTATAAATCTCTCCCCATTATAAACTGGTGTAATTATACTAATCATTAACAACTACCTCTTGTGAGTATTACAAACAAAAAAATAAATCAAACAATTGATCTCTAATAATAGAGTTCCCCATTGGCACAAGTTTCTAACACAATACCGTTCAGTGTAAGTAAGTCAGTGCTAATATTAAGAAATTTAAATCCTTGATGCGTTGTCGCGCAGTGTAACGCACCAACGATTCAAAGTGCATTAAGATAAAGGCAATTGACCGCAGAAGCCTCAAAAAATTTATAAATTACGCGCAGACACGCAAAAAATCATGTTCTTGACAAGAACAAATCACCGAAACGATGGATTCTTGTCAAAAAACTAGTTTTTGACTCGGCTGTTGTTTTCTTGGTGTTGGCGGAGTTGCTATTCGTAAAATTAGCTCTAGCAACCAAGGAGCAAGGCATTGACACTATCCGGCTAAATGATGCCATCCGACTAAAATTTCTACTGAATCTATTTTGTATTGCAGTGATGAGTACTTTAGCCACTTGCTGGGGAGTCATGGGGATCACCCAGCGAAATAATTTTAAGTCGCGCACCATGTCTGTGTCTGTCAGGGAAAACAGTAATGCAATCCTCAGATATTGCGTTCAGCTATAGCAATCCTAAATCATTCGTGAAAAGTTAGATCCCCGACAACTTTTACAAAGTCGGGGATCTGGACACCGCGAATTTGAACGAAATCAGATAGGACTGCTATAGCTCTTGGCGCAAAGCTTGAGTAAATCCTAAGATGGCAAACTTGGTAGCTGAGTAAGTCAATCGCCTCAACTTGCTGAAATTGAGTTTTCCCTGGAGAGTGGGATCAGATTTTTCCAGACGCTGGAGTTGATTAAGTAGATAATTATCTGTACCTCCCTACAACCGATTCATGTGTTGCAAAGATTTTTGTAAATGGTATGATACAACTCAAAATTAAGAAATTCAGATTTAATCTGGGTTTCTGGGTTTGAATCTGTTGCCCTCTTTTAGAGAATTGGTATAAGTTTTAACCAATTAAAAAATTATCAAACTTCTCTAATTAGCCAATTGTACAACAAATAGACTTGTCAATAATTTTATAACTCAGTCTATACAAGGGTTTTAAAGGTTGACTATATGTCTTAATTGAACGTAGCAATAAGGGTTTGCCATAGTTGATGATAGTTTAGAGAGAAAAAATAGGATTTTTAAATTTTGAGCGGCAACATGATTTATTATGCTGTATAATCCGCAAAAACTATATAGGGTAAATATTAGTATTTATAAAGATAAAATTTTATATTCTATCTTTACGCAAATTTAATTTTAGGACAGGTCTAATGAAATTAAAGCAATTTGGGATTACATTTTTGAGTGTTTGTATTGCTGCTTTTTCGGGAATCAAAGCAGCAGAGGCGGCATCGTTTTCGGTAATTGCCGATGGTCTTAATAGTCCACGGGGTCTAACTTTTGGCCCTGACGGGAGTCTTTACGTCACAGAGGCAGGAACGGGCGGAAGTGGAGCTTGTGTTCCTTCACCGAGTGCCCAAGGCCAATCTTTATGTTATGGCACAACTGGTGCAGTGACAAAAATTGGAAATGGTACGCAAGAACGTGTACTTACAGGACTTCCTTCTTTAGCATTACCAGATGGTACTGATACTGCTGGGCCTCATGATATAAAATTTGATGCCAGTGGCAAGCCTTATATTGCAATTGGGTATGCTTCTAATCCCACATTTCGCGCCACATTAGGTAACACTGACTTAGGAAAAATCATCACTGCTAATTTCAATACAAATTCCTGGACTAGTGTTGCTGATTTAGCTAATTATGAACTTGCAAATAATCCTGACAAAGGTGATCTAATTAGCAATCCCTTCTCTCTTCTTTTGGATGGAAATAATATTATTACAGTTGATACTGGTGCTAATGAGTTACTCAGTGTAGGGACTGATGGGAGTAATTTAAAGGCGATCGCCACAATTCCTCGGCAGACATTAACTAATCCAATTTTTCCCTCTGGTGCATCGTCATCACCATTTGAAATCCAAGCAGTACCGACAAATATCGCCAAAGGCCCAGATGGCGCTTATTATATTAGCCAATTAACTGGTTTTCCTTTTCCCGAAGGTAAAGCAAAAATCTACCGAGTTGGTTCTGATGGTCAACCAACAGTTTATAGCGATGGCTTTACCCAACTTACTGACTTAACTTTTGATCCTGAGGGTAATTTGTATGCTTTGCAGTACGCTAATCAGTCACTCTGGAAAGGTAATGTAGATGGTTCTGTGATTAAAATAGCGACCGATGGAACTCGCACAACTATTCTTAGTGGCAATGGATTAGAGTCTCCTACTGGTTTGACTATTGGTGCTGATGGTGATATTTACGTGACAAACCGAGGCGATAGCCCTGGACTTGGACAAGTTCTCAAAATTCAGAATCCTAAGTCTGTTCCTGAATCTAGTTCTACTTTTAGCTTATTAGCGTTTCTTGGCACTGTGAGTATTACTTTGTTGCACAAGGGTAAGACCAAACGACTTGAGGGACTTCCAGAAAATAAATTATTCTCTAAATAGAAATGATCTGAATTTGATGTCTAAACCTCATCTATGTTGAAAACCGTAATTTTTGCCCTCATCCTAAATCTCTCTCCCAGTAGGGAGAGGGACTTTTTTCCGGCTCCCCTTCTCCCAATATTGGGAGAAGGGGCTGGGGGATGAGGGTTTTTTCTTTTCATACGGAAAGAACTACAGTTTTCAAGGTGGACGCGGTTTATTTAGGAAAAATACGAGTTGGTGGAGAAGATTTTGATATTCCTGTCCCACATGGACAGGAATATCAAAAGTGTTACTTAATCGTCAGTCGCTCAAAAATCAGCGGTTGGTGGTAGATATACCATCCAAGGTGTTAACGCTGGGATAATTAGTTATAGCGACTTGACCTGACATTGAGTTTTTCTGGACAATAACAAATCGCCAAAACGCTGGATCTTAACCAAAAAACTCAGTTTTTCATAAGGCTGTTGTCTGCTTGGGGCTGGCGGAGTTGCTATTCGTAAAATTAGCTCTAGTAACCAAGGAGTAAGGCGTTGACACAATACAGCTAAATGACTTTGCCATCCGACTAAAATTTCTGGTGCATCCCTTTGCATTCCGGTGATCAGTGCTTTAGCCACTTGCTGGGTAGTCATGGGGATCACCCAGCGAAATAATTTTAAGTCGCGCACCATGTCTGTGTCTGTCAGGGAAGGCAGTAATGCAATCACTCGGATATTGTGTTCAGCTAATTCCTGGCGCAAAGCTTGGGTAAATCCCAAGATTGCAAACTTGGTAGCTGAGTAAGTCGCCATAGTTGGTGCTGCTACTTTCCCCATCAGACTCGATACATTGACGATTGTTCCTTGCCTTTGGCTGGCCATGCGTCGAGCAATCAGACTAGTGAGGTTGTACATTCCTAACAAGTTCACAGAAATTTCTTCTTGAACTTGGGGCATTTTAGATTGCAAAAACGAGCTTTGGTATGCGACTCCTGCACAATTAACCAGCAGGTGAATCTGTCCGTAATTGCGCCACAGTTGGGCAACAGCGATATTCACTTCAATTGTCTGCGTCAAATCTAATGCCACGATCGCAGTTTCTGTGCCCATCGCCTCAATTTCGTTGGCTATCTCAACTAACTTTTGGCGATCGCGTGCTACCAATATCAGCCGCTTAATGCCTTGTTGCGCTAGTTCCAGAGCGATCGCTCGTCCAATACCACGCGAAGCCCCTGTAATTAGAGCTACCTTACCTTGAATATCCATTGGTTTTATCCTCCAAAATTTAAGTCTTACCAAACTCTTCGTTATTGCCGATACACACAATCAACAGCTACTCGCTTGTCGGCACAAAGTAAGACAAATAATCAATCGCAATTGAAATCAAATTCAAACGAAGCCTTTAGCAACGATATATTTCTTGGTTAATCTGCAATCCCTCATAATTGTCTATACGAGGCAGAAATTTCTCGTTTTTAACCCGTCAAAGCCTAACATACTTGGCTGAATGCATGTAGCTCATAGATTTTACTTCTCCTAGATCCGAGCGCTCATCAGCATTGTTGTCATACACACGTTAGCAATTAAATCAAGGTATTGCAATATTCTTTAATCAGAATTTCTTAATACTTCTTAACGACAAGTATATATATGCAAAAGATTTTATTAAATAAGTTTTTATAAATACCTCAGTACAAATATCTCAATTTCCTGACAATTAGCTCCGATTTGGTGAAATTGTTATACCTAACTCATAATTTAGAAGCAAAAAAGACATATAGCCTTTTTGTTTCTGGTTGCAACACTTATGTTTTTGGGCTAGTTTGGAGATTTATATCAGTATATTTACTGGCTTATGTAAAATCAAGGTTCCTGATTATTATTTTTTAAAAGAATAGAAGAGAGTTAAATTATTGTCTTTAATGCAAATTACAACGGCATATTTATCTGCCAAAACTTTAGGACAAATAGTGATTTGTATAGCTTTAGCTTTGAGTTTATCAAAGAAATGCTTGAGACTTGCTTGGTATATAGCAAACTTAAATCATTCATGAACAACAAGTTAAGAAAATTCTAGGTTGGGTTAAGCGTTCGCGTAGCGTCCCGTAGGGAAGCGCAACCCAACAAAGCCTCAGAAATGCTGGATTTCCTTCTTCAACCGAACCTACGTAAATATTTAATTTTAGCCTTAACCCAAGCGTATTGATGTATAGCAAACTTAAATCATTAGACCTCTTGCATAAATCAAAAATAAGAACCCCACCCCGCCAAAGCTACGCTTTGTCTCCCCTCCCCTTAGCAAGGGGAGGGGTTGGGGGTGGGGTATTAGAGACTTTTGCAGGAGGTCTATTTATGGAAAACAAGATCCCCGACTTATCTAAGAAGTCAGTGATCTAAAGCTTTCAATTTTCACAAATCAAATAAGATTGCTGGTAATGGCGCTTAGTTTATCCGGTCTAATATTTCATTAAATGCTATCAAAGAGCCTGCATTAAAACCAAGTGCTTCGGCTCCCTGTCTCAGTCCTAACAATGTTGTTCCTAGCTGCTTAGTGTCCAATAGCTTGGGTTAAGAGAATAATAGGTTGGGTTGAGCAACAGCGAAACCCAACAAAATTTTGATAATGTTAGGTTTCGTTCCTCAACCCAACCTACGCCAGCTTTAGTTTTTAGTCTTAACTGAACTGTATTGGGCCAGTGCCTACCGCTTCCTGGATATGATTTAGTGTAAAGTTACGCCGATAATGTTTGGGAATGGAAGCAAGACAAGCACCTCCACAATCTTCTTCACTATGTTGTATAACAACTTGGTATTTCATTTCACACTCCAGTATCTAAAAAGATGTGACAAAACCCAAAAAAATAGCAGGGTCTTAGAGGATGTTTGAAAAGTCCATAATGATGTATAAAATACTTTTTACCCCTCCCTAACCCTCCCCTTATAAAGGGGAGGGAACCGGATTTTTCTTGTTTCCCCCCTTTATAAGGGGGGACTAAGGGGGGTAACAACGCAATTAAAATCACAGTTAACCACTTTTCAAACAACCTCTTATCCCTGCATGGTTAAAATTTTAACCAACAGTTTAGTTGTACTATCGTTCCCGTATACTTTCTAGTCGGGACAATAGCCTTTCTAAACGTGCTTTTATAGTTGTAATTCGTTCGGGCCTCTGTACATTTCCTCTATATACTGCGTTTCGTCCAGATACTCCGTTTAGTGCTGCTCCGTTTTGTACAGATACTCCGTTTTTTCCGACTACACTTTGTCCGACTACGCTTTGTCCAGGTGCTCCGTTCGTTGTAACCGTACTCTGACCACCAGACAAGTTTGCTTCTTCGGTTTCAGTTAATGAGATAAACATTAAGGATGTTTGAGTGCTTTCCATAGTTAACTTAAGTTGCTAGTTATCAGTTTTGAACTTTTGACAAAGCTGTTTTCACTTAAGATAACGAGAGCAAGGGCATACCAAAATAGTTATATTCTATAGCTCAACAGAGAAAATATCGGGAATTTTGGTATGTTTACCTAACTTACTCCAAACTAATAGACAAGCTCATTTATTCATTTGGAGTAAGTTATATAAAAATAGTTTCGTTATCCACAAGTTATTAGATTATCATAAATATGGTCTCTTACTGAAGTAGCAGCGCTTATTTTCCTACTTGACTACTCAAAGATGAACAGTATGTTTTGGGAAAAGCGCTGCTGAAGCTTATTGACAGTTACTAGTGGGCAACCTCAATGTTAAGTTTATTTAAGAAAAGTAGATGGGTAACAAAAAAATATGTAAAACTAGTCCGATAAAGAAATAGCCAATAGCTGGTATGTCTATTAGCAATTAGAGGCGCGTGCAAAAGTAACTTAACCTGCGGTAACAGAGTAAATTATTTAAAAGGCGACGCTGCTTCTAAAGGTACGGTTAATCATGTTTTGACGTTTATTGTTACCCTTCTACTAAACCTCATAGGTTTGCCTATGGCGACGAATTTTCTATGCTCCGACGCTGGCAGCTACTCCACCATTTCCAGCACGTCCACTACGTGCATTTCCACCACGTGCATCTCCACCACGTCCACCAGTACTAGTTGTAGTTCCTCCACTAATAGGGCTAGCAGCTAGAACATTAGAATTTCCAAGAACAACACCACCATTAGCAGTAGAGGCGCCGCCAGCGCCACCAGTGGCGTTACCGCCAGTGGCAGCACCACTATTGCCGCCATTGGCGTTAGCAACACCACCAGACAGATTGGCTTCTTCGTTCGAGGTTAATGCAGTAAATAATGTGCTTTCCATGATTTTAGTTCTCGCTTGATAGTTGGGATTAAAGTCACGTCACTCAAAAGTAATAGATATAAACGTAAAGTGTATATTTAGTAACTTTTTCGCGCCGTTAGAAGTATTATTACCCCTCTTACGAAATAGGTCAAGCAGTTAAATATTTAAGAAATGTGTATTACATTGGTTAAGACAAATATTACATAGTTACTATTTATACAAATCTGATTAAAAAGAAGTTTTTATTTATCAAAAAATCGCAGACGTAAATGTATATTCATATAAAGATAGCGATTTAAAAGCTTAAT
Organism: Nostoc sp.; assembly: GCF_036917275.1. Lineage (GTDB taxonomy): Bacteria > Cyanobacteriota > Cyanobacteriia > Cyanobacteriales > Nostocaceae > Nostoc. The sequence continues at coordinate 107,847 of NZ_JBALDF010000028.1, forward strand.
GTTCTCGAAAAATGTATAGTTTAAGCTAAGTACGTATTAGTACTGATAAAATCACTAAACATTCCCAGAATTTAAAGATATAATCAAGCAATCAAATAACGTTTTTATACCAACTTTACTTAAAGAAAATTTATAAAACTCAAAACTGAGATTTGGCATTTTTGAATAAGTATTTTTACGCAAAATAAGTTAGTTGTATTATTGCATACATACATGATTGTAGTATATATAATTTCTTTTAATATTAAAACGTTTAATTTTGCTGAATTATTGATAAATTGGAAAAAAGCTTTATTGAATACATAAATTTTTTGTAAATAAATAAATAAAGAAAGAATAAAACTTTAGATAAAAATTATAAATATTTTGTGTTGGTTCTAAAATGCGCTAATTGTTATTTAGACTTAGCTGTATATAACCTTGATATTTACATAGTAAACACTTAAATAGGTAGGCACGAATTAACCTAACTATATAACAGAATGTAAACCTATTAAAGTCCTTGTGATTGCTTTGTTGCATTCTGTTTCACTCGCAATGACATACTTATAAATTTCCCCACCCACCTACTTACAGGCAAGGCACTTATCAGTTATAAAAGCGAAAGCGCCAAAGTTATGGGAGTTTTGCCAAAAATATCATTGAAACAGAAGAGAACTTTTGTTTTTTGGATATCCCTAAATCTTGGTCGTCACGCTAAGGCTAGGTAGATTTTTTTGGCGAGATTATTTGCACAACCAAAATGTTTTTTAGCGCTCATGGTCATTGACCCCTAACCAGACTTTCTTTGCCTAGCGGGACTTAAACATTTTTGAGGGAAAAACAAGCCTAAAACCCTTACAGGGTAAGGGAAATACACTAAATGCTCAAAAATAGCCCAAACCTAGATATATCAATAAACTAAGTAAAACGATGTCAAAATCGTTCTGTATATAGATTTGATGCTCTTTTTTGGGTGTTTTTTGTCTAAGTCCCATTAGTGCAAGCAGCAGCAGAGGAAACAGTCATAAGTATTAAGGTGAAAGAAAATCAGGTTGTGAAAAAGGGAGATGCGATCGCACTGATCGACAACTCCCAACTGCAAAGTAAAAAAGCTAAATACTCGGAAATATCGGTAGAATCAGTTACAACGAGCGCAAATCGATGCACAACTAAAAGCCCTAGAAATTCAAGTCACTGCTGAGTCCAATGCAATACGACAGGCGATCGCATCCGCAAAAGCAGACTTAAGTCGCAACCAAAGAGACTAGCGAGACAGGAGAATTACAACTTAGATAGAAGTGCAAGAAGCAGAAGCCGCTGCTGAATTAGCTAAGAAGGAAATGAACTGATATCAGCAGCTAGGAAATACGGAGGCGATCGCTATTCTCCAAATTAAGGATAAAGAACAAGCTTTCAAGCTGCTGTTGCTAGACTAGAACGGGCTAAAGCGGGGCTGAATCTTAGCGATGCTAATATGGCGATCGTCCAAGAACGCATTGCCCAAGAATTTTTCTCTAGGCCGCGCACGCGGAATAACCTGCGGTAAAACTTTGCCTACGCTTGTTTAACCTGAGTTCGACGACTCATGTAATAACCATCTAATTAGCGTAAATATTGAAACTTCTTAGAGATTTTACTACACAAAACCGTCCCTCTCCAATTCAAAGCTACGGTGTACACACAATTCAAAAAAAGCTCGATTTTCCATTGTTATTTCGTTCCCATGAAGAACATAGTAATGGCTGATTAGAAGCTCTGCCTCCATTTAAATGTTGAGTCATAATTGAGTCACAAACTCAATGAATGCATTCCCATGCTCTTCATGGGAATGAGGAAAAACTTTATTTCTTTAAAGGTGCAGTTAATCGTCTCTTGACGTTTATTATTTCCCTTCTACTAAACTTCATCGGTTTACCTATGGCGATGAATTTTCTATCTGTTAGCACCTCCACCATTTCCACCTGTACCATTTCCACCTGTACCATTTCCACCACCTCCACCAGTACTAGTTGTAGTTCCTCCATTAATAGAGCTATTATTAATATTGCCGCCGGCGACTACGATAACAACGTCTAAAGCAAAAGAATTGCCGCCGTTGCCGCCCCTGCCGTTGCCGCCTCTGCCGTTGCCGCCCTTGCCACCATTGATGTTGCCGCGCTTGCCACCAGACAAATTAGCTTCTTCGTTGGTGCTTAATGCAGTAAATAATGTGCTTTGCATAATTTTAGTTCTCGCTTGATTGTTGGGATTAAAGTCACGTCAAATTTAAAGTAACAAATAGACTTTTTGTCTATTTGTTACTTGTTTTGTATCAATGAAAGTATTATTAGGCTTCTTGTAAAAAAAATCAAGCAAGTTGTTGTTTTAGAAAATTATAAATATTTGCTCTTGTCTCAAATCGAATAATTATTATATTAAATTTAGCTGTGTATAACCTTGATACTTACATATTTAAGACATATATTATAGAACTATGAAAGTATTACTATGGTTCTTGCTAACAAGAATCAAGCAAGTTGTTGTTCTGAAAATTATAAATATTTGCTTTTGTCTAAAATGGGATAACTACTATATAAAAATTAGCTGTATATAACCCTGGTATTTACATATTCAAGACATATATTATAGGACTATGAAAGTATTACTATGGTTTTTGCTAACAAGAATCAAGCAAGTTGTTGTTTCCGAAAATTATAAATACAGCAGATTGCAAGTTAATGAAGTACAAAAATACCCCTCCCTAACCCTCCCCGATAGATTGGGGAGGGAACTAGATTGGGAATTTCCCCCCTTGTAAAGGGGGTAAGGATGTACTTCATTTAGATCCAAAATGCTGTATTTGCTTTTGTCTAAAATGTGATAGTTGCTAGATTAGACCTAGCTGTATATAACCTTGATATTTACATATTCAAGATATATATTAGAGGACTCATATTTTATTTTTGAAATACACGTAGGGTGCGTTACGACGTTCCGTCTAACCACCCTACAAATACTTAGATTTTTTCAAAATTCAACTTGGATTCCTATAGGCGTAATAAAAGCAAAAGCCATCGCTTTCGCCCTCCAGGGCGAAAACACCAAATTATGGGACTTTGGCAAAAAAGCTCATTTAAAGAGAAGACCGCAATATCGGGCAGAATTAGTTACAACGATCGCATCTCAATGCACAACTAAAAGCCCTATAAACTCAAGTCACTGCTGAGTCCAATGCAATGCGACAGGCGATCGCATCCGCAAGCGAATTGCTTCATTTTGATTGTCTACATTCGCTTCGGACATTGTGTAATTAATTCTGTCCGACTACTTAACTAAGGGCGGGTAGGGGTAGGTTGAAGATTTGATGGTTTGGCTGACTGGGCAGTTGGCCCATTCCAAATTTGATTTAACTGATCTGCCGACAACGACTGTAAAATACTGAGATTCAAAGGCTCTTTACTGATAAATGTGGCGTAGGATGGCTGTAAATAGGATCGGTATTCAGGGCGATTGAGGAGATGGGTTTCCATAAAAGCTACACTCAGGGCATCGAGATAGGAATAAACGGCAACGCGATCAGGACCCAGTAAGGTAGACGGTACAGGTAACACATCATCTTTAGAAGCTCCGATCGCCGAAAAGTGGGTGGCGTTTTCAATCAAAGCTAGATACTTATTGGAGTCAGAAAGCCAGGTGAAGGGGCGAATTTGCTCAAATACGGGTGGGGCGAAAATATCTTGACTACCCGCCACCAGCATTACCGGAATTTTAATTTGACTGACTCCACCCTCACCCAAAATTGAACTGTCAAAGGGATTAATCGCCATGACAACCTTGATGCGATCGTCTTTGAGTTCGTAATTTATTGGTGGTAACTTAGTTGCTTGACACTGCAAAAAGAGCGACAAATTAAAGGATGAATTATTGGGATTACAGTCTAGCTTTAGTTGCTCAAAGTTAATATTTGCTCCTGCTAAAGTCAAAACAGTATAACCACCAAAGGACTGACCGATCGCCCCAATTTGCTGAAAATTGAGTTTTCCCTGGAGAGTAGGATCAGATTTGTCTAGACGCTGGAGTTCATTGAGTAGATATTTGATATCTAAAGGTCGGTTGATAAATTCTGCTGCGTCTGGCGGCCCTGCCAAACCCGCGAAGTATAGCTGAAAGCGTTTGGCATTACTACCAGGGTGTTCCAGTACAGCAACAGCAAAACCATAGGATGCTAGATGTTCAGCCAGATAAACAAAAGTAGAGCGGTCTGAGGCCAGGCCATGAGAAATTACAATCAGGGGAAAGGGAGGCGAGGGCACTTCTTTAGTGCTTGGTGAACCTGCTTTTGGCAGATAGATATCCACCGGTAGACGGCGATTGCGAGAAATGTCATTTAGCTCTAGGCTTTTTTTCTGCCAACTGTATTTTCCAGGCGATCGCAAATCTGGCTGTTTTGAGAAGTCAATTGTTGAATTGGCTGCTTCGGCGATCGCTTCTTTTTGAAGAGAGGCAAAAACTTCATCCTTTTTTTTGATCAATTGCGACAAGTCATCGACTGTCCTTAACCCCTCTGAAAAATTCACCCGGATAGTATTGCTAGGAAATTTCCGCAGCAAATTCACAACTGTTAAGCCCTCTTTATCGGCAGCAGACAAAATCAAAGAGGCACGGATGGCATAAAAGCCGTTCTGTCGAGACTCAGTGAGGAGTAATTTTCCCAGTTGTTGAACTAGCTCCTCGCCTATCGGTGAGTAAGTAACTTGAGATACTAGTGTAGGAGTGACATTGAACCTTTGCTGAAGTAAATCCCGCAGTTGAGCGAGTTGTTGGGGAGTAGCACGGTTAGCATAAAATGAAAAATCTTGATCGATTTTGCCAACTTTCGCAAAAGTTTCCAGCGAGTCCACGGATAAGTAGAATTCACCGAAGGGAGGGTAATAAAAGCTAATGCGTTCAGCTCCCAATCCGGGAGTAGCAGTCAAAAACGTAGATAGCAAACCGAAACCCAGGTATCTGAAAAATTTTTTCATTAGAAAAACCCATTGTCTAACTCTGCCAAACTTGTTTGGCCAGGGAGGAAAGCGGGGCGGGAGCTATAACCGCTTTCCTGTTTACTTAGTTTAGATATATCAAACAGGCTACAAGCACAAGAAAGCAAGTACTTACTAACTATAGTTTCACACATACGCTTTAAACCGGCACTGAATTAAATTTTGGGCTGTTAGAGGCGCACAGCTAGTTTGTTTATTATCCTGAGTTATTCAAAACACATCGTTAGTAAATTTTTCAGCTAAACAGCACCAGTAGGGCGATAATAGATATAGAGATCAAAATATTTTATATGTCCTTCTCCTCCTGCGCTTGTTGTGTTGTCGTCCTCAATCAACAACAGAAGCAAAATATCTCCCACCAAAGCCAGTGCCAGGATGTACCAGTTAACCACAGCAAGAGCGTGGTTAAAAATTGCACTGTAATTGAAAATGGTCGGGTTGTCGTTAAACCCTTACAACCACCACTCAATCAGACTTCTGAGTAACTTTCATCAATTTAATTCCTTCACTCTAAAGGTAAAACATCGTGGAAGCGGTTGTAATCAATGTAGCGATGTCCATCGGGTGTGTGGTAGAAGATATCGACAAATTGATTGTTCCACAAAATCTCATTAGCACCATAGCTATGACGGGCATTAACCACTTGTGCAACGGTTTCATCAATGCCACTCAAAGAAATGATCAGCGTAGTATTTGTCTGGGTTAACGATTCTGATGTCATCCCATATAGAGGACTAAACTCATCAATGACATGCATTACTGACCAGCTTAACGTGAAGCTAGGTGTTTGGTTTCTCAGCAGTTTGAGATCGTAGAATCGACGCATGAACTGCCCTTCTTGGGTTACTTCGTCGCGCATTAAGTAAACTCGCATCTGCGCCTCCAAAATTGTATTGCGACGCTTATTAGCGGTGCGAAATATCAGAGTTGGCATGGCATCATGAGGTGTGATTACAGCAACACGGCTAAAAAGCACACGGGCTGTGGGTCGAGAGAACCGAGCAAACGCTAGTCCTGTCATCACAGCAATTCCCACCAAACCGATCATTGCTTCAATAGTGACAATAATGTTGGCGTAAGTTGTTTTAGGATACATTGCCCCATAGCCGATGGATGCTAGAGTTTGCACACTAAAGAAAAACACATCTAAAAAAGAGCCAGGTCGGGCGTTGGCAATACAATCTCCTCCTATCAAGTAAGCTAGGGCAAATAGAGCATTAATAGTTACATAAAAAGTACAAATCAGTAGCAGAAAGCCAGTCCAGGGAATCGTTAGCAGCAGATGGTAGGGGTCGCGCCAGTATGAATGCCATACATTCATACCCATAATCTCAAATTTGCCATCTTGAACTTGAATCTGAATAAGTGGAATCAGACGCTCTCGTTTCTTCCGTGAAAGTCTCTTCAGTCGAAATTTCATTGCAAGTGGTCAAAAGAACGGCAACTGCTTAGTATTGTAAATTAAGTTGCTTTGGAGACAGTCTACTTACCTGCAAGGGAACGGAAATTTCAACATTCTTTTCTTACAGCTATTTTCAGGTAAATAGACCACGCGGTAGGGGCGCAAGGCCTTGCACCCCTACAACAGATGTGGTTCAAATACTTGAATTCTGCTGTAAATTAGCAAAAAAATAGGGTGAGCAATACCCACCCTACTAATTGATCTTCTAGAAACTTATTTTTCTGGCTTTATTGATTGATCTTTAGAACAGCGGTCAAACCACTCCTGGTATTTTTTCTGCTGTGACTCATCTTCAACAGCAATGGTCACTCGCACCAGCTTGCATCCATGATTTCGCTCTAGTGCGATCGCATTCAATAATAAACTAGCAGTTTTAGGCGAAGTAAACTCGCCGCTTACCGTTAAAGCGCCGTCAAAATGTGTAACTTCAAGTCTTTCTACTTGGGTCAAGTCAATACCATCAATTTCCTGTTGTCCTAAATCAATTTCTGCGAGTTGTTTGTGTTCTGGGCTAATTTGTTCCACAATCAGCTTTTCACGCCGCACAGGAACTTGCACCATCCGGGTTTCGATTATTTTGCGAACAATTACCTCACCAATTTTTCGCTTGCTGCTTTCAACAACTAGTCGTTCTTCTAATAAACGAATAATCTGTTCTTCGCTAGCCTCTTCTGAATTTGTTGCCTCAACTGGGCTATTTGTAATTCGATTATTGGCTAGTTGCTCAGTTGAGTTGCTATCGCCTGGTGTTTCTGTTTCTAAATATTCAGGCATATACTCGATTTCTGATTTGTTTAAGTCTATGAAAACAGATTTAGTTGGCTTGTCGATTTTTTTGATTCTCTGGCTCTGCAATCGAAATAAAGAAGGGCGTTTATCGGCTAATTGCTGATTATATTCTCCAGTTTGTTGATTAACCTGGTTAGATATAACTAAATTTAGCCGACGATTAGCATCCACAATTAAATCACGAACTACTCCTACTAGCTGACCTTGCTTATCGATGACAGTAAAATTATTTACCTTATTCTTCAAATCTGCTAGTGAGCTGCTAGTGCGAGAGTTAGAGATTGCCTGTCCAATGTTTTTGGTCATCGGTTGGCTATTCATATGCAAAGTTTATGAACTACTTTTTACTTAGCTAAATTAAATGTAGTGCTGATTCTGAAATATTATAAGCACAGGTAAAGCTAATTTTACAGCCCCACCTGCACTGTGGCGAATTAATTATTAGTCATTAGCTAGTAACTAATGACTATATCTAGTTAACGTTCTTCAATCGGAAGATTACCAGAATTCACATCTAACTCTTCACGACGCACGGTTTCTTGAGTTTCAACTGTCTCTTGATCTACCACTTTTCTAACTCTGACTTCTTCACGCAAAAATGCTTCTTTGCGAACATCAGGAGTTTCTTCGTGGATTTCAATCCGAGCAACTTCGCCTTCACGGAAATCTGCTTCGCGCCCAGAAACGGCAGTACCTGCATCTGCTGGAGTTACACGCTCAATCACAACTCGCTCTCTTTCTATCGGGATTGCAATCCGTGCAGTATCAGTTTCAACATGCTTACCAATCGATACTTCTCCAGTTTTTTGGCGTCGCTTACTGGCAATCAGCCGTTCTTCATACAATTTCAGAGTTTGATTCTCTTGCTCATTTAACCCAAACAAAGAAGGCTCACGTTCGTAAGTATAGTCATCACGGGTGTAAGTGGGCGTAGGCGTCGGTGTCGGTGTCGGTGTCGGTGTCGGTGTCGGTGTCAGTGTATCCAATGGTGCTAAAGCATCTACAGATGTTGAAGCCTCTAGAGGAAGGGTGTAGTCTGTGGGTTGGCGATATACCCCACGCACCCGTTCTTCATAGTCATAATCAAGGGTTTGGCGTTCATTGAACTCAGGTAAACTTTCTGCTTGCTGTCTATTCAAGCCAATTGTGTAGACGCGATCAACGTTATAATCGATACGGGCACGACCAATTGGTAGTAACACTTTCTTACCAAAAATCCAGAAGCCTAAGTCAACCACTAGATAGCGGAAATGACCTTCCTCATCCACTAAAACATCGGTAACACTACCAATTTTTTCATCACTTCCTTGTGTATAAACCCCAAGCCCATTAATATCCTGACCTTCAAAGCTATCCCGATAGTTAGGCTCAAAATCTGCTAATTTGTAAAGAACCACTATATTTTACCTCAAAAATTTTTTGCCATCTTCTAATAAATAAAGTAGACATTTGACTACTTATTTACCTCCCTCTAGCGAATGAATTATTTAAAAAATTTAATAATCAAAAGTTATAGATATTTGATCATGGCAGATAAACCATGTAAATATACAAAAACATAGCGGTATGAAGTGCAATTTCGCATCTCTACATCAATACAGTTTAGTTAAGAATAATTGTAAGTCGGATTGAACGAAGTGAAACCTAACAAATGCCCGTTTAGGTTGGATTTTGTTCCTCAAACGCCACTTGCAAGGCTTGTTGGAAAACTGCATCGCCCTTGGCGTCTCCCCTTGGGAGAAGGGCGCAGTAGCTCCCTAACCTACGCAATATATTTTATGTGGCTCTAATTCAAGCGTATTGATCTGTACATGGTTGATCAAAATGTAAATTTTTCAAAGTACTAAGATACCCAGCTTCTTAGAGATTGTTTGAAAAGTCTAATTTATTACTTATATCAATTCTATGTAAGGTTGGACTCTATCATTCAGAAGCGATCGCCTGATCATATCGTCGCAATTTTCTAAGTGAATTGTTATATACACAACTAAGTTAATGAATTTTATGTTTACACAACCTGAAAACTAAAGCTAAAACTTGCCCAATTATTTACATCCAAAATATATGAGTCGGCTGCTGTGCCATTCATCTCCGTTTTGAGGGCGCTGGCATTATGTAAGTCTTGTAGCAAGGCTTGTGCAACGTCTAATGGATTCAACAATGAGCCAATCGGTTGTTCTTCGGCTGTGGAATATTTAGTAGTGTTCAAGGCGGCGAGAGTTGCACTAAAGGGGGCAGTACTAAAAATCAATTGTTGTTCGCACTCAGAAGCTAGCCCTGAAATCACCCATTCGGAAGCAGCATTAGTTTGGGGTAGGGTAATGGTTTCACCTGGGGCGATGACGACTTGTTTGAGGAGGGGTTTGGTATCTGCTGTGTTTGGTTCTTGGGAGTCCCAAGAGTAGAAGGTAATTGCTGTATGATTATTGTTTAATCCCAGCAAGATTAAATATACTGAGCGATCGCTCTGGTTTTCCACTCGATATTGCATTTGACTACCGATAGGCACGACGGGAGTGAGGAGTGATTTTTTAATCGAATCAGTTTTTAAAGTTCGTGCTGTTCGGCGCTGCATGACAACGCGAGGCGATATCTCACTAATTATTTCTAAGGTTGCCTTCACAGCCAAGCGGGAAGAACCTTGATTTTCTGTAAGTCGCCATAACTTGGCTGCAAGCAAAGTTGATAATTTTGGCGCTAACTTTTGTACTGTTAACTTTACTGCTTCTCCTACTTCCCCAGTGGTATTGGGAATTAGCTCGCCACCAAGAGAAAATAGACCATAATGACTGGGAATTTCCTGTTGCTTGGCAAATAGATAATCAGCGGGTTTTTCTCCTGCTACTACGGTGGATACATGGGAAAATCCAGCAAAGGCACTTGTAGCGTCTACCCGCTCAATTCTTTCCAATCCAGTATCCAAAGCTATTGTTAAATTAATATTTCGGGGTAAAACCCGGACTGCTTCTTGGACGAGTTGCCCGACTTGGAGGGAATTTGCACCTTCAATTTTATAAATTTGGGCTTTTGCAGTTAACCCAGTCCGCGATCGCAATACTAATTGCTCTGTTGTTTCCAGGGTGAATCGAGAATTCACTCCGTAGTATAGCAGCACTTGTGGCGGTAATCCTGCTAACCACAGATGCACGGTTTTGCCGTCTTCTTCAATGGCACTCACTACGCCTTGGGCACCAATGATACTGTCTGGCAATAGAGACGTTATATATTGATTTTTCTGATTACTTAATAACGCTGGTTGCTGTTTGCTACCCAATTTGGATAGAGAATTTTCTACATGGGAGAGGGCGACTTGAATTGTGGTGGCTGGGGTGAATTCCCACAAATACTGCGTCAAGGCGTAGGTAAATAACCCGGCACTAAAACCAGAAAAAAGTCCTTCTCTCGCTGACTGCTTTGGATTTGAGGTAGCTGCTAGAACAATCGGAGTGCTGGGTAAGTTTTGAGTTTTAAGTTTTTTGAAAAAGTCGAGTTCCTCTGCTGCTAACTGTGCTACTGACTCCTCAAGGGTGCGAATTTTTAATCCTAATACTGTGCTAGGAGCATAAAAGCTAGTATCTAATACTGCTGTTACTCGGTCTGTGGGGAGCGATCGCAATAATAGCAGTAGAGTTTCTTCTAATATATAGTTGACTATTTTCTCATCTTGTGAGTTTTTACTTACATTAGCTGCCACCAAAGCATTTTGTATTGTATCTGGCGATGTTTCCAATTTTACACGGCTGCCATAGCCGCTAAAGTGAAATACGACCACATCACCAGGTTTAGCTTGCTTGCCCAAGTGATCCCAAAAAGCTGCCTCAATAAATTCCCTGCTAGCTTCTTCCTCAGTTAAGGTTAAAATATCTGACCCTTGGAAACCAAAGCGGTGAATCAAAAGTTCTTTTTGCAGTTCTACATCCGTCAAAGAACCACTGAGGTTTGCAACTTTTGGGTATTGGTTAATACCTATTAACAAAGCCAACTTGCGCGGGCTGGGTTCTGCCAAAGCCTGATAATAGCGATTTCCCAAAGACAACCACTCAGCTTCAGTCAGCCCCAATACCGCGAGTATTGAGCCAATTCTGTGTAAAAACGTGCGCCGTTTCATAATTAGCTATCAGCTCTCAGCCCATCAGTTAGCAGCTTACAGGGCTAAACTCTGTATTGTAAAGTTACAGTTTATGCTGTTTGCTTGTTGATAAAAGTGTGGGAAGTGGGGATAAGGGGACAAGAGGAGTAAGGGAAAAAAATTAATAACCAATGACTAATGCCCCAATGCCCAATGCCCTAGACAGGTACTTCTATCTGCATTGCCCGTGCCAACTCTGCCGCCACCTCTGGACGGGAAAACTCTGGTGGAGGTAACTCACCGCGCCGCAGCATTTCCCGGACTTTTGTCCCCGATAAATGAATGCGTTCCTCTGGCTTGCTGGGACTGGTTTTAGATGTTGCCATCTGCTTAGTACGCAGGCAGTAGAAAGCGTGTTCAAATTTCATCGGCACAATGCCCAATTCAGTTGGCTCAAACTCGTCAAAAATGTATTGAGCATCGTAAGTGCCGTAATAGTCACCGACGCCAGCATGATCCCGTCCGACAATAAAGTGAGTACAGCCGTAGTTTTTGCGGACTAAAGCATGGAATATTGCTTCACGAGGCCCAGCATAGCGCATTGCGGCTGGATTAATTGCCAAAACCACCCGGTCATCAGGGTAGTAGTGTTCTAGCAAAATTTCATAGCAGCGCATTCGCACGTCGGCGGCAATGTCATCATCTTTTGTAGCCCCTACCAATGGGTGCAAAAAGAGCGCATCTACTGTTTCCAACGCGCACTTTTGAATATATTCATGAGCGCGATGAATGGGGTTGCGAGTTTGGAAACCAACAATGGTTTTCCAGCCATTTTCTCGAAACATTTGCCGCGAGGCAGGCGGATCAATTTGATAGGTGGGAAACTGGGGATGAGGTTCGCGTTGCAGTAGCCAAATATCGCCAGCAAGATGTATTAAACCTTGGTTATAGAGTACCTGTACACCTGGATGATTGGCATCATCAGTGCGGTAGACCTTTATTGCTTCGCGGGTTTTGTCGTAGTGGTATTTTTGCGTGAGTTCCAAAACCCCGATAAACCGACCGGCGGGATTATCCAGACGGAGCAAGTCGCCTTCTTTCAGGCGAGAAGCGACTTCTTCGCTTACTGATAGTGTAATCGGGATTGACCACACAAGACCGTTAGCTAGTCGCATTTCTGTAACAGTGCGATCGTAGTCTTCCTGGTTCATAAAACCCGTCAGTGGACTAAAAGCACCGATCGCAATCATTTCTAGATCAGAAACGGCGCGATCGTCAAGTTGCACTCGCGGCAAAAAGTCAGCTTTTGAGAGAAACTCTGCTCTTTGTTCTGGTGTGGCGATGCGGTTAACCAACTGTCCACCGTGGGGGGCTATGGCATCTGGATTGTGACTCAACGTAATCCCCTCTTTGTATTAACTGTTATTGTTTCAGATTATGTACTAACTTATCAAATGCTGGTACTGAGATATAAATAGTTTGGGGAATGGAAGAAAATTTTGCAACTGGCCTGTAAGCGATTTGATTAGGTTACGCTAAAGCTAATCCAGCCTCAAGTTTCAGAATAGTTCCTGTATAAGGAAAATGCTTATGACTGCTGTATCCCCCGTTGTTAAACCTGTTAGCAAAATGCGGCTAGCGCCTGGTAGTACAGTGAATGTCCAGGATATAAGTTGGGAGGAATTTGAATCTATTTTGCAAGAACTGGGGGAAAAGCGATCGCTACGAGTTGCTTACAGCAAGTCTACGTTAGAAATTATGGTTCCTCTACCCGAACACGAAAAATCAAAGGACTTAATTTCGGATATTGTAAAAATCTTGCTGAAGATTGCAGGGAAAAGTTATGAACCCTTCGGTTCAACCACCTTTAAGCGGGAAAATATAGCAGGGGTAGAACCAGATGCTTGCTTCTACATCCAGAATTACCAAAGAATGATTGGTCGTCGCAAACTAGAACCAAACGATCCGCCTCCTGATTTGGCAATTGAAACAGATGTGACATCAAAAACAACTCTTGATGCATACGTTGCGATCGCTGTTCCAGAATTATGGATTTACGATAGTAAAAAGCTGAGAATTTATTTACTCAGAGATGGACATTACATCGAATCTGATCACAGTCCTAACTTTCCAAATATCCCTTTAACTCAAATTATTGCCGCTACAGTTGAAAGAGCTTGGCAAGTAGGAACCGTACAAGCTTTGAAAGAGTTTGAAGGAGCATTAGATAGAAGTAGTTTTTGATAGAGAGTATGTAGATTTAGTTCGCCGCAGGTATCGCTTTTACTCATTGAGTCTGGTATGGCAATAAATGGCATAAATTGCCATAAAATAATATTATGAAGGAAAAATTAGGGAAGTAGTACCAGTGAAAAGTATAAATATATCTCTTCCTGATGCGATGCGGACTTATATAGAAGAGAAAGTGGCGACTGGTGGCTACAGCAGTGTCAGTGAATATTTCCGTGAGTTAGTGCGCCAAGACCAAAAGCGTCAAGCAGCTGAACGTTTGGAAACGATGCTTTTACAAGGTCTAAATTCTGGGAATGCAACTGAGATGACTCCTGACGATTGGGAAGATATACGCCAAGCTGTGCGGGAAAGAATTGCCAAGCATAAAGGGTCAAACCAAGCTTAATGAGCGACGTAAGCAAACGACCGCAAGTCAATAATGTTTATGACAGGAATTAAAGAAAATTTAAAGCGAATTTGGGATTGCTTGGTAATAAAAGCACCTGAAATTACCTCATTACTTCAACCAGGATTAAAGCCTGAAGAAATTGATGAGATAACAAAAGATTTACCTTTTAAATTACCAGAAGAAGTTTATGAAATTTATCAATGGCGAAATGGTTTGTTAAAAGGAGTTGATCTGTATGGTTGGAAATCTAGGGAATCATTTATTGATTTTAATTCTTTACAAGCTACAATCCAACATCTTAAAAAAATAATTATAGCTGGTCAGCCTATTTATTTTATAATAATTTTCTCCTTGGCGCATGAAAACGGAGGAGATTTTTTTAGTGTTCCTATTGGTCGAGAGATATCTTTTGTTATTATTTTGTATGATGATGATGACTTTCTTGAATCTGTTGATTATTAGAAAGAATTTGTACCCAAGTTAAAGAGCAATTTAATTGAAAGCGTAAACTCTTCAGCAGAATTCATTTTAAAAGATGATTTGTTTAAAATCCGAAAATATTACAAAAATCTGAGAAATTTTATTGCAGAAATAGCAGATTGTTGTGAACAAGGATTTAATAGGTTAGAAATAAATGAATATGGTTCTATTTCTGTTTATCTAAATAAAGAAAAGTGTAATTTGATTCATTACAGACATAGAGCCGCAAAAAAAAATATATACTGTTTAACGTTAGAACAAGAAGGACAACTTTCTGAAAAAAAGCAAAGTTGGCTAGATGTAATCAATACCCCTTTAAACCATCAAAAAGCCGCTAAAATTATTCGAGAATTATATACGTATGCAGGAGAAGAGATACCAGATGTAGTTTTTGTACCTAGTTTTTACACTGCACATCTAGGAATACTAAAAAAATCTGATTTTTTAGAACACAATCAAAACACTTATCTTGCTGAAAAGCTAAAATCTTTATATTGGGATTTGTTACTAATTCCTTTTGATTGTCTTTTGGCACAACCTGTAATTACTTCTGTTTTAACTTCTTTAATATCTGAATTGTTTGATTCTTTAAACAATTTGATAGAAGATGATTTGAGACTTGAGCTAACAAATTTTTTTCAATATGAAGTAATTCCTATTTTTCAAAAACTAATTAAATTATTATATTCTGGAATTAAGTATGACTTAAAAGATGCTTTAGGAGATAATTTTATTGGAGATCATCTTAGGTATAAGTATATTTTGGGTAATGAAGACTTTATTAGTTCAGCAGCACTATTTGAATTTGCTCATATTTTGGGAGTGAACTTTGACGAACAAAAGTTAAATTTGTTTGTTTCATACTGTCGAGAAATATGGTGTATTATTCCTTTTGATAAAACTATTATAGTTTGTGAAAAGCCTCAAATAACATGGCGAGAAAACTTTTTACCGAATATCATACAACAACCTGATATCACTTTCCCAGATGGTTATAGCATTTAGAAAGTATGAAAAGTATAAATATATCTCTCCCTGACGCGATGCGGACTTATATAGAAGAGAAAGTGGCGACTGGTGGCTACAGCAGTGTCAGTGAATATTTTCGTGAGTTAGTGCGCCAAGACCAAAAGCGTCAAGCGGCTGAACGTTTGGAAACGATGCTTTTAGAAGGTCTAAATTCTGGGAATGCAACTGAGATGACTCCTGACGATTGGGAAGATATACGCCAAGCTGTGCGGGAAAGAATTGCCAAGCATAAAGGGTCAAACCAAGGTTAATAAGTAATAATTTTAATCACTCTAAAACTGCAAATATTCCAACAGTAGTAACCGCAAGTAATCCAACGTTCTAATATAACTCTTTATCTGTTCATAATTGCCATTGCTGCCAAAATAACAACTCGCAATCTGAGGTACATTTAAAACTTGCATAACTTGTAATTGCTCAATTGCCTGGGCTGGATTGACAATTTGACCTGTGGATTGAATTTGACTTGCATAACCTCTGAGATTTACTGTTAAAAGTTCAAGTTCTTCTAAAAGTGAAAAATCTTCATCTTCTGGTGGAAACTGAATAGAAATTTCTTGTCGTTCGCCACGTGCATTTTGATAAGTATTAGTCAACTGTACTAATAATTGACTAATATTTTTCTTAATTAATTCTTGCTGATTTAAAATTGCTTTAGTCATCATTGACTCCATAAGTAACTATCTTTTCAGTACCATATTGATCGGGTCTGACAATCAGATATTCATTGCTTTTACGATATACAGCTGAACTATCTCCACGATATCCAGTTTTCGGAACTCTAATCGCTCCTTTTTTATTAAAGTTATGAGCCTTGCGTAGATACTTTAATGGGTCAATTCCTTTTCTATTAGCATGGTCTAAGATACTCTGGGCAACACTCGTGTAGGTGGCAGCATCCCACTCACTTATATAGTTTTGAATCTCTGCCACCTCTGCTGAGGTATAGCTTTCTAATAACTGTATCAAAAACTGGTCAGAGATAGGTTCTTCCGACATATATCCAATTTTAAAATAAAAATACCCCTCCTTACAAGTTAGGAAGGGTGGTTCTGCTTTATGCAAAAACAGGGTAAGAGTTATTATTAGACCTCTTGCATAAGTCGAATAGACCCCCCTTAATCCCCCCTTATAAAGAGGGGGAAACTTTAAATCTTGCCCCCTCCCCTTATGAAGGGGAGGGTTGGGGAGGGGTGATTCAAGGATTTTTGCAAGAGGTCTATTAACTAAATTGTTCAATAATTCCGCCACCTAACACTTTTTCTCCGTCGTACCACACCGCCGCTTGTCCGGGGGTGATGCTGATTTGGGGTTCATCAAACACCAAACGCACACGGGAGTTTTCCAACGGAATCACTGTCACTGGTGTAGCCGTTGAACGATAGCGAATTTGCACTTCGGCATGAATTGGGGTGGATGGTTCGGCAATAGAAACCCAATTTACTCTATTTACAGTGCATTCTGGCTGAGTTACTTTTGTGCGATCGCCTACTACTACTTTATTATTTTCCGCATCTAATTCAATCACATATAGCGGTTCGGCAGCAGCAATTCCCAAGCCTTTGCGCTGGCCAATGGTGTAATGATGGACACCATCATGCTGTCCCAAAACTTTGCCTGTGACATCAACAATATCGCCTGTTTTGGGAGCTAAATATTTATCCAAAAATGCCCGCATGGAACCGTTACTTTCCACTAAGCATAAGTCTTGACTTTCTGGTTTGTCAGCAGTTTTCAGTCCGTATTCAGTCGCAATCCGGCGGGTGTCAGTTTTTTCTAATTCACCCAGAGGGAATATAGTTGCAGCAAGCAAATCTTGAGACAAATCATAGAGAAAGTATGACTGGTCTTTGTTACGGTCAACAGCCCTTAATAATTGGTAACGTCCAGTTGCTTCGTCATAGCTAATTCGGGCATAATGACCAGTGGCAATGCGATCGCATCCCAGTTGTTCATGGGCATACTGCACCATTGGCCCAAACTTCACCGTTTTATTGCACTGAGAACAAGGTAAAGGTGTGATCCCGGCACTGTAACCAGTCACCAGGTAATCGACAATATGCGTCTGAAAGAGATCCCGAATATCCACAATCTGATGGGGAACGCCCAACTGTTCACAGATATCAGCCGCGTCTATCATACCTTCAGAGCAACATTGACCTTTGCCTTTCATTAGCCAAAGAGTCAAACCAATCACTTCATAGCCCTGATGGTGCAGGATAGCTGCGGCGGTGGAACTGTCAACGCCACCAGAAAGACCAACGACGACTTTTTTCATACAAACACGACACGATATGCGTGGTTATACCATTGTAGCACACACTCTTCAAAGCCTTGCTACCAAAGCACTTCAGTTTTTCAAAGCCTTTCTCTTTTTAGAATAAAGAAATGGAAGTGAGGTCAGAGTGTATTGTATAGAAAAGAGAAGCGCTATAGTTGCTACAACGTGAACTAATTAGTTCCTGATGGAAATTGCCTAGAAATATTTTGACTACTTTCTAACTACTTATGTCGAGAGGAATGCCAAGTCAATTTATCCCATTTCAGATGCTGCACCGAAATTCTGAGGGTTGGAAACCCACTATTAGACTTCTCTGGTTGTTAGTGGGAGGATGGTTAGTGCTGATTCCCAACTCTACCCCAGCACAAGCACAAATCCACAACAAGATGGTACTGGCTCAAGAAGCAGGTGAAACTTTACCACCACCACCAATTCCCTTTGGTCAACAGCCATCACCGCAGTTACAATTAGTACAAGACAATCAATTTGAGCAGGATTTTCAGCCCTCTCAACCATTACAGAACAATCAATTTGAACAGAATTTTCAGCCCTCTCAACCTGCACAGTTTAGTCAATATAACCAGAACTTTGAGCGCTACTCAGTTTACGTTGATAGTAGTGATTTCCAGACGCTACAAGCAATCCGTCGGATTGAACCCAGTGCTTACATTCGTTACTATCAAGGACGGAATGTAATTCAGTCAGGAGTTTTTAACAAAGTATCTAACGCCCAACAACGCGTCAATGAGCTACAGTCACGAGGCATTTCTAATGTACGGATCAGCTCCGCTAACGGACAGGAAATATATGGAGGCAATAGAGGCGATCGCAGTAATATAAATGCTTCCAGACAAGCCTCTAGATATTATGTCGTCATTCCCACCACTCAACAAGAATTACCTGCGATCGCAGCAAAAATTAGGCAGAATCTAGGCCCATATAGTCAAGATTTAGGACGATCTGGCGCAGTCCTCGAAAGGACGCAACCACGAGGGCCACACGTAGCAATAGGGCCTTTCCCTGAGCGATTCCAAGCTCAGGAATGGAATAAATACCTGCGAAATATAGGATATGGTAATGCCAGGGTTTACTACGGAAAATAAATAAGTTAGTAGTGATTCCCTCGATTCTTAACGCAGGGATTCAAGAATTATTGCTGTTGTAATTAAACACAACAGGATAATTCCTAGTGGAAGCAAAAACTGTTGTAAAAGGTACAGCAGTATGGGGATGATTTGTAAGATACCTAAACCACTGGATAAAACGTAGGCGATCGCAATCCCAAATAGCACCAACAAGAAATATTTCAAAGATTTAGAAGCAAAGCGAAATAGAAGCGTATCCTGATTTGTGTCCATAATTTTAGTTACGAAAGTAGCTGGATTTTTAGCAGTGAATATTCTTTTTAATTTCCCATTTTCTTTCTATTTCAAAAAGGAAGTAATGGGAAATCATACCTAGTATGAAAATTAATTTTATAGCAACAGCCAAGGTGGTTAGAACATTAACAGATGATAAAACTTAGACACAAAAAGTCTTTTCACCCAGTCCCCAGTCCCTTGCTATACTAGTGAATAATTGCCTGATTGGGTAAATTATTAAAAGACTGTTGTTGCCTTTGCGGCTCGTTTTGCTTTTCATAGTTAGCTAATAGTTGGAAAAAAATAAACAAGCTCAACAACAGCAGCAAAAATGAGCCTAAACCAGAGGGATACTTATTTATTTCTCGCTCAACACCGCATTTGAGGCAAACATATCTATTGGGATTACCTGTATCTTGAGCAAAGGGGCAGTGATTTTGATTGCAATCATGATAACAATCTTTGTCTAACATCATTGAACCTCCTGTAGGGTAAAGACTTACATATTTACTTGTAAATACGCTCTACAGAATCTAATTAGTTAATAGCTACTGCCTATTTAGTAGACACCACATGAATCATTAATATGAGAGAGGAACAAATAATATCTGTGATTTACTAAGTTTGCAGTAGTAGCGCTCTCTAAATCTCTCCTCAACCACCTTTTCTTGGCGCTTAACTTAACTTCGCCTGTATTAATTACAATAGTAATACAGCCCAGAATGCTTTGCAGTCGGACAAAGTGAGTTCCCTACCGAGTAGGAAAAAGTATTTTGTAGTATGAAGGGTAGGAAGAAGTAGTAAAAATATGGTTATAATAAATTACAAATGATACATCAAGCTAGCAAATGGGTGCAGAAGAAGCCTTAGAGTTTGTAGATAACTTGGTTTTTCTCAAGACGGGAGAACACTTAGATAAAACTCAAAGGATTATCTTTCGTCATTTGTGGGAGGATGAAAAGCGGACTTATCAGGATATTGCCAATAGCCGTGGTTACACTGAAGCGCATTTAAAAGCAGTTGGCGCAGAACTTTGGCATTTACTGTCAAAAGTTATAGGAGAGAAAGTCTCAAAATCTACCTTCCAAGGCGTGGTTCAGGGGTTTAAAACAACCCAACAGTCGCAACAAATCTCCCAGATTCCCAATTTAGCAGGCTATGACGCTAAACCCCAAGATTTAGATTCTAACTTTGTAGGGCGCGATCGCCAAATAGCCGATCTCCATGCCCTTGTGAATCGGGGAGCAAAAGTTATTCTCATCCAGGGTGAAGGCGGCGTTGGTAAAACCACCTTAGCACGTAAGTATTTTAAAACTCAAAAGTTTAATTTTGTACTGGAACTATGGATGGCGACAGAAATCCAAAACCTCACTCCTGTAGAGAGTGTGGTTGAGGAATGGCTGCGGCGATACTTTAAGGAAGAACCGGGATGTGACTTTGGTATCAGCTTAGAACGACTACGGCGCAAACTCCGAGAACAAACTTCTAAAATTGGGGTATTTATCGATAATCTAGAAACTGCTCTCGATAAAAATGGCAAGATTCTCGAATCTCGTCGCCCTTATGTTGAGCTATTGAGACTATTAGCAGATCAAGATGTGCATTCAGTTACTTTAGTAACGAGTCGTGAGCGTTTGCGGGAGTCAAGTGTAGAGGTTCATCTCTACCCACTGGAAGGTTTAGATGATCAAGCGTGGCGACAGTTTTTCAGCCGTCGCCACATCAATTGTGATTCTACTATTCTCAGTGAAATGTGCAAAGCTTGTGGAGGTAACGCCAAAGCAATGCAAATTCTCCGAGGAGCAATATTGACAGATTTTTCTGGTGACATACATGCATATTGGCAGGAAAACTGTACAAATTTATTAATAGAAAGAGAGTTAAAAGATTTAGTCGCCAGTCAATTTACCCGTCTCCAAGAAAATGACTTAGAAGCTTATCGTCTCCTGTGTCGTTTAGGATGTTATCGTTATCAAGATATTACTTCATTACCTATTGAGGGAGTTTTATGTTTGCTTTGGGATGTACCAGAACAAAAACGTAGAGGTGTAATTAAAGCTCTGCAAGATTTGTCTTTAATAGAAGCTAAAAAAGGACAATACTGGCTGCATCCTGTAATTCGTGATGAAGCGATTAGTAGGTTAAGGTTAATCAGTGAAGAATGGGAATTAGTAAACCGAAAAGCCGCAGAATTCTGGACGCAACGAGTTGCAGCCGTAAAAAATATTACAGATGCTTTAACCGCTTTAGAGGCTTATTATCACTATGTAGAAATTAGTGATTTTGAACAAGCTGGTGATGTAATTTTACAAGGAAGAGGTGAACAGTGGAGTATAGGGTTGCCTTTGGGTTGCTCGTTTTACCAACTGGGACTGCTCCAGAAAAATTTCTCTGTCATTAAACGGATAATAGATGATATAAGATCGCCAGAAAGACTAATTAAACTTTACAATATACTTGGGTATACATATCGAATTATTGGGTGTATTAGAGAAGCGATAGAATGCTATGAGAAATCAGGAAAAGTATTGGGTGAATTAGATGTTAAAACAAAAATATCTATTTTGTTCAATACAGGGCTTTGCAAACTTGAATTATGGGAAATAGAAGCAGCCGAAGATTGTTTTAATTCTGTTTGTAGCCTTGCTGAGAAAAATAGCAATCTTGATGATTACATGGCATATGCTCAATGCTGTCTTGCTTTGATAAAATCACACTCTGGTAGCAGAGAAGATGCCTTGAATCTTGCTGAAAATGCCTTTTGTGCCATGTCATCATCAACTAGAGTGACTTTATGGGGAATAGGGCATAGTTTAGTAACTCTTTGCTTAACTTATAAAAATTTAGGTAATTTAAGAAAATCCTTTGAGTTGTGCCAACGAGCTATATTCAATTCTGAACAAAACAATTTTACCCAGATTAAAGCTAAAGCTATTAGTTGTATGGCTGAACTTTTTCGAGAAGAAGGAGAATTTCCTAGAGCAATTTTTCATCATTCAGAAGCAATAGAAATTCTTGATAAAATAGGTGCTAAATCAGACTTAGCTGAAGCTTATTATCAGTTGGCATTGACTCATAAAAAAATAGGTGAAGTTGAGCAGAGTAGGGAAAGTTTTGTGCAAGCGATGTCTGCGACGGGCTACGCCTACGCACTTTTTGATGAAATGCAAGCACCTAGGCAAGTTGAGAAAGTTCAAACAGCAATGGAGTGTTTTGAAAAATAGGCAATAATATTCGATACTGCTTAATACAGCAGAATATAGGAAGTCTTTGGAGTGACTGGTTTGGCGATGGCTAGAGAATTTATGGGGCGATCGCTCCTGGAGGGGTCTATTGTCTCCATAATATAAATACAGGGCGTGTGATAATTAGAGGTTTTATGTCCCTAACGCTTGAAGACTTAGAAAAAATGCAGCAACAGCATCCTGACTATCGCATGGAACTAGTTAAGGGTAATATTATTGTTTCGAGTCCATCAGGATACGAATCAGATGAAGTCGCAGCCGAAATGATAGCCCAGTTACGTAACTGGGTTAGACCGCGCCAACTGGGACGAACAGCAGCTTCTAGCGCTGGTTTCAGATTGCCAAATTCAGATTTACGCGCACCGGATGCCTCATTTGTCTTAGCCGAACGCTTGCGTCGCAGTCCCAAGTCTTTTGCTCAATTGGCTCCCGATTTGACTGTAGAAGTGAAGTCCCCTAGCGATAATTTACAGGATCTCAGAGCCAAAATTCAAGAATTTCTGAGTTTGGGAACTAAGGTAGGAATTTTGCTCAATCCAGATGAGCGGATTGTTGAAGTTTACAACTTTGGACAAGAGGCAATAATACTTCGTGATGGCGATATTTTAACAGTTCCCGAACTGCTTCCAGGATGGGAAGTACCAATTGCAGATTTGTGGCCTCCAGAGTTTGACTAGGATAGTGGTAAAAGACCCTACAGACGTAGATGGATGGAACTAGAATATCGGGTTAGCTATATAATCTTTTAACCTTCAGGAGTTTAAAAACTACCGAATAGGGACGTGTTTTAGAATTTAAAAGCTTGCGATCGTTTTCTGCAAGATAATATCGCTCTGGGGTAATTCTTGGTTCTTCAAATTCGTTCACAGAAAAACCTGCTGCCTTGAAAACTTTCCAGTAGTCGGAAAGAGGACGGTGAAACCAGATAAATGGTGTTGTAAAATGGTTCCAAGGTTCGTCGTTGCATTGTGTTATTTCAAAGTAAGAAGAAGCCCAACCATAACAAACTGTCCCATCCTCATTTACAGTCGTCGAGTTGCCTTGGGGAAAGCAAGGATGTGAAAACACAAGGATTGCAATACCACTAGGCTATTATCCCAGAATTCAAGTATTTGTTTCTCCTCAAACTTTGCCACTATTTCTTCAGTCATGTGTTCCTCCTGAAAGGTATAACTTAATTATTTTCGCATAGGCATTTACTGAATTTTATGACGTATAGTGGCGCTATGCTGCATTTAAGTAGGTAGGCGTTAAAAAATATAACTACATTAAGAAATATAAATTGCTTAAAAGCTTATATTCAATGCGTTTCTTGTGCTTTACATAAGTTTACGTAGTTTGGTTTAATTGTGCCTATTTACTTAATACTTAGCTGAATTAGCACAATAAGCTCCAAAAGCAAAATTTTACAACATAGCGATCAGAAATACTTTGGGATGCACAGGAAGTATTTATCATAGATTACAACGGGTGATAGATGCCTAACTATGAGCTACTGCCTCAATCTCAGTTGCATGAAGCCCCTCAACCCTAATGGCATAAATTTTTGTCAAAGTTGCGGGACAAGATTACTACCACGGCTACGAAATCGCTACCACATTATTCAACCACTGGGAGGCGGCGGATTTGGCAGAACTTTTTTGGCAGAGGATGAAGACAAGCTCAAAGAGCATTGTGTAGTTAAGCAGCTAGCACCCCAAGTCCAAGGAAGTACTGCTTTGCGTAAGGCTACGGAATTATTTCAAGAAGAAGCACGGCGTCTCCAACAGCTAGGAGAACATCCTCAAATTCCCACTTTGTATGCTTATTTTGAGCAGGATAACTATTTATATTTGGTGCAGCAGTTAATTAAAGGGCAAACTTTAGGGCAGGAGTTACGACAACAAGGAATTTTCAGTGAAGACAAGATTTGGCAAGTTTTGAGTGAATTATTACCTGTTTTGAAGTTTGTCCACGAACATCAGGTAATTCACCGTGACATTAAGCCAGAAAATATTATCCGTCGCCAAAGCGATTGCAAGTTAGTGCTGATTGATTTTGGCGTTGCCAAGCAGTTAACTACAAATTCTTTGGATAATACAGGCACGAGTATTGGTTCCTATGGCTATGCGCCAATTGAACAAATGAAACTGCGTCGCGCTTATGCGGCTAGCGATTTATTCAGTTTGGGTGTGACTTGCTTTCATCTGTTAACAAGAATTAACCCCTCTGAACTCTGGGCTGAAGAGGGCTACGGCTGGGTAACACACTGGCAGCAACACGTGAGGTTGCCAATATCTGCATCCTTAAAAAATGTACTAGATAAGCTGTTACAAAAAAATATCGAGGAGCGTTACCAGTCAGCCGATGAAGTCCTCCTAGATTTGGATTCAAGGTTACAGCCACTATCAATGGACTACTATAGACCCCCATCTACTTTACTCGCCACTGTTGCACCGCCAAAAATCCAGTGGAAAAGTAAACTGCTAGTGGGGGGTGCTGTTGTGCTACTGGGGTTAGGGGGATATATGTATTTACGAAGCTTGGCGTCTATCCGAACTCTAACTGGGTATTTAGGCGAAGTTAATTCCCTGGCTGTGAACTCTAACTCTTTAAGTCATAACTTTGCCAGTGGCAGCGATGACAAAACTGTCAAAATTTGGAACATCGAAAGTGGTGATGAAATTCGTACTCTTACCGGGCATTCCGACTTGGTTTATGCTGTTGCCATCAGTTCAGATGGAAAGACTGTTGTCAGTGGCAGCAAGGATAAAACTATCAAAGTCTGGAATTTAAATACTGGTAAGGAAAGCCGCACTTTAAATGGTCATAAAGGCTTTGTTAATTCTGTTGCTATCAGCCCGGATGGTGAGACTATTGTCAGTGGTAGTTATGACAAAACCATCAAAGTCTGGAATTTGAATACTGGTAAGGAAATACGTACTCTTACAGGGCATTCCGGGGAAGTTTTATCCGTTGCTATCAGCCCGGATGGTAAAACTATTGTCAGTGGCAGTAAGGATAAAACTATTAAAGTCTGGAATTTGAATACTGGTAAGGAAATACGTACTCTTACAGGGCATTTAGGCGATGTGAATGACGTTGTAATTAGCCAAGATGGTCAGATGTTAGCTAGTGCTAGCGATGACAAAACCATCAAAGTGTGGAAAATGGACACGGGCACGGAAATACGCACTATTATAGGGCATTTAGCTGATGTAAATGCGATCGCCTTCAGCCCAAATGGGGAATACATTGCTAGTGCTAGTGATGACAAGACTGTAAAAGTCTGGCAACTGAACACGGGAGAGGCAATATACACCTTTAATGGACATTCAGCCGAAGTTTATGCGATCGCTTTCAGTGCGGATGGCAAAACTTTGATTAGTGGCGGTAAGGATAAAACTATCAAGATTTGGCAACTGCCATAGTAATTTAGTCCCTCATCAACTGAGGGACGGTAGAATATACCTAATTTTCATAGCTTCAAAAGCCCAATTATGACGATGCATTTTCCACTCCAACGTGCATTTACTAACCGCCGCGTTCTGAAAGTGATCAGCGGCTTAAATAACTTCGACGCCGCTAGCGTCGCTGCGACTGTCAAAGCTGCTGAATTTGGCGGTGCTACTTTTGTCGATATTGCCGCTGATCCAGCCTTGGTACAGCTAGCTAAAAGTTTGACAAAATTACCAATTTGTGTATCAGCAGTAGAACCAGAAAAATTTGTGCAAGCTGTGGCAGCTGGTGCTGATTTAATTGAAATCGGGAATTTCGATTCCTTCTATGCCCAAGGACGCCGCTTTGAGGCTCCAGAAGTGCTAGCGCTGACTAAGCAAACCCGCGCTCTCTTCCCAGAAATCACCCTATCTGTCACCGTTCCCCACATTTTGGAACTAGATCAACAGGTACAGTTAGCAGAAGAACTGGTGAAAGCTGGAGCGGACATTATCCAAACCGAAGGCGGTACTAGCAGTAACCCAGTTCACCCTGGAACTTTAGGATTAATTGAAAAAGCTGCTCCCACTTTGGCAGCAGCTTTTGAGATTTCCCGTGTGGTGTCAGTGCCAGTATTGTGTGCTTCAGGCATTTCTAACGTTACCGCACCATTAGCGATCGCTGCTGGTGCTGCTGGTGTTGGTGTTGGTTCCGCCATCAACCAACTCAATAGCGAAGTAGCCATGATTGCCGCTGTGCGTGGCTTAGTGGAAGCCTTAGCGACTGCAAATGTAGTAATGAAATGAGTTAGGAGTTATGAGTTGAAGAAACTTATTCATTCAAAACTCCAAACTTCAAACTTTTAATTCCAAACTCCTGTAGAGACGCGATTAATCGCGTCTCTAATCCTAACTCATAACTTCTTTCAACGCATAAATCACCTGGTCTTGCTGCTGTTCTGTCAGTTCTGGGAACATAGGTAAGGATATGACTTCATGGCAAGCTTGCTCTGCTATTGCTAAGTCCCCAATTTGATAACCCAGACTTTGATAAACTGGCTGCAAATGTAAAGGGTGGGGGTAGTAAATCATTGAACTCACACCCTGCTCTTGCAATTGACTACGCACCCAATCTCGATATTTGGCGCTAGAACCATTTCGCCCTTCGCCTGATATGCGAACAGTGTATTGATTCCATACCCCAATACCCCCAGGTAATTCTTGGGGCGGGACGATCCCCGGAACTTGACTAAGGAAGTGATAGTAATAATTGGCAATATCTCGCCGCCGATCATTCCAAATATCTAAATAACGCAGCTTAATCTGCAATATAGCGGCTTGGAGAGCATCCAAGCGACTATTTACACCGATTTTCTCGTGTAAATATCGAACTTTACTACCATGATCCCGTAATATTCGCAGTTTAGTAGCGATCGCTGGGTCATTAGTCGTTATTGCCCCGCCATCGCCGCAACCACCAAGATTTTTGGTAGGGTAGAAACTAAAGCAACCAATATGTCCAATGCTTCCTACTTTTTGATCAGCCCAAATCGCCCCTGTAGACTGAGCGCAATCTTCAATTATTGACAAATTGTGAGACTGAGCGATCGCCATCAATGATGTCATATCCACAGGTTGTCCAAATAGGTGAACTGGGATAATCGCTTTAGTTTTGGGTGTAATCGCCGCCGCGACTTGCTCCACATCCAAATTAAACGTAGTAGCGTCAATATCAACGAAAACAGGCTTTGCACCCACGGCGCTAATCACTTCAGATGTCGCAATAAAGGTAAAAGGCGTTGTAATCACTTCATCGCCTGCACCAATTTCTAAGACTCGTAATGCTAAGTAGAGCGCATCAGTACCAGAATTACAAGCCACACATTCAGTAACAGTATTATAAACAGCAAACTGTTGCTCAAAGCCTTCGACTAAGGGGCCGCCAATATAGCGGCCAGAAGCCAGAACCTCTAATACAGCTGCACTTACTTCTGCTTCGATGGTGGTGTATTGCTGCTTAATATCAAAGGCAGGGATGGGATTTACACTTTGGATCATGAGTTCTCATTTTATCGGGAGATACAAAGGATGCACTTCGAGAGTCAATTTTTGCTGATTGAATTATTAATCAAAGAGGAGCTACTAAAAGACTATCGTCCAAGATACGCATCTATTAGGGTTTTTACTTAAATTGTGGGTCGGTAAACTACCGCACATTTAATTTACAGATAGTAGATATACTAGGTGTTTGCCATGTTTTGGTCGTACCATTTTGAATTTTGAATTGATGAAAGTGATATATATCAACCAAGATCCAACACATCGGATCAAAGTTCCAGGCGTGTGGGCTGCTTTGATAACAAAATACCAGGAGATAGAAAACCCATGCAGGATCTGATCAAGCTGGATTTCGTGGATTTAGCTATTGCTGTGGGATTGATGGCGATCGCCATTGGTTTATCTGCGTGGGAAAAATTAGGATTAGAGTTTAACTTAGCCCTTGCGACTGGGAGAACCATCTTACAACTACTTGTATTGGGATACATTTTAGATTTCATCTTGGCTTTAGACAATGCTTGGGCAGTTTTAGCGCTATTAGCAATAATGCTGACAATTACGGCGATTGTCGCACGAAATCGCATCAGCCAAAAAATTCCTTATGTGTTACCTTTGGTGTGGGGTGCAATTTTAATTAGTACCGCCCTGACAGTGCTTTACACCAACTTCTTGATCATTCAACCAGAAAGATGGTATGAACCACAGTATATAATTCCCCTAGCAGGGATAGTCTTAGGTAATGCTACCAATGCAGCTGCGTTAGCAGGCGATCGTCTTGTCAGCACCATTAATTCCAGCCATCTCGAAATAGAAACCCATTTGAGCTTAGGCGCAACTCCAGAGCAAGCAGTTAGCCAGTACCGCAAAGACGCCATCAGAGCCGGATTGATTCCCACTCTCAATCAAATGATCCTCATAGGTATGGTGGCAATACCAGGAATTACCACCGGACAGTTATTAGCTGGTGTCAAACCTCTGGATGCTGTATCTTACGAAATTTTAATTATATTTATGGTTGCTTTCGCTAACTTGTTGACAACAGTTTTACTTACTAGAGGGTTGTCTCGTCAATTTTTTAATTCCGCCGCGCAGTTAATAAGGTGAAGCGATTAATCTACATCCAAGAGTATTTTATTATCTTGCCCTGGCAGATCAAGAGCAATCAATAGCGCTCGGTTCAGTTGAGCGATCGCTTCTTCAGAAAGCCTTCCCCACAAACGCAATCAGCGCAATTTTGAGAGTACCCGAATCTGATCTGTGATTGCGATAAAATCATTCGCCAAGGGCGATCGCAATTGATAGTCTTTAAATAATTATCATAGTTTAATATTGTTTCTAACGGCAAAATATGGCAATTTGGAAAGTTGATTGTTAATGTATTTACTCGGAATAAAAATTTATATGTAATTCAAGATTTAGACAAATTATTTGCTGCGGTGAATTATATTTTTCAAGAATGTGAGTTAAAAATACAAAAACAATAACATCATGTATTATCCTGATAAAATTAAGGCTACGCCAACGCCTACGCAGCAGCCACTGGGGTATAGCAACAGATCCCCGACAACTTTTACGAAGTCAGGGATATTGTTTATCACGAATTACCGCATATATTCTTAACTCCTCACTCCTAACTCCTAACTCCTAACTTTTATACTTACCCGCCCAAAGTCCGCGTATAAATTACCTGACCTTGAGAATCGTAGAGGAAAAGGGACAAGTTTGCATTGTCACTAATTATAGCTAAAGCTTCCCGTAAGATTTGCAAGTGATTGGTAACATTAACAGCAGTATTAGAATTTTCAGAATAAGGATTAGCCAAATTATTTTGCCTTATTTGGTCATACTCAGGGGTTAACCGGACAATAATTCTTGTATTGTCTATGCTAAATGTGCAAATCCGAATTCCATTAATACAGGTTTTATCCAAATCAGTGCGGGTTTGTTGCAAACTACTAACAACTTGTAGTTTTTCTTGTGCTTGTTTGAGGGCTATTGAATAGGGTTCGATGAGAGACTGAGCCTGAGTGTAGTACAAGCTATCTTGGGAAACTTTTTTAGCAGTTTGCAAAGCCTGATCCCAGTATGTCGCTGCTGCTTGCCATTGGTTTTGTTGTTCATAAACTTTGCCTTGCTTGGCGGTGCTAACGGCTTGTTGGTAGGTTCTAGCAGCTAATTGTTCTTTAGTAGCGCGATCGCGTGCCGCTACTAGTTTAGGTTTATAATCTACCAACAGCTTTTCGGCTTCTTGGTATCCAGGGCTAGTTATGGGAATGCTATTTAAGGCATTAATGGCTACCAGCCAAGTAGACTGAACCTTTTGCCAGTCATTCAAAGATTTAGCAGTAGCTTCCCGATTCTTGGCTGCATTAGCTACAGCTTTTGCTGCTGTTATTTTTTTCAGCCATTTTTCCTCAGTAAATATCTGCTGATTTACAGCCTGCAAACGGAGACGATAATCAAATAATTTCCCTTGCGCTAGCCCATAGAGTTCATTATCGGAACTTATAGCTTCTAGTGGTGCTATAGCCTGTTGCCATAAATGTTGCCTACTTTGTAATTCCTTTAAGCTACTTGCAGGAGTTTGAACTTTTTGTGTCGCCAAAGATGCAGTCTGCAAAGCCTTGATCACCTGGTTGATTTTTTTTGACTGTCCAGACAAACTTGCTTTTAGTTCTTCTGACATCTGGAAACGGGGCGACCAACTAGGAATTGCATTCAGGGCTGCACTGGCTGTTGTAAGCTGCTGTTGTACAGCTACTAATTCTTTTTCAGACTTAGCGCGGCGCATCAGTTGCGGAGATTTTGTTTTTAATTGCTCGGCGTTTTGTATTTCTTTACACTCAGACATTACACAAGGGCGAGTCAAAAAGTAAGTACCACCGCCTAAGACTACAATTCCTACCAAAGCTGCACCCAGTAAGATAAGTTTGATTTGAGATGCTGGCTTTGAAACCGGCAAATTCGGCGCATCTGCAAACGGGTCAAACGGTTTCTCTTCCTCAATCTCATCGAGTGATGAAGAATGGGTCAAAGATGATGAAGAAATGGCAGAAAAGTATTGCCCCCCGGCTTCGCCATCTCTCTCATCTTCCCATCCTCCCCTCTGCTTCAGGGGTAGAAAAGATTTGGCATAAGGAAGTGGTTCACCAAAAACTCTGAGGAAACATTGCACTCGCTGCTCACTGTTAGGTGCTATAGACTGAAGTACTTTCTCAAGGACTGCAAAGATTATCTGAGCGTCAACTATTACATCTGATTCATGTTGCGTTAAAATCATTAATCCGTCTTTATTGACGGCACACTTAACCTCGAAGACATCAGCCGTTGAGACTTCTACAAGTAATTGTTCCTGCAAAGTTTTGGCTAAAAGCTGTAAATCTTCCTGCTGGACTGCTACTTTCATAGAGCTTTCCCGCTGAACTTCTATATTGTTTTGATTATCTTTAAGAAGATGAAATGAACTTTTTAGATTTGTTGAATGCAAATGCACAGTTTAACCAACCACAGCCTGAAAATCTGAACGACCAACTTTCTAACACAAATTTTAACTTTTCACCAAAAATTCAAAGAGGAGCAATTGTTCGCATCACTACATTTTCACAGCACTTGATGCAAAATTAAATAATCTCTCTTCAGATATAAATTACAAATAAAAAATGGGAATAATAGATTTTTTGAGTATTTCCACCGCATTATTTCGTGACAATTAAATTCACCGGAGCTACTGCTGTGCAAAATTCTAGTTGCACAGTTGTGACAAATTTATCCAAAGGTCAAGGAAACGATGTGATATCAGAGGGTTTTGACAGAAATGGTAGTTATCTTCTATGCTGGGAAACTTACTGAGGAGATTAATTTCATGTTGTGGCTCTGGCACAAACAGGTTGGCTATCAAAATTAATGTGCCTCATTTGCTGAATTCGATAAAATTGATCCGTGAAAAATAAATTTTTATAGCTGCCAAAAGCTTAATTCTGCAATAAAGATGCTGCAAAATATTAAGACAGCACTAACTAAAGACTGGAAAAGTGTCAATACAAGGTGTATCAATGGATTTATTAGAGTATCAAGTTAAAGAATGGTTTGGAAAAATAGGCATTCCTGTATTGCCTTCGCAACGAATTGACCATCCTACAGATTTGAAACGTTTAAAAATTCGCTTTCCAATTGTACTGAAATCTCAAGTACATGGAGCAGAACGGGCAAAAGCAGGTGGAGTCAGGTTTGCCGAAACGACTATCGATGCGATAGCAGCTGCTCAAAATATCTTTAGTTTACCAATATGGGGCGAATTGCCAGAAGTTGTGCTGGCAGAATCCCAATACGACGCTAACCAGGAATTTTATCTAGCGGTGGTTTTAGATACTGCTGTTTGCCGACCGGTACTTTTAGGTTGCAAAGAAGCAAACATAGATTGGGAATCCGCTGGGGAAAAAATGCACTATGTTGTTGTAGAACAAGAATTCTCGCCATTTTATGCCCGACGATTGGCTTTGAAAATGGGTTTGCAGGGAACGCTGATGCAGTCAGTAAGCAGCGTTGTAGAGAAAATGTACCAGTTATTTGTGCAAAAAGACCTGGATTTAGTCGAAATTAATCCCTTGGCAGTCAGTGCTACTAGTCAAGTTATGGCTCTTAATGGTAAAGTCAGGGTCAACGAACGGGCGATCAAACGTCATCCCGATCTTGCCGAGATGGCGGCAAAAATTATCAGCCGTCATACCAGTACTGAAATAAATGGTATCTTGGGTGACTGGGATGGTGTGAAAATGCATGGAAAAATTGGTATTTTAGGTAATGGTACTGGTTCAGTGATGGCAACTTTGGATTTAGTCGCTAATGCTGGTGGTAATCCAGGTGTTTGTTTAAATCTACGTCATGCTTTCCTGACAGATACGACACCAACTACCTTCTGCGATCGCCTAGAGATAGGTCTGAAAATCCTGGAGGCTGACAAAAGCATTCAAGTAATACTAATTAACTTTCTGGGTAGCATTCCTCTAACTGAGGAAGTGGCTGAAGTTATAGCCAGAGTTGTGCGGCAAGACAACAGCGAACTTCAATCACAGGTTGTACACTCTAATGGTAGTAAAAGTCGGCGAGAGCGGAATTTTTCACCCTTAGTTGTTCGTCTTGCTGGTTCTGAATTCAATGCTGCTAGACAATATTTAGCAACACTAAAAACCCACAACGACGCGCTTGTTGTGGTAGAAAATTTAGATGAGGCAGTAGCGGCAGCAATTCGTCTTGCTAAACCAACGGCTCATAAGAAATAGTGAGTGTCATTTTGTGACAATTCAAAAATCATAAATTATTAATTTTTACCGCAGGGTATAAATTTTTGAATTTGATGCTGAAAATAAGTACAGCTTTGCTTCCTGGGACTAAATTATATAGTGCATTCAAACTGAATATTCTTAGCTAGAGGCAGGTTTTCCGATTTTTGGAACACTCAGTCTCAAGACTAGTTTTTGTAATTTCAGTAAAAATAGAATCAATACGACACTGAAAATATGTCGTTTTTATGCCCAGTAATTCAAGGGACTGGGTTGCCAAACTTACAGTAATTTTTTATGAACCTAACGCCAGACAGCAAAGTGTTAATTCAAGGCTTTTGTGAATTTATATCAGGCACTCATGTTGCTCAAATGCAAGCTTATGGCACGAATTTAGTAGCCGGTGTCAATCCTGGATGTGGCGGACAGGAACTGCATGGATTGCCAGTATTTGATTTAGTAGAGGAGGTAATAGAACAATTTGGGGCAATTGACACGACAATTATCTGTGTAGATCCTTACGACGTGCTAGATGCGGCATTAGAGGCGATCGCATCTCATATTGGCCAGATCATTATTATTACCGCTGGCGTGCCGCCTTTGGATATGGTGCAATTACTCCGCAAAGCCGAGGCATGTGAAACTTTGGTAATCGGGCCCAACAGTCCTGGGATCATTGTGCCGGGAAAAATTCTTTTGGGTACTCAACCTAGCGAGTTTTATACTCCTGGAACAGTGGGGATCGTTAGTCGTAGCAGCACCCTCACCTACGAAGTTGCTTATGAATTAACAAAAGCCGGTTTGGGGCAGTCGATTAGTGTCAGTATTGGTAGTGATGCGATCGTCGGTTCTTCCTTTCTCCAATGGCTACAAATTCTCGATGAGGATGAAACTACACAGGCGATCGTTTTAGTCGGTCAACCTGGTGGTGGTAGTGAAGAAGCAGCAGCCCGGTACATTGCTGAGGCAATTGATAAACCAGTAATTGCATACATTGCAGGTAGACAAGCGCCACCAGGAAAGAGTTGGCGTCAAACTGGGACTTTAGCAACGGTTATCGGACGCGATCCTAATTTTGGCACAGCCCAAAGTAAATTAGCTGCTTTAAAAGAAGCACAAGTTCCAGTAGCTGAACGTCCTTCTCAGATTCCAGAATTATTAAGAAAGGAGATTAATTGATCTGCTTCCTAGCGTACTTGTAAAGTTGTGCTGGGGACTCACAATTTGTCATTCAGTTTTCTCCTCGTTAAAAGTTCGCCTAAAGCGCATCGCTCCACAAGTCCATCACCTGAAGGGCTATAGTTCTGGAAAATATCTTTTTTAGAAGTGGGTGTTGCCATGTAGTAGGTTCTCGCCACGCTTCTAGAATCGTTCGTTAATGTCACCTCATCAATTGGCGGATGTGCGGTAGGTGAATTGATTGGATGAATCAAAGGATTCAAAAAGGTAAAATTACAAAAAACCGTCATAACGTAATCATGTCAGCTATCGAAACAACTGTAGTTCTTGCAATGACGGCCGATGGAAAGATTAGTGCCGTAGATCCTCAAGCACCCCGTAATTCAGATGCAGCTGATCAAGCACACTTGGAGTATCAAGTCTCACTTGTTGATTTAATCCTGGTAGGAGCAGG
Source organism: Nostoc sp. (assembly GCF_036917275.1). GTDB lineage: Bacteria > Cyanobacteriota > Cyanobacteriia > Cyanobacteriales > Nostocaceae > Nostoc. The sequence goes on from NZ_JBALDF010000028.1 coordinate 142,596, forward strand.
GACAATTCGGGCTGAAGGAGTCAGCTATACAATTCGCAATCCCGAACTGTTGGCAGCACGTAAAGTTCGAGGTCAGTCTCCCCAGCCTATTACCTGCGTTGTCTCAGGTTCCCTTGACTTATCGCTGGACTTGCCTTTTTTAAGCCAGGACATTGAGCGATGGATATTTACGACACGGACTGGTTTGGAGCGCAATTCTGATGCAACAACCTTGCTAAAACTGGCTGAATTAATTGATTTAGGAGATACAGACCTGGACTGGGATCGAGCCTACAGCTTGATGGCAGAGCGGGGTATTCACAAGGTCGTGGCTTTGGGAGGCGGCTCTTTAACAGCTGCTCTAGTAAAGGCAGGGCGAATTGACGATTGGTGGTTGACAATTTGGCCTGTCATTTATGGAGGAAAGCACGCCCCTAGCCCAGTGGAGGGAGAGGGTTTTGTTCCCAATGCTGCTCCTCATCTCCAACTCATCGAAACTCGTCAGGTTGGAAGTGAGTTGTTTTTGCACTACCGCACACTCAACTAAGAATGCGCTGCCAGATTAAGCACTATTATCGTTGATACTAAAAAGCGCCCCCCTTTTCGGGAGAGCGCTTTTTAATTTAGCTAAACTTTACTATTTAACCGTTGATAGCAGGAGCGGTAAGAGCTACAGGAGCAAAGTCACCTGCTGCCAAATCTAAGGGGAAATTGTGAGCGTTGCGCTCGTGCATTACTTCCATACCCAGGTTAGCCCGGTTGATTACATCTGCCCAAGTTGCAAT